>NZ_CP049257.1:2560170-3840255 GCF_011046535.1 Nocardioides anomalus | reverse complement strand
ATGCAACCTGCATCAGCGCGGTCGATTTTCCGTCGCCCGCGGCAGCGAGGAGCATGAGCCACCGGGGCCGTGATTGCTTACCACTCTCTAACGTTGAGCAGATGCGGTCTACGACATCTAGGGATGGGATGGTTGAGGAACTCGCCAACGCCCAGTCAGGGGCGCGACCGTCGAAGAACGCCGACAGGTCCTGTTCGGAATGAAGAGCTTGGGCGCCTGAGATTAAGGAGTCGTCAAGTAGGACTAGACCCTTCGGCGCCCCGTGGACGGCAGGAACTGCCTCGTCCGAATATATCTCCAACTCTCGGGCTAAGCGGGGGGAAAAACGCGTGGCAGTCGATGCCCGAATATCTGTGAAAGAGGCCGTCAATAATCAATCGACCGACGCGGCCAAGGAGAGTCCGATGCCGCGCTTGAATAACGGCCTCGTCGGATTCATAAAAGCACCACATGACCTCGGCTGTGGCGCCATCGTCGACGGCTAGAGCCTCAAGCGCCCCGGTCACAACATCGTCCCAGCCGCCATAACCCACGACGAGAGCGTCTGCGTTCCCGATGGTCCGGACTATGGCAGTCTGTAGTCGAGGGCGCGAGTACATCAGCTGCTCGGGCGTGTGCATGGTCGGCGCTTGGTGCCAGAACCCATGAACGTACACGACCTCCACGACCCCGTCGACTGAGGCAGTCGTGTCATTGGCAATGGGCGCATCACCCGTTACGACCCGACGACGAGTCTGAACTCCAGCGCGAGCTAAGGCGACCTCGATTAGGGGATCGAAGTTGGTGGTTATGATCACCGAGAATGCCTCGGGGTTGGCCGCAATGATCTCGCCGAGCCCGATCAGGCCATCGGTCAGACTCCAATCGGCGTTCTCCGCGGCAGCGGTGCCGTCCCCAGTCGGAACTCCGTTTCCAGCCCATGCGGCGAGCACCGCGTCGCGTACGAGCCCGTCGGCGGCGGAGCGACCGCGGAACTTGATCAAGCGACCCATGAAGATTCGGTAGATCTCGCCGAGGTCGACGGCTGAACTCTCTAAAGCTCGCAAGAGCGACTGATCGGGATCGACATCGCCAAATTGGGCCAGTCCAGCCTGCACGATCCCTTTCACGCCTGTCACGCCTCTGCCATCTTGCTGACAGATTGCGGACCCAAGGATTAGCGCCAAGGGGCGCCGGCGCTGGCTGATCCGGTCCGAAAGCCTCCCCAAGAGGAGAGCTGACTCGTCTAACATCCAAGTCCCCATGCTCGATCCCGCGCTAAGGGTAGGACCGTACACCGCCGCGCCCTCGGAATCCGATAGAGCGAAGCGGTCGATCGACTTGACACTCTCAGTAGCTTTGCCGCACTTCTCGGCTCGCCGCCGGCAGACTCGGAGACGTCTGGTCTTGTCACAGATCCATCACTCTGACCGACGACCTCCCGCAGGAGTACGCCGATCCGGACGCGGTGCTGGCGCCGTGGACGCAGGCGCCGAGGGAGGGAGGCTGACGAAGTCAGACGACTGACTGAGGTGTTTGCGTCCACGGCGCCAGCACCGCGTCCGGATCGGCGTACTCCTGCGGGAGGTCATCGGTCATGGCGAGGGCGGAGCCCAGGCGGCCGTAGCCGACGAAGGTGGCGACCTGGAAGCAGAGGTCCATGCGTTCCTGGTCGGTGAAGTGGGCGGCGAGGTCTCTGAAGGTCTGGTCGTCGACCTGGAGGTGGTCGGTGGCCATCTTGTCGGCGAAGGCGAGGGCGGCTCGTTCGGCTGGGGTGAGGTCGTCTGCTTCCTGGGGCTTCTCGAGGCTGCAGACGAGGTCCTCGGTGAGGCCGTCGTCGATGCCGTCGGCGTAGCGGATGGCCATGCAGCTTCGGCACTGGTTGTGGAAGCTGATGCGGAGGCGGACGAGCTCGACGAGACGTCTCGCGAGGACGGAGTTGTCGCGCAGGGCCTTCATGAACTGCAGGTACGGGCCGGCAATGGCGGGGGCGTTGGCGTAGACCTGCTGGCGAAGCGGCGCTTGGTCGCCGAAGAGCGGTCCATAGACGTCGGGGCTGGCGGGTGGGATGCGGGTCATGTCTCTACCGGGCTTTCCACTGGGGGGCGCGCTTCTCCTTGAAGGCGGTGGCGCCCTCGCGGGCGTCCTCGGACTCGCGGACGGGGAGGGTGATCTCGCGCTGCTTGTCGAACATCTCCTCGCGCGTCCAGCCGGGGGACTCGACGATCACGCGCTTGGTGGCCCGTACGGCGAGGGGCCCGTTCTGGGCGATGGCGCGGCCGAGCTCGAGGGCGGCGTCGAGGGCTCCGCCCTTCGGGGTCAGGCGGTTGACGAAGCCGACCTCGTGGGCGCGGGTGGCGGGGACGAGCTCGCCGGTGAGGGACCACTCCATGGCCAGGTGGTACGGCACGCGCTCGGGGAGGCGCATCAGGCCGCCGCCGGCGGCGACCAGGCCGCGCTTGACCTCGGGGAGGCCGAACTTGGCGTCCTCGGCGGCGACGATCATGTCGCAGGCCAGGGCGATCTCGAACCCGCCCGCGAGGGCGTAGCCCTCGATGGCGGCGATGATCGGCTTGGCGGGCGGGCCCTCGACGATGCCGGCGAAGCCGCGGCCGGGGATGGAGGGCTTCTCGCCGGCGAGGAAGGCCTTGAGGTCCATGCCGGCGCAGAAGGTGCCCCCCGCACCGGTGAGGACGCCGGCGACGAGGGTCGGGTCGTCGTCGAGGCGGTCCATCGCGGCGCCGATCTCGACGGCGGTGGCGGTGTTGATCGCGTTGCGGGCCTCGGGCCGGTCGATGGTGACGACGAGGACGCCGTCGACGACCTCGGTGGTGACGTTCTCCGTCGCAGGTGCCTGGGTGTCGGTCATCGAGGGGTCATCCGGATGGCGCCGTCGAGGCGGATGGTCTCGCCGTTCAGCATGGCGTTGTCCACGATGTGCATAGCCGTGGCGGCGAACTCCTCGGGCCGGCCGAGGCGGGCGGGGTGGGGGATCTGGGCGGCCAGGCCGTCCTTGATCTCCTGGGAGAAGCGGTTGAGGATCGGGGTGTCGAAGACGCCGGGGGCGACCGAGCAGACGCGGATGAGCGCGCGGGACAGGTCGCGGGCGGCGACCAGGGTCATGCCCACCACGCCGGCCTTGGCCGAGGCGTAGGGGATCTGGCCGATCTGGCCCTCCCACGCGGCGACCGAGGCGGTGAGCACGCAGACGCCGCGCTCGTCGTCGACCGGCTCGTTGGCGGACATGCGGGCGGCGCTGAGGCGCAGCACGTTGAAGGTGCCGGCCAGGTTGATGTCGACGATCTCGCGGTAGAGGTCGTAGTCGCCCGGGCTGCCGTCCTTGTTGACCAGGCGCACGGTGCCGCCGCGACCGGCGCAGTGCACGAGCACGCGCAAGGGCGCCTTGCTGGTGGCGATGTCGAGGGCGCGGTCGACGCCCTCCTCGTCGCGGACGTCGGAGGGGGAGAACGACGCGAGGTCGCCCAGCTTCTCCGCGACCGCCTCGCCGTCGGAGGAGGGCAGGTCGACGATCGTCGTGTGCACGCCGCGGTCGACGAGCTGCTGCACGGTGGCCAGGCCGAGGCCGGAGGCCCCGCCGGTGACGAGGGCGGAAGCGTGGGTCAGGTTCATCGGAGCACCTCGAAGATCGTCGCGTTGGCCATGCCGCCCGCCTCGCACATCGACTGCAGGCCGTAGCGGCCGCCGGTCTGCTCGAGGTGGTTCAGCAGGGAGGTGAACAGGCGGATGCCCGAGGCGCCCAGCGGGTGCCCGAGCGCGATCGCGCCGCCACGTGGGTTCAGTCTGGCCATCTCGACGGGGAACTCCGCCTGCCAGGCGAGCGGCACCGGCGCGAAGGCCTCGTTGATCTCGACGGCGTCGATCTGGTCGATGCTCATCCCCGAGCGCTCCAGCACCTTGGCGGTGGCGGGGATCGGTCCGGTGAGCATGAGCGTCGGGTCGTCGCCGACGACCGAGGACGCGACCACCCGGGCCCGGGGCCGGAGGCCGAGAGCCGCGGCCCGCTCCGCGCTCATCACGAGTACGGCGCCCGCCCCGTCGGTGATCTGCGAGGCGTTGCCCGCGGTCACCTTCCAGTCGATGTGCGGCAGCTTGGCCCGGTTCTCCTCGGTGCCGAAGACGGCGTCGAGACCGGCCAGCTTCTCGGCCGTCGTACCGCGGCGGATGGACTCGTCGGCGGTGACCTTGGTGCCGTCGGGGGTGGTGATGGTGACGATCTCGTCGTCGAAGCCACCGGAGTCGGCGGCCGCGGCCGCGAGCTCGTGGGAGCGGGCGGCGTACTCGTCCAGCTGCTGGCGCGACAGGCCCCACTTCTCGGCGACCAGCTCGGCCGAGACGCCCTGGGGGACCAGGTCGGGGAACCGCTCGCGCACCGTCGGGCCCTGCGGGTCCTGGTCGAGCCGGTTCACCCCCATGCGCACCCGGCTCATCGACTCGATGCCGCCGGCGACCACGATGTCGTAGGTGCCAGCGACCACGCCCTGGACCGCGAACTCCAGCGCCTGCTGCCCCGAGCCGCACTTGCGCTCGATGGTCACCGACGGGACGTGGACCGGGTAGCCGGCGGCGAGCCACGCCTGGCGGCCCGGCGTCCCGGACTGCTCCCCGGCCTGGGTCACGCAGCCGACCATGAAGTCCTCGACCGTGCCCGGGTCGATGCCCGTGCGCTGCACGAGCGCGGCGAGGGTCTGGCTGAGCAGGTCGACCGCGTGCAGCCCGGAGAGCGCGCCACCCGGCTTGCCCTTCCCCATCGGCGAGCGGACGGCGTCGACGATCACGGCCTCAGGCATGCGTACCTCCGGGTTGCGGACTCTTGCGGTCCCGACTGTAGTCGGTAATCATGCTCATGAACATCATGGTTTTGCTCACAACCGGGAGGCGGGCGATGAGCGGCGAGCTCGGCACCAAGAACCTCGAGAAGCTCCAGGGCACCCACCTCGACGACGAGGCCCAGGAGGAGCTGCTCACCACCCAGACCGAGTGCAGCTTCGTCTTCAGCACCGCGGACGGCTGGCCGACCGGCGTCATCATGAGCTTCATCTGGGTCGACGGCCGCTTCTGGCTCACCGCGGTCGAGGGGCGCCGGCACGTCAAGGCCGCCGACCGCGACGAGCGGGTGACCGTGATCGTCTCCAGCGCCGGTGCGCTGCCCGGCCGCCGGATGGTCGCGGTCCGCGGCCGCGTGGTGGTGCACCGGGACCGGGAGACCCTCGACTGGTTCCTGCACGAGTTCACCCACCGCCTCCAACCCGAGGGCCCGGACCAGTGGCGGGCGCTGCTCGACAGCCCCCACCGCGTGGTGTTCGAGGTGGTCCCGGAGGCCAAGCCGACGAGTCACGACCAGCGCAAGATCCCCGGCAACGGCCGCGGCCTCGACACCGAGCCGGCCCGCCCGCACAAGGTTGTCTGACCCCGTGCCCCAGCACCTCATGCTCGTGCTGAGCAACGCCAAGGACGGCCGGGAGGCCGAGTTCCACGCGTGGTACGACGTGCACATGCGCGAGACCATCGACAAGCTCGACGGCTTCGCGGCGGCCCAGCGCTTCGAGCTCGCCGACCTCGAGGGCGCGCCCGACGTGCCCTACCGCTACCTCGCTCTCTACGCGATCGAGGACGACCGGGTCGCCCGCGCCTACGAGCAGTTCCTCCACGGCCGCCGGGAGCGCGCCGAGGCCACGGCGGCCGGCCGCGAACCCCTGATCGCGGTCAGCGACAGCCTGGACCCGTCGGCGTTCCTGGTCGGCTTCTTCTCCGCGCTCGGACCCGAGGTGCCCTCCCGGCGACTGGGCGGCGGCGGCGCGTGACCCCACGACCAGCGCGCCTCGAGGGGCGCGTGGCGCTCGTCGTGGGCGGCGGGTCCGGGATGGGGCGGGCGACCTCGCTGCGGCTGGCCGAGGAGGGTGCGCACGTCTACGTCGCGGACCTGTCGGCCGACGGCGCCGCGGCGGTGGCGGAGGAGATCGGCGACGCCGCGCAGGCCGTCACGCTCGACGCCACCGACACCGACGCGCTGCGCGCGCTGTACGCCCACATCGACGCCGAGCACGGCAAGCTCCACGTCCTGCACAACCAGGTGGGCATGCCCGGGGCCGGCGGCCTCGACGTCAGCGAGGCCGACTTCGACCTGGCCATCGACGTCAACGTCAAGCAGGCCTTCTACGTGGCCTCGCTCGGCTACGAGCTGGTCAAGAAGGCCGACCGCCTGGGCTCGATCTCGATGACCGCGTCGACCGCGGCCCTCGTCGGCTCGCCGTTCAGTCCGCTCTACTCGCTGACCAAGGGAGCGCTCACGGCGTACACCCGCGCGCTGGCGCTGGTCGGCGGGCCGGACGGCGTGCGGGTCAACGTGATCTGCCCCGGCCCGGTGGACACCCCGATGCTCCCCACGTTCTTCGGCCGCGACCCCGGTGCGGACATGGCCGACCTGATGGAGGCGTTCATCGCCCTCATCCCCCTGCAGAGGCCCGCGACCCCGGCGGAGATCGCCGGCGTGGTCGCGTTCCTCGCCAGTGACGACGCCGGCTTCGTGACCGGCGCGACCATTCCCGTCGACGGAGGACAGACAGCCCGATGAGCCACGACACCACGACCGACCTCGGCGTCCTGGGCGCCCAGAGCGCCCGTCTCTACTACCGCTACGCCCGCGCGGTCGACGAAGGCGACCTCGACGCGCTGCGCGCCATGGCCACCGACGACATCCAGATCACGCGCGGTGACCACCCGACCGAGGACGGGGTCGAGGCGTTCCTCGACGTCTACCGCGCGCACAACGCGCTCGAGATCCCGGTGTGCAAGCACGTGGTCACCAACGTGCTGGCCGAGCGCGACGGCGACGACGTCGTGACCCACGCCTACTTCGAGGCCACGATGCTCGAGGAGGGCCGGACCCGCGTGGTCATCGGGGTGTACGACGACGTGCACCGTGAGGTGGACGGCGAGCTGCGGCTCGCGCACAAGAAGATCCGCGTGCAGCGCCAGCTCGTGCTGCCGGCCGCCGAGGGCAGCTACGCCCACGTCGGCAAGGGCTGAGGCTCAGAGGAGGTCGCGGTACGTCGTCCAGGTGGGCAGCGTCTCGGGGATCGCGGCCTGGGCAGGCTCCGCGCCGGGCATCCGGACCCGGCGGGAGTCGGCGAAGCCGTGCGGCATCTCCTCGATCGGCATCACGTACATCGAGCGCAGGTCACGGGCGGCGAAGACCCAGCGGCCGTCCTCGAGCCGGACGTAGCGGTCGTCGTAGCGGAAGGCGGTCATGAGCAGCCGGCCCTCGAGCGCGAGCTCGCCGTGGCCGGTGGCCAGGCCGGTGCCGCTGCCGGCATGGGTGTCGAGATCGAGGACGTGCGAGTGCGACACGTGCAGGGTGGTCACGTAGCGGTCCATCATCGAGGCGTAGAACGGCCGCAGCTCGTCGTGGCCCCGGTAGGTCACGCCGGCGCGGGTGAAGGTGCCGTCCGCGGCGAAGCAGCGCACGACCGTGGCCAGGTCGTGGTCGTCGACCGCGACGGAGTAGAGCGCGTTGAGCGCGCGGACCGCCTCGGTGTCCGCGAGCCTCCGCACCTGCCGGGCGAGCTCCTCGGGCGAGGTGGCGAGGGTCGTGGTGGTGGCGAGGTCCAGATCCACGGGGCTCCAATCAAGGCGCATCATTGTCAGAGTAAGCACGCCGATGCTAGCGTCGCGGGACCCGGCCCGCCAGCCTCGTGGTGGGCCTGAGCGGAGGAGCGCGATGCCCAGCGGACGGCCCAACGGAGTGGTGGTCACTGGAGCCGCGCAGGGTCTGGGCAAGGGCATCGCCGAGTGCCTCGCGAGCGCTGGGCACACGGTCGTCGGGATCGACCTGCACGAGTCCGTGACCGACCTGGGCCTCGAGGGCGAGGGCCACCTCGGCCTCGTCGGTGACGTGACCGACCCGGCCGTCGTGGACCGTGCCTGCCAGGAGGCCGCGGCGCGGGGCGACGGTCTGCGCGCGGTCGTGTTCAACGCCGGCGTCGCCTCGCCGGGCGAGACCGTGACCTACGACGTGGCGGAGTGGGACCGCGTCCTGGGGGTCAACCTGCGCGGGGTCTTCCGCGGTGCCCAGGCCGCGCGTCCGCACCTGTCCAGCGGCGGCAGCATGGTGATGCTCTCCTCGATCGCCGCCCACCAGGGGTTCGCCGCGCGCGCGGCGTACTGCGCCTCCAAGTCCGGGGTCGACGGCCTGGTCCGCTCCCTGGCCATGGAGTGGGGTCCGGACGGCATCCGCGTCAACGCCGTCGCGCCCGGGACCATCGAGACCGAGATGCAGCGCGCGATGATAGCCTCGGGCCGGCTGTCCAACGAGCTCGCGCTGACCCGCATCCCGCTCGGCCACGTCGGGCACCCGCACGACATCGGCCACGCCGTGACCTTCCTGGTCTCCGAGCAGGCGCGCTACATCAGTGGTGTCGTCCTGCCCGTCGACGGTGGGTGGGACGGCGGCGGGCTGCCGGCGGTGGCGCCGGCGGTCGCCGGCCAGGCCTGAGCGCATGGTCCAGATGGGAGTCCACCTCAGCGACGTCCCGACCTCCCTGCCGCCCGCCGAGCACTTCGACGCGGTGCGGCGGATGGTCGAGGCCGCGCAGGAGGCCGGCTTCACCCACATCGCGATCGGCCAGCACTTCCTGTACGGCGAGCTGCGCTGGCTCCAGCCGGTCCCGCTGCTCGCGCGCCTGGCCGCGGACGTGGACCCCCACGTGCGGCTCGCCACCAACATCATGGTCGCGCCGCTCTACCACCCGGTGCTGCTGGCCGAGGAGCTCGCCACCCTCGACGTGGTGACCGAGGGACGGTTCACCTGGGGCTGCGGCCTGGGCTACCGACCCGAGGAGTTCGACCACCTCGACGTGCCCTTCAAGCAGCGCGCCAGCCGCTTCGACGAGATCCTCGAGCTCCTGCCGCGGCTCTGGACCGAGGACGAGGTCACCCACCACGGCCGGCACTGGCAGCTCGAGGGCGTGCGACCGCACCTGCGCCCGGTGCAGGACCCGCACCCGCCGATCTGGGTCGGCGCCCAGGCGCTCCCCGGCGTGCGCCGGGCCGCGCGGTACGCCGACGCCTACGCCTGCTCGCCGGAGGCGACGGTGGCCGAGATCGCCGAGCGGCACCAGGTCGTGATGGACGGCTTCGCCGCGCGCGGGAAGGCGTTCACGCCCCAGCCGGTGCGCCGCAACGGGATGGTCGCCGACACCACCGAGCAGGCGCGCGCGGAGTTCGCCCGGGTTGCGCAGGGGCGCTACGTGGCCTACGCCCAGACCGGCTTCGACGCGATGGACCTCGGCGAGCTCGAGCGCCGGTTCCTCGACACCGTCGCCGACCACGCGGTCATCGGCACGCCCGACGAGGTGGTCGCCCAGCTGACCGACCTCGCGACCCGCCTGCCCGTCGACCCGATCGTGTGGCGGCCGGGGTGGCCATCGATGTCGGCTGACGAGGTGTGCGCCGCGATCCGCCGGCTCGGGCGCGACGTGGTGCCCGGCGTACGCGAGCTGGAGGCGCGGACGACCATCGAGCCGTCGGCGTTCACCACGCCGACACATTGACGAATCCATGAGCATCAATATGATGGTTATGGCGTGAGCGGCACGGCCGCCCGTGACTCCAGGAACCGAGGGACAACAGCATGGTCAAGATGGGTCTGCTCCTGAGCGACGTGCCGAAGTCGGTGACCCCGGCTCAGCAGTTCAAGGACGTGCTCCGCATCGTCGAGGCCGCCCAGGCCAACGGCTTCACCTACATCGCGATCGGCCAGCACTTCCTGTACGGCGAGCTGCGCTGGCTCCAGCCGGTGCCGCTCCTGGCCCGCCTGGCGGCCGAGGTCGACCCCGACGTCAAGCTCGTCACCCAGATCATGATCGCGCCGCTCTACCACCCGGTGATGCTGGCCGAGGAGATCGCGACGCTCGACGTGGTCACCGAGGGCCGGCTCGTCTTCGGCGCCGGGCTCGGCTACCGGCCCGAGGAGTTCGACTACCTCGACATCCCCTACAAGCAGCGTGCCGGCCGCTTCGACGAGTCGCTGGAGCTGATGAAGCGGCTGTGGACCGAGGACGAGGTCACTCACCACGGGAAGTACTTCCACCTCGAGGACGTCCGCCCGCACCTGCACCCGGTGCAGGACCCGCACCCGCCGATCTGGATCGGCGCCCACGCCATCCCCGGCGTCCAGCGCTGCGCCAAGTACGGCGACGCCTACGCCTGCCCGCCCGAGACGCCCATGCACGAGATCGCTGAGCGGCACCAGATCGTCATGGACGGCTTCGCCGCACGCGGCAAGGAGTTCACGCCGCAGCCGCTGCGCCGCAACTGCCTAGTGGCCGACTCGCGTGACGAGGCGATCGTCGAGTTCGCCCGCGTCGCGCAGGGCCGCTACCTGACCTACGCCAACAAGGGCCTCGACGTCATGAAGGACCAGGACCTGCAGAACGAGTTCGCCAAGGCGGTCTCGGGCCACGCGGTCATCGGCACGCCCGACGACGTGGTCGCCACGCTCACCGACTACGTGCACAAGCTCCCGGTCGACCCGCTGCTGCTGCGCCCGCAGTGGCCGACGATGGACGGCGACGAGACCGTCGCGGCCATCCAGCGCCTCGGCAAGGACGTCGTGCCGGCGATGCTCGCGCTCGAGCCGCGCACCACCATCGACGAGTCGGCCTTCGCGGCGCCCGCGGAGGCCTGAGCATGCAGTACTACGAGGACCTCGTCCCGACGTTCCCGGACCCCGAGACCTGGACCTTCGGCCACGTGCTGCGCCACCACGCCGCCGAGCGACCGGACGCCGTCTGCCTCGACACCCCCGAGGAGCAGCAGACCTGGACCTACTCCGAGGCGCTGGACTTCTCCGAGCGCATCGCCTCCGCGCTGTACGCCGCGGGCGCGGCCCAGGGCGACCGGGTGGTCCTCATGGCCTACAACTCCTCGCGCTTCGTCCGCACCTGGTGGGGCATCTCCCTCGGCGGTCTGGTCGAGGTGCCGATCAACACCAACTACGAGGGCGAGTTCCTGCGCCACCAGCTCGACGTCGCGCAGGCGCGCTACGCCGTCATCGACGACGTGATGGCCGAGCGGTGGGTCGCGGTGGCCGAGCACGCCCGTGGCATCGAGAAGTTCTGGGTCATCGACTCCGGCGCCGGCATCCGCGACAAGGCCGTCGACCTGCTGCGCGAGCACGGCTGGGAGGCCGCCGAGTGGGAGGAGCTCGAGGCGGCCGAGAAGGCCGAGCTCCCGCAGGTCCGCCCGCAGGACCTGGGCGCGATCTTCTACACCTCCGGCACCACCGGCCCGTCCAAGGGCGTGGCCATGCCGCAGTCGCAGCTGTACTTCTTCGCCCAGATCGTCGTCTCCCTGTGCCGGCTCACGCCCGAGGACGTCTACCTGACGACCACGCCGCTGTTCCACGGCAACGCGACGTTCATGGCCGTCTACCCGGTCATCGTCGCGGGCGGCCGCGCCGTCGTGCGCCCCAAGTTCAGCGCCAGCCGCTGGATCGACCACGTCCGCGACTCCGGCGTGACCGCGACCAACTTCGTCGGCGTGATGATGGACTTCGCCTGGAAGCAGGACCCGCGCGCCGACGACCGCGACAACCAGCTGCGCGTCGTGTACGCCGCGCCGACGGCCAGCACGATCGTGGAGCAGTTCAGGGAGCGCTACGGCATCGAGGCGTTCGTCGACGCCTTCGGTCTGACCGAGACGTGCGCGCCGATCATGTCGCCCTACGCCGTGCCGCGGCCCGCGGGCGCGGCCGGGCTGCAGAACAAGGAGTGGTTCGACATCCGCCTGGTCGACCCCGAGACCGACCGTGAGGTCGCGGTGGGCGAGATCGGCGAGCTCGTGGTCCGCCCGGTGCACCCGTGGACCTGCTCGGGCGGCTACTACAACATGCCCGAGAAGACCGTCGAGGCCTGGCGCAACCTGTGGTTCCACACCGGCGACGCGCTGCGCCAGGACGAGGACGGCTGGTTCTACTTCATCGACCGCTACAAGGACGCTCTGCGGCGCCGCGGCGAGAACATCAGCTCCTACGAGGTCGAGCAGGCCCTGCTCGGCCACCCCGACGTGGTCGAGGCCGCCGTCGTCGGCGTGCCCGCCGACCAGGAGGCCGGTGAGGACGAGGTCCTTGCGGTCGTGGTCACGACGGGACCCGACGCGGTCAGCGCCGGCGACCTGCTCGCGTGGGCCCAGGGCAAGATCCCCGCCTTCGCGATCCCGCGCTACCTGCGCATCGTCGACGCGCTCCCCAAGACGCCCTCGGAGAAGGTCCGCAAGGCCGCGCTCCGCGACGACGGCGTCACCGCCGACACCTTCGACAGCACCCAGCCCCGAGGAGAGACCCGCTGATGTCCGTCACCACCGACCGCCCCCTGACCGAGGACGAGATGCGCACCTGGGTCCCCGACACCAGGACGCTGCTCATCGGCGGACACATGGTCGACCCCGAGGGGGAGCGCTGGGACGTGTTCAACCCGGCCACCGAGGAGGTCATCGCGACCGTGGGCGGCGCCTCGCCCACGCAGGTCGACGATGCCGTCGCCGCGGCCCGCACGGCGTTCCCGGCCTGGGCGGCCCTGTCCGGGGAGGAGCGGTCGCGCCACATCCACCGACTGGCCGACGTCCTCGAGGGCGCGGCCGACCGGCTGCTGCCCTCGATCGTCAACGAGGTCGGCACGCCCGTCGCGCTGGCGGAGTACCTCCAGGTCAAGATGGCCGTCGACGAGCACCTGCGCTGGGCGGCGGAGGCCGCGAAGCGCGACCGGACCGAGCACCTCGGCGGCTACGACAAGCCGGTGCCGACCGAGAGCGACGTGGTCCACCAGCCCGTCGGCGTGGTCGCCGCCATCACCGGCTACAACTACCCGCTCAACCTGGCCATCTTCAAGTTCGGTGCCGCGCTGGCCGCGGGGTGCACCGTCGTGCTGTTCCCCTCGCCGCGGACGCCGCTGACCACGCTGCTGCTCGGCGAGTTGATCCAGGAGGCCGGGCTGCCCGCCGGCGTCATGAACGTCATCGTCGGCGGCACCGAGGTCGGCGTGCAGCTCTCCTCGCACCGCGGCGTCGACCGCGTCTCCTTCACCGGCTCCGACGGCGTCGGCTCGAAGATCATGGCCCAGGCCGCGGAGAACCTCGCCGGCGTCACCCTCGAGCTCGGCGGCAAGTCGCCCAGCATTGTCATGCCCGACGTCGACGTCTCGAAGATCGCGGTCGAGATGCACCTGCGCTGGTCGCGCAACGGCGGGCAGGGCTGCGCGGCGCTCGCGCGGCTGCTGGTGCACAAGAGCCGCTACGACGAGTTCCTCGAGGCGGGCGCCTCGGCCTTCGACCAGATGGTCGTGGGCGACCCGTGGGACCGCGCGACCAACATCGGGCCGATGATCCGACCCGACCACCAGGCCCGCGTGCGGGGCTTCATCGACGGCTCCGTCGCCGAGGGCGGCACCAAGCTGCTCGAGGTGACCAAGCCGCTGCCGGAGAAGGGCTGGTTCGTGAACCCCGTCCTGCTCGGCGACCTGCCGCACGACGCGCGTGCGGTCCAGGAGGAGATCTTCGGTCCCGTCGCGGTGATCCTGCCGTTCGAGGACGAGGAGGACGCGGTCCGCCTGGCCAACGACACGGCGTACGGCCTGGCCGCGAACATCTGGTGCGACGACCCGGTCCAGGCCCGCCGGATGGCCGAGGCCGTCCGCGCCGGCACGGTGTGGATCAACGGCGGTGGCGCGATGCGTCCGGACGCACCGTTCGGCGGCTACGGCCGCTCCGGCGTCGGGCGTGAGCTCGGCGAGTGGGGGATGCGCGAGTACCTCGAGGTCAAGCACATCCAGTGGCGGCTGTGATGGCGCAGTCCCAGGGGCCGCTCGCGGGGGTCAAGGTCCTCGAGCTCGGGTCGATGTACGCCGCGCCGACGTGCGGGCGGATGCTGCGTGACTTCGGTGCGGACGTGGTCAAGGTCGAGGACCCGGCGACCGGTGACTACGCCCGCCAGTGGACGCCGATGAAGAACGGCCAGTCCTTCGGCTTCGGCCGGCTCAACTCCGGCAAGCGCTCGCTGGCCCTCGACCTGCGCACCGAGCAGGCCCACGACCTGATCCGCCGGCTGGCCACCGAGGTCGACGTGGTCATCGAGAACTTCCGGCCCGGGCGGGTCGACGCCTGGGGGATCGGCTACCAGGCGCTCTCGGAGATCAACCCGCGCATCGTGGTCACCAGCGTCTCCGGCTTCGGCCAGTTCGGGCCCAACAAGGCCAAGCCCGGGTTCGGCACGGTCGCCGAGACCGGCAGCGGCTTCGCCTACATCAACGGCTGGCCCGAGACCCCGCCGACGTCGCCGCCGTTCGGCTTCGCCGACTCGATCTCCGGCATCGCGGCCGCGATGGGCACCGCGATGGCGCTGTACCGCCGCGAGCGCGACGGCCGCGGGGACCAGGTCGACGTGGCGCTCTACGAGCCGCTCATGTTCATCGTGGGCGACATGATCATGAACTACACCGGCACCGGCTTCGTCCAGGGTCGGGTCGGCAACGGCACGGGCTCGGCCTCGCCGCGCGGGGTCTACCAGGCCGCCGACGGCAAGTGGCTGTCCATCGCCGCGTCGAACCAGCGGATCGCCAAGCGGCTCTTCGCGGCCATGGGTCAGCCCGAGCTCATCGAGGACCCGCGCTACGCGACCAACGCCGTCCGCATGCAGCACAACGACGAGCTCCAGGAGAAGGTGACCGCCTGGGTCGCCGAGCGCCCCCGCGACGAGATCCTCAAGATCCTCGACGAGCACGAGGTCGTCTGCTCCCAGGTCAACGACGCCAGCGACATCGTCCAGGACGAGCACTACCTGGAGCGCACCCTGGTCGAGCTCCAGGGCAGCGAGGCGCTCGGTCGCGTCCTCATGCCGGGCCCGGTCGTGCACCTGCACGACTACCACGGGCCGACGTACGACGGGATCCCGAGCATCGGCGAGCACACCGACGAGGTCCTCGAGCAGTGGCTGGGCCTGGGCCAGGCCGAGCGCGACGAGCTCGTGGCCGCGGGCGTCGCCGGCCGCGGCTGACATCTACAGCGCGCCGCCCACCCGCGCCTGTCCGTCGGCGTCGAAGGAGAGCTCGCTCAGACCCTCGCGCGGCGCGACCTCGATGCGCAGTGCGACCGAGGCCTTCTGCTGGCTCCACTTCACGACGTCGAGGAGCAGCTCGGCGATCTCGGTCTCGGTGAAGAGGCGGCGGGCGTCGGCGCGCAGCGCCTCGTCGGCCGCCGACGGGTCGAGGATCATCGCGTCGGTCAGGCGCAGCGCGACCCGGTGCCGCTCGCTGAGGACGCTCGTCTCGTGGTGGTCGACCTGGGTCGCGAGGGACTCGTCGACCTCGCCGGCCTCCACGTTGCGCACCGACTGGCACAGCCGGCAGTCGTGGACGCGCGCGCACCGCAGGCGCACCAGCTCGGTGGTGGTCGGGTCGAGCGCGCGCTGGCGCACGACCGCGGCGGCGAAGGCGGCGACGGCGAAGTCGACGGGGGTGCCGTACTTCGGGACGGACGGGTCGGTGGGGAGCGGGATCCGGCTGCTCACGACAGCACCACCCCGGCGACCAGGTCGAGCCGGGTGCCGAGGTCGACGGCCCAGACCAGGTTGCAGAGCTCGTGGACGCGGATCGGGTCGGCGTGCTCGAGCAGCGCGGCGACCTGGGCGTCGTCGAGGCTGGAGACCGAGAAGACGAACTGCTCGACGAAGTCGAGCACCGCGCGGTCGGCCGCGTCGAGGTCGGTGCGCGAGCGCCAGTCGTCGAGGTCGGAGGGGACACCGCCCAGCACGGAGGCCACCCGGTCGCGGACCAGCTCGAGGACGTGGGGGTCGACGCTCGCGGCCGCCACGCGCTCGACCTCGGCCAGTGCCGCGGTGGGCTCGGGGGCGAGCCGGGCCAGGGCCGCGCGAGGGGCGCTCACGGCTGACCGCCGTCGACGGTGAGCACCGAGCCCGTCGTGTACGACGCGAGGTCGCTCGCGAGGTAGAGCGCGGCGCCGACGATCTCGTCGGGCTGCCCGCCGCGCTGGGCCGCGAAGGTCTGTGCACGCCGGGCGAAGGCCTCCTCGTCCCAGGCCTTGCTGACGTCGGTGAGGAAGGTGCCCGCCATGATCGCGTTGACGCGCACGTCGGGGCCGAGGGCGTGCGCGAAGCCGACGGTGATGGCGTTGAGACCCGCCTTCGCCGCGGCGTACGGGAGGATGCCGGGGCGGGGGTGGACCGCGCCCGCGCTGGAGATGTTGATGACCGAGCCGCCGCCGGACTCGGCCATCCGGGTGCCGAGCAGGGCGGTGAGCCGGAACGGGCCCTTGAGGTTGACGTCGATGACCTTGTCGAACAGGGCCTCGGTGACGTCGACCTCGCGGTCGTAGACCGGCGACATCCCGGCGTTGTTGACGAGCACGTCGACCGACCCGAACGCCGACCAGGCCGCATCGGCGAGCGCATCGAGCTCGTCCCAGTGACCGACGTGGGCGCCGAGCCCCTGGGCGGGCACACCGGTGGTCTCCGAGAGCTCGGCCGCGAACTCCTCGCAGGCCTCGCCGTTGCGGCTGGCCACCACGACACGGGCCCCGCAGCGGGCGAAGCCGTAGGCCATCGCGCGGCCGAGGCCGCGGCTCCCGCCGGTGACCAGCACGGTCCGGCCGGCCAGGTCGAAGCCGGGTCCGGGGGGCGGGGTCGGGTCCTGCGTCATGGCCTCTCCTCGGGTCGGGCTCGCGGCGGGGCGGCCTGCCGGCCAGTGTGGCCGCCGCCTTGACGGGTGGCAATCTATCAGTACCATGATCATAGTTATCATCCACTCACGACGCCGGACCCGGCGTCCTCACGACGGGGAGCCGACGTGCAGGGCTTTCTCTTGTCCCCCGAGCAGCACCACCTCCGCGAGGTGGCGGCCGACGTGGCCCGCGAGTGCTACGCGCCCTACGCCGAGGCCTGGGACCGCGACCGGACCGCCCTGCCCGCCGAAGAGGTCCGTCGACTGGCCGAGCTCGGCTTCCTCGGCATCGCGATCCCCGAGCAGTACGGCGGCCACGGCGGCACCCTCATGGACGCGCTGATCGTCCAGGAGGAGCTGGCCAAGGAGTGCCGCCCGGCCGCGTTCCAGATCTTCGAGGCCAACGTGGGCCCGTGTCGCGTCATCGAGTTCTTCGGCACCGAGGAGCAGAAGCACTCGATCCTCCCGCGGGTGGCCACCGGTGAGGTCACGATGGCCATCGGCATCAGCGAGCCGGACGCCGGCTCGGCCGCCACCGACCTCAAGACGCGTGGACGTCGCGACGGCGACGAGATCGTCATCGACGGCAACAAGCGCTGGATCTCCAACGGCGGCCACGCCGACCACTACCTCGTCTACTGCCGCCTCAGCGACGAGCCGGGCGCGAAGGGCATCGGTGCGGTCATCGTGCCGGCCGACACCCCGGGGGTGAGCTTCGGTGCCCCCGAGCGGCTCATGGGCTTCCGGGGCATCCCCAGCGCCGACATCCACTTCGACGGGGTGCGCGTGCCGGCCTCGAACGTGGTGGTCGAGGCCGGCGGCTTCCACAAGCTCTTCGGCGTCTTCTCCATCGAGCGGCTCGGCAACGCCACGATGTCGCTGGCCATCGGCCAGGCTGCGCTGGACCGCACGCGCAGCTACGTCGAGCAGCGCGAGCAGTTCGGCCGCCCACTGGTGGAGTTCCAGAACGTGCAGATGGTCGTGGCGACCATGGCCATGAAGGTCGAGGCCGCGCGCCTGCTCATCCAGCGCGCCGCGACCAACGCCGGCACCGGCCTGCCCCACGCCTACGAGGTCTCGGTGGCCAAGTGCTTCGCCAACGAGATGGGCAAGGAGGTCTCCGACCTCGCCATGCAGATGCACGGCGGCAACGGCTACACCGAGGAGTACGGCATCGAGCGACTCCACCGCGACGCCCACGGGTGGGCGATCGCCGGCGGAACGCCCGCGATCCAGCGTGTCAGGATCGCCTCGGAGCTGTTCGGCCGGAACTTCAACCAGCGTCCCCCGGAGGCGATCGCCCAGTGAGCGTGACTGACGAGCAGACGGGTCTCTTCGAGCTCCCCCAGCGCTACGTCGACCTGCAGGCCGAGGCGCACCGGCTCGCCGCGTCCTGCGAGGACGTGGCCGACCGCGCCGACGAGGCCGACCGCTTCGACCCCGACGTCCGCGAGCGGCTCGCCGCCTCCGGTCTGTGCGAGGTCGTCGTCGCCGCGGAGTACGGCGGCCGCTTCGAGGCCGTCGACTCCCTCGCGGTCACGGTGGTGCGCGAGCAGCTGGCCGCGGTCAGCGACCACCTCGACTCGATGTTCGCGATGCAGGGCATCGGCAGCTTCGCGGTCTCGGTCGCGGGCTCCGACGCGGTCCGCAAGCAGTGGCTGCCGCAGGTCGCCGCGCTGGAGGCGATCGCCGCGATCGGGCTCACCGAGCCCGGGGTCGGCTCGGACCTCCGGGCCATCACCACCACCGTCGAGGAGCACGACGGCGAGCTGGTGGTGAACGGCCACAAGTCCTTCATCACCAACGCGCCCGACGCCTCGTTCTTCGCCGTCCTGGCCAAGGAGGACGACGGCTACTCCCTGGTGTTCGTGCCTGCCGACGCCCCGGGCGTGACCGTCACCACCCCGCACCAGATCCTCGCGCCCCACGTCCTCGGCGACGTCGTCCTCGAGGACGTCCGGGTGCCGGTCGACCACCGCCTCGGCGAGCCGGGCCAGGGGTTCCGGCTGATGCTGTCCACCCTGGCGACCTTCCGCGTGTCGGTCGCCGGCGCCTCCGTCGGCCTGGCCGAGGCGGCCCTGCACGAGGCGGTCGCGCACGCGACCACCCGCGAGCAGTTCGGCATGCCGCTGGCCAAGCTGGGCGGCGTACCGGCCAGCCTCGCGACCTGCTGGGTGGAGATCGAGGCCGCCCGGGCGATCACCTACCGCGCCGCGGCCGCCGCCGCCCGCGACCCGCTGGCCGGGTTGCACCTGTCCTCGATCGCCAAGGTGCACGCCACTGAGGCCTGCGGCCGCGTGGTCGACCGCTGCGTGCAGGTCATGGGCCGCTTCGGACTGGTCCGCGGCGGCAAGATGGAGCGGATCTACCGCGAGGCCCGCCCGATGCGCATCTACGAGGGCTCGACCGAGGTCATCCTCGACTCGCTGGCCAAGAAGCTCGTCAAGGACCTGGCTCAGTGAGGGCGGCCCGGTGATCGTCGACTGCCATCTCCACGTGTGGCCCGACCACATCGCCGACGCGATGCAGGCCCAACGCCCCTCGGGGATGCCGCTGCTGTTCAACGGCAAGCTCTCCGGGCTGCTGGAGACCATGGACGCGGCCGGGATCGACATGGGGCTCGCGCTCGGCGTCGGCATCAAGGCCTCGGTCGTGGCGCGGACCAACGAGTTCATCGGCACCGTGCCGCGCGACCGGCTCGTGCCGTTCGGCACCGTGCACCCCGAGCTCTCCGTCGAGGAGAACCTCAAGAGCCTGCGGGACAACGGCATCGTCGGGGTCAAGCTGCACCCGCTGTTCCAGGACGTCTCGCTGGCCGACTCCCGCGTCCACGAGATCCTCTCGGCCCTGGCCGAGGAGGGCCTGCCGGTGGTCTGCCACGTCGGCGCCGGTGGCGACGAGGCCGCCAACGAGCGCGGTCGCCCGCACCTGCTGCGCAAGATCGCGGACACGATCCCGGACCTGGAGCTAATCGCCTGCCACTACGGCGGCTACCACCTGCTCGACGAGGCCGAGGAGCACGTCGTCGGCAGCTCGGTCCACCTCGAGACCTCCTGGCCGCCCACCATGGCCGAGCTCGAGCCCGAGAGGGTCGTCCGCCTCATCCGCACCCACGGCGCGGACCGGGTCGTCTACGGCTCGGACTGGCCGATGGCCGACCCCGCCCGGGAGATCGCGGCCATCCGCGCCCTCGGCCTGACCCAGGAGGAGGAGGACGGGGTCCTCGGTGGCAACCTCGCCCGTCTCCTCGGGCTGCCCGCATGAGCGGCCGGACCGTCCGGCTCGGTGCCGGCATGGCCTTCTGGGGCGACCGGGTCCAGCCGGCCATCGAGATGGTCGAGCGCGGCGACATCGACTACCTGTGCTGCGACCACCTGGCCGAGCTGACCATGTCGATCCTGGCCAAGCAGCGCGCCAAGGCCAGCGACCGCGGCTACACCCGCGACATCCTCGACCTGCTGCGCGGCGCACTGCCGGCCATCGTCGAGAAAGGCGTCAAGGTCGTCACCAACTCGGGCGGTGCCAACCCCCGCGCGGCCGCCGAGGCGATCGCGACGATGGCCAAGGAGCTCGGGATCTCCGGGCTGCGCATCGGCGTGGTCACCGGCGACGACATCGAGGCCGACATCGACGACCTCATGACCTCGGGCGTGGGGTTCGAGAACCTCGACACGGGACGACCGCTGTCCGAGGTCCGCGAGCGGCTCACCCACGCGGCCGTCTACACCGGGTGCGAGGGCATCGTCGACGCGCTGCGCCAGGGCGCTCAGATCGTGGTCTGCGGCCGGGTCACCGACATCGCGCTCTATCTCGGCCCCCTCATCCACGAGTTCGGCTGGGCCCGTGACGACTGGGACCGGCTCGGCATGGCGACGGTGGTCGCCCACGCCATCGAGTGCGGCGGACAGGCCACCGGAGGGCTGTACGCCGGCGACTGGCAGGGCGTGCCCGGGCTGGAGGAGCTCGGCTACCCGATCGCCGAGGTCGCCGAGGACGGCACCGCCGTCTTGACCAAGACCCCCGGCACGGGCGGTCGCGTCGACGTCGGCACGGTCAGCGAGCAGCTCGTCTACGAGATCCTCGACCCCGGCAACTACCTCACCGCCGACGTCACCGCCGACTTCACCCAGGTGCACCTGGAGGACCTCGGCGACGACCGGGTCCGCATCACCGGCGGCACCGGCAAGCCCGCGCCCGCGACGCTCAAGGTCAACATGGGCTACCGCGCGGGCTTCGTCGGCGAGGCCGTGTTCACCTACACCTGGCCCGACGCCTACGCCAAGGCCCAGCGCGGGCTCGAGTTCCTGCGCACCCGCCTCGAGCGCGCCGACTTCCAGTACACCGAGGACCACGTGGAGTACGTCGGGCAGACCTCGATGTTCCCCGGCGTCGTGGCCGAGCCCGACGACCCCGAGCTGACCGAGATCGTGGTGCGCTACGCCGCGCGCTGCCCGGACGCGGAGAACGCCCGCAAGGTCTTCACCGAGAGCGTGCCGCTCTACAACAACGGCCCCGCCGGCGTGGCCGGCGTCGGCACCCGGCCGCCGCTCAAGGAGCTCTACGCGATCTGGCCCTGCCTGATCCCCCGCGAGCACGTCACGCAGTCCGTCGAGATGCTGGAGGTCTGAGGTGCCCACCCGTGTCGCCGACCTCGCCCACGGCCGCTCCGGCGACAAGGGCGACACCTGCAACGTCGGCCTGGTCGCGTGGGACGACGCCGGCTACGAGGTGCTGTGCCGGGAGGTGACCGAGGAGCGCGTGACCGCGCACTTCGGCGACCTCGTGCAGGGCAGCGTGACCCGCTACGAGCTGCCGGGCATCAGGGCGCTCAACTTCGTGCTCACCGGGGCCCTCGACGGTGGCGGCACCATGTCGTTGCGCTCGGACCACCTCGGCAAGGTCATGTACGCCTGGCTGCTGCGCATGGAGCTGCCCGGGTGAGCGCGCCCGTCCTGGTCTCCACCCGGGGCTCGATGACGGTCCTCACCCTGGACCGGCCCGAGGCCCGCAACCCGCTCAACGGCGAGCTCGCCGACGCGCTCCTCGACGCGCTGCGGACCGCGCTGGAGGACGACGGGACCCGGTCGGTGGCGATCGCGGCCCACGGCCCGGCGTTCTCCGCGGGCGGCGACCTGAGACAGATGAAGGAGCTCGCCTCGACGCCGGGCGAGGTGGCGTGGGCGTGGCCGCAGTCGATCGTGGACCTGCACCGGCTCGCGCTGCGCGCACCGAAGCCCCTGGTCGCCCTGGTCGACGGCCCGGCGTACGCCGGCGGGATGGGCCTGGCCGGGATGTGCGACGTGGTGCTGGCCACCCGGCGCGCGAGCTTCGCCATGCCCGAGGTCAAGATCGGGCTCTTCCCGATGATCATCGTCGCACCGCTCGTCCGCGCGCTGCCGCGCAAGCTGGTGATGGACCTGGTGCTCACCGGCCGGGCGATGGACGTGGCCGAGGCCGACAAGGCCGGCTTCCTCGCCCGCGTCTGCGAGGGCACCGAGGAGCTGTGGGCCGCCGCCGACGAGTACGCCGCGATGTTCGCCGACACCAGCCCGCTCGCCGTGCGCCTGGGTCGTCGCGCGTTCGCGCACCTGGCCGACCTGCCGGCCGACCAGGCCCTCGACGCGGCCCAGTTCATGAACCTGCCGTTCTTCCTCGGCAGCGACCTGCCCGAGGGGGCCGCGGCGTTCCTCGAGAAGCGACCACCCCGGTGGAAGGAGTCCCCCGATGGCTGAGCAGGCCTTCGTCGTCGGCGCGGTGCGGTCGGCGGTGGGCCGCCGCGGCGGCGCGCTGTCCGGTGTGCACCCCGTCGACCTCGGCGCCGCCGTGCTGCGCGAGCTCGTCTCCCGGACCGGGGTCGACCCCGAGGCCCTCGACGACGTCCTCTGGGGCTGCGTCGGTCAGGTCGGCCCGCAGGCCTCCAACACCGCCCGGATCACCGCCCTCTCGGCCGGGCTGCCCGAGCGGGTCCCCGGCACGACCATCGACCGCCAGTGCGGCTCCTCCCAGCAGGCGCTGCACTTCGCCGCGCAGGCGGTGCTGTCCGGCACCCAGGACGTCGTGGTCGCCGGCGGCGTCGAGGTGATGAGCCAGGTGCCGATCGCCTCGCCGACGCTGATCGGCCTGGAGAAGGGCATGGCCCACCCGCGCGGCGGCACCGGCTGGGCCCAGCGCTACGGCGACCAGGAGATCTCGCAGTTCCGCGGCGCCGAGCTGATCGCCGAGAAGTGGGCACTCCCGCGCGCGGCGATGGAGGCCTACGCGCTGGAGAGCCACGCCCGCGCGCTGCGATCGCAGGCGGCCGGGGACTTCGACGCCGAGATCGTGGACGTCGCGGGTCTGAGCCGCGACGAGGGCCCCCGCGCGGACACCACCGCGGAGAAGCTGGCCTCGCTCAACCCGCTGACCGAGGGTGGTCGCCTGACCGCCGCCCTGGCCAGCCAGGTCTCCGACGGCGCGGCCGCACTCCTCGTCGCCTCGAGTCGCGCGGTCGAGAAGCACGGCCTCGCTCCTCTCGCCCGGGTCCACACCATGGTGGTCGAGGGCTCGGACCCGGTCCTCATGCTCACCGGCCCGATCCCCGCCACCGCCAAGCTCCTCGACCGCTCCGGCGTGCCGCTGGACGAGATCGGCTCGTTCGAGGTCAACGAGGCCTTCGCGAGCGTCCCGATGGCGTGGCTCGCCGAGACCGGGGCGGACCCGGGGCGCACCAACCCCCAGGGCGGCGCCATCGCGCTCGGTCACCCGCTCGGCGGCACGGGCGCGCGGCTGACCACCACGCTGCTGCACCGGATGCGGCGCGAGGGCCAGCGCTACGGGCTGCAGACGATGTGCGAGGGCGGCGGCATGGCCAACGCCACGTTGTTCGAGCTGGTCTGACCCGCGGGGTGACCGCCGGCCAGGTGACGCACGCGGCGACCGACCGCGGACTCATCGCCTGCCTGTCCTTCGCCGCCCTCACCGGCGCCATCGTCGCCGGCCTGGGCAGCCCGATCGTCTACGAGGTCGCGGTGACCCGGGACGTGACGGTCGCCGACGCCCAGTGGGGACTCATCGTCACCCTGGTCGTCGGCGCGGTCTGCACTCCCGTGCTCTCGCGGCTGGCCGACGGCCGGTTGCGGCGACACCTGCTCGTGGGGTCGCTGCTCGTCGTCACCGCGGCGAGCCTCGTGGCCCTGGTACCGACGTTCTCGGCCCTGCTGACCGCGCGGTCCCTGCAGGGCTTCGGCTACGCGATGGTGCCGCTGACCGTCAGCATCGCCCGCGAGCAGCTCGAGGGCGCGGTGCTGGCCCGGACCCTCGGCGTGCTGTCGACGAGCGTGGCCGTCGGGGTCGGCCTCGGCAACCCGGCCATCGGCCTGTGCGTCCTGCTCGGCGGCTACCGGCTCGCGTTCCTGCTCGCCGCGGTCGTCGCGGGCAGCGCCGCGCTCTGGGTGTGGCGGCGGGTGCCCGTGTCGACCGGCGGCGGGGCCGTCGCCGTCGACCTGCCCGGTGCCCTCCTGCTCTGGCTCGGGCTCGCTGCGACGCTGCTGGCCATCGCCCGCGGCAGTGTCTGGGGCTGGACGTCGACGCCGGTCCTCGGCCTCGGCGCGTCGGGCGTGGTGCTGCTCGTGGCGTGGTCGGTGCTCGAGCTGCGGGTGCCGGCCCCGCTCATCGACCTGCGGCTGGCCACCGCCCCCGGCGTGCTGGCGGTGAACGTCGCGGCCCTGCTGCTCGGCGTCGGCATCTTCGGCGGGGTCTCGGTCGTGGTGCTCGTGGCGCAGTCACCGACGGCGACCGGGTTCGGGCTCGGCTACTCGGTCCTGGTCTACGGACTGTTGATGCTGCCCATGGCGTTGGCCAGCCTCGTGTGCCCGGGCCTCGCGCGGGTGCTCGCGCGACGCATCGGGTTCCGCGCGGTGCTGACCCTCGGCTCGGTGATGGTCGCGGCCTCCTTCGGCGTCTTCGCCCTGCGGCACGCCGGCCCGGTCGACGTGCTGCTGATGATGCTCCTGCTCGGCGTCGGTATCGGCCTGGCCTACTCGGTGATGCCCGCGCTGATCGTGGCCCGCACGCCCGACGAGCGCACCGCCAGTGCCACGGGCGTCAACCAGGTGCTGCGGCTGCTCGGCGGCGCCTTCGGTGCCGCGCTGGTGGCGACCGTCCTCGCGGCGTACACGCCCGTGGGCGAGGACGGGCCGCGGGAGACGGGCATCGTCGTGGCCTCGCTGGTCTCCTGCACCGGTGCCCTCGTCTCGGCCGGGGTCGCGTGGCTCCTGCTGCCGCGCCGCACGGTCGTCAGTGCGACGGTTGACAGCCACTTCACCGCGGAATAACGTGCTCGCAATCCATGATCAACATAAGCAGGGTAGAGAGCGAGCCGAGATGAGCGCGACGGCGACCGCCCGGGTCCGCGACGAGGAGATCACGGCCTTCTTCTCCGCCGACCCTGCGACCATCGCCTGGCCCTACCCGATGTACGAGCGCTGGCGCTCCGGCAGCGGTGTGGTGCGGTGGGAGAGCGGTCCGGCGACCGTGGTCACGCGCTACCGCGACGTGAAGGACGTGATGGCGGGCCGCTACCCGATCATCCAGAACGCCTACCGCTTCGGCGAGCTCGCCGAGGGCACGATCGCGCGGCTGCCGCTCGACCAGCACGACACGTTCTTCAAGGTGCTCGACTTCGAGAGCCTGTTCATGAGCCGGCAGGACGCGGAGTCCCACGCGCGGCTGCGCCGGATCTCGGCCCGCGGCTTCACCGCCCGCCGGATCGCCCAGCTGCGCGACTCGGTGCAGGCCCACGTCGACGACCTCATCGAGGAGATGAAGGCGGCGCCGGTCGCCGACGTGAAGCAGCACCTGGCCAACAAGCTCCCCGTCCGGGTGATCGTCGACATGCTCGGGGTGCCGCAGTCGGACCGCGAGCTGATCTGGGAGTGGTCGGAGGCCGTCGGCCGGCTGTTCTCGCTCGACGAGCGCTCGCTGCACGAGGCCGACGAGGCCATCGACGCCTTCCGGGAGTACGTCGGTCGGACCGTCACCCGCTTCCGCCAGACCGGTGAGGGCCCCGAGCTCGCCGCGGCGCTGCTGGCCTCGGCCGACGACGAGGTGCTCACCGAGGACGAGCTGGTCGCGATGTACCTGCTCATCCTCTTCGGTGGCAGCGAGACCACCACCAACCTGCTCGGCAACGGCTTCCTGGCCCTCCAGCGCAACCGGGACCAGTGGGACCTGCTGCGTGAGCGGCCGGAGCTGGTCAGTGGCGCGAGCGACGAGCTCATCCGCTACGACTCGCCGCACCACTACCTGCCGCGCGTCGCGGCCGGCGACTTCGAGATCGGTGGCGTGCCGGTGCGCGAGGGCCAGACGGTCGTCGTGGTGATGGGCGCCGCCAACCGTGACGAGACCGTCTTCGCGGACCCGGACCGGCTCGACCTCACCCGGGCCAACAAGAACGAGCACCTCTCCTTCGCCTTCGGTGCGCACTACTGCCTCGGGGCAGCCCTTGCGCGCCTCGAGGGCGACGTCGTCTTCTCCACGCTGTTGCGGCGCTTCCCCGACGCGCGGCTGCTCGACGAGGACCCGGCGTACGCCGGCAGCGCGATGCTGCGCGCGGTCCAGTCGCTGCCCACCGACCTGGGCGAGGACCGGGGCAGGTGAGCGGCCCGTACCGGCTGGCCGACCAGGCCCGGGAGTGGGCGCGGAGCCGACCGGACCACCCGGCGTTCGTGCGGGCCCGGCGGGTGCAGACCTTCGCCGAGCTCGACGCCCGCGCCGACCGCTTCGCGCGCGGGCTGCTCGCCGCGGGGCTGCGGCCGGGCGACCGCGTGGCGCTGATCCTGGCCAACGCGCTGGAGACGTTCGAGGCGCTGCTCGGGTGTGCGCGCGCCGGGGCCGTCGCCGTGCCACTCAACTGGCGGCTGGCGCCCGCCGAGCTGAGCGAGGTGGCGGCCGACGCCGCGCCCCGGGCCACCGTCCTCGAGCCGCGGACCGCCCACCTGTTCCCGGCGCTGCGCGCCGTCCCTGGCTCGCTGCTCGACCTCGAGCTCGGCCCGGCGTACGAGGCCTGGCTGGCCGCGGCCCCGGCCGTCGACCTGGCCGACCTGCCCGAGGACCTGGACCGCGTCGTCCTGCAGGTCTACACGTCCGGGACCAGCGGCCGGCCCAAGGGCGTGCTGCTCACCGACCGCAACCTCGGCACCAAGGCCACCGGCGTCGTGCCCTGGTGGCGCCTGGAGCCGGACTCGCGGACCCTGCTCGCCACGCCCCTGTTCCACGTCGGCGCGCTGAGCTGGGGCCTGGCCGGCCTGGTCGCGGGCTCCACCTCGGTGCTCGCCTCCGACGCCGACCCGGCGACCCTGCTCGGTCACCTCGAGCGCGACGAGATCACGCACACGTTCCTGGTGCCGGCGATCATCGACCGGCTGTGCGCGGAGGCCCCGGCCGGCTCACGCTTCCCGCACCTGAGCCGGGTGCTCTACGGCGCCTCGCCCATCAGCCCGGCCACCCAGCGTGCGGCCCACACCCTGTTCGGGCCGGTGCTGACCCAGCTCTACGGGATGTCGGAGACCACCGGCGCGTTCACCGAGATGCCGGCCGATCCGCAGATCGACCCGGCGTCGCCGCGCTGGCGCTCGGCGGGACGGCCCTACCCCTGGGTCGAGCTCGAGGTCCACGACCCGCAGACCGGGGCGCGCTGCGGGGTGGGGGAGTTCGGCGAGGTGTGGACGCGCTCCGCCCAGAACTCACCGGGGTACGCCGGGCGGCCCGAGGAGACGGCCGCGCTGTACGCCGAGGACGGCTGGCTGCGCACCGGCGACGGGGGTCACCTCGACGAGGAGGGCCTGCTCTACCTCACCGACCGGGTCAAGGACCTCATCATCTCCGGCGGCGAGAACGTCTACCCGGCCGAGGTCGAGCGCGTGCTCCGGGAGCACCCGGACGTCGCCGAGGCCGTGGTGGTCGGCGTACCCGACGAGCGCTGGGGCGAGGTCGTCGCGGCCGTCGTCGTGCCGCGCGACGGGCTGGACCCCGACGAGCTGACCGCGTGGGCCGGGACCCGGCTCGCGGGCTACAAGCGACCGCGCCACGTCGTGGTCGTCGAGGACCTGCCGCGCAACGCGGCGGGCAAGGTGCTCCGCCGCCGGCTGCGCGAGGAGCTGGTGGAGGTGCAGGCATGAGCGGACTCCCTGTCGAGCCGGTGCGCCTGCTCGGCTTCGTCAACCACATCGCGCCGTCCGCGGACGTCGAGGAGGCGATCGCGCGCGCCTTCGAGTGGGGTGTCGACGCGGTCGTCGCTCAGGGGACCGGGAGTGACTGGGGCCCCTACTGGCTCGGCTCGGGCGAGCAGGTCGCGGCCAACCAGGCCGCGAACGTGGAGCCCTACGTCCGCGCCGCGCTGGAGCACGGCGTGCCGTTCGTCTTCTCCTTCGGGATCGCCGGCGGCGACGTCCACCTCGAGAGCTGCCTGCGCCGGTTCGACGAGATGTGCGAGCGGAACGGCTGGCGGCCCCGGGTGGGCGTGATCCGCTCCGAGCTCTCCCGTGCCGACCTGCGGGCGGCCGTCGAGCAGGGCCCGCCGGTCGTGCCGTGCGCCGCGGGCGCCGGGCTCGCGGACCCGCTGACCGTCGAGGACGTCGACCAGGTCGAGCGCGTGGTCGCCCTGATCGGCCCCGAGCCGGTCATGGCCGGTCTCGAGCAAGGGGTCGACGGCGTCATCACCGGCCGAGCGCTCGACATCGGGCTGTTCATGGCCCTGCCGATGCTGCGCGGCATCCCGACCGCGATCGCCGCACACGCCGGCAAGATGCTGGAGTGCGGCGGGCTGGCGCTCGAGCCGGGCGACTCGGGGCGCTGCATCTGGGCCAGCCTCGACGCCACCGGCTTCACGGTGCGCTCGCCGCACGAGGGCGCGGCTCCCACGATCCGCTCGCTGGTCTCGCACACCTTCTACGAGCGCTCGCACCCGACGCAGGAGGACAACCCGGGCGGCACCCTCGACCTCTCGGCGGCCACCTACGCCGAGGTCGACGGCGGCATCCGCTGCGAGGGTGCCCAGTGGCACGAGGCGCCGTACACCCTGCTGCTCGAGGGGGCGCGGCGCGAGGGCTTCCGCGCCGTCTCGCTCCTCGGCGTCCGCGAGCCGGCGCTGCTGGAGCAGGCCCGCTCGTGGACCGACGCGGCCGAGCAGGCGACGCTGACCGCACCGCGCTTCGCCCAGGCCGTCGCCGAGGGCCGGCTGCGGCTGCACACGCGGATCTTCGGACTCGACGCGGTGCTCGGCGACCTGGAGCCGCACCACGCGGTGACCGGACACGAGGCGGGCGTGCTCGTCGACGTCGTCGCCGACACCGCGGAGCTGGCCCAGGAGGCGGCGTACTACGCGTTCATCCGGCTGTTCATCGGTCCCTACCCGGGACGCAAGACGACCGCCGGCAACGCGGCCGCGCCGCTGATGCCGGTGGTCGTGCCGGTCTCCGACGTCTACAGCTTCTCGATCTACCACCTGCTCCCCGTCGCCGATCCGGTGGCGGCGTTCCCGGTCGACGTCACCGCCTTCCCCCGGCGGGTGTCGGCACCCAGCAACCCGGAGGTGGCGCATGCGGCTCTATGACTGCGCAGACATCATCCGCAGCAAGAACGCGGGCCCGTTCGCGGTGACCATCGACCTGTTCTTCGGCGACGAGGAGCGCTACCGGATGGCGCGGGAGTCGGCGCTGCTGACCCCCGAGGGCGTGGCCGCGGCGTACGACGTCGCGGTGGACCGCGTGAAGGGCGTGTGGTGGGACGACCGCATCCGCGCGGCGAAGGTCTCGTTGATGCGCTGGTCGTCGAGCACCGATCCGTACTGCGCCGACCTGTTCGGTGCGCACCTGCACACGCCGCTCGCCGCCGGGTCGCTCACCGGGGAGGCGTCGTGAGGTTCGGGATCCTGCTCACCTCGGTGCACGACGCCACGACCGACCCGCGCCAGCAGGTCCGCGAGCACGAGGAGCTGGTGCGGACCTCCGAGGAGCTCGGCTTCGACCTCATGGTCTGCGGCCAGCACTTCCTCGGCTCCGAGCTGCGCTACTTCCAGCCCGTGCCCTGGCTGACGCACATGGGTGGCGTGGCACCGTCGATGCGGACCGCGACCGGCATCGTGCTGCTCTCGATGGTCAACCCGGTGGAGATCGCCGAGCAGATGGCGACCCTGGACGTGCTCACCGACGGGCGCGCCGTCTTCGGTGTCGGTCTGGGCTACAGCCCGCACGAGTTCGCGGCGTTCGGCGTGGAGAAGGGCAGCAAGGTCAAGCGCTTCGAGGAGTCCCTGGCTCTGGTGCGCCGGCTGTGGAGCGGCGAGGTCGTCGACTTCGAGGGCGAGTTCTTCTCCGTGAGCGGAGCGCAGCCCTCGGTGCGACCGCTGCAGCAGGGCGGGATCCCGGTGTGGATCGGCGGCCAGGCCGCGGGCGCGGTCAAGCGCGCGGCGCGGCTCGGCGACGCGTGGTACACCCCTCCCTTCCCGACGCACACCGAGCTCCGCGGGCTGCGCGAGCTGTTCCTGACCACCCGCGCCGAGGCCGGCCTGCCGCTGGACGGCGACTTCCCGGTGCGCCGCGAGCTGCTCATCGCGCCCTCGAGGGCGGCGGGCCTCGAGGCGGCGCTGGAGCGCTACCGCGCGCGCTACGAGGTCTACAAGAAGTGGGGGCTCTCGGGGGAGAACACCCCGGTCGAGGACGGCGCCGAGCTGCGCGCCGACATCGAGGACCGCTTCATCCTGGGCACCGCCGCCGAGTGCGTCGACCAGCTCGGTCAGCTCGGCGAGGACATCGGGATGACCCACTTCGTCTACAAGCCGCACTGGCCGGGGCTCTCGCACCGCGACGCGATGGCGCAGCTCGAGGAGTTCGGCTCCCAGGTGCTGCCGGAGCTGGCCTCGTGAGGCTCGAGGCGGGCCAGGTCGCGGTCGTCACCGGTGGTGCGTCGGGGATCGGTCGCGCGATCGTGGACGCCTTCGCGGCGCGCGGCCTGACCGTCGTCATTGCCGACGTGGAGCCCTCGTCGCTCGACGAGGCGGTCGTCGCGGTCAACGCGACCGGGGCGACGGCGGCCGGAGTCGTCGTCGACGTGTCCTCACCCGACTCGGTCTCGGAGCTCGCCGAGCACGTCCTGGCCGAGCTCGGACGGGTCGACGTGCTGGTCAACAACGCCGGCGTGATCGCCCCGCGCCGCCCCCTCTGGGAGCACACGCCCGACGACTGGCGCTGGACGCTCGACGTGAACCTGCTCGGCGTCGCGAACGGCGTGCGCGCCTTCGTGCCGGCGATGATCGCGGCGGGCCGCGGCCACGTCGTCAACACCGCCTCGATGGCCGGGCTGACCACGATCCCCGGCGGAGGCAACGGCGCCTACTCGGCTTCCAAGCACGCCGTCGTCGGGCTCTCCGAGACCCTGCGGGTCGAGCTCGACGACGTGGCGCCCCAGATCGGCGTCACCGTGCTGTGCCCGGGACCGGTCCCGAGCCGCATCCACGAGTCCTCGCGCAACCGGCCGGCGGCCCTGGCCGACACCGGCGCCACCCCCGTCCCGGCTCGCACGACCACGATGACCCCGCTGGCGGCCGTCGAGCCGGCCGTCGTGGGCCGGCAGGTGGTCGAGGCCGTCGAGGCCGACCGGATGTACGTCGTGACCTCACCCGAGGTCGCCGCACTCGCCCTCGACCGCCTGGACCGGGTCCGCGCCGACCTGACCTGAGCCACGACGACCCGAGGCCCCGCGGACTCCGTCCGCCGGGCCTCGTCGTCGGGACCGCTAGTGGTGCGAGAAGGGCCTGGGCGGCTCGCCCAGCGCCGTGAACCGGTGGAGCCGCGCGCCGCCGGCGCCGCCGGCGGTCACCTCGGCCTTGCCGGTGCGGCCAGGCGGGTCACTTGGCCGTGATGCCGCCGTCGACCGGGATCGTGACGCCGGTGACGTAGCTGCTCATGTCGCTGGCCAGGAACAGGGCGACCTGGGCGATCTCCTCGGGCTGGCTCGCGCGACCCATCGGGATGGTCGCGAAGAAGGCCTGCTTGCGCCTCTCGATCTCCTCGGGGTCGTCGATGCGGAAGAACCCGGGCAGGCCGGGGGTCTCGACCGAGCCGGGCGCGATGGCGTTGACCCTGATGCCCTCGGCAGCGTGGGCGAGCGCCATCGAGCGGACCAGGGCGATGACGCCACCCTTGGTGAAGGAGTACATGGGGCTGAACGGCGAGCCGACCAGCCCGGAGGTCGAGCTGGTGAAGATCACCGACGCGTTCTGGGCCGCCCGGAGCGAGTCCAGGAGGTAGCCGCTGAGGAAGAAGCTCGCACGGCCGTTGACCTCCAGCCCGAGGTCCCACTCCTCCTCGGTCAGCTCGAGACCGGCGGCGCCCGGGATGCCGACGTTGTTGTAGAGCACGTGCAGCTTGCCGTGGTCGCGGGTGACGCCGTCGGCGAGCTCCTTGAGCGCACCGAGGTCGCGCACGTCGACCACGGCGTACGCCGCGCTGCCGCCCTCGCTCTCGATGCCGGCCACGGTCTCCTTGGCCGCGGTCTCGTTCACGTCGACGACGATCACGTGGGCGCCCTCGCGGGCGAAGGCCTCGGCGCCGGACCGGCCCATGCCGGAGGCACCGGCGGTGACGAGGGCGACCTTGTCCTTGAGCAGCATTGCGTTCTCCTTCGGGTGGGTCAGGCGGGCTCGAGGGCCGAGCCGGCCGTCACGATCTGCTGGGCCAGGGCCCTGGCCTGCTGGGTGGCGAAGACGAGGCGGCGGGGGGCGTAGGCGTCACCGAGCACGTGCACGTCCGGGTGCCGGCCGCGCAGCTCGTCGTACAGCGTGGCGTCGGAGACGCTGCCGCACGCGAGCACGACGGTGTCGAACCCGCCCAGCTCGCGCTCCCTGCCGGAGTAGACGTTGCGGGTCGTCACGCTGCCGGCTCCGATGGCGACGACCTCCTCCATGAACACGAACCGCACGTCGGCGGCGTCGAGGCGGCCGAGGATCGCGCCGATGTAGTAGCGGCCGAGTAGTGGGGCGGGCTGGTGGGTCGCGTAGACCACGGTGACCTGCTTGCCCTGCTGGGCGAGGTGGTCGGCCACCGACAGCGGCGGCACGTGGTCGTCCTGCGCGACCACGAGCACCCGCTCGCCGGTCTCGACCTCGCCGGCCAGGACCTCGCGGACCTCGTGCACGTGCGCGCCGTCGACCCCCGGTACGGCGGGGCGCCGCGGCCCGGCGCCGGTCGCCACGGCGACCACGTCGACGTCGCGGGCGAGCACGTCGTCCACGCCCAGCCGCGAGCCGGTGTGCACCCGGACGCCGAGGGACCCCAGCCGGCGGACCTGCCAGTCGAGGTACTTCTGGTAGCCGTCGTGGCCGGGTGCTCGCACGACGTACCGCAGCTGGCCGCCGAGCTCCGGCCCGGCCTCGTGCAGCTCGACGTCCACGCCGGACTCCGCGCTGAGCGCCGCCAGCTCCATGCCGGCCGGGCCGCCGCCGACGACCAGCAGCCGCCGGCCGGGCCGCGGGTTGAGCCACACGCCCTCGACCTCGTGGCTGGTGCCGGGGTTGACCGCGCAGCCGAAGGGCAGGCCCTCGACGTAGCGCCGGCTGATGCAGTCGTTGCCGCCCACGCACGGGCGCACGTCCTGCGGCCGTCCCTCGCGCGCCTTACGGAGCAGGTCGCCGTCGGCGATGTGGGCCCGCGCCATGCCGACGAGGTCGGCGTGGCCCGCGGCCAGCACCCGTTCGGCCACGTCGGGGTCGGTGATGCGGCCGGTGTGCACGACCGGCAGCGACAGGGCCTGCTTGAGCCGGCCGGCGAGGGCGGCCCACTGGCCGGGCTCGAAGTACGTCGGCTGGATGTAGCTCGGGTTGCCCCAGGGCGTGCCCACCACACCGTGTACGTAGTCGATGAGACCGGTGGACTCCAGGTACTGCGCGATCGCGACGCCACCGTCGGTGTCGTAGCCGCCGGGCAGCTCCTCGCGGATGTTGAGCCGGACGCCGACCGTCATCGAGTCGCCGACCGCGTCGCGGATCGCGCGGAGGCACTCGACCGAGAAGCGGGCGCGGTTCTCCAGTGACCCGCCGTAGGCGTCCTCGCGCTGGTTGGTCAGCGGCGAGAGGAACCACTCGTGCAGGTCGTCGTGGTTGAGGTGCAGCTCGACCCCGTCGGCGCGGCCCTGCTGGGAGCGGACCGCGGACTCGGCGTACTCCTGGACGAACGCGGCGATGTCGTCGGTGTCCATCACGTGCGGCATGAGGTTGATCGTCGGCGCGCTCATGACCGGGCTGGGCGCGTGCGGCATGCCTCCCTGGTGGACCATCTGCACGGTCACCGCGGTGCCGCGCGCGTGCATAGCGTCGCAGAAGGCCTGGACCCGCTCGACGAAGTACGGCAGGCGGAAGAAGCCGGTGGTCGCGGCTCCGACGCCGCTGGGGTCGAAGCCGGGGACCACGCGGTTGCGCAGGTGGGTGCTCAGGCTGCCCACCCACGCGACGCCGGCGTCCGCACGCTGCTCGAAGTAGGCGATGTTGCGCGCCGCGTCCTCGTCGGTGCCGTAGATGTTGCCGATGGCGGAGGCGTGGGGAGGCAGCATGACGCGGCCGTGCAGGCTCATGGTCCCGACCTGGATGGGCTCGAACAGGTGGGGGTACGCCTCGCTCACCGTGACGCCTTCCATGTTCATGATTGGCAGGGTTAGGTCAATCTACGGCGCTGTGCCGACATCGGCAAGAGCGTTGACGCCTCCCGGATCCATGCACATGATGAGCCTTGATGTCCGAACCGGTGGTCGACGCCCACGTCCACGTCTGGGACCTGGCGCGCCGCCCGCAGCGCTGGATCGACCCGGTCACGATGTCCGAGATCGCCCGCGACCACCCCGTCGGTGAGCTCGAGGCCGAGCTGCGGTCCGCCCACGTCACCGGGTCCGTGCTGGTGCAGGTGCTCAACGACCCCGGCGAGACCGACGACTTCCTCTGGGCCGGCCGCTCGCCGGTGGTCGACGGGGTGGTCGGGTGGGTGGACCTGCTCGACCCCGGCGTGGGCGAGGCGCTCGACGCGCTGGGCGCGCACCCCTCGGGCACGCCGCTGGTGGGCGTGCGCCACCAGGCCCTCGCCGAGGCCGACCCCGCGGCCTGGCTCGCCCGGGCGGGAGCGGGTCCGGGCCTCTCCGCGCTGGAGGAGCGGGGGCTGGCCTGCGACCTGATCCTGCGACCGGAGCACCTCGACGTTGCCCGCGACGTCCTCGGCGCGCACCCGGGCACCACGTTCGTCCTCGACCACGCCGGCAAGGCGCCGGTGCTGAGCGGGTGGGGCTCCGCGGACGCCGACCACTGGGCCGCGCGGGTGGCGCGGCTCGCCCGTCTGCCGCACGTGCTGGTGAAGCTGTCGGGCCTGACCACGATGGGCGACCTCGCACGGTGGGAGGTCGCGGACCTGCGGCCCTGGGTCGAGCACCTGCTGGAGCTGTTCGGCGCGGACCGGGTGCTGTTCGGGTCCGACTGGCCGGTGAGCCGGCGCGCAGGGGACTACGCGCGGACGCTCGAGGCCGCGCGGGCGCTGGTCGCAGGGCTGAGCCCCGGCGAGCGCGCGGCGGTGATGGGCGAGACCGCGCGTCGGGCGTACCGCCTGGAGACGCCACGGTGAGCACGACCACCACCCGCGTCGACAACCAGGCCGGGCTGACCGCCGCGCTGGTGCTCGTCGTCGTGTGCGTCGGGGTGGTCAGCAGCCTGGGAGCCCCGCTCATCCCGGCCATTGCCGAGTCGCGTCACGTCAGCCCGAGCGCCGCGCAGTGGTCGCTCACCATCACCCTGCTCACGGGCGCGGTGCTGGCGCCCGTGCTCGGCCGGCTCGGCGACGGGCCGCGGCGCCGCGAGGTCGTGCTGGTCACCCTCGCCCTCGTGGCGGCCGGCTGTGTGCTGGCCGCACCGGACTGGGGCTTCGCGACCCTGCTGGTGGGTCGGGCGCTCCAGGGGCTCGGCCTGGGGCTGATGCCACTGGGCGTCGCGGTGCTGCGCGACCACCTCGACCCGCCGCGGGTGCGCCGGGCGGTCGTCCTGGTGTCGATCTCGTCGGTCGCGGGCGCCGGCGTCGGCTACCCGGTGAGCGGCGCCCTGGCCGCGGTCGGCGGCGTGGGGGCGAGCTTCTGGTTCGGGGCGGGGGTCGTCGTGGTCGCGCTCGCGGTGGCGGCGCGCGTGCTGCCGACCGGTCGCCACCTCGACCGCGCGCACCTCGACGTGCCGGGAGCGGTGCTGCTGGGACTGGGCGTGGCCGGGCTGCTGCTGGTGCTCAGCCAGGGCCGGCAGTGGGGCTGGTCGTCGCCCGAGGTGGTCGCGCTCGCCGTGCTCTCGCCGGCGCTGCTCGCGGTCTTCGTGCGGCACGAGCAGCGCGCGGCCACCCCGCTGGTCGACCTGCGGCTGCTGCGCCACGGGCCCGTGCTGGTCGCGGACCTCACCGCCCTGACCGCGGGCGTCGGCGTGTACCTGCTCATGTCGTCGGTCAGCTGGCTCCTGCAGTCGCCGGCCACCGGAGGCGGCTTCGGCCTGTCGACCCTGGTCGCGGCCGGCGCGATGGTGCCGTTCTCGGTCACGAGTGTCGCGACCGCTCAGCTCGCCGTCCCGCGCCTGGTCGAGCGGCTCGGGGACGCCTGGTCGATGCCGATCGGCTGCCTGGTCTTCGCGGTCTCGATGGGCCTGCTCGCGGTGCTGCGCGACCAGCCGTGGCAGGCCTACCTGGTGATGGGGGTCGGCGGCGTCGGCGCGGGCTGCACGTTCTCCTCGATGCCGAGCGTGATCGTCCGCGCCGTGCCTTCCGGCGAGGTGGGCAGCGCCACGGGTCTCAACCAGGTCATGCGCTCGATCGGCTACGCGACCGGAGCCGCGGCGTTCGCGGCCGTCCTCGCGGCGTACGCCGACCCACGCACCGGCTCGACCCCGCCCGGCGGGTTCGCGGTCGCCGCCTGGATCGGCGTCGCCGTCTTCGCCGGCACGGCGATGGTGGACCTGGTCCTGCTGCGGGGACGCCGCGCCCCGGCCCGTCACGAGCCCGAGCTGGTCACGCCGCCGTGATCGGGCCTTCGGGAGAGGACCAGTCATGGAGACCGAAGCCATCGTCAGGGTCATCACCGGCGGCGCGTCCGAGCTGGGACGGCGAGCGCCCGGGGGTGCGGAGGGCAGGCGCGCGTCAGTCGACCGGCTTCTTCAGCATCAGCCCGGCGCGGTGGGCGATGTGGACCACCTCGTCGCGCTGGTTGATGCCGAGGTGCTCGAAGTAGACGATGCCGGAGTCGGTGCGGGACTTGGACTCGCGCTTGTCCATGATCGTCGACTCCGCGCGCAGCGTGTCGCCGTGGAAGACCGGCTTGGGGAAGTCGAACTTCGTGTAGCCGAGGTTGCCCAGGGTGGTGCCGAGCGTCAGGTCGTTGACGATCATCCCGCCGATCACGCCCGCGGTCCACAGGCTCGGCACCAGCCGCTGGCCGTGGATCGTGCCCTCCATGTAGTGCTGGTCGAGGTGGATCGGCGCGGGGTTCATCGTGATGCCGCAGTAGAGGATCGTGTCGGTCTCGGTGACCGTGCGCGTCCAGTCGTGCTTGTACTGCGTGCCGATCTCGAACTCCTCGAACCACAGGCCGGTCATGGGTGCTCCTCGCGGGTACGTCGTGGGGTGGGCTGGGCAGGGGCGGCGGTCAGAGGCCGCCGTTGAGCGAGGCGAGCTCGTCGACGCGGGCCAGCCACTCGGTGGCCTTGTCGGCGTGCGCCTTGTCGATGTGGATCTCGCCGTACATGACGGCGCCGTCGCCGCGGGCGTCCGCCTCGTTATAGGTGTCGAGCAGCCCGCGGTAGAAGTCGATCTGCTCCTGGTCGGGCGTGTAGGCCTTGTTCACCACCGGCACGTGCGAGGGGTGCAGCACCACCTGGCCGCGGAAGCCCATCGCCCGGCTCCGGTCGCTGAAGACGGCGAGCCCCTCGAGGTCGTGGATCCGCTCCCAGAGCGCGGTCAGCGCGTGCCGGCCGGCCGCCTTGGTCGCCAGCATGATCTTGGTGCGGTGGTACGCCGACTCCGTGCCCTCCGGCGTCCACTCGTAGCCGACGGCCTTGGCGATGTCGGCGTGCTCCGCGGTCGGTCCGATCATGGCGCCGACGCGGGGCGACGCGGCCGCGATCTCCTCGCAGTTCTGGATGCCGTGGATCGTCTCGACCGGGACGATGTACTCCAGCCCCGAGGCCCCGTTCTCCCTCTCGAACAGGTCGACGAGCGCGTCGTACTTGTGCACGTCGATCGCGCTGTTGACCTTCGGCGCGAAGATGCCGGTCAGCCCCGGCACGACGGCTGCGCGCAGGTCGGCGCCCACGTGCTGGGTCGCCATCGCGTTGCACCGGACGAACAGGCCCAGGTCGGGGTGCGACGCGGACAGCCGCTCGATCCCGGCGGCGACCTCCTCGCGGGCCCCCCGGCTTGAGGTGCTCGGGGACCGAGTCCTCCAGGTCCAGGCACACCGCGTCGGCCCCGGCCTCGGCGGCGCGGTCGTACCAGCTGGTCTTGTGGGCGGGGACGAACAGGACGGTGCGGTAGGGGCGCATCGGCGACTCCGATCAGTAGGAGCGGGGGAGACCCAGCACGTGCTCGCTGAGGTAGTTCAGCACCATCTCCTGCGAGATCGGTGCGATGCGCTTGAGGCGGGCCTCACGGAAGTAGCGCTCGACGTGGAACTCCTTGCCGAAGCCGAAGCCGCCATGGGTCTGCAGGGCCACGTCGGCGGCGTTGAAGGCGGCGTCGGCGGCGAGGTACTTGCCCTGGTTCGCCTCCTTGCCGCACTCGAAGCCGTTGTCGAGCAGCCAGGCCGCCTGGTCGATGACGAGCTGGGCCGCGTCGAGCCGCATCGAGGCCTCGGCCAGCGGGTGGGCGATGGCCTGGTTCTGACCGATGGGCCGGCCGAACACGTGCCGCTCGTTGGCGTAGGCGACGCCCCGCCGGATCGCCGCGCGACCGATGCCGGTCGCGGCGTTGGAGGCGATGATGCGCTCGGCGTTGAGGCCGGCGAGGATCGCACGGAACCCCTTGCCCACCTCCCCCACGACGTCCTCGTCGGCGACGAAGAGGTCGTCGATGAAGACCTCGTTGGTGTTGACGGCGTTGCGACCCAGCTTGGGGATCTCGCGGATCTGCACGTGCTCGGGGTCCATCTCGGCGAAGAGCAGCGTCATGCCGTCCGTGCGCTTCGCGACGTCCTCGCGCTTGGTCGTGCGCACCAGCAGCAGCATCCGCTCGGCCTGCTGCGCCTTGGTGATCCAGACCTTCTTGCCGGTCACCCGGAAGCCACCGTCGACCTTGCGCGCGAACGTCGTGATGCCGGTCGTGTCGGTGCCGGCGTCCGGCTCGGTCACCGCGAACGAGATGTGCAGGTCGCCGTTCGGCACGCGCGGCAGGAAGCGCTCCTTGAGGCTGTCGCTGCCGTGCCGGATGATCGGGTCGAAGCCGAAGATGCCGATGTGCACGGCACTGCAGGCGTTCATGCCACCGCCGGAGGCGGAGATCTCGTGCTCGACGATCGCCGCCTCGGTCACGCCGAGCCCGCCGCCGCCGTACTCCTCGGGGATCGTGATGCCGAGCCAGCCGGCCTTGGCCACCGCGTTGTAGAACTCCCAGGGGAACTCGTGGTCGCGGTCGTGCTCCATCCAGTACTGGTCGTCGAACGGCTTCATCATGTCGCGCACACCGGCGCGGATGTCGTCGTGCAGAGGGTTCTTGCTGAAGTCCATGGTGACCGCCCGGTCTGTCGCTCGACTCGACCGCCGGTCTCGGAGGTCGCCAACTGATGCTAATTATGCGCATGATTGTCGTCAACATCGGGTGGAGACGACGAGGAGGTCCGTGGTGCGCAGAGCGGTGGTGGTGACCGGGGCGGCCCGGGGGATCGGAGCGGCGATCGGCCGGCAGCTGGCCGATGTCGGGTACGCCGTGACGGGGCTCGACCGGAGCGGGACCGTGCACGATACGGTCGCGTCGTGGCCGGGCGACGGCCACGTGGCGCTGGTCGGCGACGCCGCGGACGAGGACCTGCTGGCCCGGGCGTGCCTCGAGGCGCACGAGCGGGACGGCCTGCACGGCTTCGTGGCCAATGCCGGTCTCGCGCGCCCCGGGCCCAGTGCCGACTACGCGCGCTCGGACTGGGAGGAGCTGCTGACCGTCAACCTCACCGCGCCCTTCCTCGGCGCGCGGGCGGCTCGACCGCACCTGGTCGCGGGCGGCAGCGTGGTGATGATCAGCTCGGTCAACGCCACGTTGGGGATGGGCGGCCGGGCGGCGTACTGCGCGGCCAAGGCGGGGGTGAACGGGCTGGTCCGCTCCCTGGCCGTCGAGTGGGGGTCCGAGCGCATCCGGGTCAACGCCGTCGCACCCGGGACGATCCTGACCGAGATGGCGCGGGAGTTCGTGGCCACCGGCACCGCGACCTTCGAGCAGTACGCCGAGCGGGTGCCGATGGGCCACTCCGGCGGGCCGACCGACGTCGCCGGCGCGGTGGCGTTCCTGCTCTCGCCCGCGTCGACGTACGTGACCGGGACGGTGCTGCCGGTGGACGGGGGCTGGGCCGTCAACGGGGTCGGTGCTCCGTCGACCGCGGAACAGGGCTGAGGACCCCGGTTGCCAACCTCGCTCATTTGAGCATAATGGTGATCATCAATTACCGCCCGACTCCAGGGTCGGACATCGATCGGAGCACCAGATGAGCAGCGCCGCGCTGACCGATGAGCAGCAGCAGGTCAAGGAGACCGCTGCGCGCATCGCGCGGGAGGTGTACGCCCCACGGGCCCTGGAGTGGGACCAGGACCGCACCCCGTTCCCCGTCGAGGAGCGTCGCCGGTTGGGCGAGCTGGGGCTGCTCGGCATCGCCCTGCCCGAGGAGTACGGCGGCTCGGCCGCCCCCATCCTCGACGCCCTGGTCGCCATCGAGGAGCTGGCCAAGGTCTGCCGTCCGGCGGCGTTCCAGGTCTTCGAGTCCAACACCGGCCCGGCGCGCGTCGTGGCGCACCACGGCTCGGAGCGGCTCAAGGAGAAGTACCTGCCCTCGATCATCTCCGGCGACCTCTCGATGGCCGTCGCGATCTCCGAGCCCGACGCCGGGTCGGCCGCGACGGACATGACGACCAAGGCGGTCCGCGAGGGCGACTCCTACCGCATCAACGGCGCCAAGCGCTGGATCTCGAACTCCGGTCACGCCGAGCTCTACCTGCTCTACGTCCGCATGGACGACCAGCCCGGGGCCAAGGGCATCGGGGCGGTCATCGTCGAGAAGGACATGGACGGCGTGCAGTTCGGCGTCCCGGAGAAGCTCATGGGCTTCCGTGGCATCCCCCTCCTGCGACATCTACTTCGAGGACGTGCTGGTCCCGGCCGAGAACCTGCTGGTCGAGCCGGGCGACGGCTTCCGCAAGCTGTTCACCGCCTTCTCGTGGGAGCGGCTGGGCAACGCCACGGTCAGCCTGTCCATCGCCCAGGCCGCGCTCGACCGGACGATCGACTACGTCACCACCCGCGAGCAGTTCGGCAAGCCCCTCATCGAGTTCCAGGCTGTGCAGACCGACCTGGCCGACATGGTCGTGCAGGTCGAGGCGGCGCGGTTGCTGGTGTACCGCGCGGCGCGCGAGGCCGGCACCGGGCTTCCCGACAGCCTGCAGGTCTCGATGGCCAAGCGGGCGGCCAACGAGGCCGGCAAGCGGGTCTCCGAGCTCGCGATCCAGCTGCACGGCGGCAACGGGTTCTCCGAGGAGTACGGCATCGAGCGCCTGCACCGTGACGCCCACGGCTGGGCCATCGCCGGAGGTACGCCGACCATGCAGCGGGTGCGCATCGTCTCCGAGCTGCTGGGGCGGCGCTTCGACCAGCGCGGCTGAGGGTGCACGCGGTCACGCCCGCGCGCGACCTCCTCGGCGAGGGGCCGTGGTGGGACCCCGACGCCGGTGCGCTCACCTGGGTCGACATCGTCGGCCACGCCGTGCGTACCTGGAGGCCGTCGGAGGAGGTCCGGTCGCGGAGCCTGCCCGACGACGTCAGCCTGGCGCTTCCGTGCGCGGACGGCCGGCGCGTCGTCGCCCAGGTCGACCGGCTGTTCCTCGACGACGGCGAGCGCCTCGAGCCGCTGTGCGAGATCGACCCGGACAACCCGCACACCCGCCTCAACGACGGGGTCTGTGACGCACAGGGGCGGCTGTGGGTGGGCACCTGGTCGACGCGCGGCGAGCCCGAGGCCGGGCTGCACGTCGTGACGCCCGACGGCGCCGTGCGCCCGGTGCTGACCGGGGCGGTCGCCGCCAACGGCGTGGGGTTCTCGCCCGACGGTGGCGTGCTCTACGCCACCGACACCGGGCACGCGCGCATCGACCGCCTCCGCCTGGTCGGGGAGGACCTCGTCCCCGACGGCACGCTGATGGCGGCCGGGGACGGCGAGGGACGTCCGGACGGGCTGACCGTCGACGCCGAGGGCTGCGTCTGGACGGCCCTGTGGGGCGGCGGCACGCTGCGGCGCTACGCGCCCGACGGCACGCTGCTCGACGAGGTCGTCACGCCGGTGACCTACCCCACCAGCGTCGCGCTCGGCGGACCGGCGCTGCGCACGCTCCTGGTCACGACCAGCGCGCACCACCTCGAGGACCGCGCCGCCGAGCCTTGGGCCGGCGCCGTGCTGGCCCACGAGGTCGACGTCCCGGGGCTGCCGGTCCGGCGCTTCGGCTGAGGGGTGCCGGCCCGAGGTCAGCGACCCCGGCGGGCGCGGACCTTGTCGACGGCGGCCCGGATCCGGGCCTGGTTCTCCGGGCGGCGGGCCACGTCGTAGGCCTTCTTGGCCACCCCGATGGCCACGGCTCCTCGCATCAGCTTCATGCGTGTGGGGGTACCCGCTGGGGCGAGCGTCAGGCGTTGGCCTTGCGGGCCCGGGAGGCGGTCTTGGCCCGGGCGTTCTGGTCGAGCACGACCTTGCGGATGCGGACCGAGTCGGGGGTGACCTCGACGCACTCGTCCTCGCGGCAGAACTCCAGGCACTGCTCGAGGCTGAGCCGGCGCGGAGGGACGAGCTTCTCGAAGTTGTCGGCCGTGGAGGAGCGGATGTTGGTCTGCTGCTTCTCCTTGGTGATGTTGACGTCCATGTCGTCGGCGCGGGAGTTCTCGCCGACGATCATGCCCTCGTAGACCTCGGTGGTCGGCTCGACGAACATGATGCCGCGCTCCTGCAGCGAGGTCATGGCGTACGCCGACGCCTTGCCCGCGCGGTCGGCGACCAGCGAGCCGGAGTTGCGCGAGCGGATCTCGCCGGCCCAGGGCTCGTAGCCCTCGGAGATGTGGTGGGCGATGCCGGTGCCGCGGGTGTCGGTGAGGAACTCGGTGCGGAAGCCGATCAGGCCGCGGGCGGGGACGATGAACTCCATGCGCACCCAGCCGGTGCCGTGGTTGGTCATCTGCTCCATGCGGCCCTTGCGGCTGGCCAGCAGCTCGGTGATGGTGCCGAGGAACTCCTCGGGGGCGTCGATGGTCAGGCGCTCCATCGGCTCGTGCACCTTGCCGTTGACCTCGCGGGTGACGACCTGCGGCTTGCCGACGGTGAGCTCGTAGCCCTCGCGACGCATCTGCTCGACCAGGATGGCCAGCGCCAGCTCGCCGCGGCCCTGGACCTCCCAGGCGTCGGGGCGGTCGGTGGGCAGGACCTTGAGCGAGACGTTGCCGACCAGCTCGGAGTCGAGGCGGTCCTTGACCAGGCGGGCGGTGACCTTGGCGCCCTTGACCCGGCCCACGAGCGGGCTGGTGTTGGTGCCGATGGTCATCGAGATGGCCGGCTCGTCGACGTGGATGAGCGGCAGCGGCTCGGGGTTCTCGGGGTCGGCCAGCGTCTCGCCGATGGTGATCTCGGGGATGCCCGCGACCGCGACGATGTCGCCCGGCCCGGCCAGCTCGCCCGGCTTGCGCTCGAGGCCCTCGGTGATGAGCAGCTCGGTGATCTTGACGTTCTTGACGTCGCCGTCGCGGCGGATCCAGGCGACGTTCTGGCCCTTCTTGAGGGTGCCCTGGTGGATGCGCAGCAGCGCGAGGCGGCCGAGGAACGGCGAGGCGTCCAGGTTGGTGACGTGGGCCTGGAGCGGCGCGCCCTCGACGTACGTCGGCGCGGGGATCGTCTCGAGGATCGTCTTGAACAGCGGCTCGAGGTCGGTGCCGTCGGGCAGCGAGGCGTTCTCGGGCTTGGTCAGGCTGGCGATGCCGGCCTTGCCGGAGGCGTAGACGACCGGGAAGTCGAGCGCGTCCTGGCTGTGGGACTCGTCGAGCAGGTCCATGAACAGCTCGTAGGTCTCGTCGACGACCTCGTCGATGCGCGCGTCGCCGCGGTCGACCTTGTTGACCACGAGCACGACGGGCATGTCGGCGTTCAGCGCCTTGCGGAGCACGAAGCGGGTCTGGGGCAGCGGGCCCTCGCTGGCGTCGACCAGCAGCACGATGCCGTCGACCATCGACAACCCGCGCTCGACCTCGCCGCCGAAGTCGGCGTGGCCCGGGGTGTCGATGATGTTGATGGTCATGCCGTCGGGCGCCGAGGGGCCGGTGTAGTGGATCGCGGTGTTCTTGGCGAGGATCGTGATGCCCTTCTCGCGCTCGAGGTCACCGGTGTCCATGACCCGCTCGCCGACGCTCTCGGCCTGGTGCGCGGAGAAGGCGCCGGCCTGCCGCAGCATGGCGTCGACCAGCGTGGTCTTGCCGTGGTCGACGTGCGCGACGATCGCGACGTTGCGGAGGTTCGCCTGGCGGGTTTCTGGCACGAGGATCAACTGTAGGAGTCCGGACCCAGCCGACCCTCATCCGCGACGCCTCCGGGGAGTGCGAGGCTGGTCACCGTGCGTCTCGTCCCCCACCTGGTCGCCGCTGCGCTCCTCCTGGCCCTCCCGGCCCCGTCGCACGCCGCCCGCGACCACCTCGTCCCGTCCCTCGGCCCCGTCGTGCGGGAGCTGCCCGCCCTCCAGCACGGCACCCGTGAGGTCTCCGACTTCACGACCTACACCGTCCCCGGCCCCGACTGCGCGGCCCAGACGCCGGTCGGCAGCGCCGTGCGCGGGGAGCGCGCCAACTACATCGGCAAGCGCCGCGGCGGGCGCTCCGCCACCGCGGTCGCGGTCATCGGCGTGCAGAAGTACGCCGGCCGGCACGCCGCCGACCAGGTCGTGCTGGCCGTGCGCTCCTACGTCCGCGCCTGCCGTGGCCCGCACGTCGCCGGGACCGTCCGCAACCGGGTCAAGCCGATCGGCCTCCCGCGGCGGCTGCCCGCCGGCCAGCGCGCGGTGGCCTACCACGTGCTCTCGCAGTCGCTGGCCGCCGACGGCAGCGTCACCGACCACCTCGACCAGGTCTGGTACGTCGCCCGCTCGGGCAAGACCCTCGTCGTGGCGGTGACCGGCCGTCGCGCCGGCCAGCCGACCCTCGACCAGGCCGTGGCGCTGGCCAGGCTGGGGCTGCACCCGCGCTGAGTCGCGGAGCAGCGACTGCCCGTCGGCGGTCGTGGCTACCGTGGCGACATGCCCTCGATCGCGACGAACACCCGGGTCTCCCTCGACGAGCTGCTCGACTTCGCGCGGACCCGCCACCACCTGGTGCTCCTCACCCGGCGCCACGACGGCAGCCCGCAGGTCTCGCCGGTGACCGGCGGCGTGGACGCCGAGGGGCGGATCGTCATCTCCACCTACCCCGACCGCGCCAAGGCCACCAACCTGCGCCGCGACCCGCACGCGAGCGTGCTGGTGCTGGGCGAGGAGTGGAACGACGCGTGGGTGCAGGTCGACGGCACCGCCGAGGTCCTCGACATGCCCAGCCAGGAGGCGGAGGACGGCCTGGTGGAGTACTTCCGCTGCATCTCCGGTGAGCACCCCGACTGGGAGGAGTACCGCGCCGCCATGCGTGCGCAGGGCAAGTCGCTGCTGCGGATCACGCCCGAGCGGTGGGGGCCGGTCGCGACCGGGGGCTTCCCGCCGGACCGGGTCCCGCAGTCGTGAGCGCGCGGTGCATCGTCCCGCCGTACCTCCTGCAGCGGCTGGCCGAGTCCCGACCCGAGGCGGCGGCGTGGCTGGAGCGGCAGCTGGCGCACGACGACGACGTCCGGCTCCAGCGGACCCTCACCGTGCCCGCGGCCGCGTCGGGCGAGTCGTGGGTGGTCCACGACGCCGGCCACGGGTCCACCCTGCCCGGGCGGGTGGTGCGCCGGCCCGGTCAGCCCGCGAGCGGTGACGTGGCCGTCGACGAGGCGGCCGAGGGGGTGGCGGGCGCGCTGGCGCTCTACGCCGACGTCTACGGCCGCGACTCCTACGACGACGCCGGCGCGACGGTGGTGGCGACGGTGCACTACGAGCGCGACTACGACAACGCCTTCTGGAACGGCACCCAGCTGGTCTTCGGCGACGGTGACGGCGAGGTCTTCGGGCGCTTCACCGCGGCCGTCGACGTGCTCGGCCACGAGCTCACCCACGCGGTGACCGAGAGGACCGCCGGCCTGGCCTACGAGGGCCAGTCCGGCGCGCTCAACGAGTCCATCTCCGACGTCTTCGGCAGCTGCCTCAAGCAGCGGCTGCTCGGCCAGGACGCGGTGGCCGGCGACTGGCTGATCGGCGCCGGGCTGTTCCTGCCCGGCGTGCAGGGCCGCGCGCTGCGCGACATGGCCCACCCCGGCACGGCGTACGACGACCCGCGGCTGGGGCAGGACCCGCAGCCGGCGCACCTGGACGACTACGTCGAGACCACCGACGACAACGGCGGCGTGCACATCAACTCCGGCATCCCCAACCGGGCCTTCCAGCTGGCCGCGGTGGCCGTCGGCGGCTCCTCGGCCGAGGGAGCCGGCCGGATCTGGTACGCCGCGCTCACCGGCGGCTTGTCGTCGCGCACCGACTTCGCCGGCTTCGCCGCCGCCACCGTGGCGGCCGCCGGCGAGCACGCCGACGCGGTCGAGGAGGCCTGGCGCACCGTCGGCGTCACCCCGCAGTCCGCGACCTCCGGGGCCGGCCAGCCGCCGCCCGCCTCACCCGAGCGCAGCGAGCGGACCGTGCGCGTGCGCCGGTCCGGCGGCTTCGCCGGGCTGGTCGCCGACGGCCGGGTCGACCTCGACGCCGACGACACCCGCGGGCCCGAGCTGGCCCAGCTCGTCGACCGCATCGATCTGCGCGAGGTCCGGGCGGGCGAGCCCAGGCCGGACATGTACGTCTACGCCTTCGACCTCTGCGGCGACACCGCCACGGTGCCCGAGCAGCACCTCACCGCCGACCTGCGGCGGGTGGCGAGCCTGGTGCTCGAGGGCTAGGGCTGGGCCAGCGCCTCGTCCAGCGCGGCCGAGACGTGCAGCGTGGTGCACGGGAAGACCGGCAGGTCGACGTCGGCCTGCTTGATGAGCAGCTCGAGCTCGGTGCAGCCGAGCAGGACGCCCTCGGCGCCCTCGTCCCACATCCGGTGGATGAGGTCGACGACGCGGGTCCGGGTGCGGGGGAGGACCACGCCGTGCACGAGCTCCTCGTAGATCGCGGCGTTGAGCCACTCGTGCTCGCTCGCGTCGGGCACGACGACGCTCAGGCCGTGGTCGGCCATCCGCGAGGTGAAGAAGCCGTCCGACATGGCCACGGTCGTGCCGACGAAGGCCACGTTGCGCACGCCGGCGGCCTGGCACGCGGAGGCCACGACGTCGGCCAGGTGCAGCAGCGGGATGTCCACGGCGGCCGCGACCTGGTCGGCGACCTTGTGGAACGTCGTGGTGCACAGCAACAGGAAGTCCGCGCCGCCCCGCTCCACGCCCTGGGCGGCGTCGGCCAGCAGGGCGCCGATCTGGTCCCAGCGCTCGGCGTCCTCGAGATCGGTGAGCTCGGCGAAGTCCACGGTGCTGAGCACCAGCTTGGGCGAGGACAGCCCGCCCAGGCGCTGCTGCACGCCGAGGTTGAGCTCGCGGTAGTACGCCGCGCTGCTCTCCCAGCTCATCCCGCCGACCAGGCCGATCGTCTTCATGGAGCTCGCCACGGGCGTCACTCTCCCATGCTCGACGTGAGGCGGGCGGGGGCCCTCACTCGGGCGTCGGCTCGCGGTGGACCTTGTGCTGCGCCGCCTGGCGCCGCGGCCGGATGACGAGCTCGTCCACGTTCACGTGCGAGGGCCGGGTGACCATCCAGGTGATGGCGTCGGCGATGTCGTCGGCGGTCAGCGGGTCGGGCACGCCGGCGTAGACCGCCTCGGCCTTGCCCCGGTCGCCGTCGAAGCGGACCATCGCGAACTCGTCGGTCTTCACCATGCCCGGGGCGATCTCGCAGACGCGGACGGGCTGGTCCCACAGCTCGAGTCGCAGGGTCTCGGTGACGACCTGGGTGCCGTGCTTGGCCGCGGTGTAGCCGCCGCCGCCCTCGTAGGCGATCCGGCCGGCCGTGGAGCCGACGTTGAGCAGCACGCCGTCGCCGCTGGCGACGAGGGCCGGGAGCAGGGCGCGGGTGACCTGGACGAGGCCGATGACGTTCACCTCGTACATCCGCCGCCAGTCGTCGCTGTCGGCCTGCGCGACCGGGGTGGAGCCGAAGGCGCCACCGGCGTTGTTGACCAGCACGTGCAGGGTGTCGCCCACGGCGGCGGCCAGCTGCTCGACCGAGGCGGGGTCGGTGACGTCGCAGACGACGGGCGTGCCGCCGATCTCGGCGGCCAGCGCCTCGATCCGGTCGGCCCGGCGCGCGGCGCAGAAGACGTGGAAACCGGCCGCGGCCAGGTGCCGGGCCGTCGCCGCCCCGATGCCGCTGCTCGCTCCGGTCACGACTGCCGACGGCTGACTCATGGACCCATTGTGGTGGCAGACTCTGCGGCCATGACGCCGACCTCCCTGACCCGCGTCGCCGGGGTCCTGGGCGGCCTGTGCTGGGTCGTGCGGGCCGTGCTCGACGACGGCGACGGTCCGGAGTCCCTCATCAACGGCCTGCACTACGGCGGCCTCGCCCTCCTCGTCATCGCGCTGCTCGGGATCGGCGCCGGCCTGGTCTCCGGTCTCGCCGCGCTGCGGGTGGTGGTCGCGGTCTGCCTGGTGGCGCTGGCCTGGGCGGTGCTGGAGTTCCTCCACCACGAGTACGTCGACCGCGGGGTCGACGGTGTCCTGGGCGCGCTGATGGCCGGCTACTGCCTCGCCGGGCTGCTGCGCCGGCGCCGGCGGCCCGCCGTGGCGTCCGAGTCGCGGTCCCGGGGGTCGCACGCCGCTTGAGCGCGGGTACCGCGGGGACCGGGAACAAGCACCCCACGCCCCCTGTTGTCGCCACGGGGGCGTGTGTGACCAGGGTGCCCAGGGTGCAGGAGGTGTGATGGGCGAGCTCCGCCGGCTGGCCATGGTCAGCCTGCACACCTCACCGCTCGACCAGCCGGGGACGGGCGACGCGGGCGGCATGAACGTCTACGTCATCGAGCTCGCCAAACGCCTGGTCCGCCACGGGGTCGAGGTCGACATCTTCACCCGCGCCACCAGCTCCGCGCTGGATCCGGTCGTCGAGGCCTGCGACGGCGTGACGGTGCGGCACATCCACGCGGGCCCCTTCGAGGGCCTGACCAAGCACGAGCTGCCGGCCCAGCTGTGTGTCTTCGCCCGCGAGGTGCTGCGCACCGAGGCCGCCCAGCCGGTCGGCCACTACGACCTGGTGCACAGCCACTACTGGCTCTCCGGCCAGGTCGGCGCGCTGGCCCGAGACCGCTGGGGCGTCCCGCTGGTGCACTCCATGCACACCATGGCCAAGGTCAAGAACGCCGCGCTGGCCGAGGGCGACACCCCCGAGCCGGCCGCGCGCGTGATCGGCGAGGAGCAGGTCGTCGAGGCCGCGGACATGCTCATCGCCAACACCGCCCAGGAGGCCCAGCAGCTCGTCGAGCTGTACGCCGCCGACCCGGCCCGGGTCGCGGTCGTCCACCCCGGCGTGGACCTGGACCTGTTCCGCCCGGTCCCCGAGGCCGAGGCCCGCACCGCGCTCGGCCTCCCGCGGGACGCGGACGTGCTGCTGTTCGCCGGGCGCATCCAGCCCCTCAAGGCGCCCGACGTGCTGCTGCGCGCGGTGGCCGAGCTCGTCGCGCGCGAGCCCGCCAGGCGTGCCCGGCTCGTCGTACCGGTGGTCGGTGGCCCCTCCGGCTCCGGCCTGGACAAGCCCCAGGCCCTGGCCGACCTGGCCGCCCACCTCGGCATCGGCGACCTGGTCCGGTTCGTGCCGCCGGTCTCGCAGACCGAGCTCGCGCAGTGGTACGCCGCCGCCTCGCTCGTGGCCGTCCCGTCCTACAACGAGTCCTTCGGCCTCGTCGCCGCCGAGGCCCAGGCCAGCGGCACCCCCGTGGTCGCCGCCGCCGTGGGCGGACTCACCACCGTGGTCCGCGACGGCCACAGCGGCCTGCTCGTGCCCGGCCACGACACCGCCGCGTGGGCCGACGCCCTGCAGCGCGTGCTGGCCGACCGGGCCTTCCAGGACCGGCTCCGCGAGGGCGCGGTGCGCCAGGCTCAGCGCTTCTCGTGGGAGGGCACCGCCGAGGCCACCCTCGACGTCTACGCCCGCGCCCGGCACGCGCTGGCCGCAGCCTCGTGAGCGCGCCGACCCCGGACCCGGCCGCCAGGCTCCGCGCGTACCTCGAGGCCAACGACCTGGAGTACGACGAACCGTCCCCCGGCCAGTTCTCCTTCGCGCTGCCCGGCGAGAAGAAGCTGCAGACCCCGGTGCGCATGGACGTCGGCACCCACGCGCTCGGCGTGCACGCCTTCGTCTGCCGGCGCCCCGACGAGAACCACGAGCGGGTGTACGCCTGGCTGCTGCAGCGCAACCTGCGCCTGTTCGGCGTGGCCTTCGCCATCGACGCCGTCGGCGACATCTACCTCGACGGCCGGCTGCCGCTGTCCGCGCTCGAGGACGACGAGCTCGACCGGTTGCTCGGCACCGTCCTGGCCACCGCCGACGAGTCCTTCAACCTCCTGCTCGAGCTCGGCTTCGCCTCCTCGATCCGCAAGGAGTGGGAGTGGCGCACCTCGCGTGGGGAGTCGACCACCAACCTCGAGGCGTTCCGGGGCTGGCTAGAGGACGGGTCGTCCCCCTCAGCCGGCCAGCAGGACGAGCACGAACCCGACCACCGCGGGTAGGGCCTGCACGACGAGGATCTTGCGGCTGACCGTCACCGCGCCGTACGCCCCGGCCACGATGACGCAGGCCAGGAAGAACAGCTGCACGTCCTGGCGGTCTGCGACCAGGCCCCAGACCAGCCCGGCCACCAGGAAGCCGTTGTAGAGGCCCTGGTTGGCCGCGAGCACCGTGGTCTGCGCCGCGAACTCCGGCTCCAGCCCGAACGCCGCCCGCCCGGTCGGGGTGTTCCACAGGAACATCTCGAGCACGAGGAAGTACAGGTGCAGCGCCGCGACGACGCCGACGACGATGCCCGCCACGATCTCCACGGGGGCAGCATGGCAGGCCGCGCGGCCCCGTGCGGCCCCGTGCGGCCCCGTGCGGCCACGCCGGGAGAGGAGCGGGGTCAGGCGGGTGCGGGAGCCTCGTCGGCGAGCGTCCTGGGCTTGCGGCGGGCCACGCCGACGCCGACGAGCGCGAGCACGCCGCCGACGTAGGCCATGGTCGGCGGGGTCTCGCCGAGGAGGAGCCAGCCCATGACGATGGTGATGGGCGGCACGAGGTAGGTCGTGACGCCGAGGTTGCTGGCCGTCATGGTGCGCAGTGCGTAGGCGAAGGTGGTGAAGGCGATGGCCGTCGGGAAGACGCCGAGGTAGACCACCCACCACACGTCGGAGACCGAGGCGTCGCGGACGTCACCGACCAGCTGTCCGGCGAAGGGCAGGCAGACCACGGCGCCGATGGTGCAGGCCAGCCAGGTCACGTGGATGGCCGGCAGGGCGGCGACCAGCGGCTTCTGCAGGACCAGGCTGACCGAGTAGACGGCCGCGGAGAGCAGGCACAGCAGCACGCCGAGGACGCTGCGGTCACCGCCGTCGTCGCTGGACGCGGTGGCGATGAGCGCGATGCCGGCGAAGGCGAGCCCGAGGCCGACGGCGAGGTGGGCCGTGAACCGCTCGTGCAGGAACGTCGCGGCCAGCAGGGCCACCAGCACGGGGGAGACCTGGATGAGCATGACCGCCGTGCCGGCGTCGACGTGCTGCTCGCCGGCATTGAGCGCGACGTTGTAGACGCCGAACCACAGCACCCCGATCGTGACCAGCGCGGCCCACTGGCGGCCGCTGGGCCGGGGCAGCCCGCGGCTGAGGGCGACGACGCCGAGGCAGACCGAGCCGACCAGCAGCCGTCCCAGGGAGAGCGAGCCCGCGCCGAAGGTGCCGGCCAGGTGCCGGATGGCCACGAAGGCCGAGGCCCACAGCACCAGGGTCACCCCGACGGCGGCCAGCGGCAGCCAGGCCGGGGGCGCGGGAGCGGTGGGTCGGGTCGCCTCCTCGGCAGGCGTGGTCGCGGTCACCGGCTCAGCCTAGGGACGGGCACCGACGGTGGACACGCGGTCATCGGACATCGCACCACGACTTCCCGCCAGCGGCTTGCCCCGGACAATACTGACAGTTACTGTCAAAACATGGTGACTTCCACAAACGGCCGCTGGTGGGCTCTCACCGCCACCGCGCTCTCGCTGCTCGTGGTCGGTCTGGACATGACCGTCCTCAACGTCGCGCTGCCCGACATCGCCGCGGACCTCGACGCGTCGACCTCCCAGCTGCAGTGGTTCGCCGACGCCTACCTGCTGGTGCTGGCCGCGGTCATGCTGCCGGCCGGCATGCTCGGCGACCGGCTCGGGCGCAAGGGGCTGACCGTCGGTGCCCTGGTGGTGTTCGGGGCCGGATCGCTCTGGTGCGCGTACGCCGGCAGCCCAGGCGCGCTCATCGCCGCCCGGTGCGTGCTGGGGCTGGGCGCCGCCGTCCTGGTCCCGCTGGCCATGTCCGCGGTGGTGGTGATGTTCGAGCCGCACGAGCGGGCCCGGGCGGTCATGGTGCTGAGCCTGGCCACGATGGTGGGGCTGCCGCTCGGCCCGGTCGTCGGTGGGGCGCTGCTGCAGTCGTTCTGGTGGGGCTCGGTGTTCCTGGTCAACGCGCCGGTGGTGCTCGTCGCCCTGGTGGCGGTCGTGACATTCCTGCCCCGCGGCGGTGTCGCGCAGGAGGGTGGGGGCTTCGACGCGGTCGGGGTCGTGCTGGCTGCGCTCGGGCTGGTCGGGCTGACCTACGGCGTCATCGAGGCACCGGAGCGGGGCTGGACGGACCCGCTGACCCTGGGCTGCGCCGGCGGAGCGGTGGTCGTGCTGGCGGCGTTCCTGGTCTGGGAGCGGCGACTGCGCGAGACGGTCCCCGTCTTCGACTTCGCGGTGTGGGCGCACCCGGCGTTCCGCTGGGGCGCCGTGACCGCGGCGGTCGGCAGCCTGTCGATGTTCGGCGTGATGTTCACCGTGCCGCAGTACTTCCGCCTCGTGCTCGGCGCCGACGCCCTCGGCACCGGGCTGCGGACGCTGCCGCTGGTGCTCGGCATGCTCGTCGCCATGCAGGTGTCGATGCGGCTCGGCGCCCGGGTGGCCCCGCGGGTGCTGGCCGCGGCCGGCTCCCTGGTGGTCGCCGCCGGCATGGCCCTGGGGGCCACGACCGGACTGGACGACGGCTCGGTCCGGGCCGCGGTCTGGACGGCCCTGGTGGGCGTCGGCACCGGCGCGACCCTCTTCGCCGCGCAGAACGCCGCCCTGGTCAGCCTGCCGCGGCACCGCGCCGGGGCCGGGTCGGCGCTGGTGCAGACGCTGCGCCAGGTCGGCAGCGTCCTGGGCATCGCGGTCCTCGGTGCCGCGCTGAGCTCGCGCTACGCCGGCGCAGGGGACAGCGCCGCGCACTTCGTGGAGGGCATGGACCTCGCGTTGTGGGTCTCGGTCGGCGTCGCGCTGGTGGCCGCCGTCCTGGCCGCGGCCCGGCTGCCGCGCACCCCGCACGCCGCCCAGGCAGAATCGGAGGGTGTCGACCTCGCCCGGGCTGCGTGAGCGCAAGAAGGCCCGCACCCGCGCGACCATCCAGCGCGAGGCCCTGCGGCTCTTCGCCCGCGACGGCTACGCCGCCACCTCGGTCGAGGCGATCGCCGAGGCGGCGGAGGTCTCGCCGAGCACGTTCTTCCGCTACTTCCCGACCAAGGAGGAGGTCGTCCTCGCCGACTTCATCGACGAGGCCACCATCGAGCGGTTCGTCGCGGCCCCGGCCGACCTGTCGGTGCCGGCCGCGCTGGGCCACGCCGTGCGCACCGGGATCGCCGAGCTGCCGGCCGAGGACTTCGAGCTCGAGCAGCTGCGCAACCGGCTGATCCACGACGTGCCCGAGCTGCGCCGGGGCATGGCCGCGGAGATGCTCCGCCCGGCTGAGCTGCTCGCCGAGGCCATCGGTCGGCGGCTGGGCCGCGCGGTGGACGAGGACGTGCGGATGTACGCCGGCGCCGCCATCGGTGCGCTGGTCCTCGCCGCGCCGTACGACGCCGAGGCGCAGGGAGAGGACCCGCACGCCCGCATCGCCGACGTGGTCGAGCGGGCGCAGCGGCTGGACCGGATCCTGGCCCTGCCGGACTGACCTACAGGTCGAGCTTGTAGCCCAGGCCGCGCACGGTGACGAGGTACTTCGGCTCGCTCGGGTCGGGCTCGAGCTTGGCCCGCAGCCGCTTGACGTGGACGTCCAGCGTCTTGGTGTCGCCGACGTAGTCCGAGCCCCACACGCGGTCGATGAGCTGACCGCGGGTGAGCACCCGCCCGGGGTTGCGCAGGAACATCTCGAGGAGCTCGAACTCCTTGAGCGGCAGCCGCTGCTCCTGGCCGCCGACGGTCACGACGTGCCGCTCGACGTCCATGCGGACCGGGCCGGCCTCGAGCGTGGCCGGGGCCAGGTCCGGCTCGACACCGCGGCGCAGGACGGCGCGGATGCGGGCGACGAGCTCGCGCGGGGAGTAGGGCTTGGTGACGTAGTCGTCGGCGCCCAGCTCGAGCCCGACCACCTTGTCCACCTCGTCGTCCTTGGCGCTGACCATGATCACCGGCACGCTCGAGGTCTGCCGGATGGTCCGGCACACCTCCGTGCCGGGGATGCCGGGCAGCATCAGGTCGAGCAGCACGATGTCCGCGCCGTTGCGGTCGAACTCGGTGAGGGCGGTGTTGCCGTCGGCCGCGATGGCGACCTCGAAGCCCTCCTTGCGGAGCATGTAGGCCAGGGCCTCGCTGTAGCTCTCTTCGTCCTCGACGACGAGCACGCGGGTCACTTGAGTACCTCTTTCTGGACGTTCTCGCTGGGGGCCGACCCGAGCTGGCCGGGGGCGTGGTGGGGCAGGTGCTGGGGCAGGGTCAGGGTGAACGTCGAGCCCTGGCCCTCCACGGACCAGACGCGCACGTCGCCGCCGTGGGTGGCCGCGACGTGCTTGACGATCGAGAGCCCGAGGCCGGTGCCCCCGGTGGAGCGGTGCCGGGCCGGGTCGACCCGGTAGAACCGCTCGAAGATCCGGTCGATCTCGTCCGGCGGGATGCCGATGCCCTGGTCGACCACCGAGATCTCCACCGCGCCGTCGTCGGCCTTGGTCGTGACCAGCACGGTGGAGTCGCAGGCCGAGTAGGAGACCGCGTTGGCCACGAGGTTGGCCACCGCGGCGGTCACCTGCTCGTCGTTGCCGAAGACCTCGAGACCCGGCGTGCCGCCGGTGACGATGTCGATGTTCTTGGAGTCGGCGTCGATCGCGCTGGTGTCGACCGCGACGCCGATGACGTCGTCGATGGCCACCGCCGTCGGCGTCTCCAGCGGGTCGTCGGCCTGCAGCCGGGAGAGCTCGATGATCTGCTGCACGAGGCGGGTGAGCCGGTCGCTCTCGAGGTTCATCCGGCCCGCGAAGCGCTTGACCGCCTCCGGGTCGTCGCTCGCGTCGGCGACGGCCTCGGCCAGCAGCTTGATCGCGCCGACGGGCGTCTTGAGCTCGTGGCTGACGTTGGCGACGAAGTCGCGGCGCACGGCCTCGACCCGGCGCTCGCGGGTGCGGTCCTCGACCAGGGCCAGCACCAGCCGGCTGCCCAGCGGCGCCACGCGCGCGGTCACGTGCCGGGCGGGCGCGGCGGGACGGCTCATCAGCAGCTCGGTCTCGCGGATCTGCCCGTCGCGGCGCACCTCGCGCACCATGGCGTCGAGCTCGTCGGAGACCAGCTGGGTGCCGCGGACCAGGCCGAAGGCGTACGCCGGCGCGGAGGCCTTGACCACCGTGTCGGTGTCGTCGACGATCACCGCGCTGCTGCGCAGGACGCTCAGCACGGTCGCGACCTCCGGCGGCACGACCGGCTCCTCGGTCACCGTCCGGGTGGTCTGCTGCCGGTCGCTGATGTGCCACGCCAGCACGGCGCCTCCGGCGACGACGGCCCCGAGGACGGCAGCCAGGAAGGCCTGGGTCGTCGGGTCCACACCGTCGATGGTAGGCCGGTCCGCGTCCGCCCTCCGCTTTCCTGGACGGCGGCGTACCGAACGTTCACCCCTCGTTCACGTCTCGGCCCCGGCTGGTCATCTGGGCTGCCTACGTTGCGGGCATGCGCGAAGTGTTCCACGATCAGCTCGAGTCGATCTTCGGCGACCTGGCTGCGATCTGCTCCCAGGTCGAGACGGCCGTCTCCGACGCGACCTCCGCCCTCCTGACCGGCGACGCCGAGGTCGCCGAGCGCGTCATCTCGGCCGACCGGGCCATCGACGAGGCCCGCACCCGCGTGGAGGAGACCGCGTTCTCGCTGCTCTCCCTCCAGGCCCCGGTGGCCGGCGACCTGCGCGTCGTCGTCGCCGCGCTGCGCATGGTCACCGAGCTCGAGCGCATGGGCGACCTGTCCGTGCACGTGGCCAAGATCGCCCGGCTGCGCGTCCCGAACATCGCCGTGCCCGCCCAGATCCGCCCGACCATCGCCCGGATGGCCGAGGTCGCCGAGGACATGGTCTCCCGGGTCAAGGACGTCATCACCTCCCGCGACATCACCGCGGCCCTCGCCGTCGGCAAGGACGACGAGGAGATGGACTCCCTGCGCCGGCTCAGCTTCACCGAGCTGCTCTCCGACAGCTGGACCGACGGCGTCGAGGCGGCCGTCGACGTGGCCCTGCTCGGTCGCTACTACGAGCGCATCGCCGACCACGCGGTGTCGGTGGCCAACCGGGTCGTGTTCGTGGTGACCGGGGAGTACCCCCAGGCCCTGCGGGCCTGAGTCGCGGGGACCAGCGGGTCTAGCGCCCCTGGTTGGCGACCGCGGCCGCGGCCTCGGCGGCCGCGTCGGGGTCGAGGTAGCGACCACCCGCGACCGTGGGCCGCAGCTCGTCGTCGAGCTCGTAGACCAGCGGCATGCCGGTGGGGATGTTGAGCCCGGCGATGTCGTCGTCACTGATGCCGTCGAGGTGCTTGACCAGCGCCCGGAGGCTGTTGCCGTGGGCGGCGACGAGCACCGTGTGCCCGGCGCGCAGGTCGGCGGTGACGTCGGACTCCCAGTAGGGCAGGAAGCGCGCGATGACGTCCTTGAGGCACTCGGTGCGCGGCATCTCGGCGCCGAGGTCGGCGTAGCGGGGGTCGCCGTCCTGGCTGAACTCCGAGCCGGGCTCGATCGGCGGCGGCGGGACGTCGAAGGAGCGGCGCCAGAGCATGAACTGCTCCTCGCCGTACTCCTCGAGCGTCTGCTTCTTGTTCTTGCCCTGGAGCGCGCCGTAGTGGCGCTCGTTGAGCCGCCACGAGCGGCGCACGGGGATCCAGTGGCGGTCGGCGACGTCGAGGGCGATCGAGGCGGTGGTGATCGCGCGGCGCAGCAGCGAGGTGTGCACCACGTCGGGCAGCAGCCCCGACTCGGCCAGCAGCCGGCCGCCGTGCTCGGCCTCGGCGCGGCCCTTCTCGCTGAGGGGCACGTCGACCCAGCCGGTGAAGAGGTTCTCGGCGTTCCAGACGCTCTCGCCGTGGCGGAGCAGGACGAGGGTGTGGGCCACGTCGCTCACTGCTCCTCGAGGACCGAGTTGCAGTCGTACGGCTGGGCCGTGGCGGACGCGCTCGGGGACGCGCTGGAGGAGCCCTCGGGCTCGATCGGGGTCTCCTCGTCCCCGGGGTCGGCGCTCTCGGAGGTGCCGTCGGTGGGCACGTCGCCGGGCGAGACCGACTCGCTGGCCGAGCTCGACGCGGACGGCGCGAGCGGCGCGGAGGCGGAGGTGTCCAGGCCGGACCACTCGTCGCAGGCGTAGACGACCGGGACGCCCATGGTCGTGGACTGGCCGTTGCCGAAGGTCATGGTGAGCTGCATGAAGTCGCCGGGGAAGAAGTCGCCGTCGATGGGGACACCGCCGTCGTCGGCCAGGTTGACGTAGCCGCGGGCCGGGATGTCGGCCTGCTCGACATCGCCGACCTGCAGGTCGGTCCACTCGCCGGCGCCCTCGAGGCCGTCGAAGGTGACGGCGTCCAGGCTGTCGGCGGAGTTGCTGAACGTCGCGATGAACGTCCCGGAGTCGGCCTGGGCGGAGACCACGACCGCGGACAGGACCTTGATGTCCTGGGTGCGCTCGTTGGTGCCGGCGGCGGGGGTGTAGACCTTGTCGGTCGCCTTGCCGAACCCGCACGAGGTGAGCAGGGGCGCGGCGAGGACGAGGGCTCCCGCCACGAGCCGGAACGAGCGTCGACGCATGGTCAGAACAGTAGTGGACGCCCCGGGCGCACTCAGAGCGGCTCCTGCGCCAGCCCCACGTGGGTCCCGGCGAAGGCCAGCGCGACGAGCACCACCACGGTGGCCGTGCCCGCGACCCACAGCAGCCGGGACGCCCCGATGCGCAGCCCGAGCCTGAGCGGCAGGTAGGTCCAGCGGTCCTCGTTGTCGGGCACCAGGCCCCACAGGGCGGTCAGGAGGTGCACCGCGACGCCCAGCAGCGCGGCCAGCACGGTCATCAGGATCTCCGGGGGCGCGCCCTCGGTCCGCCCGCCCCAGCCGCCGTAGGAGAGGAACGCCGGGTAGAGCGCGAACGCCGCCGCCCACGGCACCCAGGAGAAGAAGCCCCTCCGCAGCCGCGGCCACTGCCCGGCGAGGCCGATGGCCAGGGAGAGGAGGTACGCCGTGCCGGCGTACCGCCCGTTGCCGATCGAGAGCGGCACCACCAGGAAGACGCCGATGGCCAGGCAGAACCACACCGTGCCCGGGTCCAGGCGGCCGTCGGCCACCGGCTTGCCCGCGAGGTGGTGGCGCGCGTCGCGGCGCCGGTCGACCAGGTCGTTGGCCCAGCCCAGGACGACCTGGCCCACCAGCACGGTCGCGAAGACCAGCAGGACCTCGCGGCTGGGCCGACCCGCCAGCGCGGCGGCGACGGCCAGCCCGGCCGCGGTCAGCACCGCCTGGCGGGGGTGCGCGGCGCGGACCAGGAGCAGGGGCGTGAGGTCGCCGAGGCGGAACCCGGCGGGCTCGGGCTCGCCGTCCGGCTCCGCCGTCGGGCTCGTGAGGGTCGGGTCGGGCTCGTCCCGTTCCGTGGTCGTCACAGCAGCCTCACCCGTCTCAGCGTCGGGCCCATCGCTGCGCCCCCGACGACCCTCCCTGGCCATGCTCCGCAGTATTGACCAGATCGGCCCGGATGGAACCCCTCCGACCGCCGGTGACCTGCGATTTCGCGGGTCGTGAGGCTGGGAGGAACCTGAGAACGGAAGCCTCCGGAGGGCCCGCTGAGGGCGTTGCGCAGCACGCACCACGGGCGTTTGTCAAGTACGGAATGGGCCTCTGACCTGCGGAAACGTCGAACGGGGTCGCCCAGGGACGTGTTAGACTGGTCACCTAGGAAGGGGAACTCCACATATGACTTTCACCGTCGGCGAAACGGTCGTCTACCCGAATCACGGGGCGGCCGTCATCGAGGACATCGAGATGCGGACGATCAAGGGGGAGGACCGCCAGTACCTCGTGCTGCGCATCGTCGCCCAGCAGGACCTCGTGGTCCGCGTCCCGGCCTGCAACCTGGACCTCGTCGGGGTCCGCGACGTGGTGGACAAGGAGGGCCTGGACCAGGTCTTCGACATCCTCCGCGCCGCGCACGTCGAGGAGCCGACCAACTGGTCGCGCCGCTACAAGGCCAACCTCGAGAAGCTGCACTCCGGTGACGTGAAGAAGGTGTCCGAGGTCGTGCGCGACCTCTGGCGCCGGGAGCGTGACCGTGGCCTGTCCGCCGGCGAGAAGCGGATGCTGGCCAAGGCTCGCCAGATCCTGGTCTCCGAGCTGGCGCTGGCCGAGCACACCAACGAGGACAAGGCCGAGGCCCTCCTCGACGAGGTGCTCGCCTCCTGAGCGAGCCCTACCCGATCGACGCCCTCGACCCGCCCGAGCCTCTGCTCGGGCGGGTCGATGCGTTGGGGACCGTGGTCGAGACCGGCCGCGGGTCGCTGCCCTTCGCCCTGGTCCACGGCGAGCCGCTGGTGGCAGCTGCCGCCTGGGCGCTCGGTGAGGCCGGCGTGACGCTGGTGGACCTCGGGACGCCGTGGGCCGCGCTGGCCGACGCCGACGAGCCGCTGGTCCTCCACGACGCGCTCTGCCCGCTCACCCCGCCGGCGTTCCTGGCCGCCTGCGTCGAGCACGCCGCGGAGCACGAGGCCGTCACCGTCGGCGTACGTCCCGTCACCGACACCGTCAAGGAGCTGCGCGACGGCCGGCTCGGCGCCACCGTGGACCGCACCACGCTGCTCCAGGTCGTCTCGCCCGTCGTGCTCCCGCCGGCGGTGGTGGCCGCCCTGGACGGGCCGCCGTCCCTGGACTTCGCCGAGCTCGTGGCCGCGCTGGCCGAGCGCTTCCCCGTGCGCACGCTCGAGGCGCCCGCCGAGGCCCGCCGCGTGCACGACCAGGACGACCTGCGCGTGCTCGAGGCGCTCACCGCGCCGACTCAGAGCTGGCCCGTGAGCGACGGGTAAGCGTCCCACCGTCGCGGGGCGCCCGCGACCCCGGCCTGGTCCGGCCCGCTGCCGGCGAGCCCGGAGCCGCGTTCCAGCTCACGCCGGGGGCAGCCGTAGGTCGTCGAGGGTCCAGGTCGGACAGCCGAGCGCCTCGGCGCAGCCCGGGGTCGGGTCCTGGCCGAAGGTGCCGAGGTGGTCACCCGAGGCGTCGTCGGCGCTGACCTGGGGGTCGCGTCCCCGACCCGCGAGACCTCGCCGGCCGCCCCGTACGCCGACGCCCGCTCCGGCCCTCACGGGAGCAGGACGGACCGGGCAGCGCGGTCGGTTGTCACAGGAGCCGCTCGGCGACGGCGAGGTCCTCGGGGAAGGTCACCTTGAGGTTGGCCGCGCCGCCGTGGACGGCGACGACGGGCAGGTCGGTGTAGCGCTCGAAGCAGGCGGCGGTGTCGGTGGACTCGAAGCCGTCGGCGGCGGCGCGGCGGTGGGCGTCGAGGAGGGGGGCGGCGCGGAAGGCCTGGGGGGTCTGCACGCCGGCGAGCCCGGACAGCGCGGGGCGCAGGTCGCGGCCCAGCAGGCCGGGCAGGTCGACGACGGGGATGGCGCCGCCGTGCTCACGGGCAGCGGCGATGGTGGCCTCGAAGAGGGCCGCGCCGGCGAGGGGGCGGGCGCCGTCGTGGACGGCGACGACGTCGAGCTCGCCGGCGTCGACCTCGTCGGCCAGGGCCTGCAGGGTGGCCCACTCGGTGGCGTGCCGGGTGGCGCCGCCGACGACCAGGCGGGCCTCGCCGGCCCCGAGGAGGGGCGCGACGGCCGCGCCGACGGCGTCCTCGTCGCCGGCGCGCACGCCGATGACCAGGCGGGTCACGTCGGCGACGTCGAGCACGGCGCGCACCGAGTGGCCGAGCACGGTGGTGTCGCCGAGCGGCCGGAGCACCTTGTTCACGTCCCCGCCGACGCGGGTGCCGGAGCCGGCGGCGACGATGACGACGGCGGCGGGCACCGGGCCATCGTAGGGAGCCGAAGAGTTCACACGGTTGTTGCACAGGCGGCGTCAGGGGTAACACGTCCTGCCTACGTTCGCGGCGTGGCGCCTCGGTCCGACCCCGTCGAGTGGGCTCCCGTGTGCCGGCTGGCCGAGCTCGAGATCGAGCGGGGCGCCGCGGCGCTGGTCCACGGCCAGGCGGTCGCCCTGTTCCGCACCGACGAGACGACCGTCTACGCCCTGGCCAACCCGGATCCGTTCGACCGCCACCAGGTGCTGGCCAAGGGCATCGTGGGCGTGAGCGAGGGCGTGCCGTTCGTGGCCTCGCCGCTGCACAAGCACGGCTTCGACCTGCGCACCGGGCAGTGCCTGGACGAGCCGCACGTCTCGGTCGCGGCGTACGACGTGCAGGTGGTCGAGGGCGTGGTGCTGGTGGGCCAGCGCAAGTCGGTCGCCGCCTAGTCGGCCGAGGGGCGCGGCACGATCCGGCGGCCGGCCAGCCAGGCGGCCATGGGGATGCCGAGGGTGGTGAAGCCGAGGAGCGCGAGGTCGTCGGGATCGCTCTCGTGGGTGACCTCGACCCAGAACAGGATCGAGACCGAGACGAGCAGGTAGCCGACGAAGAGCAGCGGCCGGGCGTCGGCGGGCAGCCGTCTCGACCCGGCCGAGGCGAACGACGAGCCGCTGGCCAGGGTGAGCACGATGCCGAAGACGACCACGACGGTGGCGGGCAGGCCGACGAGGGCGCCCAGGAAGGACAGGTAGTCGCCGCGGCTGGTGACCAGCCACGAGAACAGCAGCAGGGTGAGCAGCGCGACCAGCGCGGCCGGGCTGAGCCGGCGCCACCGGAGCGCGAGGACCAGGGCCACGCCGAGGGTCACCACCAGGTCGACGGTGGGCACGGAGAAGCCGAGGTGGAGCCCGAGGGCGTTGGGGATGCGGACGCCCAGGGTCCAGGCTCCGAGGACGACGAGGACCGAGCCGAGCTCGTCGCCGAATCCCCCGGCGCTGCGTCGCATCAGCAGCAGGCCACCGACCACGGCCAGGCCACCGAGGATCGACAGCCCGTCGCCCGACAGCCACTCGCTCGGCAGGTGCCGGTTGAGGCTCTCCCCGAGATCGCTGCCCAGCTCGCCGCTGACGAAGAGCGCCACCCCGATGCCCACGACCGTGAGCAGGAAGGGCGCGGAGAGCACGGCGCTGCCGGCGTAGGTGGCCCGCTCCTTGGCCAGCGGGAAGTCCTCGGAGGCCGGGAAGCGGGTCACCAGCGCGACCAGGACGACGAGGGCCACGGTGTACGCCGCCGTCCGCGCCAGGGCCACCGGCTGGTAGGTCAGCTGAGCGCTCCACGTGTCCCAGGCCAGGACCACCTGGACGAGCACCTTGACCGCGACGGCGGTGGCCACGGTGAGCAGGAGCCAGCGGCGCTCGAGCACCCGCGCCGGCTCGGACAGGCTGGTGGACACGTCGAGGGCGAAGTCGATGACGGCGACCGCGGCCGCGAAGACCAGGGGGACGAGGAGGCTGTTGAGGGTGTAGAGCGAGGAGTCGACGAGGCCGGGCACGGTGACCGGCTGACCCTCGCGCTGCGCCTCGACGTTCCCCCACGCCAGCGCGCCGAACTGCACGACCAGGGCGAGGAGCACCAGCGCCCGCAGCACCCAGGCCGAGACCGCGGCGGTGCGCGGCCGGTGCCGCACGAGCGGGTGCAGCACGGCGGAGAGGACGAGCACCCCGATCACCCCGAGGTAGCCGATCTCGAGCAGCCCCGCGAGGTGCCGGAGCACCCAGGCGTCCGCGCCGACGGTGAAGCCACTGCCGAACGAGACGGTGGCGAAGCAGAGCAGGTAGGCGACCGCGACCACCACGCGCACGAGCGGGCTGGCGTCGAGCGCGCCCCACATCAGGGTGATGAGCCCGAGCAGCAAGCCGAGGAGCAGCACCGGTACGGCGGCCGCGGGCGCGAAGCTCAGCGTGTTCCCCGATCCCGTCAGCTGCAGCAGCGTGCCGGAGCGCCAGACGCCGGGGGCGAGCACCGAGACGAGGAGGACCCCGAGCAGCACCAGGGCGGCCCGGGCCAGGTGCCGCTCGGTCCGGGACAGCGTGTCGAGGCGCAGGTGGCCCTCGCGCACGGGGTCGCGCAGGGTGCGCACCCACAGCGGTCCGAGGAGGACGACGAGCAACCGCCGCAGCCGGGTGCTCACGGGACCACCTGGACCACGGCCAGGCCGAGGGACGGCATCAGCAGGCGGCCGTCGGGAGTGACGGCGGTCAGCGCGGTGCGCCCCGGGGGTGTGCCGGGCGCCTCCCACGCGGCGAGGAGCCGGCCGGTGCGGGCGTCCTGGACCGAGAGGCGGTACTCGTCGTCCTCGAGGTCGTCGTTGTTGCCCCGCTGCACCAGCAGCACCCGCCCGTCCACGACGGCGGGTCCGCCGGCGGCGGGCCGTGAGCCGGTGAGCGTCCACAGCTCGTCGCCGGTGGTCGCGTCGTAGGCGTGGGCCGTCGGGCCGTCGTAGGCCACCACCACCCCGGCGCCGACGGCCGGACCGAGGTAGAGCGGAGGCAGGGTCAGCGGGACGCTCCAGCGCCGCTCCCCGGTCGCGGCGTCGACGGCCACCAGCCGGCCCTCGTTGGTCGCGGGGTCGTAGCCCGCCGCGTAGACCGTGCCGCCGGCGTACGCCGCGGGGCCGAGCAGGTGCGTGGCGGGGTCGCGCCAGCGGACGTCACCGGTCGCGCCGTCGTAGCGGGCCAGGCCGCCGCCGCCGTACACCACGTCGCCGTCGGGGAGGAGCAGCGGCTGGCTGCTGCCGTTCTGCCCGTCGAGCGGGGCCGTCCAGCGCACGTCGCCGGTGCGCAGGTCGGCCGCGACGAGCACCCCGTCGGTGTGGGCGTAGACCACGGTCGTGCCGTCGGTGGCCGGGCTGGCGCCGTACTCCGGGTCGCCGGAGGGCAGCTCCCACAGCTGCGTCCCGTCGTCCAGGCGACGGGCCTCGACGTGCTTGCCGTTGCGCGAGACGACGACGTCGCCGGCCACCACGGGCGTGGTCTGCACCCCGACGTCGCCGGTCTGCACGGTGCGGGAGGCGTCGTCCGGGCCCACCGCGACGAGGTCCTGTCCCACCGGCACCAGCACGTCGTCACCGGCCAGGGCGGCCGCCTCGTTGGGGTAGCCCGGGACGTCGCGCAGGTCGACGCGCAGGCTCACCCCGCCGGCGGCGGCCCCGTCGCGCACGGGGTAGGCGAACAGCACGGTGTCGGTCGTCCCGTTCGCGGACCCGGTGAGGACCAGGTCGTCGCCGACCAGGGCCGGCGCCACGTCGTTGAACCAGCGGTCGCCCGGAGCGAGGGTCGGGAGGGTCCAGCGGTCGCGGACCTCGCCGTCGGCCAGCCCGAGCACCTCGACCTGCCCGGCGGTGCCGCTGGCCACCACCTCGTCGCCGATCACCGCCACGGTGGTCCGCTGCGGCGCCACCTCGCGGGTCCAGAGCCGGTGGCCGTCGTCGAGGTCGTAGGCCCTGAGGTCGTGCAGGTCGACGGTGACGAGCACACCGTCACCGGCGGCCAGCGGCCAGGCGCCCTCCTCGCGACCGCGGGTCTGCCAGTCGACGTCGCCGTCCGCGTCGAACGCGTGCACCACCCCGTCGCCGTCCTGGACCAGCACGTGGCCCTCGGCCACGACCGGGCCCTGCCGGACGCCGCTGTCGAACGACGAGGACCAGTCCGCGTCGCCGTCGTCGGGGTCGAGCGCGGTGAGGGTCCCGGAGTCGTCGGCCACCAGGACGTGCTCGGCGTCGGCCGCGAGGGCGGTGCGGGCCGGTCCGCCGAGCGTGGTGGACCAGGCGGTGGTGCCGTCGGTCAGCGAGAGCGCCGTGACCGCGCCGTCGTCGGTCGGCACGACGACCTGGTCGCCCACCACGACGGGGGAGGCGGAGACCACGTCGGGCAGTCGTCGCACCCACAGGGCCCGCCCGTCGTCCAGGGACAGGGCGGTCACCTGCTTGCCCGGGTCGGCCACGACCACCGCGCCGTCGGCGAGGACCGGCGCGGCGAGCACCGGTCCTCGGAGCCGGACCCGCCAGCGCACCTCGCCGGTGCCGACCGTGCGCAGGGTGACCCCGCCGTCGGCCTCGGCCAGCACCATGACCTCGCCGTCGGAGACCGGCGGGTGCAGGCCGCTCTCGCCGCGGCCGTCGGTCCAGGCCAGGTCCCGCCCGAGGGTGCCGTCCGGCGCGGCGAAGGTGCGGCCCGCCCCGAAGCCGTACGTCGACCCGGGGACGTCGGTCGCCGCGACCGGCTCCGGGTCGTGCCCGGCGGCGTACCACTCGTGGGCCACGCCGTGGAACTGCGTCAGCTCCTCGGTCACGTCGGAGTCGGTGGCCTCGGTGTGGTCGCGGGTCTTGACGGTGCCGTAGCCGGGGCAGGTCCACTCGTCGAAGGTGCGCTCCGCGTCGGGCTGCCCCTCGACCGCGACGGGCGTGTGGGTCACGAAGTGCGCGCAGCCGGTGAAGGTCCGGCCGCTCGCCTCGATGTCCCCGACCTCGGTCAGCTCGGTCCTCGAGGAGTAGTCGGCGTCGCCGACCGTGCCGTCGTAGTCCCAGGACAGCCCCGGCTCGGCGGGGAGCCGGTAGCTCGGGATCCGCGGGCTGATGGCGTACCAGGTGCCGCCCTCGTCCTGGGCGTACTGGTAGACGCTGTCGCCGTCGACCCGGTAGTAGGCGTCGTAGCGCCGGGGCCCGGTGCCGGGGTAGTCGGTGTAGCGGGCGGTCACCTTGACCGTCGGGACCAGCAGGCCGCGGTCGTCGATCAGCGAGGCCGAGGCCGCGACCTGGCTGGTGCGGGTGCCGGACGGCTGACCGTGGTCGGTGACGTCGTAGACCCACGTCGTGCCCAGGTCGAGCGGTTGCTCCTCGCGCATCGCGGCCACGTCGTCGTCGGGGACGCTGACGACGACGGCGGCCGCGGCGAGGGCGGGCACCAGCACGAGCGCCGGCAGCCAGCCGACGATCGCTCGGGTGGTGGCCATGGCTCAGAGGTCGTCCGGGACCTCGGCGGTCAGCACGTCGTCGCCGCCGAACGCCGCGTCCTGCCAGACCAGCCGGTCGCCGGACAGCGACGGGAAGCCCTGCTGGCCGCCCTCGGGGACGATGTCGTAGATCTTCCCGCTGGCCAGCGAGGCCAGGTAGAGGTCGGTGTCGGGGTAGTTGGACACGCCACCGGCCACGCCCGCCTTGAGCGGCCCCTTGGCCTCGGCCCACACGACGTACTGGTCGTTCATGGTGACGCCGAACGGCGTGGCCGAGCCGCTGAGCTGGAAGCTCTGGCCGTCGGTGGTGAACAGGGCGGCGGTGCCGCTGTCGTCGACGGCGACCACCTTCTCGCCGTACGCCGCGACGTCGATGACCGCGCCGTCGAGCTGGCCGACCTGGCGCGGGGCGCTGCCCGGCTGCCAGAGCAGCACCTTGCCGCCGTCGGTGCCGATGCCGACGATGCCGTCGCCGGCGCCGAGCCCGGTGACCGTGTCGCCCTGGAGGCCGCCGATCTTGGTCGAGGTGACCTGGCCCGCCGCGTCGACGTAGGACACCCCCTGGGCGCTGACCCAGGCGCCGCCGGCGTCGGAGCCGGCCAGACCCGCCGCCACGGCGTCGTTGGCCGGCGGCTGGTCGAGCAGCGTGGACGACCCGTCGGGGGCGTAGCGGGTGATCCGGCCGTTGGCGTCGAAGGTCAGCAGGGCGTCGCCGGCGAAGCCGACCTCGACCACGTCCGAGCGGCTGCCCAGGGTCGGGGTGGCGCCGCCGAGGTGGGTGGAGGCGGCGTAGCCGAAGATGTCGTCGGAGCCGCTGACGTCGAGCCAGGCCACGCTGTCGCCGCTGACCACCGGGTGCAGCTGGGTGGCCGGCGAGGTGTAGACGGGGTCGCCGCCGAGCTCACCGGTGTCGGGGCAGCCGGCACAGATCTTGTTGGCGTCGAAGACCTCGCGCGCCACGCGCAGCACGACCGGGTCGAGCTGGGAGTCGATGATGACCTGCTCGACCGCGGCGCGGGCGTCGAGGAAGCCGGAGGTCGGACCGAGCCGGGTGGCCAGCGCGCCGTACACCGCGCGGTCGAAGGCCTGGGCCAGCGGCGAGTCGTTGCCCGGCTCGTTGTCGATCTTGGCCAGCTGGACGCGGATCGACCACAGGGCGTTGTTCCAGATCGCGGAGTTGTAGTGCACGCCGCCGTGGTCCTGGCCGCTGTAGCCGAGGTACTGCAGCCGGAAGCCGGGGTCGAGCACTCGCAGGTAGTCGTCGAAGTCGTTGCCGTTGAGCATGTAGCGCAGCGACAGGCTGCCGTCGGGGTTGCGGGTGCAGAACAGCGTCTCCGCGGTGTAGCCGGTGCAGCCGCCCTCGAAGATCGCGACGCTGTCGGTGCCCTTGACCCGGTTGCCGATGACGTTGCCGAAGTAGTCGGAGAACGCCTCGTTGAGCGCGCCGGACTGGCCGGTGTACTTCAGCCCGGCCGTGGTGTCGGTGACGCCGTGGGTGATCTCGTGGCCCGCGGTGTCGATCTCGACCTCGGTGACCTCCTGCGCGCCGTCGCCGGTGGTGCACGGGTTGCCGTAGACCATCTGCGGCGGGTTGGTCGACGTGGTGAACATCGAGTTGCAGTAGTCCGAGGGTCCGAAGTGCACCGAGCTGCGCAGGGTGCCGCCCTGGCCGTCCCAGGAGTCGCGGCCCAGGCTCTCGTAGTAGTCCACGACGTCGCGGCTGAGCGCGTGCGCGGCGATCTCCTCGCCGTCGCGGATCGTGGTGCTCGGGCTGACCACGCGCTTGCCGGGCAGGTCGGAGGAGTCGCGGACCTTGGCCGCGTCGAAGGTCTCGATGACCCCGTCGCCCGTCGCCGCGTCGTACCACGGGGTGGTGGTGTCGACGAGCGCGACGCCGTTGTCGGTCTGGAGCCCGTGACCCTTCAGCTCGCCGCCGATCGGGTTGGTGCCGGTGACCTCCACGTCGCGGGGATCGGGCGCACCGGCGCGGGCGGCGCCCACGGACCGGGCTGCGGCGCGGCGCGTCGCCACCGTGCGCGGACGGAACGTCGGCAGGGCCACGCGTCCCTCGCCGGACACGGGGGCGACGCTGAGGACGTCGCCGGTGGTGGCGTCGACGTAGTAGTCGCCGCCGGTGAGCGGGGTGGTGCCGCCGCCGTCGGCGGGCGCGGCCACCGTGACCAGCCAGGCCAGGACGCCCGCGCCGCGGGGCAGCACGATGAGCGACGGCGCGGAGGTGGCCCGGCCGCCCGAGATCTGCTCGGCCCTGGCCTGGGCCTGCTCGGCGGTGAGCACGGGCGTGGTGGACACGGTCAGGTCGGGGAACAGCCGGCCGCGCACGCCGGTCAGCCGGGCGTCACGCGCGGTGAAGACCAACCGCGCGTCCTGCACCGGCACGTCGCCGACGGCCTGCGTGGCGCTGGTCGTCACGATCCCCGGGACCGTCACGCTGTCCGGCTCGCCCAGCCGGATGACCGAGGAGTCGGTGCCGAACAGGGCGGGGCCGTAGTCGTCCATGAACGCCGCGGGCGTGCCGGCCCACGAGCCGCCGCTGAGGTCGGCGAGGTAGCCGGTCACGTCGTCCTGGGTCCCCACCCAGCCGGTGCGGGTCTCCTGGCGCAGCCGGCCGACCTCGCGCTGGAGCGAGGCGAGGCGCGCCTGCACCTCGGCTCCGCCGGACGCGCCGCCGCCGCTGCCGTCGCCCTGGTGGTCGTGCACCCACGCCTGGGAGACGACGAGGGTCACCGGCGGCGGCGGTCCGTCGTCGCCGTCGATGCTGTCGAAGGAGCCGTCGCACCCGCTCGCGAGCACGCCGAGGGCGAGCACGAGGGGGGCGAGGAACCAGCGGCGGGCGCGGAGCATCAGAGTCCTTCCGGTACGGCGGCGGTGAACACGTCGTCGCCGCCGAAGGTCGCGTCCTGCCAGACCAGCGTGCGTCCCGAGATCGAGGGGAAGCCCTGCTGGGCCGGGGCCGGGTGCAGGTCGTAGATCTTGCCGGACGCCAGCGACAGCAGGTACAGGTCGGTGTCGGGGTAGGGGCTGCGCCCTCCGGGGACCACGCCGGACTGCATCCCGCCGACGGCCTCGGACCACACGACGTACTCGCTGGACATGGCCGCGCCGAACGGCGCCGCCGAAGTGGTGACGTCGAGCTGCTGGCCGTCCGCGGTGAACAGGGCCGAGGCCTGGGCGTCGTCGATGACGAACACGTTCCCGGCGTACGCCGCGGCGCTGAGCACCGCGCCGGCGACCTGGCCGACCTGGCGCGGGTCGCCGCTGCCGGGTGTCCACGCGAAGACCTTGCCCTGGTCGGTGCCGATGGCCACCGTGCCGCCACCGGTGGCGACCGTGGTGACGGTGTCGCCGCGCAGCCCGGGCACCTGGGCCCGGGTCAGCGTCCCGGCGGCGTCGACGAAGGTGACGGTGTCGTCCGGGGCGAGCCAGGCGCCACCGTCGTCGGAGCCGCTGAAGCCGGCCGCCAGGGTGGCGTCGACCGGGACCCGGTCCAGGACCGAGGTGGCGCCCGAGGCGTCGGTGCGGGTGACCTGGCCGCGCACGTCGAGCGCGATGACGGCGTCGCCGGCGAAGGCCACCTCGAGCGCGTCGGACCCGGAGGAGAGGCGCGGGGCACCACCTTGGCCGAGCGTGGTCGCGGCGGCGTACCCGGCGTAGTCCGAGGTCGAGCTCAGGTCGAGCCACAGGACCTGGTCGCCGGAGACCGACGGGTGCAGCTGGGTCTGCGGGGAGGTGGACACCGCGTCGCCGGCCAGCTCGCTGACCGCCGGGCAGCCCGTGCAGATCTTCTCCTGGTCGAAGACCTCGCGCGCGGTGCGCAGCACCACCGGGTCGAGCTGGGAGTCGATGATCACCTGCTCGACGGCCGCGCGCGCGTCGACGAACCCGCTGGCCGGGGTGAGCCGGGTGGCCAGCGCGCCGTACACCGCGCGGTCGAAGTCGTGGGCCAGCGAGGAGGTGTTGGCGGGCTGGTTGTCGATCTGGGCGAGCCGCGTCCGGATGGTCCAGAGCGCGTTGTTCCAGATCGCGGAGTTGTAGTGCACACCGCCCTGGTCCTGGCGGTAGCCGGCCAGCAGGCTCAGCCGGATGCCGGGGTTGAGGATGCGGAGGTACTGGTCGAAGTCGTTGCCGTTGAGCATGTTGCGGAACGACGTGGTGCCGTCCGGGTTCTGCACGCACACCGGGGTGGGCCCGTCGACCTGGGAGCAGGAGTCCTCGCCGAGGGTGCTGCCCTCGGTGCCGTGGATGAGGTTGCCGATCACGTTGCCGAAGTAGTCCGAGAAGCTCTCGTTGAGGGCGCCGGACTGGCCGGTGTAGAGCAGCCCGGCCGTGGTCTGGGTGACGCCGTGCGTCACCTCGTGCGCGGCGATGTCGGGTTCCACGAACGTCCCGCTCAGCTGGCGGCCCTGCTGGACGCACGGGTTGCCGTAGACCATCTGCGGCTGGCGCAGGTAGCCCGCGAAGAACGCGTTGCAGTAGGTCTCCGGGCCGAAGTGCACCGAGCTCAGCAGCGGGCCGCCGGCGTCGTCCCAGGAGTCGCGGCCGAGGCTCTCCCAGTACTCCACGATGTCGTGGCTGTAGGCCTGCGCCGCGATCGCGTCCGCGTCGGTGATGGTCGTGCTGGGGCTGGTGACCAGCCGGCCGGGCAGCTGGCTCTCGTTGCGGACCGTCGAGGCGTCGTAGGTCTGCACCGCGCCACGGCCGGTCTGCGCGTCCCAGGCCTCCGTGGTGGTGTCGGTGAGCTCGATCCCGCCGCCGGTGCGCACGCCGTACGCCGTGAGGGCGCGGCCGAGCGGATCGGTGCCCGTGACCTCCACGCTGCCGGGATCGGGCGCCGTCCGCGGCGTGCCCCCGCGCCGCAGCTCGCGCACCGCCTCGGTCACCCCGGCCGCGTGCGGCAGGGGGGCGGCGACGTCAGCGGAGACCGGGCGGACGTCGACGAGGAGGCCGGTGGCCGCGTCGAGGTAGTAGCGCCCCGCCGTGGCGGCGCCCTGCACGTCGGTGCCGAGGAGCACCACCTCCCAGGCCAGCACGCCGGCGCCGGTGGGCAGCACGACGAGCCGGGCGCTGCCGTCGGTGGTCGAGCCCGCGCCCGCGGCCTCGGTGGCCGCGGTCGCCGCCTGCTCGGCGGTGACGACCGGGGTGGTGCCGACCGTGAGGCCGGGGAAGACGCGGCCGTGCACGCCGGTGACGCGCAGGTCGTCGGTGGCGGCGCTGCTGCCGCGACCGCTGAAGACCAGGCTGGAGTCGAGCACCGGGACGTCGCCGACGGCCTGGGTCGCCTTGGTGGTGGCGACGCCCGGGACGGTCTGGGTGTCGACGGCGCCGAAGCGCAGCACGGAGGAGTCCACGCCGAACAGGGCCGGGCCGTAGTCGTCCATGAAGTCGGCGGTGGTGCCGGGCCACGAGCCGCCCGAGATCTCGGACAGGTAGCCGGTGACGTCGTCCTGGCGGCCGACCCAGCCGGTGTGCGTCTGCTTGCGCAGCCGGTCGACCGCCTGCTGCAGCGAGCGCAGCCGGGCTGTCGCGTCGCCGGCGTCCGCGCCGCTCCCGCCACCGCCCTGGTGCTGCTGGACCCACGTCTGCGACACGATCAGGGTGACGGGCTCGCGCTGCTCGCCGCCCTGCACGGCGGGCTGGCAGGCCGAGGCGAGCACCGCCAGCGCCGCGACGACGGGCAGGGTCCACCAGCGGCGGACCGACCGTCGTCCGGGCAGGCGGGCAGGGCCGGGACGTCGCAGAGGGTGAGGCATGGTGACGCGATGCTCCGGGGCCGGGTGTCCTGGCGTCAATGACTCAGGTGGGCCGGATGACCCGGGCGGGTCGGGACCACGTCGGGACACGTGGTCATCGACGGCCGGGCTCCCGACTGACTACATTCCCTCAGGCGCGTGCCGTGGGGCGCGCGGAGACGAGCTGAGGGGTGAGTACACGTGGCGTGTCCAACGTGTCGGTCCGAGAACCCGGAGGTGGCGTCGTTCTGCCACCGCTGCGGTACGTCGCTGCGGGCCGGTGACGCCAAGCGGATGGGCGACTACGCCGTCCAGACCGCCGAGGGGGTGACCCAGCTCGCCCTGATCTCCACGGTCATGCCGCACACCTCGCGGCGTTCGGCCGACAACTACCGCTGGGCCATGGTGCTGTCCGGGGTGCTGATCCTCGGCGCGACCGCGCTCGGCCTGCTGCCGATCGCGATCGCCGCCGCGGCGTTCCTGGTGCCCCTGACCTACATCGTCTACATCGACGACGTGAACCTGTGGGAGGAGGCGCCCGCCGCGGTCGTGGTGGGGCTCTTCGTCGCCACCGGCGCGCTCGCGGTGCTGGTCTCGCTCTTCTTCTACGAGTGGGTCTTCGACGGCCAGTGGGCCAGCTTCTCCGGCGGCGGTCGCTCGCGCGGCGGCATCGGGGCGCTGTCCTTCCCGGCGCTGCTCATCTTCGCGGTGCTGCTGCCGGTCGTGGCCGAGGTCGCCAAGAACGTCTTCGCCGTCCTGCTCGCCTCGCGCGACGCCTTCGACGACATGATCGACGGGCTGACCTTCGGCGTCGCCGCCGGCACGGCGTACGCCGCGTTCGAGACGCTGGTGGTCTACTCCTCGGTCTTCACCGCCCAGGAGTTCCGCACCGAGTCCGGCATCGGCTCCTGGATCGTCGTCGTGCTCAACGTGATGGTGGTGAAGTCGCTGATCTACGGCACCGCCACCGGCATCGCGGTCGCGGCGTTCTCGGGCAAGGGGGAGGGCTACGACGGCTTCACGCCGGCGTACTTCGCCAACTTCGGGCTCGCCGTGGTCGCCAACATCGCCTTCTGGCTCGGCGTCCGGCTGCTGGCCTACCTGCCGTTCGGCAACATGCTCGGTCTGCTCTGGGGCCTGGTCATCCTCGCGGCACTCATCCTCAAGATCCGGATGATGCTGCAGGTGGCGCTGCTCGAGGCCGCCGTCGAGGCCGCGGCCAAGGGCGACGGCTCGGAGGACAAGCGCTCGACGTTCCTCGAGACCTTCTGCCCCGAGTGCGAGAACATGCTGCTGCCCAACGCGTCGTTCTGCATCGTGTGCGGCACCTCGGTGCGCTCGAGCTCGCGGCAGGCCAAGCGCGCGATGGGGGTGGGCAGCGTGCCCGCTGCGTCGACCCCACCCGCGGCTCCGACGAACGGCGGTGCGGCGTGAGCGCCCCGACCCCCGCTCCTCGCCCCACCGCTCCGGTGGCGGGCGCACAGGACTACTTCAACAGCAGCCGCCTCAAGGTCATCGGCCTCATCACCGCGGCCACGGTCGCGGTCGGCGCGCTCGGCGGCATCGCCGGCGTGGCCTTCGACCCCGACCCGGTCTCGGTGCAGCCGCGGCTCGAGCCCGGCAGCGGCACCGGGGTCGGCTCGGCCGGCCAGAGCGCCCCGCGGGTCGCGGCCCACGCGCAGGCCCCGACGGTCCGCGGCTTCGCCGCCGCCGGCGGTGGTGCGGTGCGCGACGACACCGGCGACTCCTCGGACGGGCCGTCCTCGGTCGGCAGCGTCTCGCCCGGCACCGGCGGCGGCTTCTCGTCCTCGCCGAGCGCCGAGCCGAGCGACGGCGGCGACGAGCCCACGCCGGACCCCGGCACCTCGGGCGGTGGCAGCGCGCAGACCATGGCGGCCACCGACGTCGACGTGTTCGTGCCCGACGGCTGGGAGGTGACCTTCTCCGACGACCAGAACGTCGGCCAGACCAACGGCTCGGGGAGCTACTCGTTCGCCTTCACCACGACCCTGGACCCGTCGGTGGCCGCGAGCGACGTGATCGCGCAGAACCTCGACGTCTTCCTGCCGCCGGAGAGCTACACCCAGCGCCAGACCAGCGACGTCGTGCCACTGCAGCCGTTCGGCTCCGTGGTGTCGGTGGCGGCGCTCGGCTACGAGGCCCTGTGGGTCGACAACCAGGGGTCGATGAGCGTCCACGGTGAGATGTACGTCGGCATCCGCCAGGACGGCACCCTGCTCGTCGTCCTCATCGAGCACCTGCCCGCGGAGGACTTCGAGAGCTCCTACGAGGAGATGGCGCCGATCGTGGACAACACGTTCAACCGGTTCGCCGGGCTCGGCTAGATCTGCTCGGTGCTGGCCACCAGGGCCGTGGCGAGGGCGGCGACGCCCTCGCCCCGGCCGGTCAGGCCCAGGCCGTCCGTGGTGGTCGCCGAGACCGTCACCGGCGCGCCGACCGCGGCGCTGAGCGCGGCCTCGGCCTCGGCGCGCCGCGGACCGAGCCTGGGCCGGTTGCCCACCACCTGCACGGCGCCGTTGCCGATCTCGTAGCCGGCCGCACGCACCCGCCGGGCGGTCTCCTCGAGCATCGCCACGCCGGAGGCGCCGGCCCACTGCGGCTCGGAGGTCCCGAAGTTCGAGCCCAGGTCGCCGAGGCCGGCCGCCGACAGCAGCGCGTCGCAGAGCGCGTGGGCGGCCACGTCGGCGTCGGAGTGGCCCTCCAGGCCGGCGGGCTCGTCGGGCCAGGCCAGGCCGGCGAGGTGGAGCGGCACACCCTCGGCGTACCGGTGCACGTCGACGCCCATCCCGACCCGCGGCAGCTGGCTCACCCGCCGCATCATGCCCCGTCCGCGTCCGGTCCGGACGCCGCGTCGGCTCCGAACTCCACCCGTGGGGGACAATCGCCGGGTGAGGTCGTTCCGCGGAGCGTGGTCGCTCGCCGGCCTCGCGGCCGGCGCCGCGGGGTTGGCCACCAGCTACTTCGTGGCGATGGCCATGACGATCCGGGAGTCACCGGTGGTCGCGGTGGCCGAGCTGGTCATCCGGCTCACCCCCGGCTGGCTCGCGGAGTACCTCATCGGGCTCGTGGGCCGGCTCGACAAGCCGCTGCTGCTGCTCGGGATCTTCGTCTTCTGCGGGCTGCTCTTCGCCTGGGCCGGCCGGCTGGCCCGGCGGATCTGGTGGGCGCCGACGCTGGTGTACGCCGCGCTCGCCGCGGTGGGTGCCGTCGGCGTGGCCACCCAGCGTGGCGCCACGCTCACCGACCACATCCCGGTCGCCGTCGGCTTCGTGACCTGGCTGGTCACGCTCTCGCTGCTCACCGAGCCGTTGCGGCGCGGCGAGCTCGCGGCCGCGCACGAGCTCGTGACCGTGCCCGGCGAGGCCCGCGTCGAGTCCCTCGACCTCGTCGGCGGGGGCGGCGAGGCCGAGCTGGCCCCGCCGGAGCACACCCGCCGGTCCTTCCTCCTCCGCGCCGGCGTGGTCGCCGCCGGCGCCGCGGTGCTCACCACGGTCGGCCGGGTCGTCGGGCGCGGCCGGCGCCGCGTGGAGGAGAGCCGCCGGCTGCTGCGGCTGCCGCAGGTGAGCGAGCCGAGGGTGCCGGCCTCGGCGCGCGTCGGGCTCGACGGCGTCGCGGCGTGGCAGACCCGCAACGACGACTTCTACCTGATCCACACCGCGATCGTGGTGCCCACCATCGAGCCGCGCGACTGGCAGCTGCGCATCCACGGCATGGTCGACCGCGAGATCACGCTCACCTACTCCGACCTCGTCGAGCGTCGCTTCGACGAGGCCTGGATGACCCTCAACTGCGTGTCCAACGAGGTCGGCGGCTCGCTGGTCGGCAACGCCTGGTGGAGCGGTGTGAAGACCGCGGACCTGCTGACCCTCGCCGGCGTCGACGCGGGGGCGGACGCCGTGCTGCAGACCTCCGAGGACGGCTGGACGTGCGGCACCCCGCTCGCCGCCCTCACCGACGAGCGCAACGCCATGCTCGCCGTGGCCATGAACGGCCAGCCGCTGCCGATCGAGCACGGCTTCCCCGTGCGCACCGTCGTGCCCGGTCTCTACGGCTACGTCTCGGCGTGCAAGTGGGTCGTGGACTGGGAGGTCACCCGCTTCGAGGACATCACGGCGTACTGGACCGAGCGCGGCTGGGGCGAGAGGGGCCCGGTCAAGATCGCCTCGCGCATCGACGTGCCCCGCTCCGGCGACGAGGTCGCCGCCGGTCAGGTCGCGTTCGGTGGTGTGGCGTGGATGCAGCACACCGGCATCAGCGGCGTGGAGTTCCAGGTCGACCGTGGCCCGTGGACCCGCGCCGAGATCGGTCAGGTCGAGACCCTCGACACCTGGGTGCAGTGGAAGGGCGTCGTCGACGTCGAGCCCGGCGACCACCTGGTCCAGGTGCGCGCCATCGACGCCGACGGCAACGTGCAGACCGGCGTCGACCGCGGCGTGCTCCCCGACGGCGCCACCGGCTGGCACCAGGTCGACTTCACCGCGTCGTGAGCGACTTCGCGGACCGCCCCGGCGCGGCGCTCGTCACCGGCGGCAGCGGCGGCATCGGCCTCGCCGTCGTGCGGCTGCTGGCCGAGCGCGGCGCCTCGGTCGCGCTGACCTACCGGGCCAACGCGGCCGCGGCGGAGCTCGCCGTCGAGGAGGTGCGGGCCTGGGGTGGCCGCGCCTCCGCGCACGCTCTCGACGTCACCGACGCCGCGGCCTGCGCGACGCTCGTGGCCGACGTCGCGTCGACGTACGGCGGGCTGCACACGCTCGTCCACGCGGCCGGCCCGCATGTGCCGATGCGCCACCTGTCCACCGTCGCGCCGGCCGAGATGGCCGCGCAGCTGGCCGAGGACGCCGCAGGCTTCTTCAACGTCGTGCACCCCGCGCTCCCACACCTGCGCGACGGCGCGGGTTCGGTCGTGGTGGTCACCACCGCCGCCACGAGCCGCTACCCGGTGCGCGACGGGCTCTCCGCGGGACCCAAGGGCGCCGTCGAGGCGCTGGTCCGCGGGCTCGCCGCGGAGGAGGGACGCTTCGGCGTGCGCCTCAACGCCGTCGGCCCCGGCATGCTCACCGACGGCATGGCCGCGCGGCTGATCGACTCGGGCGACCTCTCCGAGGACGCCCTCGCCGTCACCCGCGCCAACATCCCGCTCGCCCGGTTCGGCACGGCGGTGGACGTGGCCGAGGCCGTCGCGTTCCTGGCCTCGGACCGCGCCGGCTTCGTCACCGGCCAGAAGCTCGACGTGGACGGCGGCTGGTCGGTCTAGGTCCCGGGGTGCGACAACGCCCCCGCGGCCCTCCCCAGACGGGGCCGGACGGGGGCGGTGTCAGGAGACCTGCCGGTCAGAGCCGGCGGCGGCCCCGGACGTTGTTCAGGATGAACAGGGCCAGCGCGATGATCGCCAGGATGATCAGGATGGTCCACAACATTGGTTTCTCCCTCTGTCGGTGGGGCGTCTGGTACCCCATCGGCTGAGCGGACCGGTACCCACGTGACGCCCGCCTCACCCCTCCAGGTGTGCGAGCAGTCGCTCCAGGTGGGCCACCCGCTCACCGAGGGGCTCTGCCCGCCCGTCGCCGGTGACGAACGGGCCGGCGTCGGTGCTGCCGTCGCGCCTGTCCGCCACGAGCAGGGCGGCCAGCGCCCACTCCCGGTCGGAGCGGACGTCCGAGAGGGACCGCAGACGCTCGAGGTACGCGAGGAGGTGGCCACGCGCGGGTGCGCCGCCCACCGCAGCCAGCGCCACGCAGTAGCCCTGACCGGCGTAGGTCGACTCGTCCCGCAGCAGGTGACCGCCGAGCGGGTCGACGTACGCCGCACGCCGGTCGGCCGCCACCAGCCAGGCGGCGGTCAGCCGCGCGCGCCACTCGTGGCCGAGCAGCAGGTCCAGCTCGTCGTCGCTGACGCGAGCGGCGTCCGACCTCAGGGCCTGGACGAACGCGTCGGCGTCGGCGTCGTCCAGGAAGGCGCCGTGCAGGAGCCGCAGGTAGCGGCGCTCGGGCACGACGTAGCGCGCGACGGCGGCGTCCAGCTCGGGGCTGCCGTGGCCGGGCACGGGTGCAGGCCTACCAGTTCCCCGGGCTCGCCGGCAGCGGGTGCGCCGCGTCGTGGAGGACGTACGCCGTGCCGCCCGAGCCCTCGAGCCAGGCCCGCTCGAGCTGGCCGCGGTCGTAGGTGCGGCGCACGCCGGCGGAGGTGGAGGCGGCCGGGTCGTTGACCACCGGGTTGCCGGTGGCGTCGAAGCCGACGACGACCAGCAGGTGGCCGGCGGTCGAGGAGATGGGCGCGCCGGCGAGGGCGCCGGAGGAGAAGGACACCGAGATGATCACCGGGATGCCGGCGGCGACCAGGGTCTCGGCCTCGGCCAGTGAGCGCAGGCGGGTGACGAAGGCGTCCAGGCCGCGGGAGGCGGCGTAGGCGGTGTTGAAGGGCCAGTTGCCGGTCCCCTCGTACGCCGCGTCGTAGGTCCGGCGCGCGACCTCGTCCACCCAGGGCTCGGTGCGCGGCCCGGCCCAGGCGTACGCCGAGGCGGCGGGCAGCCGGCCGTAGTAGCCGAGCACCATCGCGGTCGAGGTGGGTGAGCACCAGGCCTCGCCGCCGCCGCCGAACTGCGGGAACTCGCCGCTGTGGACCATCTGCGAGAACCGCGGCACGTCGAGGACCACGCCGCGCGCGACGCCGGGGGCCGAGGTGGCGGGCGCCGAGGCCGGCAGCTGGGAGGCCACCGCGCCGGCGTACGACACCGACGGCGAGGCGGAGCGGGCGCCCGCGCGGCGCATCAGGCGCAGCTGGAGCTGGTAGGAGGAGGCGCCGGTGGCCGACTTCCAGGTGTCCACGTCGACGCGGCCCAGGGCGTCGGACTGGCCGGGGAGCGAGGTGCGGCGCACGTGCTTGTCCTGCGACGCCCAGCGCCCGAGGACCAGCCACCGGCCGGTGGTGGCGCCGGTGACGCGGACCCGGACCTCGACCCAGCTGTTGCGGGGGGTGGTCGCGGACCACGACGCCACGAGCTGGGTGAAGCCGAAGCCGGGGGCGACGGGGTCGGAGGTCCAGGTGCCGACGCTGTAGCGGGTGCCGCGGTAGGCCCGGCTGCGCTGCGCGCCGTCCTTGAGCACGAGCGCGCCGTCGCGCAGCCGCAGTCCGGTGCGCTCGCCGCCGATCAACGGCAGCCGGGTGAAGGAGACGAGCCGATCCGCGGGCGCGGGAGCCGCGGAGACGGGCACGCTGGCCAGCATCCCCGCCGCCAGGGCGAGGGAACAGGCCGCGGTCAGGGGGAAGAGCCGACGCACCGCTCGAGGCTACGTCACTCCCACCACACCCGTCACAGGAACACTTCAGCCACTTCGGCCCCACGAGGCGGCGTCCGGGCTAGGGTGCGACTGCCCGGAGCCCACAGGGACGGCGCCCGGAGACGACAGAGGTGTGCGGGGACGTGACCCAGAGCCTGTCCGGGGTCCTGCTCGTCGAGGACGACGAGGGGGACGCGCTCCTCGTGCGCGAGTGCCTCAAGGACGCGGGGCTCGCCGAGGCCGACGTCACCTGGTGCCGCACCGTCGCCGAGGGCGTCGAGGCGCTGGCCCTGGACCCCGCCTGCGTGCTGCTCGACCTGGGCCTGCCGGACGCCTCCGGGCTCAGCGCGCTGCACACCGTGGTCGCCGAGGTCACCAGCATCCCGGTCATCGTGCTCACCGGCCGCCACGACAAGGCCGGCGTCGAGGCGGTCGCCGCGGGCGCGCAGGACTACCTGATCAAGGACGACCTCACCCCCGAGCTGCTCGACCGCACCATCCGGTACGCCGTGCAGCGCCGCCAGACCGCGGTCACCGAGCTCCAGCTGCGCGAGGAGCGCCTGCTGGCCGCGGAGAACTCCCGCCTCGAGCGCGGGCTGCTGCCCCGCCCGCTGCTGCGCTCGGACTTCGTCAGCTGCCACAGCCACTACCGGCCCGGCCGCGCGCAGGCCGTGCTCGGCGGCGACTTCTTCGACGTGGTCGAGACCGAGGACGGCCGGGTCCGCGCGATCATCGGCGACGTGATGGGCCACGGGCCGGACGAGGCCGCGCTCGGCGTGCACCTCCGGGTCGCGTGGCGCGGGCTGGTCCTGGCCGAGGTGCCGCCCGAGCAGATCCTCGACACCATGTCGCGGCTGCTGGACGCCGAGACCTCCGGCGGGATCTTCGTCACCGCCTGCGACCTCACCATCGACCGCGACCTCGCCGTCGAGGTCCGGGTGGCCGGGCACCCGCCGCCGCTGCGCTGCGTGGGCGGCGAGGCGTCGTACGTCGACGTCGGCTTCGGCCCGCCGCTCGGCATACACGTCGACGGCGACGACCAGTCCGAGTTCCCGGTGACGCGGTCCGCGCTGGCGCCGGGGGCGTCGCTGCTGCTCTACACCGACGGGCTGCTCGACGCCTACCGGAGCGTGGACGACCTCGGCAGCGTCGGCCTGGACGAGCTGCTCGCGGTGACCGCCGACGTGCTCACCGGCGGCGCCACGCCCGAGCAGCTGCTCAGCTCCGTCGTGCACCGCGCGCCGACCCAGGCCGTCGACGACACCGCGCTCGTCGTGCTCACCGTGGGAGAGCCGGCGTGAGCTCCGCGGGCGCCTGGAGCCTGCGCACCCGCACCTTCCGCGCCATCGCCGGCGTGCTCGCGCTGCTGCTGGCCCTCCTGGTGGCCGTCGCCTACCTGCTCTGGAACGTCAAGCAGACCGGGGACGAGCTCCTCGACCACTGGGACCCGGCGTACCAGGTCAACCAGAACCTCCTCAACGCCATGGTCAACGAGGAGACCGGCATGCGCGGCTACGCGCTGGGCCAGGACGAGGCGCTGCTCGAGCCCTACGACGTCTACACGCTGCTGGAGACCGGCGCGCAGGGCACGCTGCGCGCCTACGTGCGCGACGAGCCCGAGCTCCTGCGGCTCTACGACGCCACCGTCACCGCGATCACCGCCTGGCACACCGACTACGCCGAGCCGATCATCGCCGCCGTGCGCGCGGGCGACACCGGCGCCGGCGAGCGCGCGGCCTCCGAGGAGGCGCGCGCGTCGTTCGACCGGATCCGCGCGGCCTCGGCCCAGCTCACCCAGGCCCTGGACGACAAGCGCGCCGAGGTCTCCGACGAACGCGAGCGCGCCTTCACCTATCTGTGGATCGCCGGCGGCGTGGGGACGGCGCTGCTGCTGTTGACCGGCCTCGCGCTGGCCCGCGGGCTGCGCCGCGGCGTCCTGCGACCGATCGACGGTCTGGTCGCCCAGACCCGCCAGGTCGCCCGCGGCGACCTCGACCTGGAGATCGCGCAGGAGGGTCCGGCCGAGATCCAGGGGCTCGCCGCCGACGTGGACTCCATGCGCGGGTCGCTGGCCAGCCAGATCGGCCGCCTCGAGCGCGCCCGCGAGCGCATCGCCGAGCGCAGCGCCGAGCTGGCCCGCTCCAACGCCGACCTCGAGCAGTTCGCCTACGTCGCCTCCCACGACCTCTCCGAGCCGCTGCGCAAGGTGACGAACTTCTGCCAGCTCCTCGAGCGCCAGTACGCCGACCAGCTCGACGACAAGGCCCGCACCTACATCGCCTTCATGGTCGACGGCGCCAAGCGCATGCAGATCCTCATCAACGACCTGCTCGACTTCTCCCGCGTCGGCCGCACCACCGACCAGTTCCGCCCCGTCGACCTCGAGCTCAAGCTCGAGCGCGCCCTGAGCAACCTCGAGCTCGAGCTCCAGGAGTCCGACGCCGTCGTCGAGCACGACCCCCTGCCCACCGTCCCGGGCGACGCCACCCTGCTCACCGCGCTGCTGCAGAACCTGGTCGGCAACGCCGTGAAGTACCGCGACCCGTCCCGCCCCCCGCACGTGCGCATCTCGGTCGAGCAGACCGCCGACGAGTGCACCATCACCGTCGACGACAACGGCATCGGCATCGACGCGCAGTACGCCGAGCGGATCTTCCAGATCTTCCAGCGCCTGCACCTGCGCGACCAGTACGGCGGCACCGGCATCGGCCTCGCCCTGTGCCGCAAGATCGTGGAGTTCCACCGCGGTCGCCTGTGGTTGGCCGAGAAGGACGGGCCGGGTGCTAGGTTCCAGTTCACCCTCCCCACCACGCAACCCCACCCGGAGACGGCGGACGATGATGAACCCGCGCTACCCGTTGCGACCTGACCAGCCGCTCTCCGTGCTCCTCGTCGAGGACGACCCCGGCGACGTGATGATCGCCCGCGAGGCCCTCGCCGCCGGCCGGCTCTCCACCGACCTGAACGTCGTCTCCGACGGCGTCGAGGCCATGAGCTACCTGCACCGCGAGGCGCCGTACGGCGAGGCCATCAAGCCCGACCTCATCCTGCTCGACCTCAACCTGCCGAAGAAGTCCGGCCACGAGGTCCTCGCCGAGGTCAAGCAGGACCCCGACCTGCGCCGCATCCCCGTCGTCGTGCTGACCACCAGCCAGGCCCAGGACGACGTGATGAAGTCCTACGACCTCCACGCCTCCGTCCACGTCAGCAAGCCCGTGGACTTCGACCAGTTCGCCGAGGTGGTCCGTCAGATCGACGACTTCTTCGGGAACGTGGCCGAGCTGCCCGAGTAGCCCTCCTCCTCGCTCGTCCCTCGCTCGTCGTCGGGCCACTCCAGCAGCTCGGCGACGTTCCCGAAGAAGTCGTCGATCTGACGGACCACCTCGGCGAACGGTCCCAGGTGTCGGTTCGGGTGGTGCGACGATGGCGTCAGGTCATCGAGCGCGACGAGGAGGTGACCTCGTGGTCCGTGGTGGGCGGAGGCCGTGGCGCCTCGCGGTCGGCTCCTGCGTCGTGGTGCTCGGGCTGGCGGGCTGCTCGTCGGGTGCGTCGCCGCGCGCCGGGTCGACGCCCGATCCGACCCTCGCCTCTTCGTCCCTCGGTTCGTCCTCTGGTTCGTCCTCGTCGCCCCGACAGACGCCGTTGAGCGTGCCGACCGCGACCCCACTGGATGCCCCAGTCCCCACGGACGACGAGCAGCTGCGCGACGAGCTGCTGGACATGCTGGCCGCCGACCAGCTGGAGCGGACCGGGGGCGGGCTGCCGCCGGGGACCAAGCTGCCGCCGGCGCGCGACTACGACCGGGCGCAGCGGCTGCGGCGCATCGTCGAGGTGCGTGGCTGGCCGACCCACGACCAGGTGGGGAAGCAGGGCGGCACCGCGGCGTGGCTGGTCGCGCAGCACGCGGACTTCGACGTGGCGTTCCAGCAGTGGGCGCTCGCGCAGATGACGGTGGCCCTCCGTGCCGGGCAGGCCGACCGGACCGAGGTGGCCTACCTCGCCGACCGGGTCGCGGTGAACACCGGCGTGCCCCAGGTCTACGGCAGCCAGGTGCGGTGCCGGGACGGGGAGCCCCGCCCCGCGACCCCGCTCAAGCGGCCCGACGACGTGGACAGCCTCCGGCACCGCGCCGGCATGGACCCCCTGGCGACCTACTACGCCGAGCTGGCCCTGATGTGCTCCGACGAGGCCGCGGCCGGTCAGGAGGCGGGCCCGGGCTGACCCCTGGGGTCGGCTCGCCCCACAGAGCTGCTCCACGCGCCGGAAGGTCGAGCGGATGGCCGTCGAGTCGCCGTCGAGCGTCGCGGTCACCAGGCCGAGCGAGCCGGCGGGCGAGGTCGTGCAGCACCCGTCGCTGGTCAGGGGTGAGGCGCTCGGGGACCTCGAGCCCCAGGACGCCTCCTCGGGCGGGTGGGTGGTGCCGTCAGCAGGCCGAGGGCTGCCGGGCGCCCGGAGCCAGGCAGCTCGTGGTCACCTTCGGCTTCTTGCCGGCACGGGTCTTGGCCGTGGTGACCGTGCCGACGAGGCCCGGGGCGGTGACCGTGACGGTGATCTTGGTGCCGCGCGGCAGCGAGGCGCCGGCGAGCTTCTTGCCGACCTTGAGCTTGCCGGGCTTCTTGGCCTTCGAGGTCTGCGACCTCGTCCCCTGGGGGCACGCCTTCCCGCGGCAGGAGACCTTGATCGTCTCCCCGCCGGCCAGGCCCTTGACGGTGATCGTGCGCCAGCGCGTGACGTCGCCCTTGGCGGACGCCGCGACCTTGACCTTGGCGGCCACGCGCTGGGGAGCCGGCGGCGGGGGGCGGAGCGAGGCGGAGGAGCCGGCCGTTCGCCCGGTCCGTGACGTACGCCGTGGTGCCGGCGGCGGCGACGTCCCAGGCCTTGGTCCCGGCGGGCAGGGTCAGCGACTCCCGGGTGCCGTCGGGGTGCACGACGAGCACGCTCGACGTACCCCCGTTCAGGGCGGAGGAGGCGACGTAGACGTCCGAGCCGACGCTGGCCACGCCGTACGGGTCGGACAGGCCGGTGGCGAAGGAGCCGAGCGGTCCGCTCGCCGCGGCGGGGGCGACGCGGCCGACGCCGCCACCTCCGTCGTAGGTGACCAGCACCGCGCCGTCCGGCGCGATCCCGATGCCGGTGGGGCCGGAGGAGCCGGCCGGGGCGGTCCAGGTGGCGGTCACCGGGAGGCTGTCCGCGGCGTCCAGGGTCAGGCGTCGTACGACGTCGCCGTCGTGGTCGGGGACGATCAGGCTGCCGGCGCCGACCACCAGGTCGAAGGCCGTGCCCTTGCCGGACCGGTAGGTCAGGGCGTTGGAGCCGTTGCCGTAGTTGACGACCGCGATCTCGCTGGCGCTCGCGCAGCCGTCGGTCTGGGGCAGGCTGAGGTAGGCCTTCCCGTTCCCTCCGTCGACCACGCCGACCGGCCCGCAGTGGCCGGCCGGGACGGAGAGGAAGGTCGGGTTCGCCGGGTTGGCCGGATCCACCACGGCGATCTTCATGAGGGAGGGGACCGTCGCCCAGATCCGGTTGCCGACCACGGCCACGTTGGCCGGCAGTCCGCCGAGTGCGGCGGTCTGCGTCACCTCACCGGAGGGGGCGATCCGGGCCAGCGTGCTGGGGGTGGGCTGGCCGGTGGAGCCGTCGTACCGCTCGACCGCGACCCACGCCGACCCGTCCGCGGCCACCGCCACTCCGTTGGTCGCCTGCGCACCCGGGATCGCGATCGGCGTCACGACCGGGGCCGCCTGCGCCGGTGCCGCCGCCCCCAGGGCCAGAGCGGACGCGAGCAGGGCGAGGGTGATCGAGACGGCCGCGCGGCCGCGTCCCCGTGTCATGTCGCCGACCCTAGGGAGCCGGTACGCCGAGCGCCAGCCTCGTCGAGTGGAGGGTATCTCGCCCGCCGCGTGTCGGCCGGAGGCGGCCCAGCGCACTAGAATCGGGCAGTGCTCAGGCTCTACGACACCCAGACCCGCGAAGTCCGTGACTTCGTGCCCCTCGAGGAGGGCAAGGCTGGGCTGTACCTCTGTGGCCTGACGGTGCAGTCGGAGCCGCACGTCGGGCACGTGCGGAGCGCGGTGAACTTCGACGTGCTCCAGCGCTGGCTGCGGCACTCGGGCTACGAGGTGACGTTCATCCGCAACGTCACCGACATCGACGACAAGATCCTGACCAAGTCGGCCGAGCAGGGCCGGCCCTGGTACAACCTGGCCTACGACATGTCGCGCGAGCTGGCGCGGGCCTACGAGGCGCTCAACGTCGCGCGGCCGACCTACGAGCCGGCGGCGACGGGGCACGTGCCGGAGATGGTCGAGCTGATCTCGGAGCTGATCGAGCGGGGCCACGCCTACGCCGCGTCGGACGGCAGCGGGGACGTCTACTTCGACGTGCGGTCGTGGGCGTCGTACGGCGAGCTGACCCACCAGCGCATCGACGACATGGAGGCGGCGGCCGACGCCGATCCGCGGGGCAAGCGCGACCCGCGCGACTTCGCGCTCTGGAAGGGGCACAAGGCGAGCGAGCCCGAGACCGCGAGCTGGCCGAGCCCGTGGGGCCGGGGGCGGCCGGGGTGGCACATCGAGTGCTCGGCGATGGCCGGCAAGTACCTCGGCGCGGCCTTCGACATCCACGGCGGCGGCGTGGACCTGCGCTTCCCGCACCACGAGAACGAGCAGGCCCAGTCGCGCGCGGCGGGCCGGCCCTTCGCGTCGTACTGGGTGCACAACGCCTGGATCACGACCGCGGGCGAGAAGATGAGCAAGTCGCTGGGCAACAGCCTGCTCATCCCGTCGGTGCTGGAGCGGGTGCGGGGCATCGAGCTGCGCTTCTACCTGGTGGCGGCGCACTACCGCAGCCACGTCGAGTTCTCCTTCGAGGCGCTCGACGAGGCCGCGGCCGGGTTCCAGCGGATCGAGAGCTTCCTCGAGCGCGCCGGTGGCGTCGAGCGCGCCGAGGTGCCGGAGGCGTTCGCGGCGGCGATGGACGACGACCTCGGTACGCCGGCCGCGGTGGCGGTCCTGTTCGACACCGTGCGCGACGGCAACCGCGCCGACGACCCGGCGCCGTACGCCGCGCAGGTGCGGGCCATGCTCGACGTGCTCGGCCTGGACCCGGCCGACCCGGCGTGGCCGAGCAGCGGCGGGGCCCAGGACGAGAAGCTCACCAGTGCGGTCGACGCGCTGGTCGCCGGGCTGCTCGAGCAGCGGCAGGCGGCACGCGAGGCCAAGGACTTCGCCACCGCCGACGCCATCCGCGACCGGATCAAGGCCGCGGGCATCGAGGTCGAGGACACCCCGACCGGACCGAAATGGAGTCTGGCCTGATGCCAGGGAACAGCCAGCGCAAGGGCTCGATCCGCAAGACCGCCAAGAAGCCGACGGCGGGGTCGGGCGGCCGGGTCCGTCGCGGCCTGGAGGGCAAGGGTCCGACGCCCAAGGCCAAGGACCGCCCGTACCACAAGGCCCACAAGGCCGCGAAGAAGGCGGAGAAGACCGCCGCCTCGCCGAGCAGGAGCCCGAAGCGCCGCACCACCGGCGACGCCGAGTGGATCGCGGGCCGCAACTCCGTGGTCGAGGCGCTGCGCGAGGGCATCCCCGTCCAGACGCTGTACGTCGCGGAGGGGGCCGAGCGCGACGGCCGGCTGCGCGAGGCGTTCCGGCTGGCCCAGGACAAGGGCATGGGGCTGCTCGAGGTCACCAAGAACGAGCTGGACCGGATGACCAGCGGCGCGGTCCACCAGGGGCTGGCGGCGCGGATCCCGGCCTACGAGTACGCCCACGCCGACGACCTGCTCGAGCGCGCCCGCGAGGCCGGCGAGGAGCCGCTGATCGTGGCCCTCGACCAGGTGACCGACCCGCGCAACCTCGGCGCGGCCATCCGCAGCGCGGCGGCGTTCGGCGCGCACGGCGTGCTCATCCCCGAGCGGCGCGCGGCGGGCATGACCGCCTCGGCGTGGAAGACCAGCGCGGGCGCGGCCGCGCGCATCCCGGTGGCCCAGACCGTCAACCTCACCCGCCAGCTCAAGGCCTACCAGGACGCCGGCTGCATGGTGGTCGGCCTGGCCGCCGACGGCGACGTCAGCCTGCCCGACCTCGACCTGGCCGACGGGCCGCTGGTGGTGGTCGTGGGCTCGGAGGGCGACGGCCTGTCCCGGCTGGTGGCCGAGACCTGCGACCAGCTCGTCTCCATCCCGATGGCCAACCAGGTCGAGTCGCTCAACGCCGGGGTGGCCGCCTCGGTCGCGCTGTACGCCGTCGCTCAGGCGCGCGCCTAGGAGTGCGCCCGGGAGTCCGCCGAGGGGTGCGCCGCCGGCTGCTCGTCGGCACCGCCTACGTCCTGACGTGGGTCGTGCTCACCGTGGTGTGCGCGGGCGCGCTGTTCCTGCACAGCAGCCGCGAGACCACGCTGGCCAGCCACGACGCGGTGCTGCGCCCGGACCTGTCCGGCCACGTCGTGCTGCTGACCGGTCCGGTGCTGCCCGACGTGCGGGTGCCGACCGACAGCCGGTTCGGCGTCGAGATCACGCTCGGCAAGACCGACGCGGCCAGCACCGCGGACCTGGTGGACCGCTACGCGCTCATCGCCAGCCAGCCCGAGGGTCCGCAGGCCCGGGTCCAGGAGGTGCTGGCCGACCTGGCCATCGAGTCGGTGGTCCGCGGCGGCGCGCTGGCCCTGCTGCCGATCGTGCTGTGGCTGCTGGTCGGGCCCCGGCGTCGCCACGCGCTCGTCGACCGCCCGCGCAGCCGCCGGCGCACGGTCGCGCTGCTGGCCCTGGTGGCGCTGGTCGGCGTGGTCGCGCTCCAGCCGTGGGAGGACGACGAGGACACCCTGGACCGCGAGGAGGGCTGGGAGAGCCTGGCGCGGTTCCTCGGCCCGGACGTGCCGATCCCCACCGAGCTGCAGCGGGTCGAGGTCCGCGGCGACGTCACCACCAGCCAGACCCGGCGCCTCGTCGAGAGCGCGGTGGGCACCTACCGCAACGGCGAGACCTTCTACCGCGAGGCCGCCGAGGCCGCGGCCGACCTCGACCTGCGCCGGCCGGAGGACGGCGAGAGCCTGGTGCTGCTGGTCAGCGACCGCCACGACAACATCGGCATGGACCGGGTGGCCCGCGCGGTGGGCGACGCGGCCGGCGCCCAGGCCGTCTTCGACGCCGGCGACGACACCTCGACCGGCAGCACCTGGGAGGCCTTCTCGCTGGACTCCCTCGACGCCGCCTTCGACGACGGCCCGTACGCCGACGTCAAGTGGGCCGTCACCGGCAACCACGACCACGGCACGTTCGTGGGCCGCTACCTGGCCGACCACGGCTGGACCGTGCTCGACGGGGACGTGGTCGACGGTCCGGCCGGCGTCCGGCTGCTCGGGGTCGGCGACCCGCGCTCGAGCGGCCTCGGCAGTTGGCGCGACGAGTCGGGGCTCACCTTCGACGAGGTCGCCGACCGCATCGCCGACGCCGCCTGCGCGGCCGAGGCGGACGGCGAGCGCATCGGCACGGTCCTGGTCCACGACGCCAACATGGGCGACGAGACCCTGGCCCGCGGTTGCGCCGACCTGGTCCTCGGCGGTCACCTCCACGTCCAGGGCGGACCGACCGAGGTGACCGGCGCGAACGGCGCGGTGGGCTACAGCTACACGACCGGCACCACCGGCGGCGCGGCGTACGCCATCGCCGTCGGCGCCGCCGTCCGCCGCCCGGCGGGGATCTCGCTGGTGACCTACCGCGACGGCCGCCCCGTCGGCGTCCAGGCGGTGACCCTCGGCACCACGGGCGACTTCACCGTCGACCCGTACGTCGTCCTGGCGCCCACCGGGCCGAGCGAGGAGTAGCGGTACCCCGGAGCCGGGAACCCCCGACCCGTGACCGCCGTCACCTTTCGCGGCAGGCGTCGTTGTCGGACTAGTACACGTTCTAGTTCCGCGCCTGGAGGACCCCGTGCCCCGACTCCCCGCGAGCGCCGCCCTGACGGCCGTGCTGGCCCTGGCGCTCGCCGCCTGCGGCTCCCAGCTCGACCCCGACGAGGTGGCCGGCGCCACCGGCGGCTCCGGTGAGACGGTCAACTCCGCCGGTGAGGCCGTGCCCGGCACGACCACCGGTGGCGACACCACCACGGCCGGCGGGACCACCACCGCCGGGGGTGCGCCGGCCGGCGGTGGCAGTACGACGAGCGGCACGACCGGCGGCAGCACCGGCGGCACCGGCGGCGGCACCGGAGGCACGACGGGCGGCTCGGGCGGCGGCACCACCGGCGGCGGCGGTGGCGGCGGCAAGGGCGACCAGAGCGACGACGACAACTCGGCCAACGGCGGCGGCAAGGGCGCGAGCTGCGACGGCTTCCAGAACGGCCCCGGCATCACCGACTCCGAGATCACCATCGGCAACGTGGCCGACGTCTCCGGCCCGGTCCCGGGTCTGTTCCAGTCCAGCCAGGACGCGGTCAAGGCCTACGTCGCCTACTTCAACGCCACCAGCGACATCTGCGGGCGCAAGCTCAACCTGATCACCTACGACAGCCGCACCGACGCCGGCGCCGACCAGCAGGCCTACACCAAGGCGTGCGCGGAGACCTTCGCGACCGTCGGCTCGATGGGCGCCTTCGACTCCGGCGGGGCCGCGACGACCGCCTCGTGCGGCCTGCCCGACATCCGCTCGGCCGCGGTGACCAAGGACCGCAACTCCTGCGCGACCTGCTTCCCCGCCCAGTCGACCAACACCGGGGAGTGGGAGAACGCGCCGGGGGAGTTCATCAAGCAGAACTACCCGGACGCCGCCGCGCACGCCGCGGTGCTCTACACCAACGCCGGCGCGGCGGCCGAGAACGGCCCGGCGTCGGCCCGGGCGATGGCCAAGCAGGGGCTCACCTTCGACGTGGTGCAGGGCATCGACGTCTCGGAGTTCAACTTCGCGCCGTACGCCCAGCAGCTCAAGGACAAGGGCGTCAAGGCGGTCTTCTGGACCGGGCCCTACCAGTACTCCGTGCGGCTCGCGCAGGCCTTCCAGCAGGTCGGGTACGAGCCCGACGTCTACCTCCGCGACCCCACCGACTACATCCCCGACTACGTCAGCTCCGGCGGCGACGCCGTGGACAAGACCGTCGTGTTCTTGAACTTCGTGCCCTTCGAGGAGGCCGACAGCAACAAGGAGATGCAGCTCTACCTGAGCTGGCTGCAGCAGGTCAGCCCGGGCGCGGACCCGTCGTTCTTCGGCGTCTTCTCCTGGTCGGCGGCGCGGCTGTTCGTGGAGAAGGCGACCGAGCTCGGCGGCAAGCTGAGCCGGCAGACGCTGGTCGACGCGCTGAGCAAGACCGACAACTGGACGGCCAACGAGCTCACCGCGCCGCAGCACGTCGGCAGCAAGCGCACCGGTGACTGCTGGCGCTTCATCCAGCTCAACGGCGGCGCCTGGCAGCCGGTGGGCGGCAGCAAGTACCTCTGCGCCGGCACCAACCAGGGCTGAGGGGACGACGATGAGCAGCTTCCTGGCCTACACGCTCTTCGGGCTGTTCTCCGGTGCGGCGTACGCCATCGCGGCGAGCGGGCTCGTGCTGACCTACGCCACGACCCGGGTCTTCAACATCGCCCACGGCGCCCTCGGCATGCTGCTGTCCTTCGTGTTCTGGGACTTCAGCGTCCGCCAGGGCCTGCCCACGCCGGTGGCCCTCGCGCTGGTGCTGCTGGTGGTCGCGCCGGCCATCGGGTGGTTCCTGTCCCGGTTCGTGGCCAAGGGCCTCGGCGACGCGCCGGCCGGCGTCGCGCTCGTGGTCACCGTCGCGCTCCTGGTGGGCTGCATCGGCGCCGCCCAGCAGATCTACCCGGTCGAGTCGCGCACCGTGCTGCCGTTCTTCGCGGGCACGACGTTCACCGTCGCCGGCGCCACCATCACCGCCCACCAGCTGATCACGATCATCGCCTCGGTCGTCGTCGCGGTCGGCCTGTTCGTGCTCCTCACCCGGACCCGGATCGGCACCGCGATGCGCGCGTCGGTGGACAACCCCGAGCTCCTCCGGCTCTTCGGCGGCAAGCCCGACCGGGTCGCCACGCTGGCGTGGATGATCGGCGTCTCGCTGGCCGGGCTCGGCGGCATCCTGCTGGTCTCCACGGTCGGGCTGGACTACTACGCGCTCACCCTGCTGGTCATCAACGCCTACGCCGCGGCCATGCTCGGGAGGCTCACGAGCCTGCCGCTCACCTTCGCGGGCGCCATGGGTCTCGGCCTGCTCACGTCCTACGTCACGGCCTACGTCCAGGTCGACGGCGTCCTGGGCCAGGCCAAGAACGTCGTGCCGGCGCTGTTCCTCTTCGCCGTCGTCGTCGCCCTGCCGCAGGCGCAGCTGCGCATCGGCCAGGTCAAGGGCACCGTCTCCGCCCCGCTGCCCCCGCTGCGGCGCACGCTCGGCTGGAGCCTCGGCCTGGTGCTGCTGGTCAGCCTCATGGCCGGGGCCGCGTCCGAGGCGAACCTGCTGCTCATCGGCACCGCCGCGACCTTCGCCATCGTGATGCTCTCGCTGGTGCTGCTGACCGGGTACGGCGGGCACGTGTCGCTGGCCCAGCTGACCTTCGCCGGCGTCGGCGCCCTCACCTACGCCAAGCTCGACCAGCCCAACCTCTACGGCCTGCTCGTCTCGGCCCTGGTCGCCGCCGGCGTCGGGGCGCTCGTCGCGCTGCCGGTGCTGCGCCTGACCGGGCTCTACCTCGCCCTGGCCACGCTCGCCTTCGCCGCGATCATGGACAAGATGGTCTTCCAGGCCGACTTCGCCTTCGGGTTCAACAACACCCTCCCGGCCCGCCGGCTCTCCTTCCCCGGTGTCGCGGTGGAGTCCACCGGTCCCTACGTCGTGGTGATGACGCTCTTCCTGGTCCTCATCGGCTGGGCCGTGCTGCTGCTGCGCCGCGGCGCGGTCGGCCGGATGCTCATCGCCATGCGCGACAGCCCCGCCGCGTGCGGGACGCTGGGGCTGGACCTGCGGTGGTTCCGCGTCGGGCTCTTCGCGCTGTCCGCGGGCATCGCCGGGGTGGCCGGGGCGCTGTTCGCCGGGCTGCGCCAGACCGTCGGCGCGGGCGACTTCATCTACTTCAACAGCCTGCTGCTCCTGCTCTGCGCGGCCGTCTTCGGCGTCACCTCGGTGACCGGCGCGGTGCTCGGCGGCGTCGCGCTCATGGAGCTGCCGGTCCTCCAGGCCGACCACCCGTCGGTGGCCGGGCTGATGTTCGTGGTCCTCGCCGTCGGCGCCGTGCTGCTGGCCCGCGACCCCAACGGGCTGGCCAACCAGCTGTTCACGCTGGGCCGACTGGCCGAGCGGCGCATCGGCCCCTCGATCCGGGCCAGCCTCCCGGTCCTGCCGGGACCGGCCGCGCCCGGCGACGAGCCGGAGGCGCCCGTGACCGCGACCGAGACCGCGCCCGAGACGAAGGTGCCGGCCCATGCCCACTGAACCCCTGCTGTCCGTGGAGGACGTCGTCGTCCAGTTCGGCGGCGTCACCGCGGTCGACCACGCGTCCTTCGTGGCCGAGGCCGGCCGGGTGACCGGCCTGATCGGTCCCAACGGCGCCGGCAAGACCACCTGCTTCAACGTGATCAGCGGCCTGCAGAAGCCGACCCGCGGCCGGGTCCGCTTCCGCGGTCGCACCGTCTCCCACACGCCGGTGCACCGCCGGGCCAAGCGGGGGATGGGCCGGACCTTCCAGCGCCTGGAGGCGTTCGGCTCGCTCACCGTGCGCGACAACGTCCGCGTGGCCCACGACATCCACCGCGGCCTGCTCGGCCTCGTGCGGCCCTCGCGCGCCGACGTGGACGGGCTGCTCGAGCGGGTCGGCATCGCGGCCTACGCCGACGAGCGGGCCGACTCCGTCCCGACCGGCACCGCGCGGCTGCTCGAGCTGGCCCGCTGCCTGGCCGGCGACCCGCGGCTGCTGCTGCTCGACGAGCCGTCCTCGGGCCAGGACGAGACCGAGACCGACGCGTTCGGTCAGCTCCTGCGCGACCTGGCCGCGGAGGGTCGCGGCATCCTCATGGTCGAGCACGACATGGACCTGGTGATGTCGGTGTGCGACGAGATCCACGTGCTCGACTTCGGCCGCGTCATCGCCTCCGGCTCGCCCGCGCAGATCCGCCGCGACCCGGTCGTCCAGCAGGCCTACCTCGGCGCGGTCGACGAGCCCGACGGGCCCGACCAGACGCTCGTGCTGCCCGCGGTGCAGGAGGTCGCAGGATGAGCGTCCCCATCCTCGAGGTCGTCGACGTGCACGCGGCGTACGGCCGGATCGAGGTGCTCCGCGGCGTCGACCTGACCGTCCCCCAGGGTGCGGTCGTCGCGCTGCTCGGCCCCAACGGCGGCGGCAAGTCGACGCTCACCACGATCATCAGCGGCCAGAAGAAGGCGACCTCCGGCGACGTCCACCTCGGCGGCGTCAACGTGCGCGACGCCCGGCCGGAGGACCTGGCCCGGGTCGGGCTGTGCACCGTGCCCGAGGGCCGGTCGGTCTTCCCCAACCTCACCGTCGAGGAGAACCTCCGCCTCATGTCGTACGCCGGCGTCGCGGCCCCGGCGGTCCTCGACACGGCGTACTCCTTCTTCCCGCGCCTGCACGAGCGCCGCCACCAGCTGGCCGGGACCATGTCCGGCGGCGAGCAGCAGATGCTGGCCATGTCGCGCGCCCTGGCCTCCGACCCGGCGCTGCTCATCCTGGACGAGCTGTCCATGGGGCTCGCGCCGCTCATCGTCGACGAGCTCTACGCGACGGTCGCGCAGATCGCCGCCACCGGCGTCTCGATCCTGTGCATCGAGCAGTTCGCCCGCACCGCGCTGCGGGTCTCCGACTACGCCGCCGTCATGGTCGGCGGCCGGGTCGTCGCGACCGGCGAGCCCGGCGAGGTGCTGGCCACCATGTCCGACGTCATCCTGGGAGGGGCGGCATGAAGCGCGTCGCAGGTCCTGTCCTCGCCGCCGGACTGGCGGCCACCTCGCTGGGCTGGACCGTCCCGGCGCACGCCGCGGCCGCCGCGAGCGGCACGGGCGGCGCCTACAGCGGCTACAGCAGCAGCGGCGTGGCCACACCGGTCAAGATCGAGGTCTTCGAGCCGACCATCCCGCTGCCCACGGTGCCGCAGGGGGAGGTCGACCTCGGCTACAGCAAGGTCAAGGCCAACTCCGCCGGCTCCAGCGGCCGGGCCAGCTTCCTGTGGCCGGGCGATGCGATCGGCGAGGGGCTCAAGACCTTCTTCGAGCAGCTCGGCCTGCCGTCGCAGCCGGTGGAGGACGGCTACCCCGTCCAGGTCAACTCGCAGTACCCCTCCGACACCACGACCCAGCAGAACACCCCCGCGCCCGGCGCGTCCATGACAACCACGTCGGCCAAGGGCGAGGCCCGCTCCACGGTCGGCTTCTCCACCGACTGCGACGCCGGCGACGGCGGCGACACGGGAGGCGACGACGGGTCCGGTGACGACGGCGGACCCGGGGACGACGGGTCCGGCGACCAGCCCCTGCTGCCCGGGCTGCCCGACCTGCCGCTGGTCGACAACCTCGACGACGTCCTCGGGCTGCTCGGTCTCGGGCGGACGTCGTCGGGCCCGTCCGCGTCGCCCCAGGCCGACCCGTCCGGTGACGCCGAGCCGCCCGCGACGCAGCCCCCCGCCTGCCAGCTGCCCACAGCGCTCGCGGCCGTGGTGGACGTCAACGGCTACGTCGCCGACGCGCACTCGGTCTCCGACGGCGCGAAGGTGACGACGACGTCGCGGGCCGCGCTCGGCGACGTGCGCCTGCTCGGCGGCCTGGTCACGCTGTCCGGCCTCTCCACCACCCTGGTCGCGGCCAGCGACGGGGTCACGGGCGAGGCCAAGGGCCGGGCCGACTACGGCACGCTCACCATCGCCGGACAGACCTTCGGCATCGGCCCGGAGGGGTACGTCGCCCAGGGCACGCCCGCCCCGATCCCCGGGCTGCCGGACGACCCGGCCGCCGCGCTGGCCCAGCTCGGCATCACCCTCGACCTGCCCCAGCCGGTCTACAAGGCCGACGGCGACAAGGCGTCCGGCACCGTGGAGGGGCTCGTGGTCACCGTCGACCTCAAGACGCTCGAGCCGGTGCTGTCCCGGCTCGACCTCGGCCCGCTGCTGGCCCAGGTCCCGTTCCCGCCCGAGGCCGCGCCGCTCAAGAGCCTGCTCGGTGCCGTCGGCCAGCTCTCGCCGCGCCTGGTGCTGCACCTCGGCTACACCACCGCCGCGGTGGACACCGTCCAGCCGCTCAAGATCCCCGCGACCGTGCCGGACAACGACCCGACCGACGAGCCGTCGGACGAGCCGAGCGACGAGCCGACCGACGCGACCACCGGCGGCGCGACCGGCGGCGGCAGCGACGGCGGGGGCGCGGGCGGCGTCGGCACCGGCACCGTGCCGCCACCGGCCGGCGTGCCGACCACGTCGACGCCCGAGGCGACCCCGGCGCCGCTCACCGACGCCGCGCTCACCGCGGGCCTGCCCCCGCTCTTCTCGATCCCGATGTTCCTGCTCGTGGCCGGGCTCGGGGGCGCGGTGTTCGCGGGCAGCCACGTGCGCCGTCTCGGCGCGCTGGTGCTCGGCGGCGCCGGCCCCTGCGCCCACGGTCTCGAGTCCGGTCTGCCCGATCTGCGAAAGGTCCAGTGATGACGACCCTGCCCGCCACCCCAGCCAGCGGCTCCCGCCTCGGCTCCGGCACCGCGCTGCCCCGCGCCGGTGCGTCCCGCAGCGGCGCGGCGCCGCTGAAGGACGACCACTCCCAGCTGTTCCAGAGGATGCTCTTCTGGGTCGGCGCCACGCTGCTGCCGCTCGGGCTCGTGGTCATCCTGCTGGGGTGGTACGGCGTCGCGAACACGCCGTTCGGCTTCGACCAGCAGTCCTACATCATCTCCGGCGGCTTCGGCGGCCTCGCGCTCACCTTCGTCGGCGGCTTCCTCTACTTCGGGGCCTGGCTGGCCCGGATCGCCGAGGACAACCGCGACGCCCAGCGCCGGCTCGCCGACACGCTGCTGGTGCTGGCCGACGTGACCTCGCGCGCGGCCTCGACGACATCGGACGGGCTCGACGTCTCGGCCCTGCCGGTGACCGCGGGCGACGGCACCACGATCCACCGCCGCGACTGCGCGCTCATCGCGCACCGCGACGACCTGCGCGCGGTCGGCGAGGACAACGGCGGCCTCACCGCCTGCCGGGTCTGCCGGCCCTGACCGGTCAGGCGTCCGGCGTCACCGTGGCGGGCGCCGAGGTGATGGCCTCGTCGGGCTTCGTGCGCAGCACGGTGTCGATGTAGTCGGCGGCGGCGTCGAAGGTGTCGATGTCGTGCCCGGCCTGCTCGGCCAGGAACCAGCGGTGCTGGAGCACCTCGTGGAAGACCTCCGCGGGCTCGAGCTTGCCGGTCGCGTCGCCGGGGATCATCGCGATGACCGGCTCGTAGACCTGGTCCAGCCACCGGCTGGCCACCAGGTGCCGGTCCTCGCGGCCCAGGTTGTAGTGCGCGGTGTACGACGCGATGTCGTTGAGCAGGCGCCGGGCCTGGGCGTCCTCGACGTGCAGCCCGGTCAGTCCCTGGAGCTCGCGCTGGTGGTGGCCGGCCTCGACCACCTTGGGCTGGATGCGGACCTGGTCGCCGTCGAAGTCGGTGATGATGTCGAGCTCGTCGACGTCGAAGCCGAGGTCGTTGAGCTTCTCGATGCGCCGCTCGATGCGCCACATCTCGTCCGAGCTGAACTCCTCCTCGCCGGTCAGCTCGTCCCACAGCGCGGCGTAGCGCTGCTCGAGCATGACCACCAGGTCGTGGGCCTGGACGTGCTGGCTGAGCGACTCGCTGGCCTGCAGGTCGAGCAGCTCGGCGAAGACGTTCTCGGTGGCGATGGTGACGTCGTACTCCCGCATCTGCCGCGACAGCGTCGGTCGCAGCTCCCCGGTCTCCGCGTCGACGAGGTATGCCGCGAAGCCGCCCGCGCTGCGCCGGAACAGCACGTTGGACAGCGACACGTCGCCCCAGAAGAAGTCGGCCAGGTGCAGCCGGACCAGCAGCACGACCAGGGCGTCGACCAGGGAGGGCAGGCTGTCGTGGGACAGACCGTGGCTGAACAGCGAGCGGTAGGGCAGCGAGAAGCGCAGGTGCTCGGTCAGCAGGGCGCTGGGCAGCTCCTCGCCGTCGGCGTCGACCCGGCCGGTGACCACGCCCTGCGGCACGACCGCGGGCAGGCCGAGCCGCTGCAGGTCGCGCAGCAGGCGGTACTCCCGGAACGCGATCTCCTCGACCGTCTCCTTGACCGCGTAGACCCGGTCGTGCAGGCGCACGATGCGCACCACGTGGCGCGACAGGCCGCGGGGGAGCGGCAGGACCCAGGGCTCGCCCCACTCCTCCAGCGGCACCGACCAGGGCAGCGTGACGATGGCCGGGTCCGGCCGGCTCGCCACGATGCGCAGGGCCATGGCGCCACGCTAGTCCCTCACCAGGGCAACCTCCGCGGGTCGAGGAGGACGGCGCCCGGGCCGCGCTCGGCCAGGTCGTCGTGCGGGTTGGTGAGTGCGCAGGACTTCAGCGAGAGGCAGCCGCAGCCGATGCAGCCGTCGAGCCGGTCGCGCAGCAGCTCGATGCGCCGGATCTGCTCGTCCAGCCGCGGTCGCCACGCCTTGCTCAGCCGGTGCCAGTCCGACTTGGTCGGCGTCCGGGAGTCCGGCAGCGTGGCCAGCGCCTCACCGATCTCCTCCAGCGTGAGCCCGATCCGCTGGGCCGTGCGCACGAAGGCCACCCGGCGCAGCGTGGACTTGAGGTAGCGCCGCTGGTTGCCGGTGGTCCGCTCCGAGCTGATCAGCCCGCGCTCCTCGTAGAAGCGGATGGCCGACGTCGCCACGCCCGAGCGCTCGGCGAGCTGTCCGATGGTGAGCACGACCTCAAGTTTACTCGAGGTTGCCGACCAACTAGAACGCGTTCTAGTCTGCGTCGGTGCTGACCGCGGGCGACGAGATCCGGTCGCTGCTCGGCGCCTACTGCCGGCTGGTCGACGCCGGCGACTTCGACGGCGTCGGCGCGCTCATGGCCCGTGCCGTGCTGTGCACCGAGGACGGCACGCCGGTCGCCCGCGGCGCCGACGAGGTCGCCCGGCTGTACGCCGCCACGACGCTGCGTCACGAGGACGGCACCCCCGGCACCCAGCACGTCGTGGCGGGCACCGAGCTGGCGGTGGCGGGCGAGCGGATCACCGCGCGCTCGTCGTACGTCGTGCTCCAGGCCCTGCCCGCCCTCCCGCTCCAGCCGGTCGTCACGGGGTCCTACCGCGACACCTTCGCGCGCGACGACGCCGGCTGGCACTTCGTCGAGCGCCGCTTCGGCGTCGGCCGGACCGGCGACCTGTCCCACCACCTCGCCCCGGGAGTCCTGGCATGAGCGCCCGCACCGTCGTCGTCACCGGAGCCGCCTCGGGCATCGGGTTCGCCACCGCCGAGCTGTTCCGCGACCTCGGCGACACCGTCATCGGGCTCGACCTCAGCGCCTCGGTCCCCGAGGGCGTGCGGTACGTCGAGTGCGACCTCGGCCGCACGGAGTCCATCGGCGCCGCCGTGGCCGGCTTCGGCGTGGACGGCATCGACGTGCTGGCCAACGTGGCCGGCATCGTGCAGTTCGGCCGCTTCGAGGGCATCAGCGAGGCCGAGTGGGACCGCGTGCACGCCGTCGACCTCAAGGGCCCGTTCTTCCTGATCCAGGCCGCGATGCCGCTCATCCGCGCGGTCCGCGGCACCGTCGTCAACGTGAGCTCGGTGGCCGGCAACGTGCCGCAGGCCTACTCCGCGGCGTACTCCGCGGCCAAGGGCGGCCTCACCCAGCTCACCCGCGCGCTGGCCCTCGAGCTCTCGCCCGAGGGCATCCGGGTCAACGCGGTCTGCCCCGGCACCGTCGCCACGCCGCTGGTCGACCACGTGGCCACGATCTTCCCCTCCGACCTCGACCCGCGCGTCGCCGACCGGCTGATGATGATGCTGCCCGGCCCCGCCATCGCCCCGGCCGAGATCGGGTCGGCCATCGTCTACCTCGCCTCGGCCGAGGCGCGGATGATCACCGGCACGGTGCTGGCCTTCGACGGCGGCATGAGCTAGGAGCACGCGACACCTAGGATGTCGGGCGCACCGTGCCGGTGTAGCTCAGTTGGTAGAGCGCCTCTCTTGTAAAGAGGATGTCGCGGGTTCGACTCCTGTCACCGGCTCCCTCCCTGACAGACTGCGCCGGGTGACGTCCCCGAGCCCGGCGCTGGTCAGCCTCGCGCAGGCCTACGGCGTGATGACCGAGTACGTCGACTGGCGCGGCCACCAGGTCGAGGTGACGGCGGAGACCATCACCGCCGTGCTGGGCGCGATGGACGTGGACGCGGGCGACCCGGAGCGGGCGCGGCGGGAGCGGGACGAGGCGCCGTGGCTGCGGATGCTGCCGCCGACGGTGGTGATGACGCAGGGCACGGCGCGGTGGGTGCCGGTGCACGTGAGCGACGGCGACCCGGTCGAGGTGTGGGTCGAGCTGGAGACGGGCGGGGTCGAGCGGGCCGACCAGGTCGACCACTGGGTGGAGCCGCGGGAGGTGCGGGGGAGCCGGATCGGGGAGGCGACGTTCGCGCTGGGCGCGGACCTGCCGCTCGGCTACCACACGCTCCGGGCGCGAAGCGGCGACACTGAGGCCAGCGCGCACCTGGTGGTGACGCCGGCGTGGCTCGGCCTGCCGGAGGGCAGCCCGAGGAAGCAGTGGGGCTTCGCGACCCAGCTCTACAGCGTGCGCTCGGCCGGCAGCTGGGGCCTGGGCGACCTCACCGACCTCACCGACCTGGCCGTGTGGAGCGCGAGCGAGCTGGGTGCCGACTACGTGCTGGTCAACCCGCTGCACGCCGCCGAGCCGCTGCCGCCGCTCGAGCCGTCGCCGTACCTCCCGAGCTCGCGCCGCTTCTTCAACCCGCTCTACCTGCGCGTCGAGCGCATCCCGGAGTACGCCGCGCTGCCGCCGCTGGAGCGGGCCGCGGTCGACCAGCTCGCCACCCAGCTGCGTCCCTGGCTGGGGCCGCAGGACCCGGTCGACCGCAACGCCAGCTGGACGGCCAAGCGAGCGGCCCTGCGGATCGTGCACGCCGCCCCGCGCAGTGCCGGGCGCGAGCTCGACCTCGAGGCCTTCCGTCGCCGCGAGGGCCAGGCGCTCGTCGACGTGGCCACGTGGAACGTCCTGGCCGAGGACCACGGCACCGACAGCCGCACGTGGCCGGAGGAGTACCGCCGCGCGGACGGCCCCGCCGTCGCGGCGTACGCCGAGCAGCACCGCGACCGCGTCGACTTCGAGGTCTGGCTCCAGTGGCTGCTCGACGAGCAGCTCCAGCAGGCCCAGGGCCGGGCCACCAACGCCGGCATGGGCCTCGGGATCGTGCACGACCTGGCCGTCGGCGTGCACCCGGGCGGCGCGGACGCGTGGCGGCTGCCCGACGTCTACGCCCCCGGCGTCAAGGTCGGCGCCCCGCCGGACCCCTACAACCAGCTGGGCCAGGACTGGAGCCAGCCGCCGTGGCGCCCGGACCGGCTGGCCGAGCGGGGCTACGCGCCGTTCCGCGACCTGATCCGCACGGTGCTGCGCCACGCCGGCGGGGTCCGGGTGGACCACGTGCTGGGGCTGTTCCGGCTGTGGTGGATCCCGGGTGCCTCGCCCAAGGACGGCACCTACGTCCGCTACGACCACGAGGCGCTCGTCGGCGTGCTGGCCCTCGAGGCCCACCGCGCCGGCGCGGTCGTGGTCGGCGAGGACCTCGGGGTGGTGCCGCCGCAGACGCGGTCGTTCCTGGCCGAGCGCGGGATCCTCGGCACGTCGGTGCTGTGGTTCGAGCGCGACGACGAGGGCCGACCGCTGCCCGCCGAGCAGTGGCGCGAGTGGAGCCTGGCCTCGGTGACCACACACGACTTCCCCCGACCGCGGGCTACCTGGCCGGCGACCAGGTCCGGCTCCAGCACCAGCTCGGCATCCTCGAGGGCGATCTCGACGAGGAGCTCGCCCAGGCGCACGCCCAGGTCCGGGAGTGGCTCGACGAGGTCGGCCGCCGCGGGCTGCTGCCGCAGGAGCCGACCACCGGCGACGTGGTGCGGGCCCTGCACCGCTACCTCGCGCTCACCCCGGCCCGGCTGCTCTGCGTCGCGCTCACCGACGCCGTCGGCGACCGGCGCACCCAGAACCAGCCCGGGACGACCGACGAGTACCCCAACTGGCGGGTCCCGCTGGCCGGCCCGGACGGCGTACCGGTGCCGCTGGAGGAGGTCTTCGCCAGCCGTCGCGCCGCGGCCCTGGCCGACGCGGTGCGCGCAGTCCGCGCAGACGACTGACGGGCACGGAGCCGGTGTGCCACGCTGCGCGTCGGAACGCGCAGGAGCGCTCAGCAGGAGTCGTCAGGAGGCGAAGGTGACGCAGACCCCGAACCCGCCGGCCGGCTGGTACCCCCAGGGTGGCCAGGAGCGGTGGTGGAACGGCTCGGCCTGGAGCGACAACTTCCGGCCGCTGGGCTCCGAGCCGACCCAGCCCTACGCCCAGCCGGCCTACGGCCAGCCGGCGTACGGGCAGCCGGCCTACGGGCAGCCGGCTTACGGCCAGCCGCAGTTCGGCACCCCGCAGAAGAGCCACGTCGCGCGCAACCTGCTCATCGCCTTCGGGCTGCTCTTCCTGCTCATCGTCGGCGGCTGCGTCGCGGTCGTCGCGGTGGTCGGCAAGTCGGTCAACGACGCGGTGAACGACGACACTCTCGGCGGCCCCAACAACCCGCTCACCATCACCGAGGGCCAGGCCTTCGAGGTGCACGGCTTCGAGTACGCCGCGGGCTGGGACATCGTCGACGACCCGCTCGGCGGCCTGCTGGAGATCGAGGACCTCAAGGTCACCAACCACCGGGGCAAGGCCGACCGGCTGTTCGCCACCATCACCCTGCTCAACGGCAACGAGATCGTGGCCACGGCGACGTGTACCGCCGACGGGATCGACAAGATCCCCGACGGCGTGAGCGCCACCGTCGACTGCAGCAGCGCCGACGACCTGCCGGCCGCCTACGACGAGATCACGATCAAGGACGCCTTCTGACCAACCCCTGAGCCCTCGGCTCCGTCCTCCAGACGAACCCACTGTCTGGAGGACCCCGTGAACCGTCCCCGCTACGCCGACGTCGCCGCCACCCTCGCGCTCGTGCTCGCCCTGGGCGGCACGGCGTACGCCGCCGGTCTGCCCCACCACTCCGTCGGCAAGCACCAGCTCAAGCGCGACGCGGTGACCAGCAAGAAGATCAAGAACGGCGCCGTCCGGTCACCCGACCTCGCGGCCGGTGCGGTCGGGGGCGGGCAGCTGCAGGACAACGCGGTGACCGGCGCGAAGATCGCCAACAACAGCGTCGGACAGGCGGACCTGGCGCCCGGGTCGGTCGGCAACCCCGAGCTCAACAACAACGCGGTGAACAGCGCCAAGGTGGCCAACAACTCGCTCAACCTCGACGACCTGGCCGGGGCCGACGTCAACACCGCGGCGTCCTACTCGCTGGTCGCCGGCGCCTGCACCACGCTCACCCTGAGCGTGCCCGGCGCGAGTGCCGGCCAAGCCGGGCTGGTCGGCCTGACGGGGAACGTCGACCCGGGCGACGTCGTGCTCGGCGCGGTCCGCGTGGCCAACGGCAGCGCGACGGTGCGGGCCTGCAACGTGGGTGCCGACGTGACGGTGAACAACCTCGGCCTGCGCGTCGTCACCTTCGGCTAGTCCACCCCGCGCGCGGGCAGTGGCGTCCAACCCCGGCGCACGGCGAGCACCCGCCAACCGAAGACGACGAGCAGCGCCGGCGCGACGACCAGCGGGGTCGCCCAGCCCTCGCGGTCGGCGAACGACGTCCAGGCCGCGCCGGTGAGCGCGGGCACGGCGTACCACCCGCCCTCGAGCACCACCGGCACCCGGTTGGCCAGCACGTCGCGGACGATGCCGCCGCCGATGCCGGTGATCATGCCGAGCAGCGCGGCCGGGACCACGTCGAGCCCGGCCTCGCGCGCGACCAGCGCCCCGTTGACGCAGAACAGCGCGAGCCCGGCGGCGTCCAGCCCGAGCAGCACGCCCTCCCACCGCGAGAACGCCGGGTGCCACAGGAAGGCGACCACGCCGGCCAGCGCGCAGGCCAGCAGGAAGCGCCAGGCGGTGAGCCCGGTGGGCGGCACGTCGCCCAGGAGCATGTCGCGGATGACCCCGCCGCCCAGCCCGGTCGCGCTGGCGAGCACGAGGGTGCCGAAGAGGTCGAGCCGCCCGCGCACCGCCACCAGTGCGCCGGTGACCGCGAAGACGAAGGTGCCGGCCAGGTCGAGCATCAGCGCAGCTGTCGCGCCTCGAAGGTCCGCGGCGGGTCCGCGATCGCGTCCTGGGCCGCGACGAGCTGGATCTCGCGCGTGCCGGCCTCGATCGTCGCCCGGAGCACCGCGAAGACCGACGCGGTGGTCCGCTCGAGCGCGGTGGCGGGGGAGCCGGTGGTGCGCAGGTGGGCCAGGTAGAGCGCCGCGGTCATGTCGCCGCAGCCGTTGGGGCTGATCGGCAGCAGGGGCGTGGTGACGACCCACGCGCCGGCGTCGGAGACGGCCACGACGTCCAGGGACCGGTCGCCCACGCCGGCGTGGATCACCGACGTGACCAGCACGTCGCGCGGCCCCCGGTCACGGACCTCGTCCACCGCCACGAGCAGCTCGTCGAGCGTCGTCGTGGTCCGGCCGGCCAGGAAGTCCAGCTCGAAGTGGTTGGGCGTGAGCACGTCGGCGCGGGGGACGACGGTGTCGCGCATGTACTCCGGGATGCCCGGCGCGACGAACATCCCGCGGCCCACGTCGCCCATCACCGGATCGCAGCAGTAGACCGCCTCGGGGTTGGCCGCCTTGACCTGCGCGACCGCGTCGAGGATGACCGCGCCCACCGCCGGGTCGCCCTGGTAGCCCGACAGCACCGCGTCGCACTCGCCCAGCACACCGCGCTCGGCGATCCCGGCGATCACCTCGCGCACGTCGTCCGGAGCGAGCAGCGGACCGCGCCACGCGCCGTACCCGGTGTGGTTGGAGAAGTGCACCGTGTTGACCGGCCAGACCTCGTGGCCCAGCCGCTGGAGCGGGAAGACCGCCGCGGAGTTGCCGACGTGGCCGTAGGCCACCGAGGACTGGATGGACAGGATCTGCACCCGCCCATCATCGCGGCCCGACGGGCTACCCGGCGAAACTAGAACGCGTTACAGTTCTGCGCATGGCGAAGACCCCTGCCTACTCCAGCGAGGCCGACTACGTCGTAGTGGGCTCGGGCTCGTCCGGAGCCGCGATCGCGGGCCGGCTGGCCCAGTCCGGGGCGAGCGTGATCGTCGTCGAGGCGGGCAAGAGCGACGAGCAGTTCCTGGTCAAGAAGCCCGGGATGATCGGGCCGATGCACGCGGTGCCGGAGATCAAGGCGCGGGTGGACTGGGGCTACTACTCGGTGCCGCAGAAGCACCTGCTCGACCGGAGGATGCCGGTCCCGCGGGGCAAGGTCGTGGGCGGGTCGAGCTCGATCAACGGCATGGTCTACGTGCGCGGCAACCGCGCCAACTACGACGCCTGGGCCGCCGAGGGCAACACCGGCTGGGACGCCGAGACCGTCAACGCGGCGTACCGGCGGATGGAGGACTTCGAGGACGGCGCCAACGACTACCGCGGCGCCGGCGGCCCCATCCGGATCACCCGCAACCACACGCCGCAGGAGGGCTCGCTCCAGTTCATCCAGGCGGCCTCGGACCAGCTCGGCGCCAAGATCCTCGACGACTACAACGCCGAGTCGCAGGAGGGCGTCAGCCGGATGCAGCAGAACGCTGCGCAGGGCCTGCGCTACTCCGCGAGCCGGGGATACATACACCACCTCAAGCCCGGCGGTCTCGAGCTCCAGAGCGAGACGCTCACCCGCCGCATCGTCCTCGAGCACGGCCGGGCGGTCGGCATCGAGGTCGAGGACATCAGCAAGAAGGGGAACGGCGGGCGCCGGACGATCCGGGCCGGCAGGGAGGTCATCCTCAGCGCCGGGTTCGTCGGCTCCGCGCAGCTGCTCATGCTCAGCGGCATCGGGCCTGCGCAGCACCTCAAGGACCACGGCATCGAGGTGGTCGCGGACCTGCCGGTGGGCGACAACCTGCACGATCACCTGTTCCACGCGCTGACCTTCCACACCACGACCTCGCGGATGCGCGGCAACGCCTTCTTCTTCGCGCGCGGGGTGGCCAAGGAGGTGGCGCGGCCGGGGAAGTCGTTCCTGGCCAACTCGGTCTTCGAGGCCGTGGCCTTCCTGCGCACGTCGCTCGCGGGCGACGTGCCGGACCTGCAGCTGCACCTGCTGCCGTGGTCCTACGTCAGCCCCAACCAGGACGAGCCGATCCGCCACGACGTGGACCCGCGCACCTCGCTCACGGTCCTGAGCACGCTGATCTACCCCCGCAGCCGCGGCACGCTGCGCCTGAAGGACGCCGACCCGACCAGTGCGCCGCTCATCGACTTCCACTACCTCGAGGACCCCGACGACCTGACGGTGCTGGCCGAGGGCTCGGAGATGGTCCGCGAGATCATGCGCGGCGGGGCCTTCGGTGGCGCGGTCAAGGAGGAGATCCACCCCGGCCGCGAGCTCACCGGGCAGCCGCTGCGCGATGCGATCCTCAACCGCGCGACGTCGGTGTACCACGGCGTCGGCACCTGCCGGATGGGCGTCGACGAGCTCGCCGTGGTCACCCCCGACCTCCGGGTCAGGGGGGTCGAGGGACTGCGCGTGTGCGACGCCTCGATCATGCCGTCCATCACCGGCGGCAACACCAACGCGCCGGCCATCATGATCGGCGAGCGCGGCGCGGACCTGGTCCTGGGGAGGAGCTGACATGGCCCTGCAGCGCCCGGCCTCGCTGAGCGACGCCTTCCTCGAGCGGCTCGTCCAGCGGGTGCCGTCGACCAGCGGTGGCAGCTGGAAGCTCACCGAGGTCTACACCGGCGACCTGCTCGTCGAGCTGCCGCAGTCGGCGCCGGAGGACGTCGCGGCGGCGTACGCCCGGGCCCGGGAGGTCCAGCGCGACTGGGCGGCCACGCCGCTCAAGGACCGCCTCGCGGTCTTCAAGCGCGCGCACACGCTGTTCCTCGACCACGCGCAGACCACGACCGACCTCATCCAGGCCGAGTCCGGCAAGAACCGGCGGATGGCCATCGAGGAGACCTGCGACCCCGTCATGGTGATGTCGCACTACCTCAAGCGCGCGCCACACCTGCTCAAGCCGGTCCGGCGCGGCGGCCCGATCCCGCTGGTGTCCAGCTCGACCGAGATCCGCCAGCCCAAGGGGATCGTCGGCATCATCGCGCCCTGGAACTTCCCGTTCGCGACCGGCATCTCCGACTCCATCTCCGCGCTGATGGCCGGCAACGGCATCGTGCTCAAGCCGGACAACAAGACCGCCCTCTCCCCGCTCTACGGCGTGCAGCTGCTGGAGGAGGCCGGTCTGCCCCGGGGCCTGTTCCAGGTGGTGTGCGGCGAGGGCCCGGACGTCGGCCCGGCGCTCATCGACCACGCCAACTACGTGATGTTCACCGGCTCCACCGCGACCGGCCGCACCATCGGCGAGCGCGCCGGTCGCAACCTCATCGGCTGCTGCCTGGAGCTCGGCGGCAAGAACCCGATGATCGTGCTCGAGGACGCGGATCCGGACGAGGTCGTGCAGGGCCTGATGTTCGGCGCGTTCGGCAACACCGGCCAGATCTGCATGCACATCGAGCGGGTCTACCTCCCGCGCTCGCAGTACGCCGACTACCGGCGCCGCATCGTGGCCGCCACCGAGGCGCTCACCCTCGGCGCGTCGTACGACTTCGGCCCGGACGTGGGCTCGCTGGTCAGCCCCGACCACCGGGACCGGGTGCGCGCGCACGTCGAGGACGCGGTGGCCAAGGGGGCCCGCGTGCTCACCGGCGGCCGGGTCCGCCCCGACCTCGGTCCGGCGTTCTTCGAGCCGACGGTGCTGGAGGGCGTCACCCAGGACATGCTCGCCGGGGTCACCGAGACCTTCGGCCCGGTCGTCGCCCTGCACGCCTACGACACCGTCGACGAGGCGGTCGCCCTGGCCAACGACACCGACTACGGCCTCAACGCGTCGGTCTGGGGCGGTGACCTCGATCAGGCCTGCGCCGTGGGGCGCCGGATCGAGTCCGGCAACGTCAACGTCAACGACATCCTCGCCACCGCCTTCGCCTCCAAGGGCACGCCCTCGGGTGGGGTCAAGCAGTCCGGCGTCGGCGCCCGCCACGGCGACCAGGGGATGCTGAAGTACACCGACACCCAGAACCTCGCCGTGCTCAAGAAGCAGGTCATGGGCGCCCGGCCGGGCCAGGACTACGACCAGTACGTCAAGGGCATGCTCGGCGGGCTCAAGATGATGCGGCGGACCCGGATCCGCTAGGCCTAGGCCGAGACCAGCCCGCGCACCGGCGCGGGCAGCTCGACGGTGACGATGGTGCCCTGGCCGACCACGCTCTGGATCGAGACGTGGCCGTTCTGCTCCTCGATCAGGCTCCGCACGCTGGTCAGCCCGAGGCCGGTGCCGCCGTCCTCGGTGGCCAGCGAGCCGCGCTCGAACTCCTCGAAGATCGTGTCCAGGTCGTGCTGGGCGATCCCGCGGCCCTCGTCGGAGACGGTGAGGCGGACGCGGTCCTCGGTGCGGCTGACGCCGACGACGACCGGCCCGGAGGTGGAGTACTTCAGTGCGTTGCCCACCAGGTTGGTCACCACGCGCTCGAGCGAGGCGCGGTCGGTGTTCACCGACACGGCGTCCTGCGGCAGCACGACGCGGGCCAGCTCCTCCTCGGTGCCCATGCTCTCGACGGTGTCGCGGGCCAGCTCGGCGAGGTCGAAGAGCTCGGGCCGGCTGGTGGTGCTGATGGCCTTGGCGCTGGCGTAGCTCACCAGGTCCTTCATCATCTGCATGAGCCGGTCGGCGTTCGCGTCGATGCGGTGCAGGAAGTCCTCGCGCAGCTCCTCGGGGGCGTCGCGGACCAGCTCGGTGAAGCCCTTCATCGCGGTGATGGGCGTGCGGAAGTCGTGGGCGATGGTGCCGAGGAACGTCGCCTGGGCCTCCTCGAGCTGCTTGCGCTCGGTGAGGTCGCGGGTCACCTTGGCGAAGCCGCTGAGCCGGCCGTGGTCGTCGTGCAGCGCGGTGATGACCACGTCGCACCAGAAGCGGGTGCCGTCCTTGCGGACCCGCCAGCCGAGCACCTCGACGCGACCCTGCTCGCGGGCCTGGTCGAGCAGCTGGAGCGGGAGGCCGGCCTGCCGGTCCTCCTCGGTGTAGAACATCGCGAAGCTGCGCCCGATCGCCTCGGCCGCGGTGTAGCCCTTGAGCCGCTCCGCGCCGGCGTTCCAGGACTCGATGGTGCCGCTCGCGTCGAGCGCGATGATCGCGTAGTCCTTGACCTGGCTGACCAGCAGCCGGAACCGCTCCTCGCTGCGCCGCAGCGACTGCTCGAGGGTGTGCTCGGCGGTCAGGTCGCGGGTGACCTTGGCGAAGCCGGTCAGGCGACCCTCGTCGTCGTGCACGGCGGTGATGACCACGTCGGCCCAGAAGCGGGTGCCGTCCTTGCGGATCCGCCAGCCGCGGGCCTGCACGCTGCCCTTCTGGCGCGCCTCGTCGAGCAGCTGCAGCGGGAGGCCGGCCCGGCGGTCGTCCTCGGGGTAGAACATCGCGAAGCTGCGGCCGATGGCCTCCTGCGCGGTGTAGCCCTTGAGGAGGCGGGCGCCGCTGTTCCAGGACTCGATGGTCCCGCTGCTGTCGAGCGCGATGATCGCGTAGTCGAAGACCTGGTCGATGAGCCGAGCCGCGTCGACGGTCCGGGGTCGTGTCGGCACCCCTGTGCCGCCCCCGTTGTCGTCGGTCACACAGGTCACGATAGGGCCACGATCGTGACCCTGACCGCGAAACGCCGAGGTCAGGCGACCTGCAGGCTGCGCTTCGACAACCCCATCCAGAAGCCGTCGATGACCTGGAGTCCGGGCTCCTCGGGGTCGGTGGCGGCACCGAGCGTGACGAACAGCGGCGTGTAGTGCTCGACGGTCGGGTGGGCGTACGGCATGCCCGGCGCCCTGGACCGGTACGCCGCGAGCTCGTCCACGTCGCCGCGGGCCAGCGCCTCGCCGGCCCAGGCGTCGAAGTCGCTCGACCAGCCCGGCGCCGGGGCGTCGAGGCGCCACGACTCCAGGAACGGCAGGCCGTGGGTCAGGAAGCCCGAGCCGATGATGAGCACGCCCTCGTCGCGCAGCGGCCGCAGGCGGGCGCCGAGCTCGAGCAGGCGCACCGGGTCGTGGGTCGGCAGCGACAGCTGGAGCACCGGGACGTCGGCGTCGGGGTACATGATCCGCAGCGGCACCCACGCGCCGTGGTCGAGGCCGCGGCTGGCGTGCTGGTGGACCGGCTCGCTGGCCGGCATCATCGCGGCCACCCGCTGGGCCAGCGCGGTGGCCGGCGGGGTCGCGTAGGTCATCCGGTAGTACTTCTCGTCGAAGCCGCCGAAGTCGTAGACCAGCGGCGCACCGTCGGCGCTGAGCATGACCGGCGCCGACTCCCAGTGCGCGCTGACGATGAGCACGGCCTTCGGCCGGGGCAGGTCCTGCGCCCACGCGGCCAGCTGCCCGGACCAGGTCGGGTCGTCGAGCAGGGGCGGGGCGCCGTGACCGATGTAGAGCGCGGGCATCCGGTCGTTCATGTCACAAGTCTAGTTCAGAATTCAACTTCTTGCCAGGCTGATGTCGGTCTCGGGCAGCGACCAGTCCACGGGCGTCGCCCCCTGCTCCTCGAGCAGCCGGTCGACCCGCGAGAACGGCCGCGAGCCGAAGAACCCGCGCCGGGCGCTCAGGGGCGAGGGGTGCGCCGAGGCCACCCACGGGATCGGGCCGAGCAGCGGCTTGAGCGACTGGGCGTGGCTGCCCCACAGGATCGCGGCGCAGGGGCCGCCACGCGCGGCCAGCGCGGTGATCGCCTGCTCGGTGACCTCCTCCCAGCCCTTCCCGCGGTGCGAGGCCGAGTCGCCCGGCCGCACGGTCAGCGCACGGTTGAGCAGCATCACGCCCTGGTCGGCCCACGGGCTGAGGTCACCGTGGCGCGGCGGCACGATCCCGAGGTCCTCGCGCAGCTCGAGGTAGATGTTGACCAGGCTGCGCGGCAGCGGCCAGACGCTCTCCTCCACCGCGAAGCTCAGCCCGATCGGGTGCCCCGGCGTCGGGTAGGGGTCCTGGCCCACGATCAGCACGCGGACGTCGGCCAGCGGGCGCCGGAAGGCCCGGAAGACGTGCTTGCCGGCCGGCAGGTAGTCGCGACCGGCCGCCCGCTCGGCGCGCAGGAACGCCCCCATCGCCGCGATCCGGTCGTCGACCGGTGCCAGCGCCTCGGCCCAGTCGGGGGCCACGAGTCCTCGGTCGACCAGCCGGGCGAGTGCGCTCATCAAGCCGAGAACCTACTGCGTCCTGCCCGGCTCAGCGCAGCGTGGCCAGCACCTCGGCGGCGGCCCGCTGGCCGGAGCTGACCGCACCGTCCATGTAGCCCGACCAGTACGTCGCGGTCTCGGTCCCGGCCCAGTGCACGCGGCCGTGCGGCGTGCGGACGGCCCGGCCGTGCTGGACCAGGGCGCCGGGCGCGTGGATGGCGGTCGGGCCGCCGCGGGTCCACTGCTCCTGGGTCCAGTCGTGCTCGACGAAGTCGATCGGCGAGAGCGCCTGCGGCCCGAACATCTCCGCGAAGCCCTGCAGCACGGCCGTGCGCCGCTGGTCGGCCGACACGGTCCCGAAGGTCCGCCACGTCGAGCCGCCGACGAAGGCGAGCAGGACCCCGGGGCCGCCCGAGGGCGGGGTGTTGTCGAAGACCGCGCGGGCCGCGCCGTGGTCGCTGATGCCGAAGCCGTTGAGCCCGGCCGCGCGCCAGAACGGCGTCGGGTAGATCGCGTCGCACTTCATCAGCTGGCCCATCCGCAGCGACTCCAGGAGCGCGCGGCGCCGGCGAGGCAGGACCGGGTGGAAGCCGATGTCCAGGACGGTGGGGGGCGGGGCGGCGACGACGACGCGCCTGGCGCGCACGCGCCCGCGGCTGGTCTTGACGTGGACCCGGCCGTCACGCTGGACGATCCGCTGCACCTGGGCGCGCAGCGCGACCACGTCGCCGAGCTGCCTGGCCAGCTTGAGCGGGACCAGCTGCGAGCCCCCGACGAAGCGGCGCTCCTGGGCGCCGTTCGCGGTGTCGGAGTTGCGCGAGAACGTGCCGGGGGTCTGCTCGTCACCCGAGCACGCGACGTACCAGAGGGTGAAGAGGAGGGAGAGCTCGCTCGGGTCGGCGCCGAAGCCGGGCTGGGTCCAACAGGCGATGAGGTTCTCGACGCCGGGCCCGTTGAGCGCGTTGGTCCGGATCCACTGCCCGAGCGTGATCGAGTCCCACTCCCGCGCCCTCGGGTGGGCCCACGGTGCGGCGACGTCGATCTCGGCGGCGTAGCCGTCGATGCGCTGCAGCAGGACCGCCGCGTCGGCCAGGATCGTCGGGTCCGGCGGCACGGTGCCGGTGTACTCCTGGCGGCCGGTGGTCGCGGAGAGGTAGACGCTGCTGCCGGTGTCGTACTCCGCGAACGTCGGCACGCCGAGCTCCTGGGCCAGGGCCGCGATGTGGTTCTGGGTGGGGCCGATGAACGCCCCTCCGGACTCGATGACCTGGGCGCCCGGCTGCTTCCCGGCCAGGGAGTGGTTGAGCACCCGACCGCCGACCCGCTTGCGGGCCTCGACCACAAGCACGTCGTGGCCCTTCGTCGCGATCTCCCGGGCCGCGACCAGGCCGGCGAGGCCCGCCCCGACCACGACGACGTCGACCTGCTCCGGCAGCCGACCCTGCCGCGTCCCGGCCAGCACGGCCGCTTCCGAGTCCGCGGTGAGGGCGCCGGCGCCGAGCAGCGCGGCACCGGTCGTCGCGCTGCCCAGCAGCGCCCGGCGGGAGAGCTCCGTCGTCATGCAGGGCGCAACGAGGCGGGGCGCCGCCTGGTTACTGTGAGGCCCATGACCCGGGCCCCGCTGCGCGAGGAGGTCGCCGCCGCCGCCCGCCGTCTGGCCCATGAGGGCCTGCTCGTCGGGACCGCCGGGAACGTGTCGGCCCGGTCCGGCGACGAGGTCGCGGTCACCGCCTCGGGTGTCGCGCTCGCCGGCTGCCGACCCGAGGACGTGACGGTCGTGGCGCCCGACGGCACGGTGCTCGAGGGTGCGCTGCGACCGACGTCCGAGCTCGCCCTGCACCTCGGGGTGTACGCCGACACCGCTGCCGCCGCCGTCGTGCACACCCATGCGCCGTGGTCGACCGCGCTCGCGTGCGTGCTGGACGAGCTGCCGGTCCTGCACTACCAGCAACTGCTGCTCGGCGGGTCGGTCCGCGTCGCGCCGTACGCGACGTTCGGCACCGCCGAGCTCGCCGCCGGCGTGCGGGCGGCGCTGGACGGCAAGCAGGCGGCCCTGCTGGCCAACCACGGCTCGGTGGCCGTCGGCGGCTCGCTGGACGCCGCGGTCGAGAACGCTCTGCTCCTGGAGTGGCTGGCCGCGCTGCACCACCGCGCGTCGGCGCTCGGGGAGCCCCGGTTGCTCACCGCGGAGCAGCAGCACGACGTGGTCGAACAGGCGCTGGCCACGCACTACGGGAACCCGCAGGAGAACGCATGAAGGTCGCCGCCGTCGGCGTGCACGTGCTCGACACCCACGTGATCGGCATCGAGTCGATCCCCGACGGCTCCGACGGTCAGCTGGTCGAGACGATCCGGATGTCGCCGGCCGGCACCGCGGGAGGCACCGCCGTGGTGCTGGCCCGGCTCGGCGCCGAGGTGTCGTCGTACGGCGCGGTCGGGACCGACCCGCTCGCCGACACCCTCCTCGCGCTGCTCGAGCGCGAGGGCGTGGACGTCTCCGGCCTGGTCCGCAAGGACGGCCAGCAGACCTCGGCGTCGGTCATCCCCGTCCGGCCGAACGGGGACCGCCCGGCCTGGCACTGCATCGGCGCCAACGGGGCGCTGACGCCCGAGGACCTGCCGTCGTTCGCCGGCTTCGACGTGGTGCACCTGGGCGGGCCGGAGTTCCTCGGCGGCGAGGCGGCCGGGCTCGTCCTGCGTGGCGCCCGCGAGGCCGGCGCGCGCACGTCGCTCGACGTGCTCGCGCCCGGGGACCCCGACATGCTGGCCTGGATCGCCGACGCGCTGCCGCACGCGGACTTCCTGCTGCCCAACGACGAGCAGGTCCTCGGTTTCACCGGTGCCTCCTCGCTGGAGGAGGGTGCCCGTCAGCTGGTGGACCGCGGCGTCGGCTGCGTGGCCGTCACCCGGGGCGCGCGCGGGGCGCTGGTGGTCACCGCCGCCGACGTCGTCGAGGTCCCGGCGTACGACGTGGAGGTGGTGGACACGACCGGGTGCGGCGACGCCTTCTCGGCCGGCTTCCTGCGCGGCGTCGTCCTCGGCGGCGACCTGGCCGCCGCCGCCCGGCTGGGGTGCGCCACCGCCGCCCAGGTCGCGCAGGGGCTCGGCACCGACGCCGGCTCCTACACGCTGGCCTCGGTGCAGGCCTTCGAGCGCTCGGCGGCGGTCCGATGAGGGCGGTGGTCTGCGAGGACGCGGCGCTGTCGGTGCGCGACCTGCCCGACCCGACGCCCGGCAAGGGGCAGCTGGTCCTGAACGTCCTGCGCTGCGGCATCTGCGGCTCGGACCTGCACGCCCGCGAGCACTGCGACGACCTCGGTGCGGTGATGGCCGAGCTCGACTACGCCGACTTCATGAGCCGCTCGAGCGCGACCGTGCTGGGCCACGAGTTCGTCGGCGAGGTCCGCGAGCGGGGGCGCGGCGTGCGCCGGGAGTTCCGCGAGGGCGACCACGTCGTCTCGCTGCCGCTGGTCCGCCGCGGCCGCGCCGCACACCCCGTCGGGCTCTCCCCGCTCGCCCCCGGTGGGTACGCCGAGCAGGTGCTCGTCGAGCAGTCGCTGTCGTTCAGGGTGCCCAACGGGCTCGCGCCCGAGGTCGCCGCGCTCACCGAGCCGATGGCGGTCGCGCTGCACGCGGTGAACAGGTCCGACGTCTCCCGCCGCGACACCGCGATCGTCCTGGGCTGCGGTCCGGTCGGGCTCGCGGTCATCGCGTGGCTCAAGGCCCGCGGCGTGCGCACCGTGGTCGCCAGCGACTTCTCGCCGGGTCGCCGCGCGCTGGCCACCCGCTGCGGCGCCGACGTCGTCGTCGACCCGGCCGACTCCTCGCCGTACGACGTGGCGCCGGGGCGCGCCCTGACCACCGCGACCGCCTTCTTCCGCCTCGCCGTCGACTCGATGGACAAGCTGCGCCTGGTGCCCGGCTGGCAGCACGTCTTCCGCGCCGCCGACCGGCTCGGCGCGGCCACCCCCTCCGGCCCGGTGGTCTTCGAGTGCGTCGGCGTGCCCGGGATGATCGAGTCCGTCGTCTCCGCCGCGCCCCTCAACTCGCGCGTGGTCGTGGTCGGCGTGTGCATGGGCGCCGACGCCTTCCGGCCCTCGATGGCCATCAACAAGGAGCTCGACCTGCGCTTCGTGCTCTGCTACACCCCGCTGGAGTTCCGCGACACCCTGCACGCGCTGGCCGACGGCCGCGTGGACGCCTCGGCCCTGGTGACCGGCACCGTCGGCCTCGACGGCGTCGCCGCCGCCTTCGACGCCCTCGGCGACCCCGAGGCCCACGCCAAGGTGCTCATCGACCCGACCTCGACCGCCACCACGCCGATCCCGGTATGACCGTGGCCCGCCGGTCCCGCCGCGCCCGCGTCGCCGACGTGCACGCCCTCGCCGCCGCCCTGCCCGGCGTCGACCGCTACCCCGACCGGGTCCGCGACACCTACCAGGTCAGCGGCCGCAGCTTCGTCTTCTTCCGCACCCCTCGACCCGACGCCGTCGACCCCGACACCGGCGAGCGCTACGACGACGTCATCGTCTTCTGGGTCGAGTCCGAGGAGGACAAGCACGCGCTGGTCCTCGACGAGTCCACGCCGTTCTTCACCACTCCGCACTTCGACGGCCACCCCTCCGTGCTGCTCCGCGGCTCCCGCATCGGCGAGCTCACCCTCGACGAGCTGCGCGAGGTCGTCCAGGACGCCTGGCTCGCCCGCGCCGGCAAGCTGGCCCGCGCGGCCTGGCTGGCCGAGCACCTCGGCGCCGGGGGATGAGGCAGCTCCGGCGCCGCCGGGTCCACGACGGCTGGGTGCAGGTCGACCGGCTCACCCTCGAGGACGACGGCGTGCCGCCCTCGGAGTGGGAGGTGGACGTCTACGCGGACTCCGTCGCGGTGCTGACCCGGACCGCGTCCTCGACGAGCTCCCGGGTCGCGGTCTCGACCGGCGAGGACCCCGTGACCGGTGCCCGCCGCGAGCTGCGGGAGGAGACCGGTGTCGTGGGCAGCACCGCCCGCCATCTCGGCTCGGAGTGGGCGGCGGGCAACGAGACCCGCCGAGCTGGCCGGACTGAGGTCAGCGGATCCCGTCCGCCCGGCGGACCGGTCGGCTGAGCCGGTCCAGGAACGCCGTGAGCAGCGCCTCGCGCATGGCCGGGGTCGCCACGTCGAGCAGGGCGTTGACCTCGGCCATCCGCTCCGGCAGCTCGAGGCTGTCGCCGCCCCCGACCAGCCCGCTGGCCGCGAGGAGACCGTCGAAGTCCGCGTCGCTCAGGGCGGCCGGGTCGAGGGCCTCGATGAAGGCGACGACGTCGTCGTCGACGCTCACCGGTCCGGCCTGCTGGGCCGCACGTACCGAGTCGCGCAGGGCGGTGAGGAGCTCGTCGACGTGAGCGCCGGTGGCGGCGCTGACCGAGAGGTGGATGGTCGGTGGCGTGGCGCCGTAGGACATCTGGGGCTGGACGTACCACCCGCGTGTCGCCATCTCGTCGCAGACCGTGAACGCGTCGCAGCTCGCGTCGGTCACCAGGGCGATCAGCGTGCTCTGTGGAGAGACGAGCAGATCGAGGCCGTCGATGTCGGTGGTCCCGGCCACGATCGCATCGACGGCTCGGAACACCTCACGCGAAAGGAGCTCGTACCCCGTGTCACCCAGCGACTCGACCACGGCCCAGGCGCCGGCCAGGGGCCCGCCGGACTTCGTCGACTGCATCGTCGAGTTCAGCATCGTGTAGCCCGGCCACGCCGCGGACGCGAAGAGCTGCGGCCTGCGCAGCTCGGGCGTCCGGTGCAGCAGGAGCGAGGTGCCCTTGGGTGCGTAGCCGTACTTGTGCAGGTCGACCGAGATCGACGTGACCCCCTCCACCGCGAACGTCCACGGGGGCACGGCTCGGCCGAGCCGCGCGGCGTACGGCAGCACCCAGCCACCGATGCACGCGTCGACGTGGCACCGGATCCCGCGCGCCGCCGCAAGGGCCGCGAGCTCGGTGACCGGGTCGACGACGCCGTGCGCGTACGACGGCGCGCTCGCGACCACCAGCACCGTGCGGTCGCGCGCCTCGTCGACGGCCCGCGCCGTGGCCGCCACGTCGGCGGCGTAGGAGTCGCCGACGGGCACGAGCACCGGCTCCACGCCGAAGTAGTGCGCGGCCTTGTGGAACGCCGCGTGCGCGGTGGCCGGCAGCACCATGCGCGGCTCGACCACGTCCGGGTGCGCGTCGCGCGCCGCCTGCACCGCGAGCAGCACCGACTCGGTGCCGCCCGAGGTGACGGTCCCGACTGCCGTCCCGGGTCCGTCGAGCAGGTCGAGCGCGAACCCGACCAGCTCGTTCTCCATCTGCAGCAGGCTGGGGAACGCCGTCGGGTCGAGCCCGTTGGAGCCGGCGTACGCCGCGACCGCCTCGCGCCCGACCCGGTCCACCTCGGGGAGCCCGGAGTCGTAGACGTAGGCCAAGGTGCGTCCGCCGTGCACCGGCAGGTCGTGCGCCTGGAGCGCCCGGAGACGCTCGAGGGGATCGGGCTGGGTCACGCGGTGGCTCCTGTCGGGGTCTCGTCCACCTCGTCGGAGGTGAGCGCGTAGCGGGTCAGCCACACCAGGCTGACCAGCACGAGCAGCGCCGGCAGCACCGAGAAGCCGAGGGTGATGGCGGTCAGGGCCGAGTCGGGCTGGGCCACGTCGCCGTCCGTGCTCGACCGGTAGCCGCCGACCGCGAGGACCAGGGCGAACAGCCCCGGGCCGAGCGCGAGCCCGAGGGTCTCGCCGGCCGTCCACACGCCGGTGTAGACGCCGACCCGCGTGCTGCCGGTCCGGCGCGCGTCCACCGCGGCCGCGTCGGGGAGCATGGCGAGCGGGAAGACCTGTGCGCCGGCGTACCCGACCCCGACCAGGGCCACCGCGGCCACGACCACGCCGAACGGCGCGGAGCGGGCGACGACGGCCAGCAGCGCGCCGGCGGCGAGGATGATCGAGGCGAGCAGGTAGCCCTGCTTCTTGCCCACCCGGGCGCCGAGCGCGGACCAGGCCGGGGTGAGCAGCAGCGCAGGGCCGACGAAGCAGACGAAGAGGATCGTCGACGCGCCCTTGCGGTCGAGCACGTCGGTGGCCAGGTAGTCGACCCCGGCCAGCATGGCGCCGGTGGCCAGCGCCTGCACCACGAAGGTCGTGAGCAGGAGCCGGAAGTCACGCGCCTCGGCCACGATCTTGAGCTGGTCGCGCAACGAGCCCGGCCCGGGCTGCACCGCGCCCACCGGCGCGCGTCGGGTGCCGCGGTAGGCGCCGACCACGCCGACGGCGATGACGCAGGCCATGGCCACGCCCATCACGCGGTAGCCGGCCCGCCCGCCGACCGCGTCGCGGATCAGCGGCGCCGTCGCGCCCGCGAGCATGATGGTGAAGGCCAAGATGGCGACCCGCCACGTCATCAGCCGGGTGCGCTCGTCGTAGGACGGCGTCAGCTCGGCAGGCATGGCGACATAGGGCACCTGGAAGAACGCGTACGCCGTCGCGCAGGCCAGGAAGCAGACCAGCACCCACGCCGCCTCGAGGGCCTGCGAGGACATCGACGGCGCCGCGAACAGCAGCGCGAACGCCGCCGCCAGCGCCAGCCCGGCCCGCAGCAGCCACGGCCGCCGCGGCCCGCGCGGGTCGACGGTCCGGTCGCTGATCCGGCCCGCGATCGGGTTGAGGGCCACGTCCCAGGCCTTGGGCGCGAAGACGATGAACCCGGCCGCCACCGCGGCGATCCCCAGGCTGTCGGTGAGGTAGGGCAGCAGCATCAGCCCCGGCACGGTCCCGAAGGCGCCGGTCGCGACCGACCCCGACCCGTACCCGGCGCGCACGGCGCGCGGCAGCGGCGTGACGTCGGGCACGGACGAAGACTAGGGCGTGTCCGGGCTCAGCGAGCCAGGCCGCGCGAGCCGGCCGAGCCGTAGCGGCGGGTCGGGTTCGAGCCGATGGCGTCCGGGCTGCTCGACTTCTTCGTGGCGGCCTTCTTGGCGGGGGCGGCCTTCTTGGCGGGGGCGGCCTTCTTGGCGGGGGCGGCCTTCTTGGCGGGGGCGGCCTTCTTGGCGGGGGCGGCCTTCTTGGCGGGGGCGGCCTTCTTGGCGGGGGCGGCCTTCTTGGCGGGCGCGGCCTTCTTGGCGGGCGCGGCCTTCTTGGCGGGCGCGGCCTTCTTGGCGGGCGCGGCCTTCTTGGCGACGGCCTTCTTGGCGACGGCCTTCTTCGCCGCGGGTGTCGGCGCGTCGGTGGTCGACCACCGCCCGATCCACTCGTCCAGCGTCCGCCAGGTCGTGCCGCGCGCGGCACGCCCGGTCAGCATGCCGAGATGCCCGCCCGGGACGATCTCGAAGCCGACCTCCCGCGAGCCCGTGAGCAGCGGGACGACCGCCTTGACCGAGCCGACGGGGGCGATGCCGTCGGTGGCGCCGGCGAAGACGAGGACCGGCGCGGTGACGTCGGCGAGTGAGAGGGTCCGCCCGCCGAGGTCGAAGCGGCCGGTGGCGAGCGTGTTGGTGCGCACGAAGCGGTGGTAGAGCTGGCCGAAGGACCGGCCGGGGTAGGCGATCATGTTGGCGGTGAACCGGTCCACGGCCTCGACCTGGGCCAGGAAGTCGGCGTCGTCGAGGCGGGCGGCGACGGCCAGCGGCTTGGTCACCAGCTTCTGGAACGACGAGAGCTGGAAGGCCCAGCGCACCAGCGGCCGCGGCGCGCCGCCGAGCGCTTGGTAGACCGGCGTGAGCACGCGGCCCTCGGTGAGGTTGAGCAGGGGGCGCAGCGGTGCGACCAGCGGGACCTGGGAGACGTCGACCGGCGAGCCGAGGACCGAGATCGAGGCGATCGGCAGGTCGGGGCGGTCGGCGGCGGTGAGCAGCGCGAAGATCCCGCCGAGGCTCCAGCCGACCACGTGCACCGGGCGCCCGCCGGCGTGCCGGGAGACCTCCTCGATAGCGGTCGGCACCACGTCGTCGACCCAGTGCTCCATGCCGAGGCTGCGGTTGCGGAAGGAGACCTGCCCGTACTCCACGAGGTACGTCGGGCGCCCGGCCTGGACGAAGTGCTCGACGACCGAGCAGCCGCGGCGCAGGTCGAAGGCGAGCGCCGGCGCGGCCAGCGGCGTGACGAGCAGGACCGGGTCGCCCTGCTCGCGGGCGGTGGCGGCCGGCCGGTAGTGGTAGACCTCGCGCAGCTCGCCCTCGTCGATGAGCGTGCGCGGCATCGGCCGGAGGTCGGCGAGTCCGCCGTAGAGGACCTTGTGGGCCAGGTTGCCGGCGGCCGAGACGACCTGGTCGGGCTTGGGTACCAGGTCCATGCCCGAAACCGTAGCCCGCCGTTCGCGGGAAGGGGATCGACAGTGCGCAGCCCGACGGCTAGGAACGACTCGTGAAGTGGACGACCCGGCTCGCGGCCGGCGCGGTGGGGGCCCTCGGGGCGGTCGCCGCCCACGACGTGGTGCAGAAGAAGCACGCGATCCTGCGCAACTTCCCGGTCATCGGGCACCTGCGCTTCACCCTGGAGCGGTTCGGCCCGGAGCTGCGCCAGTACATCGTCACCAGCAACGACGAGGAGCGCCCGTTCAGCCGCGACCAGCGCCGCTGGGTCTACGCCAGCGCCAAGGGCGAGAACTCCTACTTCGGCTTCGGCACCGACAACGACGTGGAGAACGTCGAGGGCTACCCGATCATCAAGCACCGCACCTTCGCCGGGCCCGGCGCGCAGACCGCGCGGCACGGCGAGGAGGGCGTGCCGCTGCCGATGGCCAAGGTGGTGGGCGCGGCCCGCGGTCGCCGCCTCGCGGTCCGGCCGGCGTCGGTGGTCAACATCTCGGGGATGAGCTTCGGCTCCCTCTCCGGCAACGCGGTGACCGCGCTCAACAAGGGCGCGCTGCGCGCCGGGTGCCTGCAGAACACCGGCGAGGGCGGGCTCGCGCCGTACCACCGGCAGGGCGGGGACCTGGTCTTCCAGATCGGTACGTCGTACTTCGGGTGCCGCGACGAGCACGGCCGGTTCGACCTCCAGCGGCTCAAGGAGCTGGTGGCGTCGGCGCCGGTCCGCGCGCTCGAGATCAAGCTGTCGCAGGGCGCGAAGCCCGGGCTCGGCGGCATGCTGCCGGGGGCCAAGGTGACGCCGGAGATCGCCGCGATCCGGGGCATCCCGGTCGGCCAGGACTGCGCCTCGCCGAGCCGGCACCAGGTGTTCACCGACGTCGACTCGATGCTGGACTTCGTCGAGCTGCTGGCCGCCGAGACCGGCCTCCCGGTCGGCATCAAGTCCGCGGTGGGCAACCTGGACTTCTGGGACGACCTGGTCGAGCGGATGGCGGGGCTGCGGACCCAGGACGGCCGCGGCGTGGACTTCGTCAACATCGACGGCGGCGAGGGCGGGACCGGCGCGGCGCCGCTGGTCTTCGCCGACTCGGTGGCGTTCCCGTTCCGGGTCGGGTTCACCCAGGTCTACAGCCGGTTCGCGCGCGCCGGGCTGACCGACGACGTGGTCTTCGTCGGCGGCGGCAAGCTCGGGCTGCCCGAGAACGCCGCAGTGGCCTTCGCGCTCGGCTGCGACGGCGTGCAGGTGGGCCGGGAGGCGATGTTCGCGGTCGGCTGCATCCAGGCCCAGAAGTGCCACACCGACCGGTGCCCGACCGGCGTGGCCACCCAGGACCCGTGGCTGCAGCGCGGGCTGGACCCCGACGACAAGGCCGAGCGCGTCGAGAAGTACGTCCTCGCCCTGCGCCGCGACCTCCTCAAGGTCTCCGAGGCGGTCGGCGTGAGCCATCCCGGTCTCATCGGCCCCGAGGACATCGACCTGGTCGAGGGCACCCGGACCACCACCGGTCTGCGCGAGACCTACGGCTACGAGCCGGGCTGGGGCCGGCTCGGCCCGGCCCTGCGCGAGGAGCTGGTCGCGCTGATGGCACCCAACCGCCCGGAGACCGAGCGTCCTCCGACCACCAGCTCCGGCGCCGCGCGCTCAGCCTGACCGGGCCCGGCTCAGGAGCGCGAGGCCGGCCTGACCGCCTTGCCGTGCTTGTCGCGGACGTGGGACAGCTCGCTCATGAAGTGGTCGGCCCACGCCCGCACATCGTTGTGGCTCACGGTCTTGCGCATGGCCTTCATCCGCTTGGTGAGGTCCTTGCCGTCGGCGCGGTACGCCTCGAGGAGCGCGGCCTTCATGCCGTTGATGTCGTAGGGGTTGACCAGCCACGCCTGCCGCAGCTCGTCGGCCGCGCCGGCGAACTCCGAGAGCACCAGCGCCCCGGCGTCGTCGTAGCGGCACGCGACGTACTCCTTGGCCACCAGGTTCATGCCGTCGCGGTACGGCGTGACGACCATGACGTCGGCGGCACGGTAGAGCGCGGCCATCTCCTCGCGCGGGTAGGAGGAGTGCAGGTAGCTGATCGCGGGCCGCCCGATGCGGCCCAGGTCGCCGTTGATGCGGCCGACGAGGCGGTCGATCTCGTCGCGCAGGCGCTGGTACTCCTCGACGTGCTCGCGCGAGGGCACCGCGACCTGCACGAAGACCGCGTCCTCGACGTCGAGGGCGCCGTCCTCGAGCAGCTCGGCGTACGCGCGGAGGCGGGCGTAGATGCCCTTGGTGTAGTCGAGCCGGTCCACACCCAGGAAGATCTTGCTCGGGTCGCCCAGCGCCGCGCGGATCTCCTTGGCCCGGCTGGTGACCTCCTCCGAGCGCGCCAGCTCCTCGAAGCCGGCCGCGTCGATCGAGATCGGGAACGCCGCCGCGCGCACGGTCCGGCCGTCGGGCAGGTAGACCAGGTCGCGGTGGGTCTTGTGGCCCACCCGCTGGCGCACCAGCCGCACGAAGTTGCCGGCGCCGCCGGGCAGCTGGAAGCCGACCAGGTCCGCACCCAGCAGCCCCTCGAGGAGCTGGCGGCGCCACGGCAGCTGCTGGAACAGCTCCGCGGGCGGGAACGGGATGTGCAGGTAGAAGCCGATCCGCAGGTCGGGTCGCAGCTCGCGCAGCATCTGCGGGACCAGCTGGAGCTGGTAGTCCTGGACCCACACCAGGGCGTCCTCGTTGGCCAGCTCGGCGGCCTCGTCGGCGAAGCGCTGGTTGACCGAGACGTAGGTGTCCCACCACTCGCGGTGGAACTCCGGCTTGGCCACCAGGTCGTGGTACAGCGGCCACAGGGTGGCGTTGGAGAAGCCCTCGTAGTGGCCCTCGATCTCCTCGGCCGTCATCGACATCGGGTGCAGCGACAGCCCGTCGGCCTCGAACGGCTCGAGGTCCTGCTCGGTCCCGCCCGGCCAGCCCATCCACACGCCGTCGTCGGCGCGCATCACCGGCTCGATCGCGCTGACCAGGCCGCCCGGCGACGGCCGCCAGGTCGAGGTGCCGTCGGGCTGCTCGACCCGGTCCACGGGGAGCCGGTTCGCGACGATCACGAGGTCGTAGCCCACGTGGTCAGCCTAGGTCGTGGAGGGCGGGGGCGGTCACGGCCGGTCAGTACCCCCGGCCGCACGACGCACGCGGCCGGCTGTCGGGCTGGCCCGACACCACCTGTGGTGCTGGCAGGATCGTGGCCACGCTCCCAGCAGCCGACGCTGGAGCCATGACCCAGACCATGCCCATGACTGCCACCGAACCCCGGCCGGTCCCGGCCTCCTCCGCCGCGGCGGCGCCGCGGTCGGTCGAGCGCCCGCGCGGGCTGCGGCGGGTGCTCTACGACTCGGGCTACGCGCTGTCGGCGTTCCCGATCGCGCTCCCGGCCTTCGTGGTCGTGGTCGTCGACCTCGCGCTCGGCGTCGGCCTGACCGTGCTCATCGGTGGCCTGCTGATGTTCTGGGTGGCGGTGAACGTCGCCCGCGGCTTCGCCCGCTTCGAGCGCATCCGGCTGCGCGGGCTGCTCGGCAAGCCGGCCCCGACCCCGGCGTACCTCTGCGCGCCGGACGACGCCGGATTCTGGCGCAAGGCGCTGACCCCGCTGCGCGACGCGCAGTCGTGGCTCGACGTGGTCTGGTGCCTGGTCGGCCTGGTGACCGGCACGGTGGCCTTCGCCCTGGCGGCGGCCTGGTGGGCGGCGGCGCTGGCCGGGCTGACGTACTGGTTCTGGCAGCAGTTCCTCCCGTTCGACCCCGACGACCAGACGACGCTGGCCGCTCTGCTCGGCTTCGACAACACCCGCACGACCGACAGCCTGGTCCAGCTGGTCCTGGGCGTCGTCGCGCTGCTGAGCCTGCCGTTCGTGGTGCGCTTCGCGGCGACCCTGCACGGCAGCCTGGCCTCGGTGCTGCTGAGCAGCCGGGCCGAGCTCCAGCAGGAGGTACGTCGCGCCGAGGGCGGCCGCGAGGCGGCCCGGGCCGCCGAGGCCGGGTCGCTGCGCCGGCTGGAGCGCGACATCCACGACGGCCCCCAGCAGCGGCTGGTCCGGCTGCAGATGGACCTGGGCCGGGTGCGCAGGCAGCTGACCGAGGACCCGGCGCTGGCCGGCGCGGCGCTCGACTCGGCGCTCGAGCAGGCCCGCGAGACCGTGGCCGAGCTGCGCTCGCTGTCGCGCGGCATCGCCCCGCCGCTGCTGGTCGACCGCGGCCTGGCCGCCGCGCTCGGCGAGCTCACCGTCCGGGCGAGCGTCCCCGTCGAGGCCACCGTCGACGTGCCGGACCAGCTGCCCCCGCACGTGGAGACCGCGGTCTACTTCGTGGTCGCCGAGGCGCTCACCAACGTGGCCAAGCACAGCGGCGCGACCCGCACCACGGTCGGCGTCTGGACCGAGGGCGGGGGTGTGCACGTGCGCGTGGAGGACGACGGTGTCGGCGGTGCCGCGCTCGACAAGGGCAGCGGCCTGGCCGGGCTCGAGCAGCGGGTCCGCGCGGCCGACGGCCGGCTCGAGGTCACCTCGCCGGCGGGCGGTCCGACCGTGCTGCGCGCCTGGCTGCCCGTCGGAGACGCGTGAGGCCGCTGCGGATCGTCGTCGCGGACGACTCCCTCCTCCTGCGGGAGGGGCTCCAGCTGCTGCTCGCCGAGGCCGGCCACGACGTCGTGGCCGGCGTCGCCGACGGCCCGTCGTACGTCGCCGCCGTGCTCGAGCACCGGCCTGACGTCGGCATCGTCGACGTGCGCATGCCGCCCAGCCACACCGACGAGGGCCTGCGCGCCGCGGTCGAGGTCCGCCGCGCCTGGCCCGACGCCCGGATCATGGTTCTCAGCCAGTACGTCGAGGTCTCCTACGCCGACGAGCTCCTCGCCGCCGGCGGCGGTGGCGTCGGCTACCTGCTCAAGGACCGCGTCAGCGACCTCGACGACTTCCTCACCGCCCTCGACACCGTCGCCGCCGGCGGCACCGTCCTCGACCCCCAGGTCGTCGCCCAGCTCATGGTCCGCCGGCGCGACCCGCTGGAGGGCCTGACCCCGCGTGAGCGCGAGGTGCTCGGCCTGATGGCCGAGGGCCGCTCCAACGCCGCCATCGCCGAGGCGCTCGTCGTCACCGAGGGCGGCGTGGAGAAGCACACCCAGCGGATCTTCGCCAAGCTCGGCCTCCACCCGGACGACGGCCAGCACCGCAGGGTGCTGGCCGTCGTGCGGTTCCTGCAGGCGGGTTGACGGCCCGTCAGCGACCGTCGATGGAGCCGGTGCTCGTCGCCGTGCCTGCGCTGGTGCCTGCGCCGGTGCCTGCGCCAGTGGCAGCGCCCGTGGGACCGCCGGCGACGGTCTCCGCGGTGAGGCTGGCCTGCCAGTACGAGTTCCCCGCGCCGACGGCGTACCCGCACAGCCGGTAGGTGTGGACGCCGGCCGTGGCCGGCACGACGAGGTCCTGCACGATCTGGTCGCGGCCCCCGGAAGCCGCCTCGCCGTAGCTGCGGGTGTCGTAGCCGGGGCCGGTCGTGGCCGCGCACGTGGTGCCGTCGGCCGACGTCCACAGGGTCGGGAAGGCGGCGGTGCCGCCAGCCTGGAACGACATCGTCCCGACGAGGTGGACGAAGCCGACCCCGTTCGGCACCGTGAGCGCGACCGTCCCCAGCTCGGTGGCGGTCGAGCTCGGCAGCGGGTGGCTCTGCGTCGGGAGCTGCAGCTGGGCCGACCGGTCCAGGTAGGTCGAGGCCGGCTGCCCGTTCAGGTTGGTGGCGTTGGCCGCGGTCGCTGCGCTCTTGACCGAGAGCTCCGGCGCCGCCTTGGCCACCGCCTTGGCAGCGATGCTCTTGACCTTGCCCTTGGTGAGGGCGCCGCCGGCGTGGGCGGTGCCGAACGAGCCGAGGACCAGCGCCACGAGGGCGACGACGACGAGGACGGGGAGACGGGAGGTGCGCTTCCTGGTGGGCTCCTGGGTGCGGGTGGCGCTGACAGCACTCAGGAGCGGCAGGGCGGGCTGCAGACACCTCGTTCCGGCGACCGTGACTGTGGACGGCGTCGTCAAGCCGTCGTCGATGACGAACGGCGCGTGGTCGATGCCGACCAACCGGAGCCGAGGGACTGACCCCGGAGCACACTCAGCGGATCGTCGCCGAGCTCGGCCTGCTGCCCGACGACGGCCAGCACCGGGGGTGCTGGCCGTCGTGCGGTTCCTGCAGAGCGGATGAGATGTGGCGTCCGGAAGAACCGGTCAACGCTCGGTGGTCGGCACGCCAGCCTGGTGCGCCGAGCGGGCGCCGCCCGCCGGCGGTGCGGTGACTGCACCGAGCGCGGTCACGCTGTCGATCCTCATCAGGGTGAGCTGCGGGGGTGCGTAGCCGCTGGTGGCGGGGTAGGTCAGGGTGCCCGTCGAGGGGTAGCAGCCGAGCGTCAGCGCGCCGGTCGGGAGGATGGTGACCACGTGCGAAGCGCTGACCGTGTGCACCGTCGGGATGTAGCGCGAGGAGTAGGTGTCGAGCAGGTCCCGCGGAGCGCCATCCTGCGTGAGGAAACAGAACAACCCGGTGTCGGCGCTCGTCACGGCGCTGAGGGACAGGTCGACGAGATAGGTACCGGCGGGAACGCCGGTCAACGTCTTGGTGAAGCCCGACGTCGCCGACGCCGAGCCGAGGTCGATCGTGCGAGCGGTGGTCAGGTAGGTCGAGGCCGGCTGCCCGCCGAGATTCGCTGCGTTGGTCGCGCTGGCCGCGTTGACCGCGTTCGTGGCGGTGGCTGCGTTGGTCGCGGTCTGCGCGCTCTTGACCGACAGTCCGGGCGCGGCCTTGGCCACCGCCTTCGCAGCGATGCTCTTGACCTTGCTCTTGGTCAGGGCGCCACCGGCCTGGGCGGTGCCGAACGAGCCGAGGAGGAGCGCCGCGACTGTGACGACGGCGAGGAGGCTGAGGCGTGGGAGGTGCTGCAAGGTCGTGCTCCTGACGGACGGGGTGGCTGTCGGTAGCCAGGAGCGTCGCCGTGCCGTGGAGATACGTCAATCGCCCGGGTAGCGCACGCCGACCTGCGCGCGCAGGTCGTCCATCTGCCGCATGATCGCCAGCGTCTGGGCGTGGGGGACGAGCGGGCTCTCGAGCAGGCCGGCGGCCAGGCAGCGCTGGAACTCCACCACCTCGTTGCCGTAGCCACGCCCGATGACCTCGTCCGCGCCGCCGAACTCCACGACCCGGCCGCGCTCGATGTCGTCGTTGGTGGCGCCGACGCCGATGGGCGTGAACGTCGCGGTGGTGGGGTGGTGGAAGTCGTCGACCACGAGCCGGCCGCGGTCGGTGGCCAGCTCCGCGCGGCGCGAGGACCACGAGGTCATCGAGGCGGTGAGGGTGGCGACGGCACCGCGGGGGTAGCGGCCGGCGATGGCGACGTCGAGGTCGGCGCCGAGCTCGGAGAGCACGGCGGTGCCGGTGAGCGCCTCGGCCTCGCCGAGGAGCAGGTGGGCGAAGGTGAGGGGGTAGACGCCCATGTCCAGCAGCGCGCCGCCGCCGAGGGCGGGGTCAAGGAGGCGGTCGGTGGGGTCGTCGGGGACGACGAAGCCGAGCTCGGCGTGCAGCTGGCGGGGCGTGCCGAACTCGCCGGCGCGCACCCGCTCGACCACCGCGCGCACGACGGGGTGCGTCGCGGTCCACATCGCCTCCATGAGCAGCAGCCCGGCGGCGCGCGCCTGGTCGAAGAGCGCGGCGGCGTCGGCGGCGCGCAGCGTCATCGGCTTCTCGCACAGCACGTGCTTGCCGGCGGCGAGGCACGCGGCCACGTGGTCGACGTGCAGGGCGTGCGGCGAGGCGACGTACACCGCGTCGACGCGGTCGTCGGCCAGGAACTCCTCGTACGAGCCGTACGCCGTGCCGCCGGCCTCGTCGGCGAGGGCCGACGCGCGCTCCCGGGAGCGGGAGCCGACGGCGGCGAGCTCGGCGTCGGGGACGAGGAGGAGGTCGCGGGCGAAGGTCTGGGCGATGCGCCCCGGGCCGAGGATGCCCCAGCGGGTGACGGCGACGGCCTGAGTCATGGCCCGAGTCTGGCCCCCGGCGCGCCGGAGGGTTGAATGACATCGCTGTGATTCGTCGCCTAGCATGTCGGCCATGGATGCGGCGAACGTCGGGCGCCCGGAGGCCGGTCAGGCCTCCGAGCAGGTGGTGCTCAGCGACCGCGACCGCGAGATCCTGGAGTTCGAGCGGCACTGGTGGAAGTACGCCGGCGCCAAGGAGACCGCGGTCCGCGAGAAGTTCGACATGTCCTCGACGCGCTACTACCAGGTGCTCAACGCCCTCATCGACCGTCCCGAGGCCCTCGAGGCCGACCCGCTGCTGGTCCGGCGGCTGCGCCGGCTGCGCGCCGCGCGCCAGCGGCAGCGCTCGGCCCGCCGCCTCGGCTTCGAGCTGTAGACCCGTGGCCGGCCGCCCGATGACCAGGCGCGTCCGCGACCAGCGCGGGGTGGTCTTCCCCTCGCCGGTGGTGCTGCTGAGCGTCATCGCGGTGGCCATGGCCGGTGTCGCGTTCGTCTTCACCCGCGACGCCGAGCCCCAGGAGAAGCAGATCACCCCGGCCGCGCAGCCCGAGGCCTCCGCGAGCGCGGCGCCCACGCCGTCGGCCTCGCCGACCAAGGCGCCGAAGCCGCCCAAGCCGCAGGTCGACCGGTCCAAGGTCTACGTCGTGGTCTTCAACAACTCCGGCATCACGGGGCTCGCCGGCCGGGTCGCGGCCCAGGCCACCCAGATCGGCTGGCAGGTCGTCGGCTCCGACAACTGGTACGGCACCATCCCGGCCTCCACCGTCTACTACCCGAAGCGGATGGAGCGCGAGGGCAAGCTGCTCGCCCTCGACCTCGGCATCCAGCGCACCGCGCCCGCCGTCGACCCCATGCGGCTCGACCGGCTCACCGTGATCCTCACCGGCGAGCTTCCGTAGCCCTCAGCTCCGCACGACCCACGGCGGCCAGCAGGCGGCCAACAGGAGGGCGGACCCGGTGAGCGCGCGGGGGAGCACGGCGGCAACCTGGCCGCGCGGAACAGCCCGTCGACATGGCCCGGATGGGTCGTGCCGGCGCGGTTGTGGTGGGGTAGCGCCATGGAGTTCACCTCGGAGGAGGGGGAGCAGAAGTACGCCGCCCTCGTCCGGGTCGCCGCCGAGACCGTGGTCGGGCTGGACTTCGACGGCACCCTCGCCCCGATCGTGGACGACCCGGCCCAGGCGCACATCCACCCGGACGCGGCCGAGGTCCTCGTGGCGCTGGCCGAGCAGGTCCGTGCCGTCGCCGTCGTCACCGGCCGCCCGGCCCGCCAGGCGCTCGACCTCGGCGGCCTCGAGGCGGTCGGCAACGCCGTGGGCGACGTGGGCAAGGAGCTCTACGTCCTCGGGCAGTACGGCAACGAGCGCTGGTCGTCGACCAACCGCCGCGTGATCAGCCCCCGCCCGCCGCACGGGCTGGCGTCGTTCACCGCCGATCTGCCCCGGCTGCTGCGCCGGCTCGGTGCGGGAGAGGCGCACATCGAGGAGAAGGGGCTCGCGGTCGCCGTCCACACCCGCCGGCTGCCGGACCCCCAGGCGGCGTACGACGCGCTCCTGCCCGAGCTGCGCGACCTCGCCGCGCGCCACGACCTGGTCGTCGAGCCCGGCAAGCAGGTCGTCGAGGTCCGCTCGCCCGGCATGCACAAGGGGCTCGCGGTCGAGACCCTGGCCGAGGAGCTGGACGCGGGCGGGTTCGTCTTCGTCGGCGACGACCTGGGCGACGTCGAGGCCTTCGAGGCCGTCGCCGCCCTGGCCGAGGGTGGCCTGCCCACGCTGCGGGTCTGCTCGGCCTCCGACGAGGAGAGCGCCCTGGTCCCGCTCTCTGACGTCCTGGTCCACGGTCCCGACGGCGTCCTCGATCTGCTGCGCCAGCTCGCGCAGGACGCGGCCGGCCTGCGGGCTTGATCGCCCCCTGTTCGCCCAGGGAGAACGCGGGGAGCGCCGGGAACACCGCTTCGATCCCAGAAGTTGAGCCGGTATGACTCAAGCATCGCTCCCGGTGTTGTTCCTCTCCGACCTCGTCGTGCTGCCCGGCATGGTGGTCCCGATCGCGCTCGACGACGCCGCCCAGGCGGCCGTCGACGCCGCCCGCAGCAGCTCCGGCGGCGAGCTGCTCCTCGCCCCTCGCCTCGAGGACCGCTACGCGTCGTACGGCGTCGTGGCGAGCGTCGAGCGCGTGGGCCGCACGATGGGCGGTGGCGCGGGCGCGGTCCTGCGCGCCGGCCAGCGCGCCCGCATCGGCTCCGGCGTCACCGGCCCCGGCGCGGCCCTGTGGGTCGAGGTCGAGCCGGTCGCCGAGACCGTGACCGACCACGCCCGTGAGCTCGCCGAGGAGTACAAGCGGCTCGTCGTCGCCGTGCTCCAGCGCCGCGAGGCCTGGCAGATCATCGACCAGGTCCACCAGATGACCGACCCGAGCAAGATCGCCGACGCGGCCGGCTACGCGCCGTACCTCACCGACGAGCAGAAGCGCGAGCTCCTGGAGACGCCGGACGTCGAGGAGCGGCTCGAGACGGTGATCGCGTGGACGCGCGACCACCTCGCCGAGGCCGAGGTCTCGGACAAGATCAACGAGGACGTCCGCGAGGGGATGGAGAAGACCCAGCGCGAGTTCCTGCTCCGCCAGCAGCTGGCCGCGATCCGCAAGGAGCTCGGCGAGGGCGAGCCGGAGGGCGCCGAGGACTACCGCTCCCGTGTGGAGTCCGCCGACCTGCCCGAGGACGTCCGCGCCGCGGCGCTCAAGGAGGTCGACAAGCTCGAGCGCTCCAGCGAGCAGAACCCGGAGGCGGCCTGGATCCGCACCTGGCTCGACACCGTGCTCGAGCTGCCGTGGGGCGAGCGGACCGACGACGTCAACGACGTCACCGCGGCCCGGGCCCAGCTCGACGCCGACCACCACGGCCTCGACGAGGTCAAGGAGCGGATCGTGGAGTACCTCGCGGTCCGCAGCCGGCGCGCCGAGCGCGGCCTTCAGGTCATCGGCGGCCGGGGCTCCGGCGCCGTCATCCTGCTGGCCGGCCCTCCCGGAGTCGGCAAGACCTCGCTGGGTGAGTCCGTGGCCCGCGCCATGGGCCGCACCTTCGTCCGCGTCGCCCTCGGTGGGGTGCGCGACGAGGCCGAGATCCGCGGTCACCGGCGCACGTACGTCGGCGCGCTGCCCGGTCGCATCGTGCGGGCCATCAAGGAGGCCGGCTCGATGAACCCGGTCGTGCTGCTCGACGAGGTCGACAAGGTCGGCTCCGACTACCGCGGCGACCCCGCGGCCGCCCTGCTCGAGGTGCTCGACCCGGCGCAGAACCACACCTTCCGCGACCACTACCTCGAGCTCGACCTGGACCTGTCCGACGTGCTCTTCATCGCCACGGCGAACGTCGTCGAGCAGATCCCGCAGGCGCTGCTGGACCGCATGGAGCTGGTCACCCTCGACGGCTACACCGAGGAGGACAAGGTCGCCATCGCCCGCGACTTCCTGCTGCCGCGGCAGCTGGAGCGGGCCGCGCTGACCGAGGCCGAGGTCTCGATCACCGACGCCGCGCTGCGCGAGCTGGCCGCGAACTACACCCGCGAGGCCGGCGTACGCCAGATGGAGCGGCTGCTGGCCAAGGCCATGCGCAAGGCGGCCACGAAGCTGGCCGTCGGCGACCGCGAGCGGATCGACATCGACGAGCCCGACCTCAAGGAGCTGCTCGGCCGGCCGCGGTTCACGCCGGAGTCGGCGGAGCGCACCGCGGTCCCGGGCGTGGCCACCGGCCTGGCCGTCACCGGCATGGGCGGCGACGTGCTCTTCATCGAGGCGTCCGCGCACGAGGGGACCGCCGGGCTCACGCTCACCGGTCAGCTCGGCGACGTGATGAAGGAGTCCGCGCAGATCGCGCTGTCCTTCGTCAAGGCGCACGCGGCCGACCTCGGCGTGGACCGCGCGTTCTTCGAGGACAAAGCGATCCACGTCCACGTCCCCGCGGGCGCGACGCCCAAGGACGGCCCCTCGGCCGGCATCACCATGGTCACCGCGCTCACCTCGCTGGCCACCGGTCGCCCGGTGCGCTCGGAGGTCGGCATGACCGGTGAGGTCACGCTCAACGGCCGGGTGCTCCCGATCGGCGGGCTCAAGCAGAAGCTGCTCGCGGCCCAGCGCGCCGGCCTCACCGAGGTCTTCGTCCCGCTGCGCAACGAGCCGGACCTGGACGACGTGCCGGCCGAGGTCCGCGAGGCCCTCACCGTGCACGTGGTCGGCGACGTCCTCGACGTGGTCCGGGGTGCCCTCACCCCGGCCGACGAGGTCGCGGCGACCCAGGCGGCTTAGGCCCCACCGCAGACGGGTAGGACTGGTCCCGTGACCCGTCCTACCCGTCTCGCGTCTCTCCTCGTCCCCGTCCTGGCCGCCGCCCTCGTCGCCACCGGGCCCGCCGCCGACGCCAAACCCAAGCCCAAGCCGAAGAACCCAGACGGCCACTACGTCGGTCACGAGACCCCGGTCGAGGACAACGCCTTGGACACGATGGTCTACGAGTTCGACGTCACCGGCCACGGCCGCAAGATCAAGAACATGATCGTGCGCTTCAACGCGGTCTGCTCCTACCCCCTCGGCGTGCAGTACGTCGTGCAGCCGGCCGGTCCGATGAAGATCGACAAGCGCGGGAAGTTCCACTACCTGCTCGAGCAGGACAGCCCCAACGACTACGAGGACATCCGCCTCGAGGTCACCGGCAGGCTCAAGGGCACCGAGGTCAAGTCCGCGACCTTCTCCTACGAGGTCGGCTACTGCGCCCGCGGCGACGCCGACGACCCGATGGACTGGGTGGCCAAGCGCACCAAGCGCTGACCCCCTTGCGCCCGCGCGCGGAGCGGGTCTGGTGCACCCGTCCACATGGCGGTACTCGTGTTCACGCCCTGAGACGAGCGCCCGTAGTGTTGGCACCTCATCCAGAGGGACTGAGGGAACGGCCCTGAGAAGTCCCGGCAACCGCCGCACACCGCGGAAAGGTGCCAATTCCGTCCGGAGCGAAGGTCGCTGCGGAGAGATGAGGAGGACCTCGTGAGCACTGCTGTCGCCGAGAAGAAGACCACGCTGCGCGACGGTGCGTTCGGGCACGCCACCGCGCTCTCGTGCCGCGAGTGCGGTCACCAGACCGCGCTCGGCCCCTTCTACGCCTGTCCGGAGTGCTTCGGTCCGCTCGAGATCGCCTACGACTTCCCGCAGGTGACGCGGGAGGAGATCGAGGCCGGGCCGCGCAACATCTGGCGCTACAAGGCGCTGCTGCCGGTGCCGAGTGACATCGAGTCCAGCCCCAACACCGAGCCTGGCTTCACCCGGCTGCTGCCGGCGGCCAACCTGGCCCGCGAGCTGGGCCTGACCAGGCTCTGGGTCAAGGACGACTCCACCAACCCGACCAACTCCTTCAAGGACCGCGTGGTGGCCTGCGCGCTGAGCGCGGCCCGCGAGCTCGGCGCGACGGTGTTCGCCTGCCCGAGCACCGGCAACCTGGCCAACGCGGTGGCGGCGGCCGGGGCGCGCGCCGGCATGAAGACGGTGGTCTTCATCCCCAGCAATCTCGAGCAGCCCAAGCAGGTCAACAGCGCGGTCTTCACCGAGCAGCTGGTCGCGGTCGACGGCACCTACGACGACGTCAACAAGCTGGCCCAGGAGATCGCCGCCGAGGAGGACGGCTGGGCGTTCGTCAACGTCAACGTCCGGCCCTACTACGCCGAGGGCTCCAAGACCCTCGGCTACGAGATCGCCGAGCAGCTCGGCTGGCGGCTGCCCGACCAGGTCGTCATCCCGGTCGCGAGCGGGTCGCAGCTGACCAAGGTCGACAAGGCGTTCCGGGAGCTGATCACGCTCGGGCTCGTCGAGGACAAGCCCTACAAGGTGTACGGCGCGCAGGCGGCCGGCTGCTCGCCGGTCAGCACGGCGTTCAAGACCGACGCCCCCGCGATCCGCCCGGTCAAGCCCGACACCATCGCCAAGAGCCTGGCCATCGGCAACCCGGCCGACGGCATCTACGTGCTCGACGTCTGCCACCGCACCGGTGGCGCCGTCGAGGACGTGACCGACGACGAGGTCCGCGCGGCCATCGTGCTGCTGGCCCGCACCGAGGGGATCTTCACCGAGACCGCCGGCGGCACCACGGTCGGCGTGCTGAAGAAGCTCGTGGAGACCCGCCAGCTCGACCCCGAGCTCGAGACCGTGGTCATCAACACCGGCCACGGCCTCAAGACCCTCGACGCGGTCGCGGGCTCGGTCGGGCCCGCGGCGACCATCGCGCCGACGTACGACGCGTTCGTGGCGACCGGGCTCGCGTGATACCTGCCTAAGTCCACCGGCTTACTGCGGTAACCTGGCCGCATGACGATGGTGCTGGGCACGCTGGACCGCGCGACTGCGCTCGACGTCCGCCAGCTGGGCGGCCGGATCGGCGCCGAGGTCACGGGCGTGCGTCTCGGTGGCGCGCTGTCCGCGGAGACCGTGGCCCAGGTGCGCGCGGCGCTGCTGACCCACAAGGTGCTGTTCTTCCGCGACCAGGACCACGTCGACGACGAGGACCAGATCGGCTTCGCGGAGCGGTTCGGTCCGCTGACCACCGCGCACCCGACTGTCAACACCGGCAGCGCCCGGGTCCTGCGCGTCACCGCCAACAAGGGCATGGCCGCCAACGCCTGGCACACCGACGTCACCTTCGTGGACCGGGTGCCGGCCCTCTCGGTGCTGCGGGCGGTCACCCTCCCGCCGTACGGCGGCACCACGGTCTGGGCCAACACCGTCACGGCGTACGACGCGCTGCCGGCGCCGCTCCAGGCGCTGGTCGACGGGCTGTGGGCGGTGCACACCAACAGCTACGACTACGCCCAGCAGGACGAGGAGCACGACCAGCCGGACGCCAACTACAGCCGTGACGACTTCGTCTCCCAGCTCTTCGAGACCCAGCACCCGGTGGTGCGGGTGCACCCCGAGACCGGCGAGCGGTCGCTGGTGCTCGGCCACTTCGTGAGCCGCTTCCTGGGCCTCAACAGCTCGGAGTCGACCGCGCTGTTCCAGCTGCTGCAGAACCGCGTCACCAAGCTCGAGAACACCGTGCGCTGGTCCTGGCGGCCCGGCGACGTCGCGATGTGGGACAACCGCGCCACCCAGCACTACGCGGTCGCCGACTTCGACCACCACCCGCGCGAGATGCGCCGGATCACCGTGGCCGGCGACGTGCCGGTCTCCCTCGACGGCCGCCGCAGCGTCGTGGTCCGCGGCGACGCCGCGGCGTACTCCCGCCTGGACGAGCTCATCACCTGAGCGACGCGGCGTGCTCACGGTCCGTTCAGGTCGGCGTGCGACAGATGCCTCGTGCGTCGCCGTGCCCTCCTCACCGTCACCCTCGTGGTCCTCGGCGCGCTCGCCGGCCGGGAGCTGCTGCGCCGGCAGGCGGCGCACGCCCGCCGCCTGATCGGCAAGCCGCTCGGTGAGGACGCGCTCGACGCCGACCGCCGCTGGAAGCGGAAGTACGCCGGCGAGCCGATCGACCTGCTCCTGGTGGGCGACTCCATCGCGGCCGGCCTGGGCGCCACCCGCCGCAAGGAGACCCTCGGCGCCCGGTTGGCGGTGCGGCTGGCCAAGGCCACCCGCCGCCCGGTCCGGCTGCGCACCGTGGCCGAGGTCGGCGCCGAGACCTCGATGCTGGCCGGGCAGCTGGCGCGGCTGCGCCCGGCGTACCGGCCCGACGTCGCGGTGGTCATCGTCGGCGGCAACGACGTCACCCACCGGGTGCCGGTCGCCGAGTCCGTGCGCGACCTCGAGGCTGCGGTGAGCGCGCTGCGCGAGCGCGGCGCCGAGGTCGTGGTCGGCACCTGTCCCGACCTCGGTGCGCTCCGGCCGGTGCCCCAGCCCCTGCGCGCCCTGGGCTCGCGGGCGTCGCGGCAGCTGGCTGCCGCGCAGGCCGTGGCGGCCGCCCGGGCGGGGGCGCACGTGGTCCCGCTGGCCCAGGCCGTCGGACCCTCCTTCGTGGCCGACCCCGACGCGATGTTCAGCGCGGACCGCTTCCACCCCAGCGCCGCGGGCTACCGGCGCACGGCCAAGGCGCTGCTCCCCACCGTCCTGGCCGCGCTCGGGCGCTGAGCACCAGTCTGGCCATTCCGCCTCGCGGGCCCTGTCGGCCGCTCGATACTGAGTCGTCTGCCGTACCGCCGACAGGAGCCCCTCATGCCCGACACCCGGACCCGGTTGCGCGACTCGCGCAGCTGGCGGTTCGACGTCGGCCTGTGCGTGCTCGGCGTCGCACTGCTGGTCTGGGCCACACCGCACGCACTCGGGGGCGGGTGGGAGGTCCTGGCCGCGGTGCTCGTCGGCGTACCGGTGGTCGTCCTCGTCGCGCACTTCCCGATGGTGCTCGACGGTGAGGACGGCGGCATCGAGATCGGCTTCGACTCCACGGTGCTGATGTTCCTGCTGTGCACCCTCGACGCCCGGTCGGCCCTGGCCGTCTGGGGCCTCGGGGTCATCGCCACGCAGGTCACGTCGGGCAAGCGGCCGACCGCGATCGTGTTCAACGTCGGCGTGGGCGTGCTGGCCGGTGCCGTCTCCGCGGCGGCGCTGCACCTGGTCCGCGGCGGCCAGACCGGTACGCCGCGCGAGCTGCTCGCCATGGTCGCCGCGGCGAGCGCCTACTTCTCGATCGACTACGTGCTCTCGGCCATCTCGGTCGGCATCGACTCCGGCACGCCGATCCGCAGCCACCTCGTCCAGCCCGGGACCTGGCTGGCCGTCGTGTGCTTCGTGCCGTTCGACCTGCTCGGCTACCTGGCCGCCGTCGTGCTGCGCAGCAACCCCTGGTGGATGCTCTCGCTGCTGGTCGTCCCGCTCATCACCCTGCTCGTGGCCACCCGCGCGCTCACCCGCGGCCGGGAGAACGCCCGCCGGCTCACCGTGCTCCTCGAGGCGGCGGTGCGGATCCAGTCGGTGCACGAGTCCGAGCTGGTCAGCGAGGCAGTGCTGCACGACGCGCGCCGGCTGATCCGGCTCACCGACGTCGAGGTCCGCACGACCCCACCCGCGGCGTACGAGATCGGCGCGCAGGTGCGCCGCGGCAAGGACGCGTTGTGGATCGTCGCGCAGTCGCGCGAGCGGGCCCGCGCCACCGTCCAGGCCGACCAGCACGCGCTCGACGCGCTGGCCGTGCTGGCCACCGACGCCTTCGCGCGGCTGCAGCTCACCGCCGACATGGTCCACTTCGCGCGGCACGACCCGCTGACCGACCTGCCCAACCGCGGCATCCTGCTCGACCGCGTGGCCCACGCCCTGCACCTGGCCCGGCGCCGCAACGTCCGCGTCGCGCTGCTGTTCGTCGACCTCGACGAGTTCAAGCCGGTCAACGACCGCTTCGGCCACGCCGCCGGCGACGAGGTCCTGATCGAGGTCGCGCGCCGGCTGCTGGCCGCCACCCGCGAGAGCGACACCGTGGCCCGGCTCGGCGGCGACGAGTTCGCCGTGCTGCTGGAGGACGTCTCGGTCCAGGAGGTCATCGAGATCAGCGACCGGATCCTGGCCTCGCTGATGCGCGGCGCCGAGGTCTCCGGCCACCACGTGCCGCTGGGCGCGTCCATCGGCATCGCCTACGGCGACGGCAGCGAGTCCGGCGAGGCGCTGCTGCGCGAGGCCGACCTGGCGATGTACGAGGCCAAGGGCCGCGGCAAGGCCCAGTCGGTCTCCTACGAGCCCGCCATCGGCCGGGCCAGCATCGAGCGGCTGGAGCTGGTCGAGGAGCTGCGCCGGGCCATCGACGAGGAGGAGCTGGCCGTCGTCTACCAGCCCGTCGTCGCCACCGAGTCCGGCCTCATCACCGGCGTCGAGGCCCTGGTGCGCTGGCGGCTCAACGGCACCGACGTGCCCACCGACGTCTTCGTCCGCATCGCCGAGGACACCGGCCTGGTCGTCGGCCTCGGCGAGCTCGTGCTCCGCCGGGTCAGCGGCGACGCCCGCGCGCTGCGCGACGCCGCCGGCGGCCCCATCTCCATCAGCGTCAACGTCTCGGCCCGCCAGCTGCGCGACCCCCGCTTCGTCGGGGTCGTGCAGACCGCCGTGCGCGACATGGACCGCACCGGCCTGGTCCTGGAGATCACCGAGCGCCAGGAGATCGGCGACGACCCCGAGGTCCTGCACGTGATGCGCGTCATCGCCGCCATGGGCGTGCGCTTCGCGATCGACGACTTCGGCGTCGGCTTCTCCTCGATCAGCTACCTCCACGAGCTGCCCGCCCACGTGGTCAAGACCGACGCCACCCTCTCGGCCGGCATCGACCACGACGAGCGCGCCCGCGCCGTGCTCCACGCCATCGCCGTCATGGGCGACGCCCTCGGCCTCGACGTCGTCGTCGAGGGAGTCGAGCGCGAGACCCAGCTCGAAGCCATCCGCGAGGAGGTCGGCGCCCCCTTCGTGCAGGGCTACCTGCTCCACCGGCCGATGCCCCTCGAGGCGCTGCTCCCCGTCGTCCGCGACAACCGCCACCCCGACGCCCGACCCAAGGTCGAGGAACTCCCCGCACCGACCGCCCGCTGAGCCCGAGCGACCAGACCCACCTGGCACGCTCGGCGCGCCGAACCGTCCCGGGTGCCGCTTTCTGGGGCAGAGCGCGCAGCGCTTGGCCCCAGAAAGCGGCACCCGGGACGGTTCGATGAAAGCGCGCCGAGCACGTCGCGACGGAGTCGCGACCAAACAGCTAGCGCTCCTTCGCCGGCCCCAGGGCGATGTCGCGGAAGGTCTTGAACGTCGCGTTGCCCGGGCCGAGGTCGGCCGGCTGGAGCAGCGAGACCGTGGTCTGCCACCAGGCGTTGGACTCGAAGACGCCGAGGGCGGTGAGCAGCTCCTGGAGGTAGGCCTCGGTGGTGTAGCCGTTCACCGTGCCTATCTGGACCTGGGGCCGGAAGCCGCGGCGGTCGACGAAGAGCTGCAGGCCGCCGGCGACGCGGGTGATGCCCTGGCGCAGGTTGGCCAGCACGTCGAGGTCGCCGTCGAGCGGCACCCAGACGCCGTCGTCGCCCTCGGGCTCGAGGGCCACGCCGCCGCGCAGGCGCAGGCGGGGGTGGGCCACTGCCAGGCCTCGGCGTCCAGGGCGTTGGCCAGGCGCATCGCGTCGTTGAGGGCCAGGTTGCCGAACTTGGCCACGGTCAGGTGCATCGCGGCGGGCGAGACGGTGTTGAGCATGGGCGCCGGCGGGGGCGGCGGGGGAGCGGTCTCGCGACGGCGCAGCAGTCCCCGCCGGACGGGGACCGGCTCCGGTGGCCGGGACGGCGCGACACCGTCCACGACCTGGCGGACGCGGGTGAGCACGTCCGGAGGTGGCACGAGGGCGGCGTACACCATCATGGGCTCATTCTGTCCCGAGCGCGGCCCGTCTCCCGTCAAGGTGGGCGAGTTCGGCCTCGTTTCCGCACCGGTCGACGGCCAGGTCGTACGCCGCGCGGGCCTCGTCGAGCCGTCCCGCTCGGGTCAGGAGCTCGGCGCGGGCGGCCGGCAGCCGGTGCCCGGGCAGGTCGAGACCGGCCAGCGCGGCGAGTCCGGCCTGCGGGCCGTCGGCCTCTCCGACGGCGACCGCGCGGTTGAGCCGGACCACCGGCGAGTCGCCGAGGGCGAGCAGCTCGTCGTAGCGCGCCACGATCCGCGGCCACGCGGTCTGCGCGGCGGTGGGGGCGATGGCGTGCTCGGCGGCGATGAGCGCCTGGAGGAGGTACGGCGCGGGCGCGGCGTGCGCCAGCGGCGTCAGCAGCCCGATGGCCTCGGCGATCTCGTCGTGGTGCCAACGCGTGCGGTCCTGGTCGGGCAGCAGCACGAGCCGGCCGTCGCGGACCCGGGCGTCGCGCCGCGAGTGCTGCAGCAGGACCAGGGCGAGCAGCGCGTCGACCTCGGGGTCGGGCGCGGGCAGCACCGTGCGCAGCACCCGGACCAGCCGCACCGCCTCGCCGGCCACGTCGGCGCGCAGCACGTCCGCACCCGAGCCGGGCGCGTAGCCGGCGGTGAAGGCCAGGTACGCCACCTCGCCCACCACCCGCACCCGCTCGGCCAGCTCGGCCCCGACCGGCACCGCGAACCGCTCTCCAGCCAGCCGCTTGCGCGCCCGGGTGAGCCGCGCCGCCATCGCCGAGGTCCGCACCAGGAACAGCCGGGCCAGGTCCTCGGTCGACACGCCGAGCACCAGCCGCAGGGTCAGCGCCGCCGCGGCCTCGCGCGGCAGCGACGGGTGCGCGCACAGCAGCACCAGCCGCAGCCGCTCGTCGACCACACGCGCCCCGCCCGGGTCCGCCACCACCTCCTGCGCCTCCTCCGCGAGCTCCGCCTCCACCGCCAGCACCGGCAGCCGCCGCGCGGCCACCGCCTCGGCCCGCAGCCGGTCGCTGACCCGCCGCCGCGCCGCCACCAGCAGCCACGCCCCCCGGTTGTCCGGTACGCCGTCGCGCGGCCACGTCCGCGCCGCCGCCTCGAAGGCGTCGGCGAGCCCGTCCTCGGCCAGGTCCAGCCGGCGGTACCGCGCGACGAGCAGGGCCAGCAGCCGGCCCCACTCGTCGCGGTGTGACTCCTCCAGTGGGGTCAGAGCTGCACCTCGAGCGTGGGTCGCACCTCCACGGCGTACTCCCGGGGCAGCAGCGCGGCCACCTCGACCGCGGTCTCCAGGTCGGGCACGTCGATGAGGTAGAAGCCGCCCAGCTGTTCGACGGTCTCCGCGAACGGCCCCTCGCTGACCGGCCGGTCGTCGCCGGGCCGCACCGTGCGCGCGGCGCCGGGGTGGTCGAGGGCCTCGCCGGCCACCACCTCGCCCCGGGCGCGGACCGCGGCGTCGAAGGCCTGGAAGTCGGCGACCACCCGCGCGCGCAGGGCGTCGTCGGCGCCCTCCCACTTGGCGAAGTGGTCGTCCTCGGCCATGAGCACCAAGAACCTCACGCCGCACCTCCCGTCGTCGCGCGCACCTCGACCGCGCTCTCGCCGTGGCCCAGGATGCGGCAGACGTCGAGCAGGTCGTCGAGGTCCTCGCTCTCGACGACGTAGAAGCCGGTCAGCTGCTCGACGCTCTCGGCGTACGGCCCGTCGGTCACCGTCTGCTGCCCGGACGCGGAGGTGCGCAGCACCCTGGCCTCGCGGGAGTGGGTCAGCTCGGCGCCGCCGGTCACCCGGTGCCCGCGGGCGGCCAGGGCCTCGGCGAACTCCCGGTGCACGCCGTAGACCCGCTCCCGCTCGCTCGGCGTGGCCGCCTCCCACTGCGCCTCGTCGCCGGGCAGCAGGACGGCGTACGTCGTCACGAGTAGTCCCGGTCCGGCCGCGGCCGGATCTCGAGGCGCCCGTGCCCCTCGAGCATGAGCCGGGCGGCGTCCACGACGGTCTCCAGGTCCGCGGCCTCCACGATGTAGAAGCCGGTCAGCTGCTCCACGCTCTCGGCGTAGGGCCCCTCGGTGACGCTCATCCCGTCGTCGCCCGCGACCAGCACGCGGCCCTCGCGGGAGTGGGTGAGGTCGGCGCCGCCGACGACCTTGCCGCCGCGCTCCTTGAGCAGGCTCAGGAAGCGCTCGTCGGCGTCGTAGGTCTGCTGGCGGGTGGCGTCGTCCGAACGCTCCCACTGGTCCTCGTCGTCGACGCTGAACACGACGTACTGCGGCATGGGCTCTCTCCTCTGGGTCGGTCTCGATCCTGACACCGTGATGACGCGCGGGCCACGCGAGAATCGACAGGTGCCGGACATCTTTCTCGTGACCTCGGGCGAGCTGCCCACCGGCGAGCCCGGCGCCGGGCACCTCGACGCGGCCCTGGCCGACCGTGGGCTCGACACCGCGTGGGTGGTCTGGGACGACCCGGAGGTCGACTGGGACGCCGCCCGGCTGGTCGTGGTCCGCTCGACGTGGGACTACCACCGGCGCCTCGAGGAGTTCCTGGCCTGGGCCCGCACCGTCCCGCGGCTGCTCAACGGCGCCGAGACCTTCACCTGGAACGCCGACAAGGCCTACCTCGTCGGGCTGGGGGAGCACGTGCCGACCGTGCCGACGACGCTGCTGGACGGCGCCGCGCTCGTGGTCAAGCCGCGCGTCGGCGCGAGCGGCATCGGGCTGGTGCCGCTCGACGGCGGCCCGTGGGTGGTGCAGCCGGTCGTGGACTCGGTGCGCACCGAGGGCGAGTCGTCGGTCTACGTCTTCGGCGGCCGGGCGGTGAGCCAGTTCGACAAGCGGCCGGCGCCGGGCGAGCTCCGCGTCCAGGAGGAGTACGGCGGCACGACGGTCCGCGCGGACCTCGACCCGGACGCGGCCGCCCTGGCCGAGCGCGCCGTCGCGGCGACCGGCGGCGCGGCGTACGCCCGGGTGGACCTGATGCGCTGGCGGGGCGAGCGGGTGGTGAGCGAGCTGGAGCTCGTCGAGCCGGGGCTCTACCTCGACGTCGACCCGGTCAACGCCGAGCCGTTCGCCGCCCTGGTGCACGACACGCTGTCGCGACAATCCTGACCGACGGGGTACTGCCTGCTCATGTCAGCAGGATCAGCGAGCGCGACCGAGGGCTCCGGGCAGACCAAGAAGAAGACCGGCATCCTCCGGACCAAGGACATCGACACCGTCCTGCACCAGAACGACGACGAGGACCACGGGCTCAAGAAGAGCCTGAGCGCCCGGGACCTGATGGGCTTCGGGATCGGCATCGTCATCGGGACCGGCATCTTCGTGCTGACCGGCGTCGAGGCCAAGAACCACGCCGGCCCCGCGATCACGATCTCCTTCGCCATCGCCGGCGTCGTCGCCATGCTGGCGGCGCTCTGCTACGCCGAGCTGGCCGCCGCGGTGCCGACGGCCGGGTCGTCCTACACCTACGCCTACACGACCATCGGCGAGCTGTTCGGCTGGATCATCGGCTGGGACCTGGTGCTCGAGTTCGCGCTCGGCTCGGCCACGGTCGCGCGCGGCTGGTCGGGCTACGTGCAGGACTTCCTCGGGCTGCCGACCTCGCTGTTCGGCGAGGAGGCGCCGGTCAACGTCGGCGCGGTCCTCATCGTCGTGGTGCTCGGCGTCGTCGCCACCGTCGGCATCCGCGAGTCCAAGTGGGTCACCAACCTGCTGGTGCTGGTCAAGGTGAGCATCACCGTCTTCGTCATCATCGCCGGGCTGTTCTTCCTCAAGGCGGCGAACCTCACGCCGTTCATCCCCCCGAGCAAGCCGGAGGAGTCCAGCGGCGGGCTGTCCCAGCCGCTGTGGCAGTTCCTCAGCGGGACCAGCCCGACGGCGTACGGCATCACCGGCATCCTCGTCGCGACCGCGGTGGTGTTCTTCGCCTACTCCGGCTTCGAGGCGGTGGCCAACCTGGGCGAGGAGACCGAGAACCCCGGCCGGGACATGCCGCGCGGCCTCATCGGCACCCTCGTGGTCTGCACGGTCCTCTACCTCGCGGTCTGCTTCGTGCTGACCGGCATGGTCGACTACCGCAACCTGTCCGAGGGCGCCCCGATCTCCGACGCCTTCACCCAGGTCGGCCTGGGCTGGGCCAGCAAGGTCGTCGGCATCGCCGCGGTCGCCGGCCTCACCTCGGTGATCCTGGTCGACATCGTCGGCATGGCCCGGATCGGCTTCGCGCTGTGCCGCGACGGGCTGCTGCCGGCCGCGGTGGGCAAGGTGCACGAGAAGTACGGCACCCCGGCCCGCCTCACCATGGGCACCACGATCGTCGTGGCGGTGATCGCGGCGTTCGTCCCGATCGACACCCTGGCCGAGATGGTCAGCATCGGCACGCTGTTCGCGTTCCTGGTCGTGGCCATCGCCGTGATCGTGCTGCGCCGCACCAAGCCGCGCATGGACCGGCCCTTCCGGACCCCGAGCGTCCCGGTCCTGCCGATCGTCTCCGCCGTCACCTGCATCGGGCTGATGGCCAGCCTGGCCACCGAGACCTGGCTGCGGTTCCTGGTCTGGCTCGCGGTCGGGCTGCTCATCTACTTCTTCTACGGCCGCACCCACTCGCGGCTGGCGCCCGGCGTGGACGCGCACGAGACTGACGAGAAGCTGGGCACCGCCTGACCCCAACCTCCGGCCCGGCCCGAGCGTTGTGAGGTCGTGGAGCAGGAGTTCACCCGGTGGGCGCGGGCGCGGCAGCAGCCGCTCCTGCGCACCGCGGTGCTGCTCTGCGGTGACCACCACCGGGCCGAGGACCTGGTCCAGGACGCGCTGACCAAGGTCGCGCTGCGCTGGTCGCGGCTGCGCGACGGCCACCCCGACGCCTACGCGCGCCAGGTCATGGTCCGCACCAACATCTCCTGGTGGCGCCGGCACCGGCGCGAGGTGGTCGTCGAATTGCGGGACACCACCAGCGGGCCCGGCCCCGCGGCCGAGGTCGACCGCAGGCTGCTGCTCGACCGCGCGCTCGCGCAGCTGACCGCGCGACAGCGGACCACCGTCGTGCTGCGCTTCTACGAGGACCTGAGCGAGCGCGAGACCGCGGAGGCCATGGGCGTCGGCCTCGGGACCGTCAAGAGCCAGACCCACGTCGCACTGGCCCGGCTGCGCGCCGTCGCGCCCGAGCTGGCCGAGCTGCTGGAGGAGCCGACATGACCCACGACCGACTGCGCGAGCTGCTCCGCGAGCGGGTGGCCGACGAGACCATGCCCGACGTCTCGGCCCGGGCCTGGCGCCGGGCCCGGACCGTGCGCCGGCGGCACCGGCTCGGCGTGGTCGCCGGCGTCGCGGCCGCCACCGTCGCGGTGTCGGGCGGGATCGCCGTGCTCGACCCGCGGCCGCCCGCGCCGCCGTCGAGTGGTGACGTCGGCGTCTCGGACCGGGGCCGCCCCGATGCGACGTACGACGGCGTGCCGCTGTGGTGGGGCCCCGACCAGCTCCAGGAGCGCGACCTCCCGCTGGTCGACTCGCCGCTGCCGCCCGACATCGCGGTGGGCACCGCGAGCCCCGAGCGGCGCGACGACCCGATGGACCGCGCGTACGCCGTCTTCGCGACCGGCCGCTCCCTCACCCTGGTCGGCCCGGACGGCGAGGTGCGCGACGTCGAGGCGCCGGGCCTGGAGGAGGTCACCAAGGCCAACGGCTACTCCTACCTGCCTGCCCCGCAGCTGGCGCCGGACGGCAGCACCGTCTCGTTCCGCCAACCGGGTGGCACCGCGGCCGTCTACGACGTGGCGCGCCGGGCGTGGGGCACCGACCTCGCCTACGGCACCAGCCAGAGCCCGCCGGAGCCCGGCATCGACACCGGTGCGGCCCAGCAGTACGGCCCGGTCGTCGCCGGCGCCGCGAGCTGGGGGATGGGGCTCCAGCTGCCCGTGCGCGACCCCGGGACCGACCTGTCGGGATCGGAGTTCATGACCTGGCCGGGCGGGGTGCTGGCGTTCACCGAGGCCACGACCGACGGGACCGACACGAGGGACAAGAACTGCTGCGCCGTGGCCGGCTGGCTGGACGCCGACACCGTGGTCTACGAATCCCGGCAGACCTACCCCGTCCTCGTGGCCTGGCGGGTGGGGACGCACGACTTCGGGGTGCTCACCCGCATCCACGGCTCCTACGACACGGCGAGCTACGCCCTCTGAGGGCCACGCTTCCGCTTCTGACCAGCCTCGGGACGAACTCGTGGGAGCGATCCCACGAGCCCCCTTGACATACGGTGTGACAGCCATCACTGTTCCGTGGGAACGCTCCCACAAGCAGACGGGATCCACCGCCATGACGCTCCACACCCGCGCTCGCCGCACGGCCGCCGCCGCCGGCCTGCTCCTGCTCGCCGCCGCCGGCCTGGCCGGCTGCGGCGACGACGCCGACGGCGCCTCCGGCTCCGACACGACGCTGCGGGTCAGCGTCTTCGGCAACTTCGGCTACGAAGACCTCTACAAGCAGTTCGAGAGGGACCACCCCGGCGTCAAGATCGTCGAGACCTCCGAGGGCGACCTCGGGCAGTACAACACCCAGCTCACCCAGAAGATCGCCGCGGGCAGCGGCGCTGGCGACGTGGTCGCCATCGAGGAGGGCCAGGTCGTCAACTTCCTGCAGAGCGCGGACAAGTTCGTGAACTTCCAGGAGCACGGCTCGAACGACCACAAGGACCAGTGGCTGGACTGGAAGTACGCCCAGGCCACCACCGCCGACGGCAAGGACACCATCGGCCTCGGCACCGACGTCGGTGGCCTGGCCATGTGCTACCGCAAGGACCTCTTCGAGCAGGCCGGGCTCCCGACCGACCGCGAGCAGGTCGCGGCCCTGTGGCCGACGTGGGACGCCTTCACCCAGGTCGGCGAGCAGTTCCAGGACGCGATGGGCGACGACGTGCACTTCATCGACTCGGCCACCAACACCTACAACTCGATCCTCATGCAGACCGCGGACGAGACGTACTTCGACCACGACAACAAGCTCATCATCGACTCCAACCCGGCCGTCCAGAACGCCTGGGACACCGCGCTGGCCATGTCGGACGCCGGCATCAGCGCCAAGCTGAAGTCGTTCTCCAACGAGTGGAACGCCGGCTTCAAGAACGGCGCCTTCGCCACCATCGCCTGCCCGGCCTGGATGACCAGCTACATCGAGGAGCAGGCCGGCGACGAGAACGCCGGCAAGTGGGACATCACCACCGTCCCCGGCGGCGGCGGCAACTGGGGCGGGTCGTTCCTGGCCGTGCCGACGGTCAGCAAGCACCAGGACCTCGCCCTCGAGCTCGTGGACTTCCTGACCAGCGCCGACGGCCAGATGGGTGCCTTCGAGGCGGTCGGCAACCTGCCGTCCAACCCGACGCTCTACGACACCCCGGCGCTCAAGGACGCCACGAACGAGTACTTCAGCGACGCCCCGATCGGGCAGCTGTTCGTGGCCGGCGCGTCCAGCCTCAAGCCGGTCTACCTCGGTGCGAAGAACCAGCCGGTCCGCGACGCGGTGGAGAACGCCATGCGCAGCGCGGAGAACGGCGAGAAGTCGTCCTCGGAGGCCTGGGACACGGCCGTGAGCGACGCCGAAGCGGCAGCGGGCTGACCCGGAACAGCCCCTGACCCGGCCGGCAGGCCCGTCGTACGCCTCACGCGGGCCTGCCGGCCACACCACCTCTCCACCCCAGCGACTTCAGCGATCGGAGCCTCGTGGCCACTCTGACCAGCACCCCGGCGACACCGGCCCAACGCCGGCGCCGGGCTCGACCCGGGCGCGGACCGCGCGGCGAGCAGGTGGCGGGCTACGCCTTCATCTCGCCGTTCTTCCTGGTCTTCGCGGTCTTCGGGCTGTTCCCGCTGCTGTTCACGTTCTGGGTCTCGCTGCACGACTGGAGCCTGCTCGGCGACCGCTCCTGGTCCGGGCTGGGCAACTACAGCAAGCTGCTCGGCGACGACCACTTCTGGAACGCGCTGCGCAACACCCTCGGCATCTTCGTGCTGGCCACGGTCCCGCAGCTGCTGCTGTCGCTGGTCCTGGCCCAGCTGCTCAACCAGCGGCTGCGGGCCCGGACCCTGTGGCGGATGGGGGTGCTGCTGCCCAACATCACCTCGATCGCCGCGGTCGGCATCATCTTCACGCTGCTCTTCGCCCGTGACTTCGGTCTGGTCAACTGGCTGCTCGGCCACGTCGGCGTCGAGCCCATCGCCTGGCAGCAGCACCGCTGGTCGTCGTGGCTGGCCATCTCGGTGATGGTCGACTGGCGCTGGACCGGCTACAACGCGCTGATCTTCCTGGCCGCGCTCCAAGCCGTCCCGCGCGAGCTCTACGACGCCGCCTCGATCGACGGCGCCGGCCCGGTCCAGCAGTTCCGGCACATCACCGTGCCGATGCTGCGACCGACGATCGTCTTCGTCACCCTCGTCGCCACCATCGGCGGGATGCAGCTGTTCACCGAGCCGCTGCTGTTCAACTCCGGCGCCAACGCGATCACCGGCGGCACGACCCGGCAGTTCCAGACGCTGACCATGTACGTCTACGAGCAGGCCTTCACCGGCCAGGAGTTCGGGTACGCCAGCAGCGTCGCGTGGGTCATGTTCATCGTCATCGCCCTGATCGGTGCGCTCAACGCGCTGCTGCTGCGGCGACTGCGGGGCGTCCAGTGACCGCGCACGTCGAGCTGGAGCCGGCGCCCGTGGTCGCCGTACCTGCGACGCAGACGGTGGAGGCGCCGCGCGTGCGTCGCCGGCTGGTCAGCCCCACGGTGGTGGTGCTCAGCTTCGTCACCGCGCTCTCGGCCTTCCCCCTCTACTTCATGGTCGTCATGGCCTCGCGGCCCAACTCCGACATCACCTCGGTGCCGCCGCCGCTGACCCCGGGCGGCGAGCTGTTCACCAACCTCGACCGGGTGCTGTCCAACCCGGACATCACCTTCGGCAAGGCGGTGGTCAACACCGTGCTCGTCGCGACCGTGACCACGGCGGCGGTCGTGTTCTTCTCCTGCCTGGCCGGGTTCGCCTTCGCCAAGCTGCGCTTCGTCGGCCGCTCGCCGCTGCTCGCCTTCGTGCTGCTCACGATGATGGTGCCGGTCCAGCTCGGGCTGATCCCGCTCTACATGCTGATGAGCAAGCTGCACCTGAGCGGCACCCTGCCCGCGGTCTCGCTGCCCTTCCTGGTCTCCGGCTTCGGCGTCTTCCTCATGCGGCAGTACGTCGTGCAGGCGCTGCCCGACGAGCTGCTCGAGGCCGCCCGCCTGGACGGCGCATCGATCCTCAAGACCTTCTTCTACGTGGTGCTGCCGGTGCTGCGGCCGGCCGCCGCGGTGCTCGCGCTGCTGACGTTCATGGAGCGCTGGAACGACTTCCTCTGGCCCTACCTCGTGCTCGACCTCGACCACCCGACCGTCCAGGTCGCGCTCGCGCGCCTGGCCGGCGGCTACTACACCGACCAGGCGCTGGTGATGGCCGGGACGCTGCTCGGCGTCCTCCCGCTGCTCGTGGTCTTCATCCTCTTCGGCCGCCAGATCGTCGGCGGCATCATGGAAGGCGGCCTCAAGTCGTGACCACCCTCGATCCCCGTCCCGCGACCCTCGACGCCCTCGGCGCCCGCGACGAGACAGACCTGCTCGTCGACGCCGCCGTGCGCCCCGAGGAGTTCCCGCCCGACTTCGTCTGGGGCGCCGCCACCGCGTCGTACCAGATCGAGGGCGCGGCCACCCTCGGCGGCCGGACCCCCTCGATCTGGGACACCTTCTGCGCCGAGCCCGGCCGGGTCGTCGGGGGCGACACCGGCGACGTGGCCTGCGACCACTACCACCGCTACGGCGAGGACGTCGGGCTGATGCGGACGCTCGGTCTGGCGGCGTACCGCTTCTCGGTGTCGTGGTCGCGCGTGCTCACGCCGTCCGGGGAGGTGAACGCCGACGGGCTCGGCTTCTACGACCGGCTGGTCGACGAGGTGCTGGCCGCCGGCATCGACCCGTGGGTGACGCTCTACCACTGGGACCTGCCGCAGCACCTCGAGGACGCCGGCGGCTGGCCGGCCCGCGACACCGCCGCCCGGCTGGCCGAGCTGGCCGCGGTCGTGGGCGGGCGCCTCGGCGACCGGGTCGGGCACTTCATCACCCTCAACGAGCCGTGGTGCGCGGCCTTCCTCGGCTACGGCAACGGCATCCACGCGCCCGGCCGGCACTCCGCGGCCGACGCCGTGGCCGCCAGCCACCACCTCAACCTGGCCCACGGGCTGTCGGTGCAGGCGCTGCGGGCCGCCGCGCCCGACGCGCTGGTGGGCACGACGCTGAACCTCTACCCGGTCACCGCGGCCTTCCCGGGGGCCGACTCCGAGGACGCGGTGCGCCGCATCGACGGGCTGCAGAACCGGTGGTTCCTCGACCCCGCGCTCCTGGGCTCCTACCCGGACGACGTGCTGGCCGACCTCGGGGCGCTCGTCGCCCCGACGCTCATCCAGGACGGCGACCTCGGGACGATCCACCAGCCGCTCGACTTCCTGGGCATCAACTACTACACGCGGCACGTGGTCCGCCCCTCGGCGTACCCGGGGACCAACGCGGGGGAGTTCACCCACCGCGGCCTGCCCACCGCCGCGAACGGCTGGGAGGTCGACCCCGAGGGGCTGACCGAGATCCTGGTGCGCGTCGCGCGCGACTACCCGGCGCTGCCGCTGTTCATCACCGAGAACGGCTCCGCGTGGGACGACACCGTCGAGGCCGACGGCTCGGTGGTCGACGCCGACCGACTGGCCTACCTGGCCGCGCACCTGGCCGCGTGCGCCCGCGCCCGCGAGCAGGGCGCGGACGTCGCCGGCTACTTCGCGTGGTCGCTGCTCGACAACTTCGAGTGGGCCGAGGGGTACGCCATGCGCTTCGGGCTCGTGCACGTCGACTTCGCCACCCAGCGGCGCACGGTCAAGGCCAGCGGGGAGTGGTACGGCCGCTTCGTGCGCGCCGCCCGCGACATACTCAGCCCATGACGCGTGCGCCCCGGACGCGGCCCACCCTCGAGGAGGTGGCCGCCGCGGCCGGCGTGGGCCGGGGCACCGCCTCCCGGGTGATCAACGGCAGCGAGAAGGTCTCCGACCGCGCCCGCCAGGCCGTCGAGGGCGCGATCGCCGAGCTCGGCTACGTGCCCAACCAGGCCGCGCGGACCCTCGTCACCCAGCGCACCGACGCCGTGGCCCTGGTCATCGCCGAGTCCGAGGAGCGCGTGTTCGGCGAGCCGTTCTTCGCCGGCGTGGTCCGCGGCATCGGCAGCGCCCTCTCCGACGCCCGCCTCCAGCTGGTCCTCCTGCTGGCCGAGCACGCCCAGCGCAACGGCCGCCTCGACGAGTACCTCACCCGCCAGCACGTCGACGGCGTCCTGCTCCTGTCGCTGCACGACGACGACACCCTCCCCGACCGGATCCGCGCCCGCGGCCTGCCCGTCGTCCTCGGCGGTCGTGCCACCGAGGACCAGGCCGGCGCCTTCGTCGACGCCGACAACGTCCTCGGCGCCCGCCTCGCCGTCGACCACCTCGTCCACCGCGGCCGCCGCACCATCGCCACCATCGCCGGACCCGCCGACATGGTCGTCGGCCGCACCCGCCACGCGGGCTACCTCGCCGGCCTGCGCGCCGCCGGCCTCCCGCTCGACCCCGACCTGGTCGTGCCCGGCGACTTCTCCCAGGAGTCCGGCGAGAGCGCCATGCGCGTGCTGCTGTCCCGCCGCCCGGACCTCGACGCGGTGTTCTGCGCCAACGACCTGATGGCCGCCGGCGCCCTGCGGGTGCTCCGCGAGGCCGGCCTCGACGTACCCACCGCCGTCTCCGTCGTCGGCTTCGACGACGCGCCCCTCGCCCAGTCCACGCACCCGCCGCTCACCACCGTGCACCAGAGCCCCGAGCACATGGGCCGCGAGATGGTCGGCCTGCTGCTCGACACCATGGCGCACCCCGACGAGCCGCCCGCGCCGAGGCTGCTGGAGACGCGCCTGGTGGTGCGGGAGTCGAGCTAGGCGGACCGGTGGCGCAGTGAGCGGCGGGGGAGCGTGTTCGTGACGAGGACGGCGATCGTGACCGGCGGGGGTGCCGGGCTGGGGCGCGAGCTCGCGCTCGGGCTGGCGGGAGCCGGCTACGCCGTGGTGGTCGCCGACCTCGACGAGGCCGCCGCACGCTCCTGCGCCACGGCCGTCGAGGAGCACGGGGTGCCGGCCCGTCCGGTGCGGGCCGACCTGCGTGAGCGGGGCGACCTCGACCACGTCCTGGCCGCAGCGCAGTCGCTGGGCGGCCCCGACGTCCTCGTCAACAACGCCGGCGCGTGGAGCGCGAGGCGGCAGTACCCCGAGGCCGCCGAGGACGAGTGGGTCGCGACAATGGCGCTGAACCTGATCGCTCCCATGACGCTCACCCAGCTGGTCCTGGACCCGATGCGGGCCCGCGGGGGCGGCGTGGTCGTCAACATCGCGTCCAGCGGAGGGATCGGGTTCGAGGCCTACGGATCGCCGGAGTACGGCGCGGCCAAAGCCGGCCTGATCCGGTTCACCTCGGCGCTCGCCGGCCTGGCCGACACCGACGCGGTCCGGGTCATGTGCGTCGCGCCGGACTGGATCGGGCTGGACCGGGCCCACGAGCAGTGGCGCCGGCTGAGCGAGGACGAGCGCGCCCGCGCTCGACCGCTGATCCCGCCCGCCGACGTCGTCGCCAGCGTGCTCGACCTGGTGCGGCACGGGACCGGGGGGACCGTGGTGGAGCTGTGGGGAGGCGAGCCGCCCGTGGTGCACACCGCGGCCCCCGGCTGACAGCGGGCATGATCTGCGGGTGCCACGCCGCGACGCAGCCCTCGCGGCGACCGCTGCGGCGTACTCCCTGGCCCACCACCTCGGCTCGCTGCCCGACGGCCTCGGCCCGGCCGGGCACGGCACGCGGGTGACCGACTGGCTCGACCTGCTGGTCCCGTTCGTGGTCCTCGGCCCCGCGTTGTGGACCCTGGTCGAGGCGCGGGCCGGCCGCGCGGCGTACGCCGTCTTCGCCGTCGGCGCGCTCCTCTACGCCACCGGCCACGGCGTCCACCTGTCCGCGAACTCCATCGGCAACACCGCGCCAGGGGAGACGGCGCACCTGTGGGACGAGCGGGTCGGCCACCTCCTCTGGTACGCCGGCGTGGCGGTGGTCTTCGCGGTCCTGGCCCACACGCTGCGGCAGACCGAGCCGACGGGCCACCCGGTCGCCTGGCTGCTGGTGCTGGCCGTGGGCGCCACGTGGGGCACCAACGCCACCGGCGGCGAGCTCACCTGGCCGGGCGCGGTGCTGGCGCTCGCGGCCCTGGCCTGGGGCGTCGCCCGGCGCCGGACACGAGCGGGCCTGGCTGCGGCGGTGGGCGCGAGCGGCGTGGTCGCGGTCGTGGTGTCGGCCGCGGTCCGCTGACGGCGAACTCTTCTTGCACTCACCAGGGTCGAGTGCTAAACATGACGCTGGCACTCTCGAGTGGAGAGTGCCACCTACCCAGAACTTCAAGCGTGAGGAAGCGCAGGAGTCATGCCGAAGCTGATTTCGTTCAACGAGGAGGCCCGTCGGGGCCTCGAGCGGGGTATGAACACCCTCGCCGACGCCGTCAAGGTCACCCTCGGTCCCAAGGGCCGCAACGTCGTCCTGGAGAAGAAGTGGGGCGCCCCCACGATCACCAACGACGGTGTGAGCATCGCCAAGGAGATCGAGCTCGAGGACCCGTACGAGAAGATCGGCGCCGAGCTCGTCAAGGAGGTCGCGAAGAAGACCGACGACGTCGCCGGTGACGGTACGACGACCGCGACCGTGCTCGCCCAGGCCATGGTCCGCGAGGGGCTGCGCAACGTCGCGGCCGGCGCGAACCCGATGGGTCTCAAGCGCGGCATCGAGAAGGCCGTCGAGGCCGTGTCCGAGCAGCTGCTCAGCATGGCCACCGAGATCGAGACCAAGGAGCAGATCGCCGCGACCGCGTCGATCTCCGCCGCCGACCCGACCGTGGGCGACATCATCGCCGAGGCGATGGACAAGGTCGGCAAGGAAGGCGTCATCACCGTCGAGGAGTCCAACACCTTCGGGCTGGACCTCGAGCTGACCGAGGGCATGCGGTTCGACAAGGGCTACATCTCGGCCTACTTCGTGACCGACCCCGAGCGCATGGAGACCGTGCTCGAGGACCCCTACGTCCTCATCGCCAACTCCAAGGTGTCGTCGGTCAAGGACCTGCTCCCGCTGCTGGAGAAGGTCATGCAGTCCGGCAAGCCGCTGCTGATCCTGGCCGAGGACGTCGACGGCGAGGCGCTGTCGACCCTGGTCGTCAACAAGATCCGCGGCACCTTCAAGTCCGTCGCCGTCAAGGCTCCGGGCTTCGGCGACCGTCGCAAGGCCATGCTCCAGGACATCGCGATCCTGACCGGCGGCCAGGTCATCTCCGAGGAGGTCGGCCTCAAGCTCGAGTCGGCCGGTCTGGAGCTGCTCGGCCAGGCCCGCAAGGTCGTCATCACCAAGGACGAGACCACCATCGTCGAGGGCTCCGGCGACTCGGCCCAGATCGAGGGCCGGGTCAACCAGATCCGTGCCGAGATCGAGAAGTCGGACTCCGACTACGACCGCGAGAAGCTCCAGGAGCGCCTCGCCAAGCTGGCCGGCGGCGTGGCCGTCATCAAGGTCGGCGCGGCCACCGAGGTCGAGCTCAAGGAGCGCAAGCACCGCATCGAGGACGCCGTGCGCAACGCCAAGGCGGCCGTCGAGGAGGGCATCGTCGCCGGCGGCGGCGTGGCCCTGGTGCAGGCTTCGGCCACCGCGTTCGACAAGCTCGAGCTCACCGGTGACGAGGCCGTCGGCGCCAACATCGTGCGCGTCGCGACCGAGGCCCCGCTCAAGCAGATCGCGATCAACGCCGGCCTCGAGGGCGGCGTCGTGTCGGAGAAGGTCAAGGGCCTCACGCCCGGCCACGGCCTCAACGCCGCGACCGGCGAGTACGTCGACATGCTGGCCGAGGGCATCATCGACCCGGCCAAGGTGACCCGCAGCGCGCTGCAGAACGCCGCCTCCATCGCGGCGCTCTTCCTCACCACCGAGGCGGTCGTCGCGGACAAGCCCGAGAAGGCTCCCGCGATGCCGGGTGGCGACGGCGGCATGGGCGGCATGGACTTCTGAGTCCAGCCCCTCGCTGACACCAGCACAGAGCACCACCCAGCACGGCCCCGGTCCGACAGGACCGGGGCCGTGCTCCGTCCCGTGGGCGTCGGCCGGGGACGTCAGGAGGTCACGCAGTGGTGCCAGAAGTCCTGGCCGCTGGAGTTGGCGACGAGGTTCCTGGTGCGGTCGATCGCCAGCGGGGTCAGCGGGTACGTCGAGGTGAAGCTGCCGCTGAACTCGTAGCTGCCGACGTTGCTGTCGGCCCAGGTGTAGTCGAGGTGAGTGGCGATCCAGACCAGCTCGCCGGAGGTGGGCAGGCGCCCGCCCCGGCTGCTGCAGTCCGCCACCGCCGCGTCGTACGACGACGGTCCGGTCGGGACCAGCCGCACGCAGCCGCCGAACGCCGCGACCTCGCCGGCCGCGCACGCACGGTTGAGGTCGGTGCGGGCCACCGATCCGTCCGCGAGGTCGGCGCTGCCCAGAGAGGCGTCCGCGACGTCCGCACCGGTGACGGTGCTGTCGCTGAGATCGGCGCCGCTCAGGCTGCCGTCGGCGACGTCGGCGCCGGTCAGGGTGCCGTTCTTGACGTCCTTGCTCTGGATGGTCTCGTTCTTGATCTGCTTGCCGGTGATCTTGCCGGCGGCGTAGCCGGTCCCGCCGGCGGCGAGCACGAGGGCCAGGACGGCGACGACGAACGAGGGCGTGATCCGGGGGCTCGTGCCCGCAACGTAGGGGCCGGGGACCGCGGCTGGCCAGGGTCGTGTGTGAGGGTTGTCGGTGTGACCCAGGCGCCCGACGACGACGCCCGCGCGCGCTTCGAGGCGCTCGCGGCGGAGGTCGCCGAGCCGGTGCGCCGCTTCCTCGCCCGGCGTACCGATCCCGACACCGCCGACGACGTGCTCGCCGAGACCCTGCTGGTCTGCTGGCGCCGCCTCGACCAGGTCCCCGACCCGGCGCTGCCGTGGGTCTACGGCGTGGCCCGCAACTGCCTGGCCAACGAGGAGCGCAGCGGTCGGCGCCAGTGGCGCCTGGCCGCCAAGATCACCGTCGTCGACCCGCCGCAGGAGGCCGCGCCGGCCGACGACGAGGGCAGCGGTGCCGAGGAGCGGGTGGCCGCGGTCCTGGCCACGATGCGCCCCGAGGAGGCTGAGCTGCTGCGCCTGTGGGCCTGGGAGCAGCTGGGCCCCAGCGAGATCGCGGCCGTGCTCGGCCTGACCCCGAACGCCGTGAGCATCCGCCTGCACCGGGCTCGTGGAAAGTTCAAGGACGAGTTGCGAAAGATCGAGCGGGCCGGCGGACATGAAGCAGTGAGAGAAGGGAGGGACACGTGAGCACCGATCGCTTCGACTTCGACCACGACGACGACCTGCGCGCGCTGCTGCGTGGCGGCGATCCCGCCCGTGTCGTTCCCCCGGCCGACCCGGCCGCCCTCGCGAGCCTCCTGGAGGACATCATGAGCGCCGACCTCGACATCCGTCCCGAGACCGACGAGGCCCCCGCGGCCCGCCGGCGGACCCCGCTCACCTGGCTGGTCGCCGCGGCCGCCGCGGTCGTGATCGCCGGAGCCGGTGGCTTCGCGGTCTCCCAGCTGGCCGGCGGCGACGACAGCCCCACCCCTAGCGCGGGCTCCACGACCAGCGACAGCCCGGCGGGCACCGACACGAGCGCCGACACGAGCGACGACACAATCGACGGGCACGCCCCGCTGGCCGGTCAGACCACGAGCTTCGAGGTCGCCGACGCCTCGGCGCGCTGCGCCCCTCCGGACCCGGCGATCCTCGCGCAGTACCCGCAGGCCTTCGAGGGCCAGGTCACCGCGATCTCGGGCGACACCGTGACGCTGACCGCCACCGACGTGTACGCCGGCGACGTCGGCCAGACCGTCCAGGTCAGCTCCTCGCCGGTCAACGTGGCCGCGCTCGTCAAGAAGACCGACTTCCAGGTCGGCGGCACCTACCTCGTCGCAGTCTTCGACGGACAGGTGTCGCTCTGCTACGGCGGGCCGGCCGACCAGGCCGCCCCGCTGTTCGAGAAGGCGTTCGTCCGCTGAACGCCCAGGGCCTCCTCCTCGCCGCTGGTGCCGGATCCCGCATGGGCCGGCCCAAGGCGCTGGTCCACGACGCTGACGGGACGTCGTGGCTCCAGAGGTCGGTGGAGGTCCTGCGCAACGGTGGGTGCAACGGGGTGACGGTGGTGCTCGGCGCCGAGGCCGACGAGGCGGTCCGCCTCCTCGACGGTCTCGGCGTCGACGTCGTCGTCGCCCACGACTGGACCACGGGCATGTCCGCCTCACTACGATCGGGACTGCAGTCGCTGATGGGCAGCGACATGCAGGCCGCTGTGGTGAGCCTGGTGGACCTGCCCGACCTGACCGCGGCCGTGGTACGACGCGTGCTCTCTGAGCGCGAGGGAGACGAGGCCCTCGTCCGAGCGTCGTACCACGGTCGCCCAGGCCACCCGGTCCTCCTGGGCCGGGCGCACTGGGCGCCCGTGGCGGCCGCCGCGACCGGTGACTCCGGCGCCAAGGCCTACCTCGAGCAGCACGACGCCGCGCTCGTCGAGTGCGGCGACCTGGCCAGCGGCGTGGACGTCGACACGCCCAGCTACGTCTGAACCACCCGCTCGGATCCCGGCATCGGCGTCGGCTCGCACCCGCACCCGTCGCAGGACAGGTGGGTGTGGGCCGCGTGGCCGCACGCCCCGCAGGCCGGGTCGTGCAGCAGCGGCACGGCTTCTTCGGTGTCTTCCATCTCGTTCTCCCTCCACCCCTCCGGTGACGCCGGCCAGGCGCGGGCAAACACCCACCTAGGTGGGTGGTCGACACCGAGCGCCGCAGGCGACAGCTCTCCCCTGCTGTCTCCTGTCGCCGCCCGCGTGGGGCGTTACGCGCTCACCGCTCGGGCCGCCGGATGCGCACCGGGCCCTTCACGGTCGGCAGGTCCACGACCTCGCCCTTCTGGGTCACCTCGACCTCGCCGCGCTGCACCAGCCGCTGGGCCGCGTCGCGGACCGGCTGCATCAGCGCGCGCCAGCCGTCCGCCGTACCCACCTCGCGGGCCACGTCGGACGGGCAGATCGTCTTGGGCGCCCGCCGGTCGAGCAGGTCGAGGATGGCGCGCTCCAGGCGGTGTCCTGAGCTCGTCGAAGGGTCGGGCTCCGGCACCCCTCTACAGTGCCCGCGTGCGCCTGGACCTCACCACCCTCGTCGTCGACGACCAGGACGAGGCGATCGCCTTCTTCGTCGACGCGCTGGGCTTCGAACTCGCCGAGGACCGCGCGAGCACCACCGACGACGGCCGCGCCAAGCGCTGGGTCGTCGTCCGCCCGCCCGGCGGTGGCGCGGGGCTGTTGCTGGCCCGGGCCGACGGTCCGGAGCAGGAGGCCGCCGTGGGCCGCCAGACCGGCGGACGCGTGGGCTTCTTCCTGCACGTCGAGGCGTTCGCGCCCCAGCACGCACGGATGCTGGCCGCCGGCGTGGAGTTCCTGGAGGAGCCGCGGCACGAGGCGTACGGCACGGTCGCGGTCTTCCTCGACTGCGCCGGCAACCGCTGGGACCTGCTCGGCGGCTAGACGAACCCGTCGAAGTGGGCGGCCTCGACCCGCCGCGCGATGGCCCGCCCGAACTCGCTCATCTCCTCCAGGAAGTCCACCCCGTCGATGGCGTCGAGCCGCTCCGGCGACAGGTGGCCGACGCCGAGCGCCTCGAGGCTGCCCGGGTGCGTCTCCGCGTCGTACCGGACGTAGCTGAACAGCGGCTCCCGCAGCAGCCCGGCGCCGCCGACCAGGTCGCCGAGCTCGCTGTCCAGGACCGGGCCGTGGCGGCACTCGCCGAGGACCCGGCACAGGTAGTCGTTCTGCACGCCCGCGCTGTGGATCAGCGCCTCGGGCACGGCGGTGGCGTAGCTGAGCAGGTTGAGGTCGTCGGCGCGCAGGTCGGCCTGGGCGCGCTCGGTGGTGCCGGTGCCCACGCTGACGAGCAGCAGCTCGTCGCGCCCGGTCGGCCAGCCCAGGTGGTACGCCGGCAGCGTGGCCATGAGCGCCAGCTGCAGCGCCGGGTTGTTGAGGGTGGTCACCGCGCCGTCGCTGAACACGAACGTCTGCCCGCCGACCGCGACCTCCTCGGGCACGAAGAACGTCGGCGCCGCGGACGACGCGCGCACCAGCTGCCACAGCGGCAGCTCGAGGTTGGAGCCCGGCCCCTGGTTGTAGCGGCCGGCCGGGTTGCTGCTCACCGGCCACGGCGACCCGGTCGAGCTGTTGCGCATCCCCAGGAGCAGCAGGCAGTGCAGGTCGGGGGAGCCGAGCGTGCGCTCCTCGCCGAACTCGCGGCGCAGCACCTCCTCGATCCCCGCCTCGTCGTACCGGGCGCGGACCAGGCCGAGCAGCCCGGCCCGGGTGAAGATGTGGCGCATGTTCTCGCGGTAGAGCTGCTGGATCCGGCTCACCGGCAGCCCGATCGCGATGCCGCCGGCGATGATCGCGCCGGTGCTCGTCCCGCCGACGTAGTCGAACCAGTCGCCCAGCACCAGGCCCGGGTCGCCGGACTCGTCGCGCAGCACCTGCTCCATGCGCGCCAGGACCTCGAGGGCCACCACCCCGCGGACCCCGCCCCCGTCGACGCTCAGCAGCTTGCGCGGCACGGGAGACAACGTAAGCCCAACCCGGCCGAACGTAGGCTCGAAGCATGGAGACGCCCCTGCCGGCGAGCGCCGACGACGTGGCCGGACGCCTCGGCGAGACGGGCTACCTCTGCGACGACGCGCTGGCCACGGTGACGTTCCTGGCCCTGCGCATGCAGCGCCCACTGCTGCTCGAGGGCGAGCCCGGCACCGGCAAGACCGCGCTGGCCGAGGCCCTGGCCGCCACGCTCGACCTGCCGCTGGTGCGGCTGCAGTGCTACGAGGGCATCGACGCCACGCAGGCCCTCTACGACTGGGACTTCCCCCGCCAGATCCTGCACCTGCGTGCGCTCGAGGCAGCGGGCTCCGGTGGCGACGTGGAGGAGGCCGAGAAGAGCCTGTACGACGAGCGCTTCCTCCTCGCCCGCCCGGTGCTGGCCGCGCTCCAGCAGAGCCCGGCGGTGCTGCTGGTCGACGAGGTGGACCGCGCCGACGACGAGTTCGAGGCCTTCCTGCTCGAGGTGCTGTCGACCTACCAGGTGAGCATCCCCGAGCTCGGCACGGTCGCGGCCGCGACGCCGCCGATCGTGGTGCTGACCTCCAACCGGACCCGCGAGCTGCACGACGCGCTCAAGCGGCGCTGCCTCTACCACTGGATCGAGCACCCGGGCCTGGACCGCGAGGTGCAGATCGTCCGCTCCCGCGCGCCCGAGGTCTCCGAGGAGCTGGCCCGCCAGGTCGTCGGCGTGGTCCAGCAGCTGCGCGACACCGCCCACCTGCAGAAGCCGCCCGGCGTGGCCGAGACCCTCGACTGGGCCCGCGCGCTGCACCACCTCGGCACCACCAACCTCGACCTCGAGACCTCCGCCCGCACCCTCGGCGCGCTGGTGAAGTACCGCGAGGACGGCCAGCGCGTCCAGCAGGCGCTGGACCAGATGCTGCGGGCCTGACGGTGGCTGAGGTGCGAGCGCCAGCGAGCCTCGAAGCCGACCAAGCGCTGGCACACGAGGCCGACGAGGTCCTGCTCGGCTTCACCCGGGCCCTGCGCGCCGCGGGCGTGCCGGTCACCCAGGACCGCGCCCAGGGGTTCCTGGAGGCGGTCTCGCTGGTCGGGCTGGGCGACGCGCGCGCGACGTACGACGCGGGGCGCGCCACGCTCTGCGCCTCGCCCGACGACCTGGCCCGCTACGACCAGGTGCACCAGGCCTACTTCAACGCCCGCGACGGCCTGCCCCGCCCGCGGCCGCCGGAGGAGGGGGTGCCGACCTTCGCCGGCATGCCGCTGAGCGAGGGCAACGCCCCCGACGCCGGCCAGAGCGACGAGGACATCGTCCGGGCCATGGCCAGCGACACCGAGGTGCTGCGCCACCGCGACGTGGCCGGGCTGTCCGCCGCCGAGCGCGCGCGGCTGGCCGCGATGTTCGCCAGCCTGCGCCCGCGCGCCCCGCGCCGGCGTACCTCCCGGCACCAGCGCTGGCACCGCGGCACCGTCGACGCGCCCCGCACCCTGCGCGCCTCGCTGCGCCAGATGGGCGAGCCCGCCGACATCGCCTGGCGCCGCCGTGGGAACAAGCCGCGCCGCGTCGTCCTTCTCTTGGACGTGTCCGGTTCGATGAGCGGGTACGCCGACGCGCTGCTCCGCCTCGCCCACCGCCTCACCCAGACGGCGGGCGACGTCGAGACCTTCACGGTGGGCACCCGGCTCACCCACGTCACCCGCGCGCTGCGCGGCCGCGACCCCGAGCGCGCGTTGGTCGCCGCCGGCGAGACGGTTCCGGACTGGTCGGGCGGAACCCGGCTGGGGGAGACCCTGCGGATGTTCCTGGACCGCTGGGGCCAGCGCGGGCTCGCCCGCGGCGCGGTCGTGGTGGTCTTCAGCGACGGCTGGGAGCGCGGCGACCCGACCCTGCTGGCCGAGCAGATGGCCCGGCTCCAGCGCATCGCCCACCGGGTGGTCTGGGTCAACCCGCACCGCGGCAAGACCGGCTACGAGCCCGTCCAGCAGGGCGTGGTCGCCGCGCTGCCGCACTGCGACGACTTCCTCGCCGGCCACTCGCTGGCGACGTACGCCGAACTCGTGGAGGTGGTCGCCCGTGCGTGACGTGCTGCCCGAACTCTTGAAGTGGTGGGAGAACGGCGACGAGGTCGGCGTCGGCACCGTGGTCGCGACCTTCCAGTCCGCGCCCCGCCCGCCGGGCGCCTCGATGCTGGTCGGCCCCGATGAGACCGCCGTCGGCTCGGTCTCGGGCGGCTGCGTCGAGGGCGCTGTCTACTCCCTCGCCCAGGAGGTGGTCGAGGCCGGTGAGCCGGTGCTGCAGCGCTACGGCGTCTCCGACGACGACGCCTTCGCGGTCGGCCTGACCTGCGGCGGCATCCTCGACGTGTACGTCGAGAAGGTCAGCCGGCAGACCTTCCCCGAGCTCGGCGAGATCGCCGCCGACATCGAGGCCGGCCGCCCGGTGGCGCTGGCGACGGTCATCGAGCACCCCGACCCCGACTGGATGGGCCGTCGGATGATCGTGCGCCCCGGCCACGACCCGGTCGGCACCATCGGCTCACCGCGCGCGGACGACGCCGTCCGCGACGACGCCATGGGGCTCCTGGCCGCCGGCCACAACGCCACGCTGTCCTACGGCCCCGACGGCGAGCGCCGCGGCGAGGGCATGCGCGTCTTCGTCTGGGCCTTCGCGCCCAAGCCGCGCCTGCTGGTCTTCGGCGCCATCGACTTCGCCGCCGCCGTCGCCCGCGTCGGCGCCTTCCTCGGCTACCACGTCACCGTCTGCGACGCCCGGCCCGTCTTCGCCACCGCCTCGCGCTTCCCCGACGCCGACGACGTGGTCGTGGACTGGCCGCACCGCTACCTCACCGCCGAGGTCGAGGCCGGCCGCATCGACCCGCGCACCGTCGTCACCGTGCTCACCCACGACCCCAAGTTCGACGTACCCCTCCTCGAGGTCGCCCTCCGCCTCCCCGACGTCGCCTACGTCGGCGCGATGGGCTCGCGGCGTACCCACGAGGACCGGCTCGAGCGCCTGCGCGAGGCCGGCCTCACCGACGAGGAGATCGCGCGACTCTCCAGCCCGATCGGCCTGGACCTCGGCGCCCGCACCCCCGAGGAGACCGCCATCTCCATCGCCGCCGAGATCATCGCCGGCCGCTGGGGCGGCTCAGGCCAGCCCCTCGCGGCCACCGACGGCCGCATCCACGGCGAGACCAACCCGCTCCGCTGATGCGCCGCCTCGCCGCCGCCGGCGTCCTCCTCCTCGCGACCGGCTGCACCAGCGACACATCCGCCCCACCCGCCTCGGACGACGACAAGATTCACCGGCCAACCGGTGAAACTACCGCCGCTCCGACGCAGAGCAGCCCGAGCCCGACGGCAGCCCCGACGCCGACCGAGGAGCCGCTGCCCGAGGTCACCAGCCCGGTCTCGCTGCCGGCGCTCATGCGCCAGGCCCCGGACGGCGGCAAGCCGCGCATCCTGCGCGAGGAGTACGCCACCGACGCCTACACCCGCTACGACGTGGAGTACCGCTCCGACGACCTCACCGTCTCCGGGGTCCTCGTCCGCCCGAAGGGGAAGGGTCCGTTCCCGGCGATCGTGCTCAACCACGGCTACATCGAGCCGTCGATCTACGTCACCGGCCAGGGGCTTGCCCGAGAGCAGGACGCCCTGGCCCGTGCCGGGTACGTCGTCCTGCACACCGACTACCGCGGCCATGCGTCCGGCGACCCCGTCCCGCAGCTCGACCGCGAGACCCGCCTCGGCTACTCCCGCGACGCGGTCAACGCTGCCGACGCCCTCAAGGAGCTGCCGTACGTCGACCAGACCCGCCTGGCCATGCTCGGCCGCTCCATGGGCGGCGGCGTGACCATGAACGCGCTCGTCACCCAGCCCGGCCTGGTCCGCGCCGCGGTCATCTACGACTCGGTCAGCAGTCGCTTCCTGGACAACCTCGACCACTTCACCCGGCCCTCGCGCCCGGAGTCGGTGACCGCGCTGTTCGACCGGTTCGGCACCCCGCAGGAGCGGCCGCGCTTTTACCGCGAGCTCGCGCCGCGCACGTACTTCGACCGCATCACCGAGCCCGTCCTCGTCCACCACGGCGAGCTCGACGGCACCTGCCCGCCCGCCTGGGCCCGGACCACCCAGCGGCTGATGCAGGACGCCGGCGTGGACAGCCGGCTCCGCTTCTGGGCGGGGGAGGACCACGCGTTCTACGCCAAGTGGCAGGCCGCCATGGACGAGACGCTCACCTTCCTCCGGAAGCGGCTGGCCCGAACCAGGAATCAGAACGCCCAGCCCCGGTGACGGCCATCACACCCCGAGGTAGCCTCCACCTCGTGCCCCGGGGTGAGCTCACCACACGCCGCCAGGAAGCCGTCCGCGCCTGGACCAGCTTCGTCGAGCACGGCGACGCCCTCGAACCGATCGTGCGCCCGGAGATCCTCACCTCCTGGACCCGCTCGGTGAAGGCGAACACCGTCGACGTCAAGGAAGCGCCCCTCGTCGACGAGGACGAGATCCGCTCCATCTGGCGCGGCTCGCCTCTCCAGGTCGCGGTCGAGAACGTCGAGCAGGAGCTCCGCCGTACCGCCGAGGACGGCGATCTGGTCATCGCCGTCACCGACGCCGACACCCGCATCCTGTGGACGTACGGCGGCCGCGTGATGCGCCGCAAGGCCGAGACCGTGAACTTCGTGGCCGGCGGCCGCTGGGACGACGAGAGCGTCGGCACCAACGCCCTCGACCTGGCCAACCGCCTGGCCGAGCCCGCCATGGTCTTCAGCGCCGAGCACTTCGCGCCCATCGTCCACAACTGGGTCTGCTGGGCCGCCCCCGTCCACGACCCCGTCACCGGCGCCAAGCTCGGCGTCATCGACCTCTCCACCACCTGGGACCGCACCCACCCCATCGGCCTGGCCACCGCAAGGGTCATGGCCCGCCTCATCGAGACCGCCCTGCCGCACTCCAGCCAGCACCCCTCCGCCCTCGAGGCCACCCACGAGCCCGGCCTGGTCATGACCCTCCTCGGCACCGCCGAGACCTACCTCGACGGCCAGCGCCTGCTCCTCAACAGAAGGCAGACCGAGGTCCTCGCCCTCCTTGCGCTCCACCCCGAGGGGCTCAGCCTCGAGCAGCTCCACGCCATGCTCTACGGCGACCAGGCCATCACCTTCTCCACCCTCAAGGCCGAGGTCTCCCACCTCCGAGCAGCCGTCGGCGGCCAGCTCGGCTCCCGCCCGTACCGCCTCCTCATGCCCGTGGCCACCGACGTCGACCATGTCCTCGCCCTCCTGCGCCGCGGCGACGTCGCCGCCGCCGTCGACGCCTACGGCGGCGACCTCCTCCCCGGCACCAACTCCCCAGCCCTCTCCGAGCTCGCCGAGTACGTCGCCGTAGCCGTCCGCGAAGCCCTCCTCGCCAACCCCCAACCCGACGCCGTCGTCCGCTACAGCGAGCTCGCCCCCTACGACACCGAGGTCCTCGAGGTCTGCCTCGCCACCCTCCAGCGCATCAGCGGCCAACCCCACCCCGCAGTCCCCCTCCTCAAAGGCCGACTCGCCGTCGCACGGCGCTGACGCGCCTACGACTCTGAGCCGCCCCTCGAGGAGCGGGACGGCTGGGTGGGGTTGGCACCCGACGCGCCTCCGTGAGTCGAGGCAGACCTCGAGGACCTCGGAGTCGTAGGGGGCGAGCCCGCAGCAGCGGACGACCAGCGTCGTGGTCCCGACGTGCATGCGCCGGACGTCGCGTCGCTGTCGCGCGCCGGCCCAGGGTCTAAGGTCAGCGCGGGGAGTCGCCGGTCTCTCCCTCGAGGAGGCCGATGAACTCGTCGGCCATCTCCAGATGGGGCACCAGCTTGTGGCGGCGGGAGCCGGCCTCGGCGCGGACCGCGTCCAGCCGCTCACGTGCTCCGGCGCGAGCGGATCGGGACGTCGAGGTGTCGCGGAGCGCCTCGATGTCGGTCAGCACCGCCTTCATCTCGTCCAGGGTGAAGCCGAGGGGCTTCATCCGACGGATGGGCATGATCTTCTCGACGTCCTCCTCAGTGTAGAGGCGGAAGCCGCCGTCGGTCCGACCCGACGGCACCAGGAGGTCGACCTCCTCCCAGCGGCGGAGGCTGCGCAGCGACAACTCGGTGCGGGCGGCGACCTCGCCGATGTGCATGAACCCCGAGCCGGTGCAATCGGCGCCGCCGGGGTCGACAGGAGTTGTGTCGGGGACAGCCTCGTCGCCCACAAGACCACCTCCCCTTCCCGTCGAGTTCGAACCTACCCTTACGTAAGGGTAGAGTTCGGAGCAGACTTACGCCGACAGCGCAGTCGGCACGGCTCATGGTCCCGCACGCCGCACCCGCGCCGTCCACCCGAGCCCAAGCACCGCCCGACCACACCGGTCCCGAGCCCTTACGGCGCTGGCGCACGACTCCCCGTGTCCCCCGGTAGCGCCAGGGCTCGCCTGCGCAGAACGGAGCTCGCACCGTGAGCACCACGAGCCCCGAAGCGCCTGGCTGAGCCGGCCATGGTCTTCAGCGCGGAGCACTTCGCGCCGATCGTGCACAACTGGGTGTGCTGGGCCGCGCCCGTCCACGACCCTGTCACCGGCGCCAAACTCGGTGTCATCGACCTCTCCACCACCTGGGACCGCACCCACCCGACCGGCCTGGCCACCGCAAGAGTCATGGCCCGACTCATCGAGACCGCCCTCCCGCACTCCAGCCAGCACCCGTCCCCCCTCAAGGCCACCCACGAGCCCGGTCTGGCCATGACCCTGCTCAGCACCGCCGAGACCTACCTCGACGGCCAGCGCCTGCTGCTCAACCGCCGCCAGACCGAGGTCCTCGCCCTCCTCGCCCTGCACCCCGAGGGGCTCAGCCTCGAGCAACTCCACGCCATGCTCTACGGCGACCAGGCCATCACCTTCTCGACCCTCAAGGCCGAGGTCTCCCACCTGCGCGCGGCGGTCGGCGGCCAGCTCGGCTCCAGGCCCTACCGCCTCCTCATGCCCGTCGCCACCGACGTCGACCACGTCCTTGCCCTCCTGCGCCGCGGCGACGTCGCCGCCGCCGTCGACGCCTACGGCGGCGACCTCCTTCCCGGCACCAACTCCCCAGCCCTCTCCGAGCTCGCCGAGTACGTCGCCGTAGCCGTCCGCGAAGCCCCCCTCGCCGACCCCCAACCCGACGCCGTCGTCCGCTACAGCGAGCTCGCCCCCTACGACTCCCAGGTCCTCGAGGTCTGCCTCGCCACCCTCCGATGCGCTGGAGGGTGGCGAGGCAGACATCGCCAACCTGGCTAGTTGCGACGACACACCTGCAGCGGATCTGCTTCCTGCGCCCATACGTGATGCGGCCAGTCACGTGAGTTGCCTGTGCTTCTGGACCGATGGCCGGAACTCCCGCCCGAGAATCTCGTTCCGTACCCTCCGGCTCTGTCCGGAGAAGGGCCCCGTGGGCCTACGTCAAGGACTACATTGCCGATCTTGAGGGTCCGTCCGTGAAGCAGAAACTCTGACAAGAGGACGAAGCAGGAGGTGGTCGGCCCAGTGACCCAAGAAGGGCGCCAGTCGCTGGTCTTCATCCACGGGGTCGGCGGTGCGCCGCCTGAGGACGTGTGGCTCGAGCCGCTGAGCAACGTCATGGCTGAGCTGGGGCATCTCGTCCAGAGCTCAGCGACATCGACGTCGTGACGGTCAGCTACCAGGCAGAACTCCTTGGCGAAGGGGTGTCTGAGCTGCTACCGCTGGCGCAAGCCCGACGATCTCGCGACCCATCACGCCGCATACCAAGTCGCTTGAGCCGAGCGGGAGGGAATCGCGCGCAGCTTTGCCCAGACCCTGTCGCGCCTCACGTTCGGGCTCGCCCCCGACGAGCAGGCAGCTGTCGCCGCTCAGGCGGTAGAGGCCTCGGTCAGCCAACTGCGCACCGAAGCGGGTCGCTACCGCCGCAACGACTCAGCTCGGGCGGAGTTGCTTGACACCGTGCTACGCCAAATGCCGGACTCCGGCCGAGCCGTCGTCATCGCCCACAGCCTCGGCTTTGTGGTAGCAGCCGACGTCGTCAAGCGGCTGTCACCACGGCTCCAGATCGATGGATTGATCACGATCGGCAGTCCACTTCCGCTCAGGGGCAGGTGGCCGTTCGTTGAACTCACCGGCGACGACTTCCCATACGACCAAGTGCGCTCCTGGGTCAACGTCTTCGACTCCCTGGACCCGGTCACCGGAGGCAGGGGAGTAGGGCGCTTGTTTCCGGAGGCCCTCGACGTCGACGTTCACTTCGGGACCCTTCCGAGCCTGGTACGCAACCACGGCGTTCAGTACTACCTCTCTCTCCGTGGTGGGCGCAATGGTCTCGCAAGCGCTCCACGGGTCGGTGGAAGGGCGGAGCACGGCTTCCCCCACGGTGCCCGCGCGGCGGTACAGCGATGACTGGGACCTCCACCTGCTGAGCGCGGCCTACGCGCTCCAGCTGTCGCCCACCTGTGATCCCAGCACCCTTGGCGACGCGACTACGACGCGGCGCGCAAGTCCTCGGTCCTACGCTTCCTCACCAGCGCGGATGAGCGCCGCTCCGACCTGCGACAGGAAGCGCAGGCAATCCCGAGCAGCTCTGACTTCCTCGACCATGCCGCAGGCATGGTCCGCCATATATGGGCCGACGAGGAGCTTGTACCTCTCTGCGTCGGACTGTTACTCGCATCCCCGGTCAGCCCCTTCGAGATCAGAGTCCATGAGCGGCACGCGTCGGAGGCCATGTCCTCGCTGCTCGACCGCATCCGGCGCCCTGACTCGAACCTGTCCGATCACCTCTTCAGCGCAGCCCTGACCGACGCCGTCGACGAAGCGCGTCGCATTGTCTCCGGACGCGGCGCCTGGTGGGCATTCATGCTGCTCGGCGGCGCCGCCGTGCTAGCCGCGACCGGCGTCGGCATCCTGGCTGCCGCACCCACGGGGCTCGCAGGCGCCGCGCTGCTCACCTCCACCCTCGCTGCGTTCGGGCCCGGCGGGATGGTCGGCGGGATGGTCACGATCGCGGCGGCCTCAAGCGCCGGCTCGGCGCTGCTCGGGGCTGGAGTCACCCAGGCAGGTCGCGGCCGGGCTCAGCGCTCCGCCGAGTTCGCTGCGTCGGTAGCCGCCCTGCCGGTGGAGATGATGCGCGGCGCGCTCACCGGCTGGGTTGCCAGCATCATCTCGGAGAACAAGCTCGACATGCCGTCATCGGCTGCACAGGTGCGGGCACTGCTGGTCTCAGCACACACCAAGGTCGTGACCGAGGAGAACGACCACACTGCCCTCCGCTCGGCGGCGGCCAAGGATTGGAAGGATCGACGCGAGCTCATCGAGCAGGTCACCGAGTGGGTGGACAAGACCTATCCTTCGGCGTTGATCGACGAGGCCAAGGCAGCCCTCACCTCGAGCGAGGGTCGGCTCCGGCTCAACCCGGCTGCCCTGCGCGAGCTACGCGCACGCAACCTCGCCACCAAACCGGACTGAGCAGAGATCCAGCCGCAAGGCCTCAGACTCGATGCGACAGAGCGTCGCTGATATTGCCGAAGGTCTGCTCCAATCGCCGGCTCTTGACATAGGTTTGCCGCGCAAGGGACGTGACTGGTGAGACGGGGGAGCATGGACGTCTTTAAGGTCCACGAGCAGGTGATCGCGGACTACCGGGCGTTCACCTCCGGGTTCGTGGAGGTGCGCGACGAGCGCATCAAGACGTTCGTCGACCAGCAGTTCGAGGACGGCGTCCAGTGGCCCGACCCCTGGGTCGGCCTCAACCCCTCCTTCGCAACGGGTGGAGCGGTGCCCGAGCTGGTGGACGAGGGGCTGCTGCACCCCGAGGCCGCCCGGATCTTCCGCCGCAAGGAGGGCCCCAACGACCCCGGGCGAGACCCGCTGGTCCTCCACAAGCATCAGCGCGAGGCGGCCGAGGTCGCTGGCACCGGCGCCAGCTACGTGCTGACCACCGGCACGGGGTCCGGTAAGTCTCTGGCCTACATCGTCCCGATAGTCGACGCGGTCCTCCGGGAACGGGGAGGTAGATCCCGACGGCCGGGGGTCAAGGCGATCGTGGTCTACCCGATGAACGCCCTGGCCAACAGCCAGGTCGAGGAACTCAGCAAGTTCCTCAAGTTCGGCTACCCCGAGGGCGGCGAGCCGGTCACCTTCGCGCGCTATACGGGCCAGGAGAGCCAGGACGAGCGGCGGCACATCTTGGCCGACCCGCCGGACATCCTGCTAACCAACTACGTGATGCTCGAGCTGGTCCTCACCCGACCGGAGGAGCGCAACCAGCTCGTCCGGGCGGCTCAGGGGCTCCGGTTCCTGGCGCTCGACGAGCTGCACACCTACCGCGGACGCCAGGGCGCCGACGTCGCGATGCTCGTGCGCCGGCTGCGTGACGAGTGCGCGACCGACTCCCTTCAGGTGATCGGCACAAGCGCGACCATGTCCAGCGAGGGCACCATCGAAGAGCGTGCACAGGTGGTGGCCGACGTGGCGACCCGGCTGTTCGGGACCCAGGTGCGGCCCGAGCACGTCATCGGCGAGACGCTGGTTCGCGCCACCCCGGACTCCAAGCACGACGGGGCAGCCTTGCGCCGGGCGGTCGACGTCAACCAGGTACAGCTCCAGCGGGGCTTCGAGGAGTTCGTCAACGACCCGCTGGCCAGCTGGGTGGAGACCACCTTCGGCCTCGTTGTCGAGGAGGTCACTGGCCGGCTGGTACGCCGCCCGCCCACCACGGTGCCCCAAGCCGCCGAGACATTGGCCGAGCTGAGCCAGAGCGGCCAAGAGGACTGCGAGCGCGCTCTCAAGAACGTCCTGCGCGAGGGCTCCCATGTCGCTCAGCCCGGCACCGGACGTCCGGTATTCGCCTTCCGGCTCCACCAGTTCCTCTCCAAGGGCGACACGGTCTACGTCTCCCTCGAGCCCGAGGACACACGCCACATCACGGGCACCTACCAGGTGCGGGTCCCGGAAGAACCCGACAAGGTGCTGTTGCCCCTCGGGTTCTGCCGCGAGTGCGGCCAGGAGTACCTCGTGGTCGCCAAGACCACGGCCGACGGGCGCAGCGTGTTCGTCTCCCGTCGCGATGCCGACGCGAGCGGCGGCGACACCGTCACCGGCTACCTGTACGTGAGCAGGGACCTGCCCTGGCCCGACGACCCGCTCACGTCGGGCCGGCTCCCCGAGCCCTGGCTGGTCACCGATCCGGTGACCGACCGGGTCGAGATCGTCGACAGCAAGAAGAAGTACCTGCCCGAGAAGACCTGGGTCCGCACCGACGGGGGAGTCGACGAGACCCGCACCGGCCTGGAGGCGTGGTTCGTCTCCACACCGTTCGCGTTCTGCATGCGGTGCGGCGTCTCCTACGAGCAGGTCCGCGGCAACGACTTCGGCAAGCTCGCCACGCTAGACGCCGAGGGCCGCTCGAGTGCGGTCTCACTGCTCAGCGCCTCGATCGTCACCGCCCTCAAGGACCTGCCCGAGGACGAGCTCCCCGCTCGCGCCCGCAAGCTGCTCACCTTCGTCGACAACCGCCAGGACGCCAGCCTGCAGGCCGGCCACCTCAACGACTTCGTCCAAGTCTCCCAGCTCCGCGCCGCCCTCCACGCCGCGGTGCTCGAGGCCGGCGAGCAGGGGCTCACCCACGAGGCCCTCGGCGACACCGTCACCCGGAAGCTCGACCTCTCCACCCGCGACTTCGCGCAGGCTCCCGAGGCCAAGTTCAGCGCCAAGAAGGACGCGGAACGAGCGCTCCGCTCGATCGTGGAGTACCAGCTCTACGTCGATCTGCAGCGCGGCTGGCGCGTCACCATGCCCAACCTGGAACAGACCGGCCTGCTCCGCATCGCCTACCGCGACCTACCCGAGCTCGCCGAGGACGAGGACTCTTGGACCGACACCTACCTGCTCGACCAGATCAGCCCGGCGCAACGGCAGGAACTGTGCCAGATCCTCCTCGACGAGCTACGGCGCGTCCGGGCGGTCGACGTCGACTGCCTCACCGAGGAAGGGTTCGACAGGCTCAAGCGGCTCACCCGCAGCCATCTCAACGACACCTGGAGCGTCGGCGAGGACGACCGAGTGGTCGAGGCCGGTGTCGCCATCCCGCGCCCCGCCCGGGCCGGTGGCCGACGCGGCGTGCTCGCAGTCTCCGGGCGAGGTGCGTTCGGCAAGTACCTCCGCCGCGACGCCGCGGGGCTGCCCAGCGCGTCGGGCCTCAAGTCCGAGGACTCCCAAGCAGTCATCGAGGACCTGTTCGCCGTCCTTACCCAGGCCGGCATCCTCACCCGCTACGACGACGCGCCGGACGGCGCGGAGTACCGTATCAACGCGGGCGCGCTCCGCTGGCTACCCGGTGACGGGCTGACCGGTGCCGTCGACCCGATCCGCAAAACCTTCAGCGGCGAGGAGACCGCGCGGGTCAACCCCTTCTTCCGCGAGCTCTACCGAGACCTGGCGCAGCGGTACGCCGGACTCGTCGCCCGGGAGCACACAGCCCAGGTCCCTCAGGAGAGGCGGCTCGAACGCGAAGGGGAGTTTCGACGCGGCGAGCTCCCGCTGCTCTACTGCTCTCCGACCATGGAGCTCGGCGTCGATATCTCCGACCTCAACGCGGTGGCGCTGCGCAACGTACCGCCCACGCCCGCGAACTACGCCCAGCGCTCCGGGCGAGCTGGCCGCAGCGGCCAGCAGGCGCTGGTACTGACCTACTGCTCGACCGGCAACGCCCACGACGGCTACTGGTTCCGCCGCTCGCGCGAGATGGTCGCAGGCTCGGTCATCGCACCCCGACTCGACCTGACCAACCAAGACCTCATCCGCTCCCACGTGCACGCAATCTGGCTGGCCGAGACCAACCAGTCGATGCGGTCCTCCATCACCGACCTCCTCGAGGCCGAGGGCGACACCCCGACGCTGAGGGTCCACCCCGACCTGTGGCACGCCGTGACCCAGCCCGACGTAGCCAGCCGGGCCCAGCAACGCGCCGACCGCGTGCTCGCCGGACTCCGTCAGACCTGGGCCCTCGACGGCGGCGACCCCACCTGGTGGAGCGACACCTGGATCCACGACCAGCTGAAGAACGCCACCAAGGCGTTCGACGACTCGTTCGAGCGGTGGCGCAACCTCTACCGCACCGCCCTGCACGAGGTAAACGAGCAGCACAAGCTCGCGATCAGCACCTCAGCGACCAAGCTCGCCCGTCGCATCGCCGAACGCCGCCGTGCCGACGCTCGCAACCAGCTCACCCTGCTCCGCAACGATGACCAGGAGGCCGGCGCCACCGACTTCTACAGCTACCGCTACCTCGCCAGCGAAGGATTCCTGCCCGGCTACTCCTTCCCCCGCCTGCCCCTCGCTGCCTACATCCCGGCGCGACGCGGCGGCAAGGTCGACGGCGACTACCTCCAACGACCACGCTTCGTCGCCATCAGCGAGTTCGGGCCCAACAGCCTCATCTACCACGAAGGCGCCCGCTACGAGGTCACCCGGATCCAGCTCCCGCGCGACCCCGACAGCACCTCCAGCGGAGGCGCCGTCACTGAGTCAGCCAAACGCTGCGAGGGCTGCGGCTACGACCACCCCGTCCGGGCCGGCCTCGACATCTGCGAGAACTGCGGCGACCGGCTCGGCACCACCCAGTCCGGGCTCCTGCGACTGCAGACCGTCTTCACCCGCCGCCGTGAGCGAATCAGCAGCGACGAGGAAGAACGCCGCAAGTCCGGATACGAGCTCGAGATCTCCTACCGCTTCGCCGACCGAGGCCACGCACCCGACCGGGTCCGGGCCCAGGCCGTCGCCGACGGCGACGTCGTCCTCGAGCTCGTCCAGGCCGAGGCCGCCGACATCCGCATCGCCAACGTCGGCCGCCGACGCCGCAAGAACCCCGACGAGCGCGGCTACCACCTCGACCTGCGCGAGGGCCTCTGGCTCAGCGACAAGCAGGCCAACGACACGACGGTCGACACCGACGACCTCCCCGACATCGAGGACGTCAAGGACCGCGCACGGGTGGTGCCCTACGTCCAGGACCGCCGGAACGTGCTCATGGTCCGCGCCGGACGCACGGTGCCCGCCGAGGTTGCGGTCACCCTGCGGGCCGCTCTCGAGCGCGCCATCGAGGCCGAGTTCCAGCTCGAGGACTCCGAGCTCGACAGCCGAGAGCTCCCCGACGCCCAGGAGCGAGGCCGCTTCCTCCTCACCGAAGCGGCCGAGGGCGGCGCCGGCGTGCTCACCCGACTCGTCAAGGACCCCGACGCGATGGCCCGCGTGGCCAGACGCGCGCTCACCATCATCCACTACGACCCGGACACCGGCGCCGACCTGCACACCCCGCCCGGCGGGAGCGTGCGCTGCGAGCGAGGCTGCTACGACTGCCTGCTGTCGTATGCCAACCAGTACGACCACACCAGCATCAACCGGCACAGTGTCGTCGAGCTCCTCACCAGTCTGCTGGGAGCGCGAGTCGAGCCCGGCGCTGGCGGCCGAGACCGCTCCGTACAGAGCGAGTGGCTCTCTCGACTCGGTGACTCCTCCCTCGAGGCGAAGTTCGTCGCCTGGCTGGACGACACCGGCCGCAAGCTCCCCGATGACGCCCAGCGCACCCTGCCCGAGCTGAAGGCACGCCCGGACTTCATCTACGACCTCCCCGGCAACCCCGTCGCGATCTTCCTCGACGGGCCACACCACGACACCGAGCTGCAGCAGCAGCGCGACCACGATGCCGAACGCCGGCTCGTCGACGCGAGCTGGTTCGTGGTCCGATTCAAGTACGACGACGACTGGTCGGCCGTCGCCGACCGGCACGAGTGGCTGTTCGGCCATGGAAGGAGCACCACCGCTCGATGACTGCTACGAGCACCGAGTCAACAGGCTCCACCTTCGACGCGGCGGTCGGCAGCCTGGTCCGGACCCGCGGCCGGGAGTGGGTGGTCCTGCCCGGCACCACCCCCGACTTCCTCCTGCTCCAACCCCTGGGCGGAGGCAGCGCAGACATCGTCGGCGTCTTCCCCGACGAAGGCGTCGAGCCGGCGCAGTTCCCACCGCCGCTCGCCACCGACCTCGGCGACAGCACCTCCGCAGCCCTTCTGCGCACCGCACTACGCGTCGGCTTCGCGGCGAGCGCCGGCCCCTTCCGCTCGCTCGCCGGGATCGCGGTCAGCCCACGCAGCTACCAGTACGTCCCTCTCCTCCTCGCGCTGCGCCAAGACGTCGTCCGTCTCCTCATCGCCGACGACGTCGGGATCGGCAAGACCATCGAGGCCGGGCTGATCGCCGCCGAGCTCCTGGCCCAGGGGACCGTGCGCCGGATAGCGGTGCTCTGCTCGCCCGCCTTGGCCGAGCAGTGGCAGCGCGAGCTGTCGGCCAAGTTCGGCATCGACGCCGAGCTGCTCCTGACCAGCACCGTCAAGCGCCTCGAGCGAGACCTGATGATGAATGAGTCGCTCTTCGACCGCTACCCGCACGTCATCGTCTCCACCGACTTCATCAAGTCCGACCGACGGCGCCACGACTTCCTGCAGCGCTGCCCCGAGCTGGTGATCGTCGACGAGGCCCACAACTGCGTCGCCGGGTCCGGCCAGGGCCAGCGCTCCCGGCACCAACGCTATGAGCTGCTCCACGACCTCGCCGCCGACGCCGAGCGACACCTCGTGCTGGCCACCGCGACGCCCCACTCGGGCGACGAGGAGGCCTTCACCAACCTCATCGGCCTGTGCAACCCCGACCTGCGCACTGTCGACCTCGCCACCGACGCGGGCCGCCGGCTGCTAGCCCGGCACTTCGTCCAGCGGCGCCGCGGCGACATCCGCCACTACCTCGACGAGAACACACCCTTCCCAAGCGACCGACTCACCCTCGACGTGCCCTACACGCTCGCCCCTGCCTATCGAGACCTGTTCGACGACGTCCTCGCCTACGCGCGCGAGCAGGTACGCCGCGGCGACGACGACGCCAAGAGCCGAGTCCGCTGGTGGTCGGTGCTGGCCCTCCTGCGCGCACTAGCGTCGAGTCCCCGTGCAGCTGAAGCCACCCTGCGTACCCGGGCGGCCAACATCGAGGCGAAGACAGCCGAGGAGGCCGATGCTCTCGGTCGGGCAGCGGTCCTCGACGTCGATGACGACGAGGCGCTCGAGGGCATGGACACCACGCCAGGCTCGATCACCGACGACGAGGAGACCACCGCCGGCACGTCAGACCGCCGGCGTCTCCTCGAGTTCGCCCGCCGCGCCGCCCAGCTCGACGGACCAGAGCAGGACCGCAAGCTCGCGGCCCTAGTCACCCAGGTCAAGGGCCTGCTCAAGGGTGGCGACCAGCCGATCGTTTTCTGCCGCTTCATCGACACCGCCCACTATGTCGCCGAGCACCTCGCCCAGGCACTCAAGAAGAAGGCGACCGTAATCAGCGTCACCGGCGAACTACCACCCGCCGAGCGCGAGCGACGCGTGGCCGAGCTGACCGCCGCCGAGGGCGCCCACGTCCTCGTCGCCACCGACTGCCTCTCGGAGGGCGTCAACCTGCAGGAGGGCTTCTCCGCGGTCGTCCACTACGACCTGTGCTGGAACCCGACGCGCCACGAGCAACGCGAGGGCCGGGTCGACCGGTTCCTGCAGCGCCGCGATGTAGTTCGCGCGATCACGCTCTACGGCGAGGACAACGGCATCGACGGCATCGTCCTGGACGTCCTGATCCGCCGCCACCGGGCCATCGCTAAGGCCACCGGAGTAGCCGTCCCCGTCCCCGGCGACGGCCAGGGCGTCATCGACGCCCTGGCCGAGGGACTCCTGTTGCGCGGCGAGGACACCCGAGACCAGCTGCTTCTCGACCTCGACCTCGACACACGCGCCCGCGACCTCGAAACCGCCTGGACCTCAGCCGCCGAGAAGGAGAAAGCGTCCCGCGCCCGCTACGCCCAGAACACCATCAAGCCGGAGGAGGTGTCCGCCGAGGTCGACGAGGTGCGCGCCGCACTCGGCTCGCACGGCGATCTGCGCGCGTTCCTCGAAGCAACCTTCGGCACCCTCGGTTCGACGGTCACCGCGACCGACGATGGGTTCACCGCCGTCACCGCCACGCTCCCGCTCGGCGCCCGCAGCACGCTACCCACCGGCCTGCTCGACCCGCTGCCTTTCCACCAGGACCCACCAGCCGAGCGCGGCCACGCAGTCATCGCACGCACCGACCCCGCGGTCCAGGCAGTGGCCCGCTACGTCCTAGAAAGCGCGCTCGACCCCACCGTGCTAGACGCCGAACGCCCAGCCCGGCGCGCCGGCGTGATGCGCACCGACGCAGTCACCACCCGCACGACCGTCCTGCTGCTTCGCCTGCGCTTCCACCTCACCCTGCCTGCCCCGTCGGGTCCCCGCCAGCGAGTCGCCGAAGACGCCTGCGTGCTGGCCTTCGAGGGCCCGCCGAGCCAAGCCGTGTGGCTGCCCGACGATCGCGCCGAGGCCCTTCTGTCCGCAGTCCCCAGCGGCAACGTGCCCGAGGGGATCGCCCAGGGATGGATGGAGGGCATCCTCGCCGAGCTCCACCAGCTGACACCTCAGCTGGACGCCGTCGCGGGCGCACGCGCCGAGCGGCTGCTCTCTGCACATCTCCGTGCGCGGTCCGGTCGGAGCCGAGAGGCCGAGGCATCGCGACGCGGCCTCACCGTCACCGCCCAACACCCGGTCGACGTGCTCAGCATTCAGCTGCTCATGCCGACGCAAGGGACGCATTGACCATGCCAACCCCCCCGCCGTGGCCAGTGTTTGCAGACGTTGCGAGCAACTTTGCGACCGGTCCCTTCGCGCGTCCTCGCACGCTGTTCAATGAGTTCGCGGTACGGCAGACCGGGTCTGGAAGACCTGCAGGCCCGCGCGACCTGCTCTGGCAAACCGTGGCTATTGCGAGCTTGGGCGCTCTTGAAGCGGGGCTCGAGGAATTGCTGCTCGGGGCTCACGCCGTGCGACTCGGTTGTGAGGGAGATGTCGTTAACCCTCGCGTGAACGCTCCGGACGCGAATCCCGCCAAGTGGTTGGCCGAGGACCGACTTATGGCTCCGGGGCCCGTCAAGATCCAGCGGATTCTGTTCTCCGACTTCGGAATCCTGTTGGGGACTCTGCCGACCACAGCAAGATTCGAAGTACGCTTCAAGGACTGGTCTCTGGGTGGTAGTGGCAGAGGAACCCCGGTCGCCGGGCCGAGCAACTGGCAGACCTTGAGTGCCTTCCTCGAGACCCTCAACTATATCCGCAATGCGGCCGCTCACGGCGACGCGGCGAAGCTCAGGAACCCACCCCCTAAGCGAAAGGGCGACCTTTGGCTCCTCAAGGCAAATGGGATTTGGTCAGTCCAACAGCCACACGCCCTGACTGCGCTGCGTACCGTCGTGGCTACTTTCAATTTGGTGGCCGTTGAACTAGCTACCGCCACGGGCCAGCCTGCGCCGACGCTGATGCAGCCAGACTCGGTGACCTACCCGTGAAGGGCGGCGTGACGGCATCCCTTAGCACGGTGCGGGTGGCGGGCGGGCTGCTGCCCGCCGACGTTCTCGACGCAGTTATGGCCGGCGGCCTGGACGGCCTTGACGGTGCCGCCTACCACCTGGGTGGCGAGAGCCCGCGGGAGGCTGCCGCCCGGGTCTGGACCTATCTGCAGGGCGCCTATCGCCGGTTCCGGGACGACCTGGCCCAGCTGCCCGATGGGGACCCGGCGGTCGGCCTCACTCGGGAGCGCTGGCTCGGTCTGTTGCTCGACCAGCTCGGGTACGGCCGCGTCCCAGCCGCCCACGCCGGCGGCCTCACCGCAGGCGACAAGCAGTACCCCGTCAGCCACCTTGCGGGACAGACACCGGTCCATCTGCTCGGGTGGGGCGTCCCTCTCGATACCAGGTCGCCGGGAGTCGCGGGAGCCGCGCGCGCGCCGCACTCGATGGTGCAGGAGCTTCTGAACCGCACCGACGACTACCTCTGGGCGGTCCTTTCCAACGGTCGGCTGGTGCGCCTGCTGCGCGACTCCACCACGCTGACCGGATTCGCCTACGTCGAGTTCGACCTGGAGGCGATGTTCGACGGCGACCTGTACGCCGAGTTCACGCTTCTCTACCTGCTCTGCCACCAGTCCCGGGTTGAGGTGCCGGAGGGTGAGCCTCCTACCTCGTGCTGGCTCGAGCGGTGGCGCACCACCGCCGTCAGCCAGGGCGTCCGCGCCCTCAACCTGCTCCGGGCCGGCGTCGAGACAGCGCTCGAGACGCTCGGCACCGGCTTCCTGCAGCACCCCGCCAACATCCAGCTGCGCGAGCAAGTCGCCGGAGGCGACGTCCGTCTCGTCGATGTACACGGCGCGTTGCTCCGGACCGTCTACCGGCTCCTGTTCTGGTCGGTCGCCGAGGAGCGCGGCGCACTGCTAGCTGAGACTGTGGGCTCGGAGGAACGCCACCGCTACGACAACTACTTCTCCTCGCGACGGCTCCGTGAGCTAGCCCTCACGCGGCATGGCAGCAACCACGACGACCTCTGGCAAGGTGTCGAGTTCGTCCTCACGGCGCTCGGGTCGCGAGAAGGGGAGCCCCGGCTCGGGCTGCCCGGGCTTGGTGGGCTGTTCACCGTGACCGAGGCCGACGTGCTAGACGGCTGCCGGCTGCCGAACACCGCGGTGCTGTCTGCGATGCGCTCCCTGTCCGTTGTCCAGCCGAAGGGCCAGCCGCGCCGTCGGGTCGACTTCGCGCAGCTCGGGGCCGAGGAGCTCGGCTCGATCTACGAGTCGCTGCTCGAGCTCGTGCCGCGCTACGACCGCATCAGCCACGCGTTCAGCCTCGAGGTGTTGGCCGGCAACGACCGCAAGACCTCCGGCAGCTACTACACGCCCACTGAGCTGGTCGAGCTGGTCCTCGACACCGCCCTCGATCCGGTCCTCGACGACGTCGAGAAACGGACCAACACCCCCGAGGAGCGCGCGGCCGCCCTGCTCGACCTCAAGGTCTGCGACCCTGCCGTCGGCTCGGCGCACTTCCTCGTCGCCGCAGCGCGCCGGATCGCGATGCGCCTGGCCACCGCTCGGACCGGCGAGCTTGACCCCACGCCGACTCACTTCAGCGACGCCCTGCACGACGTCGTCGCCCGCTGCCTGTACGGCGTCGACGTGAACCCGATGGCCGCGGACCTAGCCAAGGTCAGCCTGTGGCTCACGGCCATGACCCCGGGCAGACCGCTGTCGTTCCTCGACCACCACATCAAGGTCGGCAACGCCTTGCTCGGTACGACCCCCGCCCTGCTCAAGGAAGGCATCCCCAACACGGCCTTCGCCGTTCTGACGGGCGACGACAAGGACACCGTCGCCGCTTGGAAGAAGGCCAACAACGAAGACCGGAAGCACCGCGGTCAGGCCGACCTCTTCGGCGACGCCGGCATCGTCCTCGACACCACGGCCACCCGCCGCGTCGTCGCCGAAGTCGCTAACCGGCTGGCACGGACCGAGACGGTCGATGACATCGCCTGGGCCGCACAGCGGTACCACGCACTTCGCGACGACCCGGACACCATCCGCAACCAGCTCGTCGCCGACGCCTGGTGCGCCGCCTTCCTCGGCCCCAAAGGCCCGGACGACGTCCCCCTCACGGACCGCGTTCTGCAACAGATCGCCCACGCCACCGCAAGTGAAGAGGTGCTTGCCGCTGTCCGCAAGGTCGCCCAGCGACACCGACTCTTCCACTGGCACCTAGAGTTCCCCGAGATCTTCCCGGAGGAGGCGGGTCATGCCGGCTTCGACGCGGTGGTGGGTAACCCGCCATTTCTTTCTCCGCTGCGCGCGGGAGCCGCGGTCTCGCGACCTAGGCTCCTGGCCAAGCACGCCTTCGGCGGCCTCGGGGGACCTAAAGCGGACGAGAGCTCTTACTTCCTTCTGCTCGCCGCACGGTTGCGAAGCGATCGGGGCCGCATCGGCCTGGTACTCCCCGACTCATTCCTCGCCGCGACCGACTCAGCCGATATCCGTCGATCGGTGGCCGCGTCCCATGACCTAGCCCTGATCTGGCGAGGTGACGGATCGGAGTTCGAGGCGTCGGTGACCACGATCATCGTGGTGCTTACTCGCCTCGGTGACAGCCCCACGACACGCCGGCTTTCGGGCCCTGACTTCGCGCCGCTGCGTAGCGCGTCGCTCGAGTGGCGGGATGGCTCTTGGGCGCCGCTAATCGCGGGTCACGTCGGTGGTCTCTACGTCCAGTCCAGGCCTGGAGCTGGCACGCTGGGAGACCTGTGCGACATTACGGCCGACTATCGCGACCAGTACTACGGATTGCGCGGAGCCGTTTTCGACGCGCCAGAAACGTTCGTGCCGACACCGGGTTTGCCCTACCTGGTCACCACCGGGCTCATCGACCCGTTGCGGATGAGCTGGGGGAACGTGGCGACTAAGTTCGACAAGGCCAGGTACGAGCGACCGGTCGTGGACCTCGCAAAGTTGGCTCCGCCTCTGCGAACGTGGGCCGAGGGTCGGTTGCGCCCCAAGCTGCTCGTGGCCACTCAGGGCAAGCTCCCGGAGGTCGCGATCGACGAGCACGGTGAGTGGCTGCCCTGCGTCCCGGTCATCTCGGTGGTGCCTCGCGAAGGTGGCCCAAGCCTGCGTGAACTGGCTGCCCTCCTGACGAGTCCGCCGATCTACGACTTCTTGCGCGCAACCAAGCTCGGGGCTGGCTTGGCGACCGGTGCGCTCAAGGTGTCGGCCGGTGACCTTCGTCAGGTTCCCGCCCCGGCGGATCTGTCGGTGCTGGCCGAGGCCGCGGTCGCGCTCGAGGCAGCGTTCGAAAGGCGGGAGCACGTCCAGCGCTACGTCGACCTGATGAACAAAGCGTTTCGACTGGAGGAGCAGGCCAGTTCGTCTTGGAACGAGGCGTTCCACGCTTACTTGTCGAGGAGGGCGGCGTGACGGCATCCCTTAGCACGGTGCGGGTGGCGGGCGGGCTGCTGCCCGCCGACGTTCTCGACGCAGTTATGGCCGGCGGCCTGGACGGCCTTGACGGTGCCGCCTACCACCTGGGTGGCGAGAGCCCGCGGGAGGCTGCCGCCCGGGTCTGGACCTATCTGCAGGGCGCCTATCGCCGGTTCCGGGACGACCTGGCCCAGCTGCCCGATGGGGACCCGGCGGTCGGCCTCACTCGGGAGCGCTGGCTCGGTCTGTTGCTCGACCAGCTCGGGTACGGCCGCGTCCCAGCCGCCCACGCCGGCGGCCTCACCGCAGGCGACAAGCAGTACCCCGTCAGCCACCTTGCGGGACAGACACCGGTCCATCTGCTCGGGTGGGGCGTCCCTCTCGATACCAGGTCGCCGGGAGTCGCGGGAGCCGCGCGCGCGCCGCACTCGATGGTGCAGGAGCTTCTGAACCGCACCGACGACTACCTCTGGGCGGTCCTTTCCAACGGTCGGCTGGTGCGCCTGCTGCGCGACTCCACCACGCTGACCGGATTCGCCTACGTCGAGTTCGACCTGGAGGCGATGTTCGACGGCGACCTGTACGCCGAGTTCACGCTTCTCTACCTGCTCTGCCACCAGTCCCGGGTTGAGGTGCCGGAGGGTGAGCCTCCTACCTCGTGCTGGCTCGAGCGGTGGCGCACCACCGCCGTCAGCCAGGGCGTCCGCGCCCTCAACCTGCTCCGGGCCGGCGTCGAGACAGCGCTCGAGACGCTCGGCACCGGCTTCCTGCAGCACCCCGCCAACATCCAGCTGCGCGAGCAAGTCGCCGGAGGCGACGTCCGTCTCGTCGATGTACACGGCGCGTTGCTCCGGACCGTCTACCGGCTCCTGTTCTGGTCGGTCGCCGAGGAGCGCGGCGCACTGCTAGCTGAGACTGTGGGCTCGGAGGAACGCCACCGCTACGACAACTACTTCTCCTCGCGACGGCTCCGTGAGCTAGCCCTCACGCGGCATGGCAGCAACCACGACGACCTCTGGCAAGGTGTCGAGTTCGTCCTCACGGCGCTCGGGTCGCGAGAAGGGGAGCCCCGGCTCGGGCTGCCCGGGCTTGGTGGGCTGTTCACCGTGACCGAGGCCGACGTGCTAGACGGCTGCCGGCTGCCGAACACCGCGGTGCTGTCTGCGATGCGCTCCCTGTCCGTTGTCCAGCCGAAGGGCCAGCCGCGCCGTCGGGTCGACTTCGCGCAGCTCGGGGCCGAGGAGCTCGGCTCGATCTACGAGTCGCTGCTCGAGCTCGTGCCGCGCTACGACCGCATCAGCCACGCGTTCAGCCTCGAGGTGTTGGCCGGCAACGACCGCAAGACCTCCGGCAGCTACTACACGCCCACTGAGCTGGTCGAGCTGGTCCTCGACACCGCCCTCGATCCGGTCCTCGACGACGTCGAGAAACGGACCAACACCCCCGAGGAGCGCGCGGCCGCCCTGCTCGACCTCAAGGTCTGCGACCCTGCCGTCGGCTCGGCGCACTTCCTCGTCGCCGCAGCGCGCCGGATCGCGATGCGCCTGGCCACCGCTCGGACCGGCGAGCTTGACCCCACGCCGACTCACTTCAGCGACGCCCTGCACGACGTCGTCGCCCGCTGCCTGTACGGCGTCGACGTGAACCCGATGGCCGCGGACCTAGCCAAGGTCAGCCTGTGGCTCACGGCCATGACCCCGGGCAGACCGCTGTCGTTCCTCGACCACCACATCAAGGTCGGCAACGCCTTGCTCGGTACGACCCCCGCCCTGCTCAAGGAAGGCATCCCCAACACGGCCTTCGCCGTTCTGACGGGCGACGACAAGGACACCGTCGCCGCTTGGAAGAAGGCCAACAACGAAGACCGGAAGCACCGCGGTCAGGCCGACCTCTTCGGCGACGCCGGCATCGTCCTCGACACCACGGCCACCCGCCGCGTCGTCGCCGAAGTCGCTAACCGGCTGGCACGGACCGAGACGGTCGATGACATCGCCTGGGCCGCACAGCGGTACCACGCACTTCGCGACGACCCGGACACCATCCGCAACCAGCTCGTCGCCGACGCCTGGTGCGCCGCCTTCCTTGGCCCCAAAGGTCCCGACGACGTCCCGACACTGGACCGGGTGCTTCAGCAGACGGCCGACGGCACCGCCTCCGAGGAGGTGCTCGACGCGGTCCGAGCTGTCGTTCAGCGCCACCGGCTGTTTCACTGGCACCTGGAGTTCCCTGAGGTGTTCCGAACGACGAAGGACGGCCTCATTGAGGGCGCCTACGGCTGGGTCGGGGGCTTCGATGCGGTGCTGGGCAACCCGCCGTGGGAACGGGTGAAGCTCCAGGAGCAGGAGTTCTTCGCCACCCGCGCGCCGGAGATCGCCAACGCTAAGAACGCCGCTGCGCGCAAGAAGCTCATCGCCGCCCTTGCCGGGAGTGACCGTCAGGATCTCTTCGACGAGTTCCAAGCGACCAAGCGGAAGTCAGAGGCTGAGAGCCACTTCCTTAGAGCCAGTGGTCGCTATCCGCTGACCGGCGTTGGAGACGTGAACACCTACCAGGTGTTCGCTGAGCACTTCCGTTCGACCCTCGGTCCGAATGGTCGCATGGGAATCATCACGCCCACAGGGCTCGCAACAGACGCCACCACGGCACCGTTCTTTGCGGACACGCTGAAGGCGTCCCGGTTGGCGGCCTTCTACGACTTCGAGAACGAAGCCAAAATCTTCGCAGGAGTTCACAATCAGTTTCGGTTCGCTATCTCCGTCATGACCGGTGGCGATAGAGTCGTCGACGTAAGGATGGCCTTCTACACACGGTATGTCACGGACGTGCCGTCCCGGCGCTTTGAGCTTCTCTCCGACGAAGTGCTGCTTCTGAATCCAAACACCGGGACGCTGCCGGTCTTCCGGTCGAGACGAGACGCCGATATCACTTTGGCGTGTTATCGCCGTCACCCAGTGCTGATAAGAGATGGTGGCGCCAATCCATGGGGACTCATTTTGGGCCGCATGCTTCACATGGCCGACGACGCGGGCCTTTTTCGAGCCGCCTCGGACTTCCACCCGCCGGACTCCTTTGACGGTTGGAGTTGGGAGTCCAACGGAAATAGATGGCTTCCACTGTACGAGGCGAAGATGGTAAGTCATTATGACCATCGCTATACCACGTACGAAGGTGCTAGTGCGGCTCAACTAAATAAGGGTGCGCTTCCGCACTTGTCCGCAGCTGATCACGATGATCCGGACCACGAGAGTCTCTCCCGCTATTGGGTCTCGGAGGAGGCGCTGAACCAGTTCCTTGATGCGAAGGGCTGGCTACGCCATAGTTGGTTACTAGGATGGCGCGACATCGCGGCGTCTGTGAACGAGCGAACTTTCATTCCGTCACTTATCCCGCGCGTCCCTGCAAGCGGCTTGTGGTTCGCGATTCCTCGCTCGGCCTCAGCGGCAGCGCAACTGCTGGCGCTCTGGTCCTCCTTTGTCTGGGACTATCTAACCCGTCAGAAGATGACTGGCACGCATGTAACGATCTTCCTCACGAAGCAGTTGGCGGCCCCCCCTCCTGAGGTCTTTGAGGAGGTGCCGGCGTGGTCGACTGAGTCTTTGAGTGAGTTCGTGCGCGCCCGCGTGTTCGAGTTGACGTACACCAGCCGTCGATTGGCCAGCTTCGCCGCTGAAGGTGAGCCCAAACGCAGCGAGGTTCGGGCGCCATACCGATGGCTGCCGAAGAGGCGTGACCATTTGGCCGCTGAGTTGGACGCGGCGATGTTCCACGTCTACGGCCTGGATCGGGCGGACGCCGAACATGTGCTCGACTCATTCTTCGTGGTGCGCAAGTACGAAGAGCGCGACCACGGGGAGTTCCGGACGAAGCGGCTGGTGCTGGCGGCGTACGACGCGATGGCGACGGCCGCCGAGACAGGTGTCCCGTTCACCACTCCGCTTGATCCACCGCCCGGTGAGGGCCCGCGCCACCCGGAGGTCGTTCGATGACCACGGAGATGACCATCGCCGTCGAGCCCGAGCAGGATGCTGACTGGGCAGCGCGCTGTCGTCGTCGATTGCGCATCGGGCTGGAGATCCTCGGCGAGGAGGCAGAGCCGATGAAGCTCACCGACCTCCAGGACCTGGCCGCTGCGCGAGAGCCGCTAACGGCGTACGACCTCAGCCTCACCACTAACAACGGGGTTCGTGCCTGGATCAACTTCGGGTGGAACCTGACCACCACCTACGAGCACCCTGGGTGGCTGCACGCAACGAGTGAGGGCGGATTCCGGCTGACCGCCCAAGGTCGGGCGGCGTTGGCGACGTACCCCGATCCGCAAGAGCTCTACGACGTAGCCGTCACCGGCTACAAGGACTGGGACGCCGCTCGCAACGAGATCTTGCCGGACGTGGCGGCAGATCCGTCTACCGATGTTCTGCATGGAGGAAGCGGCGCTGCTCACGCACTGCGAGGAGCGCGGCAGATCCTCGACGCATGGCGGTCAGGCGGTTCGGCCTTCGTCGAGGACGGGCATGTCTGGACGCTCGAGCAAGCCAGGTCACTGCGGGAGTACTTTGACTCCGCACCACCCTCCCCCGCATGCAACTCTCCCGGGGTCTCTCTCGTTCGAGGCCCGAGTCCTTGCCGCGGAGGCTTTGGTGCTGCTGGTCGGCCCACTGAGCGACATGGTCGGGAGCACCAAGCGGAGCCGCGTGCGCAACCCCTTGATCCCGGCGATAGATCCGCCGGGACTGCCATGGCGCATCTCGGCCGACCTGGAGCAGGGCTTCGTCCACGGCGGGCAAGCGCTCATTGCCACTCCGATGGCAATGCTGACTTCGTTCGTCAGGACGCTCGTCCACTGGTTCGAGCAGCCGGAACCGCTACGCGCCACCGCCTGGGACGACCCGTGGGCGTTCCGGGAGCTGGTTTTCGGGGCGGATGGAGTTGACCTACGAGTGAGCTCCCTGCTCTGCGTGGTTGCCCACCCGGCGTCTTTCACCGCCGTCCTGTCGCCTGTCGACAGGGAGCGCATCGTCCAGCAGCTCGGCGACCAGGTCGGCAGTCTGCTGGGCGATACCGAGCGTGACCTCAAGACCATCACTCTCCGGCTCCAGGCCGAGAACTCCGGCCAGCCGGTCCGCTACGACGTCGCTCCACTGCTGCAGCAGTGGAGCGAGGCGCCCGAAGGGGGCGCTCGCGCGTGGCTCGTGCGTGGAGAAGTGGACCAGCAAAACCGGGTGCCTGCGTGGGGGAAGCAGGGCTTCGTGAGCATCACGGTCGGGCAGCTGACCCAGTTGCCCCGTGATCTGGACCAGGGCACGCTAACCGCTCTGATCGAGCAGCACTATGGGCATCTCCAAGTGGTCAAACGCGAAGGCAAGAAGCGCGATGTGCTCTCCTTCGTGCTCGGCATGAAGCCCGGCGACCTGGTCACGACAGTCGACGGCGGGACGCTCCGATTGGGACGGCTCGAGGACAGCCCGGCTCAGCTGCAGTCCATCGGCGGTATGTCGCTCCTCACGCGCCGCGTTGCCTGGTATCCGGACTCGACGCCGGAGGTGAAGCGCCTGCCGAGCGGCATCCGCAGCCGTCTCAGGTTCAAGGGCGAGGACGTCCTCGACCTGACCGATCTCGCCGGTGCCTTGTCCGACCTGACCGAGATCGATGAAGACCTCGTTCCGGTGCCGAGTCCGGAGGACCTTGACGAGTCGGTCGTCGTCGAGCCGGAGGACGCGGAGGCCGAGGCAGAGCCGCCAACGCTCGAGCCGGCCGTCCTGGCGTGCGACGTCGAGGCGCTGGCCGTCCAGCTCCACCACTCCGACAGCAACTGGCTGGCGGAACTACTGGTCAGCCTCAACGAGCGCAAGCAGGTCGTGCTCGAGGGCCCACCAGGCACCGGGAAGACCTACCTCGTCCAGCGGCTGCTGGAAGCGTGCGAGCTGCCTGAGGCGCAGTCGGCGCTGGTGCAGTTCCACCCGACGTACTCCTACGAAGACTTCGTGGAAGGCTTCCGGCCGGTCGCCACCAGCGACGGCGAGGGGGCGGCCCTCAGCGTCAAGTCGGGTCCGCTCAAGAGACTCGCTGATGAGGCTCGAGAGGCGCCGGGCAAACCCTTCGTACTCGTCATTGACGAGATCAACCGGGCCAACATCGCGAAGGTGTTCGGGGAGCTCTACTTCCTGCTGGAGTACCGCGAAGTCGAGATCGAGTTGCTCTACAGCGAGTGGGAGCGGTTCAAGTTGCCCGACAATCTCTTCATCATCGGCACCATGAACACCGCCGATCGGTCCATCGCCCTGCTCGACGCAGCGATGCGGCGTCGGTTCGTGTTCATGTCGATGGACTCCGGCGAGCCTTCCCTCGCGGGCATGCTCCGCAGGTGGTGCGAGGCCAACGGCAAGCCCGTTGCGCTCGCCGAGCTGCGCAACCGGCTCAACTCGACCATGCGGCAGCGCGGGCTTGATGCCGCGCTCGCCTTCGGGCCGTCCTACTTCATGCGCGAGGGAATCGAGTCGCCGGTCGCGCTCGACCGGCTGTGGCGGCGCGAGCTGCGCCCGATGCTGATCGAGCACCACTACGGCAAGCACACTCTGGTCGACGAGTGGTACCCGTTCGGGCGGTGGCTCGCCGAGCTCGGCCTTGCCGAACCGAACCCGGTGCCCGTTTCCGACTCGGATTCCGATTCCGTGCCGGCGCACGTCCTCGAGACCACCGATGGCGACCAGGGCTGACCTCGCGCGCCTCTCCGAGGGACAGACGCTCAGCGGTGTGCCGCTCTCGACCGTCGAGGCGAGCGCCCTCAACGAGTCCGGGATGGTGACTGCGACGCCAGAGCGCGAGGGCTGGAGCGTCACGGCCCAGTACGTCGTCGGCACGCTCCGCCGCGGCGACCTGCTGGTGCGTGTCGCGCCCAAGGTCGGGGCGGTGCAGGTCCTGAGCCTGCTCGCCCGGGCCCAAGGCGCGTCGTACCTCACCGTGGACGCAGAACAGGTCTTTGTCGATGACGAGGCGGACCTATCCGCGGTGTTGGCGCGGTTGTTCTGCGAGGAGGCCAAGACGGCCCTTGCGGCCGGGCCGTTGCGCGGCTACCGCACCGAGGACCAGACGCTGCCCGTCCTGCGAGGTCGGGTGCGTCTGCGCGACCAGTACCTGCGCCGCTTCAACCAGCTGCACCCGCTTGAGGTGACGGTCGACGAGTGGACGGTGGACACCGACGAGAACCGGCTGATCCGCACCGCCGTCCTTCTTCTGCTTCAGCAGCCCGGACTCACTGCGGAGGTCGAGGTCGACCTGCGTCGCATTGACCGGATCCTGACCGAGGCGAGCCTGCTGACGCCGGGCGCAGCGACACCCTGGACGCCCACCCGGCTCAATGCCCGGCTGCACGCTCTGCTGGCCGTGAGCGAGCTGGTCGTCCGGTACGCCGGAGTCGAGAACAATCCTGGCGAGGTGCCGGTACACGGCTTCTGGCTGAACATGGCCACGCTCTTCGAGCACCTCGTCGCCCGACTGTTCGCCGAAGCCGATCCCGCCTGGGACGCACAGAACTCCTACAAGCTCGACCACGGTGGCGCGCTGACCATCCGCCCCGACCTCGTCCACACCACGTCCATGGGTGTCAGCGCCGTTGCTGACACCAAATACAAGCTGCTCGGCGACGCCGGGAAGGCCTCCAACGCGGACGTGTACCAGCTCATGGCCTACTGCGCACGTCTCGGCCTGGCGACGGGCCACCTGCTGTACGCCAACGGCGGTCCGCAGCCTGCACCATACGAGATTCGAGGGGCTGGAGTAGCCGTTGCGGTGCATCGACTGGACCTGACCTTGCCGCTTGCGGAGCTGGAGGAGAGGGTCCGGACACTTGCTGTGCGGCTGGCGCCGGCGCGGACTCGTATCGCATGACGACGAAAGGACAAGTGTGACCTGGTTCGGAGACGTTCCGAATGAAGTGATCGTCGCCGGCACTCGGTTCTGGCTGGCGCAAGCAGCGCTCGAGGAGGCGGATCCCGGCGCGTACTTCTACGGGCCGGCCGGAGAGCGGCCCAGCACGGACTGGCCGGCCATGACGCTCTTCACGATGGCCAGACTGCAGCTCGACGAGATGGTGCAGATCTTGGAGAAGGAGTTCGACATCTCCGCTGCTGCCTTCGCCGGCGAAGAGGTGTCGCGCCGCCTGTCATTAGCCATTGCAGCCGCGGGCAGCCTCTCCGATGAGGAAGACGTCGCTTTCGAGATCGCCTGCGTCGGCGAAGCCGTCGACCTTTGGCGGGCCCTGCACCACGATGGCGACCGAGGGGTGGGCCATGCGTTCGCGGTCGATGGAACCATCAGCTTCACTTCAGGTCCGGAGCTTCCGGAGCTGAAGGCCGTTGGCGTGCGCGCCAGCGAGGGAGGTGAGCTGAACACCTCGCCGGCGTAAGTGCTGATGGTCGCCAGCGGTTGCACGCGGGACTTAGCCCAGCTGGTGGCGCTGAGGGCGAGACTCGGCCGCGACGAGTCGAGCGACGCGCCTACAGAACTTGTCACCCCAGAACCGCCGGATCAGGGGGCATTGATCAAGGAGCTGGTCAGAGAGGCAGCGCAGCATTCTCGATCTGGTGGCACGGTTCTGAGCGTGGCCTGGTCGACTGGGCAGTCGAGCACTTCGTCCGGGTTGGGCTTGTGCAGCTGAACGACGAGCTCGCGAGAGCCAGGGCGTCGGCGTACCTGATGAGCCTGTGGGCCTTGCACCTTGAACTGGAAGCGTACGCGGCGAAGGCGGGGTCGGTGGCTGGCGCGAGGCCGCCGACCTGTGGCTTGACGAGGGCATATCAACCGATCAGCTCGCGACGCTCAACGAAGCTGACAGTTTGGGTTGGCCCGACGACGAGGATGAGGATTGGAAAGTCCCGGTCAGCGAGAAGTGCGTGGCGGTCATCGAACAGCACTACCGCGAGGTCGTAGCGGCCCTGGACAAGGAACTTGGGACGGCCTACACCTTCGCCTACTTCTGGGCGACTCGCAGGCCCGACGCTGAGTATCCGTTGCTGGAAGAAGTCGTCGGCGAGATCGTGAACGGCCCGTTCTCCGCGTCTGGCGCTGGCGATGACCCAATATCGGCCTACGACTGGGTGAGCTCGGGCATGCATCTGTGAGGCATCGGTGCGGCACCTGGCGATCGAGCCGCGGCACGTCCTTGAAGCCGGGCCTACCAACGCCGATCTCAACGGCCGCGCCAAGGCACCCAGTCGCGATCAGCCTTGGGGTCGTAGCTCGACTCGTGAATCCTGTGACCCGCGGACCGCAGCATCCTGAGCTGTCCTGCATCACCGGCTCGAGACTCGCGCTCTGACACCTCGTCCCACACCACGTCGAAGGGCCAGCGACAAAGCTGGACTGAGATACCCTCCCGCCGGATCTTCCACGTGTCCCTGCTGACCCAGCCCGCGCTCCGCAGGTCGAGCTCGTCCTATGTTAGCTGCAGGTAGGCGATCACAGCGCGACGGTCTTGGTCGAGACCTCGTTGAAGAGGAAGCGGTAGCCAAACTCGTGGGTGTTCATCGGATCTTGCCTCGGCCCAGCGGCGCAGAGATGCCCGCGAGCAGTTCGTCCAGTTGTGCCACGCTGGCCCATCCGTTCACAGAGACCTCGCCGTCAGACCCAACTCGCACTTCGACCCGGTCCGGAATGTCGTCCAACGTGTCGGCAAGGTGCTCGTAGCGACTGCTGAGGAAGCGGAAACGCTGATTCGTCGAGCCGACCCAGGGACGCACGAGATCCGGCTGAGTCGCGACGTAGCGCCCGTCCACGAGTAGGTCTGTGTGGGCGAGCAAGCCATACGCGCCGAGGGGAGCGTTTGGTCCCTTCAAGTGCTCGTAGTCGTGGCCCGTGAATGTCATGACGGAGAGACCCAAGCGTTGCACCGCTGACGCGAGACCACTAAGGGGCAGGGCCTGCTCAAATGGCTCACCGCCGAGGATGGTCAGACCCTCGACATCTGCAGCACGGATCTGTTCGACCAAGATGTCGACCGCGACCATCTGGCCGCCGTTCCCGGTCCACATCTGCGGGTTGAAGCAACCGTCGCACCGAATGGTGCATCCCTGCGTCCAGACCGCGAATCGCCGTCCCGGTCCCTCCGCGTCCGTTTCGGTTACGACCGAAGCGATGCGGACGAAAGCGTCAGATGTCGACGATCCGTCCACCGGAAGGCCTTTCGGTCCTCGTGTCGGGATGCGCGGTCGGGGGTTGGCGCGATTGGGATGAGCGTGGCCCGAAAACCACCGTGTTCCTGAACCTGACCATCTCATGCGGCTGAAGACCCGCGGCTTTTACAAGGTCGTTGAGATCAGCGAAACCGCCTCGGCCATCGCGGACGGAGATCACGTGCGTCGCCACGACGACGTCGATGCCAAGGCTCTGGACCAGCGTGTGCGCATCTGCCGCGTTCACGTCGACAGGAGCGGGCGTTTGCGACGGTTGGGCGTGAGCAGCTGACGCGGGCACATTCCCAGCTGGCTGGTGGGGGGCAGTCGGCGGAGGGGGGAGTATCCAGGAGTCGGAGGTGTCGCCGCCGGGATCGCTGCGTCGGAGCCGCTGAAGTAGTCCCTTTGTTCGACGCCGAGGAAGCCCGGCGGTCGTGGGTGCAACGGATCTGTGGCGGGCGTCTGGGTGTAAGCGGAGGCGACGCCCACGTTCGGCTGGTTGTACCAAGCGTGTGCTTCGGTTCGGGCGGCGCGCCATCGCAGGTAGTCGCGGTTCAGCACGATCGCGTACACCAGAAGCGCTGCCCACACGGCGAGCGCGAGCCCGCCGCCCCAATTGCTGGTGGACTCGCTGCTACCAGCTGTCTCGCCGTTGCTTGTCTCACTCACGTCGCCGGACACCGTGAGCACGACCCAGACGGCCGCGGAGGCAACGCCCGCGATCGCGGCGGCGATCCAAAACTTCCTCGTTTGGACGCGGATCGCCACATAGAGGAAGCCGATGAACGAGAGCATGCCGCAGCCAAAGACAGGAGCGAGAAGCCACGCGCTGTGCCTCCACCGCCACCTCTGGTCTGCTATAGGGTTGCCGTGCCCAGGGTTAGAACTGGGATAGGCCATCGTCGACCTCGCTCGTCGTTGCGGATTGCGTGTACTCGTCAGTGAAAGCACTCTGGGTGATTTGCGCGTCGAGGAGATCCTCGAGGAGCTCCAAGCTGTTGAGACACTTGGGACCCTTCATTCCCTTTGTCTCGGCATGAATCGCACCATCGACGCCGATGTTCAGGACGATCTGCTCGCTCATGTGACCGCTCCGACCTCGAGCACCAGCGTTGTCGAATCGTCGGCCTCAGTTCGCTCAGACACCAGCAGTAGACCGGCACCTGGCGCACGCTGCTTGAGCCGCTGAAGGACTGCCTGTTGCACTTGGAGCCCGTACGCCTTGTCGATGGCGTTGATGATCCCTACTGCTCGCTCCTCGTCGATGTCGCCGGTGAAGTGGGCTTGCCAGACCCCCGCGTCATCGCGGGTGAAGTCCGCTCGGACACCTGCCCAGTCGGCGCGGAGGATGCTCGCAGACCTGTTCACAACGGCTTGGGTGTCAGCCAGGGCGGCCGCTAGCAGGGACTCGTCACGCATCCGCGTGTTGACTTGGCACACGGTTCGACCATGATCGTCGGTATCGGACCTGCTGGCCTGCCATGCGCTCACGGCCGCGATCGCAATGGGTACGAGGACTATGGACACGCTCATCAGAAATCAACCATCCTTCCGCCCCTCGACAAATCGTGGTCCCTGGGTTCGTCCGAGTTCCCGTCCTGGGTTGGGCGTGGGGGAGCGGTGAAAGGCGCCTGTGCCACGCCCGTGTGGTACCCGGAGAGATCCTCGGGCGCGGTAGCTGCAATCGCGCGATCGGCGGCCCAAGCCCGAACAGCTGCGATCTGCTCTGCCTGAGTCTGACTGAGAGGAATCATGTTCTGGACGGCGCGGGACAGGTCTTCGAAGGTCATGGCCCGACGTTCGGAGAACGCATCAAATAGACCAGTGACGACCAATTGTTCGATCTCTGCGCCGGCGAAGCCCTCCGTGGACTTCGATAGCTGTTCGAGCAGACCGTGGGTGATAGGAAGGCCGCCAGCCTTCGATTTGGCAAGACGCTTGTCGAGATGTAGCCGCCAAATCTCGTAACGCTCGGACTGTGTTGGGAGGTCGACAAAGAAGATCTCGTCGAAACGCCCTTTCCGCAGGAACTCGGGGGGCAGGCCATCCACTTTGTTGGCAGTGGCGATGACAAAGACCGTCGCGGTCTTTTCCTGCATCCAGGTCAGAAAGGTTCCGAACACGCGAGTGGAGGTGCCAGAATCGCCACTTCCACCGATCCCGGAGAAACCCTTCTCTATTTCGTCGAGCCACAGAATGCAGGGCGCCGCCGCCTCGGCTGTCTTGATCGCGGAGCGCATGTTCTGTTCGCTCGATCCGACGACGCCAGCGAAGACCTTGCCGATGTCGAGCCGCAGTAGCGGAAGCTCCCAGCCAGCAGCGACGGCCTTCGCCGTCAGCGACTTGCCACAGCCAGGGACGCCGGTCATCAGGACTCCCTTTGGGGCAGGAATGCCGTATGCGGTGGCCTCGTCGAGCCACGAATTGTTCCGCTTCGCCAACCACCGTTTCAGGTTCTGCAGTCCGCCGACGGCGTCGAGTTCCACATCCGCGTCCACAAACTCGAGGATGCCCGCCTTGCGAACTGTCTGCTTCTTCTCCTCCGTCACTATGTGGACGTCATCATCGCTGAGCACGCCATCGTTGACCATCGCACGAGCGAACGCGTTGGACGCTTCGTTGAGAGTAAGACCAAGTGCCGCCTTCGCCAGCCTCTCGCGGCCGACGTCGTCAACTTCGATTCTCAGGCGGGCGTTGTTGGCGGTGTTTGCGGCAATCATCTGGTCCAGCACTGCGCGGATCTCCACCTCAGTAGGCAGAGGGAAGTCGAGCAGCGTCACGTCCTTCTCGAGCTCGCTTGGTATCCGCAGAACAGGCGCAATGATGATCGCAGTTCGTGGGGCTGCGCCCGACTGAAATGCATGCGACACGTCACGGATTCGCCGGAGCACGTTGGGGTCGGCAGGTCGCCGATCGTCGCCCAGGTATGCATGGAGGTCAAGCAGGATGAAGACCCCGGGTTGGTCGTTCTGCAGCATCCAATCGAGCGCCTGTGCCGGCTCGGAAGTGCCGGCGACAGCAACGCCATCGGTGCCCGTGAAACCCTTGGTGCTACTCCACACGTGAACCGGCCTGAGGGTGCGGATCAACTCGACATCGGAGGTGACGGCATGCAGCTCGGCGAGCACTCGGGCCTCTTCGAATGACTCGACATAAAGAATGGGGAACCGCGCCCGCAGGAGTTGCGCCAGGTTGTTGCGGAACGATGTCGGGACCTGCAACACCATGAACAGCTCTCCCGTGGACGTTCTGGCTCCCCGTGCCCGTCAGTCGGAGCACCCAAGGGATTCGGCCTGATTGCGTCTTATCACGGATCTGAACTGTTCGCTCACCTCTGGGTCGAACTTGGTGTCTGCGCACTGGCGCCAAAGGTGACGTCAGTCAGTCGCACAGGCTGGCCGCGTGCGTGCCCGCTCGCATGAAGGCGTAGGCGCGAGGTCAAGGTTCTTGGTCTCGACGATGCTGGCCGCTTCGACGGCCGGTGGCACCAGCGAACCAGTGCTGCCGGAGGGGCATCCCTCCAAAGTCGATGAGCAGGTCTTCGCTCAGGAATCTCGCCGTCGTGGTGAGACTGATCCGTGCCATGAGCCGACAGGTACGCACGACTGTGGTGCGGGTTGCGGTAGGGATCGACGGGTTGGGAGCGAGGGCAGTCCGAGGGGCGGCCGAGGCCAACCCAAGCGATACTTGGATCCGGTCACGCCCACCCGGAGAGGCCGGGGTGCCGTCTCACGGCGCGGGGTGACGTCGAGGCTCAACTAGGCGCTTGGTCTCGGGCAGAGGATGGGCGCCGATGTCACAGGTCTTCCAAGAGCCCGCGACATACCTCGGGGGCCCGCCGTAGTTTCTGGCCATGACGAGTCGCGGCCCTGGATCCATCCAGTTCACCCTCAATGGGCAGCGCTACGAGCTCGGACGGGCTGTGGTCAAAGATCGACTGGCCGGCGTGATTCCTGAGGTCATTCGAAAGCACGGGGTCAGAGTCAACGACACGTGGTTCCCCGTCATCCAGGCCTTCGAGGTCGCAACAGGCATCCCACGCTCTGACTTCATCTCGCACGCTGCTAGACGGCACCTCTCGGCCCTCGGCTTCGAGGTGTCAGGCGAAGTGGCGTCCCGCAGTGGCCCCGCGGCGTCACCATCGCCGAGAGTGGTGGCTCAGGCAGACACCGCCGCCGGTGGGGTGGCCCCGTCCGGCACGGTAGGGGAGTGGCACACAGAGGCCAACGTGCAGGCGTCTCTCGTGACGGCCCTCGCGGCGGATGGCTGGCGCATCCTCTCGGTGGCGAATACGACAACCAAAGAGCGCGGAATCGACGTGATCGCCTCGGGTGACGGCAGGACCGCCGGCGTGGAGGTGAAAGGTTTCCCCAGCCGCAACTACGCCGACCCTGCCCGGGCGGGAGAGGTCAAACGCACCAGTCCCAGCACGCAGGCCGGTCATTGGTACTCCCAGGCTGTGCTGGCGGCCATGCGGCTTCGCGGGAGGGAGCCGCAGTGGAGCAGTGTCATCGCCCTACCCGACTTCGCTCGCTACCGGGACCTTTACCAAGAGACAGCGGGCTCACTCTCTGCGGCCCAGATTGAGGTCTGGTGGGTCAGCGAGGCCGGCACGGTGGAACGGGACGGCAGGTGACGCTGACTTTCACCGCGATGATGGTGAGGCCGGACCACTGCAAAGTTGCCCTGGACTTGCGCTATCACGGTCGCAACCAGAACTGAACCGCCGCGTCCTGTCGGAGGACTCGCCTAGCCTGCCGCCATGGATGAACCGCGGCCTGGCGAAAGCCTCATGTCACCGTACGAGCAGAAACGGTGGAAGGAGCTGCAGGCGCACTGGGAGAGGAAGGCGGAGAGGCGGCAGTTGATGCCACCTCGGGCCAAGGCCGCGCTCGGCAAGGCGGGGGAGGCCGCGAGGAACACGACGTCGAGAGCCGGGTCTGCCATCGCGAGCAGAACGCCCGTGATGGTCAAGGACTTCGCCGGGTCGACCGTCGAAGCAGCCCTTGTGCCCACGGTTCGCCACGTTGTCCAACTGCTGGAACTCTTGAACGAGTGGGTGGTCGAGCTCACCGATCCGGAGAAGGTTCTGGAGTTTCACCGGGAGAAAGGCCGCAGTGTGGAGAGCCTTCACGACCTAAAGGCCCTCGACCTCGAGGAACTGGACGAGCTTCTCGATTGGATGGCGTTGCGTTGGGCCACCCTCGGCGCCGGACAAGGCGCTAGTTTTGGAGCCTTGGCCATGATCCCCGTCCCGGTTGTGGGCAGTGTTGCGGCGATCAGCCTCGATCTGATCGCCATGCAGGCGCTCACTGGGGCCATCGCAACAAGGGTTTGTTACGCATACGGGTTCGACGCCGCCGACCCGGACATGCGCCACATGATCGACCGTATGGTCGTTAGGGCCTACCGGAATCAGACGGTCAAGGCTGGGTCAGTGAAGAAGGCGGGCGCGGCCTTCGATGCTGCCAAGGGCCGGGTCAAGTGGAGTCAGAAGCTTCGCGAGGACCACAAGTTGATGGCTGCCGTCGAGAAGTTGCTGAAGAAGGCGGGAGACGGGACTCACGTTCCGGTGAAGAACGCACGTATGGGCATGCCGGTCGTGAGCGTCCTGGCCGGGGCGGCCACCAACGGTTTCGTTTTAGGCGACACGGTGAAATAAGCCCGCTACTACGGCGCCACGGTGCTCCTTGCCGAGAAGCACGGGTTAGAGCTGCCCCCCAATCTCCGACGGGACGTTGACGAGGAAACCCCCGAAGATGACACCGAGTAACTCCTTTTGAAGGCCTGCGGGCCAACGCGGAGAGCCGCCTGATACCGCACACCCACGACGGCCTGTCGACTGCCGCCCGGGCGGGTTCTCTGCACGCTCACGTGCCCCTTCCTCGCGCGCCTGCTCGAACCTCCGCGTGGCTGCTGCCGCTCGAGTGGTGCGGCACGGGCCCGCCCCCCGATGGCCCCTCGACGCTCTATCACCGCTTGGTGATCCCGCTCAAGTGACGTAGATCGACTAGATGCGGTTGCTGTCGACCGTGAGGCTGATCCGTGCTATGAGCCGACCTGGGCGCACGACTGTGGTGCGGGTCCGGTAGGGATCGACGGGTTGGGAGCGAGGGCAGGCCGAAGGCCAACCGAGCCCCAACCAGGCGATCCCTACCGTGACCCGCACCACAGTCGTGCGCACAAGGGAGAGCTCATGGCACGGATCAGCCTCACGGTCGACGGCGAGAAGGTGGCCGACGACGTCGAGCCGCGGATGCTGCTGGTGCAGTACCTGCGGGAGAAGCTCGGGAAGACCGGGACGGTCATCGGGTGTGACACCAGCAACTGCGGTGCGTGCACGGTGCACCTGGACGGGACGTCGGTGAAGTCGTGCAACGTCTTGGCGGTGCAGGCCGACGGGTCGTCGGTGACGACGATCGAGGGGTTGGCCCAGGGGGGTCAGCTGCACCCGGTGCAGGAGGCGTTCCGGGAGTGCCACGGCCTGCAGTGCGGGTTCTGCACGCCGGGGATGATCATGCAGAGCGTCGACCTGCTCAAGGAGAACCCGTCGCCGTCGGAGGAGGAGATCCGCCTCGGGCTGGAGGGCAACCTGTGTCGGTGCACCGGCTACCACAACATCGTGCGGGCGGTGCAGTACGCCGCGGAGCACGGTGGGGGAGCCTCGAGTGCGCAGGACGGGCCACCGCCTGAGGTCGAGGCCGGTACGCCGCAGGAGCAGGGGGCGTCGGTATGACCGCCGTGCAGGACGCGCCCACGCCCGCGCTGGAGATCGGCAAGGACCGGCGCCGCAAGGAGGACCAGCGGCTGATCACGGGCCGCACGCGCTGGACCGACAACATCACGCTGCCGGGGATGCTGCACCTGGCGATGGTCCGCTCGCCGTTCGCGCACGCCAAGATCGTGTCGATCGACACGACGGCCGCGAACGCGATGACCAACGTCGTGGACGTGTTCACCGGCAAGGACTTCGGCGAGGAGATGGGCGTCTGCATCAACGCCTGGCCGATCACGCCGGACCAGGTGGCGCCGGTGCACCAGCCGATGCCGAGCGACCGGGTGGCGTTCGCCGGCGAGATCGTGGCCGTCGTGGTGGCGCGGACCGCTGCGGAGGCGCGCGACGCGGCCGAGCTGGTCGACGTGGAGTACGAGGAGCTGCCGGCGGTCACCGACCTCAAGGCGGCGGTCGAGGAGGGCTCGCCGCTGGCGCACCCCGACCTGGGCACCAACAAGTCGGCGCTGTGGGTCTTCGACTCGGCCGAGGCCGGGACGGGCAGCAGCGTCGAGGACGCGATCAGCAAGGCGCGCACCGACGGCGTCGTGGTGGAGCGGGAGTACCGCCAGCAGCGGCTCATCCCGGCGTTCATGGAGCCGCGCTCGGTGGTGGTGGATCCGACCGGTGAGCAGTACACGATGTGGTCGGCCACCCAGATCCCGCACATCCTGCGGTTCGCGCTGGCCGCGACGACCGGCGTACCGGAGTCCAAGATCCGCGTGATCGCCCCCGACGTGGGCGGCGGGTTCGGCGGCAAGCTCCAGGCCACGCCGGAGGAGTGGATCGCCTGGGCGGTCGGCCGGCGGATCGGCAAGCCGGTCAAGTACACCGAGACCCGGTCGGAGTCGCTGCTCTCGGCGCACCACGGCCGCGACCAGTGGCAGAAGCTGACCATCGCCGCCGAGAAGGACGGCACCGTCACCGGGCTCAAGGTCGAGCTGCTGGCCGACCTCGGGGCGTACGTCGCGATCGTGGGCGGCGGCGTGCCGGTGCTCGGCGCGTTCATGTTCAACTCGATCTACAAGTTCCCGGCCTACCACTTCGCCTGCCAGACGGTGCTGACCAACAAGGCGTGGACCGACGCCTACCGCGGCGCCGGCCGACCCGAGGCGACGTTCGGCATTGAGCGGATCATGGACGACCTCGCGGCGGAGCTGAAGATGGAGCCGCTGGAGCTGCGCGAGAAGAACTGGATCAAGCACGAGGAGTTCCCGTTCACCACGGTGGCGGGGCTCGAGTACGACACCGGCAACTACGAGGCCGCGACCGCCAAGGCCAAGGAGATGTTCGGCTACGACGACCTGCGGGCCGAGCAGATGGCGCGCCGGGCCTCCGGCGACACCGTCCAGCTGGGCATCGGCATCTCGACGTTCACCGAGATGTGCGGCCTGGCGCCCTCGCGGGTGCTCGGCAGCCTGGACTACGGCGCCGGCGGCTGGGAGCACGCGAGCGTGCGGATGCTGGCCACCGGCAAGGTCGAGGTCATCACCGGCGCGTCCGCGCACGGCCAGGGCCACGAGACGGCGTTCAGCCAGATCGTCGCCGACCGGCTCGGGGTCGCGTTCGAGGACGTCGAGGTCCTGCACGGCGACACCCAGATCGCCCACAAGGGGCTGGACACCTACGGGTCCCGGTCGCTGGTGGTCGGCGGCGAGGCGCTGGTCAAGGCGGCCGACAAGGTCATCGAGAAGGCCAAGCCGGTCGCGGCGCACCTGCTCGAGGCGTCGGTGGACGACATCGAGTTCAACGCCGGGACGTTCTCGGTCCGCGGCACCGACCAGGGCATGGCCATCGGGGAGATCGCCACCGCGGTCTTCGCCGCGCACAACCTGCCCGACGGGATGGAGCCGTCGCTGGACAGCGACGCGACGTACGACCCGGTGAACTTCTCCTTCCCGCACGGCACCCACCTGTGCGCGATGGAGGTCGACACCGAGACGGGCTCGCTCAAGATGCGCAAGTACGTCTGCGTCGACGACATCGGCAACATCATCAACCCGCTCATCGTGTCGGGTCAGATCCACGGCGGCCTGGTGCAGGGCATCGCGCAGGCGCTGTGGGAGGAGGCGGTGTACGACGACGCGGGGACCCTGGTCTCCGGCTCGTTCGTGGACTACTTGCTGCCGACCGCGGCCGACACGATCAGCTTCGACGTCGACCACACCACGTCGCCGTCGACGACCAACACGCTCGGGACGAAGGGCGTCGGCGAGGCCGGCACCATCGCCTCCACGCCGGCGGTCGTGAACTCGGTCATCGACGCGGTGCGCCACCTGGGCGTCAAGGACATCACCATGCCCTGCACGCCCGAGCGGGTGTGGAAGGCGATCCACGACCAGGGCGGCGGCGGCGCCGACCCGACGGAGGAGTCGGCGATGCCGCACTTCGACACCGACGCACCCAACCAGGACCCCGGAGAGACGGGAGTGGACCAGTGATCCCCGCACAGTTCGACTACGCGGCGCCGACCAGCGTCGAGGAGGCCGTGGCGCTCCTGGGCGAGCACGGCGACGACGCGAAGATCATGGCCGGCGGCCAGAGCCTGCTGCCGGTCCTGCGGATGCGGCTCAACGCTCCGGAGATGGTCATCGACCTCGGCAAGATCGAGGCGCTGCGCGGGGTGCGCGAGGAGGGCGATGCCCTGGTCATCGGGGCCATGACCCAGCACGCGGTCGTGGCCAGCGACCCGCTCATCGAGGAGCACGCCCTGCTGCTCCACAAGGCGGTCCAGCACCTGGCCGACGCCCAGATCCGCCACCGCGGGACCCTCGGCGGCGCGCTCGCGCACGCCGACCCCGCCGGTGACATGGGCGCCCCGGCGCTGGCCCTGGGCGCGCAGTTCGTGATCGCGGGCCCGAACGGCACCCGCACGGTCGAGGCCGACGACTTCTTCATCGACCTGTTCGAGACCGCGATCGGCGAGGACGAGATCCTCACCGAGATCCGGTTCCCGAAGCACACCGGCTGGGGCGCGCACTACGAGAAGTTCGTGCGCGTGGCCCACCAGTGGCCGATCGTCGCGGTCGCGGCCGCCGTACGCGCCGAGGGCGGCACCATCGCCGAGGCCCGGGTCGGCCTGACCAACATGGGCAACACCCCCATCCGCGCCCGCGGCGTGGAGGAGGCGCTGGCCGGTCAGCCGGCCACCGCGGACGCCGTACGCGCGGCGGCCGAGCGCGCCACCGAGGGCACCAACCCGCCCTCGGACCTCAACGGGGACGCCGACTACCGGCGCCACCTCGCCGGCGTGCTGACCCGCCGGGCCGTCCTCACCGCGGCAGGAGTCTGATAGCTGCATGGATCTCTCGCACCGCTTCACTGTCCCCACGCCGGTCGAGGAGACCTGGGCGCACTTCCAGGACATCGCGTCCGTCGCGGAGTGCTTCCCGGGTGCGACCGTCACCGAGGCCACGGAGCAGACCTTCGCCGGCTCGGTGAAGGTCAAGCTCGGCCCGATCGCGCTGGTCTACAACGGCTCCGGCACCTTCGTGGAGAAGGACGAGGCGGCCCACCGCTTCGTCGTCGACGCCAAGGGCAAGGACAAGCGCGGGAACGGTACGGCGGGCGCGAAGGTGACGCTGGCGATGGAGAGCTCCGCCTCCGGCGGGACGGACGTGCAGGTCGACACCGACCTGGCCATCACCGGCAAGCCCGCCCAGTTCGGGCGCGGTGTCATGCAGGACGTCTCCGACAAGCTGCTCGGGCAGTTCGTCGCGTGCCTGGAGCAGCGGCTGGGGTCGTCGTCGGACTCCTCCGATGACGACGCGGCCGCGGCCGCGGGTGGTGCGCACAAGGCCGACGCCGGCGCCGAGACCGCACCCAGCGCCGACCCGGTCAGCGCTCCCGAGGACCCCGCCCCCGCGCCGGCCGCTGCCGGCGCGGGGTCGGCCTCGACTCCGCACTCGGCACCGCCGGCCGCTCCGCGGCCGTTGCGGTCGACGCCGCCTCCGGCCTCGAGCGACGACTCGCTCAACCTCGGGGCGGCGGTGCTGCCGGTGCTGGCCAAGAGCTACTGGAAGCAGGGGCTCGGCGCTCTCGTGGTGGTGGCGCTGCTCGTGCGCTGGTTGCGGCGGGGCTGAGCGCTCTTCGCGCGTGCCGGTCGTGGTTGCGTCCCGTGCGGACAACCCGACCTGCCATCGTTTTCACGCCCGGACAGGCCCTCAAGCCTGGGTGCCCACGCTCGGCTCTCGTAGGCGGGTTGACAGCCTGCCCGGGCGCAAAAGCGAGCCAGGATCGGGTTGCCGCCCGGGGTGTGGCTGCCTGCGGTCTCTCGTCGATCGAGACCGGAGGAGACCGACCAGGGCCGGCGTCCTTCCGATAGCCAGCCAGCTTTTGCGCCGGGCCGGGGCAGTCAAGGACGGACTCCCTCGGGCCGAAGGCCCCTCGCAGTTCGCCGCTTGCGGCGCCGAAGGCGTCCTTGACGGCCCCGGCACGGCGTCAAACACTGGTGGCTTCGGAAGGACGCCGCCTTCCACAACCACGGCCCTCGAGCGGGGGGCGCCTCACTCCGCCGGTGACACCACCGGCGGCATGACCTCACCGTCCGCCGGCGCCTCCGCGCGCGCACGCCGTTCACGTGCCGCGGCAGCTGCGGCTCCAGCCGCGCCAGCGCGAGCAGCCCGCACAGCAGGCAGCCGACGACCAGCATGCCGACGTACACGCTCCCCAGCGCGTGCCCGATGAGGAACCCCGACACCGGCGGCGCGATGACCGCGGCGAGCTGGAAGGCGCCCGAGGACAGCGCGTTGTAGCGCCCACGCAGGTGGTCGGGCGCGAGGTCGTTGACCAGTGCGGGGATGGTCGGCTGGAGGAGCGTCTCGCCGAAGGCGAACACCGACGCGCACGCGGCCACCAGCAGGGTGGCGCCCAGCGTCCCTGACACCAGCCCGGACAAGCCGAGCAGCAGCCAGGCCAGGCTCCAGACCACGCCCATCACCGCGATCACGCGCGTGCGCCTGCGGCCCTCGATGCGCTGCAGGACCACGAGCTGGAGCAGCACGATGACCAGTGTGTTGGCGCCGAAGGCCAGGCCGAGGCCGCGGGTGGAGACCTCGCCGACGGCGCGGGCGTACGCCGGGAAGCCGGTGTTGAGCTGGGAGTAGCCGACGTAGGAGGACACGAAGCTGAGCACGGTGAGCGTGGCCATGGCGGGGGAGCGGAAGACGGCCAGGTAGCCGGTGGCGGGGGCGTCCGCGTCGGCTGAGGATCGGGTGACGGCGGCGCCGATGTGGCGCAGCGGGCCGAGGAGGAGCAGCAGGGCGGGGAGGTACGACGCGCCGTCGGCCAGGTAGATGGCCTGGAAGGAGGCGGCGTTGTCCACGTCCACGAACAGGCCGCCGACCACGCCGCCGATGCCGACGCCGAGGTTGAGCAGGGTGAAGTTCACGCCGAAGTAGCGCTGCCGCAGCTGGCTGGGGATCACGCTGGCCACGACGGCCTGCCAGGCGGGCCAGCTGGCGCCGAAGGCGATGCCCTGGACGGCGAGGGCGACGGCGGCGACGGTCTCGGTGCGGGCCATGGCCAGCAGCACGTTGCTGACGGCCATGAGGGTGAGCACGCCGAGCTGGATGCGGCGGGCGCCGAGGCGATCGATGGCGGAGCCGCCGGGGCCGACGATGAGCAGGCCCATGAGGGGCGGGAGGCCGAGGAGCAGGCCGACGTCGCCGAGGTCGAAGCCGCGGACCTCGTGGAGGTAGACGACGGTGAACGGCAGGACCAGGCCGGTGCCGAGGAACTCGACCACGACGATGGAGAGCATCAGCCGGCCCTCGCGGGGCAGGGCGCGCCAGAAGCCCGACGGTGCTGGGGAGGGGGCGGGGGAGGCGGCGGACATCGTCGCCGACGATGCCACCCGGCACCGACACACCGACACCGGTTTCCGGACCTGACAGCGCGCGGGACAGACCCGGGACCGGTGACCCGCTCGGACTACAGACGCCAGGACCCGCCACCCCCTAGGGTGGCGCATCGTGAAACGGCTCGTGGGGACCGCGATCGGCCTGGCGGTGATCGCCCTCCTCCTGTGCATCCCCGTCCTCTTCTACGGCAACGGCTCGGTGGACCCGGTCTCGGAGGAGACCACGATCACCAACTACGTCGCGGACTTCACGGTGGCCGAGAACGGCGACCTGGACGTGACGGAGACGCTGACCGTCGACTTCCCGTACTTCGGCAAGCACGGCATCTTCCGGTTCTGGGACAAGGTCGACCCCAACAACCCGCACGCCCGGCTGATCCCCGAGGACGTCTCGGTGACCATGGACGGCAGCCCGGAGCCGTTCGAGATGAGCGACGAGGACCACGGGCGCTTCCGGGTGGCCAAGATCGGCTCGGCCGACGTCACCCTGGACACCGGCGAGCACACCTACGTGCTCAAGTACCACATCGACGGGGTGCTCCAGGAGAACCAGGAGAGCATCACCGGGGACGACGTCCCCACGATGTTCTACTGGCAGCTGGTCCCGCGCGGGTGGCAGCAGAGCATCAGCCAGTCCACGCTGACCGTGCACCTGCCGACCGACAGCGCCGACGAGGTCAAGTGCGCGGTCGGCGACAACGCCAGCGACGGGTGCACCGCCCAGGGCGCCGGCACCAAGGACCTGACCGTCACCACCGGCCCGATCGGCCCGCGCACGCCGGTCACCATCGGCACCGGCCTCGACATGGCCACGCCGGACCCGGGGCACTCGGTGCCGTGGCCGGGCCGCTGGGACCGGGTGCTGTCCAGCCACCTGTGGGTGCTGGTGCTGGTGCTCCTGCTGGCCGCGGTGGCCACGGCGATCGGCTCGGTGCTGGGCGCCAAGTCGCGCGAGAAGGCGCCGGGCTTCCCGGTCCTCTACGCGCCGCCGGACGGCATCGGGCCGGCCCAGGCGAAGTACATCTACAGCGAGACCGTCGACCGCTCGACGTACGTCGCGACCCTGATGTACGCCGCGGAGAAGGGCGCCGTCGACCTCACCCGGGGCGCCGACGACTCCTGGACCATCAAGGACAAGGCCGGGCCGCAGGGCTGGGCCGGGCTGGATCCCGTCAGCACCGACATCGCGCACATCCTCGGTGGCCCCGGCACGGCGTTCACGGCCAGCAAGAAGGACGTCGCGGCCGGCAAGCGGCTCAAGAGCGAGCTGGACCGGTTCGAGAAGAGCGTCGAGGTGTGGGGCCGCAGCTCGGGGACCATGGTCTCCAACGGGCTCGGCGGGACCGGCGGGCTGCTCGTGCTGGCGGGCTTCGCGGCGGTGCTGGTGGCCGCGATCTGGAACCCGGTCAACATGACGATGGTCGGGCTGATCCCCGGCGGCTTCGCGGTCGGCGGCACCTCGCTGATGGCGACCGGCTCGAGCACCACGCGCACCCGCACCGGCCGGGACCTGTGGTCGCGCGTCGGCGGGTTCCGGCGGATGCTGGCCACGCCGTCGAGCAAGCAGCGCTTCGACTTCTCCGGCCGCAAGGAGCTCTACACCGCCTACATCCCGTGGGCGGTGGCCCTGGACTGCGCGGACGAGTGGGCGCAGAAGTACCGCATCGAGGTCGGCGAGGAGCCGCCGGTGCCGGGCTACTTCGCCGGGGCCTACGCCGGGTCGCACACCGCGTCGTACGTCGACTCGATGGTCGACAGCTTCAGCAGCACGGTGGACTCGGCCATCTCCTCCTACAACGCCACCCAGACCTCGTCGTCGTCCGGCGGCGGGGGCGGTGGCTTCTCCGGCGGCGGTGGCGGCGGCGGAGGTGGCGGCGGGTCCTGGTGACCGCCGGCCCAGATCGTGCTAGGACCTGTACCAACCCGAGAAGAGAGACAGCGCCATGCTCATCGCCCTGATCGTGATCGTCGTCATCGTGGCCCTCATCGGGTTCGCGGTCGTCGGCTTCAACAAGCTCCGGACCAGTGACATCGGGGCGCAGGAGGCGCTGGGCGGCATCGACGTCCAGCTGACCCGCCGCGCCGAGCTGATCCCCAACCTCGTCGAGACCGTCAAGGGGTACGCCGCGCACGAGTCCGGCGTCTTCGAGGAGGTCACCAAGGCCCGCGCCGGCGTGGTCGCCGCCGCAGCCGGCAACGACGTCCCGGCCAAGGCCGCCGCCGACGCCGCGCTGCAGCAGGCGCTGGTCCGGGTCAACGCGGTCGCGGAGGCCTACCCCGACCTCAAGGCCAACCAGAACTTCCTCGAGCTGCAGGGTCAGCTGGCCGAGACCGAGAACCAGATCGCCTTCGCCCGCCAGTACTACAACGACGCCGTGGCCTCGCTCAACAAGCTGGTCATGACCATCCCGTGGATGCTGTTCACCGGCATCGCCAACGTGCACAAGCGCGAGTTCTACGACGCCCCCGAGGGCCAGCAGGTCGCGCCGCAGGTCTCCTTCGGCAACCCCACCCCGCCCGCGCCGCCGGCCGCGCCGGCTGCACCGGCCGCCCCGGTGACGCCGCCCCCCGCGCCAGCCGCTCCGGCCGCTCCGGCCGCGCCCCCCGCGACGCCGCCGGCCACCCCGCCGGCGCCGCCCGCCGGTGGTGTGCCGCCCGCGCAGTAGCCCGCCGTACGCCGACGGCCCGCCCGAGTCCTCGGGCGGGCCGTCGTCGTGTGCGGTTCAGCGGGGGCGGCGGCCCCGCAGGCGCTGGCGGATGTTCTTGACGATGCCGGCCAGCGCGTGGCCGGGGTCGCCCTCGAGCGCGTTGCCGTCCGGGCGCGAGGCCAGCACGTTGCCGGTCGTCGGGCCGGTGGGCTCGGTCAGGTCGGTGGCGCCGATCGGGAAGAACGGGTTGATGATCCGGGCGTAGACGAAGGGGAGGTACTGCGCGCCGAAGCGGATCACGTCGTTGGCGGGGGTGAGCTGGGCCGGCAGCCACGGGTGGTCGAGGCGGCGCATGACCTGCCGCGCGGTGCGCGCCGGCGAGGCCACCGGCGGCGGCGGGCGGCCGATGAAGCCGGCGTAGTTGGCGGCCTGGGTGTAGATCGGGGTGTTCACGCCCCCGGGCGCGACGTAGCCGATGGTGACGTGGGGCAGGTCGCGGTTCTCCACGCGCAACTGGCCGACCAGGGCGCGCACGCCCCACTTGGACAGCACGTACGCCGTCATGGACGGCACCGCGATGTGGCCGATGAGCGACCCCACGAGGAGCAACTGGCCGCGGCGCTGGCGCCGCAGGACGGGTACGACGTGGCGCGCGACGTTGACCGAGCCGTGCAGGTTGGTGCGCAGGACGCCGTCGAAGACGTCGGCGGGGACGTCCTCGGTGCGGCCGTAGGCCACCACGCCGGCGCAGCTGATGACCGCGTCGAGGCGGCCGTGCCGCTCCAGCGCCGCCCCGACGAGGGCCGCGACGGCGGCGTCGTCACCGACGTCGGTCGGGACCACGAGCGTGGAGGCGGCGCCGGCGTCCTTGCACTCGCGCTCGGCGGCGTCGAGCGACGCGCGGCCGCGGGCGGCCAGGACCACGTGGTCACCGGCTCCGGCCGCGGCCACGGCGGTGGCGAGCCCGATGCCGCTGGAGGCACCGGTCACGAGGACGACGCGTGGGGTGGGCACCCTGTGCCGGTCACCCGGGGAGGTGGGTCTGCAACCCACCCCCCGGGGTGGGCTGGGTCAGCCCAGCTTGGCCAGGTCCTCGTCGGTCAGCTCGATGCCGGCCGCGGCGGTGTTCTCCTCGAGGTGCTCGACGCTCGAGGTGCCCGGGATCGGGACGATGACCGGCGACAGCTTGAGCAGCCAGGCCAGCGCGATCTGCGACGGGGTCGCGTCGTGGGCGGTGGCGACCTCCTTGAGCGCGTCGTCGGAGACGTGGTCGGCCACCGGGCGCCACGGGATGAAGCCGATGCCGTGCTCGGTGCAGTGGTCGAGCAGCTCCTGCGAGGCGCGGTCACCGAGGTTGAAGCGGTTCTGGACCGAGACGATCTCCGCGATCTCCTGGGCGTCCTGGAGCTCCTGGACCGAGACCTCGGACAGGCCGATGTGGCGGATCTTGCCCTCGTCCTGCATCGCCTTGAGCTCGCCGATCTGGTCCTCGGCGGGCACGTCGGGGTCGATGCGGTGCAGCTGGAGCAGGTCGATGCGCTCCACCTGGAGCTTGCGCAGCGAGAGCTCGACCTGCTGGCGCAGGTACGCCGGGCGGCCGACCGGGATCCACGAGTCCGGACCCTGCCGGGTCAGCCCGGCCTTGGTGGCGATGACGAGACCGTCGGCGTAGGGGTGCAGCGCCTCGGCGATGAGCTCCTCGGACACGTTGGGCCCGTAGGAGTCGGCGGTGTCGATGAAGGTGATCCCGAGCTCCACGGCGCGCCTCAGCACGCGCAGCGCCTCGTCGCGGTCCTCGGGCTCACCCCAGATGCCGGGCCCGGTGATGCGCATGGCGCCGTACCCCAACCGGACGACCTCGAGGTCGTCGCCGAAGGTGAAGGTGCCCGCGTGGCGGGCGATCTGGTCAGACATTCACATCTCCTGTTCGGGGCGGCCCTCGGCCGCCCACTGCGTGTGGAACGTGCCGTCGCGGTCGACGCGGCGGTAGGTGTGCGCGCCGAAGTTGTCGCGCAGCGCCTGGATCAGGGCGGCGGGCAGCCGCTCGCGGCGGAGCCCGTCGAAGTAGGACAGGGAGGAGCCGAACGCCGGGACCGGTACCCCGCCGGCGGCCGCGGTCGCGACCACCTCGCGCCAGGCGTCGACGCCCTCCTTCACCGCGTCGGCGAAGTACGGCGTGGTCAGCAGCGTCGTGAGGTCCGGCTCGTCGGCGTACGCCTCGCGGATCCGGTCCAGGAACTGCGCGCGGATGATGCAGCCACCGCGCCAGATCGTGGCCAGCTCGCCGAGGTCGATGTCCCAGCCGTGCTCCTCGGCACCCTTCGCGATCTGGTCGAAGCCCTGGGCGTAGGCGACCACCTTGGAGGCGTAGAGCGCGGCGCGGACCTGGTCCACGAAGGTGTCCCTGTCCACCTCGACGCGCTGCTCGTCCGGGCTGGTGGAGAAGACCTTGCGCGCGGCCTCGCGCTGGTCGGTGTGCCCGGACAGCGAGCGGGCGAAGGTCGCCTCGGCGATGCCGGTGATGGGGACGCCGAGGTCGAGCGCGCTCTGCACGGTCCAGCGGCCGGTGCCCTTCTGCTCGGCCTCGTCGCGGACCACGTCGACGAACGGCTGCCCGGACGCGTCGTCGAAGCGCAGCACGTCGGCGGTCAGCTCGATGAGGAAGGACTCGAGGTCGCCCTCGTTCCACTGCGCGAAGACGTCGCCGATCGCGTGCGGCTCGAGGCCCGCGACCGAGCGGAGCAGGTCGTAGGACTCGGCGATGAGCTGCATGTCGGCGTACTCGATGCCGTTGTGGACCATCTTCACGAAGTGGCCGGCGCCGTCCGGGCCGACGTGCGCGCAGCACGGCGTGCCGTCGACGACCGCGGCGATGGACTCGACCACCGGGCCGAGCTGCTCGTAGGCGTGGTCGGAGCCGCCGACCATGATGGAGGGGCCGTTGAGGGCGCCCTCCTCGCCGCCGGAGACGCCCATGCCGACGAAGTGCAGGCCGTGCTCCTCCAGCGTCTGCTGGCGGCGCAGGGTGTCGGTGAAGTGGGCGTTGCCGCCGTCGACCACGATGTCGCCCTCGTCGAGCAGCGGGACCAGCTCGTCGATGACGGCGTCGGTCGCCTCCCCGGCCTTGACCATGATGATGATCGCCCGGGGGCGCTCGACGGCCTGCACGAGCTCCTCGAGGCTCTCGCAGCCGGTGAAGTCGCCTTCCTCGCCGAACTCCTCCAGCATCGCCGTCATCCGCTCGGTCGTGCGGTTGTGCACGGCGATGGCGTGGCCGTGGCGGGCGATGTTGCGGGCCAGGTTGCGGCCCATGGTGGCGAGGCCGGTCAGGCCGATGGTCGCGGGGGCGTCGTGTGCAGGCATCTCTGGGCCAACCACTCCCGCGCGCGGGTTTGTTCCGGCGGGTGGGTCAGAACACGTTGAAGGGGCGGTACTGCACCGAGATCCGCGGCCCGGCGTGGGCGACCTTGGGCACGGCGTGCTCCCACGTGCGCTGGCAGGAGCCGCCCATGACGACCAGGTCGCCGTGGCCCATCTCGACCACGACGGGGTCGGCGCCGCCGAGGCGGGGGCGCAGGTGGAGCCTGCGCGGGTCGCCGACCGAGACGATGGCGACCATGGTGTCGGTGGTCTTGCCGCGGCCGATGGTGTCGCCGTGCCAGGCCACGGAGTCGCGGCCGTCGCGGTAGTAGGCGCAGCCGGCCGTGCGGAACGGCTCGCCGAGCTCGACGGCGTAGTGCGCGGACAGCACCTCGCGGGCCTCGGTCAGCACCGGGTGGGGGAGGTCCTCGCCGATCATGTAGGTGTGCAGCAGCCGCGGCACGTCGACCACGCGGTCGTACATCTGGCGGCGGTCGGCGCGCCACGGCACGTCGCGCACGAGGGTCTCGAAGACGTCGTCGGGGTCGGTCAGCCAGCTGCGCGCTATGTCCACCCAGGCGCCGCGGGTGAGCGTGGTGCGCTCGAGGGCGGTGCAGTCGAGGGCGCGCGGCTGGTCCGCCTCGGCGGGGGCGAAGAGCGTCGACTGGAAGTCCATGCCGGGAGTGTACGCCTCGTTCGAACGTCTGTTCGACAGGTTCCGGCCGTGGCCACAGCTGGGGGAGGACGCTTCCGTGGTGCGGGTGAGCGACCGGAGCGACCGAGCCCGCCCGCTGCGCTCCGGCGTCGTGACACCCGTGGGTGACGACGTCGCCGCGTGGCGCGACCAGGGTGCGGGCGCTGGCGGTGGCGGCCACGCTGACCGACGCCCGGGTCGGCACGTGGGTGTGCGCGTCGCCGGTGCGGCCGTCCGTGGACCACCGCGTGCTGCCGGCGAGGAGTTCGGGTTCAGCTGCGTCGTGCTCGGCGCCGAGCCCGCCGCACCGCTGGCCCGCGTCGTGGCCGAGCTCGCCGGCACCTGAGCCGGCGTACCCCGGGGGCCGCCGGGGTCCTCCCCGATGCCGGCGTTGGCGGCGGCTGGGACAGTGGAGGCATGGCGGAGGGAGCGCGGGTCGCGGCGCGGGTCGCGAACCTCACCAAGACCTACGGCGAGGGTGAGACCAGGGTCGTCGCGCTCGACGACGTGACCCTCGACCTGATGGCCGGGGAGTTCACCGCGGTGATGGGGCCGAGCGGCTCGGGCAAGTCCACGCTCATGCACTGCCTGGCCGCGCTCGACACCGCCGACTCCGGCTCGGTCATGATCGGCGACCAGGAGCTGACGGTCCTCAAGGACAAGGCGCTGACCCGACTGCGGCGTGACGCGATCGGCTTCGTGTTCCAGTCCTACAACCTGGTGCCCACGCTCACCGCGCGGGAGAACATCCTGCTGCCGATGTCGATCGCGGGCCGCAAGCCCGACCGGGAGTGGTACGACAACGTCATCGCCACCGTCGGGCTGGCCGACCGGCTCGACCACAAGCCCAACGAGCTGTCCGGGGGCCAGCAGCAGCGGGTCGCGGTGGCCCGGGCCCTGGTCAGCCGGCCGACCGTGGTCTTCGCCGACGAGCCGACCGGCAACCTCGACTCCGCCTCCGGGGCCGAGGTGCTCCAGCTGCTGCGGCGCAGCGTGGACGAGCACGGGCAGACCGTGGTCATCGTGACGCACGACCCGGTCGCGGCGGCGTACACCGACCGGGTGCTGTTCCTGGCCGACGGCCGGGTCGTCGACGAGCTGCGCGCCCCCGACCGCGACCAGGTCCTGGAGACCATGGCCCGGTTGGCCGAGCCGACGCCGACGCCAGGGCGCGCCTGAGCCCGTGATCCGCGCCTCGCTCAAGAGCCTGCTGGCCCGTCGGGTCCGGCTGCTGCTCAGCACCTTCGCCATCGTGCTGGGCGTCGCGTTCGTGACCGGCATCCTGATGTTCTCCGACACCCTGGAGCGCAGCTTCACCGCGCTGTTCTCCTCGCGCGTCGGCGACGTCGTGGTCCGCCCGACCGGCACCGACGTCGCCCAGGCCGGCCTGACCGGCACGACGCAGACCGTGCCGGCCTCGCTGCAGCAGACCCTCGAGCAGCTGCCGGGCGCGGCGCGGGTGGACGGGCGCATCGACGCCAACGGCGTGTACGTCGTCGGCACCGACGGCAAGGTCGTGGGCGGCTCCGGACCGCCGGCGCTGGGCGCCAACTGGAACGACGCGCCGGCCGGCCACGGCATCGAGTCCCTGACCCTCCTCGAGGGCCACGCGCCGCTCGGTCCGGACGAGGTGGTCATCGACGAGACCACGGCCCAGCAGGCCGGCTACGAGATCGGCGACGAGGTCTCGATCGTCACCGCCACCCAGTCGCTCGACGTGCACCCCGAGCTGGTCGGGCTGGTCGGCTTCCGGGAGGGCGGGTCGCTCAACGGCGCGACGTACGCCGCGTTCGACACCCCGACGGCGCAGCAGCTGTTCCTCAAGGGCCAGGACGCCTACAGCACGTTCTGGGTGACCGCGGAGGACGGCGTCTCGCAGGCCCGGCTGGCCCAGGAGGCGAACGCCGCGCTGCCGGACGGCACCGAGGCCGTCACCGGCGACAAGGCTGCCGACGAGGCGGCCGGGCCGCTGCTCGACGGCATCGACTTCCTCACCACGATGGTGCTCATCTTCGCCGCGATCGCCCTCGTGGTGAGCACGTTCATCATCGTCAACACCTTCTCCATCCTGGTCGCGCAGCGCAGCCGCGAGCTCGCGCTGCTGCGCGCCCTCGGCGCCACCAAGCGCCAGGTCATCCGCTCGGTGCAGCTCGAGGCCTTCGTGGTCGGCGTGGTCGGCGCGACGGCCGGCCTCGGCCTCGGCGTCGTGCTGGCCACCGGCATCCGCTCGCTGGTCGGCGCGCTCGGGCTCGACCTGGCCGAGCAGCCGCTGGTCCTCCAGGCGCGGACCCCCGTGGCGGCGTACGCCATCGGGATCGTGGTGACCATGGTCGCGGCGTACCTCCCGGCGCGGCGGACCGGCCGGATCGCGCCCGTGCAGGCCCTGCGCGACGACGTGGCGCTGCCGGAGTCCTCGATCCAGCGGCGACTGGTGCTCGGGATCGCGCTCATCGTGCTCGGGATCCCGCTGGTGGGGGTCGGGTTGTTCGTCGACGGCGCCCCGCACAACGGCTGGTGGGTCGGCGGCGGCGTGCTCGCCGTGCTGCTCGGTGTGACCGCGGCCAGCCCGGTCATCGGCCGGCCCTTCCTGCGCGCCACGGCCGCCGCCGACGCGCGGCTGTTCGGCCCGATCGGCCGGCTCGCGGGCCAGAACTCCCTGCGCAACCCGCGGCGCACGACGGCCACCGCCTCGGCCCTGATGATCGGGCTGACCCTCGCCTTCACCGTGGCCATCCTCGGCTCGTCGGCCAAGGCGTCGGTGGACAAGACCGTGCGCGAGAACTTCATCGGCGACTTCATCGTCAGCAGCGCCTTCGGCCGGGGCTTCTCCTCGACGATCACCGAGCGGTTGGCCGACGTGCAGGGCGTGGACAAGGTGCTGGGGGAGCGCTTCGGCTTCGGTCTCTACCGGGGCAAGACCTCCGACGGGATCGGGCTGGTCGCCACCCAGGCCGACCGGATCCGCGACTTCGACCTCACCACCACCTCCGGCAGCCTGGCCGACTTCGCGGACGGGACCGTGCTGCTCAAGGAGGACTGGGCGCGCGAGCACTCGCTGCGGGCCGGTGACACCTTCGACATCACCGTCCCCACCGGCAAGCAGCAGTGGACGGTGGCCGGGATCGTGGAGGACAGCCCACTGGTCTTCGGGCCGGTGCTCACCACGACCGGGACCCTCCTGGCCTCGGGCTTCCCCGACGAGGACAACTACGTGGTGGTCTTCGGCCAGCCGGGGGCGACCGGCCTGCAGCAGCGCCTGGACCAGGTGGTCGAGGACCTGCCGGTGGTCACGGTCAAGGACGAGCAGGCCTTCGCCGCCGAGCAGCGCGCCCCGATCGACCGGATCATCACCATCATCTACGTGCTGCTGGTCTTCGCCGTGGTCATCGCGATCCTCGGCATCATCAACACCCTCGCGCTCTCGGTCATCGAGCGAACCCGCGAGATCGGCCTGCTCAGAGCCATCGGCGTGAGCCGCCGGCAGCTGCGCACGATGATCCGCCTGGAGTCGGTGGTCATCGCCGTGCTCGGCGCGGTGCTCGGCGTGCTGCTCGGCATCGCCTTCGGCGTGACGCTCATGTACGCCCTGCGCGACCAGGGCCTCGAGGTCATCCACATCCCCGTCGGCCAGCTGCTGCTGTTCCTGGTGCTGGCCCTGGTCATCGGCGTGCTCGCGGCCGTCCTGCCCGCCCGCCGCGCCGCTCGGCTCGACGTACTGCGGGCCATCGCCACGGACTGACGCGCCGGCATACCCACGGGGGTGTGGCCCCGATGACCCCTGCGGGTGACCCCGAGGGGCTAGTCAGGATCGTCCGTTCGGCCAGTCGGCGGTCCGGCCAAAGTCGGGACGGCGCCGCGAGCCCCGGTCTAGTCTGGCTCGCATGACGGAGGTGCTGGTGAAGGATGCGCGGGCGCTCAAGCACGTCCAGGTGCGCGAGTACGTCCGCTCCCTGTGCGCCGGCATGTCGCCCGGATCGCCCGCCCCGAGCGAGCGCGAGCTGGTGGCGCAGTTCGGCGTGGCCCGGATGACCGTGCGCCAGGCCATGGACGCCCTGGTCGTCGAGGGCCTCCTCGAGCGCATCCCCGGCAAGGGCACCTTCGTGGCCCGCCCGCGCCGCTCGACCAGCAGCCTCACGAGCTACACCGAGGAGATGGCCCGCCGCGGCATGCTCGCCGAGAGCATCACGCTCCTGGCCCGGCGCGAGCAGGCCGGCCCCGGCGTGGCCCGCGCCCTCAACGTCAGCGAGGGCGACCCGGTCATCCACTGGAAGCGCCTGCGGCGTGCCGACGGCCAGCCCATGTGCATCGAGGACGCCTTCCTCAACGAGATCATCCTGCCCGGCTTCCTGCAGTCCGGCATGCCCACCAGCCTCTACGAGGCCCTCGACCAGCGCGGCCTGCGGCCGACCTGGGCCGAGGACTCCATCAACGCCGACATCTCCTCGCCCGAGGAGGCCGGTCACCTCGAGGTCGAGCCCGGTGCGCCGGTGCTGCGCCACTCGCGGCGGGCGCTGAACGGCGACAAGGTCGTCGAGGTGTCGAGGTCGGCCTTTCGCGCGGACCGGTTCACGCTCTGGGTCCAGATCGGGCAGGACTTCTAGCGACCGAGGTGGTCGCGCGCCCACAGCGCGGCCGAGGTCCGGTCGGCCACGCCGATGCGGCGGAACAGGCTGCCGACGTGCGCCTTGACGGTGCGCTCGGTGATGCCGAGGCGGCGGGCGATCTGCTTGTTGGCCAGGCCCTGGGCCACGAGCTCGAGGACCTCGCGCTCGCGCGGGCTGAGCGCCTCGGCGTCCTCGTCCTGCGCTGCGGTCGGCTCCAGCAGCGCGGCAGTGACCCGCGGGTCGATCGGCCCTGAGCCCGCGGCCGCCGAGCGGACCGCGGCCAGCAGCGTGGCCGGCTCGGAGTCCTTGAGCAGGTAGCCCACGGCCCCCGCGCGCAGGGCCTCCTGCACGCGGGCGGTGTCGGCGAACGACGTCAGCACGACGACCCGCGCCGTCGGCACCTCGCGCAGCAGCCGGCGGGTGGCCTCGACCCCGTCGAGGACCGGCATGGACAGGTCCATGAGCACCACGTCGGGCGCGGTCTCGACCGCGCGGGCCACGGCCTCCTCGCCGTTGGCGGCCTGGCCGCAGACGGCGAGGTCGGCGGCCGCGTCCACCAGGCCGGCCAGCCCGGCGCGGACGAGCTGGTGGTCGTCGACGAGCAGCACCTTCGTCAGCGCTCCGCTCACGGGACCGGCACCTCCAGTCGCCACGCGGCGCCCGCGCCGGGCGCGGACCGGACGGCCAGGCGGGTGCCGTGCTGCTGCGCGGCGTCGCGCAGCAGGGGCAGGCCGATGTGGCCGGCGTCGGGGTGTGCGAACGCCGCCTCCGGGTCGAAGCCCACGCCGTCGTCGGTGAGCTCGAGGACCACGAGCGGACCGCTCCGGGTCAGGGTCAGCCGCGCGGCGCTCGCCGCGGCGTGCTTGGCCACGTTGCGCACCAGCTCCTGCGCGACGTGGAAGACGTGCTGGGCCTGCTCGGCGCTCAGCGCCTCCACCGCGGCCGGCTCGATGTCGGTGGTCACCACCACCTCGCGGGGCGCGAGGCCGCCGAGCAGGTCGGCGAGCGCGCCGGTGAGCCCGGTCCGGGCCAGCGTCGCCGGGTAGACCTCGACCAGCAGCGAGCGCAGGCCCCCGATGCCGGAGCGCACCGCGGCGGCCGCCTCGTCCAGGGCCGTGGCCAGCGCCGGCTGGTCGGCGTCGCGGGCCTTCTGGGCGGCGCCGGCCACGACGAACGCCGTGCCGGCCAGCTCCTGGACCGGGCCGTCGTGCAGTGACGCGGCGACGCGACGCCGTTCGGTGTCGGAGGCCGCCAGGGCCTGCTCCAGGAGCCGCTCGCGCTGCTCCTGCAGGCCGCGCAGCCGGCGTACGAGCGAGGTCACCAGGGGCAGGAGCAGCAGGAATAGTGCGACCAGGCTGGCGGCGGTGATCACCGCGAAGCCGCCCCAGATCTCCCCGGTCCGGGTGACCACCGAGTCGTAGGGCGAGTAGGTCTCGAAGAGCAGCGGCGTCCCGTCGGGGGTGTGCACCGGCAGGTAGACCTCGAGCAGCTTGCCGCGGTCACGCTCGTAGACGTTCTCCGGCTCGTCGAGGTCGGTGACCTCCGCCCCGCGGCCCGAGCCGCGCGACAGCATCTCGGCCTCCTCCTCGTCCAGGCCGAACTGCCGCCCGACGAGCCGCGGCTCGTCGGAGTAGACGACGGCGCCGTCCGCGCTCCAGATCTTGACCCGCACGACCGCGTCGTTGAGGACGTGGTCGCGCACCGCGCGGTCGAGGGTGGCCAGGGCGCCGGGGTCGCCGGCCACCACCGCGTCGGTGAGCACGGGCTCGACGACCGCGCGGGCCAGCGTCTGGGTCCTGCGGGCGGCCGCGTCGACGGCCTCGCTCTCGGCCTCCTGCCGCGACGCCCACCCGCCCACGGCCACCACCCCGGCCAGCACCAGCAGGGTGAGGGCACCGACCTGGACCAGGATCCGCCGGTGGGTGACCGGCCGCCCGGCGACGGCCGCGCGGCGTACCGCCGTGAGCTCCAGCCACCCGTCGTCCTGGCTCGCCGCGGGCCGTGCGGTCCGGGTCGTACGCGGCGGGGGCATGGGCACCATCTTCGTCGGCATCGGGTGGGAGCGGAGCGGACCGCCCAGGGCCACGGGGGAGGTGGCCCTGGGCGGTCGCGGGGTGGGGTGTGTCAGCCGCCGATCGGCGTGGGGTTGGTCGGGTCGGGCGGGACGGGCAGCGAGCCGCGGATCTGGTTCTGCGCCTGGCAGCTCTGGGTGCAGTTGGTCGCGCCCTGGCTCAGCTCGATCGCGTCCTCACCGAGCACGCCGCCCATCCGGCCACCGGAGGTGACCGACCAGGTCGTGGTGGTGCCGGTCTGCGAGGTCTTGGTCGCGACCTGCGGGCTGTCCTTGCCCAGCAGCATGGCGTGGTAGCCGGTGCTGCTCTGCGCGGGGCTGACCGCGTCGACGCCGCTGCCGAAGTTCACCTTCCCGGTGAACGGGTTGACGAAGTAGAACAGCGTGGGGCCGAGCGTGTGGGTGATGGTCACCGCGGTGCCGAACTCCGGCTCCATCTGGAAGATGCCGCCCTGCGGCTGGTCCTTGGCCTGGACCTTGAGCTTGCCGGCCGCCGTACCGAACGTGGCCACGAGCGTGTCGTCGCGCACCTGCAGGTCCTGCAGCACCGGGCGCGCCAGCTGGGCCGCGCTCAGGCTCGGGACCTTGCTGGCGAAGACCACGGTCGGGCCGGTGACCATCCGGTCCGGAGCCGGCGCCCCGGTCAGCGTGTAGTCGTAGACGCCCAGCGTGGCCGGGTCGATCGTGAACGACGTGTGCACCCCGGTCACCTTGACCGTCCCGCGGACCGTGACGTCACGCAGCTTGGCGTCCTTGCCGGCCGCCGGGTTGTACGTCGTGCCGTTGACGGTCACCGCGTAGTCGCCGACGCTCCCGCCCGTGGCGGTGCCGCCGGGCTTGTCGTCGCCGGCCTCGCCGCCGCCCTTGGCCGTCGCGGTCGGCGCGAGGGCCAGGCCGAGGACGGTCGTGGCGGCCGCGAGCAGCGCGGTGGTGCGCAGGGCTCGTCGGGTGGTGCGGTGCATGGGGGGCTCCCTGGTCGGTGTCCGCTCCCTGGTGGGGCGGTAGGGCCTAGTGAGCCAGAGGTCAGGGACTAGTTGAAAGGTGAACGGTGGTACTAGTACCTGGGGTCGTTGTGTTGTGTCTGGGTGCTGCTTCTCGTGGTGCGGGCTCTCGGGTCCGGCCGCCTGTGGACTGACCCGGCCTCCGCCGGATCCGGTGTTCACCGTCGAAGGCAACCGACGCCGTGTTGCACGCGGCTGCTTCCAGCCCGCTTGCGTCACGTATGCGTGCCCCACGCCGCGGATTCAGCCTTCGACGGCGAACCCCGGCCCGGCGGGGGCCGGGTCAGCCCACAGGGGGCCTGGCCGGGTGCACCGCCCTCGCCTCCGCCTTCACGTGGTTGGGGTGGGTGGCGTGGGGTGGCGGGGCGGCGGCGGCTTGTAACGCTCAGTTACGGGAACTCCGGACCCGTTCGAACGGGTCGGTAGTTCCCGTAACTGAGCGTTACAAGTGCTGGGTACCGGAGGTGAGCGCGGCTGCCGGAGGCGGCCGCGCATTGCGGGCGTGGCGGAGCCTCGCCCTTGAGCGCGCGGTTACCGCGCCGACCGGGACCCGCTGTCAAGGACGAACTCCCTCGGCGCGAAGCGCCCCCGCAGTTCGCCACGAAGTGGCGCGCAGCGTCCTTGACAGCGGGAGTCGGGGTGGTAAGCGCGCGGCCGCACGCAATTGATGTCCGTGAGCAGGTCAGGCGCCCACGGGCTAGCCGAGAGCCCAGGGCCTCAACAGCTCACAGTGCCCCAGTCTCCACGACCCATCGGCCCGCGCCCAGCGCAGACGAGGCGCCTTCAGCGGCCCAATGCGCCGAGGGGCGCGACCACGTCGCCGGACTCCTCGCAGACCCACACGGGGTCGGGGCCGCCGAGGTCGGGCTGGATGTAGAGCGAGTGCTCCGGGCCTTCGCAGTTCAGGCACAGCGGCCAGCGCCCGGAGACCTCGAAGAGGCCGTCCTGGACGTCCTGGGCGACCAGCCCGGCGACGTACACCTGGCCCTCGGGCCACTGGTCGGCCCACCACTCGCGGGCGGCTACGGCGTCCTCGAGCAGGCTCACCGCCTGCGCGGACGCGTGGCCGCGGGCCTGGAGGTCGGCGAGGACGCGGGCCCTCGCATCGAACAACGGCACGGTGTCCACCCGCCCATTGTGTGCCCCCCGTGGTGACGCGCCGAGCCCTACGCTTCCTCCATGGGGGTGGTGCTCGAGGTCGCGGTGGCGCACGAGCGTGACGTGGCGGGCGCGCTCGAGGGGGGCGCGGACCGGCTGCACGTGGCCACTCCGGCGGGTGAGCCGCTCGAGCCGGTGGTCGTCTCGGCCGTTTGTCGAGAGGCGGGGGCGGTGCCGGTGTTCGCCGCCGTGACCCGGGCCGAGCAGGTGCCGGTGCTGCGCGAGTTGGGCGTGGCCGGGGTGTCGGTCGGGTTCCTGGACGCCGACCTCGAGGTGGACGTCGAGGCGTGCGCGGCGCTGGGGGACGTGGCGTGGCAGTACGTCGCACTGGACCACGCGCTCGACCCGCGGCGCTCGTGGCGGCGGCTGGCCGGGCCGCCGGCGCTGCCGGGGCTGGTCGGCGTGCGGTCGGCGGGCTCGCCGCGTGGGATGTCGGAGGGCTACGACGACCTCCAGGCCGCCGCGGACGCCGACCCGGCCGTGGCCGCGCTGCTGGTGCCGGGCGACGGGCTGCTGGCCGAGCACGTGCCGTGGCTGGTGCGCGCGGGGGTGCGGGCGTTCCACGTCGACCTCCAGGCGCGCCCCAGCGGCTCGTGGAAGGCCTACGTGGCCCCCGACCTGGTCCGCTCGTGGCGACTGCTGCTCGACGGCGCGCTGGAGCGCCTGTGACGCTGATGATCGACCCGCCCGCCGTGCCGTCGCGGGGCCGGCTGTGGTCGCACCTGGCCAGCGACAGCGACTACGAGGAGCTGCACGCCTTCGCCCGCGAGCTCGGCATCCCCGAGCGCGGCTTCGACCGCGACCACTACGACGTGCCCGCCGAGTGGTACGACGACGTGCTGGCCCGCGGCGTGGAGCCGGTCAGCTCGCGGGAGCTCGTGCGGCGGCTGGTCGCCGCGGGCCTGCGCCGCCGCAAGAGCCAGGTCGACGGGGGCTAGCGCGCCGCGCGCCGGTACTGCACCGGCCACAGCTCCTCGGCCTCGACGCCCAGCTCGTAGGCCGCGCGCAGCGGCCAGTGCGGGTCGCGCAGCAGCTCGCGGCCCAGCAGCACCACGTCGGCCGAGCCCTCGGACAGGATCTCCTCGGCCTGCTTGGGCTCGGTGATGAGCCCGACCGCGCCCGCCGGCACGCCGGCCTCGGTGCGCACCCGGCGCGCGAACGGCACCTGGTACCCCGGCCCGGTCGGGATGTCGGCCTGGGCGTTGCCGCCGCTGGAGGTGTCGACCAGGTCGACGCCCGCCTCATGGAGCAGCCCGGCCAGCCGGACCGTGTCGTCGCCGGACCAGCCGCCGTCGACCCAGTCGGTGGCCGACAGGCGCACCAGCACCGGCGTGCCCTCGGGCACGCGGCGCCGGATCTCGGCGACGACCTCGAGCAGCAGGCGGGCGCGGTGCTCGAACGGCCCGCCGTAGGCGTCCTCGCGGTGGTTGGACAGCGGGGAGAGGAACTCGTGCAGCAGGTAGCCGTGCGCCGCGTGCAGCTCGAGCACGTCGAAGCCGGCCATCACGGCTCGCACCGCGGCCTCGCCGAACGCGGCCACGACGGCCTCGATCTCCTCGAGCGTCAGCGGCGCCGGGTCCTCGCGCAGCCCGGGGAACGGCACCGGCGAGGGCGCGACCGGCTGCCAGCCGCCGTCGCCGTCGGCCACGCCGCCGCGCTCGCCGGTGAACCCGGAGTACGTCGAGGCCTTGCGCCCGGCGTGCGCGAGCTGGATGCCCGCGGTCGCGCCCTGCGCGTGCAGGAAGGCCACGATCCGCGACCACGCGGCCTGCTGCTCGTCGTTCCAGATCCCGGTGTCCTCCGGCGAGATCCGGCCCTCGGGCACCACCGCGGTCGCCTCGGTCAGCACCAGCCCGGCGCCGCCGCGCGCGAAGGAACCCAGGTGCACCAGGTGCCAGTCGTTCGGCACGCCGTCGACGGCGGAGTACTGGCACATCGGTGCGACCCACACCCGGTTGCGGATGGTCACGTCGCGCAGGGTGATCGGCTCGAAGAGGTGGCTCACGTGAGGGCACAACCACGGGCGGGCGGCCCGGATTCCGTGACCTACGCCAGGTCGGCGAGCTCCCGCTCCACGTTGGCCCGCGCGGCGGCCTCCCACCGCTCCCGGGCGTACGCCGTGTGGAACAGCCGCGGCTTGGCCGCCAGCCCGCGCAGCACCTCGGCCCGACCGGCGCGGAAGACGTCGTCGTCGAGGTGGGCGTACTCCCGGCGCACGGCGGCGACGTACTCCTCGTACCGCTCGCGGGGCGCGGCCAGGATGCCGAGGTCGGCGTCGGAGAGCGCGCAGCCGTTGGCGTCGGCGTCGTCGGGCGTGTGGGTCTCGGTGAGCCGGACCAGGCGGGCGACCTCGGCCACGACGGCGGCCGGCGCGACCGCGGCGAGCGCGTCCTCGGCCCAGGTGGCCGAGCGCTCCTCCGCGTCGCGCTCGCCGTCGTAGACCGCGTCGTGGAAGTACGCCGCGAGCAGCACCGGGGTCGCGTCGTAGCCGACGCCGTGGGCGGCCAGCTCGTCGAGCCGGTCCAGCACCTCGCTCAGGTGGCGCGTGTCGTGGTAGCCGCGGCTCGGGTCGGCGTACGCCGCCACGACGGCGTCCCGGACCTCGGCGGACTCGGGCAGGGGCCATCTGTCACTGGCGTCCATCGCGCTCATCCAACCCGCTACTGTGCGACCGGACAAGAACCGGAACGTGTTCCACCCCCTCGGAGCAAGGAGCGACCGTGCCCGCCAGCCCGGAGAAGATCCGCGAGGTCATCGAGCAGTACGTCGCCCGGGTGGCCACCGGCAGCACCGCCGAGGTCATGGCGCTGTTCGCCGACGGCGCGACGGTCGAGGACCCGGTGGGCAGCGGGGTGCGCAGCACGCCTGAGGCGATCCGCGAGTTCTACGCCACGCTCGAGGGGCTCGAGCAGGCCGGCGAGGTGCTGAGCGCACGCATCGCGGACGGGCAGGCGGCGTTCCTGTTCGAGCTGCGGACCCGGGCCGGCGAGCAGACCTTCACGCTGGCGCCGATCGACGTGATGACCTTCGACGACGACGGCCTGATCACCTCGATGAAGGCCTACTGGTCCGACGCGGACCTGCAGGTCAGCTAGCGGACCCGTCGGCCGGCGGGGTCATGGCCCACCGGATGGTGCCGGTGGCCAGCCCGCCGAGCACGCGCACCACGGTGCGCTCGGAGACGGGCAGGTAGGGCAGGCGCAGCGGCAGCCGGGTCCAGGCCGGCATCAGCCCGATGGCGGCGGCCGCGATCACGGCGTACGGCGCCCGCGCGGCCAGCGGCAGCGGCGGCTTGAGCAGCACGTAGCGCACGGCCTCGCGGGCCTCCGGGGTGCCGCGCAGCTCGGGGCGGTACGCCGCGAGCGCGTCGGCCAGCTCGGCCTCGGTGGTGGGCGGGTCGACGACCCCGAGGCGGGCGCCGATCTCGGCGATCTGGGCGACGTACTCGTCGCGCCCGGCCTGGTCCAGCGGCGCGCGGCCGTAGACCTGGTGGGCACGCAGGAAGCTGTCGGCCTCGGCGGCGTGCACCCACGCCAGCAGGTGCGGGTCGCTCGCGGCGTACGGCGTGCCGTCGGGCAGCTGGCCGATGACCCGCTCGTGGATGCGGCGCACCGCGTCGACCGCGGCCTGGGCGTCGTCGGCCGCGCCGAAGGTGGTGACCGCGAGGAAGGTGCTGGTGCGGTGCAGCCGGCCCCACATGTCGCCGCGGAAGCCGGAGTGCTCGCTCACCGCGAGCATGGCCGCGGGGTGCAGGGTCTGCAGCAGCAGCGCGCGCAGCCCGCCCACGAACATCGAGGCGTCGCCGTGCACCTGGGCGATGGCGCTGTCGGGCGCGAACCACCGCGGCCCCTCACGCAGGTGGATCCGGTCGCGCTGCTTGGGCCCGTCGGGACCCGCGACCCGCGCGAACAGCGCCTGGCCGAGGCGGCCTCGTACGTCCGGCAGGGGGAGGGAGGCCATGGCTCCAGCCTACGAACGGCCCCTGACGTCTCAGGCGGTGAAGGTGCGCAGCCAGACGGTCTGGTCGGAGCTGCGCAGCTTGTCCAGGGCCGGCTCGCTGATCGCCTCGGTGGCGTCGGTGACGACGTAGCCCTGCTCGCCGCGCGTGGCGAGGTACTGCCCGGTGATGTTGGCGCCCTGCTCGGCCAGGTAGGCGTTGAGCTCGGCCAGCACGCCCGGCACGTTGACGTGCAGGTAGGCCAGCCGGACGCCCTCGGTGAGCGGCGGCGGCTGGACCGCGGGCAGGTTCACCGACAGCGCGGTGCTGCCCTCGGCGACGTACGTCGCGAGCTTGCCGGACACGAACCAGCCGATCTCCTCCTGCGCCTCCTGGGTCGAGCCGCCGACGTGCGGGGTGAGGATGACGTTGTCCAGCCCGCGGAGCACGGACTCGAACGCGTCGCCCTGGGCCTTGGGCTCGACCGGGAAGACGTCGAGCGCGGCGCCCGCGAGGTGGCCGGACTCGATGTTCTCGCGCAGCGCGACGTCGTCGACGACCATGCCGCGCGAGGCGTTGATGAACATCGCCCGCGGCTTCATCGTGGCGAACTGCTCGGCGCCGAACAGCCCGGCGTTCCCCGGCCGGCCGTCGACGTGCAGGCTGACCACGTCGGCCTCGGCCAGCAGCGCGTCGAGCGAGGCCATCCGGCGCGCGTTGCCGTGGGCCAGGCGGTCGGCGGTGTCGTAGAAGACGACCCGCATCCCCATCGCCTCGGCCAGGTTGGACAGCTGGGTGCCGATGTTGCCGTAGCCGACGATGCCGAGCGTGCGGCCGCGGACCTCGTGGCTGCCCTTGGCCGACTTGTCCCAGACCCCGTCGTGCATCTTCCACGTCTTCTCGGTCAGCCGGCGGGCCAGCGCGATGATCTCGCCGATCACCAGCTCGACCACGCTGCGGCTGTTGGAGTACGGCGCGTTGAAGACCGCGATCCCGCGCCGGGCCGCCTCGGCCAGGTCGACCTGGTTGGTGCCGATGCAGAAGCAGCCGACCGCGACCAGGTCGGTGGCCGCCTCGAAGACCCGCGGCGTGAGGTGGGTGTTGGAGCGGATCCCCAGCACCTGCACGCCGTCCAGGCCCTCGACGAGCTCGTCCTCGGAGAGGGAGCCGACCCGGAGCTCGACCTCGTGGCCGCGAGCGCGCAGCTGCTCCACGGCGACCGGGTGGATGTTCTCCAGCAGCAGGACCTTCACCCGTCCAGGGTAGGAGGCCCCGCGGAGCACTCCGGGACCCGCACGCTCCCGTGGGACGGCTACCGTCGCCACCATGGCCGCCCCCAAGACCGCCCTCGTCGTCGCCGCCGGACTCGTCGGCGGGTACGCCGTCGCCCGCTACAGCGGGCACCGCGAGCTCGGTGGCGCCGTGCTGCTCGCCGCCGGCGTCCTGGCCGGCCGCTCCTGGCTGCGCACCACCGGCGTCGGCACCACCGCCGCGCTGGCCGGCACCTACGTCGTGGCCTTCGGCGCCTCGCACCCGCTGGCCAAGCAGGTCGGCGCCTGGCCCTCAGTGGCGATCGTCACCGCGGTCGCCGCCGGCGCGGCGTACGTCGTGGCGGACCGGCGGGCCTAGCCCGGCTACTCGCGGCGCTCGTAGCGCCGCGGCAGGATCCGGTCCGGTGCCTGCGCGCCCTCGGGGAACTCGCAGGTGAAGGTGCCGTCGTAGCCGAACAGGAAGCCGAAGACGGGGTTGGTGACCTCCAGCTCGATCCGGTAGGCGCCCGCGGCGTCGTCGTACCACTCGTGCAGGTCCGCGCGGCCGCTGAAGAGCATCGGGAAGCAGAAGCCGAACGGTCCCTCGTAGAAGCGCTGGGCGTCCGAGCGGATCCGCAGGCTGCCGTCGGGCTCGGCGCGGACCTCGAGGTCGACGGCGAGGTGCTGGTGGGTGCCGAGGTAGTCCACGACGTGGCCGTCGCGGGCGCGGATCATGGTGGCGTCGAAGCGGCGGGTGCGCCCGCGCAGCTCGTACTCGCGGACGAAGGTGACCGCCTCGCGGCCGAGCGGGTCGCGGTAGGGGTAGTTGTGGATGGTGAACGGCACCTCGGTGCCGGTGTCGGGCACCAGGATGTTGCGCATCCTGCCGATCTGGAGGAACGGCACCGTCCACCAGGGCCCGCGGCGGATCCGGTGCATGGTGCCGTGGCCCACGCAGGCGTAGCCCGCGTCCAGGCCGACGCCGAAGCGCCGCTGGAGCATGGGGTGCAGGCGCTCGAACTCCGCGCCCATGGCCTGGGCGAAGACGCTGCTGCTCCTCACGGCGCGGCCAGCCCGTCCAGGGTGGCGGGCGCCGCCTCCATCACCCGACCGTCGTGCGCTCGCCGCCGGCACCGCGCGGCTCGCGGCCGCTCGGGGCGCCACACCCACAGCACCGAGCGCAGCGGCCACCGCTCGGGCTCCTCGCCGCGCTCGGCCCAGATCCGCAGCCGGTCGAAGCTCCATGCGGTGAGCCAGCCGACGGCGCGACGAAGGACGATCCGGTCGGCCAGGCCGCCCCAGCCGGGCCGGTAGTCGTAGCCGGTGGTGAACCGCACCCCGCTCGCGGTGGGCTCGTAGCGCCAGTAGCCCCGGCCGTCGCCGAGCGGCGAGAGCCGGTCGGGTGTGGTGAAGCGCAGGGCCGAGGTGCGCGTGCCGTCCGGGCGCCACTTCTCGCCGAGCGTCGTCCCGGTGCCCGCGAGCACACGGCCCGGGAGCCGCAGCTCGTAGCGGAACCGCTGGCCGCCGCCCGGGAGGTCGGCGACCGGCTCGATGGCGCTGAAGCGCGCGTCCCAGCGCGGGTGCAGGTCGGTGTCCTGGGTCAGTCGCCACACCTCGTCGACGGGCGCGGCGATGTCGACCGAGACGTAGATCGGCGGGCCGCCGCGGTGAGCCACGGGGTCAGTGTGCCGTGCTCGCGTGCCCTTCGAGGTACGCCGCGACCAGGCCGCCGAGCGTGGGCAGGTGGTAGCCGCCCTCCTGGACCGCGACCGCCGGGAGCCCGGTGGCGCCGAGCAGCCGGCCGGCTTCGCGGTAGCCGGCCTCGGTGACCTGGAGCGGGCTCTCCGGGTCGTCGGCGGCGGCGTCCACGCCGAGGGAGACGACCAGCGCGTCGCAGTCGCCGACCCAGGAGGCCAGGTCGGCCACGGCGCTGAGCCACGCGTCGTCGCCGGTGCCCTCGGGCAGGGGGTGGTTGCGGGTGGCGCCGGCTCCGTCGCCGGCGCCGGTCTCGTCGGCGTACCCGCAGACGTGGGGGAACCAGCCCGCACCCGGGTCCACGTGGACCGAGCCGTAGCGGACGTCGGCGCGGGCCCAGAAGATCGCTGCCGTGCCGTTGCCCTGGTGGGCGTCGACGTCGACGATGCCGACGCGCTCGGCTCCGCGTGCGCGGAGGACCGTGGCGGCGACCGCGGCGTTGTTGAGGTAGCAGGAGCCGCCGTAGCCGGCCGGCGTCGCGTGGTGGCCGGGCGGTCGGCACAGCGCGTAGGCCAACCGCTCGCCGCCGCTGACCATGGTGGCCGCCTGGACCGCGCAGTCCACCGCGGTGCGGGCGGCCTCCCACGTGCCGGGGCCGACCAGCGTCATCGTGTCGTAGGCGAACCGGCCGGCGTCGGCGTGGATGGCCACCGCGGGCCTCGTGGGGAGCCCGGCGGTCATCGCGGGCGTGGGGAACAGGTAGGGCACCACCCTGCGCTGGCCGACCAGGGCCTCGTACGGTCCCGCGGCCCAGCGGTCGGCGGCGGTGCGCAGGAAGTCGACCAGCTCTGCGTCGTGCACCGCGAGGAGCGCGTCGTCGGGCTGCGGTGTCGCCTCGACCCGCGGGTGGTCGGCGAGGGCCGCGAGGATGGCGTCGACGCGGTCGGCGCGCTCGGTCCCGTCCGTGGGTACGCCGACCCAGACCTCGTGCTGCGGGTCGTGGTCGCGGGTCCGGGGCGACCAGACGACAGGTGCGGCGTACTGACTCATGGGTCAGTATGAGCACATGCCACGCGCTCGTGACCTGGGGATCGCGATCGGCACGCTGCCGACCGGCCCCACGAACTCCGTGCTGGACGTCGAGGGCGTGGGGCTCGGCCACGCGACGCTGACCGACGGCACGGCGCGGACCGGGGTGAGCTGCCTGCACCTCGCGGACGACGCCTACCCGCGTCCGCTGGTCGGCGGCGGCGCCGTGCTCAACGGGCTGGGGGACTGCACCGGGTTCCTGTCGCTGGAGGAGTCCGGCCTGCTCGAGTCGCCGGTCTGGCTGACCGCGACCAGCCAGGTCGGTGCGGTGTACGACGCGGCGTTCCGCCTCGAGCTCGAGCGGCATCCGGCGATCGTGGACGACGTGTTCGTGCCGGTCGTGGCCGAGTGCGACGACTCGCACCTGCACGACGTGCGGGGACCGGGCGTGACGCCGGCCGACGTGCGATCCGCGCGGGAGGCCGCGCTGGCCTCGCGCGGCTCCTCGTCGCCGCCCGGGGAGGGCTCGGTCGGGGGCGGTACCGGGATGTCGTGCCTGGGCTTCAAGGGCGGCATCGGCACGGCGTCACGGGTGGTGCCGTCGGGCCAGACGGTGGCGGTGGTGCTGATGACCAACTTCGGGCAGCGCTCCCGGCTCACCGTGGACGGCGTACCGGTGGGGCGGCTGGTGCCGCCGCCTCCCGCCGACCCGCCGCGGCCGGCGGGCTCGTGCATCGGGGTCGTCGTCACCGACGCCCCCGTCGACCCGCTGGGCTGCGAGCGGCTCGCGCGGCGGGTCGGGCTCGGGCTGGCCCGGACCGGCTCCACGGCGCACCACGGCAGCGGCGAGATCTTCCTGGCCGCCTCGACCACCGCGCGCACCGACCGCGACGGGGCCGACGTCGGCGCGACGCCGCGGCTGGCCATGCGGGCGCTGGACGACCTGTTCGAGGCCGTCGTGGACTGCGCGGAGGAGGCGGTGCTCAACTCGCTGCTGGCCTCGCCCACGATGACCGGGCGCCACGGCCACGTCTCGGAGGGGCTCGACCCCGACACCGTCGTCCGCCTGCTGGGGGAGCACGGCCGTGCCGGGCACTGAGCGCACCGTCCGCCTGCCCATGGCGGACGGCGTCGAGCTGGCCCTCTCCCTGTTCCTCCCCGAGGGCGGGCCGCAGCCGTGCCTGCTCGAGGCGCTGCCCTACCGCAAGGACGACCTCACCTCGTCCTACGCCGAGCACTACCGCAAGCTGCGCGACACCTACGCCTACGCCGTGTGCCGGGTCGACCTGCGTGGGACCGGGTCGTCGGGCGGGGACGCGACCGACGAGTACCCCGCCACCGAGCTGACCGACCTCGGTGCGGTCATCGCGTGGCTGGCCCAGCAGGAGTGGTGCGACGGGAACGTCGGGATGTTCGGCACGTCGTACAGCGGCTTCAACTCGCTGCAGGTCGCGGCCGAGCGGCCGCCGGCGCTCAAGGCGATCGTGGCCATCTACAGCAGCGACGACCGGTGGGCCGACGACGTGCACTGGCGCGGCGGCGCGCTCAAGCTGACCGACCTCGTGGACTACTGCCACTACATGACGCCGATGTGCCTGCTCCCGCCCGTGCCGTCCGAGTGGCCCGGGGACTGGCGCGCGGAGTGGCGGCGTCGGTGGGAGACCAACGAGCCGTGGCTGCTGACCTGGCTGCGCGAGAACCGGGACGGGCCGTACTGGCAGGCCGGGTCGCTGCGCCACCTCGGCTACGACCGGATCGAGTGCCCCACGATGATCGTGGCGGGGTGGGCCGACGGCTACCGCAACAACACCTTCCGGACCGTCGAGGGGCTCGGTGCGGCCGGTACGCCGTGGCGGCTGCTGGCCGGGCCGTGGGCGCACGCCGCGCCGGAGACGGCCATGCCGGGCCCGCGGCTCGACCTCGACGCCGAGATGGCCGCGTGGTGGGACCGGTGGCTGCGCTCGTCCGGTGAGGGGGAGTGGACCAACCGGGCCGACGTCTTCGTGCGGACCTCGACCGTGCCCGAGCCGGACCTCGACCTCCACGCGGGCTACTGGGTGTCCGGGCCGTGGCCGCCGCAGCCCTCGACCCAGACCCTCGAGCTCTGGGGCGAGCGGTCGCTGGTCGTGGAGCCGGACGTCGGCACCGCGGCGTGGATCGACTGCGCCGGCCACCTGCCCTGGGGCCAGTCCGGCGACCAGCGCGAGGACGACGCCCGCTCGCTGACGTGGGACTTCCCGCTCCAGCCGGTGATCGTCGGCCAGCCGCGCTTGGTCCTGCACGTCACCGCCTCCGAGCCGCTGGCCTCGCTGTCGGTCAAGCTCTGCGACGTCTTCCCCGACGGCACCTCCGCGCTCATCACCCGCGGGACCGTGGACCTGGCCAACACCTCGTCGCCGGTCGACCTGCTGCTGGACGCGTGCGCCTACGAGCTCGACCCCGGTCACGTGCTCCGGCTCTCGGTGGCCGGCGCCGACTGGCCCAACACCATCGCCCCGCCCGCGCCGCTCACCCTCACCGTCAGCGGCGGCAGCCTCGACCTCCCGCTGTGGACCGACTCCGGCGTCGCACCGCCCGACTTCGTGCCCGGCGCCGAGCACTCCGGCGAGGACGGCTCCGACGTCACCTGGGCCATCACCCGCGACGTGCTGCGCCGCACCACGACCGCCACCACGCACGTCGTGTCGTCGTACGAGACCCCGGGCGGCGGCACCGCCCTCGAGGACTACCGCGGCGAGGTCGGCGTCGACCGGCGCACCTTCGCGCAGTGGGCCGACGCGAACACGACGTACGCCCTCACCTGGCCCGGCGCCGACGTCCGCGTCGTGTCCACGCTGCGCGTCGACATCGGCGCCGACGGCTACGACGTGGTCATCGTCGCCGACGCGTGGGACGGCGGCGAGCCGTTCGGGCACCGGGAGTGGCGCGAGCACGTGCCGCGCTGACGGTTGGCCCGGCCCCGTCCGGGTAGGGCTCGGTCGTGCCGACGACCTGTCGCGCTTCGCCCGCACGTCGGTGTTCCTGCAGATGCTCGGACCCGGCTTCCCGGTCGGCGTGCTCCTGGGGGCGCTGCTCGTCCCGCCCGACGGCGACGTCGGCGCCAGCGCGGTGCTGAGCCGGTCGTGCGCGGCCGGCGCAAGCGGCGGCTCCCGGCGTACCTCATGACGCAGGGGCGGCGGCCCGGACCGGCCCAGGCCGTGGCCGCGACGGTGGTCGGGGACGGGCCGGCGCGGCGCGTAGGGCTGCTGGCGCCCGAGTCGGCCGTGCTGCCTGCCGGGGCGCCGCTGCTGGCGGCCATGGCCGCGGGGCTGGTGGTCGGTGTGGTCCTGGGCTTCTGGGCGGGGCACCTGCTCCCCTGACCTGCTGAAACGCCGTGAAAGCGGTGCGAAACCGGGGTGAAAGCGGCGGCGCCCACGCTGAGGTCATGAGCACCACCGCCGCGGCCCCGACCGCCTCCCACACCTACCCGTCGCTGCGCGCAGCGTGGATCCCGCTGGCCGCGCTGTGCCTGGCCTTCTTCGTCGAGATGGTCGACAACACGTTGCTGTCCATCGCGCTGCCGACCATCGGCCGCGACCTGGGCAGCGGGACGACGGCGCTGCAGTGGGTGACGGGCGCGTACTCGCTCACCTTCGGCGGCCTGCTCCTCACCGCCGGCTCGGTGGCCGACCGGCTCGGGCGGCGGCGGGTGCTGCTCGTCGGGCTCTCGGTCTTCGGGCTGCTCAGCCTGGCCGTCGTGGCGGTGAGCAACGCGGGCGAGCTGATCGCGCTCCGGGCCGGGCTGGGCGTCGCCGCGGCGATGATGGCGCCGATCACCAACTCGCTGGTCTTCCGGCTCTTCGACGACCAGGCCCTGCGGATGCGGGCCATGACGGTGATGATCGTGGTCGGCATGTCCGGCTTCGTGCTGGGCCCGGTCCTCGGCGGTACGGCGCTCACCCACGTCTCGTGGCAGTGGCTGCTGCTGGTCAACGCGCCGGTCGCACTGATCGCCTGCATCGGCGTGCGCTTCGGCGTGCCGGCCGACCGCCGCGAGGACCTCACCGACGACGTCCTCGACCTGCCCGGCGCCGTGCTGAGCGTGGCCACCATCGGCCTGGCCTGCTGGTCGCTGACCAGCGGCGTGGAGTACGGCTGGCTCTCCCTGGCCACCCTCGCCTCGGTGATCGGCGCCCTGCTCGCGCTGGCGGCGTTCGTCGGCCACGAGCGGCGCAGCGCCGCCCCGATGCTGGACCTGCGGCTGTTCGGCAACGGCACGGTCCGCGGCGCCGCCCTGGCCCAGGTCGGCACGTCGATCGCGATGGCCAGCGTGCTGTTCGGGCTGATCCTGCACTTCCAGTTCGCCTACGGCTGGAGCCCCGTCCGCGCCGGCCTGGCCAACCTGCCGGTCATCGTCACGATGATCCTGGCCACGCCGCTCTCGGAGTGGCTGGCCGCGACCTTCGGCCACCGCATCGCCTGCCTGGTCGGCGCGGCCTTCCTCGGCGGCTCGCTGGCCGGGCTGGCCTGGGGCGTCGAGCACGGCTACCTCGCCATCGCCGTCGCCATGGTCGCGATGACCATCGGCCTGCGCACGGTGATGACGATCTGCGCCATCGCCCTGGTCGACGCCCTGCCCGCCAACCGCACCTCGGTGGCCGCCGCGCTCAACGACACCGCCCAGGAGGTCGGCACCAGCGTCGGCACCGCCGTGGTCGGCACGCTCATCGCCGCGCTGGTCACCACCTCGCTCCCAGCCGGCGTGTGGAGCAGCGACCTGGTCGCGTCGTTCTTCCACGGCGAGCGGATCACCTACGGCGTGCTCGCGGTCGTGGTCGGCCTGGTCGCCGGGATCGGTGCGCTCAGCCTCACCGACTCGCGCTCGACCGACGAGCACCCGGTCGAGGCCTGAGCGGCCGGCTCAGCCGGCTCAGCCGGTCAGTGCGCCGGTGCGGTACGCCGCGCCGATCATCGAGACCAGCTGGGCCACTGCGTCCTCCTTGGGCGCGAACGGCCCCGGCCGGAAGTGCGGCGACTCCAGCCCGCGCTGCACCGACTCGCAGGCCGCCCAGTCCTGGCGGTTGGTGATGTCCCAGAACTCCACGGCACCGGGGGCACCCGCGGCGGCCGCCTCGGGCAGGGTCAGCCAGGAGCACTCGACCCAGGTGCGACCGGGCGTGAGCGGCACCATGCGGTGCGTCATCACGTAGTCGGGGTGGGCGGAGACGAGCAGGTTGGGCAGCAGGTGGAGGTACTCCACCGCCGTCGGGCTCGCCCCCGGGAGCGGGGTCGCCGCCAGGCTGCCGTCCAGCGACATCGACGCCATCCCGTCGCGCAGCACCATGCTGCCGCCGATCCACGCACCGGGCCGGTCGTAGTTGTCCCCGGAGTCCGGCGGCGTCACCGTGCACAGCTCGGGGTGGATCATCGGGCAGTGGTAGCACTCGTGGTAGTTCTCCGCGATGACCTTCCAGTTGGCCGCCACCTCGTAGGTGTGCCGGTCGGCCACCTCGAGCGAGCCGATGCCGTACGGCGCGAGCAGCGGCTCGATCTCGCCGAGGTGGCGCTCGAACGGCGGGACCTCACGGCGGCCGGCCGGGTGCAGCGCGTGGGCGAAGACCCAGCCGTTCCACACCTCCAGCGGCAGCTCGACCAGGCCGTGCTCCTCAGGCACGAACGACGCGACGTCGCGGAAGCCGGGGGCGCCCTTGAGCGTGCCGGTCAGGTCGTAGGTCCAGGCGTGGTAGGGACAGGTGACCATCCGCTTGGTCGACGTGCCCCCGTCGGGCAGCAGCTCGTGGCCCCGGTGCCGACAGGTGTTGGCGAAGGACCGCAGCCCCGCGCCGTCGCGCACCACCAGCGCGGCGATGTCGCCGACCACGACCGCCCGCTGGGTCAGCCCCTCGGGCAGCACGTCGTCGACGCGGCCCAGGCAGGTCCACGCGCCGGCGAACAGGTGCCGGCGCTCCCAGTCGAGCACCGCCGGCGAGGTGTAGGCCTCGGCCGGCAGCATCTGCACGAGCTCGCGGCCCTCCGGCGGGGCGAGGTGGGTCATGTCCATCGCGTCGGTCACGACGTCTCCCGTCTAGTGTCAGCGCCATGGCGGGCAGGGCGCGGCGGTCGGTGGAGGTGCGCCGGGAGGAGATCCTCTCGACGACCGTCGAGCTGCTCGACGAGCTCGGCCTGGCCGCCACGCGCGTGGCGGACGTGGCGGTGGCGCTGGACGTGAGCCCGGCGCTGGTCTTCTACCACTTCGGCACCAAGGACGAGCTCGTCGCCGAGGCCTTCGCCCACGCCGTCGAGCGCGACCTGGAGCGGATGGAGAAGGCGGCCAGCGGCCAGGACCCGGTGGCGGCGCTGCGGCGGGTTCTGAAGCTCTACGGCCCCACCGGCCGCGCCACCGGCTGGCGGATCTGGATCGACGCCTGGGCGGTCGCCCTGCGCGACGCCGACATCCGCCAGCAGCTCAAGCGGCTCGACCACCGCTGGCAGGACGTCCTGCGCGGCATCGTGCGCGACGGCGTGGCCGCCGGCGTCTTCACCTGCCCGGACCCCGAATCCAGCATCGCCCGGCTCTCGGCCCTCGTCGACGGGCTCTCGGTGGCGGTCGTCGTGCACAAGAGCGTCACCCGCACGCAGCTGCGGGCCTGGGTCGGCGCCCAGCTCGCGGTCGAGCTCGGCGTCGAGCCCTCGGTCATGGCCTGACATCAGACCAGCCAGTGCGGCGCGTAGTCGGGCTGGGTGAGGGCAGGCCGGTCGAGGCCGAAGGCGGAGACGTCGGAGGTCGTCTCGCCGGTGGTGACCAGGTCGGCCAGCACGCGCCCGAAGGTCGGCACGAACTTGAACGCGTGCGCGGCGCCGAGGCCGACGACGACACGCTCGTGGCCGGGCACGGGGGCGAGGACGAAGTCGCGGTCGGGGGTGAGCGTGTACTGGCAGCGGACCGAGCTCAGCGGCCTGCCCACGGCCGGCAGCATCCGGCGCAGGTGGTCGGTCAGCAGCGCCTCCATGGCCGGGTCGGGCTCGGAGGTGCGGTCGTCGGGCGCGACGGTGGGTCCGCCGCAGTCCTGGGCCGCCTTGATGGTCCCTGCGGGTCCGCCGAACGGGTCGTAGGGCGGGAAGCCGTAGTACGACGGGTCGTCCATCCAGATCCACAGCGGCAGGTCGGCCAGCGCCGCGGGATCGGCCACGGCGTAGTAGGTGACCTGCTCGAGGGTGACCTCGACCGGCACGTGCAGCCCGAGGTGGCCGACCACGTCGTTGACCCACGCGTCGGCGGTGACCACGACGCCCGAGACCTCGAGGGCACCGGTGGCGGTGGTCAACCGGATCCGGTCGCCGAGGTCCTCGAGGCCGAGCACCGGGGAGTCCGCGCGCAGGTCGGCGCCGAGCCGGCGGGCCTGGTCGTGCAGGACGCCCACGGTGCGGCCGGCGGGGACGATGGAGCCGGCCTCCTGGTGGAGCCCGAGCGTGCCGGGTGGCACGCGCAGGGCCGGCCAGCGGGCCGTGACCTGGTCGGCGTCGAGGGCGTCGTAGCCGATGCCGACCTCGTCCATGGCCGCGGTGTAGTCGATGGACGGGATGGCGGGATCGGCCGGGAACAGGTCGAGGCCGCCGGTGCGGGTGACCAGCGCCTGGCCGGACTCGGCCTCGAGGCGCGCCCAGTCGGCGTACGCCTCCTGGGTCAGTCGGACGTACGCCGGCGTGTGGTAGCTGTGCCGCAGGATCCGGCTGGTGTCGTGGCTGGCGCCGCGGCTGTGGCCGAGGCCGAACCGCTCGAGCCCGACGACCGAGTGCCCGCGGCGCGCGAGCTCCCAGGCGGCGGCGCTGCCGAGCCCGCCGAGGCCGACGACGGCGACGTCGAAGCGCTCAACCACGGCCGCGCTCCAGCAGGGGCAGCAGCCAGCGGCGGATGTCGAGGCTGTCGTCCTCCATCGGCGCGAACCAGCCGTGGGTGTAGGCGCGCGACGACATCCCGCGCTGCACCGACTCGCAGATGGCCCAGTCCTGGCGGTTGACCAGGTCCCACAGCTCGGCCGCGTCGCTGGGGTCGAAGGCCGGGTCGGCCACCGCTTCGCGGGCGAAGAGCAGCGAGCAGACCACCTCGGTGCGGTCGGCGGCCCGCGGGTGCAGGACGAACGCCGCGACGTGGTCGGCCGAGGCGCTCAGCATCAGGTTGGGGTAGGCCAGGTCGCCCTTGTGGCGGGTCCGCTCGTGCTCGTCGAGCCCGGGCAGCGGCGCGCGGGTGGTGGTCCCCGACGTGGTGAACGTCCACGCGCCCTCGCGGTGCGGGATGCCGTTCTCCCAGTCCAGGTCCGAGCCGCCGCCGGCGAAGCTCGGGACCAGCCGTGACAGCTCGGGGTGCACCGGCCCGCAGTGGTAGCACTCGTTGTAGTTCTCGAGCAGCACCTTGTAGTTGGCCGCGACGTCGTAGCGCAGCACCCGACCGGTGACGAGCTCGCCGATGCCGTAGTTGGCCAGGGCCTCAGCAGGGTGGGCGACCTGCTCGGTCAGCGCTCGCGCGGACGACGGCGCGAGGTGGAGGAACACGAACCCCGCCCACACCTCCACCCCGACCGCGTGCAGCGCGAAGGCCGCGGGGTCGGGCACGTCGGCGTGCGGCGACTTGAGCAGCGAGCCGTCGAGGGCGTAGGTCCACGAGTGGTAGGGGCAGCGGATCGCGCCGGCGTCGCGCGCGGGCGAGCCCGGCGCACAGAGCTGGGCGCCGCGGTGGCGGCAGACGTTGTACGCCGCGTGCAGGGCGCCGGCCTCGTCGCTGGTGACGACCAGCGACTCGCCGGCCACGTCCACCGCGACCATCCGCTTCGGGGTCGCGAGGCCGAGGTCGTCGAGGCGGCCGGCGCAGTACCACTCGGCGTACAGCACCGCGTCGCGCTCGGCGGCGAAGTGCGCCTCGTCGACGTACATCTCCCGGGGGAGGGCCGCCTGCAGGTCCTCGGTCACCGCCGCCTCCTTACTGATTCGTGAGTCAGTAAGGACAGCGTGTCACCCGACCGGCTCGGTTGTCGAGAGGACGTGGTCGAGGTGGCACGCCGCGCGGTGGTCGCCGGTGGCCGGGAGCACCTCGAGCGGCTGGGTCCGGCAGGCCTCGGCCACGCCCGCGGCCTCGGCGCGGCCGTCGGCCAGGGCCGGGCACCGAGGGTGGAAGCGGCAGCCGGACGGGATCCGCGACGGGTCCGGCACCTCGCCGGTGAGGACGACGGGTCGCAGGTGCTCGATCTCCGGTACGACGGACAGCAGCGCCTGCGTGTAGGGGTGGCGCGGTGCGGTGAGCACCTCCTCGGTGGTGCCGTTCTCGACGACCCGCCCGAGGTACATCACCGCGATCCGGTCGGCGATGTTCCAGGCCAGCCCGAGGTCGTGGGTCACCACGACCACGCCCATGCCGAGGTCCTGGCGCAGCTTGAGCAGCAGCGCCAGGATCTCCCCGCGGATGGAGGCGTCGAGGGACGAGACCGGCTCGTCGGCCAGCACCAGCTCGGGCCGGAGCGCGAGCGCGCCGGCGATGAGCACGCGCTGCTGCTGGCCGCCGGAGAGCTCGTGCGGGTAGCGCAGGAACAGCCGCTCGGGTGGCCGGAGCCCGGCCTCGGCCAGGGCCGCGGCGACCAGGTCGGCCTCGGTGCGACCGTCGGGGTCGGCCTGCGCCCGCTTGTGCAGCCGGATGCCCTCGGCCACCGACTCGTAGACGGTCTGGCGCGGGTTGAGCGATCCGGCGGCGTCCTGGAGGACCATCTGGACGCGGCTGCGGTAGGCGCGCAGGCCCCGGAAGGAGTGGTCCAGCGGCCGGCCCTCGAACAGGATCTCGCCCCGGGTCGGCTTCTCCAGGCCCATGAGGGTGCGGGCCAGCGTCGTCTTGCCGGAGCCCGACTCGCCGACGATGGCCAGCACCTCGCCGGCGTTCACCGACAGGTCCACGCCGTCGAGGGCGTGGGCCGCGTGGCCGGTGCGGGTCACGAAGTCGACGCCGACCCCGCGGGCCTCGAGCAGCGGAGCGCTCACGAGGAGCCCGCCCGGAGGCAGGCCACCGGTCGGCCGCCGACCTGGAGCAGCGGTGGCTCACCGTGCGTGCACTCCTCGACGGCCCGTGGACAGCGCGGCGCGAAGGCGCACCCCGGAGGCAGGTCGCGCGGGTCGGGCGGGTCGCCGGCCAGGCCGGCGGGGGCGTAGCGCGCCGCCGGGTCGCCGATGCGCGGGAAGGCGCCCGAGAGGGCGGCGGTGTAGGGGTGCAGCGGGTCGGCGAAGACCTCGGCGGCGGGGCCGGACTCGACCACGCGCCCGGCGTACATCACCAGGACGCGGTCGCACACGTCGGCCAGCACCGACAGGTCGTGGCTGATGATGAGCAGCCCGACGCCGAGCTCGTGGACCAGGTCCTTGAGCAGGTCCAGGATCTGGGCCTGCACCATCACGTCCAGCGCGGTCGTCGGCTCGTCGGCCACCACCAGCTGGGGCCGGCACGCCAGGGCCATGGCGATCATCACGCGCTGCCGCTGGCCGCCGGAGAGCTGGTGGGGGTACGCGCGGGCGCGGGACGCGCTCAGCCCGACCTGGTCGAGCAGCTCCTCGACCCGCCGGTCCACCGCGTCGCGGGAGAGCCCGGGCTCGTGGGTGCGGATGGGCTCGGCGACCTGGCGGCCGATCCGGTGCACGGGGTTGAGCGAGTGCAGCGCGCCCTGGAACACGATGGACGCGCCGGCCCACCTCAGCGCGCGCAGGTCGCCCCACCGCATCGCGCGGACGTCGTGGCCGAGCACCTCGACCTCACCCTCGACGCGGGCGTTCTTGGGCTGCAGGCGCAGCACGGTCGAGGCCAGCGTGGACTTCCCGCAGCCGGACTCGCCGGCCACGCCGACCACCTCGCCCTCGTGCACGACCAGGTCGACGCCGCGGACCGCGGGGAGCCGGCCCTCGCTGGTCCGGTAGGCCACGTGCAGGTCGCGCAGCGACAGCAGCTCCGGGGCGGGTGTGGTCATCAGCGCTCCCGCAGGCGGGGGTTGAAGACGTCCTCGAGGGCCTGCCCGACGAGCGTGAACGCGAGCACGACGAGGACCACGCAGACGCCGGGCGGGACGATGTACCACCACGCGCCGGTGGTGATCGCGCCGACCGAGAACGCCCCCTCGAGCATCGAGCCCCACGAGATCCGGGTGGGGTCGCCGAGGCCGAGGAAGCTCAGCGTGGTCTCGGTGAGGATCGCGGCGGCCACGGTGAGCGTGGTGTTGGCGAAGACCATCGGCATCACGTTGGGCAGCGCGTGCCGGGTGATCTGGTGCCACCGGCCGGCGCCGAGGACGCGGGCGCGCTCGAGGTAGGGCCGCTCGCGGATCGACAGCGCCTGGCTGCGGATCAGCAGCGCGGTGGCCGGCCAACTGGTCACGCCGATGACCAGCGCGATGTTGAACAGCCCGCGCCCGAGGATGGTGGCCAGGATCAGGGCCAGCGGCAGGAACGGCAGGACCAGGAACCACTCGGTCAGCCGGAACAGGATCCGCGCGCCCCAGCCCTCGAGGAAGCCGGACAGCAGCCCGACCACGGTGCCGATGAGCATCGAGATGAGGGTCGCGAACAGCCCGACGAACAGCGAGACCCGCGAGCCGAAGACCAGCTGGGTCAGGATCGGCCGGCCGCTGTCGTCGGTGCCGAGCCAGTACGTCGAGCTGGGGTGCTCGAGCACCCCGCCGGTGGCCTTGGTCAGGTCCAGGCCGTCGCGGTCGACCAGGAGCGGGGCGAAAACGGCCAGCGCGATGAAGAACAGCAGCAGCGCCAGCCCGACCAGGCCCGACGAGTGCCCGCGGAACAGCCGCCAGTTGCGGCGCAGCGACTGGACCCGCCGGCGCCGGGTGAGGGCGGCCGCGGAGAGCGGCGCGCCGGTGGTGGCGTTCATGTCCGCACCCGCGGGTCGAGCAGGCCGTAGACCAGGTTGACCACGAGGTTGGCCAGGATCACGCCGCCCGCGGCGACCAGGAAGGTGCCCTGGAGCACCCAGTAGTCCGGTCCGGTGAGGGCCTCGGAGGAGAGCAGCCCGAGGCCGGGGATGGAGAAGACGGTCTCGATGGTGATCGCGCCGGAGACCACGAAGCCGAAGCTCAGTGCGCTCACCGTGGTGGTGGGCAGCAGGGCGTTGCGCACGGCGTGCCGGCGGCGCACGACGACGTCGCGCAGCCCCTTGGCCCGCGCGGTGGTGAGGTAGTCCTCCCCGATCTCGTCGAGCAGCGAGGAGCGCATGACCAGGGAGTACTCCGCCAGGTAGGCCAGCGTCAGCGTGAGCACCGGCAGGACCAGGTGCCAGGCCGTGTCCAGCACGCCCTCGAGGCTGGTCGGGTCGACGTCGTTGGAGTGCAGCTGCCCGGTCGGGAAGATGCCGTCCAGCGGGCCGAGCCCCACCGCGAGCACCGCGATGAGCAGCAGGCCGAGCCACCACTCCGGCATCGAGTAGAGCGTGAGCGTCACCCCCGTCGAGGCCCGGTCGAAGGTGCGCCCGCGGTTCCAGGCGCCGACGATGCCGATCCAGACCCCGATGAGCATGGCCAGCAGGGTCGAGGTGCCGACCAGCAGCAGGGTCGGCCAGAGCCGGTCGAGGATGAGCTCGCTGACCGGCACGCGGTAGCGGATCGAGTCGCCGAGGTGGCCGGTGAAGGTGTTCTGCAGGTAGGTCAGGAACTGGTGCGGCAGCGACTGGTCCAGGCCGTACTCCGAGCGGAACGCCGCCTGGTCCGCCGGGCTCTTGAGCCGGTCGCGGCCCAGCACCCGGGCGGGGTCGCCGGGCAGGACGCGGAAGAGGAAGAAGTTCACGACCACGACGAAGGCCAGGCTGCCCAGCGCCCCGAGGACCTTGGCCAGGACGTAGCGGCCGTAGCTCCGGCGCCGCGCGACCGGGGCCGCGGGCTGGCTGGCGACGACGGCGCTCACCGCTCCCTCACCGCGCTCACTCGCGGTCGTCCACGGTCCGGCGCCGGTTGAGCGCCCAGAAGCCGGCCACCACCACGAGGGTGGACAGCACCCCGGCCAGGAAGCCGCCCATGGTGTTGCCGTCGCCGGCGGCCGCGGAGACCGAGGCGGCGGTGGGCGTGCCGTCGTCGCCGACCTCGACGGCCCCGGCCGCGGAGGGGGTCCCGTCGCAGTCGCCCGCCTCGGCGGCCGCTCGCAGGAGCGGGTAGTTGTGCCCGCCGTACTGGATCAGCCAGACGCCCCCGGGGTCCGGCTGCGGCTGGAAGCAGGCGAACGCGTCGCTGCGGAAGGCCTCGCCCACCTTGGTGTAGGCGGTGACGATGTACGGCGCGTCCTCGTAGAGCTGCTGCTGCATCTTCTTGACGATCTCGGCCCGCGCGTCCCGGTCGGTCTCGGCGCCCTGGGCGGCGTACATCGCGTCGTAGTCGTCGTCGCAGTACCACGAGTCGTTGAGGTTGCCGAGCTGGTCGCAGGTGAAGTCGCCGAGGATGCCGTCGGGGTCGGGCTCGACGTACCAGTCCCACTGGAAGATGTCGTAGGTCCCCTCGATGATCCGGTCGCCGAGGGAGGAGCTGTCCATGGCGGTGACCTCGGAGTCGATGCCGAGCTGGCCGAGCCAGCTCTTCAGCAGGTCCATCGTGTCGACCGACGGCTTCTCCGAGGAGCGGGCGAAGAGGCGCAGCTTGCCGATCGGCTTGCCGTCGGGCAGCGTCCGCTTGCCGTCGTCGCCCTTGACGTAGCCCGCGGCGTCGAGCTCGGCCGCGGCCTGGTCGAGGTCGAAGGTGAACTTCTCGTCGTCGGGCGGCTCCCAGTGCCAGGTCGTGTAGAACGGCGGCACGATCGTGGTGCCCGGCTCGGCCGCGCCCTGGTACGCCGTCCGCACGATCTGCTCGGTGTCCACGGCGTAGCCGAGGGCGTGGCGGAACTTCGGGTCGAGCACGGCCGGGTTGGGGTCGCCCAGCGGCTTGCCGGTCTCGGTGTCGACCGAGCCGGTGTTGAACCCGATCTCCTCGAAGATCGGCGAGATCCCGTTGTGCGCGGTGACGCCGGGCTGGTCCTGCAGGGCCTTGACCTGCAGCGGCGTGAGCCCCTCGGCGAAGTCGATCTCGCCCTTGATGAGGGCCTGGGCCATCGGGTCCTGAGACTTGTAGACCTGGATCACGACCTGGTCCACGTGCGGCCCGTCGCCCCACCAGTAGGGGTTCTCGACGAACTTGTACGACGAGCCGCCGGCGGTGCCCTCGACGAGCATGAACGGCCCGGACCCGACGACCGGCTTGCCGTCGCTCGGCTCGTCGGCGTACTGCTTCATCGCGTCCTTGGAGACGTCCTTCCAGATGTGCTCCGGGATGATCGGGATCGGCAGCAGTGGCAGGGTCGCGCTCGGGCTGTCGAGCTGGAGGACGACGGTCTGGTCGTCCGGCGCGGTCACGCTCGACGTGGTCTTGAGGTAGCTGCGCCAGGTGCCGCCGGCGATCCGCTCGGTGAGCACGCGGTTGTAGGTGTAGGCCACGTCGGCCGCGGTGAGGGGCACGCCGTCGTTCCACTTCAGCCCGTCACGCAGGTGGAAGGTCCAGGTCAGCCCGTCGTCGGAGGTCTCCCAGGACTCGGCCAGCGCCGGCTCCGGCGACATGTCGGTCATCTTGTAGCCGACGAGGAAGTCGTACTCCAGCGCCCAGGCCTCGTAGGAGACCGCCTCGTAGCCGAGGAACGGGTTGAGCGAGTCGGCGTCGCCGGTCACACCGACGGTGAAGGTGGTGGGGTCGGCGGCCCTCGCGGGTCCGGCGGGGGTGGTGACCGCGCCGGTCAGGGCGGCCGTCGCGACCAGTGCCCCGGCGACGAGCCCGGGAGTACGGTGCCTGCCGTGCCGAACCCTGTTGGCCCCCCGACTGCTCCTCCGGTGGCGGCTCGTGAGCCGCACGAGCACGTCGCGCACGGCGTGCGCCGCTCGGACGCGTACCACTGGATGCGCAGGCTCGACGCCCCCGTCCTCGACCACCTCGCCCGCGAGCGGGAGTGGTACGACGTCGCCACCGGGCATCTGGGCCCCCTCGTCCAGGAGCTGCGCGCCGAGATGACCGGGCGGGTACCGGCTACTGACTCTTCAGTCAGTTGGCCGCAGCACGGGTATTCGTACTACACGACTCTCCCGGAGGGAAGGGAGTACGTGCAGTTGTCACGTCGCCGTGACACGGCCGACCCCGCACCGGAGCCCGAGCTGCTCCTCGACGCGAACGTGCTGGCGGCCGGTTCGGACTACCTCGAGCTGGGTCAGCTCAAGGTCTCGCCGTCGGGTTCGGTGCTGGCCTACTCGGTCGACCTGACCGGCGACGAGGAGTACGTCCTGCGCTTCCGCTCGCTCGACTCCGGGCTCGACCTGGCCGACGAGGTGCCCGGGACGGGGTACGGCGGCGCGTGGGCCGCGGACTCCTCGGCGTTCTTCTACACCACCCACGACGAGCTGTGGCGCCAGGACCAGGTGTGGCTGCACGTCCTGGGCACCCCGTCGTCGTCCGACGTCCTGGTGCTCGAGGAGCCGGACGAGCGGTTCGAGGTGATGGTCCGGCTGACCCGCTCCGGCGAGCTCGTCGTGCTGTGGGCGGAGTCGCGCGACACCTCCGAGGTCTGGGTCGTGCCCGCCACCGCGCCGCTCACGGCGCCGGTCTCGGTCGGGGGACGGCGGCCGGGCGTGGAGTACCACGCCGAGCACGCGGGCGACGAGCTGCTGATCGTGACCAACGCCGAGGAGGCGGAGTTCTCGCTGATGGCGTGTGCGGTCCCGACGTCGTCGGCCACGCCCTGGCGGGCGGTGCGCGAGCCCGACGCAGGGGAGCGGCTGGAGTCGGTCGAGGCGTTCGCCTCCCACGTCGTGCTCACCGCGCGCTTCGCGGGGCACCCGCGGCTGCGGCTCGTGCCCGCCTCGTCCCTGGCTGCCCCGGGCACGGTGGTCGACCCGGTCTCGCCGATCGCCTCGGTCGCGGTCTCGCGCAACGAGGAGTACTCCGCCACCTCCGTGCTCGTGGTCGACGAGTCCTACCTGATGCCGCCCGTGTGGTCGGCGGTGCCGTTCGCCACCGGGACCCGCACGCAGGTGCACCGCACGGAGGCGCCCGGCTTCACGCCCTCGGCGTACGTCGGGACCGTGGAGACCTTCCCCGCGCCCGACGGCACCACCGTGCCGGCCACCGTGCTCCGCCACGCCGCGACGCCGCTGGACGGGACCGCGCCCTGCGTCATCTACGGCTACGGCGCCTACGAGTCGGTCTTCCCCGACGCCGAGTGGGACCCCGCCATCCCCTCGCTGCTCGACCGCGGCCTGGTCTACGTGCACGCCCACGTCCGCGGCGGCGGCGAGCTCGGCCGGCACTGGTGGCTCTCGGGCCGGCTCTCGCAGAAGCAGCACACCTTCGACGACCACCTGGCCGTCGCCCGCGGCCTCGCCGACGGTCTCGTCGACCCGGCCCGCATCGCCACCCGGGGTCTCTCGGCGGGTGGCCTGCTGCAGGGCGCGGTCCTCTCCCAGGAGCCTTCGCGCTGGCGCGCCGTGGTGGCCGAGGTGCCGTTCGTCGACGTCCTCACCACCATGCTCGACCGCACCATCCCGCTCACCGTCAACGAGTGGGACGAGTGGGGCGACCCCTCCCGTCCCGAGGACTACGCCTGGATGGCCGCCTACTCGCCGTACGACAACCTCCCCGCCCCCGGCGCCCGCCCCGACCTGCTGGTCACCGGCGCCGTCCACGACGCCCGCGTCATGGTCTGGGAGCCGGCCAAGTGGGTCGCCGCGCTCCGCGAGACCGACCCCGAGTGGGCGCCGCGCTGCCTGTTCCGCGTCGAGACCGGCGCCGGGGCTCACGTCGGCCCTGCGGGTCGGTTCGCCCACCTGGCCTACGAGGCGGAGGTCTACGCCTGGCTCCTCGACCGCTTGTCGGTCACCCCCCACGGTGGCTGAGGTGTGAGGCCGTCCACGGCCGAGCCTCGAAGCCCTACGGTGGCTGAGGTGTGAGGCCGTCCACGGCCGAGCCTCGAAGCCAGGCGAGCCGGGGCTCCGACCCGACCGGGTGCCTTCGCTGCGGAGGCTTCGAGGCTCGGGCCGTGGACGGCCTCGCACCTCAGCCACCGTTCTCGCGGACGGATCTGCGGCGGGACAGCTCGGGCAGGGCGTCGAAGTCGCCACGCATGAGCGCTTCCTTCTTCTCGCGGCGCCAGCCGGCGATGCGCTTCTCGAAGGCGAAGGCCTGCTCGATGGAGTCGAACTCGGCGTTCCAGATCAGGGTGACCGGGCGTCGTCGGCGGGTGTACGTCGCGCCGTCTTCGCTGTGGTTGTGCTGCCAGAGACGAGCGTCGAGGTCGCGGGTGCTGCCGACGTAGTAGGTGTCGTCGCGGCAGCGGAGGATGTAGGCGTGGGGCATGCGTTGAGCCTGCCCTCGCGTTCCCCCGCTTCCCCTGGTCCTGTGGAGAACTTGCTCGGTTGCGTCCGGTGTGGACGTCTGGTGGCTTCGAGGCTCGGCCGTGGACGGCCTCGCACCTCAGCCACCGTGCCTACTGACTCGGGAGTCAGTAAGGGGTAGCGTGCCTCCCGTGCGCACCACACCGTTCCACGCGCGGCTGAGCGAGCTGAACGACCAGGGGCTCTACACACACTGGCAGGGCACGCTGTCGCCGCTGCGCTACACACACGCGCCCAAGCACGAGTACTTCGCGGTCCGCAACGGCGTGGGGGTCTTCGACACCAGCCCGCTCTTCAAGTACGCCGTGCGCGGGCGCGACGCGGAGCGGCTGCTGGCGGGGGCGCTGACCCGGGACGTGCGGGCGTGCCGGCCGGGGCAGGCGCAGTACACCGCATGGTGCGACGACGACGGGCACGTCATGCACGACGGGGTGGTGTTCCGGCACGGGCAGGACGAGTTCCTGCTGACGGCGGCGCGGCCGGCGCTGAGCTGGTTCGAGGAGCTGGGGGCGGGGCTGCAGGTCGAGCTGGAGGACGTGACCGACGACTTCGGGATGCTCGCGGTGCAGGGCCCGCGCAGTCGCGCGGTGCTCGGCGCGCTGGCGCCGGAGGTCCAGGGCCTGACGTACTTCGACCACGTCAACACCAAGATCGCCGACACCGAGGTGACGCTGAGCCGGACGGGCTACACCGGCGACCTGGGCTACGAGCTGACCGTGCCCGCCGACAGCGCCACGGACGTCCTGGACGCGGTCCTCGAGGCGGGGAGGGACCACAGCATCAGGCCGTTCGGCGAGGAGGCGCTGATGACCCTGCGCATCGAGGCGGGGCTGGCGCTGATCGACGTGGAGTGGCACGACGCGCGGCTGGCCTTCAGCGACGCGGACAGGGTCACGCCCAAGGAGCTCGGCTGGGGCTGGATGCTCGGCGGGGTCCGGAACGGCGAGCGCCGGTTCGTCGGGAGCGAGGCCATCCGGCGCGAGCTCGAGCAGGGCACGAGCCGCTGGGCGACGACCGGCATCGTCGTGGACTGGGCCGACTGGGACCGGCTGCACCGCGAGGCGGGGCTGTTCCCGCCCAAGAGCGAGCACCCGCTGCCCTACGAGTCGCTGGTCCTCGACGACGAGCGGCGCGAGGTCGGCTACTGCACGAGCTTCGTCTACAGCCCGGTCCTGCAGCAGCACATCGGCATCGCGCGCGTGCGGCCGGACCTCAGCACGCCGGGCACGGACCTGCGCCTGGAGCTCGCGATCAACCACCACAACACGACGGTGCGGGTCCGCACGACGCGGATGCCGTTCTTCGACCCGCCCCGGAAGAAGGAGCAGTGACGAAGCCATGAGCAGCCACGAGTACGACGCGATCGTCGTCGGCGGCGGCCACAACGGGCTGACCCACGCGGCGTACCTGGCCAAGGCCGGGCTGCGCACGCTGGTGCTGGAGAAGAACCAGCTGGTCGGCGGCGCGGCGATCACCGAGGAGCTGCAGCCGGGCTTCCACTTCACGACGTTCTCCTACGCCCTGAGCCTGCTGCGCCCGGAGATCGTCCAGGAGCTCGAGCTGGTCAAGCACGGGTTCCTGCCGCTGATGATGCCGTCGTCGTTCCACCCGACCGGGGACGGCGACCACCTGCTGTTCGGCGACGACCACGCCCAGAACATCCAGGAGATCCGGCGCCACTCCAAGCGCGACGCGGACGCCTACGAGCGCTACCACCGCGACCTCGACCGGGTCTGCCAGGTGGTCCAGCCGCTGTTCGACAACCCGCCGCCGGACGTGTGGAGCAAGGACCCCGAGGACGCCGTCGACACCAAGTGGCTGCTCGACCACCTCGGCGGCGTGGACCGCAAGACCATGCACGACCTGGTGCGACTGCTGACCGGCAGCGCGGCGGACTGGCTCGAGGACTACTTCGAGCACCCTGCGGTCGCGGGCTACCACGCGTCGAGCTCGATCATCGGCTCCAAGGTCGGCCCGATGTCGCCGGGCTCGGCGCTGGTCCTGCTCTTCCACAAGATGGGCGAGCACGACGGCCACCTCGGCTCGTGGGCCTTCCACAAGGGTGGCAACGGCGGCTTCACCCAGGTGCTCGGCCGGGCGGCGACGGCGTACGGCGCGGAGATCCGCCTCGGCGCGCAGGTCGCCGACGTCATCACCCAGGACGGCAAGGCCGTCGGCGTCGCGCTCGAGGACGGCACCGAGTTCCGCGCGCCGGTGGTGGTCAGTGCCCTCGACCCGCGCCGGACCTTCCTCGAGCTGTGCGACCCGCGCGAGCTGCCGCTGGACCTGGTCGACAACATCCGCCGGATGAAGTTCCGCGGCGTGAGCGCGAAGGTCAACTTCGCTCTCGACGGGCTGCCGACGTTCCCGGCGCTGCCCGACACCGTCGACCACTTCGGCGGCTTCCTCAACATCGGTCCGACCATCGAGTACGTCGAGCGGGCCTTCGACGCCGCGAAGTACGGCTGGTACTCCGACGAGCCCTTCATCGACGGCGCGATGCAGTCGGTGGTCGACCCCGACATGGCGCCGCCCGGCAAGCACGTGCTCTCGTGCTTCGTGCAGTACGCGCCGTACGAGCTCAAGGGCAGCGACTGGGAGACCGAGCGCGAGCCGTTCGGGGACAAGGCGCAGGCCGTGCTCGAGAAGCACTTCCCCGGCTTCGGCGACCTGGTCCTGCACCGCGAGGTCGTGACGCCGGTCGACATCGAGGCGCGCACCGGGCTCACCGAGGGCAACATCTTCGCGGGCGAGTTCCTGGCCCCGCAGATGTACTTCTTCCGCCCGGCGCCGGGCTGGAGCCAGTACGCCACCCCTCTGGACGGCTACTACCAGTGCGGCTCGGGCACGCACCCGGGCGGGTGCGTCATCGGCTCACCCGGCCGGCTCGCCAGCCAGCGGGTCCTCCGCGACCTGGGCCGCTAGCAGCGCGTCGCGGTGGGCGGCGAGCTCGCGCACCGCGTCGATGAAGCGGGCGGTGCTCTCGCCGACCTTGAGGTCGCCGAAGTAGTGCCGCCGCATCATGCTGCGGGCCAGGCGCAGCTCGTCGTGCTCGAGGCGCTGGGCCACCAGGCGGCCGAGGTCGGCCAGCGCCTCGGAGCCGACGACGTCGGCGCAGCGGCTGACCGGGGCGTCGAGCCGGAGCCGCTCCGGGTCGTCGTACCGGTCGGCGATGAACAGGGGCGCCTCGGTGCGCAGGTAGAGCCAGTCCAGCCCGACCGAGGAGACGTCGGTGACCATCGCGTCGCAGTCGGGCATGACCGCGAGGATGTCGGCGGCGGCCAGCGCGACGTGCTCGCCGGTGAGCAGCCGCTGGATCTCCTCGTGCGCGGCGCGGACGCCGGGGTGGGTGCTGCTCAGCACGCGCGGGTGCGGCTTGTAGACGACACGCACGTCCGGGACCGACAGCAGCTGGCGCACGATCGCGACGCCGAGCCGGTCGAGGGAGGAGTAGTTGTTGTACTCCGCGTCGCCCTCGAACGTCGGCGCGTAGAGCACGGTGCGCCTCGAGGACGGCGGCAGCACCGGCGCGCGCCGCAGGTCGAGCTGGGGCCGGCCGATGCGGACCAGCTTGCCGGTGTCGAACTCCAGCAGCGCCGAGGTCAGCCGCTGCACCGCGGCCTCGCCGGCGACGTACACGCGGTCGTAGGCCTTGGCGTTGTTGCTGGCCATGCTCTGCTTGTCGCTCTCGCCGTGGTTGACGTGCGCGTGGAGCATCCGGGGCTCGAGCAGCGAGTGGAAGTTGTGTGGGGAGTTGTTGACGTAGAGCGCGACCTTGGCGTCGAGGTCGGCGTACAGCTCGCGCAGCGCGCCGAACTCCTCGGCCACCAGCACCGGCAGCTCGGTCGTCGAGCGGACCAGCGCGGCGGTGTCCTCGCGGCGCAGCACGATGCCGACCGGCTGGACGCCGTCGAGCAGCTCGAGGACCGGCAGCCACTGCGCGAGCTGGTACACCCGGGAGGGGTCGTCGCCGAAGTAGGCGAGGACGGTCGAGTCGCGCACCTCGCGATGCTACCGGCGGCCGGGCTCAGAGGTTCGGCAGGATGATGAGGGCGAGCACCACGAGGAGCACCACGCCCAGCAGCAGCCAGAAGCCGAGCACCCCGGGCCGCTTCTGGCGCTGGAAGCCGATGGCGCCCTTGCTGAACTGGTGCATGGGCGCGGCGTAGAACACCTGCACCTGGCCACCTGGCGGGACTTGGGTCTCGAGCGAGGCCTGGCCGTAGGTCATCAGCCACTGGCAGCTCACGTCGACGCGGTTGGGGCCGGCGTGCACCGGGATCACGTTGTCGCCGTACTGCGCCGGCACGCGGTAGCCGTTGATGCTCACCGCAGGAGTGATCATGTTGCTGGTCAGCACGCTGCCCTGCAGCGTCACCCGCAGCCAGCCCAGGTCGTCCGGGGCCGGCTGGGGTGGTGGCGGCGAGGCGGGCGGCGGGCCCGGCGGCGGCATGCTCATGGCGGCAACCTACGTCGGCGCGGGCCGCTAGCGTGGGCGTGTGGCGAAGGCGGCGGCGGTCGAGGTCCAGGCCGGGGAGCGGACGGTGCGCGTCTCGAGCCCGGACCGGGTGATCTACGAGGCGACCGGCCGCACGCCCGAGGTGACCAAGGTGATGGTGGCGCAGTACTTCGCCTCCGTCGAGGACGGGCTGATGCGCGCGCTGCGCGACCGGCCGACCGCGCTGGAGCGGTGGACGTCGGGGGTGCGGCCCGGCATGAAGCTGGCCACCTCGCGCACGGACCGCGACGCCGACGCGTTCTACCAGAAGCGCGTGCCCAAGGGCGCGCCCGACTACCTCGAGGCCGTCGAGATCACCTTCCCGTCCGGGCGCACCGCCGAGGAGATCTGCCCGACCGAGATCGCGGTCCCGGTCTGGTGTGCCCACATGGGGACGCTGACCTTCCACCCGTGGCCGGTGCGCCGCGCCGACGTGGACCGGCCCGACGAGCTGCGTCTCGACCTCGACCCGCAGCCGGGCACGAGTTTCCGCGACGCCGTCGACGTGGCCGCCGGCGTGCGCGAGCTGCTGGCCGAGCTCGGCATCGTCGGCTACCCCAAGACCTCGGGCAACCGCGGCGTGCACGTGTTCATCCGCATCGAGCCGCGCTGGGACTTCGTCGACGTCCGCCACGCCGCGATCGGCTTCGGCCGCGAGCTCGCCCGCCGCGCGCCCGACGACGTCACCGTCAACTGGTGGAAGGAGGAGCGCGGTCAGCGCATCTTCATCGACTTCAACCAGAACTGCCGCGACCGGACCATCGCCTCGGCGTACTCCCTGCGGCCGATCCCCGGCGCCCCGGTCTCCACGCCCCTCACCTGGGAGCAGCTCGCCACCGTCACCGACCCCGGCGAGCTGAACGTCTTCACCGTGCCGGCGCGGCTGGCCGAGGACGGCGACGCGTGGGCCGGGATCGACGACACGGCGTACTCCCTCGAGCCGCTGCTCCAGCTCTACGACGAGCTGCCCGGCGGGGAGATGAACTACCCGCCCGACTACCCGAAGATGCCCGGCGAGCCGCCGCGGGTGCAGCCGAGCAAGAAGGTCGAGGAGCACTGGGACGCCGACGGCAACTGGATCGGCCCGGCCTAGAAACAGGAAGTCCCGCCCCCGGCGCATCCCCACGATCGCCTGGGCGGGAACCTCTTGCGAGCAGTGCTGCTCGTCCCCCAACGAGCCTCACCCGCGATGTCCCCCGACACCTGGGCGTGGTCTGCTCACCCGGTCCGAGGCCGGCTCGCGCTCCCCCAGAGATGCGCGTGCCGTTCTCGATCCGGTCCGGTCGCCCGAAGGCTTCCTTCACGTGAAACGGTAGGCGGACGGCGGCACTCCGCGGGCACGCTGGGTTCACAAATTTTCAAGCATTCGGTAACAGGACGTACACAGCCACCCGGTCGGGTGGGTTGACTGGTCCAGAACACCGCCTGGTCAGCCGCGTCGCTCCCACGGAGCGGCCACAGGGAAGTACGTCTCCAGGAAGTCGCCGAGCACCCGGTCGAGCCGGTCCTGGTCGAGGGCGTGGTCGTGGTGGTCGGCGAGGCAGAGGAAGTCCTGCTCGCGTTCGAGCGCCTTCTTGAGCTGCCACTCGAGGTCGCTGTTGGAGATGTTGACGTAGGCGCGCTCGGACTGCGCGGCGTACGCCGTGCCGATCAGCAGTCCGTAGTGCTGGGCGAAGGAGCTGAGCAGCGACAGGTCAGTCTCGGAGCGGAACGGCGCGCGCGCCGTGGCGGCGACCTCGGCCGGGAAGCGGCGCTCGATCTCCTCGAGGACCGAGCGGCGGTGGGCGTACGGCGCGTGGGCCAGGTTGTCGGTGAGCACGGCGCCGAACGCGTCCTGGAGGAGACGTCGGTTGTTGAAGGCGGCCTTGAGGTACGGCGGCGCGTCGGGCGCGTGGTCCAGGCCGATGGTGTTGGGCGAGAACCACACGGCGGTGTGGCCGGCGGGGGAGAAGAACGCCTCCGGGCCCAGCGGTCGGCCGAGCAGGAAGTCGTCGTTGAGGTAGACGAAGTGCTCGGCCAGGTCGGGCACGCGGTGCAGCGCGGACTCGATGGCGTGGGAGTTGAAGGTCGGGAGCGCGTCGGGCGGGAGGATCGCGCGGTGGTCCACCACCGTGATCGCCGGATGTGAGGTGTCGAGCCAGGACGGCACCTGGCCGGCGGTGACCAGGTGGATCCTGCGCACCCACGGCGCGAAGAGGTGCAGCGAGCGGAAGGCGTAGCGCAGCTCGTCGCGCGAGAGGTAGCGCGCCTGTCCGCTGGACTCCCGGGTCGTCGCCGTGCCGGTGAGGCCGGCCAGGCGCTCGGCGCGGGCGGCGTTCCACTCCGGGTCGGCGCCGTCGACCCAGGTGACGACCACGTCGACCGGGAACGTGCACTCGTGGACGGTCGGCGCGGCCATGAGCGGCAGCGTGGGGACGTCGACGCCGTGCACCGTCGTCGTCGTGGTGGCCCTCTCGCGGGGCAGGCGCTGGGTGTAGCGGTTGCGCCGCGGCGCCACCAGCTGCCCCTCGACGTCCTCCTCCCAGAACTCCACCTCGACCGTGCAGCCCTGGCTCAGCGCCGGCGCGGCCGGCTCGAGCGCGAGGACCGACGTACGGCCGCGCAGCAGGTCGGTGGCCATCGCCGCGAGCGGACCGCGGCGCTCGGGCCAGCCGTTGAGGGCGGGGTCGCGCAGGGTGAGGTACGCCGGCGCGTCGGCCCGGGCGAGCTCCTGGAGGTACGCCGTGCGCGCGGCCATCGGCAGCACCACGACCGGCCGCCGGGTCTCGTGGGGCGGGACGACCAGCCACTCGTCGGTGACCGCGGCGGCGGTGCGGGCGGCCAGGTCCAGCGCGGCGTGACGGGCGTCCTCGGGCGTGACGCCGTCGGCCCCGACCGTCGTCGGCGAGGGGGTGGGGGAGCCGGGCGGGCGGCGAGCGCGGCGTACCGCGGGCGGCCCGCGCGGCGCTCGAGCGCGCGCTCGAAGACCTCGACCCACCGCCCGGCGATCCGCGAGGCCTCCCACTCCGCGGCGGTCTCGAGCGCACCGGCGCCGAGCCGGCGGCGCAGCTCGTCGTCGCGCCCGACCCGCAGCAGGGCGGCGGACATGCCGGCGATGGACTCGGGCGCGACCAGCAGGCCGTTGACCTCGTGGCGCACGATCTCGCGCGGCCCGGAGGCGCAGTCGAAGCTGACGCACGGCACGCCGGCGGCCATCGCCTCCTGCATGGTCAGCGGGAAGCCCTCGGCGCGCGAGGTCAGCGCCATGACCGACGCCTTGGCCCACTCGCTGGCCATGTCGGTGGCGGTGCCGGGGAGCTCGACGCGGTCGTAGAGCCCGCGCTTGCGGGTCTCGCGGACCAGGTGCGGGCGCTGGTGGCCCTGGCCGAGGATGCGCAGCCGCCAGCCGGGCAGCTCGTCGGCCACGTCGGCGAAGGCCTGGACCAGCTTGAGGAACTGCTTCTCCATGACCAGCCGGCCCGCGGCCACGATGGTCCGGGAGTCGAGCAGCGAGCGCGGGGCGTGGCCCTGCGGCAGCGCGTTGGGCACCACCACGACCTCGGGCGCGACCGGGCCGAGCTCGGCGCGCAGCCAGTCGCCCATGGCCGTGGTCAGCAGGGCGACGACGTCGGCGCGCGGGGCGTTGACCAGCAGCGGCTCGAGCCCGGACGTGCGCTGGGAGGAGGAGCGGTGCTCCTGGTGGACGACGACGACCTCGTCCGGCACCAGGGCGAGCGCGGTGGCCAGCAGCGCCGGGGTCACGGTGACCAGGACGTCGGTCTGCAGCCCGCGCAGGCCGGCCTCGAGGCCGACGTCGGTGAGCGCGGAGAACTGCTTGTCCCACCGCTCGGGCACCAGGACCGAAGGACGGGCGTGGAGCGCCTCGTCGTGCGACTGGGTCAGGTCGACCAGGAACTCGACCGCCACGCGCTCGTCGATCCAGAACGCAGGCTGCTCGGCCGCCTTGACCACGCTGAGCAGGCGGACCTCGTGGCCCAGGTCGACCAGCGCGTTGGCCTGGGTGAGGGCCGCGCGCTCGGTGCCGCCCAGCTTGTGTGCGGACTGGACGAGGAAGGTGATCCTCACTCGAGCACCCGCAGGGCGAGCAGGCCGTCGGGGTTCCAGCGCAGGCGCACGCCGGGCGGCCCGGTCAGCTCCGGCAGCAGCACCGCGCGGTGCGGGTCGGCGAGGTCGTTGGCCCGGCGGCGCACCCGCACCCAGGACTGCTCGGTGCCGACCGCGAGGCGCAGGACGCCGACGTACCCGGCCGGCAGGTCGTCGACCCCGAGCGTGGTGTCCGGGAGCGTCGCCCGGACCCGGTCGTCGGTGTCGAGCAGGAGCAGGTGGCCGCCCGCACCGACCGGCGCGGCGACGCGCAGGTGCAGCCGCACGTCGCGCAGGTCCACGCCCTCGAGCGTCGCGGAGGCCACGACCTCCTGGCGGTGCAGGCGCAGCGGGCCGTCGCCGGCCAGCTCCCACTGGGTCCGGCCGTCGGGGGAGAGCGGGGTGCGGACCAGCGGGTCGCCGGGCAGCGCGCCGATCTCGACGAGCGCGCCGCCGGCCAGCACGTCGTACGACGCGGCGGTGAGCCCGGACAGGTCGCACGGCGCCGGGCCGAGCTCGGTGGTCCGGCCGGCATCGTCGCGAACCGCGACCGGGCCGTCGACGTCGAGCCAGAGGTGGACGCCGTCGAGGACCGCGGCGTACGTCGCCGTCGTGGCCTCGCCGCGGCGCCTGAGCAGCCTCATCCAGACCCGCCTAGATCAGCGAGGCGCCCTCGCCGCCGCCGGCCTGCTCGTCGAAGTTCTCCTGCTCCATCAGGTGCAGGACGGGCACGTCGAGGTGGCGGCGGGCCTTGGAGGTCCAGTCGAGGCGGAGCAGCTCGGCCACGAAGTGCTCCTCGGTGAGGATGATGGCCTCGCGGCCGTCGACCTCCTTGATCTTGGCGCCGAGCGCGTCGACCGGGTCGCCCGCGACCAGCTCGCCGGTGGTCGTGCGGCCCGTGGCCTGGAGCACCGCGATCGCGTTGGCCAGCTCCCTCTCGGTCTCCTCGCGCGCCTCCTCGACGATCTCCTGCGGGTCGATGTCGGTCAGCGGCATCGGCCGCCCCGGCACCAGGTCCGGCGACAGGTCGCCGCTCGCCCCGAGCGCCGCCTGGACGCGCGCCGCGCCGTCGCTCGTCGGCATGAGCACGTGGTAGGCCACCGGCTCCTCGATGCCCTCGTGCAGGGAGTGGATGCGTGCCGCATCGTCGGGGGTGAGGTTCTCCTCGACGAGCAGGACCACGTTGTAGGAGTCAGCCACGCGGGAAGCCTAGTGCCCGCCGCTGAGGACCTCGCCGAGGTCGTAGGAGACGACCTCCTCCAGCTGGGCGTAGCCGCACGACTCCGGGTCGCGGTCCGGGCGCCAGCGCTTGAACTGCGCGGTGTGCCGGAACCGCCGGCCCTCCATGTGCTCGTAGCCGACCTCGACCACCCGCTCCGGGCGCAGCGGCACGAAGGACAGGTCCTTGCCCTGGCTCCACCGGCTCTGCGTGCCCGGCACCCGGTCGGGGTTGGCGGTGAGGAACTCGTTCCACCGGCCCCACGGGTGGTCCTGGATGTCGCAGACCAGCGGCTGGAGCTCGTCGTGGAGCTCCGCGCGGCGCTTCTCGGTGAAGCTCGCGCTCACCCCGATGTGCTGGAGCTGGCCCTCGTCGTCGTACAGCCCGAGCAGCAGGCTGCCCAGCAACCGCCGCTCCGGCGTGGAGTTCTTGTGCTCGCGGTAGCCCGCCACCACCACGTCCGCCGTCCGCGCGTGCTTGATCTTGAGCATGACGCGGGCGTTCTGCTGGTACGGCGCGTCCAGCGGCTTGGCCACCACCCCGTCCAGCCCGGCGCCCTCGAACTGCTCGAACCACCGGTCGGCCTCCGCCGGGTCGTCGGTCGTCCGCGTCAGGTAGCACGGACCCTCCGCCCCCAGCCCGCCCAGCGCCTCCTCCAGCGCCGCCCGGCGCTCGTGGAGCGGGCGGTCGGCGTACGACTCGTCGCCGAGGGCCAGCAGGTCGAAGGCCACGAACCCCGCCGGCGTCTTCTCGCTCAGCATGTCCACCCTGCTCTTCGCGGGGTGGATCCGCTCCTGGAGGACCTCGAACTCCAGCCGGTCGCCCACCGCCACGAAGACCTCCCCGTCCAGCACGATGCGCTCCGGCAGCTGGCGCTTGATCGCCTCGACCAGGTCAGGGAAGTAGCGCGTCAGCGGCTTGGTGTTGCGCGACGTCAGCTCCACCTCGTCGCCGTCGCGGAACACGATGCACCGGAACCCGTCCCACTTCGGCTCGAACAGCAGTCCCTCCTGGGTCGGCACGCCCTTCACCGACTTGGCGAGCATCGGCTGCACCGGCGGCATCACGGGTAGGTCCACAGCAGAAACCTAGCGTCGGGCGCCGACCCCCTACCCTGAGAGCAGACGATCCCCGGTTGGTCTGGCGGGCTTGTGGGTGCTGCCCCGCCTGGCGGGCCTTGGCCTGGGCACACGATCCCCGGTTGGTCTGGGCTGGGCACACGATCCCGGTTGGTCTGCCGGGCTTGTGGGTGCTGCCCCGCCTGGCGGGCCTTAGCCTGGGCACACGATCCCCGGTTGGTCTGCCGGCAGGGCCCGCCTGACTTTGAATCAGGACAAGCGACGTAGGTTCGACTCCTACCCGGGGAGCCACAGCGGCACGGTCCGCTAGCGTCGCCGGGTGCCTGTCGAGCTGGTCCGAGCCGCCGCCCTGACCGACGAGGTCCCGTACGCCTACGGCGCGATCGCGCGCGGGCTGCTCTTCACGGCGGGTGCGTGCCCGCTGGACGCCGGTGGCGAGGTCGCCCACGTCGGCGACGTGGCGGCGCAGGCCGCCCTGGTCATGGACAACCTGGTCGAGGCGCTGACCGCGGCCGGGTGCGGGTTGAGCGACGTCGTGAAGTCGACGGTGTACGTCGCCAGCGCGGACCGCGAGGACCTGGTGTCGGCCTGGCACGTGGTGCGCGAGCGGTTCGGGGAGCACGACGCCCCGAGCACGCTGCTCGGGGTCGCGGCACTGGGCTTCGAGGGCCAGCTCGTCGAGGTCGAGGCCGTCGCGGTCCTGCCCTGACCCGGGACGGGACCGCCGCGCAGCCTCACCCGCCGGCCGTGCCCAGAGGCAGCGTCGGCGCGGGCAGCGCGCGGGGGTAGGACGTCGCGGCCACTGCGGCACCGACCGATCCGCAGACCACGACGCACCAGTACGCCGCGTGGAAGCGGTCGACGGCCGGGCCCGCCGCTGAGGCCAACACCGACGACACCGCGGCGACGCCGAGGACGCCACCGATCTCGCGCACCGTCTCGAGCACGCCCGAGGCCACCCCCGTCGACGCCTCGGCCACCTGCGAGAGCGCGCCGATCTGCGCTGCCGGCGCGGCGAGGCCGCCCCCGACGCCCGCCAGCAGGAGGGCGGGGAGCAGGTCGGACGCGTACGCCCCGTCGGACGGCACCCGGGTGAGGAGGTACGCCGCGGCGGCGAGGAGGAGCTGGCCGGCCACCAGCAGCCGGGCGACTCCGAGGACCTGCACCAGGCGCGCGCCGGTGAGCGCGGCGGCGACGAACGAGACGAGCGTGGTGGCCAGCCACCCGAGGCCGGTGCGAGTGGGGGTGTAGGCGAACACCTCCTGCATGAGCAGCGAGCCCAGGAAGATGAAGGCGAACAGCGCGGCGAACGCGAAGAGCGCGGCGGTGCTGGCGGTGACCAGCGAGCGGTTGCGCCTGAGCGCGGCCGGCACCAGGGGTGCCTGCGACCGGGCCTCGACGACGACGAAGCAGCCCAGGAGCACCACCGCGGCCGACAGGGAGGCGAGGGACGGTCCGGAGGACCAGCCGACCTCGGCGCCCCGCGACAGCCCCAGCACCAGGAGCAGCAGCGCACCGGTCACGGTCGCGGCCCCGAGCAGGTCGAGGTCCGCGCTGCTCCGACGGCGCCCCTGGCGGGCCAGCAGCCGGCTCGTCATGGCGATGAGGACGAGCCCGACCGGCACGTTGATGAGGAACACCGCCCGCCAGCCCAGCCCGTCGGACAGCAGCCCGCTCGCCAGCACGCCGACCGACGCCGAGATGCCGGTGACGGCGCCGAACAGTCCGAACGCCCGGTTGCGGGCCGGTCCCGCCTCGAAGGTGACCGCGATCGTGGCCAGCGCCGCCGGCGGGATGAGCGCGGCGCCGAGACCCTGCAGCGCCCGGGCCGCGATGAGGAGCCCGACGGTGTCGACCGCGCCGGCCAGGGCCGAGGCGCCGGTGAAGGCGAGCAGTCCGGTGAGCAGGACGGCCCGCCGGCCGAGCAGGTCCGCGAGCCGGCCGCCGAGCAGCAGGCAGCCGCCGAGCGGTAGGCCGTAGGCGATCACGACCCAGGCGAGGGTGCCCTGGTCGACGGCCAGGTCGGCCTGGATCGAGGGCAGCGCGACGTTCACGATGGCCACGTCGAGGATGACCATGAACTGCGCGAGACAGGCCAGGGCCAGGACCCCGCCACGGCCGCCCCCGGCCGCGGGGCTCGGCCCGCTCACGCCGGCACCGCCGCGACCCGGTAGCGCAGCCGCACGAGCTCCTGGCCGATCCGTTCGGAGCCCAGCAGGCGCAGGTCCGACCCCGCGGCCAGGTCGGTGACGAGCCGCCCACCGCCCCCGGCCAGCGCCGGGAACACGATGAGCCGGACCTCGTCGACGAGGCCGGCCGCGAGGAGGGCCGTCACCAGCCGGTAGCTCGCGTAGAGCGCGATGTCGCCGTCCACCGACGCCTTCAGCTCGGCCACCCGGGCGAGCACGTCGCCGGACAGCTCGGTGGTCGGCCCCCAGTCGGTGCGCCCGGGCGTGGTCCGCACGACGTACTTGGGCGTGGCGTTGAACCTGGCGGCCTGCTCGCCGTCGCGTCCGACCCAGCGCCGGGCGAACCACTCGTAGGTGCGGCCCCCGATGAGGTAGGCCGCCATCTCGGTGGCCTCGGCGTGGACGGTGGCGGCCCAGGCCGCGCGGTCCTCCTCGGTGACCCGGAGGAACCAGCCTCCGCCCGGTCGGCCCTCGTCCCCGGCCGGGTCGTCGGTCACTCCGTCCAGGGTCATGTTGGTGCTGACGACGATGCGTCCCATGTCTCGTGCTCCTCGCTCGTGGTCCCGATATCGGGCCCGGTGGTGGTCTCGGAGGGGTAGACACCGAGCACCGGGTCGAACTGGGCGGGCGCGGACCGCCCAGTTCGCCGACCCGGCGGGGTCTGTAGAGGTGATGGACACCTCTGACCTGCCCCCAGCAGCCGACCCTGAGCAGCTCCTCGCCCGTGCGCGGGCCGGCGACGGCGCGGCGTTCGACGCGCTCGTGGCGCCGTACCGCACCGAGCTCCTGGCGCACTGCTACCGGATGCTCGGCTCGTTCCAGGACGCCGAGGACGCCCTGCAGGAGTCGCTGCTGTCGGCGTGGAGCGGGCTGGGCGGCTTCCAGCAGCGGGCGTCGCTGCGCACCTGGCTCTACCAGGTGACGACCAACCGGTGCCTGAACGTGCGCCGGGCGACCCAGCGTCGCCGCGCGAAGGAGTGGGACGTGCCCGGACTGCAGCCGCCCTCGCCGTCCCGGTCCGACGAGGTGGTGTGGCTCGAGCCCCTGCCGCCGTGGGTCACCGACAGCCTGACCGCCGCCGCTCCCGACGTGCTGCACGAGGCCCGCGAGTCGGTTTCGCTGGCCTTCGTCACCGCCCTCCAGCGGCTCCCTCCGCGCCAGGTGGCCGTGCTCGTGCTGCGCGACGTGCTGGGATTCCCGGCGGCGGAGGTGGCGGCCATGCTCGCGACCAGCGTCGAGTCGGTCACCAGCGCGCTCAAGCGCGCTCGTGCCGGGATGCGGTCGGCCTCGCGCGACGTCGCCCCAGAGCCCGGCTCCGCCGCCGAGGAGGCGGTCACCGCGAGGTTCGCGCGGGCCTATGAGGCCGGTGACGTCGACGCCCTCGTGGCCATGCTGACCGACGACGTGTTCGTGACGATGCCGCCGATGCCGCTGGAGTACGAGGGGCGCGACCTGTGCGGGGAGTTCCTCGCGCTCTTCTTCGCGGCGGGCCGCCGCTACCGGATGGTGCCGACCCGCGCCAACGGGCAGCCGGCGTTCGGGATGTACCTCCGCGGTGCGGACGGCTCGGCCCACGCCAGCGGCTTCCTCGTCCTCGGCTTGGAGGGCGCAGCGGTCAGCCGCCTGACGCGCTTCGAGACGGGCGTGCTCTCGTGGTTCGGCCTGCCGCGCACGCTCGCACCGCCCCCGTGAGGCGGCTCAGCGCTGACCGGCGGCCGCGCAGAGGATGAGCAGGCAGACCGCGGACGTGACCCACGCGGACGCGACCAGGATGCGCATCAACACGCGCTGCCCCCCTCGACCCGATGACGAGCGGCACTCTAGCCAGGAGATGAAGAACTCTTCAACTGTTCAGGCGAACAGGTCTGCGCCAGCGCAGCAGCACCGGCCCGGCCACGAGGCACTCGTGGGCGGCCGGAGGTCGCCGTAGAGTGCCGGGGTGCCCGCTGGTGACCTGACCGTGATCGTCCTGGCCGCCGGCGGTGGCACTCGCATGAAGTCCAAGACGATGAAGGTCCTGCACCCGGTGGCCGGGCGGAGCATGGTCGGGCACGTGCTGGCGGCGGTGCAGGGGGTCGGCCCGCGGCGGATCGTGGCGGTGGTGGGCCACCAGCGCGAGCAGGTGGGCCCGCACATCCAGGCGCTGGTGCCGGACGCGGTGCTGGCGGTCCAGGAGGAGCAGCGCGGGACGGGGCACGCGGTGCGGGTCGCGGTCGAGGCGGTGGCGCAGGAGGCGCTGAGCGGCACCGTCCTGGTGGCGTACGGCGACACCCCGCTGCTGGAGAGCGAGAGCCTGCGCCGGTTCGCCGAGGAGCACGAGGCGGCGCAGCGGGCGGTGAGCATCCTGAGCGGGCTGGTGGAGCGGCCGACCGGCTACGGGCGCGTGCTGCGGGGCGACGACGGCGAGGTCGAGGGCATCGTCGAGGAGAAGGACGCGACCGAGGAGCAGCGGGCGATCCGCGAGATCAACTCGGGGATCCTGGCCTTCGACGCGGCGTTCCTGCTCGACGCCCTGCCGCGGCTGTCCAACGACAACGCCAAGGGCGAGTACTACCTCACCGACACCGTCCAGCTCGCGCGGGCGGCGGGTCTGCACGTCGGGGCGCACACCATCGATGACGTCGAGCAGACCGAGGGCGTCAACGACCGCGAGCAGCTGGCGCGGACCGGCCGGGTGATGAACGACCGGATCGTGAGCCGCTGGATGCGCGAGGGCGTGACGGTGATGGACCCGGCGACCACGTGGATCGACGCCGACGTGGTGCTCGAGCCGGACGTGACGCTGCTGCCCGGCGTCCAGTTGCTCGGCGCGACGGTCGTGGCCGAGGACGCGGTGGTGGGGCCGGACAGCACGCTCAAGGACTGCGAGATCGGCCGCGGCGCCCGGGTCGTGCGCGCCCACGGCGAGCTCGCCGTGATCGGGGCGGAGGCGACGGTCGGCCCGTTCTCCTACCTGCGCCCCGGGACCCAGCTCGGCGTGCGCGGCAAGATCGGCGCATTCGTGGAGACCAAGAACGCCCAGATCGGCGAGGGCGCCAAGGTCCCGCACCTGTCCTACGTCGGCGACGCCGAGATCGGCGAGGGCACCAACATCGGGGCGGGCACGATCTTCGCCAACTACGACGGGGTCGCCAAGCACCGCACCAAGGTCGGCCGGCACGCCCGCACCGGCTCCAACAACACCTTCGTGGCGCCGGTGGAGATCGGCGACGGCGCGGGTACGGCGGGCGGCTCGGTGATCCGCCGCGACGTGCCGCCGGGCGCGCTGGCCGTCAGCAGCGGCCCCCAGCGCAACCTCGAGGAGTGGGCCCTGCAGAAGCGGGCCGGGACCGAGCAGGCGGACGCCGCGGCGGCCGCGCTCGGGGCCGTGGAAGAATCGGACTAGCCGCCCCCTCCGAGCCCCGGGAGACACGTTCGTGACAGGGATGAAGAGGACCACCGAGAAGAACCTCATGGTCTTCAGCGGCCGGGCGCACCCCCAGCTCGCCGACGAGGTCGCCGCGCTGCTCGGCACCGACCTGGTCCCGCAGTCGGCCTACGAGTTCGCCAACTCCGAGATCTACGTGCGCTACGAGGAGTCGGTGCGCGGCTGCGACGCCTTCGTGATCCAGAGCCACACCGCGCCGATCAACGAGTGGATCATGGAGCACCTGATCATGGTCGACGCGCTCAAGCGCGCCTCGGCCAAGCGGATCACGGTGGTCATGCCGTTCTACGGCTACGCGCGCCAGGACAAGAAGCACCGCGGCCGCGAGCCCATCTCGGCCCGGCTCATGGCCGACCTGTTCAAGACCGCGGGCGCGGACCGGCTGATCACCGTCGACCTGCACGCCGACCAGATCCAGGGCTTCTTCGACGGCCCCGTGGACCACCTCATGGCGCTGCCGATCCTGGCCGACCACGTCAAGGAGAAGTACGGCGACCAGTCGCTCGCCGTCGTCTCGCCCGACGCCGGCCGGATCAAGGTGGCCGAGCGCTGGTCGAGCCGGCTGGGCGGCGTACCCCTGGCCTTCATCCACAAGACCCGCAACATCGACCGGCCCAACGAGACCGTGGCGAACCGCGTCGTCGGCGCGGTCAGCGGCCGGCTCTGCGTGCTGGTCGACGACATGATCGACACCGGCGGCACCATCACCAAGGCCGCCGAGGCACTCATGGCCGAGGGCGCCGCGGGCGTGGTCATCGCCGCGACCCACGCGATCCTGTCCGACCCCGCCGTCGACCGGCTCAAGAACTGCCCGGTCGAGGAGGTCGTGGTCACCAACACGCTGCCGCTGACGCCCGAGCGCGAGTTCGACAAGCTGACCCAGCTCTCCATCGCCCCGCTCGTCGCGCGCGCCATCCGCGAGGTCTTCGAGGACGGCTCGGTCACCAGCATGTTCGACGGGCACGCCTGAGCCCTCGTAGGCTGGGCCCGGCGCACCAGGGCGCCTCCGGTCCGCGGGCAGGGCAGAGCCCACCTGAGCACCATCGCTGATCCTCACACCCACCTCCTTCGCCTGGCGCCGCGGACCGCCGGGCCGCGAAGGAGGTCCTCGTGACCACACCCCTCCCCGAGCGGCCGGACGCCCGCTGGCTGCGCAAGCGGGCCAAGGACGTGCGCCGCGCGAACCCGGGCTGGTCGCTCATGACCGCCCAGCTGCACCTCGCCCGTGAGCACGGCTTCCCCAGCTGGCCCAAACTCGTCGCCCACGTCGAGCGGCTGCGCGGGACGAGCCGCCCCGACGAGGTGCCCGAGCAGGCCGACCCGGCCGCGGAGTTCCTGCGGCTCGCCTGCCTGACCTACGGCGCCGACGACCCCGCCCGCTGGGCCCGCGCCGCGGCGCTGGCGGTCGCGACCGAGGACGTCTGGGGCGCCGCGGCCCGCTGCAACGCCGCCGCGCTGCGTCGGCTCCTCGCGGGGAACCGGAAGCTCGCCTCCCGCGAGGGCGGGCCCTTCGGCTGGCCGCCGCTGCTCTACCTGGCCTTCGCCCGGCACGACCCGCACGTGAGCGCCGACGCGGTCCGCGACGCGGTCCTGGCGCTGCGGGAGGCCGGGGCCGACGTCGACGCCCGCTACTGGTGGCACGGGCTCGAGCCGCCGTTCACCGCGCTCACCGGCGCCTTCGGCGGCGGCGAGCAGAGCCAGCCGCCCCACCCGCAGGCCGACGCCCTGGCGCGGGTGCTCCTCGACGAAGGTGCGGACCCGAACGACGGGCAGGCCCTGTACAACCGGATGTTCACCCCCGACGACAGCCACCTCGAGCTGCTGCTGGAGTACGGACTCGACGACCCCGAGCTGCTCCGCGACCAGCTCGGCTGGGCGGTGCTGCACGGCTTCGACGACCGCGTGCGGCTGCTCGTGGCGCACGGCGTCGACCCGGACACCGAGGTGGGCGGCGGCTACGGCGTACCCCGCCAGCCGGCCGTGACCGCCGCCGCCGAGGCCGGCCACGCCGGGACCGCGGCGCTGCTGCGCGAGCTCGGGGCGCGGCCCGCGCCGACGTCTGTGGTCGCCGCGGTGCTGGCCGGCGACCCCGTCGACCCGGCCCAGGTGCCCGCCGCCATCGCCGCCCGCCCCGGCCTGGTCGCGTGGGCCGCGGCCGCCGGCAACCCCGACGCGGTCCGCCGCGCGGTGGCCCTCGGCTGGGACGTCGACCGGCGCGCGCGCACCGACGTGCCGTCGGACGAGGAGTGGGAGACCGGGCTGCACGCCGCGGCCATGAACGGCGACCGGGCCATGGTCGAGCTGCTGCTGTCCCTGGGCGCGGACCCGACCGTCGTCGACCACCGCTTCGGCGGCACCCCGGCGCAGTGGGCCGCCCACGGCGGGCACCCGGAGCTCGAGGCGCTGCTCAGCGACCGTTCTGGCTGAAGTGCTGGTAGTCCTTGAGCGACTGCCAGTCCCCACCCCACTCCCAGCCGATCCGGGCGAACGCCGCGACGACCGCGTCGGTGAGCATGCCCGGGCGCTGCCGGTCGCGCTCGAGGTACGCCGACGCCAGCTCGGGCAGCACCAGGTCCCCCTTGAGGTAGGGGTTCTGGAACGGGTTGACGTCGATCGCCAGGCCGTAGGCGTGCTGGCTGAACGTCGTGGTCGAGCCGGTGCTCGGCCGGCACACGAACGCACCCGTGTCGTTGCCGTCGCCGGTCGGCTCGGCGTCCAGCTCGGCGCGGGGGGTGATGCGCAGCTCCTCGAGCGGGAAGCGGTCGCGGTAGAGCGTGCGGAACACCCCGACCAGGTCGTCAGCCACGGACGCGTGGACCAGCAGCTCGCCGGTGTGGCGCTGGTCGTCGAAGCCCCAGAAGCTCAGGCGCACCCAGCTCAGGTCCGCCGCCGCTACCGGACAGCCCGGCTCCCACGTCGACCGGGCCAGCACGTCGGCCGGGGCCCGCTCGACGCGCGCGGCGAAGCCGTCGCCGGGCAGAGGTGCGAGGGTGTCGGGCACGGTGAAGCGCCGGGGGTCCAGGGCCCGCGGCGTGGGCCGGACCTCGCCGTACCCGTCGGGGCGGCGTGGCAGGGGGCGGGTGCCGAGCCAGGGCGGGGGTGTGGTGCCGGGCGCCGGCGGGGGTTGTGGAGAGCTGGTGGCCGTCTGGTCGGGATACCCGGGTACCCGGGTATCCCTGGCGCCGAGCGAGGCGGGGGAGGCCGAAGGGGCCGGAGTGGTGGACGGCTGCTGGCTGGTGCAGGCGCACAGGGCCACGGCGAGGACCGGCCTAGCGACGGTCATCCACAGCGTCCTCCCACTCCCGCCGCAGCACCGCCGGCACGTCGCCCGCGAGCGCCGCACGGACCAGGCCGAGCTGGTCGTCGGTGAGGTGCAGGGCAGGGAAGGCCCGGCCCACCTCCTGGGCGAAGGCGGTCCCGCGCCGGGCCAGCCGGGGCCCGGCGTCGACGTACGCCGCCACGTGCGGCGCGACCAGGTCGGGGTGCTCGGGCGACCACAGCCCGTGGGCCAGCGCCGTGAAGCGGCGGTTGGAGACGTCGCGGTCCTCGCTCATGGCGGCCCAGGCCTCGGCCTTGGCCTCGGCGGTGGGCCGGGCGGCCAGAGCCGTCGCGGCGCCGAGATCGCCCTCGTCGGTGCCGTCGCGCCGGCGCTCGGCCTCGATCTCGTCGGCGGTGAGCTCGCCCAGCGCGGCCAACCGGGCCACCGCGGCCCAGTGCAGCCGCGGGTCGTCGTCGGTGGGCAGCGCGCGCAGCTCGGCGGCGTCGCGCGAGGTGGCGGCCAGGGCGTGCCGCAGGGCGCGGGACCGCTGCTCGTCTCGACTGTCGGCCAGCCCGGCCCGGCACGCCTCGGCGACCCGGGCGAAGGCCGCGGGCACGTCGGCGGCGGGGACGCGCTCCGGCAGGACGCGGGTCAGCACCCGGCGGGTCACGGCCTCGACCAGGGTCGGGTGCGCCTCGTGCGGCAGGTGCCGGGCGAGGAGCTCCAGGACGTCGGGCCGGTCGTAGGTCAGCGTCCAGAGCAGCCCGCGCTGCAGATCGTCGGGGACGTCGCTCAGCCGCTCGGCCACCGCGGCCCAGGACAGGTCGTCGAGCACGACCCGCGCGAAGGTCTCGCCGGTGGCGTTGGGCACCACCACGAGCCCGGCGAGGTCGGGGAGCGGCACCGGCTCGGCGCCGAGGTCGACCCAGACGTCGCCGACCGGCGTCATGGCCGCGGAGTACGCCGCGACCCGCAGCCGGTGCGGCCGGCTCCCGTCGCGGACGAGCACGGGCACGTCGCCGGACCGCTCCACGGTGACGGTGTCGAAGCCCGCGGTGCGCAGCCACACCTGCGACCACGACCGCACGTCGAGCGGCGAGGCCGCGTCGAGCGCGCCGATGAGGTCGTCGAGCGTGGCGTTGCCGAAGCGGTGCGCACTCAGGTGGGCGTTGACCCCGGCGAGGAAGGCGTCGGGGCCGAGCCAGGTCACCAGCTGCCGGAGGGCCGCGTTGCCCTTGGCGTAGGAGATCGCGTCGAAGTTGTTGGTGCCGGCGTCGACGTCGGGCACGTCCTCCGCCCGCGGCGCGACGGGGTGGGAGGAGCGGCGCCGGTCGGCGTCGTACCCGCCGGGCTTCTGTCGGGTCTCGAAGCTGATCCGCGCGCCCGGGAAGCCGGCCACCGTCTCGGCCACCTCGAAGCCCATGTAGTCGGCGAACGACTCGTTGAGCCAGATGTCCTCCCACCAGGTCTGGCTGACCAGGTCGCCGAACCACATGTGCGACATCTCGTGCGCGATGACCATCGCGCGCAGCCGCCGGTCCTCGTCGGTCGGCCGGCCGCGGCCGAGCATCTCGTCGCGGAAGGTGACGCAGCCGGGGTTCTCCATCGCGCCCCAGTTGAGGCCGGGCACGAAGACCTGGTGGTACGACGCGAACGGGAACGGCTCGTCGAAGAGCTCGGCGTAGTGGTCGAAGCAGAGCCCGGTCACCCGCCGCAGCTCCTCGGCGTCGCGCTCGAGCGGGCCGGCCAGCGACGCCCGGGCGTGCCAGCCCATCGGCACGCCGCCGTGCTCCCAGGTCACCGAGTGCCACGGCCCCGCGCACACCGTGAACAGGTCGACGGGGACCGGCGGCGTGGGGTCGAAGCGCCACGTGCCGGCACCGGACTCGGCGAGCGGCCCGTTGGCCAGCACCGTCCAGGCCGCCGGCGCGGTGACGCTCAGCGCGATCGGCGCCTTGAGGTCGACCTGGTCGAAGCAGGCGAAGACCTTCTGGGTGACGTCCACGCCGACGTACGCCGCGACGTACCGCTCGCCGTCGGCCGGGTCGGTGAAGGCCTGCATCCCCTGGCCGTCGGTGACGTAGGCCAGTCGCGCGTCGACCACGACCTCGTGCCGGCCGGCGCTCAGGCCGGTGAGGCCGATCCGGTGGCCGTCGTACGCCGGGTCGGCGGGTGCGCCGTCGACAGTGACGCTGAGCGAGCGGGCGTCGTGGAGCTCGAGGAAGGTGTCGCCCCCGGTGCTCGCGAACCGCACCGAGACCCGGCTCCGGAACGTCGCTGCGTAGTCCGGGGCCTCGGTCAGGTCGAGCTCGAGGCCGTAGGAGACGTCGGACAGCTGCGCGGCCCGGAGGCGGGCCTCGGTGAGGGTGAGCGAGGGCACGCGCCCACGCTACGGGCGAGTGGCGTCAGGCCCAGGCGAGCGCGTCGTCCTCGTGGATGCGGGGGAGCCGGTCGAACCACGGGTCGACGCCCGGGTGGCCGATGTTCACGACGAGGTGGCTGCGCCACGACGTGCCGGCGAAGAACTCCTCGTCCACGCCCGCGCTGTCGAAGCCGCCCATCGGCCCGGCGGCCAGGCCGTGGGCGCGGACGGCGAGGAAGAAGACGCCGGAGGCGAGCGCGGCGGAGTACTTCGCGACCTGCTCGCGCGACTCGCCGGGCATGCCGCCGAAGTTCTCGCGCATGGCCTCGCCGCGGGCCGGGAAGGTGGTCGGGAAGTGCTCGTGGAAGTCGGCGTCGTAGGCCAGCACGGCCACGACCGGCGCGCTGAGCGCCTTGGCCCGGTTGCCCTCGCTGAGGTGCGGGACCAGCCGCTCCTTGGCCTCCTGGGTGCGCACGAACAGCACCCGCAGCGGCTGGCTGTTGGCCATGGTCGGGGCGAACCGGGCCAGCTCCCAGATGCCGCGCAGCTCCTCGTCGGTGACGGGCTCGTCGGAGAACGAGTTGGCGGTGCGGGCGTCGGTGAACAGCAGCCCACGCGCGGTGTCGTCGAGCTGCTCGGTGAAGGTGGTGGTCATGCGTAGTACTACGAAAACAGGAGCAACATTCTTCCCAGAAGTGCGGGTAGTCTTGATCACGTGACCACCACCCGCCCCGCCGCGCCCGCGGGCGACGCCGTCGAGCACCGGCAGTGCGACGGCGCGCTGGTGCGCGCCTTCGGGTTCCTGGGCAAGCGGTGGAACGGCATGCTGCTGGCGGTGCTGGGACAGGGACCCGCGGGGTTCGCCGAGCTCAAGCGTGCCCTCGGGATCAGCGACTCGGTCCTCTCCGACCGGTTGGCCGAGCTCGCGGGCGCCGACCTGGTGGCCCGCACCGTCGTAGCCGGCCCGCCGCTGTCGGTGACCTACGCGCTGACCGACGCCGGCGAGGCGCTGCTGCCGGCCCTGCGGGCCCTCGGCGACTGGGCCCGGGTCAACCTCACCGACGAGCGGTGCGCCGGGCTGCGCTGATTGGCCGCGCGCGGCCGGCCGCGGCTAGACTCCTTCGGTTGCCTCGGCGAGGGAGACGACTGGTCTCCGTGATCGACAGGGCGGTGCACCTCCGGGCGCGCCTCCGCGGTCCGCGTCGAGGCCCCTGACCACACACCGGACGAGGAGCACCACCAGCATGGCCACCGAGAAGATCACCGCCGAGACCCGCACCGAGTTCGGCAAGGGCGCGGCCCGCCGCATCCGTCGCGCCGACAAGATCCCCGCCGTCATCTACGGCCACGGCAACGACCCCATCCACGTGACCCTGCCGGGCCACAGCACGATGATGGCGCTCAAGCACGGCGGCGCCAACGCGCTGCTCGAGCTCGAGGTCGACGGCACCGAGCAGCTCGCGCTGACCAAGGCCGTGCAGATCGACCCCATCCGCCGCCACATCGAGCACATCGACTTCGTGGCCGTGCGCCGCGGCGAGAAGGTCACCGTCGACGTGCCCGTCCAGGTCAACGGCGACGCCGCTCCCGAGACCCTGGTCGTGCTCGAGAACGCCACGGTCTCGCTCGAGGCCGAGGCGACCCACATCCCGGAGTACATCGAGATCTCCGTCGAGGGCCTGCCCGCCGGCACCCAGATCCTGGCCGGCCAGCTCGACCTGCCGTCCGGCTCCACCCTGCTCGTGGACCCCGAGACCCTGGTCGTCAACATCACCGAGCAGGTCAGCGCCGAGGCCCTCGAGGCCGAGCTGGAGGAGGCCGAGGCCGAGGCCGGCATCGAGCGCGACGAGTCCGAGGACACCGAGGGCGGCGACGCCGAGGGTGGCGAGGGCTCGGGCGACGAGGCTGCGGCCGAGGGCGACGCCTCGGAGGAGTGAGCTCCGCAGACGACCCGGGCGCCACGGGGACCGAGCCCTGGGTCGTCGTCGGGCTCGGCAACCCCGGTCCGGCGTACGCCGGGCACCGGCACAACGTGGGCTACCTGGTGGCCGACGAGCTGGTGCGCCGCATCGGCGCGCCGTTCAAGGCCCACAAGGCCAGCCGCACCGAGGTCGCCGAGGGGCGCCTCGGCGTGCCCGGTACGCCCGGGCCGCGGCTGGTCGTGGTGCGCCCGCGCGCGTACATGAACGAGCTTGGCGGGCCGACCAAGGCGGTGCTGTCCTTCTTCGGCGTGCGCCCCGACCGGCTGGTCGCGGTGCACGACGAGCTCGACATCGCCTTCGACACGCTGCGGGTCAAGTTCGGCGGCGGCGACAACGGCCACAACGGGCTGCGCTCGATCCGCGGCTCGCTCGGCACCGGCGACTTCTACCGGGTGCGGGTCGGCGTCGGCCGGCCGCCGGGTCGCCAGGACCCGGCCGACTTCCTGCTGTCGAACTACACCAGCGCCGAGCGCAAGGAGCTGCCGTTCCAGGTGGACAAGGCGGCCGACGCGGTGGAGACGCTGCTGACGCTCGGCCTGGCCGAGACCCAGCAGCGCTTCAACAGCTGACGGGTGCTAGGCCGGCGCCTGCCAGCCCGCCTCGTGCGCGACGCCGACGGCGGCGAGCTGGGAGCTGACCTGGAGCTTGGCCAGGATCGCCTTCACCTGGGTCCGCACGGTGGCCTCCGAGACCACCGACAGCCCGGCGATCTCGCGCACCGCGCGGCCCTTCATGAGGTGGGCCAGGATCTGGCTCTCGCGGGCGCTGAGCGACTCCAGGCGCAGGCGGGCACCGGCCAGCTCGTCGCGGTGACGGTGCCACTCCGCGACCAGCTCGGCGCGCTCGTCCGGCAGCAGCACGGGCAGGCCGAGGTGGATGCGGCGCACGGTCGCGGTGATGTCGTGCAGCGGGCCGCGCTTGGACAGCACGGTGCGTGCGCCGTGGAGCACCGCCCGGCCCCAGCGGGCGCGGTCGGTGGAGCCGGTGACCACGACGACGTGGGTGCCGGCGCGAGCCAAGGGCTCCACGATCCGCGAGGCGTCGCCGAAGCCGCCGAGGTCGAGGTCGAGCAGGACCACGAGCGGCTCGCCGGCCAGGACGTCGTGCACCAGCGTGGTGGGCGCCGACGGCTGGTCCGGGGCGGCGACCCGGCGCACGGCGTATCCCTCCTGGCCGAGGGCGAGCTCGAGGGCCTCGGCGAAGAGCAGGTGGTCCTCGACGATGGTGACCAGGCGGTCAGCTCGCCTGGGCGACGTGCTCACGACGGCTCACCTCCACCGGGGCGGCCGGCAGGTGCAGGGCGAACGTCGCGCCGCGGACGCCCGGTCGCAGCTCGAGGCGCCCGCCCATCTGGTGCGCCAGCTCGGCCGCGGCGTGCAGGCCGATGCCCTGGCCGGGCGAGCCCGGCCGGCTCACGCCCCAGTCGAAGAGGCGCTCGCGCAGCTCCGGCGGCACCCCGGGGCCCTGGTCGCTCACCGTCACGCTCACGCCGGCGCCGGTCGCGTCGGGTGCGACCCGGACGCGGACCCGGCCCGGACCGCCGTGCACCGCGGCGTTCTCCAGCAGCACGTTGACGACCTCGGCCACGTCGTCGCCGCGGGCGAGCGCCCGCAGGCCGGACGGCTCCCAGGTCACCCGGCGCCCGCGCGCCACGTGGGCGAGCACGATCTGGCCGACCACGTCGTCGAGGTCGACCGCGCGGCGGCGCTCGGGGGCGCGCTCGGCCAGCAGCCGCTGCAGTCGCTGGACCTCGGCCTGCACCATCGCCGCGAGGGCGTCGTACCGCTCGGCGGCGATGCCCGCGCTCAGCAGCTGCTGGGCGGAGGCGATGCCGGCCACCGTCGCGTCGATCTCGTGCAGGCGGGCGCGGTCGGCGCGCTGGCCGAGCTCGAGGCGGTCCAGCTCCTCCTGCACGGCGCCGAGCGCGCGGTCGCGGGCCGCGACGGCCCGGCGCAGCAGGACGGCGCTCAGGCCGGTCACGAGCAGGGCGGCGGCCAGCACGGCCGAGGCTACGGACCCGCCCCGGGCGCGCACGACCAGGGCCAGGGCGGCGCCGGCGGGCGCACTGAGGACGACGAGGGTCGTCCCTCGCCAGGTCCAGGCGCCGAGCAGGATGCGCAGCGACTTCATCGGATCCCCCCACAGGCTCCCATGACTCACTCACAGCGGGTGTCGGGCGGAGACCCCCGGAATCCTCGCGACGACGCGCGTCAGACTAGTACCTCAATTGGGGTATGGCCACTAGTCATCTCCTGGCCCGGTGACCAGTCCGTTCGGCCCATCCTCGTGGGGTGTGGCGGACCGCCTAGGGTGAGTGGGTGAGCGCTGCCCCCTTCGACGCCGGCCAGCCCCCGCGGGGGCCGACGACCACGCGCTGGCCGCGTGGCTGGCCGAGACCGCCGGCCACAGGCTCCTCCAGGTGCGCGAGGAGGGGCTCGAGGGTCGCGAGCTGAAGGACGCCGGCGACCGGGCCGCGCACGAGCTGCTCATGGAGCTGCTGGCCGAGCACCGGCCCGGCGACGCGGTGCTGTCGGAGGAGGGCAAGGACGACAAGGTCCGCCTCGAGCGCGACCGGGTCTGGATCGTCGACCCGCTCGACGGCACCCGCGAGTTCTCCGAGCCGCCCCGCGAGGACTGGGCCGTCCACGTCGCGCTCTGGCAGGACGGCGACCTGACCGCCGGCGCCGTCGCCCTCCCCGCCGTCGGCCGCACGTACTCGACCGCGGACGCGCCCGTCGTACCTCCGGCCAGCGCGGAGCGCCCGCGCATCGCCGTGTCCCGCAGCCGCCCGCCGGCCTTCACCGACGGCCTGGTCGCCGCGCTCGGCGGCGAGACCGTGGCCATGGGCTCGGCCGGCTTCAAGGTGATCTCGGTGGTCCGCGACGTCACCGACGCCTACGTCCACGCCGGCGGCCAGTACGAGTGGGACTCCGCCGCCCCCGTCGCCGTCGCCCGCGCCGCCGGGCTGTTCACCTCGCGCATCGACGGCTCGCCGCTGCGCTACAACCAGGACGACGTCTACCTGCCCGACCTCATCGTCTGCCGCCCCGAGCTCTCCGAGCAGATCCTGGCCCACCTGGCCGAGCACGGCTGGGAGTGATCGAGCACGTCCTGCTCGACGCCGACGGCGTCCTGCAGTTCCTCCCGGGCTCCTGGCTCGACTCGCTGCGCCCCTACCTCGGCGAGCGCACCGACGTCTTCACCGACGGCACCTGGCACGACGACCTGGCCGCCCTGCGCGGTGAGACCGACTTCTTCGCGACCCTGGCCGCCGGCCTCACCGCGGGCGGCCTGCCGACGAGCGTCGCCGACCTGCGCCCCGCCGTCTGGCACAGCATCGGGCTCGTCCCGCAGACGATCGCGCTGGTCCGCGAGCTCCGGGCGGCCGGGTACGGCGTGCACCTGGGCAGCAACCAGGAGCAGCACCGCGCCGCCTTCATGCGCACCGTGCTCGGCTACGACCAGGTCTTCGACGTCTCCTGCTACTCCTGCGACCTCGGGGTGACCAAGCCCGACCCGGCCTTCTTCACCGAGGCCGCCGCCCGCATCGGCGCCGCGCCCGAGACGATCCTGTTCGTCGACGACACCGAGGCCAACGTCCACGGCGCCCGCGCGGCCGGCCTGGCCGCCGAGCACTGGTGGCTGCGCCTCGGGCGGCCCGACCGGGACCTGCCCCGGCTCGTGGACCTGCTCGCCCGGCATGGGGTCCGGGCCGCAGGTCGTTGAGCCGGGGCAGGAGTCAGTAGGCGCCGCGGTGCAGCAGCACCGCGCCGACCGTGCGCCACGCGATCATGAGGTCGAGCCGCCAGGACCAGTTGTCGACGTACTGCAGGTCGAGTCGCACGGTCTGCTCCCACGGCAGGTCCGATCGGCCGGACACCTGCCACAGGCCGGTGAGGCCCGGCTTCACGACGAGTCTCCGCCTGAGGTCCTCCGGGTAGGCAGCGACCTCGTTGGGCAGGGCGGGACGAGGCCCGATCAGGGACATCTCGCCGCGCAGCACGTTGATCAGCTGGGGCAGCTCGTCGACGGAGTACTTGCGCAGGAGGGCGCCGAGCCGGGTGATGCGAGGATCGCGGCGCATCTTGAAGAGCACACCCTCGCGGTCGGCTTCGTTGTCCGCGCACAGCTCGGCCACGATGCGGTCAGCGTCCTCCCGCATGGTCCGCAGCTTGTAGACGGTGAAGAGCCGTCCGTGGTGCCCGACCCGCACCTGCTTGAAGAGCGCCGGTCCGGGGGAGTCGCGGCGGATCATCACGGCGAGCGAGAGCAGCAGCGGTCCGAGCAGCAGCAGCAGCGCCGCCGCGGTCACCCGGTCCACGAGGGCCTTGACGGTCTGCCCAGGACCCGTGATGGACGCGGGACGCACGCGGACCAGGTGGAGGCCACCGACCTCTTCGGCGGTGAGGCGTCGGGGGGCTACGTCGCGGAGCCCGGAGTGCACGAGCAGCTCGGTCCGGGTGTCCTGGAGCCAGGCACCCCACCTCCGGAGCTCGGCGTGCCCGATCTCCGGGCCGGGCGCCACCACGACAGCGTCGGCCCGGTGTGCGCGGACGACCTCGACCAGGTCCTGGGTCCCCACCCAGACGTCCAGGTCCGCGTGGGTCAGGAGCGCGTCGTCGAGGTCGCTCGACCTCCGACCGTGCAGGCACAGGGCGACCGGGTCCAGGCCCCGCCCGCGCCGGCCGCTGCGCAGCTCGCTGAACACCCGGGCGGCGCCCGAGGGGTCTCCCACGACGACGACGCGCAGCGGCGCGCTGACTGTCAGCCGGCGGACGAGGAGCCGGAGCACCGTCGAGCTGGCGGGTGTCAGGGCCGCAACGAGGAGACCGTCGCCGGGCGAGGCGTCGAGGAGGTGGGTGGGGATGGCCGGCGACAGGGCGACCGCGATCCAGGCGCCGATACCGATGCCGAGGGAGGCGCGGAGCAGGGCGCCGGACCGGAGCCCGACGCCGCCGTCAGCGGCGTAACCGCCACACAGAGCGACGATCAGGGGCCAACCGATCAGCAGGACGGCGGATGCCGGTGCGGACCAGGACGACCCGGCCGCGGTGCTGACGGCCACGGTGATGGACACGGCGACCAGGTCCGCGACGAGGAGGAAGCCGCCGATCATGGTCCGGTGCCCGTGAGGGCGGCCGGTGAGGGCACGGCGGCCCGTCGACACCACCGGTGCGCTGTGCGGTATGTCGGTCGCCGTCATGACTGTGCCTCCCCCCGGAGAACTGGAATCTGCTCAACCTAGGAACCTGGGCGGCCAGGTTCATCACTCTTTTCGGGCATGTCCGGACCCACCTCTCGCCGCGGCCTCGGTCGCCCGGCGCAGCGAGCGCGGCTCAGGGGACCGGTTCCGACATCGCCTCGAGCACCTCGACCTGGGTGGCCCTCGAGTTGATCGACTGGACCTCCTGGTATGCCGCCACTGCGGCGATCTGGGAGCTGACGTCCAGCTTGCGCAAGATGGCCTTCACCTGGCTGCGCACCGTGGCCTCGGCGACCTCCGAGCGCTCTGCGATGCTCCGCACGGGCACCCCCTGGTGCAGCTGGTGCAGCACCTGCTCCTCACGCCCGGTCAGTGTCTGCAACCGGTGCGTCAGCTCACGGCGACGCTGTGCGTAGCTCTGCCAGGCACGCAGGAGCTCACGGGGTGGACCCGGCGTCGACGCGGACCCGGAGCCGAGCCGCACCACGGCGTCGCACACGGTGTCCAGGTCGGTGTCGGTGTGCAGGACGAGCGTTGCCCCGCTCTCGTACAGGGCCCCCCAGACCGGTCCGCGAGGAGCGCCGGCCAGGACGAGCCACGGCACCGGCAGCCCGGCCACCAGCGTCCGCGCGGCCATGACCCGACCCCACCGGTCCAGGTCGCTCAGGAGGACGGCCACCTGGGGGGTGTGGGCCGACCCCTCCCGGCTGCGTGGTCGCAGGCGCGGTCGCAGGTCGGTCGAGTCGTCGACGGCCGCAGGCCAGCTGAGCGTGACGCAGCCGTGACCACGCTCGTGCAGTGCCCGGCGCACCGACTCGGCGACCAGGCTCTGGTCCGACGCGACCCCCACCTGCGGAAGTCGACCCGGACGCCGTGGGTCGACGCTGTGACGTCCCGGAGACATACCGGTGCCGTCCTTCCTGGTGGGGTCGCAAGAGGGTGCTTCAACCCGATCGTGGACGGCGGGCGGGACCGGTACCTGCGGCCGCTGCGGACTCCCCTGAAATTGGTGATCGCGCGGCTGACATTTCTCCCGGGACCAAATGGCCCGAACGGGTCATACGTGCCCCCAACCTTTGGTATACGGTCCACCTCGATCCCCCAACGAAACGCACCAAGAAGCCTCTGCAGCACGACGTGCTGGCCCTCGCGGACCAGCGCCCGGCCGCGGCGGATCCTGTCTCACCGCAGACCCGCAGATGCGGGTGTCGAGAGCAGGTCTCGCCACGACGCAGAGGTTCTGACGAACAGATTCGTGGGGGGTCTGGAGCATGTGGGGTCAACGCACGCACCGCGGGTGGCGATGGGCAGCGGGCACCGCAGCCGTCGCACTCGCGCCGGTCGTGCCGGTGCTCATGGTCACCCTGACCTCGACACGGCCGGCCGAGGTGCTCCGCTCCTCGCAGCTCCTGACCTCTGCCGTCGTGCTCGGTGCCGCCGTCTTCGTGTACTTCCACTGGCGGGTCATCGGCCGCGGCGCACGCGGAGGGAGGACGCGCCGGCACGCGGGCTGGCTCACCGCTGGTCTCTTCTGCGCCGCCGTCCAGGGCCTCGTCGTGGCGGCCGTCGTCGGGCAGGTGCCGACGCGCGTGAACGCTCTGCCGGTCCTCGCCGAGCTGGCGACACTGACGGTGCTCGCCGGACTGATCGGCGTGGCCCGGCGCGCCGCTCCCCCGGAGACCCCGCGGTCCTCGGCGCCGGCGTCGGGATGCTGCTCGCCCTGGGGACGTGCATCGTGAGCACGACGGTCGAGCCGCTCCCGGTCGGTCCGCTGATGGCCGCGGCGCTCAACACCTCGGTCGTCGTCGCGGCGCTGGTGGCGGCCTGGGTGCTCATCCACAGCCGCGGCGTGACGTGGTGGGCGCGAGGTCGGCTGGTCGTCGCTCTGCTGCTCATGGCTGTGGCCAACTGGATCGCGGACGTGGCCGGTGGCGGCATGGCCACCGCGGCGCTCGCGGGTGTGCTCAGCATGGAGAGCGCGCTGGTCCTCTGCGTGATGGCTCAGTCCCTCCTCCGGCGTTCGATGCTCGCTCACGAACGTGAGGTCCAGGAGCTCCACGAGACCCTGGCCGAAGCCCGCGTCGCCATCAGGCACGAGCGGGAGCTCCTGCACGAGGTCGGGTCGACGGTCGCGGGCATCACCAGCGCGACCAACCTGATGGGCGCTGACCAGAGCCTCCCGCTCGACCGTCGTCAGCGGCTGCAGCACCTGGTCGACCTCGAGCTCGCGCGACTCGAGCGCCTGATGATGTGCCGAGCGGAGGCGGTCGTCACGACCACCGGTCCTGTGCGGGCCGAGGCGGCCGGCGTCGACCTCGACGAGATCGTCGAGCGCCTCGTGACGAGTCACCGGCTCCGTGGGCTCACGGTGCACTGGACGCCCCGGGGCCTGAGGTGCGCAGCGGACCCGGATGACTTCGCCCAGGTGATCAACATCCTCCTCGAGAACGCACGCCGGCACGGTGGTGGACAGGTGGAGCTGGACTCCCTGGACGACGACGACTGGGTCGTCGTGACCTGCTCCGACCACGGTCCTGGCGTGGACGAGGCGGTCCGGGCCCGCATCTTCGAGTCCGGCGTGCGGGCCAGCGCGTCACCCGGACAAGGTCTGGGGCTCGGCATCGCCCGGCGCCTCGTCGAGCAGTGCGGCGGGGACCTGGTCCTCGCCGACGCAGTGTCACCCGGTGCGACGTTCGTCGCCCGTCTACCCAAGAAGGAGATGTCCCGTGTCGCAGCCCACGGCGCGTAGCGACCTGCGCATCGTCATCCTCGAGGACCACGTCCTCTTCGCCGAGTCGTTGGAACTGGCGCTGACCATCGAGGGCTACGACGTGCGGCGAGCCGAGGTGCCGACCCTCGAGCACCGGCCCGGGGCTCTGCTGTCCTGGACCGTTCGTCAGCGACCACGTGTCGCCCTGCTCGACCTCGACCTGGGTGGCTTCGGGGCGGGCGAACGGCTGGTCGCTCCTCTGGCCCGTGAGGGGATCAACGTCGTGGTCGTCACGGGCTCGGTCGACCGCGCGCGCTGGGGGGAGGCGGTCCGGCTGGGAGCCCGCAAGGTGCTGGCGAAGTCGCGGCCCCTCAACGACATCCTGGGCACGGTGCGCAGGATCAACCAGGGCCTCCAGGTCATGGCCCCGGACGAGCGTGAGCAGCTCCTCGACGCGTGGGCCACAGAGCGCTCCCACCTCGTCGACCTGCGTCGCAAGCTGGACCTCCTGACGGGCCGGGAACGTGAGGTGCTGGCTCACCTGATGAAGGGCCGCACGGTCCGGGAGATCGCCACGCTCGGCGTCGTCTCCGAGGCGACGGTGCGGACCCAGGTCAAGGCGATCCTCGCCAAGCTCGACGTCACCTCGCAGATCGCCGCCGTCGGCCTCGCGCACCAGGTCGGGTGGCGGCCACCGGTCATCGCCGCCTGAGCCGACCAGCCGCACACTGCGCCACCTGCCCGGGCCGGTAGCGCAGTGTGCGTGGCTCGTCCGCCGGTCGAGCTCACCCGTCCTGTCGGAGCAGGACCGTCCACATGGTCGCCGACCCGGAGGCGGCGTCGGAGGTGGCGGTGAGCCCTCCGTAGGGGCCAGCGCCGACAGGCCCGCCGGAGTCGGCCAGAACGCTGCACACTCGTCCGGAGTTGGTGCCGCACGCAGCCTGACGGAGGGTCACACCGGCTGGCAAGGTGAACCCCGTCGTGGCGGACGACTTGTCGGCCCAGTAGGACAGGGCCACGTCGCCGGCTCCGGCGGTCAGCGTCGGGGTGGTGTGCCCAACGCGGGTCACGGTCTCGGCCTGGTCCGCGACCTGGGGGTCAAGCATGTCGCCGCGGTAGGCCGCGAGGGTGAGGGTGTACTTCGCCGCGGCGTCCATCGCGAACCGAACGGTGCGGCCGGCGTCGTCGCTGGTGGCCACCTTGGTGAGGAGAACCGTCTGCATGCTGCCGGACGTGGCGCGGTCCAGGAGCGTCCAGCCGGTGACGCCCGACGGCGTACCGGTGGCGACCGTCGCCGAGTTCAGGCTGAGCGCGAGGACCAGTCGGTCGCCGCTCCGCACGCTGGCCGGGACCGTCGTGTTCGGTGTGGCCACGTTGCCTTGGTTGACGGTCGAGTCCACATGGGTGATCGCGACTGGGGCCGCGGGCCGGGCCGAGCGCGTCGAGTCCGCCCTGCCCCCGTCGTTGTCCTCGACGCGGAGTGCGACGTCGTAGGCCCCGCCGGTGTCGAAGGTGTGCGTCACGACCGCGCCCGATGTCGTGTCGGTCGCGCCGTCCCCGAAGTCCCAGCGGTAGGAGACCAAGGAGCCGTCGGGATCGCTCGAGGCCGACCCGTCGAAGGTGCACGCGAGGTAGTCGCAGCTCACCGTGAAGGTGGCAGTCGGCAACGCGTTGGTGCGGACCACGTTCACGGCCGTCACGAGCGAGCCGGTCGTGCCCTCGTCGTCGGTGACGGTGAGGGTCACGTCACGGGTGCCGGAGGAGACGAAGTCGTGGCGGACCGTGCGGCCCGAGGCGGTCTGCCCGTCCCCGAAGTCCCAGCTGTACGCCGTCACCGACCCGTCGGCGTCGCCGGAGGCGCTCGCGTCGAAGTCGCAGACCGCGCCATCGCAGGCTGTCGTGAAGGAGGCGGTCGGTGCCTGGTTCTGCTCGACAGTCCGGAGCACGATCGAGCTCATGGTCGCCGTGGCGTTCGCGGAGTCGGCGGTCGCCGTCTCTCCGCCGTGGTCACCCGTCGGGACGGCTGACCCCGAGTCGGCCAGCACACTGCAGATGTGACCGCTGCCGGTGCCGCACAACGCCTGCCGCCCGGTGCTGCTGTTCGGCAGGGTGAATCCGGTCGTCGCCGAGGACTTGTCGGCCCAGTACGAGACGATCCACGAACCGGCCGGCGCCGAGACGCCGGGCGTGGTGTGCGCGGAGCGGGTGACCGTCTCGGCGAGCGTGGTCGCCGCCAGGGGCTGGTTCCGGACGCCGGAGTACGCCGCCACCGTCATCGTGTACTTCGTCGCTGCATCGAGGGTGACGCCGATCCGTCGCCCCCCGTCTCCCGCGGCCGCGACCTTGGTGTAGAGACGGGTCTGCATGCTGCCGCTGGCTGTCGTGGACAGCGGGGTCCAACCGGTGACGCCGGTCGGGTCGGACACGACCCGGTTGGCCACGTTCAGGGTCAGTGCCATCAGCAACCGGTCGCCGGCCGAGACCGTCGTCGGCGTGGTGACGCTGAGGGTGCTGGCGTTGCCCTGGCTCGCGGCTCCGCCCACGTAGGAGACCGTGCTGGCCGACGGCGCCGCCACGACGACCTGGGTGGACGTGGCGGTGTCCGTCGCCTGGGCGTCGTCGGTGACGGTGAGCGTCACCGCGTAGGAGCCAGGGCCGGCGAAGGCGTGTTGGGCGGTCGTCCCCGAGTCCGTCGTCCCGTCGCCGAAGTCCCAGGCGTAGGTCTCGACGGTGCCGTCCTCGTCGTCCGAGCCCGAGGCGTCGAAGGTGCACACCAGGTAGTCGCAGCCGACGGTGAAGGACGCGGTCGGGGCGACGTTCGGCTTGGTGACGACGACCTGTTGCGTCACCGAGGACGAGAGCCCGCCGTCATCGGTGACGGTGAGGGTCGCGGTGTAGGTCCCCGAGGCGAGGAAGTCGTGGCGCGGCGCAACCCCTCCGGCCCCCTCGCCGTCGCTGAAGCTCCACTCGAAGGACTGGACCGTGCCGTCGGCATCTCCCGAGCTCGACGCGTCGAAGTCGCAGACCGTCCCGTCGCAGTCCACGCTGAAGGCCGCGGTGGGCGCCGTGTTGGGCAGCACCGACGCGAGGAAGACGGCTCGGCCTCGCCAGTCCGTGGTGGCGTCCGCGACCGACGAGGCCCCGCTGGGAGCACCGGCGACGAAGGGGATCTTGAGCAGCTGACCGTTGCTCGCGTTGACGACGTACAGCGTGCTGCCGTCGAGGAACATCCCACGGGTCGAGCTCCACGCGATGTTGCCACCGCTGGCGGTGTACTCGACGCCGCCGACCACGCCGCTGTCGGGCGCGAACCACCGCCAGTAGAGCGTGTTCTGACCGCTGCGCGTGTAGTAGATGCGGCCACCGGAGTAGAACATCCCGGTGATCGAGCTCAACTGGGTGTACCAGGTGGGCAGGACCCCGGCATAGGTCTGGCCGACCGGGCCACTTCCGGTCAGGACGCTGCTCCAGAGCGGGTCGAGGTAGGGGTTCACGGCGCTGGCCGGGCCGAAGGCGGTGCCGTCGAAGCTGCGGCGGTACAGCATCCCGTCGCTCTGGCCGTAGAAGAGGGTCCGGCCGATCATCACCGCGTTGCGGACGTTCGCCCAGTCGAACCCGGGGGTGCTCGCAAGCGCCTGGCCCGTGACCGTCGTCGCGTCGAACCGCACGACGTTGGCGACGTCGGTCGCGCCGGAGACGGCGGTGTTGACGATCTCGACCGCATTGATCTCGGGGTCACCGATCGACCGGGTGAAGTCGATGTTGACGGTGCCGTCGCTGGTGAGGTCGAACGACTTCACGGTTCCCTTGTTGACGCCGGGATCGACGTTGGGGTCGTAGAGGGCCAGCTTGCTGACTCCGTCGACGAGCACGTTGAAGCGGCGCGTCGAGGTGGAGCGGCTCGCGAAGTAGAGCCGCACCTGGACGCTCGACCCGGCCGCCACAGGGAACGCCCACTGCATGTCGGTGCCGCCGGAGGGGTCGTACCGCTCCGAGGACCAGACCCCCAGCGGCGTGCTGGCCGGCACGTTGACCAGGCTCGTGGACGTGAGAGCGCTCCGGCTCGCCGTCGCGCTACCCGTGTTGTGCCACGCGCTGGTCGTGGTGTTGTCCGCGGACCAGTCCGGTCCACTGTCCACCGACGCGACGGCAGGTCCGCCGGCGTTGACGCGGTACAGGACGTTGGAGGCGGAGAGCGGGGCGCCGACGTAGACGTTGCCCGGGAGCGCACCGGTGGTGGTCGGCGCGGTGTCGTAGCCCTCGGAGTAGGGGAAGAAGGCGATGCGTGGTCGCTGGTAGAGGTTGTCGCCGATGAACTCGGTGTCGCTCAGCACCCACACGCCGGTCTGGGTCTCGTAGATCTCGTAGGCGGCCTCACCGCGTGGGTTGCGGCCCGGGTTCCACCGCAGCGGGACACCGGACTGCGGGTCGAGCGCGGAGAGCCCGGGGCGCGGGACTGCTCCCTGGGCGGCGCGGTCCGATCCGCTGGGGTTGTTCATCCAGCGGTTGTGCCCGCCGACGTAGACCGCGGCCTGGGTCACCTCGACGCCCCACAGCGTGTCGCCTCCCGAGGTGTTGGTCCAGGTGGGAGTCAGGGAGGTCCCCGTCGCGTAGGTCTCGAAGCGTGCTGCGGTGTCGCACAGCGTGCCGGTGTGCGGGCCGCCGGTGGTGGCCACCACGAAGAAGGACCCGTCGGGCGACATCTCGACGTCGCGCATGTAGCTGTCGAAGGCGTTCGGCGAACAGATCGGCGTGTAGGCGGTCGTGTACCAGTCCGTCGACACCGTGGCCGTCGGTCCGGAGAGGTCGATCATCACGATCTGGTCGCGCGACAGGCCGTCCACCGTGCGGAAGTTGCCGACGACGACCATCCGGTCGCCGCTGGGGGTGAGCCCCGATTCACGTGGTCCGATCGGCGCCTTCGCGCCGGTCCCCGTGTTGTGGTTCTGGGCGACCGTGAGGTCCATGAAGGGGTCGAGCGCGCCCGTGGTGGCGTTGAGCGTGGCCAGTTGGCCGTGGTTGGCGCCGGCGATCTTGGTGAAGAAGCCACCGATGAACAGGCGGTTGCCGGGCAGGAGCTCCATCGTCTCGATGCCGCCGCTGGTCGAGGGGGCCTTGAACGACGTGACGGCTTGTCCGGTGTTGACGTTGAGCAGCTGGAGGTGGTTCGGGCCCTTGCCGTTGATCTTCGTGAAGTCGCCCGCGACGTAGACGGTGTCTGGCGTCGGTCCAGGCAGCAGTTGCTGGACCTGGCCGTCCACCGTCGGGTTGAAGGTCTGGCTCACCAACCCGGTCGCTGCGTCGAAGACGAAGAGGTTCTGCCGGCTGTACGCCGTGCCGTTGCGCGGGTCCTGCACCTGCGTGAAGAGCCCGCCGGCCACCATCTTGTCGCCGACCTGGACGATCTTGGTGACCTCTCCGTCGCGCACCCACGGTGTCTTGGTCGTCGGCACCTCGCCGGGCATGCGGCTGGCCGTCGGCCCCGCGACCGCCGCCGCTGCAGCGACGGGGGCGGCGGCCTGGGCAGAGGGTGCGACGAGCACCGCGGTCGGTACGGCGAGTGCGATTCCCGAGAGCAGCGTGAGTAGCCGGCGTGGACGCACGGGGGTCTCCTTGGTTCCGCCCGGAACCGCCGCCACGCGGTGGTCCCGGTGCCCGAACAGGCACCGCAGGCGTGCGGCACCTCTACGGTCAAGGCAAGACCAGTGCGACCGCCGTGTGACGGTCCCGGTCCTGCGGTCCCCTCTATTGGGGAGTCGGGGCGCCGACCCTGTTGAGCGCTTCCTGGCGGGGGGGCCCGCCAGCCGCCAGGGCGGTAGGCAGGATCTTCGACCTGGGCGGGCGTCGACGCGCCGAAGGCCGGCAGGCCGGTCGAGCGTCGCAGCACGCCCCACACCAGCGGCACCAGCACGAGCACGGCGACCCCGACGGCGGCGACGAGCATCGGGTGGGTGTCGTCCTCGCCGGCGCCGAGGGGTGCCCACCCGGCCTTGTCGAGCAGGGCCACGCCCGACATGGTCAGCACGACCACGATGCCACGGCGGACGAACGACTGCGGCACGCGCGGCGCGATCGTGCTCCCGAGAACCGTGCCCGGGACCGACCCGAGCACGAGCGGTACGAGGATCGCCCAGTCGAGCCCGTGCAGGGCGATGTTGGAGACTGCGGCAGCGAAGACCAGGGGAACCGCCTGCACCAGGTCGGTGCCGACGAGGCGGATCGCCGACAGGCCCGGGTAGATCAACAGCAGCGCGATCATGATCACCGAGCCGGAACCGACGCTGGTCACTCCGACGAGCAGACCGCCCAGTGCGCCGACCAGCACGGTGGGCAGTGGCCGTACCGCGGGGTGGTCGTCCTCGGTGTGGCGGCCCGAGCGCATCACTCGCAGGTTGAGGTAGAGCCGCAGCGCGTACGTGACCGCGGCGAACAGCAGCGCCACCCCGATCGACATCTTCAGCACCTCGTCGAGCTCGCCGGGCGGCGCCAGCCAGTAGACGAGGTGCGGACCGAGCAGCGCCATCGGCACTGACCCGAGGACGAGCCACCCGGCCAGCCGGAGGTCTGGTGATCCCTCCCTCTTGTGGACGACCGCCCCTCCGGTCTTGTAGACGGCCGCGGCCGTCAGGTCGGCGGTCACCACCGACGCGGCGTCCCCGACACCCAGGAAGATGAGCGCAGGCGTCATCAACGCGCCGCCGCCCATCCCGGTCAACCCGACGACGATGCCGACGAAGAAGCCGGCGGCGACCACGGCGACGAAGGTGGTGGTCAGGAGGTGGTCCACGAGCCCCATGGGACGGCGACAGCCGCGGCTCGACGGCGTGCCGGCCGGGCGCTCACCGATTTCGGTGATACCTCCGGCGACGTCCGGTCGGGCGCTTGCCCACTCCCTACTTTCGCGGACTGTGGCCACAGGTTCGTGGCCCGGATGTTTCGGCGCATGCCGATGTGAGGGAGAGCAGGCATGAACGGTTCGCGAGCGCGGGTGTCCCAGGGGCTCAGCACTGCGGTGGTGACAGCAGTCGGAAGCCTGGTGGCGTGCCTCCTTGCCGTGCTCGGGGTGGCGGCCGCCTCTCCGGCCACCGCCGCGGACGTCATCACGTTCCGCGCTTCCGCGGAGGTCGCCTTCAACCAGACGACGGCCCGCGCCGTGATCCCCTCGTCAGTCCGTGAGGGCGACGGGCTGTTGCTGTTCGTCACCACCAACGTGGCGGTGTCCTCCGGCACGACCGCCCCGGCGGGGTGGACGCTCGAAGGCCGCCGGCTCTCCGGCAACGACACCGAGACGTCGTTCTACAGCAAGGTGGCGGTGGCGAACGACGCCGGCCGCAACGCGGCCCTGACCTTCCCGCAGACCGTCAAGGGCACACTCAACCTCCTCGCGTACGACGGCACCGGTGCTGACCCGGTCGCGACCTTCGCCTCGGCGGCCGAGACCACCAACCGCGCCGCCCACACGACCCCCGGCGCCAACGTCGCGGCCACCGGCTCCTACGTCGTGTCGTACTGGGCCGACAAGTCCTCGACCACGACGACCTGGACTCTCCCCAGCGCTCAGACCCGCCGCAGCGTTGCGGTCGGCACGGGGACCGGTCGGATCACCGCTGTCGCGTCCGACCCCGGTGTCGGCGCCACCGCGGGAGCAGCCGCCGGCGTGACCGCGACCAGTGACGGCTCCACCGCCAAGGCGACCATGTGGAGCATCGTGCTCCAGCCCGACGAGGCCGCCAGCCCGAACGTGGCCCCCGTGGCGTCGTTCGCTGTCAGCTGCCCGACAGCCACCTGCACGGTGGACGGCTCCGCGTCGAGCGACACCCCGCCCGGGAGCATCGCGTCGTACGCCTGGGACTTCGGTGACGGCACCACCGGCACCGGCGTCACGACGACGCACACCTACACCTCAGGCGGCGCCAAGACCGTCACGCTGATCGTCACGGACAACCAGGGCCTGGCGTCCGCGCCGGCCACCCGCACGGCGAGCCCGGTCATCAGCGCGCCGACCGGCGGGACCCAGCCCGTCCCGGGCCACACGCGGCTCGTGCCCGACGTGCCCCGCAACAACATGCCGCGCATCAGCACCGGCGAGATCTGGGACATCGAGGTCGTCCCGCAGCTCAACCGTGTCTTCATCGCCGGGAACTTCACGTCGATCCAGAACAACAACGGCACGAACACCACGACGTACAACCAGGCAGGTCTCGCGAGCTACAACTACCAGACCGGTCTGGTCGACGCGCAGTTCCGTCCCACCTTCAACGGCGGTGTCGCGGCGGTCGAGGCCAGCCCTGACGGGACCAAGCTCTTCGTGGCCGGATCGTTCAACACCGTCAACGGTGTGGCCAAGCAGAAGGTGGCCAGCCTCAACCTGACCACAGGTGCGCCGTTGACGACGTTCGGCTTCACCAACAGCACCAACAACCAGGTCCAGTCCTTGGCGGCGACCAACTCCACGCTCTACGTCGGCGGCCGCTTCACCCGCATCAACGGTGTCCAGAAGACCGGTCTCGCAGCCGTCGACGCCGCGTCCGGTGTCGTCGACACGGCGTTCGACAACAACCTCTCCGGCGGCATCGGCACCAATGGCCAGCTCGGCGTCCCGCAGCTCAAGCTGACCCACGACAACAGCAAGCTGCTCGTCGTCCACACCGGCCGACAGGTCGACGGCCAGGACCGGCTGGGGATGGCGATCATCGACACCGCCAGCAAGCAGCTCCTCCCGTGGCGCGCCCGGCTCTGGGACGAGAACCTGTCGCGGGTCGGCGGCGTCACGCGCATCTGCTGCGCGGACATCGCTCCTGATGACTCCTACTTCGTGGTCTCCAGCGGCTCGGGCGGTGACGCCCCGCCGATCAGCGACACCGCGGTGCGGTACGACCTCGACCAGGCCTCCCTGCAGAACGACGACGTCCAGCCGGTGTGGATCGAGCGTCAGTTCGACAGCATCTACTCGGTGGCGATCACCGAGAAGGCGGTGTACGTCGGCGGTCACTTCCAGTTCGTGGAGTCGCCGGAGTCGTGCCCGACCGAGCCCTGCTACCCGGGCCTGGAGAACGTGGGCTACGGCACGGGCCAGGGCCTTGCCGGCTACGGACTGGGCGACGCGGTCGTCCGGCGAGACCACCTCGCGGCCCTCGACCCCGCCACCGGCCGGGCGGCCGAGTGGAACCCGCTCGAGGGCTCGAACTCCTACGAGGGCAACAAGGCCATGGAGGCCACGTCCCGCGGTCTGTTCATCGGTGGTGACGGCATGCAGCAGGGTGGGGTCCGCACTGGGCGCGTCGCGTTCTACGACCTCAACAGCGTGGTCTCCCCAGCTGCGTTGCCCGACACCACGATCACGACCCCGATCGAGGGTCGTGTCGTGACCAACAACGTCCCCTTCGACATCACCGGAACGGCGCGGGTCGCGACCGGCTCGGTCGGTCGGGTCCAGGTGTCGGTCCGTGACCGCAACAGCGGTCAGTACCTGCAGGACAACGGCACCGCGTTCACGACGTTCGGGAACACCAGCAACACCCTGAACGCCACGCTCTCGGGCACGGGAACCACTCGCACCTGGAGCATCCCGGCGACCATCTCCTCCAACCGGAACCTCATCGTCACGGCGCAGGCGTTCACCGCAGCCACCGGAGGCACGGGGGACAGCACGTCGGCGACCAAGAAGTTCGAGTCGTTCAGCATCGACGACCAGACGCCGAGCACCGCCATCACAGGACCGAGCAACAGCATCCTGACGTCGTCGACCTTCACCATCACCGGGACGGCGACCGACGACAAGGGCATCAACTCGATCACGTTCTACTTCCGTGATGCTCAGGGTCGCTACCTGCAGAGCGACGGCACCGTCGACGACATCTACAACTCCTTCCGCGGCCAGCCCGACGTCATCGGCGCCACCAGCGCAACGTGGTCCTACGACGTCACGCTCCCGCACGACGGCGAGTGGATGGTCGGCGCCAACGCCGTGGACACCGCAGGCCAGTCCGATCTCCGAGCAGCCACCCGCACGTGGCGGATCGACCCGAACGCCGTGGCCCCCTCGGTCACCATCGAGCAGCCGGCTCCGATGACGCCACCGTTCGCGGTGCCTGCGGTCACGGTCGAGCCGGGTGGGCGCATGACGTTCTCCGGCACCGCCTCGGACGATGAGGGGTTGCGCGACGTGCAGATCTCCCTGCGCAACACCAGCACCGGAGAGGCCCTGGGAAGCGACTGCACGTGGGGTTCGGGCATCCAGGCCGGCCAGTGCCGCATCTCACCCGTCGACATCAACGGGTCCAACTACAACTGGACCTACACCACGCCCTTCAACCTGACGCCGGGCACGTACTCGTTCACGGTTCGCGCCAACGACGACGAGGAGCTCACCACCTCGTCGACGAACCAGGGTCGGCTGACGGTGAACGCTCAGTACGCCGGAGACCTCGCGCCGAACGCGACGATGGCCTTCACCGCCCCGACCGACAAGTCACTCACGATCGCCCTCTCCGGTGCGGCCACCGACGACATCGGTGTGACCAGCGTGAAGGTGTCGCTCCAGGACCGCGAGAGCGGCCGCTACCTGCAGGCCAACGGCACCATGAGCACGACGGTCGCCTGGCGTGACGCCACGCTCGGCACGCCGAACGGCACCGCGACCACCTGGTCACTGCCGTCGATCACGTTGCCCACCGGGGGTGACTGGCGGTTCACCGCGCTGGCCTACGACACCCGCAACCAGCAGGACCCGAGCGCCGCCACCGCGAGCTACGCGGTCTACCCGAACGACGGCCCGCCGACCCTCAACGAGACCCTCGCGCAGCCCGGGGCCGGCGCCGTCTTCAACGACGGCAAGATCGTGGTCAACGGCCGGGCGGAGGACGCTCCGGACAACAGCGCCAGCATCGCCAGCGTCCAGGTCGGGGTCGTCAACAGCGCCGGGCAGTGGATGGGCTCCAACGGGACCTTCACCAGCACCGCGGCGAGCTACCGCACGGCGTTCCTCAACAGCCCCGGGAGCACTGGTTCGAACTACTCCTACACCACGCCCGTGATCCCGGCGGGGACCTACTCGGTCCGAGTCCGCCCGGTCGACGTGCACAACCAGGTGGGCACCGAGAAGATCTCGGACGGCGTCGTCGTCAACCAGCCGACGAACAGCCCTCCGGTGCCGAGCTTCACCTACACCTGCAACCAGAACGTGTGCGAGTTCGACGGCCGGGCCTCGACCGACGAGAACCCGACCTCGCTGACCTACTCGTGGAGCTTCGGGACGCAGGGCTCGGCCTCGGGACCGCTGCCGACGAAGACCTTCACCGCTCCCGGCACCTTCCCCGTGACCCTGACGGTCAAGGACGAGTGGCAGGTGTCGGTCGCCTCGGCGCCGCAGAACGTGACGATCGCCGAGCCCACAGGGAACTCCGCTCCGGCCCCCACCTTCGTGCAGAGCTGCCAAGGCCTCACCTGCTCGGTGAGCAGCCAGGGCACGGTGGACCCGAATGCCGGTGACACGATCACCTACTCGTGGAACTGGGGGGACGGGACGACGCCGAGCACCGGAGCCTCGCCGGCCGCGCACGTCTATGCGGCGTCCGGGAGCTACACGATCACGCTGACGACCACCGACGGCTGGGGCAAGGCCGCCTCGACGACCCGTGCGGTCAGCCTCACCGAGCCGGCGGGCAACACGGCACCCAGCGTCACCTTCACCGCGAGCTGCACGTCGTTCACGACCTGTCAGTTCAACAGTGCTGGCACGACGGACGCCCAGGGCGATGCGCTGCGGTACGCGTGGAGCTTCGGTGACGGTGGGACCAGCACGTCGACGGCTCCATCGCGCACCTACAACACTCCGGGCAGCTACGCGGTGACCCTCACGGTGACCGATGTCTGGGGCAAGGCAGCCAGCTCGACCCAGACGGTGAACATCACAGAGCCGGTGACCAACACGAAGCCGACCGCGGTGATCGCCTCGGGAAGCTGCACCACCTTCACCACGTGCGCGATGAGCGGCGTGGGGAGCAGCGACCCCGACACTGCGGCTGGTGACGGTGTCCGCAACTACGTGTGGAGGTGGGACGACGGAACTCCCGACACCACGGGAACGACGGCGAGCCAGTCGCACGTGTACAACACGGCTGGCACCTACACCGTCACCCTCACGGTGCTGGACAAGTGGGGACGGGCCAGTGACCCGGTGACCTTCGCGGTGACCACGCTCGCCGAGCCCGCGGGCAACAACCCCCCGACGGCGACCTTCACCACCACGTGCAACGCGCGCAGTTGCGCGGTCAACAGCACCGGCACCAGCGATGCCGACGGCGGCATCCGCAGCTACTCGTGGAACTGGGGCGACGGGACGGCGGTCTCGACCGGAGCGAGCCCGGCGGCCCACCTCTACGCGGCGGCTGGTGGCTACACCATCACGTTGACGGTGACCGACAACTGGGGGAGGACGACCACGGTGACCCGCCAGGTCACGGTGGCCTAGCCGAGAGGCACGACTGCACCACTCACAGGACCGGCCCGCTCGAGGAATCGAGCGGGCCGGTCCTTGCGCGTGTGCAGCCACGCGCGACGGGTCCGTGACGGCTGTCGTGTCGCGCGGATGGTAGCGAGTCCGGCGACGGGCGTGGCGAGGTTGTCCGAAGTCGGCCGGAACGGACGAATCGTGCTCGTTCCGCTGCAACGAGGGCCGTGGATCGGCCACTCTCGGGAGGTCTGGCTCGGGGAGACCGGGGCGCGCGACCCGGCGATCGGGGCGCGCCCTGACGCAGCCCTACACGTCCCCCGCCCCCGACGGAGGTACCCCCGTGTCCCACCCCCAGTACGAGCCGAAGCACCGCCTCGAGACCAGCCTGATCGACGACGTGCACCTCGCCGAGGCCGCTGTGCGCGCGGTCGGGCGGCACTCGCGACCCGCCCCGACGCAGCTGGCGGCCGGAGGACGCGACGAGTGCGTCGCCACGGTCCACGACGTCGACTCTGCCCGATTCGGCCGCCGCGCCGTGATCGCCGCTGCCGCAGCCGCCGTGGTGGGTCTCGGTGGCGGCGCTGCTGCTGCTGCCGCCCCCGGGTCCAGGTGGCGGCCAGGCCCGCGCCGCCCGCCGGAGTGGGGTACCAAGCCGCCTCGTGGGCCCAAGCCGCCGACGCACCCGACCCCGACTCCGACGCCGACTCCGACGCCGGACCCCACGCCGAACCCGACCCCGGACCCGAGGCCGACCCAGGACCCGACGCAGGACCCGACCCAGGACCCGACCCAGGACCCGACCCAGGACCCGACACCCGTCCCGAACCCGCCGCCCACCGCCGCAGGCGCCCTCATCGGGATGAACGCGCCGCCGAGCGAGTGGGACATGCGGGCCCGTGAGGTGGGGCCCGGCCTCGGCGCGCGGCGGATCTTCGCCGATCTGTCTGCCGGGCCAGGGCACCAGATGAAGCTGGTCGAGCAGGCGCACGCAGCCGGGCTGCTCCCGGTGATCTCGTACAAGGTTGGAGGTGATGTCGCCGGGGCGGTCGCGGGACGCTACAACGGCGTTGCTGCAGAGGCGGCGGCCAGGCTCGCTTCCTACGGCCTGCCGACTGCGGTGACGTTCTGGCACGAGCCTTACAAGGACATGTCCGGAGCCGACTACGTCGCGGCGAGCAAGCAGCTGTTGCCTCAGTTCAAGCGGGGTGCGCTCAGGGTCGGACCCATCCTCAACGGCTGGTTGCTCAACAACCGGCTCGCGGAGTTCGCGCAGTTCGCGCCGAGGGAGATGTTCGCGCTCTGGGACTGGGTCGGCATCGACACCTACGAGGACGGTGCCACCAAGCCGGCGAGCCGGATCCCCCTGCTGCGGAACTTCATCCGTTCGAACGGTTCGGACCTCCCGATCGGGGTCGGGGAGTACAACGGCTTCAGCGCCGCGACCCTCGCCGAGATGGGTGAGATGTTGCTCAGCACCCCCAATGTCTGGTTCGGTTGTGTCTGGAACAACACGGGGGGCCTGGGGTCGACCTTGGACGGCGACCGCTTGGCCGCGTTCCGGCAGACGCTCACCGACCCCCGTTGTGCCGCGCCGCGCAAGGCGGGTTCGAGCTCCTAGCGAATTCCTCTTCGGAAAGGTTCACCCGACCTCATGACGCCCTTCACCCGCCGTGATGCCCTCCGACTCGGTGGCGTAGCCGGAGCCACAGCTCTTGGTGCGGCTGCCCTGGGGGGCGACCTGTCGGTCGCGGGAGCGGCGCGTGCTGAGGAGCTCAAGAAGCGCGTCCGCGCCCGGCTCGACAAGGTGACGTACCGGCGGGGCGAGAGGATGACCCTGACGGTCCGGGACAACCTCCCACGCGGACGGAGGATCAGCGTGAGGGACTCCTCCGGTCGCACGTGGACCCGCAGGCCTGACTCCGGAAAGCACAGGATCTACACCGCCAGGGCCGACGAGACAGGCCGCGGCACCGTCACGGTGGCGGCGATGTGGGACGACGGACGAGTCGTCCACAACCGGCGCTACCGCTACCAGGTGCACTACGAGATCTCCGGCCAGCAGGTCAACGGCTTCGGCAGCGGTGCGCTCATCGGGATGAACGCGCCGGCCGACGAGTGGGACCTGCGAGTCCGCGAGGTCGGCGCCGGGCTGGCCGCGCGCCGGATCTTCGCCGACCTCTCGGCCGGTGCCAACAGCCAGCTCGACCTCGTCGAGCGGGCCCACGCCGACGGCATGCTGCCGGTGATCTCCTACAAGGTCGGCGGCGACGCAGCAGGAGCGGCCAGTGGTCGCTTCGACGCCGCCGCCGAGCAGGCGGCCACCAAGCTGGCGTCCTACGGACTGCCGACGGCGGTGACCGTCTGGCACGAGCCGTACCCCGACATCTCCGGTGCGCAGTACGCCGCATTGAGCCGGCGGCTGCTGCCCATCTTCAGACGCGGTGAGGTCAAGGTCGGGCCCATCCTCAACGGGTGGCTGCTCGACCGGCAGACGACGACCTTCGCGTCGTACGCTCCCGATGACCTCTTCCGGACCTGGGACTGGTTCGGCATCGACACCTACGAGACCGGCACGGCGACCAATCCGAGCGCCTTCAAACCGGCCGACGCCATCCGCAAGATGTCCGCTTTCGTGACCTCACGCGGTTTCGACCTGCCGCTGGGGGTGGGTGAGTACAACGGGCAGAGCGGGGCGACCATCCTCGCCGCAGGCGACGCGCTGTTCACGACGCCGAACGTGTGGTTCGGCTGCCTGTGGAACCAGAACCTCGACTTCGCGACCGTGCTCACCGGTGATCGGCTCTCGGCGTTCCGCCAGACTCTCGCCGACCCTCGGAGGCGGGACCTGCGGATCGCCTGAGCGATCTCACTGCCCACCCAGGGCCTCGGAACGGGTCACCTCGGGCCTGTCCGAACGGTGCTGGTTGCTGCGGCGACGAACCGCCGAGGCGAAGGTGTCGAGGGACAACGCCTCGCGCCAGGACCACACCACCCGCAGGTACACCGCCGCCGCGAGCCCGACGAGGCCGAGGTCCAACGCTCGGGGCAGGTCCGTCAGGACTCCGACGACGTCCGCGGCACCGAAGCAGGCCAGTGCGACCGCGGCAACCCTGACCGCTGCGGTGGTCACGGGCCACATGCCCATCTGTCGACGCACGATGAGCAACGGCAACAGGTTGCGGACGACGATCGCCGCCGACCACGAGATCGCTGCTCCGCGTATCCCTTGAGCGGGGATGAGGACGAGGTTCAGTGCCACGTTGACGGCGAGCGCAACCGACGCGTTGCGCAGACTCACCCAGCTCCGTCCCGCCATCAACAGCACTGCGTCGACCGAACCGCATGCGGTCGCCAACAACATGGTCAACGCGAGGATGACCACGACGTCCGAAGCGACGTGGTAATCGCCTCCGAAGACGCCCATGACCGAAGGGGCGAAGCCTGCAAGCACGAGGTAGAGCGGCCAGGCGGCGATGACGCTCCACAGCGTCGCCGCCTGGTAGACCGAGTTGGCCGCACGCACCTCGCCCCGTGCGAAGAGCGCGGCGATCTGGGGGGACAAGGCCTGCTGGACCGACTGCACGAACAGCTGACCCACCACGATGAAGCGAGTCGCTGCGGTGTAGAGGGCTGCCTCGGCAGGTGAGGCCAGGGCGGCGACCAGGACGATGTCGGATCGCTTAAGGGCCGTCTGAGTCACCCGAGCGATCGCTCGCGGTGCGGTGTAGGTCCAGAACTCCCGGGCGACCGACCCCCAGGGCGTCGCCTCGTGCTCGGCCTCGAGGCCACTGCTCGTGCGTCTGACGAGCTGGCGGTGGAGCCAGGCCACGCCGGCGAGGAACCCGACGGCGTACGGCAGGGACCATGCCAGCGCCAGCGCGAGCGGCCCCCCGTCCGCCAGGAAGACCACCAGGACGGCGACCGCCTGGAGCCCGAGCCTGCCGATGTTGTCGACGATCACGGTGGGGCGCATCGAACCCGTTCCGCGAGTCGCGGCCATCACGAGGTCGTGCAGGGCAGCGACAGGCATGACGAGCGCGAGGGCGCGCAGCATGGTCGTCATCCACGCTGCGGCGCCGTCACCCGTCAGGTGCGGTGCGACGGCGGGAGCGGCGGCGTACACCGCAACGGACAGACTCAGCGCCAACCCGAGCACCGGCACCGCTGAGACGACCAGGGTTCGCCGGATGTCGCCAGCGCGTCCGGACGCGAGCTGTGCGGGAAGGCACTTGACCAGGCCGGTGTCGGTGCCGAGCAGCGCGAACGACTCGAGGATGAGGAAGGTCGACGTCGCGGCGAACAAGGTGCCGGCGAGCGAGGCGCTGAACCCGTTCGTGACGATGACGACGAGGGCGATGCCGGAGACCGCGCTGAAGGCGGCACCCACGACGCTCGCGCTCCCGCGCCGGGCGAGCCGCTGCAGGTGAGCCCGGTGGGGGTCGGACGTGGAGACGGCTGTGGTCACCGGCGCGTGCGGGCCTTCTCCTCGCCCGCGTCACGCTTCGCTGAGGCAGGGGTCTTCTCCTCGCCTGAGTCACGCTTCGCTGAGGCAGGGATCTTCTCCTCGCCTGCGTCACCCTGCTGCGGGGGAGGAGTCTGCTCCCCGCCCGCGTCACGCTGCTCCAGGGGCAGCGTCGGGGCGGCCTCACGGGTGGTCACCGATCCGGTCTCGACTGTCCGGACCCGTTGCACCGGTCGTGCTCCGACCACGAGAGCGAGGGCCTCCGCGCTCTTGCCACGCACAGCCTGGACAGCGTTCCGCACGGTCCGCGACTGGGACCGACCGCGTCGCACCACCACGATGCCGAGGTCGGCTGCACCGAAGAAGGCCTCGCCCTCGGCGCTGTCCACACCCGGTGCCTGGATCACGATCAGGTAGCCGTCACGGACCAGGGGTGAGAGGACTGCGCGCACGCGGTCGGCGACGAGGAGCTCGCGACTCTGCGCATCGAAGCCCCCGTCGCTGAGCACGGAGAGCAGCGGCTCGACGCTCGGCCGCAGCAGGTCGCGGACATCGACGCGCTCGAAGAGCAGCGCCTGGGCCAGGCCGCGGTCATCGACGTCGACGCCGTCCCGGTTGTCGCCTCCGTCGGTACGCACGAGCACCACCCGATGACCGGCCTTGGCGAACGACTCCGCGATCGCGGCCGGGACCTCGCCGTCGGAGCTGGTGGGCCCGGGCGGGGCGACCGCGATGATGTCCGGGCGCGGCTCGAGCTCCAGCACGGCCGCCCGCAACCGGCGGACAGCGGTGCCGAAGGCCTCGGACTCGCTCCGCCGACGGTCGCGGCGGCGCAGCCCGGACGCAGGAGCGGCTGCGAGGACCGGCACTCCGGTGGCAGCGACGTCCGCGGTGGAGCGGACCACAGCGCGGCTGCGCTCGAGCAGCACGGCCAGCAGGCACCCCAGGGCCAGCCCGACCAGCGCGACCCCGAGCGGGACGACGGTCGCGGTGAGCCCCTCAGCGCTCTTGCCCGCCCCGGCTGGACCGATGACATCCCCGGTCGGCGACTCGCTGTTCTCCAGCGCCGTGCGCTGAGCCCGGAGGCTGACGAGCTCGTTGCGCAGGGCCCCCGACAGCTGCTCGTTGTAGAGCGCGGTCGCGGCGTTGTCGCTCTGGGCATCCGCGGTGGCCCGGCGCAGGTCCTCCATGACGGCGTTGGTGCGGGACTCGACCCGGCTGATCCGGGTCTGGTTGACCTCGTCCGACCGACGTGCCCGGTTCGCCAGGAACGCCTTGGCCACGGCGTCCGCGACCGGCTGGGTCAGGTTCTGCTGCTCGGAGGCGAACGTGATGTCCAGCACCTGGGTGTTCGGCGGGATGACCACCTGCACGTTGCGCTGCAGGGCGCCGAGGCTCAGTCCAGGGAACTGCGGCAAGACCGCGCTCAGCACTTCTTCGGAGCGCACCACCTGGGCCTCTGTCTCCAGGCTCGCGAGCTCGTCCTGCCGCACGGACGAGGGGCTGGGCACGTACGGGTTCCCTACCGACGGGTCGACCAGCACCCGGCTCGTGCTGGTGTAGACCGGCACCTGCGACCCGGCGTAGAGGTAGCCACCGACGACCCCGAGGAAGAGACACACGAGCACCAGCGGGAGGTGGTGCCGCACGGCACGCACCGTCGAGGTCGAACCGGGGCCGGCGTTGCTCGGGCTGGTGAGGTCAGGCGACATGATTGTCCTCGCGGATGGTGGTGGCGACCGGCGTCGCGCGTCGGCTCAAGGTGGAGAGGAGGTCGGGGCGGCGTCTCGACAGGGACCGGGCCAGCGCCCGGACGTCGAGGAGCAGGCTGAAGCGATCGCGGGCGGCACCCGTGAGCACCGCGGCCAACATCCCGAGCATGAGACCGGAGACGACCGGAACCTCTGTGTTGCGGTAGTCGGCCGCGGCCGGCACCGCGGCCGGGCGCAGCACGCGGGCAGGCTCCTGCAGCGCGTCCTGGAGCTCGTCGAGGGCAGCGCGGAACTCGACGACCTCGTTGAAGATGTCGTCTGACTCAGGGATGACGACCCGCATGCTCTGCTGCCGGGCCAGGTCGCGCTCCTTCGAGGAGACCAAGAAGCGCAGCTGGCGCAGCTGGTCCTGGCGCAGTGCGCCCAGCGTGCGTCCGCGTACCTCGATCAGCTGATTCGCTGCCGCGTCAGCGGCGCGGGCGGCCAGCGTCGGCGACGATGCCTGGATCGTGATGAAGAGGACCCGACTGAGCGGCGCGGCGGTCACGGACAGGTGGCTGCGCACACGGTCCGGGTCGATGCCCAGCACGTCGCTGATCGCACCGAGCACCCGAGGCGTCAGCACGAGTTGCGCGTCGGTGTCGATGGTGACCGCCGGAGCGACCAGGTCGCCGGTGGACAGGGTGATGTACTTCGGGACCGGTGCCAGCTCGATCGACGTCGTCGCCGAGTAGACCGCCGTCTGGCGCAGCGACCACGCACCGCCGAGAAGGACTCCGACGAGCATGAGCACACCGAAGACCGCAGCGTGCCTGCGCACGAACTGCGTGTAGTCGGACCAGAGCGGCAGCGTCGCCGGTGTGCTCACTGCCGCCATGCCGGCTCCCGTCCGAGGAGTCCGGCGAGCGCTCGGTCGTGGTCGTCGAAGTGCGACCGCAGACGCTCACGGGTCGCCTCGGACATCGGCGCGCTGGGGCGGCCGTTCCAGCGGTCGAACCGCTCGGGGAGCACCTCGGGCAACCCCAGGAAGTCCAGGAGGGCCGCATAGGTGTCCTCGGGGTGCTCGAAGAACGCCTCGCTCTCGACGACGTGCACTTGTCCGGGGGAGAGGTGCGCCTGCAGCCGGAGCAGCTGCTCGGCGTACTCGCCACGACGCACGTAGGCCTGATGACGGTGGGCATGGCTCCGGTAGTCACGGTCCGCCACCATCCGTGCGACCTCACCGTGGAGGCGTTCGTCCTCCAGACCGAGCGCGGTCTCGAAGGACTCGGTCTCGAAGCCGCGGGCTTGTTCGTGCTTCCAGGCGGAGTACGCGCGCTCTACCGGGTCCCTCAGCATGGCGAGCACCTTGACCTCGGGCAGGTGTCGCGCCAGTCGCTCGGCTGCGCACGGGTGCCACATGTAGTAGCCACTCGCCTCGAAGGTGACGGGCTCACCGGCGACCGGGCGTGGCCCGCGCCGCAGCCCGGCGACGGTGGGGAAGTGGCCCTGGTACCACGAGAAGTCGCGGTGGTAGTTGATGTCGAAGTAGTTGACTCCCTTGTGGAAGTTGGCCGAGTGCACCAGCGGGTGCGACATCAGGGCGCGGTAGAGCGAGGTGGTCCCGGCCCGCTGCGCGCCGACCATGATGAACGAGGGGAGTTGGCGGCGTCCGGCGGTTGCGGACCCCACGCGGACCGAGACCGCGCGTCCGACGGTCTTGACGCCGAGGGGCATCGCGGCACGAACGGTCATGGTCGTCCTCCAGGAGAGAGCTGGAACGGGTGCGTGAGGTGCTGCTCGAGCAGGGAGAGGATCCAGTCGGTGCGCCGTTCGAGCGAAGCCAGGGGCCCGTGCGTCAGCGCGTCCTCGTACCGAGTCGCGATCTCCAGCAGGTAGGTGGCGAACGTCGCCGCGTGGCGAGCCGGCTCGACGTCGAGGTCGAGCAGCGTGACGGGCACCTGGTCCAACAGCTCGCGCTCCCGGCGGGCAGCGTCGCGGCGACCCGGTTGGACAGCCTGCGCGGAGTGGTGCACCGCGTCGAAGCCGATCGGCACGCCTGTCGACGAGCGCTCCCAGTCCCAGACCTGGAGGACCGACCCGTCCATGCCCATGTTCCAGCCACCCCAGTCGCCGTGCCACGTGCCGAGCTCGAGCACCTGGCCGCCGTGGACCCGTTCGACCGCGCCCGCCGCGTCCGCGAGCCGCCGCCCTCGCCGGGTGTCGCCGAGCCGCTGCACACCGCCCGACAGCCGCGCCCAGAAGGCGCTCTCAGCCAGGACCTTCTCCTCCGTGCCGGCCAGGTGCGCCAGCTCCCGCACGGCGGCGCGTCGCGTGCTCGCGTCCACGGCCCGGCGCGGTTCGGTTCGCAGAGCGGTGACGACCAGTACCTGCACCCCCGACCACAGGTCGAGCCCGACCAGACGGGGGGGCCTCGAAGGAGACGGGGTGGCGTGCACTGAGGTCGGTGAGAACCTGTGCCTCCTGCCGCACGAGCCCCGCCGTGAGCTCGTTGTGCCCCACCTTCGCGAAGCCCAACACCTCGCCGGAAAGGTCGAAGACCTGGAGCACCGGCTTCTGGTTGGCACGACGCGTGCCGAGGATGACGCCGACGCGCACGTCGGTGCCGAAGCGTTCTGAGAGGTGGCGCTCGATCGAGTCGGCGCGGTCGGCGGAGCCCGACTCGACGCTCTGCTGCAGCATCGGCCAGCCGGTGAGGGCGAAGGCTCGCGAGCGGACCGACCGCTCGAGAAGGCCGCGCACCGGCGCGAGCGCCCTCGAGCTGCCGCCGAGGCGCCTCACCATGGCCGCCGAGGCAGGCACGTCGGCCGGCACGAGGACCCGGGGGCGCCGGGTGCTGGGGAACACGTACGCCTCACGGCTGGAGACGTGCGCCGCCCCCTGTCGTCGCCGGATCCGCGAGACCACCGGGGCCGTCCAGGGCTCCGGCCACAACAGCCGCGCGACCTCGGAGGCGTAGGACGCCGACGCACCGGGTGACTCCGCGCTCGGATCGGTGTTCGTCGCAGGCGTCGCCCGGGTCACGGTCACACCGCCACCTCCTCGGCGGGCAGGTCGGAGCGTGCCATGAGGCCGATGGTCATCATCGCGGTGAACATCGCAGCGCCGAGCGAGTCGTAGAACAGGAAGCAGAGCACCGCGCAGAGCAGGACGGTGCACGTCGTGACGTCGAGGGCAGCCGGCCCCCGAGCACGTCGCAGGAAGTGGTAGGCGAAGAAGGCGAGGCAGAGAGCCGTCCCGACGAACCCGGTGGTGAGCACCAGCCGCCACATGAACCCCTGCGTGCCGAGGGGTGGTGGAGCGCACTGGTGGCATTCGGCGGTCTCGCCGCCGGCGAGTGAGCTGAAGCTGCCCTGCATCGTCCTGGTGGTCCCGAACCCGACGAACGGAGAGCCGCTGCCGGTGACCGCGACGACCGTCTCCGCGGTGCCGGCACGGCGATCGTTGCTGTGCGGCGTCTCGACACGGAGCACGATCGTGTCGTAGAGCGGAGAGGACACGAACAGGATGCCACCGACGACGAGGGCGGCGACGAGCGCGTAGAGGGCCTTCGTGCGTCCGTTGACCGCGAGCCGGACCGCCGCGTACACCGCGGCGAGGGCCAGAGCGATCCAGAGTCCGCGGTTGAGTGAGAAGACGATCGGGAAGATCGACGCGACGAGCACGACGGGGCCGAGCTTGCGCAGTCGACCGGCGTCCCTGCCGAAGCAGGCCAGCATGAAGTACGGGAGGTAGAGCGCGACGTTGTTGCCCCAGTCGTTGGAATAGGGGAACGGTGCGGTGGGTCGGGGCTGGACGTAGCCCAGGAAGTCGACGCTCGAGGACAAGGAGGGATGGATCAGGGTCTTGACGAAGTAGGTCGACGTGAGGCTCCTCGGGAGGAGCAGCTCCATGAGGGAGGTGAACTCGAGCTCGGGCGTGACGACGGCCAGGACGCCGAAGCTCGCAGTCACCACGAACATCCAGCCGAGCAGTCGGACGACGCGCTGGGTGGGCAGCTCGCGGGCGGTGTTCGTGACGTAGAGCATGGCGATGGTGACCGAGACGTACCAGCCGCCCCAGACCGCGAACCCAGCCACCCGGCCCATGCCGCCGGTGCCGGGCACCGTCTGCGGCGCCTGCGCGCGGACCATCAGGACGCCGGCGAGCATCCACACCATGAAGAGCAGCCAGAGCGCCGAGCCCTTGGGAAGCCGCAACGGCTGCTCGCGACGGTAGAGGATGACCGCCATCGCGGCTGCGGCCACGAAGAAGATGAGCTGGGCCATGCCCAGCGCCCACCAGACCGGGAATCCGCCGAAGAGCACCACCAGCGGCCAGCCCGGCTTCAGAAAGCGGGGTTGCGGACGGCCAGGCGTCCGGGCGCCGTCCGCCGTGGCCAGGTCGGCGCCGACGACGAGCGGCATCGTCATCAGGCGTCCCCTCGTCGTGATCTGGCGTGACACCACCCCTGCGGCGCTGTCGGGTGAGACGCTAGGTAGGTGAGCGGCCCCGACCGGGGTGCCGCCGCAGCCATCCCCAATTGGGGGTACGGACATTCGGGGTGTGGGTGTGAGGCGAGCAGCGGGCGCCGAGTTCCGACGCAGGCGTGACGGAGCTGGCCGGACGGTGACGGCGGCGCTCCTGGCCGCTCTGCTGCTCCTGGCCGCGGGTTGTGGGTCCGACGACCCGCCGCGCGAGCCCCAGCCCCCGGCGGAGGCAGGCCCGGACCTCGACGACGCAGATCTCTGGCTCTCCTTCGAGCCGGACACGGCCGGTGACGTGAGCGCCACCTACACCGACGCCGCCGGCGGCGACGCGGTGGCCCGAGTGGTGACCGCGAACGGCGCGGCCTTGGAGGTCGTCGAGGGCCCGGACGGCGGTGCGGCCCTTGCCTTCCCGCCACTGTGTCCCGATGCCTCGGGATGCGCACGGGCCATGGTGGAGGTCCCGGACAGCGACGCCATCGACCCGGCGGACGGAGACTTCGAGTTCGGGGCCGCCGTCTGGCTGGCGCCCGACCAGACCAACGGCGGCGAGAACATCGTGCAGAAGGGTCGCTTCGGGACCGAGGGCGGCCAGTTCAAGTTGCAGGTCGACAACGTGGAGGGCCACCCCAGCTGTGCCATCCGCGGTGACGGCATGACCACGCCGGTGCTCGCCGAGTCCGACGTCTCGATCGCAGACTCCCGGTGGCACCGCGTCGCGTGTCGACGCGACGCCGGAGGGGTCACCATCGTGGTGGACGGCGAGGAGTCGAACCAGGCGGGGGCCACCGGCTCGGTCGAGAACGAGTGGCCGGTGCGGATCGGAGCCCCGGGTGTCCAGGACGGTGACGACCAGTTCCACGGTCGGGTCGACGACGTCTACCTCGTCATCGGCAGCTGAACGCCAGGCCGCTCAGGTGAGGCGCGCCACCCAGTCGGACGCGAGCAGCTCGGCGAACGCCACCTCGGTCTCGCCGCGCAGGGCGTAGGAGCCGTCGGAGGCGTCGTGCACGGAGTTGAAGTACGACATGGCCACGATGCCGTGCTCCCGGGCGTACTCGGCAGCGTCGACGAGCCAGTCGGCGGCCAGACCGGGGTTCGACGGGTCGTCTTGGCAGCCGTACTCGCCGACGACCAGGGGCGCCCCGCCCGTCCAGCTCAGCACCTCGTCGGCCTTGCTGCCGAACGTGCGCCACTCCTTGCCGTTCTTGGGTGACCAGGAGTTGTAGATGTCGACGCCCACGGCCGCGACGCCGGGGACGAGCCACTTCGACGGGTCGATGTCGTCGTGCAACGGGTCGAAGGTCCAGTGCTGGAGGATCGGCACCACCGTCACCTGGGGACACTGCTCAGCCGCCCGCTCGAGGACGCGGAGCTGCATCGCGACCCAGTCGGTGACCCGCATCCCGTCAGGTCCCGTGTCGTTCTCCGGCTCGTGGTGGACGCTGAGGAGGACCGGGGCTCCCAGGGCGCCGAGAGGCGTGAGCATGCTGTCCAGCCACCCGTCGTGATCGCCGTCAGCGATGGCGGCCCAGGTCACGTTCGGTTTGACCGAGACGTGCGGCAGCCTGCCCGCGGCCAGGTCCTCGCGTGCGCGGGTCACGAGCTTGTCCGGCTGGTTGCGGCCCTGGGCGAAGAACGAGCGGCGCAGCGCGAGCGTGGAGCCCAGGACGCCCTCCCACTCACCGATCGACTCGTGGTGCGCCACCGAGGACCCGAAGTAGACCTGACCGGGGGCGGGCGCGCCCGCGAAGGTCGCCGCCGGGGGGCTGGGGGCCAGGGTCGGCGTCGGGCTCGGTCGGATCCGGACCCGGTCGGTGCCCCGGTCCGCCGATCGGCACGCGGACAGCGCGGGGGACAGGGCGAGCGCACCTCCGAGCGACAGGACGCCGCGACGGCTCAAGGTCACGGTGCAGAACGTAGGGGCGCCTGCGACGCCGAGCCGCGACCCTCGGGTGGCCCTCACCCATTTCGGGGACTCGGACACTCCGGCGCGGGCAGGACCTCGGCGGACGACGAGATTGCGACTTCAGTCGCGGGGACCGAGGACCCTCAGGAGCTGCCATGAGCGACCAACGAGCGATCAGCCACGGCGAGAAGTCGTCCAGCAAGGGGGCGCGCGGCGTCAGCAAGCGCCTCGACGCCCTCTCGTCCCTCACTCCACTACGCGGCCGGCGTCTGCTCGACATCGGGTGCGCTGACGGCACGTACACACGCCGACTCGCCGTCGGTTTCGCCCAGGTCGACGCGGTGGACATCGAGCCGGAGCGACTGGACGACTTCCGCCGCGCCGGCCTCGGCAGCATCCGCGTCCAGGAGATGTCTGCCGACGCTCTCGACTTCCCAGACGAGACGTTCGACGTCGTCACCGCGATCGAGGTGATGGAGCACGTCGGCGACGTCGACGCCGTGCTCCGCGAGGTTGCGCGCGTGCTGTCCCCAGGTGGCCGGTTCCTCGTCACCACCCCGAACCGGTGGTTCCCCTTCGAGACGCACAAGCCCATCATCAACGGCAAGCGTCGCCGCCCCTGGGTCGCTCCGGGCCTGCCGTGGATCCCCGCCGTGCACCGCAAGTTCTCCGACGCACGGGCCTTCACCGTGACGGGCCTGTCCCGACAAGCCTCCGCGGCGGGACTCCGGATGTCCGCGCACACCTACATCATGCCGCCGTTCGACGCGTCTGCGGTGGGTCGCCGGATCCGCCCGGTCACCGACTGGGTCGAGGGGTCTCCGCTGTCGTTCTTCGGCATGGCGCTGGTGGGCGTCTTCGAACGCCCGGTCCGGTGACCGCGGGCAGGGTGCGCGTCCCCGAAATGGAGGAATCCCCGTTCCGGGCGCGCGACGAGGACCCCGGGCCCGCAGCATCATGCGCACCATGGAGACCGGCACCCACATCCCGTCGAGGGACAGCGCCGGTGCGCCGGTGCTCCTCGTGACGTCCCAGGGTGGTCATCTCGCTCACCTCATCGCGCTCCGTGCGTGGTGGGAGGGTCGTGACCGCCTGTGGGTCGCGCCGCTGACGCCGGACGTCGTCGACCGCCTCGGCGGGGAGCGAGTGGTCAGCTCGTTCTCACCCACGACGCGGAACCTGCTGAACCTCGTGCGCAACGCGGCCCTCGCGGTGCGGGTCTTGCGCCACGAGCGCCCGGCGATGGTCGTGAGCGCGGGCGCCGGCGTGGCCGTCCCGTTCTTCGTCGCCGCCTGGCTGATGCGCATCCCCACCGTCTTCATCGAGGTCTACGACCGCGTCGACACCCCGACCATGACCGGTCGGTTGTGCGGGCCCTTCACGACGCGTCGGATCGTCCAGTGGCAGAGTCAGCTCGCCTTCTACCCGGATGCCAGCCTGGTCGGACCGCTGCTGTGAACGGCGCGCCGCTGGTCGTGGCACTGGTCGGCACCGACCACCACCCCTTCGATCGCCTCGTGTCCTGGATGGACGACGCGGCACGCCGACGGCCGAACGTGCGGTTCGTGGTGCAGCACGGTACGACCCGTGCCCCGTCGGTGGCCGAGGGACGCGCCTTCCTGGGCCACGACGACCTGCAGGACCTGTTGCGGCGGGCTGACGTGGTGGTCTGCCACGGAGGGCCGGGCACGATCACGGACGCCCGGGAGGCGGGTCACCGGCCCCTCTGCGTCCCCCGGGACCCGGCCTTCGGAGAGCACGTCGACGGGCACCAGCTGCGGTTCGCGCGGACGGTCGGCGACGCCGGGGTCGTGAAGGTGGTCGCGCAGGCCGCCGAGCTCGCCACCGAGCTCGACCTCCGGCTGACGTCCCGGACACGGACCGGTGAGGTCGAGAGCGCCACCGTGGCGCGCGATGCCGCCCGGGCTGCGCTCGCCGCGGAGCTCGACGAGCTCCTCCGGGTGCGCCCGCTGCGCCGCGTGCGGCTGCGTCGCGCTTCCTGAATCAGGACTGCCGGCCGATGCCGTGCCTCGTACCCCGTATGGGGGACGTTGTCGGCGGCGGGACCGGTCGGCGGTCATCGTTGGCCAGGGTCTGGTCCACGACACGTGCGTCTCCACCCCGTCTCAGGGGTGGTGGACACCCAAGGTCCGGGGGGACGAGACAGATGGCAGCCGTCACGGTGGTGTACCTGGGGGGCTTCGGCCGCTCGGGGTCCACGGTGGTCGAGCGAGTGCTCGGCGCCTCCCGGGGGTGGACCAACGTCGGTGAGCTCATCGACCTCGCCCGGTACGTCGGCCCGTCGGACGAGCTCTGCGGTTGCGGTGAGCGGTTCTCGGCGTGCCCGTTGTGGAGCCGGGTCGGCGAGCTGGCCTTCGGCGGGTGGGACACGGCGGTGTTCAGCCGCTTGGTGTCCCTCCAGCGTGCTGCGGCCCGGCAGCGCAACCTGCCGGCCCTGCTGACCGTCCGCCGTCGATCGTCGGCGCTGTCCGAGCTGCAGTCCGCCTACACTGCGATCTACCAGGCGGTGGCCGAGGTGACGGGGAGCGGCGTCGTGGTCGACGCCTCCAAGGGCCCGGCCTTCGGTCAGGCTCTCGCCGGCGCGCCCGAGCTGGACCTCCGCATGCTCAACGTGGTGCGTGACCCCCGCGCCGTGGCGTGGTCCTGGACGCGCACCGTGGAGCGCCCGCACGCCGACGCCGGCGGGTCCGGCGGCGCGCTCGAGATGTGGCGGATCCCGGCCCACCGCTCCGCGGCCCAGTGGAGCGCCCTGCAGGTCGAGATGGCCGCGATCGCGGCGTGGGGCCGCAGGCCCTCGGCGCGGCTGCGCTACGAGGACTTCGTGCAGCACCCCGCCCGCAGCACCCTGGCCGCCGCGAGGGCGCTGGGTGTGGAGCTGTCCGCGACGGACCTCGCCCCGATCGACGACCGGGGACGCGTCGTCCTGGAGCCGAGTCACGGCCTGTCCGGGAACCCGTCCAGGTTCAGCTCGGGCGTGCTCGAGCTGCGTCGCGACGACCGCTGGTCCCACCAGATGGGGCGGCGCGACCGCGCCGTCGTCACCGCGATGACCCTGCCGCTGCTGCGCGCCTACGGCTACCCGACCCACACGTCCCACCGGACGCCGCCGGTGATCAGCACCGCACCCGCGTCCAGCACCGAGGAGCACACCGTGACCACACCAGCACCCACGCCGAGGACGACCCCTGCGCTGGTCAGCGTCGTCATCCCGACCCGTGGCCGCAACGCGCTGCTGAAGCAGACTCTGGCCTCGATCATCGATCAGGACTACGACGGTCCGATCGAGATCGTCGTCGTCCACGACCGCGAGGAGATCGACCCCACGCTCACAGCCCTCTCGCGTCCTGAGCGCCAGGTGCGCTCCATCAACAACACGCGCACGGGCGGCCTCTGCGGGGCTCGCAACAGCGGCCTCCTCGAGTCGCGCGGGGCGTACTACGCGAGCTGCGACGACGACGACCTCTGGCACCCGTCCAAGGTCCGCCGTCAGGTCGAGCGCCTCGAGTCCGACCCCGACCTGCTGGCGGTCGGCGCGGGGATCCGGCTCCTCATGGGAGAGCAGGGTGACGTCGACTGGCCCGCGCGGGAGCCCGTGGTGAGCCACGAGCGACTGCTGCACAACCGGGTCAAGGAGCTGCACAGCTCGACGCTGATGATGCCGCGGGCGGCCTTCGACGTGGCCGGGCTCTACGACGAGGAGCTCCCCTTCAGCTACGGCGAGGACTACGACTGGCTGCTCCGCGCCACTTCCGCGGGCAAGGTGGGGGCGGTGGAGGAGGTCCTCGCCGACATCCGCAAGGACGTGCCCTCCTGGTTCAGGGACAAGTCCCTCAACACGGCGACCGCGCTGGAGTACATGCTCGACAAACACCCTGGTTTCCGCCGCCGACGGCGCGGGCACGCACGGATCCTCGGCCAGATCGCCTACGCACGCGCGGCGGGTGGACAGCGCGCCCGCGGGCTCCGCATCGCCGGGCGCGCCCTGCGCCGCTACCCGGCCGCGCCCCACGCGTGGCTCGCGCTGGCCGTGGCGGGACCCGGCGTGCAGCCGCAGCGCATGCTCGGCCTGGCCCGCCGGCTCGGACGGGGGCTGTCGTGAGCAGGCTGCCCAACTTCTTGTACATCGGGCCGGACAAGGCGGGCTCCTCGTGGCTCCACGAGACGCTCCTGCGCCACCCGGACGTCTACCTCACCCCGGCCAAGGACCTCTACTTCTTCGACCGCTACTACGACCGCGGGACGGACTGGTACGCCGAGCAGTTCCGCGACGCCCGTGGTGAGTCCGTGGTCGGCGAGGTGTGCCAGGACTACCTCTTCCACCCTCAGGCCGCCGACCGGATCCGGGCGACCCTCGGCCCGTCGGTCCGCTTCATGGTCTCGCTGCGCGACCCCGTCGAGCGCGCCTGGTCCTCCTACCTGTACGCCCAGAAGCACGGCATGTGGCTGGAGCCCTTCTCCGACGCCCTTGAGCGCCGCCCGGAGCTGCTCGGCCACGGGCGCTACGCCACCGGGCTCGAGCGCTTCCTCGAGCACTACCCGCGCGAGCTGGTGCACGTGGCCGTCTTCGACGACCTCGGCCGCGACCCGCAGGGCTTCCTCGACGCGGTGACGGACTTCCTCGACATCGACCCGCTGCCGCTCAGTGAAGAGGAACGCCGGGCCAAGCTCACGGCCGCCAAGGCGCGATCCGTCCGCGCCGCGAACCTCGCGCGCCGGGGAGCCGACTGGCTGCGCGAGCACGACGGCGCCCGGATCGTCGGGCACGTCAAGCGGTCCCCTCTGGTGCACCGCGTCCTGTACCGACCCCTCGACCGCAGTTCGGTGCGCCCGGAGGAGCGGGACGTGGTGGCGGTGCGCACCGCACTCGCGCCCGAGGTGGAACGCCTCGAGGACCGGCTCGGGCTGAGTCTCCGCGAGGCGTGGGGCTGGTAACGTCAGCGGTCGCCTGGACGCGGTCGAGGGGCCGGCAGAGTGATCCCCCAACCCCTCAGATGCCGGCCCCTCGCTACCACTGAGCCACATCGAGGGTCCCGAAGGTGCCGCGGGGCGCACGGGTCCCCAACATCGGGTACGCCGAAACCGGGTTGAGCGGACCGCACGCCCTGGGCAGGGTGGCTCCATGGCTTCCTCGATCTCGCACACGACCATCGACTGCGGCAACGCCTACGAGCTCTCCGAGTGGTGGAAGCCGGTGCTCGGCTACGTCGACATCGACGGCGACCCGAACCTGCCCGGGCACGAGGAGTGCATGATCCGCGACCCGGAGACCGGGCACCAGGTGCTGTTCATCGAGGTGCCGGACCGGGTGCGCGGCAAGAACTGGCACTTCGACGTGCGCCCGCGCGAGCGCGGCCGCGACGAGGAGGTCGAGTGGCTGCGGGAGTACGGCGCGGAGGTGGTCGCCGACCACCGCGGGAAGTACGGACCGGGCAGCGGGTGGGTGACCTTCGCCGACCCGGAGGGCAACCAGTTCTGCGTGCTGCGGTCGCCGGCCGAGCCGGCCGCCCAGGAGCCGGCCCAGGAATCGGCCCAGGAATCGGCCCAGGAGGGCTGAGCCGAGGCCTCGGGGCTGTCGGCGGCGGCTCGTAGACTGAATCCAACACCCCCACCCGCGCGCGGATGGGGGCTGTGCTGCTGTGCCCTCCCTGCCGCGACCGCGCTCCACCTGCTCACCGATTGGCTGCCCGTGACCCTCTCCGGACTCTCCGACGCCGTCCTCGCCGACCCCACCCTCGACGAGGCGATCGCCGATGCGCGCGGGGGCGCGGTGCGGGCGCTCGACCTCACCGGGCCGCAGGCGGTCCGGCCGTTCGTGGTCGACGGCCTGGTGCGGGCCGGCCGGACGGTGCTGGCTGTGACGGCGACCGCGCGCGAGGCCGAGGACCTGGTCGAGGAGCTGGGGTCGCTCATCGACCCCGAGAGGGTGGCCCTCTACCCGAGCTGGGAGACGCTCCCGCACGAGCGGCTCAGCCCGCGCAGCGACACGGTCGGGCGGCGCCTGGCGGTGCTGCGGCGACTGGCGCACCCGGACGCGGCGCACGGCGCGCTGTCGGTCGTGGTGGCGCCGGTGCGCTCGGTGCTGCAGCCGCAGGTCAAGGGGCTGGGCGACCTCGAGCCGGTCGAGCTGGTGCCGGGCCAGAGCGTGGCCATGGACGACGTGGTCCGGCGACTGGCCGACGCGGCGTACTCCCGGGTCGACCTGGTCGAGCGGCGCGGTGAGTTCGCGGTCCGCGGCGGCATCGTCGACGTCTTCCCGCCGACCGAGGAGCACCCGCTGCGCGTGGAGTTCTGGGGTGACGACGTCGAGGAGATCCGCTCGTTCTCGGTGGCCGACCAGCGCGCGCACGAGGCGGTCGACCGGCTCTGGGCGCCGCCGTGCCGCGAGCTGCTGCTCACCGACGAGGTGCGCCGGCGCGCGTGGGAGCTGGGCGAGCGGCACCCGCAGCTGGTCGAGCTGACCGACAAGATCAGCTCCGGCATCGCGGTCGAGGGCATGGAGTCGCTCACCCCGGTGCTGGTCGACGAGATGGAGCTGCTCGTCGACCTTCTCCCCGAGCAGACCCACGTGCTGGTCCTCGACCCCGAGCGCGTACGCCGCCGCGCGCACGACCTGGTGGCGACCAGCGAGGAGTTCCTCGGCGCCAGCTGGGCGGCCGCGGCGAGTGGCGGCGAGGCCCCGATCGACCTCGGCGCGGCGTCGTACCGCGAGCTCGGCGACGTCCGCGCCCACGTCCTGGCCGAGGGCCAGAGCTGGTGGACGGTCAGCCCGTTCGGCCTGGCCGACGACGCCGACACCCTGGTGCCCGACGCCGACACGGCCGGCGTACCGACCCGCACCCTGGCCATGCAGGCCGCCGACGCCTACCGCGGCGACGTGGACCGGGCGTTCAAGGAGCTCGCCGAGCTGCACGCCGCTGGCTTCCGCTGCGTCGTCGTCCACCCGGGCCACGGCCCGGCCCAGCGCACCGTCGAGGCGCTCGGCGAGCGCGACGTGCCGGCCCGGCTGGTCGACCTGCTCGAGGACGCCCCGCCCGCCGACGTCGTCACCGTCACCTGCGGCTCGCTGACCCACGGCTTCGTCGACGAGCACAACCGGCTGGTCCTGCTCACCGGCGAGGACATCTCCGGCCAGAAGGCCACCTCCACGCGCGACATGCGCAAGATGCCGGCGCGCCGCAAGCGCCAGATCGACCCCCTCGAGCTGGCGCCCGGCGACTACGTCGTGCACGAGCAGCACGGCGTCGGCCGCTTCGTGGAGATGAAGCAGCGCGAGGTCGGCGGAGCGGTCCGCGAGTACCTCGTCCTGGAGTACGGCGCCTCCAAGCGCGGCGGACCCGCCGACCGCCTCTACGTCCCGGCCGACGCGCTCGACCAGGTCACGCGCTACGTCGGCGGCGAGCAGCCGTCGCTGGACCGGCTCGGGGGAGCCGACTGGAACAAGCGCAAGGGCCGCGCCCGCAAGGCCGTGCGCGAGATCGCGGCCGAGCTCATCAAGCTGTACGCCGCGCGCCAGGCCACCCAGGGCTACGCCTTCGGCCCCGACACCCCGTGGCAGCGCGAGCTCGAGGACGCCTTCCCCTTCACCGAGACCCCCGACCAGCTGACCACGGTCGACGAGGTCAAGGGCGACATGCAGAAGGTCGTCCCCATGGACCGCCTCATCTGCGGCGACGTCGGCTACGGCAAGACCGAGATCGCGGTGCGCGCGGCGTTCAAGGCCGTCCAGGAGGGCAAGCAGGTCGCCGTGCTGGTGCCGACCACGCTGCTGGTCACCCAGCACCTGTCGACCTTCACCGAGCGGATGACCGGCTTCCCCGTCGTGCTCCGCGCGCTGAGCCGCTTCCAGTCCGACAAGGAGGCGCGCGAGGTGATGGCCGGCATGGCCGACGGCACCATCGACATCGTCGTCGGCACCCACCGGCTGCTCAACCCGGACGTCCGCTTCAAGGACCTCGGGCTGATCATCGTCGACGAGGAGCAGCGCTTCGGCGTGGAGCACAAGGAGCAGATGAAGCGCCTGCGCACCTCGGTCGACGTCCTGGCCATGAGCGCCACCCCGATTCCCCGCACCCTGGAGATGGCGATCACCGGCATCCGCGAGATGTCCACGATCACCACCCCGCCCGAGGAGCGGCACCCGGTCCTGACCTACGTCGGCGCCTACGAGGACCGCCAGGTCACCGCCGCCGTGCGCCGCGAGCTGCTGCGCGAGGGCCAGGTCTTCTACATCCACAACCGCGTGCAGAGCATCGAGAAGGCCGCGGCCAAGATCCGCGAGCTCGTCCCCGAGGCCCGGGTGGCCACCGCGCACGGCCAGATGCACGAGAAGGCGCTCGAGCAGGTCATGCTCGACTTCTGGGAGAAGCGCTTCGACGTCCTCGTCTGCACCACCCTCGTGGAGTCCGGCCTCGACGTCTCCAACGCCAACACCATGATCATCGAGCGCGCCGACACCCTCGGCCTGTCCCAGCTGCACCAGCTGCGTGGCCGCGTCGGCCGCTCGCGGGAGCGCGCGTACGCCTACTTCCTCTACCCCGCCGAGAAGCCGCTCACCGAGACCGCCCACGAGCGCCTGGCCACCCTGGCCCAGCACTCCGACCTCGGCGGCGGCATGGCCATCGCCATGAAGGACCTCGAGATCCGCGGCGCCGGCAACCTCCTCGGCGGCGAGCAGTCCGGCCACATCGCCGACGTCGGCTTCGACCTCTACGTCCGCCTCGTCGGCGAGGCCGTGAGCGAGTTCCGCGGCGACCAGGAGCCCGAGCTCAACGAGGTCCGCATCGAGCTCCCCGTCGACGCCCACCTCCCGCACGACTACATCCCCAGCGAGCGCCTGCGGCTCGAGATGTACAAGCGCCTCGCCGAGGTCCGCGCCGACGACGACGTCGACCTGCTGCTCGAGGAGCTCAAGGACCGGTACGGCGAGCCGCCCGTCGAGGTGCAGTCGCTGCTCCTCGTCGCGCGGTTCCGGGCCCGCGCCCGGGCCGCCGGCGTCGGGGAGGTCACGCTCGCGGGCAAGAACGTCCGCTTCGCGCCGGTCAGCCTGCCCGAGTCGCGGGTCGTGCGGCTGCAGCGGCTCTACCCGAAGTCGATCGTCAAGGCGCCCGTGGAGACGATCCTCGTGCCGCGGCCGCACGTGGGGGGCGTGATGGGGAAGCCGCTCGACGGGATCGGGTTGCTGCAGTGGGCGCATGAGGTGATCGATGCGGTGATCGATCCGGCTCCTGTCGTTGCGTCGTAGTTGGCTTCTGGGTGCTTCGGCTCGTGGTGCGGCTCTCGGGGTTCCGGCCGCCTGTGGACTGACCCGGCCCCCGCCGGACCGCAGCCCCCTCACCGAACGCAACCGACGCCGTGTTGCACGCGACTGCTCCCAGCCCTCTTGCGTTGGGCATGCGTGCCCCACGCCGCGGGTCTAGCGTTCGGCGAGGGGGCTGCGGTCCGGCGGGGGCCGGGTCAGCCCACAGGCGGCCTGGTTTGGCGGCGGCACCCTCGCCTTCGCCTTCACGTGGGTGGGTGGATGCGGTTGGGGTTGTCGTAGATCGTGACGCAAGCGTGGCCGCCAGAGGCGGCCGCGCATTGCGGGCGGGGCTTGCCCCGCCCTTGAGCGCGTCTTACCGCCCCGACCGGGTCCCGCTGTCAAGGACGGACCACTCGCCGAAGGCCGCCGTCCGCCACGAAGTGGCGCGTAGCGTCCTTGACAGCGGGAGTCGGGCTGGTGAGCGCGCGGCCGCTACGCAATTGATCACTCCAACAAGCAAGAACCGGCGACGGGCAAGGAGAGACCCACGACCAGCGCAGTGACACCCTTCGGTGTCTAATAGCGGCGTGCGGAACGTGCGTCTTCTGGCTGTGGTGCCCGTCGTGCTCCTGACCGGTTGTGGGGTGGCGGGGACGCAGTTCCACCCGGGTGTGGCCGCTCAGGTCGGTGACGACACGATCACGGTCCGGCACGTGGACCAGGTCACCGACAACTACTGCAAGGCGCTGGAGGAGGTCTCGCGGACCCAGCCGCCGCAGGGGGACCAGACGACGCCGTTGCGGTACTTCTCCAGCGACTTCGTGAAGTCGCTCGCCTCGGAGGCGGCGGCGCGGCAGCTGGCCGACGAGCTGGGGATCGAGCCGACCAAGGACTACCAGGACCGGCTGGCGCAGCTGGAGCCGCAGCTGGAGCCGCTGAAGAGCGAGGCGCAGAAGGACGCGGTGCGCGACGTGGTGGGGGCCAACGCCTACACCGACGACGTGCTGACGCAGATCGGCGCCAAGGAGCTCGAGGACCAGGGCCAGTCCAGCGCGTCGCCGGACGACCAGCTGGCGGCGGGGCAGAAGAAGCTCGACGAGTGGGCGCAGGACCACGACGTGACGATCAACCCGAAGTACGCCACCGAGCTGGGGGCCACCGAGCCGGTCGACACCGACCTGTCCTTCGCGGTGAGCGACCTGGCCACGAAGGGCCAGGCGGCGCAGGTCGACCCGGCGTACGCCGACGCGCTGCCCGGCGACCAGGTCTGCCTCGACTGAAGTGACCGGCGCCGGGGAGGTGCCCCAGGCCGAGGTCGCGCCGCTGCTCGAGTTCCTCGAGGTGATGCGCCGGCTCCAGGCGCAGTGCCCGTGGAAGCGGGAGCAGACGCACCGGTCCCTGGCGCGCTACCTGCTCGAGGAGACCTACGAGACCCTCGAGGCCATCGACGAGGGCGACCTCGAGCACCTGCGTGAGGAGCTGGGTGACCTGCTGCTGCAGGTCTACTTCCACGCGGTGCTGGCCGAGCAGGAGGGCGCGTTCACCATCGACGACGTCGCCCGCGAGGTGACGGCCAAGATGGTGCGCCGCAACCCGCACGTCTTCGGCGACGCCCCGATGCCGCCGGACGCCGCGTCGGTCGATGCGCTGTGGCAGTCGATCAAGGTCCAGGACAAGCCGCGCCGCTCACCGACCGACGGACTGCCGCCGGCCCTGCCCGCCCTGCTGTACGCCGCCAAGGCGGTCGAGCGCGGAGTCGCGGCACCCGAGGAACCGCGGGACCTCGGCGAGCGGCTGTTGGCGCTGGTGGCCGAGGGCGTGGCCGAGGGCGTGGACCCCGAGCAGGCCCTGCGCGACGCCGTGCGCCGACACGGCTGAGGGGTCGCTAGGCTGCCGAACGTGGCATCCATCGAAGCAGTCGGCGCCCGCGAGATCCTCGACTCCCGCGGCAACCCCACCGTCGAGGTCGAGGTCGTCCTCGACGACGGCACGTTCGCCCGAGCGGCGGTCCCGAGCGGGGCCTCGACCGGCCAGTTCGAGGCGGTCGAGCTGCGCGACGGCGACTCGAGCCGCTACCTCGGCAAGGGCGTCCAGAAGGCCGTCGACGCGGTCATCCAGGTCCTCGGCCCGACCGTCGAGGGCCTCGACGCCGACGACCAGCGCCTGGTCGACCAGGCCATGCTCGACGTGGACGGCACGCCCAACAAGGCCCAGCTCGGCGCCAACGCGATCCTCGGCGTGAGCCTCGCGGTCGCGCGGGCGGCGGCGGACTCCGCGGGGCTGCCGCTCTACCGCTACGTGGGCGGGCCCAACGCCCACCTGCTGCCGGTGCCGATGATGAACATCCTCAACGGCGGCGCGCACGCCGACTCCAACGTCGACGTGCAGGAGTTCATGGTGGCGCCGATCGGCGCTCCGACGTTCAAGGAGGCGCTGCGCTCGGGCGCCGAGGTCTACCACGCGCTCAAGGCCGTGCTGAAGGAGAAGGGGCTCTCGACCGGGCTCGGTGACGAGGGCGGCTTCGCGCCGAACCTCGACTCCAACCGCGCCGCGCTCGACCTCATCGCCGAGGCCGTCGAGAAGTCCGGCCAGAAGCTCGGTGTCGACATCGCGCTGGCCATGGACGTGGCGGCGAGCGAGTTCCACGACGGCGGCAGCTACACCTTCGAGGGCCAGCCCAAGTCGAGCGAGGAGATGATCGCCTACTACGCCGACCTCGTCGCGTCGTACCCCATCGTCTCCATCGAGGACCCGCTGAACGAGGAGGACTGGGACGGCTGGGCGGCGATGACCGCGCAGCTCGGCGACCGGATCCAGCTCGTGGGCGACGACCTGTTCGTCACCAACGTGGAGCGGCTCCAGCGCGGCATCGACGGCGCCAACGCCAACGCCATGCTGGTCAAGGTCAACCAGATCGGCTCGCTCACCGAGACCCTCGACGCGGTCGAGCTCGCCCACCGCGCCGGCTTCCGCAACATGATGAGCCACCGCTCCGGTGAGACCGAGGACACCACGATCGCCGACCTCGCGGTGGCTACCAACTGCGGCCAGATCAAGACGGGCGCGCCGGCCCGATCGGACCGGGTGGCCAAGTTCAACCAGCTGCTGCGGATCGAGGACGAGCTGGGCGACGCGGCGCGGTACGCCGGAAAGGGCGCCTTCCCGCGGTTCAATCAGTAGGACATGTCTCCCACTGACCGCACCCGAGGACCTCGAGGGCGCACCGGGCCGGGCCGGCGCCCCGGTGCCGCGCGCCCGGCCCAGCAGAGCCGCGCCGCGGCGCGCCAGCAGGCGGCCGCCACCGTGGCGGCCGCGCAGGCCCAGAAGCCGCGCTCGCGGCTGACCGGCCGCGCCGCCGTGCTGGTGCTCGTGCTGGCGGTGCTCACGGTGTCCTACGCCTCCTCGCTGCGCGCCTACCTCCAGCAGCGCTCGCACATCAACGACGTCAAGGCCTCCATCGCCGAGCACGACGCGACCATCGACGCCCTCGAGGCCGAGAAGGAGCGCTGGCAGGACCCGGCGTACGTCCGCCAGCAGGCGCGCGAGCGCCTCGGCTACGTCATGCCGGGCGAGAAGACCTACCTGGTCCTGGGCGAGGACGGCCAGCCGCTGGAGCCCGCCGCCGAGCTGCAGGACCCGACCCAGGTGCTGCCCTCCGAGCCCGTGGCGTGGTGGAGCTCCGGCTGGGACTCCGTCGAGCTCGCGGGCGACCCGCCCAAGGTGGCCAAGCCGCTCGCCTCGGAGATCGACGGCACCAAGAAGGGCACGGGCGGCGAGGGCTCGGCGGGGGAGACCCCCGAGGCGCCGTGACCGCCTCGCCCACGCCCGACGACCTGGAGGCCGTCGGCGCGCAGCTCGGGCGCGCGGCCCGCGGCGTGCACGCGGTCGCGCACCGCTGCCCGTGCGCGCTGCCCGACGTGGTGGCGACCGAGCCGCGGCTGCCCGACGGCACGCCGTTCCCGACCACCTTCTACCTGACCTGCCCGCGGGCCGCCTCGCGCATCGGCTCGCTGGAGGGCTCGGGGCTGATGAAGGAGATGGAGCAGCGGCTGCGCGACGACCCCGAGCTGGCGGCGGCGTACGCCGGGGCGCACGCGCGCTACCTCGAGGCCCGCGAGGCACTCGGTCACGTCGCGGAGATCGACGGCATCTCGGCCGGCGGCATGCCCGACCGGGTCAAGTGCCTGCACGTGCTGGCCGCCCAGTCGCTGGCCCAGGGCCGAGGGGTCAACCCGCTCGGCGACGAGGTCCTGGACCTGCTCGGGGAGTGGTGGGCGCCCGGGCCGTGCGTCGAGCCCGGTGCCTGAGCCCGTCGCCGCGGTCGACTGCGGCACCAACACCATCCGGCTGCTCGTGGGCGCCCTGCCCGAGATCGCGCACCGGGAGTCGCGCATCGTCCGGCTCGGTCAGGGCGTGGACGCGACCGGCCGGCTGGCCGACGAGGCGCTCGAGCGGACCTTCGCCGCGCTGGACGACTACGCCGCCACCATCCGCGAGCACGGCGCGACGCGGGTGCGGCTCTGCGCGACCTCGGCGGTGCGCGACGCCGCGAACGGCGAGGTCTTCGTGCGTGGCGTCGAGCAGCGGCTCGGGGTCACGCCGGACGTGCTGACCGGCGCGGAGGAGGCGGCGCTGACCTTCGACGGGGCGGTGCGCGACCTCACCGACCCTGCGCCCGCGCCGGTGCTGGTCGTGGACGTCGGGGGCGGGTCGACCGAGCTGGTGCTCGGCTCCAGGGTGGGCGTCCAGACGGCGCACTCGATGGACATCGGCTCGGTGCGGCTGCACGAGCGGCACCTGCGCTCCGACCCGCCCACCGCGGCCGAGGTCGCGGCCTGCGTGGCCGACATCGACGCCGCCCTCGACGCCCAGCCGGTGCCGGTGGGCGCCGCCCGAACCGTGGTCGGCGTGGCCGGGACGCACCTGAGCATCGCGGCCGGCGTGCTCGGGCTCGCGTCGTACGACCGCGAGGCCGTGGACCAGCGACGACTCCCGGTGACCGAGGTGGCGGCGTACGTCGACCGGCTGGTGGCGATGAGCGTCGAGGAGCGCCTGGCCCTGCCGTACCTCAGCCCGGGCCGGGCGGACGTGATCGGCGCCGGCGCGCTCATCGTCAGCCGCGTGCTGGCCCGGGCGAGCGTCACCGAGCTGGTGGCCAGCGAGTCCGACATCCTGGACGGGATCGCGTGGTCTCTCGTTTGAACCGGTGACGCGGGGTACCGACGCCTCATGACCACCCAGCCCCACGCCGACGAGCCGATCGGCGCCACCGTGCACCGGCTCTCGGAGCAGCTGCCCGACCTGGTGCGCTCCGAGCTCCGCCTGGCCCAGGCCGAGCTGGCCGAGAAGGGCAAGCACGCCGGCGTCGGGATCGGCCTGTTCAGCGGCGCGGGAGTGCTGGCGCTCTACGGCCTGACCGGGCTGCTGACCACCGCGGTGATCGCGCTCGACCTGGTCCTGCCGCTCTGGCTCGCCGCGCTCATCGTGACCGTCGTGCTGTTCGTCGCCGCCGGCGTCGCGGCGCTCGTCGGCAAGAAGCAGGTCACCCAGGCCACGCCGGCCGCGCCCGAGCGCGCGATCGCCGGGGTCAAGGAGGACGTCCAGGCCGTGAAGGGGAACCGCTGATGTCCCAGACCCCCGCCGAGATCGAGGCCGACATCGCGCGCCAGCGCGAGCAGCTCGCCGACACCGTCAACCTGCTCCAGGAGCAGGTCCAGGCCAAGGCCAAGAGCACCGCGCGGCAGGCCGCGATCGCCGCCGGTGCCCTCGCCGCCGTGGCTGTCGTCGTCATCGTCGTGAAGAGGTGGAGAGCATGAGGAAGATCCCGCTGCTGGCCGCTGCCGCGGCCGGCTACGTGCTGGGCACCAAGGCCGGTCGCGAGCGCTACGAGCAGATCGCCGCCGGCGCCCGTCGGGTGGCCGGCAATCCGCGGGTGCAGGACGCAACCGCGCGGGCCCAGGAGACGGTCAAGGACGCGGTCACCACGGCCGCCTCGAGCGCCGCCGACAAGGCGCGTCGCCAGGCCTCGATCCAGCCCGCGCCGTAAGCACGCTCCCGCACCCGGCCACCGGGCAGCCCTTCGGTTCTCCGGTCCGGCCCGGCACCGGCTGGCCCGGCGATCCCGCCACGCCCGCGACCCCGGTCGCCACGACCGCCACCTCCGTGCGACGGCTCGCGCGCGGCGTACCCCTCGACGAGCTCGACGCCCGCGTCTCGGTCTGCCGGGCCTGCCCGCGGCTGGTCCGCTGGCGCGAGGACGTCGCGGAGACCAAGCGCGCGTCGTACGCCGGGGAGCCCTACTGGGGGCGGCCCATCCCCGGCTGGGGCTCGCCCACGCCCGCCGTGCTCGTCGTCGGCCTCGCCCCGGCCGCGAACGGCGCGAACCGCACCGGCCGGGTCTTCACCGGCGACCGCTCCGGCGACTGGCTGTTCGCCTCGCTGCACCGCGTCGGGCTGGCCACTCAGCCCACCAGCGTGCACGCCGCCGACGGCCAGGCGCTCGTCGACACCCGGATGGTCGCCACCGTGCGCTGCGCGCCACCCCAGAACAAGCCGACGACCGCCGAGCGCGACACCTGTGCGCCGTGGATCGAGGCGGAGCTCGCGCTGCTCGTCGAGCACGTGCGGGTCGTCGTGGCCCTCGGCTCCATCGGCTGGGACGCCACCCTGCGGTCCTTCCGCGCCCTCGGCTGGGGCGTCCCGGTGCCGAAGCCGCGCTTCGGCCACGGCGCCGAGGCCACCCTCACCGGGCCGGAGCACGACATCACGCTGCTCGGCTGCTACCACCCCAGCCAGCAGAACACCTTCACCGGCAAGCTGACCGAGCCGATGCTCGACGCCGTGCTTGGTAGAGCGGCGGCCTTACGCTGAGCCCCGCCAGCGCCCCCGTGTCCCAACCGGCAGAGGAAGTCGCCTTAAAAGCGACGAGTTCTGGGTTCGAGTCCCAGCGGGGGCACCCCGTCAGCGCCGCTTGACCCGGAAGGTGACCAGGGTCGGCCGCTCCTGCCGCACGCCCTGGCTGGTGGCCACGATCGCCACGCGGTGCCGGCCCAGCCCGTAGGAGCGCTTGAACGGCGAGGTGCAGGGCTTGGCCTTGCCGCCGTCGACCGCGCAGGTGAAGCGCACCGAGGGGGCCGGGCCGCGGAAGGTGATCTTGACGCGGGCCTTCGTCCCCGCGGTGCGCACGACCTTGGCGGGCCGCTTGGTGACCTGGGTCGTCGGGCAGGGCCCGGCGAGGCGGGGATCGGTGGCGCACTGGTCCTGGGTGTCGTCGCCGAAGCCGTCGCCGTCGGCGTCGCTCTCGACCGTGGCGGCCACGTCCAGGCGGTTGCCGGGACCGCCGCCCGACGTGGTGACCGTCGTCCCCACCGCGGGGTCGCCCCCGCCGGGTCCGGCGCTACCGGCCACGACGTCGCCGGCCCCGCCGCCGTACGCGAGGGCCAGGCCGCTCGCCGAGCTCAGCCCCAGCACGTCCCCGGCCCGCACCGGCACCCGCACCGCGAAGGCGTTGACCACGCCGGCCGCGACCGTGCGCGTCTCGGAGGCGACCACGACGTACTGCCCGGTGACGCCGGTGGGCCGGTAGACCTTGAAGGTGAGGGGGCCGCCGGCCGCGCCGGCGCGGTGCCGGAACCGGGTGACGACCCCACCGCCGGCCGGGACCGCGTAGCTGCCGGCGCCCGCGGCCTGCTGCAGCACGATCCCGTCGAGGGTGATCGGGCTCGGCGCGGCGTTCGCGTCGATCTCCGTCGTGGCGCCGATCTCCGCGGTGCCGGCCGCGGCCGTCGAGGCGGTGAGCAGGACGACGACCGCGGCACCGAGGACCGCGCGGAGCGGGCGGTTCATGGCCCGCAACCTAGCCCTGACGGGCGCCGGATGGTGCAGATCGGTGCAGATCGCCACTCAGCGGATCCACAGGCAACGCGGGAACGTCTGCGCTCACCTCGGCGTTCAACCAGTAGCGGGTCCGTACGATGGACCCCTCAGTCCGGCCTCCAAGGAGAGACCATGCAGAGCAACAACCCGATCTTCCGCCGCTCGGAGGAGTTCCAGCGCGGCGGGAGCAACCCCAACGCCGGCGGGACGATGACCGACCCGTCGCAGTGGCAGGTCGGCACCCCGGGTGGGGGCGGCTACGCGCCCGCGCCCGCCGCGACCGGCCCGATGACCATCGACTCGGTGGTCCAGAAGACCGCGATCACCCTCGGTGTCGTGATCCTGACCGCGATGGCGACCTGGATCCTGACCCCCGACGTGGTCGAGGGCGGCTCGACCGACAACCTCGGCCCGCTCTTCGCGGCCGTCACCATCGGCTCGCTCGGCGCCTTCGTGCTGTCGATGGTCAACTCGTTCAAGCGGGCCGTCAGCCCCGCACTCATCCTGGCGTTCGCGGCCCTCGAGGGCGTCGCGCTCGGTGCGATCAGCAAGCTGTTCGAGGTCACCTACGGCGGCATCGTCGTCAACGCCGTGCTCGGCACGTTCGGTGCGTTCGCGGGCACGCTCGCGGCGTACAAGGTGCTGAACATCCAGGTCGGCGACAAGTTCCGCCGTGGCGTCATCGCCGCCGTGTTCGGCATGGTGGGCATCAGCCTGCTGTCGCTCGTGCTGAGCCTGTTCGGCGTCAACATCGGCATCTTCGGCAGCGGCCCGCTGGGCGTGCTGTTCGCGGTCGCCGGTCTGGTGCTGGGCATCTTCATGCTGATCCTCGACTTCGACTTCGTCGAGCAGGGCATCGCCAACCGGATCCCCGAGGTGGAGTCGTGGCGCGCGGCCTTCGCGATGACGGTGAGCCTGGTTTGGATCTACACCAACCTGCTGCGCCTGCTGGCGATCTTCAGCGACAACTGAGCCCAGCCCCCACAGGGGACTGCTCCGGCGGCCTCGGGACCCTCGTGGTCCCGGGGCCGTCGTCATGTCCGGCTCAGGTCTGCAGGTAGGCGAGGACCGCGAGCACCCGGCGGTTGTCGTCGGAGGCCTGGGGCAGGTCGAGCTTGGTGAAGATCGCGCTGATGTGCTTGCCGACGGCCTTCTCCGAGACGAACAGCCGGCCCGCGATCGCCGCATTGGAGCGGCCCTCGGCCATGAGCGTCAGCACCTCGCGCTCGCGGTCGGTGAGGCGGTCCAGCGGGCGGTCGGCCGCGGAGCCGGCGACCAGGCCCGCGACCACCTCGGGGTCCAGGACGGTGCCACCCGCGGCCACCCGGCGTACGGCGGCCACGAACTCGTCCACGTCGGCGACCCGGTCCTTGAGCAGGTAGCCGACCGCACCCTGCCCGCTGGCCAGCAAGTCGCGGGCGTAGAGCGGCTCGACGTGCGCCGACAGCACGAGCACCGGCAGGGCCGGTCGGGCGGCCCGGGCGGCCACCGCCGCGGCCAGCCCCTCGGTGGCGAAGGTCGGCGGCAGGCGCACGTCCACGATGGCCACGTCGAAGTCGGCGCGCTCCAGCGCCTTCTCCAGCATCGGGGCGTTGTCGACCTCGGCCACCACCTCCATGTCGGAGGCCTCCAGGATCCGGACCAGCCCGGCGCGCAGCAGGGCCTGGTCCTCGGCCACGAGCGCCCGGAGCACGGCAGGGATCACGGCAGCGGGCACGGCAGCTCCATGGTCACCACGGTGCCGCCCCCGGCGGGCGAGTCGACGGCCAGGGTGCCGTCGAAGGCCGCCAGCCGCCGCGCCACGCCGGCCAGGCCGGTGCCGCTCGGGTCCGCCCCGCCGACGCCGTCGTCGCCGACGACCAGGTGCAGGGACCGGCCGTCGTGCCGCACCCGCACCCAGGCGCGCGTGGCGCCGGCGTGCTTGACGGTGTTGGCCAGGCACTCCGCGACCGCGAAGTACGCCGCGGACTCGACCGGCGGCGGCAGGGCAGGCGCGTCGACGGTGACCGTGACCGGCAGCGGGATCGGCAGGGCGAGGGCCTCGATGCCGCCGGCCAGTCCGCGGTCGGCCAGCGCCGGTGGGTGGATGCCGCGGACCACCGAGCGCAGGTCCTCCAGCGCGCTGACCGTGGTCTCGCGGGCCTCGCGCAGCAGCGCGGCGGCGGCCGCCGGGTCGGTGGCCAGGAGCTTCTCGGCCAGGCCGACGTTCATGCCGACGGCCGCGATCCGGGCCTGGGCGCCGTCGTGCAGGTCGCGCTCGATCCGGCGCACCTCGGCGGCGCTGTGGTCGAGGCTCTCGGTGCGGGTGGCCTCGACGTCGGCGACCCGCTGCTCGAGCCGCTCGACGCGGCCCCCGGCGAGGATGCCCCGGTCGGCGAGCGCGCGCGCCCGGATCAGCGCAGGCGTGACCAGCCACCACACGAGCGGGCAGACCAGCCCGACGGCCAGCAGCAGCCCCCACACCGCGGTGCGCTGCAGGACGAAGCCGCCGAGGTGGACCAGCGGCGCGACGAGGAGCAGCGCCGGCAGCCCGGACAGCACCGCGCCGCCCGACATCGAGAAGGCCAAGTGGCCCACGTCGCGCCAGCGGGCCGGGTCGCGCAGCCAGACCAGCGGGGTGCCGAGGAAGCCCCGGCCGTCGGTGTCGGCGTACGCCGCCGGCAGGTCGTCGCTCAGCAGGTCGCCGGCGATCCGGCGGTGCAGGGCGCTCAGCCTCTCGGTGGCCGGCACGACGAGGTGGGCGAGCGCGAAGCCGACGCCGAGGGGCCCGAGGCCCACGCACAGCAGGCTCAGCACGAAGAGCACCACCGACGGCACGAACAGCAGGAAGTCGGCCAGCCCCACCGCGCTCCACCGCACCCGGTCGACGAGCCCGCGCTCGTCGACCGGGCCGGGGGCGACCGTGCGGATCGGGCTCGGCATCGCCGCCCAGTCTGTCATCGCGGGGCCCCGGTCGTGAGGCTCGCGACCGCCGTGCGGCGGACCGCCGAGCGGGCGGCGAGCAGGGTCAGCGCGACCACGCCGGCCACGACCACCGGCGGCAGCCACAGGCCGCCGTCGGGGACGACGCCCTCGTGCCGGGCCACCGCGAACGGCACCACCGTGGCCAGCGAGGCCACCAGCCCGAGGAGCACGCCGACGGCGGCGACCACGCCGGCCTCGGCCAGCACCGAGCGCTCGACCTGGCCCGGCGTCGCGCCGAGCAGCCACAGCCGGTGCAGCTCGGCCCTGCGGTGCGCCACCACCTCCGCGAAGGAGTTGACGACGACGACCGCGGCGAACAGCACGATCATGCCGACCACCACGTCGTTGAGCAGGTTCACCGCGTCGGCGGTGTCCTGGTCGAAGCCGCCCGCGGGGAGCGTCCGCCCGTCCACGCTGACCAGCATGAGCGTGCCCACGGCCGCCGACGTCAGCACGATCACCGGCGCCAGCACGCCGCTGAGCAGGTGCGCCCGGCGCCGGGTGTTGTGCGCCGCGAGGTGGCCGGCGCCGCTCCGTCCGAGGGCCGGGCGGGCCACGACCGCGAGGTGCCGCAGCAGCCACGGCGCGAGGGCGGCCAGGCCCAGGCCGACCAGGATCGAGCACGACCCCGAAGTCTGCATCGCGGCGTACGGGTCGGCGTCGTGCGCGGTGACCGTCACGGTGACGACCGCCATCGCGACGCCGTACCCGATGAGCGCGACGCCGGCCGCGACCCGCCACCACGGCAGCCGCTCGCGGCGGGTCCGCCCCTGCCGACGCGCGGCGATGCCCGAGCCGAGCAGCGCGACCAGGACGAGGAGCACGCCCGTCGCCACCGGGGCGTACGCCGGCGCGTAGGTCACGTCGGCGCCGACGAGCCCGCTGCCGCGGAGCAGGGCGAGCAGTCCCGCCCCGCCGGCGTAGGCCAGGGCCGCGCCGAGGGCGGCGGCCACCAGCGCGACCGCGCCGGTCTCCGCCCGCACCAGCCGCTTGGTCTGCCGGGGGGTGGCCCCGACGGTGCGCAGCAGCCGGACCTCGTCCTCGCGCTGGGTGACGGTGATGCCGACGGTGGAGACGACCGCGAAGAGCACGATCAGGGTGCCCCAGCCGCCGACCACGGCGCCGATGGTGAGCAGCGACTCCCGGTCGGTGCTGCTGACGTCGCCGGTGGCGGTGGCGACCATGGTGGTGAACGAGCCCATGAGCGCCGTCCCGAGCAGGACGGTCAGGAACGTCGCGAGGGAGGCCGTGCTGCGGTGGCGCAGCGAGGCGAGCGCGAGCCGCGTCATGACGCCACCACCAGCTGGTCCAGGTGCGCCAGCTGGCCGGCGACGGCCTCGGCGGTGGGTCGGGCCATGGTCCCGGCCACCCGGCCGTCGACGAGGAAGACGACCGAGTCGGCGGCCGCCGCGGCGACGGGGTCGTGGGTGACCATGACGACGGTCTGGCCGAGGTCGTCGACGGCCTCGCGCAGCAGGCCGAGGACCTCGTGGGCGCTGACCGAGTCGAGCGCGCCGGTGGGCTCGTCGGCCAGGACGACCGCCGGGTCGGTGACCATGGCCCGGGCGATGGCGACCCGCTGCTGCTGGCCGCCGGAGAGCTCGCCGGGCAGGTGCCCGCCGCGCTCGGCCAGGCCGACGCGAGCCAGCAGCCCGCGGACCCGGGCCCGGTCCGGCCGGTGGCCGGCCAGGCGGACCGGGAGCCCGACGTTCTGCTCGGCGGTCAGGTACGGCATCAGGTGGAAGCCCTGGAAGACGAAGCCGATCCGCTCGCGGCGGAACCGGGTCCGGTCCTCCTCGCTCCAGTCGGTGAGGTCCTCGCCGGCGACGAGCACGCGGCCCGACGTGGGCCGGTCGAGCCCGGCCGCGCAGGTGAGCAGCGTGGACTTGCCGGAGCCGGAGGGCCCCATCACGGCCGTCCAGCTCCGCGCGGGGAAGGCGAGGTCGACGCCGGCCAGCGCGCGGACCGCCGCGCTGCCGTCGCCGTAGGTCCGCGTCAGGCCGCGGACCTCGAGTGCGGGTGTCGTCATGGTGACTCCTGGGTGTCGGGGCTTTCTTTGACACCCCGACGCTCCCAGCGCGCCGGCCCCCGCTCGATGGGGTTGGCCCGCCACTCGAGGTGGGCTTTTCCCTACCCCCGGCCGTGAGCCGCGGGCCGCCTCAGCGCCCGGTGACGCCGTCGACGAGCTCGCGCAGGACGTCGGCGTGGCCGGCGTGCCGGGCGATCTCGCTGGTCGTGTGGGCGACGGCCCACCGCACGCTCAGCTGGTGGCCGTCCACCAGCACCCTCAGCGGGTCGTCGAGGTCCGCGCGGGCCATGATCTCCTCGCTCGCCGCCACGGCCGCGTCGAAGGCCGCGAAGACCTCGGCGGGGGAGCGGTCCTCGGAGACGACCATGGCGAAGTCGACGTCGGCCCACCGCGGCTCGCCGGCCACGTGGTGGCCGAACCACCAGCGCTCGCCGGCGGTGACGTGCTGGACGAGGCCGAGCAGCGTGGTCTCCGAGCCGACCAGGCGCCGGCGCAGCTGCTCCTCGTCGAGCCCCTCCGTCTTCTTGACGAGACAGTGCCGGGCGAAGCGGAGGAAGGAGAGCGCGATCTCCTTCTCCGTGCCGGCGACGCGGGGCACGACCTCACGCTGGCTCTCGGTCACGCCGAGGCCGTACCCGATTCCTCCCGCGCGGTCGCGTGCTCGGCGTCGTGCGGGGCCTCACCGTCGGCCTGCGGGTGCCGGCGCCGGCGGCGCAGCTCGACCCACAGCCCGCGCACCCCGCGGGTCCGGCCGCCGACCTCGGTGCCGTCGAGCTCGGTGCCGGGCTCGTTGACGGCCTGGAGCGCCGCGGTGGTGATGGGCAGCACGCCCTCGCCGCGGTACGCCGCCGGCTCGGCCTCGTCGTCGGGCACCAGCCCGAGCGCGGCCAGCGTCGAGGGCAGGAGCACCGCAGAGAGCGAGCGGTAGCCGGCGGCGCTCGGGTGGAACTGGTCGGGGCCGAACAGCAGGGCCGGCGCGGCGGCGAACTCCGGGCCGAGGATGGAGCCGAGCGAGACGGTGCGGCCGCCGCCCTCGAGGACCGCGATGGTCTGCGCGGCGGCCAACCGGCGCGACCAGGCGCGGGCGACCTGCTTGAGCGGCGGCGGGATCGGCTTCACGGTGCCGAGGTCGGGGCAGGTGCCGACGACCACCGCGACGCCGGCGTCGCGCAGCCGGCGCACGGCCTCGCCCAAGGCGCTGACCGACGCGGCGGGCAGGACGCGGTGGGTGACGTCGTTGGCGCCGATGAGGACCACGGCCACGTCGGGCTCGATGGGCAGGGCGCGGTCGAGCTGGCCCTGCAGGTCGGAGGACCGGGCGCCGACCCTGGCGAAGGCGCGCAGGTAGACCCGGCGGTCGGCGCGCTCGGCGAGGCCGCTGGCCAGCTGGGCGCCGGGGGTCTCCTCGACCCGCGCCACGCCGTACCCCGCCGCGCTGGAGTCGCCGAGCAGCACGACCTTGAGGGCGGGACCGGGCCGGCCGCGGCCGTACCAGCCCGTGGCGTCGGGCGGCGGGGTGTCCCCGGCCTCGCCGATGGCCCGGCGGGCGAGCTGCGCCTCGAGGCGGAGCACGCCGTAGAGCGCGCCCCCGAGCAGCGACACGCCACCCCCGCCGTACGCCGCGGCGGAGGCGAGCCTGCGCGCTGCTCCGGCCTTCCCCACGAGTCCAGCCTACTTGCGGGTAACTGGAATCATCGGGCAGGTGGACTACGCCAACACCCTCCTGGACCTGATCGGCGACACCCCGCTGGTCCGGCTCCACCAGACGCTCGACCTGCCCGACGAGGACGGACCCCTCGTGCTGGCCAAGGTCGAGTACCTCAACCCCGGCGGCTCGGTGAAGGACCGCATCGCCTCGCGGATGATCGACGCCGCCGAGGCCTCCGGCGCCCTCCAGCCCGGCGGGACGATCGTCGAGCCGACCTCCGGCAACACCGGTGTCGGGCTCGCCATGGTCGCCCAGCAGCGCGGCTACCACTGCGTCTTCGTCTGCCCGGACAAGGTCAGCGTGGACAAGCGCAACGTGCTCAAGGCCTACGGCGCCGAGGTCGTGGTGTGCCCGACCGCGGTCGCCCCGGAGCACCCGGACAGCTACTACAACGTCTCCGACCGGCTCTCCAAGCAGCCGGGCGCGTGGAAGCCGGACCAGTACTCCAACCCGAACAACCCGCGCTCGCACTACGAGACCACCGGCCCGGAGATCTGGAAGCAGACCGAGGGCCGGATCACCCACTTCGTCACCGGCATGGGCACCGGCGGCACGATCTCCGGTGTCGGGCGCTACCTCAAGGAGCAGAACCCCCAGATCCAGGTCGTCGGCGCCGACCCCGCGGGCTCGGTCTACTCCGGCGGCACCGGCCGGCCCTACCTGGTCGAGGGCGTGGGCGAGGACTTCTGGCCCGAGACCTACGACCGCTCGGTCGCCGACCGGGTCATCGAGGTCTCCGACGCCGACTCCTTCGCCTTCACCCGCCGCCTCGCCCGCGAGGAGGCCATGCTGGTCGGCGGCTCGTCCGGCATGGCGGCGTACGCCGCGCGCCAGCTGGCCCAGGAGCTGCGCGCGGCGGGGCAGACGGACGCGATCATCGTGGTGCTGCTGCCCGACAGCGGCCGCGGCTACCTGACCAAGATCTTCAACGACGACTGGCTGGCGCAGTACGGCTTCCCGACCGGCTCGGAGACCGACACCGCCCAGACCATCGGCGAGGTGCTGCGCGGCAAGACCGGCCGGCTGCCCGACCTGGTCCACACCCACCCCGGCGAGACCATCGCCGAGGCGATCGCGATCCTGCAGGAGTACGACGTCTCGCAGATGCCGGTCGTGCGCGCGGAGCCGCCGATCGTGGCCGCCGAGGTCGCGGGCTCGGTCTCGGACAAGGTGCTGATGGACGCGCTGTTCGGCGGCAACGCCCGGCTCACCGACCAGGTCGAGGACCACATGTCGCCGCCGATGCCGACCATCGGCTCGACCGAGGACGCCCGCGACGCGGTCGCGCTGCTCGAGGGCGCCGACGCCGTGCTGGTCCACGAGGACGGCAAGCCGGTCGGCGTGCTGACCCGGCAGGACCTGCTGGCCTTCCTGTCCCGCTGATCCTGCGCCGAGCCCTACCAAGCACTTGCTTGGTAGGCTCGGCGCATGACGGCGACGCAGCCCGCGGTCGCGGGGTGGTTCACGACCGGACCCGACCCGGCGCTGCTCGGCTCGCGGTGCACGACGTGCGCCTCGACGTACTTCCCGCCCGTGCCGGCCCAGGGCGCGTTCTGCCGCAACCCGGCCTGTGACGGCGAGGAGCTCGAGGCCGTCGAGCTGAGCCGGCGCGGGACGGTGTGGTCCTACACCGACGCGCGCTACCAGCCACCGCCGCCGTACCTCGCGCGCACCGAGCCCCACGAGCCGTTCGCCCTGGCCGCGGTCACGCTGCCCGAGGGCGTCACCGTGCTGGGGCAGGTCGCGGACGGCTACGGCGTGGCCGACCTGCGGGTCGGGGCCGAGGTCGAGCTGGTCGTGGAGCCGCTCGACGACTCGCTGCTGGTCTGGCGCTGGAAGCCCGTGACCGAGCTGGGCGAGGAGGCCGACCAGTGAGCGCGGTCGCGGTGTTGGGCGTCGGGATGCACTCGTGGGGCAAGTGGGGCCGCCCGTTCACGGAGTACGGCGTGGCCGCGGCCCGGGCGGCGCTGGCCGACGCCGGCCTCGACTGGGAGGCTGTCGACCTGGTCGTGGGCGGCGAGACCGTGCGCAACGGCTACGGCGGCTACGTCGCCGGCGCCACCTTCGCCCAGGCCCTGGGCTGGAACGGCGCCCGCGTCGCCACGTCGTACGCCGCGTGCGCGACCGGCGCCCAGGCCCTGGACACCGCCCGGGCCCGGATCCTGGCCGGGCTGTCGGAGGTGGCGCTGGTGGTCGGCGCGGACACCACGCCGAAGGGGTTCCTCGCGCCCAATGCGGGGGAGAGGTGGGACGACCCGGACTGGCTGCGGTTCCGGCTGCTGGGGATGACCAACCCGGCGTACTTCGCGATGTACGCGCGCCGCCGGATGGACCTCTACGGCGCGACGCCGGAGGACTTCGCGGCGGTCAAGGTCAAGAACGCCCGGCACGGACTGGCCAACCCGAACGCCCGCTACCGCAAGGAGGTCAGCGCCGAGGAGGTGCTGGCCAGCGCGGTGGTGAGCGACCCGCTGCACCTGCTCGACATCTGCGCGACCAGCGACGGCGCGGCGGCCGTCGTGGTGGCCAGCACGGAGTACGCGCGGAAGCTCGGTCAGGACGCGCCGGTGCGGATCGAGGCGATCAGCACGGTGACGCCGACCTTCCCGAACACCGTGCTCGACATGCCGAACATCGCCACCGACCCGGCGCCGGGCGGCTCCGCGGGGCGGACCTTCAAGGAGTCGATCGGCGACGCGGCGTACGAGGAGGCAGGGCTCGGCCCGCAGGACGTGGACCTGGCCGAGGTCTACGACCTGTCGACCGCGCTGGAGCTGGACTGGGTGGAGGACCTCGGGCTGTGCGCCCGGGGCGAGGCCGAGGCGCTGCTGCGCGCCGGGGACACCACCATCGGTGGCCGGATCCCGGTCAACCCGTCGGGCGGGCTGGCCTGCTTCGGCGAGGCCGTGCCGGCCCAGGCGCTGGCCCAGGTCTGCGAGGTGACCTGGCAGCTGCGCGGCCAGGCCACCGGCCGCCAGGTCGAGGGCGCCCGCGTCGGCATCACCGCCAACCAGGGCCTCTTCGGGCACGGCTCGTCGGTCGTCCTCAGCCGCTGATCGAGCCGAACGGGTCGCGCCCCAGCAGCCCGACCAGCCGCTGCAGCGGCGTCGCGTCGTCGGGCACGGCCACCGACGGCGCGAACGGCGAGCGCTCGGGCGGGACCTGCTCGAGCAGCGCACGCGAGGAGTCGAGGGCGCGCTCGGCCACGTCGTCGTCGACGGGCAGCAGCCGGCCCACACCCCGACCGGCGTCCCAGCCGTGCACGATCGCCTCGACGGTGCGCAGCTGCAGGACCACCGCGGGCGGCACCGGACCGAGGCCCGTGGGGTAGGTCGCGGCCGGGTCGGCGGCGGCCAGCGCCTCGCGCAGGCGGGCCGAGCTCTCGGCGTACGCCGCCGGGAGGTCGGCGTTGGGCACCTCGCCGACCTGGGCGGTGAGCTCCGCGGCGTCCCCGGCCGTGCCGCGCAGGGACTCGGCGAAGTGTCGCTCGCCCACGACCAGGTGGCGCACGACGGCCTCGACGTCCCAGTCGGTGCACGGCGAGGGCCGCTCCCAGTCGGGGGTGTCGAAGTCGGCCAGCAGCGTGGCCGTGGCGTCCTGGGCGCGGGTCAGGTCCTCGAGGTCCATGACGTCACTCTGCCCCTGCCCACCGACAGCCATGCTCCCGAGCGATGAGTCCGCGCGGTGGTGGCGGTCAGAGCAGCACCAGTCCGCCACCGACCGAGGAGCCACCGTGCCCACGCTGAACCCCTACCTGATCTTCCAGGGCCGCGCCCGCGAGGCCATCGAGTTCTACCGCGACGTCTTCGGCGGCGAGCTCAACGTGATGGCCTTCGGCGACATGGGCATGACCGAGCACGACGGCCACCCGATCGACCCGAACGGCGTCATGCACGGCCAGCTCGAGACGCCCGACGGCTTCACGCTGATGTGCGCCGACACCCCGATGCAGGACACCCCGACGCCCAACGACCACATCAGCCTCAGCGGTGACGAGGCCGAGCGGCTGCGCGGCTGGTTCGACCGGCTGGCCGAGGGTGGCACCGTCGACGTGCCGATGGAGAAGGCGCCGTGGGGCGACGAGTTCGGTCAGGTCAAGGACCGGTTCGGCGTCAACTGGCTGGTGAACGTGGCGGGATCGGCTCAGCCCGAGGGCTGAGCACCTCCCACGCCAGCGCGGCGTACGCCGTCAGCAGCAGCCCTGTGCCGAGGAAGTCGTCGCCGAGCGTCCCGAAGGCCGACACGTCGATGCCGAGCCCCTCGGTGTCCGCGACGGCGAGGAAGGCCAGGGTGCTCATGGCCAGCAGCGCGTTGGCCAGGAAGAACAGCACCCGGGCCGGGCGCGGGTAGCGCTCGGAGTCGCCGTTGGCCTCGTCGGCGTCGGTCAGCGTCGCCCAGACCACGCCGAGGAAGACCGCGGCGCTGGCCCCGAGGCCCAGCACGGTGACGAACGGCGCGTCGAAGGTCGAGCGCACCGAGTAGGCCAGCGACAGCCCGAGCGCGGTCCCGACCGCGACCAGCCGGCGCCGGTCGAGGCGCCGGGTCGCGGCCAGAGCGAGGAGCACCACCAGCCAGAGCACCCCGGCGACGTCGGTGAGCGCCTCGCTGGTCCACGGCAGGTCCACGGCCCGGTCGCTCGCGCGGCCGACCGCGGTCACCAGGATCACCGTGCCGATGGCGGCGGCGAAGGTCGCCGGGAGCGGTCGCCGGTGGCGCTGCCAGAGCGCCCACGCCAGGAGACCGAGCGCGATGAGCACCCGGGTCCAGGCCACGGTGGCGCTCTTGAAGAGGGCGTCGGCGGCGTCGTCGAGGTAGAGCCGCTCGCCACCGGTGAACCGCGCGATCTGGGTGTCCACGCGGGTCAGCACCAGCGCGGCGAGCACGCTGGCGCTCAAGGCCGCCGCCACCGGGAAGGCGAGCGTCGCGACGGCGTCGTCCAGCCGGTCGAGGACGCCCGTCTCGGCGCGCGCCGAGCGCAGGACGACGCCGACGCCCAGGGCGAGCGCCAGGACCAGGAGCAGCCCGGCCGCGCCCAGCTCGGCGACGTGGCTGCTGCCCGACCCGGTCGGCACGCGCAGGTGGAGCACGACCAGGACGACCTGGACGACCGCGACGACGCCCACCACCACGCCCAGCAGCGGGGTGGGCCCGACCCGCTCGTCCACGACGGCGCCGACCTGCCGGGTCAGGAGCACGGCCAGCTGGGCGAAGGCCAGCCCGGCCACGAACGTGAACGGCACCGACAGCGAGGAGACGAGCTGCGCCATCTGGACGAGCGAGGTGGGGGTGGGGTCGAAGCCGAACGGCTGGGCGCGGTCGCCGACGAGCCGGGTGGCCACGCCCAGCGTGGCGCCGATGACCACGAGCGAGACCACGAACTCCCACCAGCGGAACGCCGCGCGCCAGCGGGCCGCGGTGAGCAGGACCAGCAGCAGCGCTCCGGACGCGCTGACGAGGGCGGCGGGCCGGTTGTCGTCGTAGGTGTCCAGCGCGGAGGCCAGCACGGCCAGCACCACGAACAGCAGCACCCCGAGGCGGAGCCAGGGGCTCAGGTGCAGGCTCGCCGCGTGCAGCAGGGCCAGGGTGACCACCACCAGGGCCAGGAACACCGGCGTGGTCCAGCGCGGGTAGACCAGGTCGCCGCTCAGCCCGGAGACCAGGTCGCTCTGGCGGCGGAGCGTCGGCCCGGTGAGGACCAGCGCCGCGGCGGCCACGAACGACGCGCCGGCCAGCGAGACGATCGCGGCCAGCCCGGGGGGCCACCGGTCCGGGCGCAGCCGCCCGCCGCGCACCGGGTCCACCAGGACCAGGCGCACCACCTCGGCGAGCGCGGCGGCCACGGCACGCACCAGGGCGACGGCGGCGGTCACGGTCCCACCTCGACCGACGCGCCGGTGCCGTCGGCCACGAGCACGCCGTCGGACGTCGCGCTCAGGTAGAGCGTCGTGCCGCGCAGGCCGCTCAACGTCCACCCGCGGACCTCGCCGTCGGCACCGAAGGCGACGAGCCTGCGCCCGTCGAGCACGAACAGGTGCCCGCCGACCGCGAGCGCCTCGTCGCCGCCGTCGGACCGCCACCGCTCGCGGCCGTCGCGCACGCCGAGGGCGACGGTGCCCTCCGACGAGGTGAGGGCGACGACGGCGCCGAGCGCGGCCACGGTGGAGCCCGTCGACGTGGGCGAGATCCGGCTGCTCCAGAGCCGCTCGCCGTCAGCCACGTCGAAGGCCTGCACCGCGTCCGGCGCCCGCACCACCAAGACGCTGTCGACCACGGCCATCGACTCCACGCCACCGGTGACCTCGGTGCTCCAGGCCTCGGTGCCGTCGTCGGTGTCGTACGCCGTCAACCGCCCGGCCACGTCGGACACGACGACCGTCCGCGAGCCGTGCACCGGCTGCAGGCGGATCCGGTCCGAGAGCGCGCCGGTCCAGAGGAGCTGGCCGGAGACCGGGTCCAGCGCGTCGACCTCGCCGGCGGCGCTGGTGACGACCAGGTGGTCGGCGTCGACGGCCAGCGGCTGTCCGGACGGCACGTCGTCCAGGCCGTGGCTCCAGCGCCAGTCGCCCCTCGGGCCGTACGCGACGACCTGGCGCCGCGACGTACCGGCCACGACCACGTCGCCGGCGGCCTCGAGGCTCAGCACCTCGCCGCCCGGGTGCGCCACCCAGGTGCGCAGCCGGGTGCCGTCGCCGACAGGGTCGAAGGCGACCACGTCGTCGGCCTGGGCGTCCGGCAGGAGCAGGCGCCCGTCCACGCCGGCCACCGGGGCCTCGTCCAGCGTGATCGAGGCGGGTGTGTCCTCGACGCCCTCGCCGCCGCCGGCCACCCGCAGCGGCCGGTCGTGGGCGGCCCAGTCCTCGACTCCGCCGAGGTCCGGCTCCAGCGGCTCGGTCGACCCGGCCAGCGCCGGCGCGTCGACGTCCTGCTCCGCCACGATGCCGCGGCCGCGGCACCAGCGCTCGTCGGTCGGGTTGTCCAGGACCGTGTCCTCTCCGCGCACGAAGCTGAGGGAGCCGGTGATCCGCAGGCAGTCGTCGCCGTCGGCCTGCGCCGCGAAGGACCCGCGGTAGCCGAGCTGCCCGGTCTCCCCGTCCACGATGAGGTCGCCGTCGCCGGACCACTCGCTGCCGTCGGCGACGTCGGCGGGGACCTCGAGCAGCGGCGGGTCGAAGACCAGCGCGATCGGGCCGTACGCCGCGAGCTGCTCCACCCCGTCGTCGGTGAGGCGGCGCAGGGTCGTCTCCTGCTGCGTCTGCTCCTCCTCCTCGTCCTGCGGGTACGTCGTCGTCGTGCTGCGCCAGATCCGCCAGGAGTAGGGGTCGTCGTCGAGCACGGTGGCGATCGCGCCGCCGACGACCACGGGGGAGGTGACGACCATCTCCGGTCCGGTCAGGCGCGCGTGCTCCACGACCTGGGCGGACCCGTCCGCGGTGCCGTCGGAGGTGACCAGGCCGCGGGTGCCGTCGGGCGGCACGAGGGCGGTGGCGGCGTTCTCCGGGTCACCGCTGACCTGGTCGGCCGTGCCCCACCACAGCAGCCCCACGACCAGGGCGCCCGCTGCGGTGACGGTCACCCCCGGCAGCGCGCGCACCGCGCCATCCTCGCTGCCCGGAGGGCGGCTCAGCCAGTGGTCTCGCCGTCGACGTAGACCCAGCGCCCGCGCCGGCGCTCGAAGCGGCTCCGCTCGTGCCGCGCGCCGGGCGTCCCGCCCCGGTCGAAGGCGGCCTCGAACTCCACCCAGTCCGCACCCGAGCCGAGCACGGTCAGGCCGGTCCAGGTCAGCTGCGGGTCAGGCTCGATGACGTCGGGCCGGGTGCGCGGGTGCCAGGTGCGGAAGACGTGGTCGAGCGCGCCGACGGCGTACGCCGCGTAGCGCGAGCGCATCAGCTCCTCGGCCGTCTCGGCCTCGGCGGCGCCGCGGTGCAGCCGGCCGCAGCACGCGTCGTACCGCTCGCCGGAGCCGCACGGGCACTCGCTGGTCAGCACGCCCCGACGTTAGCCGGGGCCGCGAGTGGACACCGGTGACCGATGAGCGAGAACGACGCCCAGGCCGAGGCCGAGGCGATGCTGACCCAGCTCGCGGCCACCATCGCCCTGCTGCCGCAGGAGCTGCCCGAGGGCGAGGAGCCGGCGCCCGAGGGCACGATCGCGCTCCCGGTGGTGGAGCAGGACGGCACGTCGTACGTCCCGGTCTTCACCAGCCGCGAGTCGCTGGCCGCGGCCGGCGCCGACCCGGACCACGCCGTCGAGGTGGCGCTCGTCCAGCTGGCGGCGGGCTGGCCGTCCGACGAGCTGTGGCTCGCGGTGGACCCGGCGAGCGAGAACGCGCTGACCCTGCCGCCCGACGTGGTGCGCGCTCTGCCCGGCTTCGTGGGCGCCGGTCCGAACGGCACGCTCTAGCCCAAGCGGAGCCCCCGTCCGCTTGTTGGGGCCGTGAGTAGCGTGGAGTCGTGACCTCTGCTCCCTCGATCTCCACCCTCGGCGCGCTCCGCGAGTCCGGCAACGTCCACAAGCCGCTGCGCACCGAGCTGCGCGACAACCTGCTCGGCGCCCTGCGCGAGGGCCGCGACCCGTGGCCCGGGCTGCACGGCTTCGAGGACACCGTGATCCCGCAGCTCGAGCGCGCGGTCATCGCCGGCCACGACGTGGTCCTGCTGGGCGAGCGCGGCCAGGGCAAGACCCGGCTCCTGCGCACGCTGGTCGGTCTGCTCGACGAGTGGACGCCGGTCATCGCCGGCTCCGAGCTCGGCGAGCACCCCTACGACCCGATCACCCACGAGTCCCGGCGCCGCGTGGCCGAGCTCGGCGACGACCTGCCGGTCGACTGGCGCCACCGCGACGAGCGGTACTCCGAGAAGCTCGCCACCCCCGACACGAGCGTCGCCGACCTGATCGGCGACGTGGACCCGATGAAGGTCGTCGAGGGCCGCTCGCTGGGCGACCCCGAGACCATCCACTTCGGGCTCATCCCGCGCTCGCACCGCGGCATCGTGGCCATCAACGAGCTGCCCGACCTGGCCGAGCGGATCCAGGTCGCGATGCTCAACGTGATGGAGGAGCGCGACATCCAGATCCGCGGCTACGTGCTGCGGCTGCCGCTCGACGTGCTCGTCGTGGCCAGCGCCAACCCGGAGGACTACACCAACCGCGGCCGGATCATCACCCCGCTCAAGGACCGCTTCGGCGCCGAGATCCGCACGCACTACCCGACCGCGCTCGAGGACGAGGTCGCGGTCATCCGCCAGGAGGCCGACCTCGTCGCCGAGGTCCCGGACCACCTCGTGGAGATCCTGGCCCGCTTCACCCGCAACCTGCGCGAGTCGTCCTCGGTCGACCAGCGCTCCGGCGTCTCGGCCCGCTTCGCGATCGCCGGCGCCGAGACCATCGCCGCCGCCGCGATCCACCGCGCCGTCTCCCAGGGCGAGGAGGAGGCGGTGGCCCGCGTCGTCGACCTCGAGACCGCGGTCGACGTGCTCGGCGGCAAGATCGAGTTCGAGAGCGGCGAGGAGGGGCGCGAGCTCGAGGTGCTCACCCACCTGCTCCGCACCGCCACCGCCGAGACCGTGCGCCACACCTTCCGCGGCCTGGACTTCGCGCTCCTGGTCGAGGCGCTCGAGAACGGCCGGATGGTCACCACCGGCGAGCAGGTCACCGCCCGCGACTTCCTGGCCGGGCTGCCGGTGCTGGGCGAGTCCGAGCTGTACGACGAGATCTGCGAGCGCCTCGGCGCCACCAACGACGGCGAGCGGGCCGGCGCGATCGAGCTGGCCCTGGAGGGGCTCTACCTCGCGCGCAAGATCAGCAAGGAGTCCGGCGGGGGCGAGACGGTGTATGGCTGAGGCCACCCTGCGCCACGCCACCCCGGACGACGCGCCCGCCCTGCGGGTGCTGGGCGAGGCCGTCGTCCCTGCGACGTACGCCCCGATCGACCCGGCGTACGCCGAGTTCACGCTGGCCGAGTGGTGGGACGTGGACCGGATGCGCGAGTCGGCCGAGCGGCTCTGGCACGGCGTGGCCGACGACGGCGAGCGCCTCCTCGGCGTGGCCAACCTCGGGCGCAGCGACGAGCGCTGGGTGATGTGGAAGCTCTACGTCCACCCTGACGCGCAGGGCTCCGGCCTCGGGCGGCGGCTGCTCGAGGCGACGCTCGAGCAGGTGCCGGACGGCGAGCCGCTGTGGCTGGAGTACGTCGACGGCAACACCCGGGCGGCCGGCTTCTACGCCGCCCACGGCTTCGTGGAGTCCCACCGCGAGGCCTCCGAACGCTTCCCGGACCTGGTCTGGATGAGGAAGGACCGCTGATGGCCAACCTCCACACCTCCCAGCGCAACAGCAGCTACGGCCGCTACGACGGCGGCGATCCGCTGGCGCCGCCCGTCGACCTGAGCGAGGCGCTCGACGCCATCGGCCAGGACGTGATGGCCGGCTACTCGCCCGAGCGCGCGATGCGCGAGTTCCTGCGCCGCGGCGGTCGCGACCAGCAGGGCCTCGACGACCTGGCCCGCCGGGTGGCCGAGCGGCGCCGCGAGCTGCTCCAGCGCCACGACCTGGACGGCACGCTCAACGAGATCCGCGAGCTGCTCGACCAGGCCGTGCTCGAGGAGCGCAAGCAGCTGGCCCGCGACGCGATGATGGACGACGGCGACCGCGCGCTGCGCGAGATGCAGCTGAACAACCTGTCCCCGAACACCGCCGCCGCGGTGAGCGAGCTCTCGTCGTACGACTGGGAGAGCCGCGAGGCCCGCGAGTCCTACGAGAAGATCAAGGACCTGCTCGGGCGCGAGCTGCTCGACCAGCGCTTCGCCGGCATGAAGCAGGCGCTCGAGAACGCCACCGATGAGGACCGCCAGGCCATCAACGAGATGCTCGGCGACCTCAACGGGCTGCTGGAGAAGCGCGCGCTCGGCGAGGACTCGCAGGAGGACTTCGACGAGTTCATGGCCCAGCACGGCGAGTTCTTCCCCGAGAACCCGCAGAACCTCGACGAGCTCCTCGACGCCATGGCCGCCCGCGCCGCCGCCGCCCAGCGGATGCTCAACTCGATGAGTCCGGAGCAGCGCGACGAGCTCATGCAGCTCTCGGCCCAGGCCTTCGGCTCGCCCGCGCTCATGGACGCGCTGTCCCGGCTCGACTCCAACCTCCAGCAGCTGCGCCCCGGCGAGGACTGGGGCGGCTCGGAGCGGATGGACGGCGAGGAGGGGCTCGGCCTCGGCGACGGCACCGGCGTCTTCCAGGACCTCGCCGACCTCGACGAGCTCTCCGACCAGCTGTCGCAGTCCTACGGCGGCGCCCGCATGGACGACCTCGACCTCGACAAGCTGGCCCGCCAGCTCGGCGACGAGGCCCGCGTCGACGCCAAGACCCTCCAGGAGCTCGAGCGCGCCCTGAGCGAGAGCGGCACCCTGCGCCGCGGCTCCGACGGCAACCTGCAGCTCACTCCCAAGGCCATGCGCCAGCTCGGCAAGGCGCTGCTGCGCGACGTGGCCGACAAGATGTCGGGCCGCCAGGGCCAGCGCGAGCTGCGCCGCGCCGGCGCCGCCGGCGACCTCTCCGGCGCCACCCGCCAGTGGGAGTTCGGCGACACCGAGCCCTGGTCGGTCCCGCGCACCGTGCTCAACTCCGTCGTGCGCCGCTCGACCGACCCCACCGGCCCGCTGGTGGCCATCGACGACATCGAGGTCCAGGAGACCGAGGCCCGCACCCAGGCCTGCGTCGCCCTGCTGGTCGACACGTCGTTCTCGATGGCCATGGACGGCCGCTGGGTGCCGATGAAGCGCACCGCCCTCGCCCTGCACACGCTCATCCGCAGCCGCTTCCGCGGCGACGCGCTGCAGCTGATCGGCTTCGGCCGGCACGCCGAGGTCATGGACATCGAGCAGCTCACCGCCCTCGACGCCATGTGGGACAAGGGCACCAACCTGCACCACGCCCTGCTGCTGGCCAACCGGCACTTCCGCAAGCACCCCAACGCCCAACCGGTCCTGCTCATCGTCACCGACGGCGAGCCGACCTCGCACCTCGAGCCCGACGGCGAGGTCTACTTCAGCTACCCGCCCCACCCGATGACCGTCGCGTACGCCGTCCGTGAGCTCGACAACTCCCGCCGCCTCGGCGCCCAGACCACCTTCTTCCGCCTCGGCGACGACCCCGGCCTCGCCCGCTTCATCGACTCGATGGCCCAGCGCGTCGAGGGCCGCGTCGTCGCGCCCGAGCTGGACGACCTGGGCGCCGCCGTCGTCGGCTCCTACCTCGGCTCGCGGGCCGGCGACGCCATGCCGTACCGCGGGGGCGGCTACGGCGACTGGTTCGGCGGCCGGGGTTTCTGGGTCGGGGACTAGACCCTCTGCGCGGACTCCGTCCGCTGTGCTGAACGGCGCGGACTCCGTCCGCGCGTGGTCGCCACGCTCTCGACGGACCGACTCGGGCACCGCCGCCGCGCGCTCCGCGCGCAGCACGCACTCCACGCGCGGCGACGGCACCCGAGCCGTTCCGGCGCGGCGACCCTGCACCTGGCGCAGGGCGCGTGGCCGCCGAGCCGGTGGGGCTGGGCGACCCTGCCCCTACCGCAGAGCGCGTGCCGGCCGTGGTGTGTTGCAGGGCGTGGACTCCGTCCGCGCGTGCACGTCGCGCTCTCGACGAACCGTGTCGGGCACCCTCGCCGCGCGCTGCGTGCGCAGCACGCACCCACGTGCGGCGGGAGCACCCGACACGGTTCGTCGACGGTGCGGCGATGATGCGTCCGTGGACGCATCGGTCATCGCCATCAACGTCGTCGGCTGGCTGGGGATGGGGCTGCTCATCAGCGCCTACGCGCTGGTGACCACGGGCCGGCTGACCGGGCCGAGCCTGGCCTTCCAGCTGATGAACCTGTTCGGTGGTGCGTTCCTCATGGTCAACTCGGCCTACTACAGCGCGTGGCCGTCGGCGGCGCTCAACGCCGTGTGGGTCGTGATCGGCGTCGTGGGCCTGGCCCGCGCGCGGCTGCGCGCGCCCGGGTCCGTGGCCTAGGCCGCGCGCAGCACGCGCTCCACGAACGCGTCCAGGTTGCGGCGCAGCCGCGCCACGCGGGCTTCGACGGGCAGCGTCTCGTGGACGGCGCTGGCGGCGGGGACCGGCACGAGGCCCCGCGCGTACGCCGAGCAGTCCAGGCCGCTGCAGACGTCGAGGCCGACGGTGTTGCCGTCGCGACCGGGCCGGCCGGCGCGGCGGGCGACCATGAGCGAGACGCCGGTGCCGCCGTGCACGGTGGTGCAGAGCGAGCACATGCGGGCGCGGTGGGCGCTGCCGTGGTTGCGGCGCAGCGCGAGCCCGACCAGGCCGTGGCGGTCGGTCTCGGTGACGAGGTAGCCGGCCTGCGGCGCCTTGGGGTCGACCCAGCCGAGGTAGTCCAGGTCGTCCCAGGGCTGCTCGGTCAGGTCGGGCAGGGGCGCGCGCTTCACCTCGCCCTTCGAGGCGTTGACGAAGCAGCCGCGCAGGTCGCGGTCGGTGAGCGGTTCCACAGGTCCATAGTCGCTCGCCTAAAGGTCTTAGGCAAACTGGTTCTGCAGGACCAGGTCGAGGGCGTCGATGGCCCGCGTCCAGGACGCGTGGGCCGACGGCCGGCTGTGCGCGAACGAGCCGCGGGCCTCGAGGTCGACGAAGCCGCGGACGGTGCTTCCGACGAGGCGTACGGCGTGCACCTCGTCGGTCCGCCCGAGCCGGTAGCCGCGCAGCGCCGCCCGCGACAGCGCGGCGTGCCGGCCCCCGGCGCGCAGGGACTCTTCGGAGTCGTCGAGGGGGTGCGTCGCGGCGGCGTACCGCCCCGGATGCTCGCGCGCGTAGGAGCGGTAGGCGTCGCCGAGGGCCTGCAGGGCCTCGCGGCCCGAGCGCCCGGCCAGCCCCTCCTCGGCGCGGTCGGCGATCTCGTCGAGGGCCAGCACGGCGATGCGGTTGCGCAGCTCGGCGGAGCCCGGCACGTGGGCGTACAGGCTTGCGACCTGGACCTCGAAGCGCCGGGCCAGCGCGGACAGCGTCACCGCCTCGAAGCCCACCTCGTCGGCCATCGCCGCGCCGGCCTGCGTGAGGCGCGAGGGGGTGAGCCCCACGCGGGGCACGTCAGCGCTCCCGCAGGAAGGCGGCCAGCTCCTCGACGCCGTCGACGAGCCGCGGCCCGGGCCGGGCCCACCGGGCGTCGGCGTTCACCGGCAGCACCCGCACGCCGGCGGGGAGCCGGTCGGCGATGGCCTCGGCCTGAGCGCGCGCGCCCGCCTCGTCGTACCCGCACGGCGCCACCACCACGACGTCCGGCCGGGCCGCGTGCAGGTCGTCCCACAGGATGCGGGTGGACTTCTGGCCCGCGGTGCCCAGCACGTTCTCGCCGCCGGCCAGCTCGACCATCTCGGGGATCCAGTGCCCGGGGGCGTACGGCGGGTCGGTCCACTCCAGCACCGCGACCCGCGGCCGACCCCGGCCCATGGTCGAGCGCCAGACCGCGGCCATCCGCTGCCGCAGGTCGTGCACCAGCGCCGCCGCGGTCTCGGACCGCCCGGTCACCCGGCCGAGCAGCAGCACCGAGTCGAGGACCTCCTCCAGCGTGTGCGGGTCGACGGTGACGACCTCGGCCCGGCAGCCCAGGTGGCGCAGCGCCTCGTCCACCGTCGTGACGTCGACCGCGCACACCGCGCAGAGGTCTTGGGTCACCACGTGCGTCGGGTCCAGGTCGCGCAGCGCGTCCGCCTGCAGGTGGTAGAGGTCCGCACCGCTCGCCAGCGCCGCGGCCACGTGCGCGTCGATCTCGGCCGGGGTCAGTCCCTCCGGCAGCGCCGAGGTCGACACGACGGTGCGCGTGCGCGCCTCGGCCGGGGTGTCGCACTCGAAGGTCACCCCGACGACGTCGTCGCCCGCGCCCAGCGCGAACAGGATCTCGGTCGTCGAGGGGAGCAGCGACACGATGCGCACGGCCCCAACCTAGGCCGTGTGCATCGCGACAGCGCGGCGCCACCGCCGCCCACGCGGCGCGTTGACGGCCCCGCGCGCCCTCGACGGGCCCAGCGGCCCGCCTCCGGTCCCGCGGGGCCGTCACCACACCACCTGGACGACGCTGGCATCCACGCTGACGCGATGCACGCGGCCTAGGCTGTCGCCAGTGGACGACCCGACAGCGACCGTACTGGTCCTGTTGGGACTGGCCGCGCTGGCGGCCGGGTTCGTCGACGCGGTGGTCGGCGGCGGCGGGCTGATCCAGCTGCCCGCGCTGCTCCTCGGCCTCCCGCACGCCTCGCCGCTGCACATCCTGGCGACCAACAAGCTGGCCTCGATCTGCGGCACGACGGTGAGCTCGGCGACGTACTACCGCCGCATCCGCCCCGACCCGCGCACGTTCCTGCCGATGATGGTCCTGGCCTTCGCCGGCTCGTTCTGCGGCGCGCTCGTGGCCAGCCAGATCCCGCGCGCAGCCTTCGAGCCCATCGTGCTGGTGGTGCTGGTCGTGGTCGGCGCCTACGTCCTGCTCCGGCCGCAGCTGGGCGAGGCCACGGCGCTGCGGTACGCCGGGCACCGCCACCTCGCGGCGGCCCTGGCCGTCGGGTTCGTGATCGGCTTCTACGACGGCGCCCTCGGCCCCGGCACCGGCAGCTTCCTGGTCTTCGCGCTCGTCGGCCTGCTCGGCTACTCCTTCCTCGAGGCCTCCGCCAAGGCCCGGCTGGCCAACTGGGCCACCAACCTCGGCGCCCTCGCGCTCTTCGTCCCTCAGGGCGGCGTGCTCTGGCAGGTCGGCCTGGTGATGGGCGCCTGCAACCTCGCCGGCTCCTACGTCGGCGCGCGGGTCGCGGTCGCTCGCGGCGCCGGCTTCGTCCGGCTCTTCTTCATCGTCGTGGTCAGCGGCTTCGTCGTGCGGATCGGGGGCGGCGTGCTCGGCGTCTGGTGACCGGTCGCCCTAGGCTCGACCCGTGAGCATCCCCGTCGACGTCGCCGACCTGGCGCGGGCGCTGGAGGACTTCGGCGCCGGCTACCTGCTGACCACTCGCGACGGCGCGGTCAAGGTGGTCTCGGTCGCGCCCACCCTGAGCGACGGCACCCTGACCGCGCGCGGGCCCGGCCGCGGCACGCTGGCCAACCTCGCGGCCAATGCGCAGGTGACACTGGTCTTCCCGCCGCGCGAGGACAGCGGGATGACGCTGCTCGTCGACGGCACGGGGGCCGTCGAGGGCGAGGACGTGCAGGTCACCCCGACCAGCGCGGTGCTGCACCGGCCGGCCGACCACGCATGACGCCGCGCTGGCTGACCGCGTTTCTGGACCTGCCGCCCGACCGGTACGACGCGGCCGCGGCGTTCTGGGCCGAGGTGACCGGCTACGAGCGTTCGGCGGCTCGCGGTCCCGAGGGCCAGTTCGCCTCCCTGTTGCCTCCGGACGGCGACGTCCACCTGAAGCTGCAGCGGCTCGGCGCGACGACGCCGCGCGTCCACCTCGACGTGCTCGTCGACGAGCCGGAGCAGGCCGAGCGGGAGGCGCTGGCCCTCGGGGCGCGCGTCGGCAGCCGGCCCTTCGACGGCGTCACCGTGCTGCGCTCGCCGGGCGGCTTCACCTTCTGCCTGGCCCGGGGGAGCACGGGGACGCGGCCGGCGCCACGCACCTGGCCCGACGGCCACACGTCGTACGTCGACCAGCTGTGCCTGGACGTCCCGCCGAGCCGCTACGACGCCGAGCTGGACTTCTGGTCCGCCCTCACGGGCTGGCGGCGCAAGGAGCGCGAGGAGGAGTTCGGACGGGTGACCCCCGGCGACGACCAGCCGCTCCAGCTGCTGGTCCAGCGGCTCGACGACGAGCAGGACCACGTCACCGCACACCTGGACTGGGCGACGAGCGACCCGGAGGCCGAGGTGACCGCGCACGAGGCGGCCGGGGCCACCGTGCTGGGCCGGTTCGACGCCTGGACCGTGCTCCGCGACCCCGCGGGCACGACGTACTGCGTCACCCAGAGGAAGCCGGAGGAACGATCCGCATGACCACGCACCGGGAGGTGGCCGAGGCCTTCTCCAACCACCACTTCGAGCAGACCTACGCCCACTTCGCCGACGACATCCGGTGGGTGAGCGCCAGCGGCGGCGCCCCGGAGGTGGGGCCGGCCGCGGTCCGGGCGGCGTGCGAGCAGGGCGCCGCGATGATGGCCCAAGCAACGATGGAGCGGCTGCGCTTCGTGGTCGCCGACGGCGGCGACGTCGTCGCGGTCGACACCCTCAGCCGCTACACCAACGGCGCCGGCGAGACGACGACGGTGGCCAGCTGCGACGTCTACGAGTTCCGCGGCGACCTGATCGCCACCATCACGTCGTACGCCGTCGAGGTGGACCCGGCGTGATCCGCCCGATGACCGAGGAGGACTGGGCGCAGGTCTGGCCGTTCTGGGACGAGATCGTGCAGGCGGGCGAGACCTACGCCTACCCGCTCGACCTCACCTCTGAGCAGGCCCGTGCGCTCTGGACGGTGCCGCCGCCCGGACAGACCGTGGTGCTCGAGGAGGACGGCACGATCCTGGGCAGCGCCACCATGGGCCCCAACCGCCCGGGTCGCGGGAGCCACGTCGGCACCGCGTCGTTCATGGTCTCGGGGGCGGCGCGCGGGAAGGGCGTCGGCCGGCGGCTGGGGGAGCACGTCGTGCAGTGGCACCGTGACGCCGGATTCCGCGCGATCCAGTTCAACGCCGTGGTGGAGACCAACGAAGCCGCCGTGCACCTGTGGCAGGCGCTCGGCTTCCGGATCATCGGCACCGTGCCGGAGGCCTTCGACTCCCGCGCGCACGGCCTGGTCGGCCTGCACGTGATGCTCCTGCCGCTGGTCGAGGGCTAGGCGCTCGCGAACCCCGGCAGGTAGTCGGTCAGGATCTGCCGGAACGGCGCCTCGGCCTCGAGCTGGCTGAGCACGCCGATGCCACCGAGCCAGGTCCGGTGGATGAGGAGGTACGACGGCGGCAGGTTGAGCTTGAGCGCCACGGTGTAGGTCGGCTGACGCGGGTCGTTGATGCGCTGGAACGTCGTGCGCATCCACTCGCGGCTGAACTTGAACCGCTCGACCTGGGCCGGCTCCACGAACGGGCTGAGGTAGTCCAGCAGCAGCTCGGGCTCGACGCGGGTGCGGTCCTTGAGGAAGCCCTCGGCCCGCAGACCGGCCTCGAGCCCGCCCGGGTCGTTGTCGGCGGCGATGCGGATCAGGCGGCCCATGGCCGCGGGCAGGCCGTGGCCCTCGAGGCGGGCGACGGCACCGAAGTCGAGCACGCCCAGCCGGCCGGGGTTGCCGTCCTCGTCGGGGATGGTGCGGTAGTTGCCGGGGTGCGGATCGGCGTGCAGCATGCCGGTGCGGCTGGGGCCGGCGAAGACGAACTCGGCGAAGAGCTCGCCGTAGTGGTCGCGCTCCTCCTGGCTGCCCTCGCGGATGACCGTGGCCAGGCTGCCGCTGCTCTCCATCCACGACGAGACCAGGACCTCGCCGCCGACGGCGACGACGTCGGGCACGGCGATGTGCGGGTCGCCGCGGAACGCCTCGGCGAACGTGCGCTGCGCCTCGGCCTCGAGCTCGTAGTCGAGCTCCTCGACCGCCCGCGCCTGCATCTCCTCGACCAGCGGCTTGACGTCGATGCCGGGCATCACCGGCGCGATGGTCCGCCCGAGCCGGGCCAGCTGGCGCAGGTCGGAGTGCAGGGCCTCGCCGGCGCCGGGGTACTGCACCTTGACCGCGACGTCGCGGCCGTCGTGCCATCGGCCCCGGTGGACCTGGCCGATGCTGGCCGCCGCGGTGGGGCCGCCGTCGAGCCAGACCAGCTGCTCGCGCCAGTCCGGCCCCAGGGCCTTCTCGATCTGCTCGCGCACGGTCTGGGTCGGCATCGGGGGCGCGGCGTCCTGCAGCTTGGTCAGCTGCTCGCGGTAGGGCCCGGCCACCTCCTCGGGCAGCGCGGCCTCGAGCACGCTGAGGGCCTGGCCGAACTTCATCGCGCCGCCCTTGAGCTCGCCCAGGGTGCGGAACAGCTGCTCGGCGGTGCGCTGCTGGATCTCGGTCATCACCGTCTCGGCCGGTGCGCCGCCGAGGCGTTTGCCGAGCCCGAGGGCCGTGCGCCCGGCGTACCCCAGCGGGAGGGCGGCCAGCCGCGCGGTGCGCCGAGCAGCCCGGCGCGGGAGGTCGCGGTCAGCCACGTCCCCCATTGTCCCCCGGCGGGTGAAACGGGCTCTCGGGAGCCGTGCCCCGGGGGCATCGGGCCGGCGCGCGCGCTCCGGACCGGACTTGTCAGGCCCTCAGGAGCCGGGCAGGATCGCTGGTCTGGGCCAGTGCTGAGCCGGCCCGGGACGACGGACACGGCGCAGTGGGGCGCCGTACGGGGAATCGTCGGGGCACGCCGGACCGGGGGGTCCGGGACTCTCGGGCGTGGACCGCGACCAAGGGGGAAGTGCCATGAGTACGACGCACGACGCGCGCCCGCCGGAGGGCTCGGCCGGGTCCACCGACGCGGCGCAGAACGCACCCGACAGCGCCTCGCGGCTGCTGGAGCTCGCCACCCGCAGCGCTGAGGCCCTGGTGGCCGACGCCCGCAGCGAGGGTGAGCAGCTCAAGGCCGTGGCCCGGGCCGAGGCCGACCAGCTCCTGGCCGAGGCCCGCAGCGCGGCCGAGCAGTTCGAGGCGCAGGCCCGCTCCGAGGCCGACCAGCTCCTGGCCCACGCCAAGGACGGCGCGCGCGACGAGGCCGACCGGCTGCTCGAGCAGCTGCGCCAGGAGGCCCGGGACCGCGCCGTGGACGAGGCCGAGGAGCTCCGGGCCGCCGCGCAGGAGCAGGCCGACCAGCTCACCCGCGCCGCCCGGACCGCGGCCGGCCAGCTGTGGGGCCGGACCCACGACGACACCGGCACCATGCGCGCCGAGACCGAGCAGCTCCTCGCCGACGCGCGCTCGCGCGCCGAGGATGCGCGGCGGCTGCTGACCGACGCCCGCACCGAGAGCGACCAGCTGCTCAGCACGGCGACCCGGGAGGCCGAGGGCGCCCGCTCGTCGGCCGCCACCCGCGCCGAGCAGCTGCTGGCCTCCGCGCGCGCCCGCTCCACCGACCTCGAGGCGGAGGCCGAGGAGGTGCTGGCCGAGGCGCTGGCCGAGGTCGAGCGGGCGCGCTCGCTGGCCCACCTCGAGTCCGAGGCGGTGCTCGACGCGGCCAGTGCGGAGGCCGAGGAGCTGCTCACCGAGGCCGGCACGTCCGCTGCCGAGCTGCGCAGCCGGGCCGAGGCCCTGCTCGCCGACGCCCGCGAGCAGGCCGACCAGGTCCAGTGGGTCACCCGCCTCGAGGCCGACACCCTGCTCGCCGCGACCTCCGCCGAGGCCGAGCAGCTGCTGGCCGAGGCGAGTGCGGGCTCCCAGGAGCTCCGGGCCGAGGCGTACGTCGTGCTCGAACGCTCCCGGGCCGAGTGCGAGCGCCTGGTCACCGACGCCCGCGCCGAGGCGGCCGGGCTGGTGGAGACCGCCGAGGCCGAGGCCGACCGCCTGGCCGACGACGCGCAGGCGCGCGCGGACCGGCTGGTGGCCGACGCCGAGGCCCGCGCCGCGGCGTTGCGGACGACGGCGCAGACCGAGCTCGAGACGGCCCGCACCGAGGGCGCCGCCCTGACCGCGACGGCCACCGCCGACGCCACCGCGGTGGTCGAGGCGGCGACGGCCGAGGGCGAGGAGCTGCGCGCCGCGGCCCGCAGCGAGGCCGACCGGCTGCGTGGCGAGGCGCAGGAGGAGGCCGGGCAGCTGCGGGGCCAGGCGCAGGACGAGGCCGAGCGGCTCCGCGCCGAGGCCGTGGCCCGTGCCGAGCGCGCCCGGCTCGAGGCCGAGGCCCGTCGTGCCGACGCTGCCGCCCACGCCGACCAGACGCGGGCCGCCGCGGTGTCCGAGGCCGAGCAGCTGCTCAGCCAGGCCCGCTCCAGCTCCCAGGAGCTGCGGGGCGAGGCCGAGCAGGCCCTGGCCGACGCACGCCTGGAGAGCGAGACGCTCAGCGCGACCGCGGAGACCGAGGCCCAGCAGGCCCTCGAGGCCGCCCACACCGAGGCGGCCCGGCTCACCGCCTCGGCGCGGGCCGACGCCGACGCGCTGCTGCTCGGTGCGCAGAGCCAGGCCGAGGAGCTGACCGCGTCCGCGCGCTCGGAGGCCCAGCGGGTGGTGGCCACCGCCCACACCCAAGGCGACCAGGTGCTGGTGACCGCCCGCACCGAGGCCGAGCAGCTGCTGTCCGGCACCCGCGCCCGGGCCGAGGCGCGCGCGGAGGCCGAGGCCGAGCTCGCGGCCGCCCGGACCGAGGGCGAGCGACTCCGCGCCGAGGCCCGGGCCGAGGCCGACGCCCTGCTCGAGGCCGCCCGCTCCACCCTGGCCGAGGCCACCGCCGACGCCGAGGAGCTGCGCACCACCGCCGAGGCCGAGGCCCAGCGCCTCCAGCTGCGGGCGCGCCGCGAGGCCAAGCGGGCGCGGCTCGCCCTGCGCGAGTCGCGGGCCCGCATCGACGAGGACGTGGCCCGACTCAAGCAGGCCCGCGAGGAGCGGCACTCCCGGGTCCGCGAGCAGATGGACCGGCTGCTGGCCCAGGTGGAGTCGGCCGACCTGGACTGATTCCTTGACAGGAATATTCGCCATGAGGAATGCTCTCCGGCATGGAGGCACTCCTCGCCGCGCTGGCTGACCCGGCCCGCTGGCGCCTGGTCGGGCTGCTGGCCGAGCGGCCGCGACCTGTGGGCGTCCTGGCCCAGCTGGCCGGGGCCCGGCAGCCGCAGACGACCAAGCACCTGCAGACCCTCGAGCGCGCCGGTCTCGTGGTGGGGGAGCGGCTCGGCACCCGGCGGGTCTACTCCCTGCGTCCCGATCCGCTCCACGAGCTCGCCGCAGCCCTGACCGCGCTGGCCGACGCCGCCGGCGCCGACCCCTCCTTCACGGCGTACGCCGACGGCGTGGCCGACGAGCGACGCGCCGCCTCGGAGCCGGGGTGGGCCGACGGCCGGACCTTCACGTTCCACCGCTCGCTGGCCGCCGCGCCGGACGTGGTGTGGGCCCACCTCACCGAGCCGGACCTGCTGGCCCGGTGGTGGGCGCCGGCCAGCCTGCGGATCTCCGACCTGGTCTTCGAGGCCGAGCCCGGCGGCCGGATCGTGCTGGAGTACCGCGACCGTGAGGACGTCGACGACTCCGACGTCGTGGTCGGGCGCGCGGAGGGCGTGGTGACCGAGGTCCGGTCCTCGGAACGGCTCGCCTACACCTCCTCGCCCGCGGGTCCCGACGGAGCGGCCGTCTTCACCGCCGACGTGACCTACGACCTGACCCGGACCGCCTCCGGCGCCGACCTCGACGTGACCTACCGGATCACCGACAGCACGGTCGACGCCGCCGACCCCGTCGCCGGCATCGAGCCCGGCTTCGCCCAGTCCCTCGACACCCTCGCCCACCTTCTCGACAGGAGCACCCCGTGACCCGACGCATCGTCACCAACATCGCCCTCTCCCTCGACGGCCGCTACGCCAAGGACGACCCGATGGACATGAGCTGGGTGATGCCGTACGCCGTCTCCGACGCCGCGCGCGACCACCTCACCTCGCTGTGGGAGAGCGCGACCACCGCCGTGCTGGGCCGCAAGAACGCCGAGGGGTTCCTCGGCTGGTGGCCGCAGGTCATCGACATGGACGGCGCCGACCCCCGCGACGTCGGCTTCGCGCGCTGGCTGGTCGACGTGGACAAGGTGGTGCTGTCCACGACGCTCACCCACGCACCGTGGCGGCACACGACCCTCGAGGACCGCGCGACCGCCGACGTGCTGCGCGACCTCGCGGCTGGCGAGTCCGACGACCCCGGCGACACCGGCGACACAGACGGCGACGTCTTCGTCGTCTCCTCGGCCAGCGTCATCCGGGCCGCGCTCGAGGCCGACCTGGTCGACCAGCTGTGCATCACCCAGTTCCCCGTGGTCCTGGGCTCCGGCCCCCGGCTCTTCGAGGGCGGCCCGGACAGCCGCTGGCAGCTCGCCCGTCAGGTCGCGGGAGGCGACGGCGAGCTGCTGCTCAAGTACGACCGGGTGCGCTAGCCCCGGGCGGCCTCGCGCAGCGACCCGGACTTGAACCTGCGGACCTCCTGCGGCCACCCGCAGCCCTCGGCCACCCGGCCCGCCCAGTAGCGCGCGGTCTCGTCGTCGGGCACGTCGACGATGGTCAGCCCGCCGAGCCACTCCTTGGTCTCGGCGAACGGCCCGTCGGTGACGAGCGTCGTGCCGCTGGTCGCGTCGGCGCTGGCCGCCTCCTCGAGCTCCTCGACCAGCCCGCCGGCGTACACCAGCACGCCCTGCTCCTGCATCTCCCGGACCACGGCCGTCGACGGCTCGACGCGACCCTGGTACCACGCCTCGTCGTGGTCGCCGACCCACTGCTGGTTGAAGAAGATGAGGTACTCCGCCATCGCTGCTCCTGTCTCCGGGCAGGCCGAACGCCCGCCGCTGTCAACGCTACGAACAGCGGCGGGCCGCTACGACAGGTCGGGCGAGAATCAGCCGGGGAACTTCACGCCGGTGTTGGCGTGGCAGCGGTAGCCGAACGGGTTCTTGGCGAGGTACTGCTGGTGCGGGTCCTCGGCGTAGAAGTACGGCGTCTCGCTGGCGGGGCGGATCTCGGTGGTGATCTCACCGAGCCGGCGGGTGGCCAGCTCCTGACCGTAGACCGCGGTCAGCTCGCGCGCGACCTGCTCCTGCTCGGGGCTGGTGAAGTAGATCGCCGAGCGGTACTGCGTGCCGACGTCGTTGCCCTGCCGGAAGCCCTGCGTGGGGTCGTGGACCTCGAAGAACTTCTTGACCAGGTCGGCGTACGACACGACCGAGGGGTCGAAGACGATCCGGACGGCCTCGGTGTGGTTGGTGCGGCCGCTGCAGACCTCCTCGTACGTCGGGTTCGGCGTGGTGCCGCCGGCGTACCCGACCGAGGTGGACCAGACGCCCGGCGTCTGCCAGTAGATCTCCTCGGCGCCCCAGAAGCAGCCCAGGCCGAAGATCGCGACCTCGTAGCCCTCGGGCACCTCGTCGGTGACGACGGGCGCGTCCAGGACCCGGTGGCGGGCCGCGACGGCCCAGGGGCGCTCGGTGCGGCCGGGCAGCGCCTGCTCGGGCTCGACGAGGGCGGACTTGGTGCGGGAGAAGATGGACACGGACTCTCCTTTGCTCGTGCGGGCCGTGCCGCTGGCGTGCGCGCCGGTCCCGCACAGTGTCCAACACGGGTGGTGGCCCGGACGTTCCCGCCGAGGTGGGCCCGGACGCGTGGGGTACCCCACGTCGTGCGCATCGCCATCACCGGAGCCACCGGCAACGTCGGCACCGCCCTGCTGCGGGCCCTGAGCGGCGCCGGCCACTCGCTCGTCGGGATCGCCCGCCGCCCGCCGGCCGCCTCCCACCCGCCGTACGCCGCCGCCGGCTGGCACGCCGTCGACCTCACCCGCGACGACCACGTCGACCGGCTGCGCGAGGCGGTGCGCGGCGCCGACGCCCTCGTGCACCTGGCGTGGGGGTTCCAGCCCTCGCACCGCCTAGACCACCTGCACGAGCTCGGCGTCGGCGGCACCCGCCGGGTCGCCGAGGCCGTGGTCGCGGAGGGCGTCCCGCACCTGGTGCACATGTCCTCGGTCGGCGCCTACTCCCCGCGCTCCGGTCCTCGACCCGTGACCGAGGACTACCCGGTCGACGGCGTCCCCACCTCGCCGTACTCCCAGCACAAGGCGGAGGCCGAGCGCTTCCTGGACGGCTTCGCCGCGGCCCACCCGTCGCTGACCCTCGCCCGGATGCGGCCGGGGATCATCGGGCAGTCGGCGGCCGGCAGCGCGCTGCTGCGCTACGCCGTGCCGGGGCTGGTCCCGGCCGCCGCGCTCCGCTTCGTGCCCGTGCTGCCACTCGACCGCCGCCTGGAGGTGCCGTTCGTGCACGCCGACGACGTCGCCGCCGCGGTGGTCGCCGTGCTCGCCCGAGGCGCGGAAGGCGCCTTCAACCTCGCCTCCGGCCGCCCGGTCACCGCCGAGCTCGTCGGCGCCGCCCTGCACGCCCGGACCGTGCACGTCCCCGCCCGCGTCCTGCGCGCCGGCGTCGCCGCGCTCTGGCACGCCCGCCTCGAGCAGCTCGACCCCGGCTGGATCGACCTGGCCTACGCCGTACCCCTCCTCGACAGCGCCCGCGCGGAGCTCGAGCTCGACTGGCGGCCCCGCCACACCGAGACCGAGGTCCTCGACGAGGTCATCACCGGCATGGCCACCTCGGCCAGCTCGCCGTCCCCGGTGCTCCGGCCCCGCCGGATCCTCGACAACCTGGCCCGCGCCCTCGGCGACGCCCCCGTCCACCGGCGGGCGCGGCCCTAGCGGATCCGGAGGTACGACGGCGGCACGACGTCCACCAGCCACACCCGGCTGGGAGCGACGCGCCGCGTCGGGGCTCAGCGCTGCTTGCTGAGGATCTCGACGAGGTTGCCGTCCGGGTCGCGCAGGAGGGCCGAGTGGTTGTCGTTGCCGACGTCGTGCCCGCGGAGCGCGGCGTCGGCGGTGCCCAGGCCGAGCAGCTCGCCCCAGGAGCGCGTGCCGGCCCCGATGTCGGCGGTGTGGAGGTTGACGAGCCCCGAGGTGATGACGGCCCCAGCGTGGCACGGGCTGGCCGGTGGATACGCTCGCGTGATGAGCCAGGAGCACCGGACCAAGTCCGGCTTCGAGACGCGTGCGATCCACGCGGGGTGGGAGCCGGACCCGTCGACCGGAGCGGTGATCCCCCCGATCTTCGCGACGTCGACCTACAAGCAGGACGGGGTGGGCGGTCTGCGCGGCGGCTACGAGTACAGCCGCTCCGCCAACCCCACGCGCACCGCCCTCGAGGCCACCGTGGCGGCGCTGGAGGAGGGCGAGCGCGGGTTCGCCTTCGCCTCCGGGCTGGCCGCCGAGGACACCATCGTGCGCGGGCTGCTCGAGCCGGGGGACCACGTGGTCCTGCCCAACGACGCCTACGGCGGCACGCACCGGCTCTTCGACAAGGTCGAGACGCGCTGGGGCGTGGGCCAGACCCCGGCCGCGCTCGGTGACCTGGACGCGGTCCGGGCCGCCCTCACCGACCGGACCCGGATGATCTGGGTCGAGACGCCGACCAACCCGCTGCTCGGGATCGCCGACATCGCGGCGCTGGCCGACCTGGCCCACGGCGTGGGCGCACTGCTGGTCGTCGACAACACCTTCGCGTCGCCGTACCTCCAGCGCCCGCTGACCCTCGGCGCCGACGTGGTGGTGCACTCCACGACCAAGTACGTCGGCGGCCACAGCGACGTCGTCGGCGGCGCGGTCGTCGTGCGCGACCTGGAGCTGGCCGAGAAGGTGGCCTACCACCAGAACGCCATGGGCGCGGTGGCCGGCGCGTTCGAGTCGTGGCTGACCCTGCGCGGGCTCAAGACGCTCGGCGTGCGGATGGAGAAGCACTGCGACAACGCCGAGCGGGTGGTGGCCTTCCTCGAGGCCGACGAGCGGGTCGAGCACGTCTACTACCCCGGGCTGGCGAGCCACCCGGGCCACGAGGTCGCGGCCCGGCAGATGGACCGCTTCGGCGGGATGGTCAGCTTCCGGGTCAAGGGCGGCGAGGAGAGGGCGCTGGCGGTCTGCGGCGCCGCCGAGGTCTTCACGCTGGCCGAGTCGCTCGGCGGCATCGAGTCGCTCATCGAGCACCCGGGCCGGATGACACACGCGAGCGTGGCCGGGACCGACCTCGAGGTGCCGGCCGACCTGGTCCGCCTGAGCGTCGGGATCGAGACCGTCGACGACCTGCTGGCGGACCTAGACCGCGCGCTCGGGTGACACAGCCCGGCGAGGGCAGGGCCGTCTGCGTCGACTTCGGCTCGACCTTCACCAAGGCGCTGCTCGTCGACCTGGCCGAGGGCCGGGTGCTGGCCGGCGCGGAGCACCGGACCACGATCGACACCGACGTCCTGGACGGGTACGACGCGTGCCTGGCCGCGCTCGGACCCGGAGCGCAGGGCGCCGAGGTCCTGGCCTGCTCCAGCGCCGGCGGCGGACTGCGGATCGCGGTGGTCGGCAACGAGGAGCTGGTCACCGCCGAGGCGGGCCGTCGGGTGGCGCTGTCCAGCGGCGGCAAGGTCGTGACCGTCCGGGCGGTCGCGCAGGGCCACGACCTCGACCTGACCGCGGACGCCCCCGACGTGGTCCTGCTGGTCGGTGGCACCGACGGCGGCAACGCGGAGCCGCTGCGGGAGGCCGCCCGCGGCCTGCGCGCGTCCGGCTGGCGCGGCCCGACGGTGGTGGCCGGGAACGCCGACGCCGCCGACGAGGTGAGCGCGCTGCTCGGCGAGGTGCCGCACGTGGTGGCGCCCAACGTGGTGCCCCGCATCGGCGTCCTGGCGCCGGACGGTGCGCGCCGGGCCATCCGCGAGGTGTTCCTGTCCCACGTCATCGGCGGCAAGCACCTGAGCGCGCGGGCCGACTTCACCGCGATGGTCCGCGGCGCCACGCCGGACGTCGTGCTCACCGGCGTCGAGCTGCTGGCCGAGGTGGCCGGCGAGGTCGTGGTCGTCGACGTCGGCGGCGCCACCACCGACGTGCACTCGGTCGTCGAGCTCGACCCCGAGCAGGCCGAGCTGGCCCGCGACGTGGTCGCGCCCACGCCGGTCACCCGGACCGTCGAGGGTGACCTCGGCATGCGGTGGTCCGCGGCCTCCACGGTCGAGGAGGCCGGGTTGGACGAGCTCACCCACGCGGCCGCCGTGCGCCGGACCGACCCGGGCTTCCTGCCCACCACCGAGCAGGAGCAGGACGAGGACGAGGCCATCGCGCGGGCCGCCGTGGGGCTGGCGCTGCGCCGGCACGCCGGCCGGTCGCGGGTCGTGGTCAGCCCGGAGGGGCGGGTGGTCGAGCGGAGCGGGGTCGACCTGCGCGAGGTGCGCCTGCTGGTCGGGTCGGGCGGCGTGCTGCGCCACGGGCGGGCCGGGGCGGCCGAGCGCGTGCTGCGGATCGAGCGCGACGGTGACTGGCAGCTCCCAGATCGGGCACAGGTCGGCGTGGACACCGACTACGTCCTGGCCGCGGCCGGGCTGCTCGCCGCCGACCACCCCGACGCGGCGCGCCGGCTGGTCGCCCGCCTCGGCGATAGGTTGACGCCGTGAGCGACGAGGCTCCGGCGCGGCCGGCCGAACCCCACGGCAGCGTGGCCACCCGCCTCGCCCAGCAGTGGGCGGCGATCCGCCGCCTCGAGCGGCGGCAGGAGCGGGCCCCCGAGCCGGTGACCATCACCGCCGGTACGTCGAACTTCAGCCGCGCCGAGGTGCCGTACGGCGTCGACCTCACCGCCGCGTGGTCCTGGCGGCTGCTGGTCATCGCGGGAGCCGCCGCGCTGCTCGGCTACCTCATCGGCTTCTTCGCCGTCATCGTCATCCCCGTCGTCGTCGCGCTGCTCATCACCGCCCTGGTGGCCCCGCTGGTCGACTGGCTGGAGCGGGTCGGCGTACGCCGCAGCCTGGCCTCGATCCTCGTGGTGCTGTTCACGATCACCTCGGTGGCGGCGCTGTTGACCTTCGCGGGCCAGCAGGTCGCAAACGGCGCCAGCGACCTGGCCGACCAGACCGTGGCCGGGCTCCAGGAGATCCGCGACTGGCTCAAGGACGGGCCGCTGCACGCCAGCGACTCCCAGATCAACGACTACATCCAGAAGGCCCAGGACGGCATCACCAAGTCCACCGGCGAGGGCGGCGTCATCAGCTCGGTGACCGAGGTCGGTGCCGCGGTCGGGCACGTGCTCGCCGGCTTCTTCATCGTGCTCTTCTCCACCTACTTCTTCCTCTCCGACGGCAGCCGGATCTGGGCCTGGCTCGTGCGGCTCTCGCCCCGCGCGGCCCGCGAGCGGGTCGACGGCTCGGGCCGGGTCGCCTGGATCTCGCTGACCCAGTTCGTGCGGGCCACCGTGATCGTCGCCGCGACCGACGCGATCCTCATCGGCGTCGGCGCGTGGGCGCTGAGCGTGCCGTTCTCGCTGGCCATCGGCGTGCTGGTCTTCCTCGGCGCGTTCGTGCCGATCGTGGGCGCCACCGTGGCCGGCGCGGTCGCCGTCCTCGTGGCCCTGGTCGACCAGGGCCTGGTCCGCGCCCTGATCATGCTGGCCGTGGTCATCGGCGTGCAGCAGCTCGAGGGCCACGTGCTCCAGCCGTTCCTCATGGGCCGCTGGGTCTCGGTCCACCCGCTCGGGGTCATCCTGGCCATCGGTGCGGGTGTGCTGACCGCCGGCGTGGCCGGCGCCCTGGTCGCCGTGCCCCTGGCCGCCGCGGTCAACGCCGTGGCCCAGCACCTCGCGGCGTACACCGATCCGGGGGACGATCCGGTGGAGGAGCTGGCCGAGGACTACCTGGAGACCGGCGAGACAGCGGCCGTCGAGGAGCACCCCGAGCCACCGGGGGACTCCGACGACCCGGACGACGGGAGGGTCGGTGGCTGACCTGATGGACGGCGTGCACCTGCACGACGTGGAGGTCGCGCGCGAGCTGATCCGCGACGTGGCCATCGAGACGCCGGTGGAGTTCTCGCGCTGGCTCTCGGCGCTGGTCGACGCGCCGGTCTGGCTCAAGTGCGAGAACCTCCAGCGCTGCGGCTCGTTCAAGATCCGCGGCGCCTACACCCGGCTCTTCCGCCTCTCGCCCGAGGAGCGCGCCCGCGGCGTCGTCGCCGCCTCGGCCGGCAACCACGCCCAGGGCGTCGCGCTCGCCGCGCAGATGCTCGGCATCAGGTCCACCGTCTTCATGCCCGAGGGCGCGCCCATCCCCAAGGAGCGCGCGACCCGGGCGTACGGCGCCGAGGTGGTGTTCTCCGGTCGGGTGCTGGAGGAGTCGCTGGCCGCGGCGCGGGCGTTCTCCGCGGAGACCGGCGCGGTGCTCATCCACCCGTTCGACCACGTGGACATCGTGGCCGGCCAGGGCACGCTCGGCCTCGAGGTCCTCGAGCAGGTGCCCGACGTCGCCACCCTGCTCGTCCCCACCGGCGGCGGCGGGCTGCTGGCCGGCGTCGCGCTCGCGGTCAAGGAGGCCCGCCCCGACGTGCGCGTCGTCGGCGTCCAGGCCGCCGGCGCCGCGGCGTACCCCACCTCGCTCGCGCAGGGCCGCCCCGTCCAGCTGCCCTCGATGAAGACCATGGCCGACGGCATCGCGGTCGGCCTGCCCGGCGACGTCCCGTTCGCCGAGGTCCGCGATCACGTCGACGAGATCCGCACCGTCTCCGAGGAGTCGCTCTCCCGCGCCCTGCTCGCCCTCGTGGAGCGGGCCAAGATGGTCGTCGAGCCCGCCGGCGCCGCCGCCGTGGCCGCGCTGCTCGACGCCCCGCACGACTTCCCTGGGCCGGTCGTCGCCGTGCTCTCCGGCGGCAACATCGACCCGCTCCTGCTCGGCAAGGTCATCCAGCACGGCATGGCCGCCGCCGGGCGCTACCTCGGGCTGCACGTGACCATCCCCGACTCGCCCGGTGGCCTCGCCAACCTGCTCATGGAGATCGGCGCCGCCGGCGCCAACGTGCTCGAGGTCGCCCACGAGCGCATCTCCCCGGACCTGAGCCTCGACGAGGTCGAGGTCCAGGTCCAGCTCGAGACGCGCGGCCAGCAGCACGCGGAGGCGCTGATCGCCCGCCTGCGCGAGCGCGGCTACCGCGTCATCGAGTGACCTCGACGACCCGCTAGCCCCGCCCGCGGAAGCGGCCGATCAGCGCCTCCGCGCGCCGCCGCCCCGGGTCTCGAGCCGGTCCAGTTTCACCGGCCGGCCGGTGAAACTGGACTTCCGGCCGCATGGTTCGTACGCCTAGTTCCAGTTTCGTACTCCCCGGGGAGATCTCTGCGTCCACGGAGCGCCCACAGGCATGCCGCAATGGCCGTTCGTCCACACGCTCTGCCCGCGATGCCTGTGTCAGGCGCGACGGTCGCAGACGCTCGATGGGTGCTCGAACACGTGGCCGACCCGCTCGGAATCATCCTGCGGCGTGATGCGCTCGCCGTCGGCTTCAACGACAACCACCTCGCTCGCGCCCGACGCGACGGGTCGATCGTCCGGCTGCGTCAGGGTCTGTACGTGCTCGGCTCGTCGTGGGCGTCGGCTGACCCGGCAACGCGCCACCGGATGCTCGTCGCCGGCGTTCTGCGTCTGTACCGGAACACCGTGGCCGCGTCCCACCAGAGTGCGTGCGTCCTCCAGGGCGGCCCGATGTGGGGGCTGGAGCTGTCCCATGCGCATGTGACCAACCTGGCGGGGGTCGGCGAGCGACGTGCCGCTCGGGTCACCCACCACCGCGGCGAGTGCCGCGTTGGCGACCTCACCCGCAGCGAAGGCCTTTGGGTGACCAGTCCGCTCCGAACGGCTCTCGACACAGCGAGTCTGGCCGGGCGGGACGCAGGCGTGTGTGTCCTGGACTGGTATCTCAACCGCGGCCTGGTGACGCGGCACGAGCTCGGTGTCGGTCTCGACAGGAAGGTCGATTGGCCGGGCTCACTGCCCCTGCAGTTGGCCGTTCGCCTGTGCGACGCTCGCAGCGAGTCCGTCGGAGAGTCGCGGACCCGCCTCCTGTGCGTCGACCGACGGCTGCCCCTGCCAGACCTGCAGTTCGAGGTGTTCCACCCCAGCGGCCGCCTGGCCGGCCGCACTGACTTCGCTTGGCCGGCGTACGGGCTGTTGGGTGAGTTCGACGGCGTCGGGAAGTACACGCGCACGCGGCGTCTTGGAGAGACCGTCGTCGACGCGGTGTTGCGCGAGAAGGCGAGAGAGGACTTGCTGCGCGAGTTGACCGGCTGGCGGATGATCCGGTTCGTGTGGGCCGATCTGGACACCCCTGCGGCCACCGCCGCTCGGATCGGACGCGCGATGCACCGCGCTGCGGCGTGACCGTGGCGTACGGAACTGGCGGATCGGGCGGGAGTTTCGTACTCCAAGCGTGAGTTTCACCGGCCGGCCGGTGAAACTCACGCTGCGGGCGCAACGCCTCAGCCGGTGAAGGGCACCGCGTCGAGGATGGTGACCTCGAGCGTCTTGCCGTTGGGGGCCTCGTAGCTGACCGTGTCGCCCTTGGCCGCGCCGTTGATGGCCTGGCCGAGCGGGGACTGCGGGGAGTAGACCTTGAGGCCGCTCTCGGCGTCCTCCATCTCGCGGGCGCCGAGGAGGAAGGTCTCGGCCTCGTCGTCGGAGTCGCCGACGAACTTGTAGGTGACCTTCATGCCGGGTTCGACGATGCCGTCGTCGGCGGGGGTCTCGCCGACCTCGGCGCGCTGGAGCATGGATTCGAGCTGGCGGATCCGGCCCTCGTTCTTGCCCTGCTCCTCGCGGGCGGCGTGGTAGCCGCCGTTCTCGCTGAGGTCGCCCTCCTCGCGGGCCGCGCTGATCTTGCTGACGATCTCCTGGCGCACCGGACCCTTCAGCTCCTCGAGCTCGGCCTGGAGCTTGTCGAAGGCCTCCTGGGTGAGCCAGACGGTGCCCTGCTCGGTCTGCTGGGTCATGGGGGTACTCCTGACGTGTCTGTCGAGATGGTCTGATCGGTGCGCCTGCGCACGGACGTCGCGGGCCGGTCCTGAACGGTCCCGCGGGACGATCAGACCGACCACTGTAGCCCGATCCGGGCCGCTGTCGAAGTCAAGTACGACAGGTCAGCGCGGCCGGTCCTGGCCCGAGGCGGTGCAGCCGACGTTCTCCACCGAGGTCGCGCGGCGGTCGGTGCGGACGGTCTCGGTCTGGCGCCGGCCCTCGGCCAGGTCGGGGGAGAAGGTGAGCTCACCGACGGTGGTGTGGTCCTCGGCGTACGCGCGGAGCGTGCAGGACGCGTCGACGTCGGAGTCGCGCAGCTGGACGACCACGACGGCGGTGACGTGGTGGTCGTCGTCGACCGAGAACGACTCCAGCTCGGAGGTCACCTGGGGCCGGGCGTGCTCGTAGACAGCCCAGGCCAGCCAGCCCAGGAAGACCGCGGCGACCACGACCGAGGCGAGCAGGACCAGCCGGCGCCGGCCGGGCGAGGGCGCGCCGTACCGCTCGGTCAGGGTGTCCTGCGCGCTCACGGGACAAGGGTCGCACCTAGGCTGAACGCCGTGACCGCAGGACCTCGAGCCGGACTCCGGCTCATGCACGTGCACGCCCACCCCGACGACGAGTCGAGCAAGGGGGCGGCGTCGACGGCGATGTACGTCGCCGAGGGCGTCGACGTCCACGTCGTCACCTGCACCGGTGGCGAGCGCGGCTCCATCCTCAACCCGAAGATGGAACGCCCCGACGTGCTCGAGAACATGGCCGAGATCCGCCGCCAGGAGATGGAGCGGGCACGCGACATCCTCGGCGTCCGGCAGGACTGGCTGGGCTTCGTCGACTCCGGCTGGCCGGAGGGCGACCCGAAGCCGCCGCTGCCCGAGGGCTGCTTCGCGCTGGTGCCGCTCGAGGAGGCGGCCGCGCCGCTGGTGCGGCTGATCCGCGAGTTCAAGCCGCACGTGATGACGACCTACGACGAGCGCGGTGGCTACCCGCACCCCGACCACATCAAGTGCCACGAGATCTCGGTCGAGGCGTTCGCCGCGGCGGCCGACCCGGAGCGCTACCCGGAGCTGGGCGAGCCGTGGCAGGTGGAGAAGCTCTACTACCACCACACGTTCAACAAGGCGCGGATCCAGGCGATCCACGACGCGATGATCGCCCACGGGCTGGAGTCGCCGTGGGAGGAGCGGCTCAAGGAGTGGAAGGACGAGCCGGAGTGGGAGGCGCGGGTCACCACCCGCGTGCCGTGCTCGGACTACTTCGGCGTCCGCGACCAGGCCCTGCTGGCCCACGCCACCCAGATCGACCCGGACGGCTTCTGGTTCGCCGTGCCGCGCGAGATCCAGGCCGAGGTGTGGCCGACCGAGGACTTCGAGCTGGTCACGTCGCACGTCGACACCGAGATCCCCGAGGACGACCTGTTCGCCGGGATCGTGGTGCCGGGTGCGGCGGACGCCGCCGAGGACAGCGCTGCGAGCGCCTGAGAGACTGGGACCATGTCCGCACTCGTCCTCCTGACCACGCTGGCCGACGGCGTCCCCCAGGACGAGGACGTGAAGGCCGGCTGGACGGCGTTCGTGCTGTTCCTGCTCCTCATCGCCGCCGTCGTGGTGCTCGGGTTCTCGCTCTCCAAGCAGCTGCGCCGGGCGCAGGCGGCCAAGGACGCTGGTGTGTACGGCGACGAGGACGGGGCGGACGACGCCGCGGCCGAGGAGCCCGAGAGCCACTCCGCCGGCTGATCCGGGTACTTCTCCACCCGTGGAAGCGGTCCCGAAGCTCGTCGCCGTTCGCGAGCCCGACGCCCCGGACGCCGTCGTCCTCGTGCTGCACGGCGGCGCCTCGCGCGGCGACCAGGTGGTGGTGAGCCCGACCCAGCTCTCGGTCGTGCGGATGATCCCGACCGCGCACGCCGTCGTCCGGGCCGGCCGCGGTCGGCTGGCGGTCTACCGGCTGCTCAACCGCTACCGCGGCTGGGACACCGACCACACCCCGGTCTCCGACGCGGACTGGGCCATGGAGCGCGTGGCCGAGCGGTACGGCGACCTGCCCGTGGGTCTGGTCGGCCACTCCCTGGGTGGCCGCGCCGCCCTGCTGGCCGGCGACGGCCCGCGGGTGCGCTCGGTCGTGGCCCTCAACCCGTGGGTCTACCCGACCGACACCGCCGACCTGTCCGGCCGACGGGTGCTGGTCCTGCACGGGCTGCGCGACCGGGTCGCCAGCCCGGCCCGAGCCGAGGCCGTGGCCCGCAACCTCGCGCGGACCGCCGACGTCGCCTTCGAGACCATCCCCGACGGCAAGCACGCCATGCTCCGCCACGGCCGCGAGTTCGACCGCCGGGCCGCGGAGTTCACCGCCGAGGTGCTGCTCGGGTGAGCGGGGCGGTGCAGCCGTTCCGCATCGAGGTCGCGGGTGACGTCCTCGACGACCTGCGCGACCGGCTGCGGCGCACGCGCTGGCCGGATGCGGTGGTCGCCGACTGGACCCTCGGCACACCGCCCGACGCGTTGCGCACGCTCGTCGAGCACTGGGCCGAGCGCTTCGACTGGCGCGCGACCGAGGCCCGGCTCGACGAGCTCGACCACGTCCGTGTCGAGGTCCACGGCGTCGGCCTGCACGCGGTCCGGGCGGGCCGTCGCGGGGCCCCGCCCCTGCTGCTGGCGCACGGCTGGCCGGACTCGTTCCTGCGCTTCGAGCGGCTGCTGCCGCTGCTGGCCGACGACTTCGAGCTGGTCGTGCCGAGCATCCCGGGCTACGGCTTCTCCGACCGGCCCACCACGCTCGGCAGCGGCCCGGACCGGGTCGCCGACCTGTTCGCCGGGCTGATGACGGCGCTCGGCCACGACCGGTTCGGCTACCACGGCGGCGACATCGGCACCGGCATCGGCAAGCGGCTGGCCCTGCGGCACCCGGACCGCCTGCTCGGCGTACACCTCACCGACGTGCCGTGGTGGCACCTGCTCGGCGCGCGTCCCGACGAGCTGGCCGGGCTCAGCGAGGCGGAGCGGGACTTCGTCCGCGAGGGCGAGCGGTGGTACCGCGAGGAGGGTGCGTACGCCGCCCAGCAGGCGACCCGCCCGCAGACCCTGGCCTACGCGCTCACCGACTCCCCGGCCGGGCTGGCCGGGTGGTTCCTGGAGAAGTTCCAGGCCTGGAGCGACGGCGACGTCTTCGACGTCTTCAACCTCGACTGGCTCTGCGCGAACCTGACCGTCTACTGGGTCACCGGCACGGCGGCCTCCGCCGCCCGCTACTACTTCGACTCCTCCCACGCCGCGCCCGCCGAGGGCCGGGTCACCGTGCCCACGGGCTTCGCGGTCTTCCCGGCCGACCTGACGCCCGAGCCCCGGGCGCTGGCCGAGCGCTCCTTCGACCTGGTGCGCTGGACCGAGCTGCCGCGCGGCGGCCACTTCGCGGCGTACGAGGTGCCGGAGCTGCTGGCGGGGGAGGTGCGGAGCTTCTTCGCGCCGCTGGTTACCGGACAGCCATGACGAAGGAGTTCGAGAAGGGCGACCGCGTGGAGTGGGACAGCCCGGGCGGTACGGCGGTCGGCACCGTCGAGAAGAAGATCACCAGCCGCACCGAGGCCGCCGGCCGCACGGTGGACGCATCGGAGGACGAGCCGCAGTACCTCGTCAAGAGCGAGAAGTCCGGCGGCGAGGCCGTGCACAAGCCCGAAGCGCTACGCAGGAAGTCCTAGAGCTCGGAGTACAGCTCCAGGTGGGCCCGGGCCGCCGCCGCCCAGGTGTAGCCCCGGGCCAGCTCCCGGCCGGCCTCCGGTGGGGGTGCGTCGTCGAGCACGCCGCGCAGCGCGGCGGCGATCCCGGCGGGGTCCGCGGCGTAGGCCACGGTGTCGCCGAGGACCTCGTGCAGCACCGGCAGGTCGCGAGCCACGACCGGGGTGCCCGCGGCCAGCGCCTCGAGCGCGGCCAGGCCGAACCCCTCCTTGGTCGAGACCATGGCCAGGGCCGCGGCCTCGGCGACCAGGTGGGGAAGCTCCTCCTCGCTCAGCGCACCGAGGACCACCGGCGCGACGCCCAGCTCTCGGGCGCGGACGTCGAAGGTGGCGCGGTAGTCGCGGTAGTCGAAGAGCGTCTCGCCGCCGCCGATGACCAGCCGCAGCGACGGGTCGCCGAGCAGCGCGAAGCCCTCGAGCAGGTCGAGGGTCCCCTTGCGCGGCTCGATGCCGCCCAACGCGAGGACGTAGGTCCTCAGGTGGGCGAACCGTCCCGTGCCGCCGGCGGCCTCGAAGCGCGGGGCGTCCACGCCGTTGGGGATGACCGTGGGCCGCAGGTGGGCGATCTCCTCGGCGACGGTGCGGGAGACGCAGATCCGGGCGTACGGCGCCACCAGAGCCCGCTCGTGGCAGGCCGCCAGCTCGGGGGTGGTGAACGTGTCGAGGTGGTGGACGGTGCGCAGGCAGGGGAGTGCGGCGTTGGCGCTGATGCAGTCCTGCGCGTGCACCACGTCGTACGCCGCTCGCTCGCGCTCGAAGGCCGCGCGGAGGACCTCGATGGACCGGACGATCCGGGCTCCGACGCCTTCCCCGTCGCGGGCCTCGAACGGCACTGCGTGCACCGTGACCGCCGCGGCGACGGGCCGGAAGAAGGTGGTGTCGCCGCCGCGGCCCAGGGTCCAGACGTGCACGTCGACGCCGAGCTCGGCGAGCGCCTCGGCCAGGGCGAGCGTGTGCACGACGCCGCCGCGGGGGCGCGTCGAGTAGGTCAGCAGCGCGACCCTCACCCGCCGTACGCCCCGGGGTTGAGCTCCTTGAGGTGGTGCAGCAGCCGTCGGGAGCGGGCCACTTCCGCCGCCACGTCGAGCTCGGCCACCGCGAGCCCGCCCTTGGAGCCGGTGCGGGCCAGGACCTCCCCGCCGGGGCCGACCACCTTGGCCTGGCCGAGGAAGCGGAGCCCGCCCATGACGCCGGTCTGGTTGGAGGAGACCCAGACGACCTGGTTCTCGGCCGCGCGGGCGCAGTCGTAGAGGTCGAACAGCCGGGACTGGCGGTCCTGCGGGAGGCGCGAGGCCCGGTCGGTCACCGAGGCCGGCCAGGCCGACAGGCAGGCGAGCACGGTGGCACCGTCCAGGGCCAGCGAGCGCGAGGCCTCGGGGAAGGTCTTGTCGTAGTCGATGAGCATCCCGAGCCGGCCGACGGGAGTCTCGAACGCGGTGAACGAGGTGCCCGCGGCGTAGGCCAGCGACTCGCCGGCCGGCTGGTGGACCTTGCGGTGGCGGCCCAGCACGCCGTCGCCGGAGACGCAGACCGCGGCGTTGTGCAGCCGACCGTCAGCCTCCTCGGCGTACCCCACGCAGACGACCATGTCGCCCGCCAGCGCAGCGACTCGACGCACCTCGAAGGAGTCCTCGGTCAGCCCCGGGGGCAGTGAGGACGGGTCGGGGTGGCGCAGGTCGGAGAGATAGCCGCCGAGGGTCGCGTCGGGGAGCACCAGGAGGTCGACGCCGGCACGGCGGGCGTCGGCCACGATGCCCTCGACCTTGGCCAGGGCCCGGTCGAGGTCGCGGCCGAAGTGGGCGGCGACCGCCCCCAGCCTCATCGGACGACCACCCTCACCCGACGGCCTGCCGCCGCGGGGCGAGCGCCCCGGTGAGGCAGCCGGCCACGTGCTCGGCGTCGCGGGCGATGCCGAGGAAGCGGCCCGAGCCCCACGTGTGCAGCCACGGCAGGCCGAGGAAGAACAGCCCCGGCACCGCGGTGACCCCGCGGGTGTGGGTGGGGCGCCCGGAGCCGTCGAAGACCCCGACCCGCACCCAGCGGTAGTCGGGCCGGTAGCCGATCGCCCAGACCACCGACGTGACTCCCTCCGCATCCAGGTCCAACGACGTGTGCTCGGTGTCCGGCGTCCACACCGGCTCGTAGCGCGACGGCGGCGGCGCGTCCAGCCCCTGCTGCTCGATCCAGCGGTCGATGTCGCGGTTGATGGAGTTGTACGTCGCGTCCGCGGCGTCCAGCGCGGAGCCCGCGGTCGGCCGGAAGCGCAGCGTGGCGCCCCCGCCGGACTCGAGCAGCCCGTGCAGCCGCATCCCCGCCGCGGCGAAGCGGCGCAGGTCGATGTCGCGCCCGCCGTCGCGGCCGGTGACGTAGTGGTTGGTCTTCTCCCGGGCGCTGGCGCCGCCGGGGTACTGCGCGACCGGGGTGTCGTAGAGGCCCATGTCGCTGAGCCAGGTCATGACGTCGCGGCCGCGGTAGGTCCGGGCCACCCGGGGCGCGTCGCCCAGGGCGAGGTGCACCCGACGTCCGGCCAGGTGCAGGTCCTCGGCGATCTGCGCGCCGGACTGCCCGGAGCCCACGACGAGCACCGCGCCGTCGGGGAGCTGGTCGGGGTTGCGGTAGTGCGCCGACTCCAGCTGGGTGACCGACGGGTCGAGCGCGGGCGCCCACGGCGGGACGATCGGCAGGTGGTAGCCGCCGGTGGCCACCACCACGTGGTCGGCGCAGTACGTCGTCTCGCCGGCCGGTCCCGTGGTGGTCACCAGGAAGCCGCCGCCCTCGCGCTCGGTCAGCGCCGTGGCCCGGGTGCCCTCGACCAGCGGCGGCCCGAACGTCGCGGCGTACCCGCCGACCCAGGCCTCGACCTCCGTCTTGGTCATGAACCCGTCCGGGTCCGGCCCGTCGTAGGCGTAGCCCGGCAGCCGGCAGTGCCAGTTCGGGGTGACCAGGGTGAAGGAGTCCCAGCGCCGGTCCGACCACTCGTGCACGGCGGTCTCGGCCTCGAGCACCACGTGGTCGACGCCGTCGCGGGTGAGGAACCAGCTGGTCGACAGCCCGGCCTGTCCGGCGCCGACCACCACGGCGGAGGTGCGCACCTCGGTCATGACGCCGCTGCCTCACGGGCGGGCTCGTCGGGCAGCGGCGGCCAGATCCGCACGACCGTGACCCAGTCCTCGGCGTCGTAGGACGACGCCGCGGCGGCGATCTGGTCGGTGGTGGCGGCCGCCGACGTGCAGGCGAAGCCGTAGGTCTCGCGGACCCGCTCGCTGGCCAGGTCCAGGGCCAGGGTCGCGCGCCGGGCGAAGTCGCGCACGGTGTAGGTGTGACCGGCCACGAGGTGGTCGTGGACCACCAGGGAGGGGGAGTAGCAGGACTGCACCTGGCCGTCGGGCCAGCGCACGTCGAAGGTCAGCTCAGGCACGGGCGGTCTCCGGTTCGCGGTACTGCTGCAGGTAGAGGTCGGGACGCCGGTCGCGCAGGTGGAACATCGCGCGTCGGGCCAGGTCCAGGGACTCGGCCACGTCGACCGAGGCCACCGCCATGCCCTCGTCGACGCCGGTGCCGGCGAGCACGTCGCCGCCAGGGCCCACGACCTTGGCGTGGCCCACGAAGCGCAGCGAGCCGAAGCTCCCGGTCTGGTTGGAGGCGACCCAGACCAGCTGGTTCTCCAGCGCCCGGGCCTGGTCGAAGAGGTTGAAGCGGTGCGTCCACCGGTCCTGGGCCAGGTCGCCGGCGGTGGCGGTGCGCGAGGCGGGCCAGGCCGAGATGCAGGCGACGACCTCGGCGCCGTCGAGGGCGAGTCCGCGGGCTGCCTCCGGAAAGGCCTTGTCGTAGCAGATCAGCATCCCGAGCCGGCCGACCGGCGTCTCGAACGCGCGCAGCTCCTCGCCGGCGGCGTAGAACATCCCTTCCCCGAGGGGTTGGTGGACCTTGCGGTGCACGCCGAGCACGCCGTCGCCGGTGACGGCCGCGGCGCTGTTGTAGCGCTCGGCCCCGTCGGCCTCGCAGAAGCCGACCACGACGGTGAGCTCGCGCGCGATCGCGGCCACGCGGCCCAGCTCGGGGCCGTCGAGCTCCATGACCGGCGGCAGCGACTCGGGCTGCTCGTCGTGGCTGCCGTCGCGACCGCGGCCGAGCACGGAGAGGTAGCCGCCCAGGCACGCCTCGGGCAGCACCAGGAGCGAGGCGCCCTGCTGGCGCGCGCGGTCGGCGTAGGCCGCGATCTGGGCGAGGTTCTCCTCCACGTCGCGGCCGAAGCCCGCGCAGACGGTGGCGATGGTGGTCGTGCTCATGAAGCGGCTCCCAGGTGGGTGACGGAATCGCGGACCGCCTCGGTGACCACGCCGTCGGGCCAGCGCAGCCCGACGCCGGAGCCCTCGGCGAGCTCCCCGCAGACGGCGGTGGTCACGAACCCGGGCAGGGCCGCGCCCGCGGGCTCGCGCTCGGCGGTGACGACGGCGAAGCCGGGGAAGCAGGTCAGCCAGTCGCCGTACGCCGCCTCGTCGGGCGCGGGGATCGACTCGACGTCGAGCACGGCGCGCACGCCGCCGGCCTCGGCCAGCATGCCGGTGGTGCCGACCAGGCCGCTCATGGAGACGTCCTTGGCCGCGGTCGGCGCCAGCGCCGGCACCACGTCGGCCAGTGCCCGCAGCTCGGGCCCGGTGCGGTGGCTGGAGGAGTCCCACTGCGCACCGGTGTAGCCGGGTCGCCAGCCGCCGCCGAGGTCGGCGGTGACCCGCAGCGCTTGACCCGCGCGCCCGCCGGCGCCCGGCACCGGCCGGTCGGTGCGACCGAGGGCGGTCACGCTGAGGGCGGCGGGGACGCCGAGCTGGGTGTGGCCGCCCAGCACGGGGACGTCCCACGCCCGGGCGGCCTCACCCAGCCCGCGCAGGATGCGGCGGGCGAAGGACGCGTCGCGGGCGCCGACCGCGTCGAGCAGCCCGACCGGACGGGCGCCCATGGCGGAGAGGTCGTTGAGGTTGACCAGGACCGCGCACCAGCCGGCCCACTCGGGGTCGCGCTCGACCATGGCCGGGAGGATCGCGTCGCAGGCCGCGACCACGTCGGTGCCGGGCACCGGGGCGCCGTCGTCGCCGAGGAATCCGTCGCCGCTGTCGACCAGGCCGGTGAGCAGCCCGCCGAGCGCGGCCTTGGTCGCCTCGGCCAGGCGCTGGATCCGGTCGACGGGCCAGTCGACCAGCACGTGCGGGCGACCGTGCAGGTGCAGCCGCTCGCGGCTGACCCAGCCGAGGCGGCGGAAGAGCGGTTCGTTCTGGGCCTGGACCGTGGCGTCGAAGCGCAGCGCGCCGCGCGCCTCGGCGGTCGCGCACGCCGCGCGGACCAGGGCGGCGCCGACGCCCAGCAGCATCCGCGCGTCCTTCGCGACGACCAGCCGGCTGCCGCGCCACCAGCCCAGGTCGTGGCCCGGCAGGGCGGGGTGCAGCCGGACGCCGCCCAGGACCTCGCCGTCGTGGGCGCGAGCCACGAGCACCACCGTGCGCGGGTCGTCGTCGGTGTCGTCGCGGTCGCTGCCGACGAAGAGCCCCTGCTCGCCCACGAAGACCTCCTGCCGCAGCCGGTGGTACGCCGCCAGCTCGGCACCGTCGGCCTCGACGACGACGAAGGAGTCCAGGCTCGGCGGCACCCGGCGGGACCCGATGAGGACGACGTCCTCGACCAGCTCGCTCACCTCACGCCCCCTCGCAGGACAGGGCCGAGCAGGCGCCGCAGGCCGCGCAGCCGGCCGCCTGGCCGGCGCCGTGCATCCCGGCCCGGCGCAGTGCCGCCGCGACCCGGGCCGTCACGTGGTGGAGCACGTCGCTCGGCGGCGCGGGCACCCGGTCCACGTCGGTGGCGAGCGTGCCGGCCAGCGGACGGAACGGCACGACGAAGGGGTACACGCCCATCGCGATCAGCTCCTCCGCGCCGGCGACCAGCTCGTCGGGGTCCTCGCCGAGGCCGACGAGCAGGTAGGTCGAGACCTGGTTCCAGCCGAAGACCCGGACCGCCTCGACCCACGCCGCGCGGTACTCCGCCAGCGGGACCGAGCCCTTGCCCGGCATCCACCGCCGGCGCACGCCGTCGTCGAGCGACTCCACGTGGATGCCGATCGAGCGCGCGCCCGCGTCGTACAGCTCCTGGATGGTCTCCAACGACGCCGGCGGCTCGCACTGCACCTGGATGGGCAGGTCGGGCAGCACCTCGCGGACCGCACGCACGCACCGCGCGAGGTGGGTGGCGCCGCGGTCGCGACCGTTGCTGGTGCCGGTGGTCATCACCATCTGGGTGATGCCGTCGAGCTCGTGCGCCGCCCGCGCCACCTCGGCGATCATGGCCGGCGTCTTCACCGCGATGGTCGAGCCCTGGCGCAGGGACTCCTCGATGGCGCAGAAGCGGCAGCGCTCGGCCTCGTCGTACCGCACGCAGGTCTGCACGACCGTGGTGGCCAGCACCCGGGCGGAGTGGAGCCGGGCGATCTGCTCGTACGGCACACCGTCGGCGGTGCGCAGGTCGTAGAAGCGGGGCCGCGCCACCGCCTCGACGCCCATCCCGGTGTCCGCGCCGTCCAGCAGCAGCCGGCCGCCGCTGACGGTGTACGGGCTGCGCGGGTTGAGCGGGATCGCCGCGCCGACGCCGTCGAGGAGCACGTGTCCGTCGTCGCTCGGGCCGGCGCCCGCCCGACGCGCCACCGGCGCGTCGAGCAGGCGGATGCCCTGGATGGCGACGTCCACCCGGGTCGAGCTGGACATCAGAGGTTGTAGACGCTGTTGATGATCGCGCCCTTGTTGGCGAAGTGGATGACCGCGTCCTGCACGTCCAGCGGGTGGCAGGGGATGACGCCCTCGATGAGGTCCTCCTCGCGCTGGCCGTGCAGCGCCATGCCGAAGCGGCAGCAGAGCACGGTGCCGCCCTCCGCGATGAAGGTCTTGATCGCCTCGTTCATGTTCTGGTTGCCCGGGAACGCCGTGTCGCCGGTCGTCGGGAAGCCGCGGGTGTCGGCGCAGGCCAGGGCGCCGGGGCCGTAGAAGTAGAGCGTCGCGTCGAAGCCCTTGCGCAGCGCCCGCGTGGTCTGCAGCACCGCGACGAAGCTGACCGAGCTCTCGTGCGGGATGCCGTGGACCAGGGTCAGCCAGGCCTGGCCCTCACTGGCCTGGTAGTCGGGGAAGAGCTTGGTCGAGCCGTAGAGATTGGTGCCCTTCGGCTGCGAGGGGTGCGGGATCTCGGCCACCGACTTCTCCATGTTGGCCAGGATCTCGTCGTCGAACACGGACATCTCTTCTCCTCGGGTCGGTGTGTGGGTGGTGCTGCTGCTCAGCCGTAGAGGGCCGAGAAGTTGTCGTGGAAGAACGCCTGGGCCAACGCGCCGTCGCCGGCGGCCGCGGCCAGGCGGGCGTGCTCGCCGGCGAAGTCGCCCCAGGGGGTGTCGGTGGCGAACAGCACGCGGTCGTGGCCGACCCCCCGTCGTTCGATCTCCTGGACCAGCCAGCCGGCGGCGAAGCCGATCGACCAGCTGGCGTCGGTGTAGACCCGCTTGCCGGCCTCGATCCAGTCGAAGAGCCGGTGGCCGATGAGCTTCATGTGCCCGCTCATCCCGCCGCCGAGGTGGACCAGGTGGATCTTGGTGGCGTCGCCGTACCTCTCGACGAGCGTGCCGACCTGGTCGACGTCGGAGGCGCCCCCGGGGCTGGTGTGCACATGCACCACCAGGTCGCGCTCGGCCGCAGTGGTGAAGATCCGGTCCAACTGCTCGGCACAGTCGGGGTCGGTCGGGCTGCCGCCGAGCAGGAAGCTGGTCTTGAGCGCGGCGACGCCCTCCTCGCCCGCCAGCGCGAGCGCCGCGTCGTTGCGGGCGGCGTCGGACTGCTTCGGCGAGAGCCAGAGCCCGCAGCGGACCCGGTCGTCGTCCTGGGCCGCCTCGAGGGCGAGGTGGTTGAGCGCGAAGGCGACGTCGGGGTCCGGCACGCCGTAGTTGGGCAGCACGAGCGCGCGCTCGACGCCCTCGTCGTCCAGGGTGGCCAGGAGCTCGGCGACCGTCGCCTTCGCGGTCACGTCGGCGCTGATGGCCGGCCCGCCGTAGAAGGGGTACGCCGGCAGCACGCCGATGTGGCGGTGGGCGTCGAGGACGGGGCGGGCCATGCCCCAGAACGATCCCGGTGCGCCGTTTCCGGTTGGTTTCGCGGGGAAGACGAAGCGCGGCTCAGCGCGTAAGTTCGCGGTTACGCGACTCGCGGGGACCCGCGCGGGTCAGCACCGGGGACTCAGGCCGCCCAGCGCGTCGCGTCGGACATCAGGTCGGCCAGCTTGGACACGCCGGCCAGGTCCTCGCGGCGCTGCAGCAGCTCCTGCACGTGGCGGCGGTAGCGGAGCACGGCCTGCCGGCGGCGCTCCTCACGGGCCTGGACGGTGTCGACCTCTGGCGCGAGCATGATCAAAGTCTAGTTAGTCAATCAACTTAAGTCAACGAGGACTCACCAGCAGTGGCTGGGCCACGTGCGCCAGCACCCCGTGCCGGTCGGACATGGTGGCGTGGGCGGCTCCGCGGCCGTGCGGGCTCAGGTCGGTCGCGGCGTCGAGGAACATCCACTCCTCGTCGGGGACGCGCTCCACGGTGACGGTGAGCGTGTTCGGGATCGACCACCACTCCTGCAGCGGCAGGCGGGCCGAGACGCCGTTCGTCGAGTCGGCGACGACCACGAGCCGGTGCAGCGGTGCGGTCTCCTCGCCGGCGACGAGCGGGATGCGGACCCGGGTCCAGAGCCGGGCCCGCCCGGTGGCCGGACCGGCGAACCCGCCCTCGACGAAGCGCCAGTCCACGGACGGTCCGTAGCCCCACTCCGGCGGCACGCCCTCGAAGAACGCCGTCTCCTCGGCCTCGGGCAGGGGTGGCAGCTCCGCGGGCGGCTCGACCAGGTGGCGCGTCGACTCGCGGTCCTCCCGCACCCGCCAGGCCGTGGCGGTGCACGCGAGCCGCTCGTCGACGTACAGCCGAGCGGCGACCATCTCGACCCGCCGCCCGGGCCGCACCACCTCGGCCTCGGTCCGCACCCGCCCCTGCGGGATCGCGCCCAGCATGTCCACGGTGAGCCGCGCGATGGTGAACCCCGGGTCGTCGGTCGTGCGGTCCACGGCCCGCGCCAGCAGCGCCGACGGCGGCCCGCCGTGCTGCGCCGCCAGGTCCCAGGGGCTGGTCGTGGCCGCGGTCGACTCGAACGTGTCGTCCCCGACCGGGAGGTAGTAGGCCTCGGGGAGGTTCACCGCTCGTCGTCCCAGGCCGCCGCGCTGATGCGCCACCCGGCGCCGGTCCGCACCAGCTGCAGCGTCTTGGCGCCGCGGCCGCTCATCGGCGCGCCGCCCTGCACACCCTCCTTGGCGTAGGTGCACCAGTGGTGCGCGATGTCGCCGTACACCTCGGTGCGCCCCTCGACCTCCCACTCACGGAACTCGCTCAGCGTCCCGTCGGTGAGCAGGGCCTCGCGCGGGGCGATGAACCCCTCCACGTCGTACGCCGTCGGCTCGCCGCCGCACGTCCGGACGACCAGCGCCTGAGGCAGGAGCACCTCGCGCAGGGCGACCATCCGTCGGGCGACGTCCGGCGCCGGGCCGGAGGTGAAGGCATCGAAGAACGTGCGCACCGCCGCGGCGATCTGGGTCTCGTCGTCTCGCTGGGCCACGAGCCCAGCATCCCTCAGTGACGACCGGGGACCGTGCCGGCATGCTCCAGGCGCGAGATCCCTCTCGCGACTCCAGGCCCGCGCACGGGCAGCCCTGCGACCCGTCGCCTACGATGCTGCGGTCTACGAGGTCCTCACGGGGAGGAAGCATGACCGCGGACCCGACGGTCGTCGCAGCCACGGCCGGACCGCCTGAGCCCGAGCCGCGGCGCGCGCCGCTCGACTACGACCCGATCGCCACACGCACGCACCACCGGGTGACCGTGCTGTACGCGGTGGAGGCCAGCGAGGACGCGGTGGCCTCCGCATCGCACGGCTTGGGCTCGCCGGTCTGGTCGTCGCTGAAGTTCGACCGGCTGGAGGCTTCCTACCGGGCCAGCCAGCGACAGTTCCCCTTCGTCCTGGCCCGCAGTCGGGTCGAGTCGCTCGAGTTCGAGCACTTCGACGGGCTGGTCCAGCGCAACCGTTTCTGGCTGATCCGCCTGCCCAACAACCTCGTCGAGGTGGCCCTCACCGTCGAGGTCGAGTGCGATCCCGCGGCGCTCATCCTGCTGCTGGAGGACCTCCACCACCGCAGGGTGCGCATCGACGGGAAGTCGCTGTGGGAAGGCGTGCTCACGTACGCACCCGACGCCGTCGCCCCGGTGCTCGACGGCTTGGGGCTCGAGACGTACAACCTCGTCCACCTCGACGAGCGGCTGTGGGACCAGGTGCGCGGCAACGGCCGGGTCAACGTGCAGCTGGTCTCGAGCCTCATCTACCGCTTCGACGAGCCCTACGCCGCCTTCTCGGACCGCATCAAGCTGCCGCCCGAGTCGAATCGCGGCGCTGCGTTCGCGGCGACCGGTCCGTACGTCGGTGTGACGGTGCGGAACCAGGGCTACGTGGAGAACGCCGTCCTCACCTCGTGCATGTTGTTCGTCGGTGCGTTGATGACCCTGCGAGCCGTGCGAGAGCAGGCGTTCGCCGAACTCATGCGAGCGCGCCGGTTCCTCGCCCCTGAGCACGACTCGAGTCCCACTGCGACGCGACGCCAGCAGACCCTCCTCGCGGTGTCCGCTCAGGGGATGGCCCGCCTCCAGCTGGACCTCAGCGCCGGGGTCGAGGCCTTCCAGCGCGTCGCGTCCACCGTTCCGTCGCTGCGGGTGACCGACTTCCACGAGGACCTCTTCGAGAGCGCGTCCATCACCAACGAGGTGCAGACCGTCGGGGCCATCCTGGAGAGGCTGGGTTCGGCGCTGAGCGCTGAAGCGGCTCGCCGACATGCTGCTGAACGTCGGGCCGACGAGCGGAACCGCGTCGTCCGATCCGTGGCGTTCGGCGTCATCACCACGATCGCGCTGCCGCTGGGCATCGTCTTCGGGTTCTTCGGGATCAACGGTTCGGAGGTGCACAGCGACCGCTCCATCACGGACGTGCAGTTCTACTGGGTCTTCTACGTCGCGCTGGGGACCGTCATCGGGGCAGCGGTCGTCATCGCCGTGATCCTCCACCTCTGGTACCGCGTCGAACGCGCTCGCGAGCGGCGACACGTGCGCGAAGCGCTGTTGGGATGAGTGGCGATTCGCAGTCCGCAGGTGTCGCCCGCGCCGAGAGCCTCGCGCTCCGTGCGCTGGCCCAGGCGGAGCGGCCGGCCGAGGGGCTCCACCTCGTCCGGTGGGGGACCAACGCGGTCTTCCGGACCGCCGACACCGTCGTGCGCCTGGCCGACAGTGACTACGACACCGATCTCCTCCAGCAACAGGTCGACCTGGCGATCTGGCTGAGATCGCGGGCCTTCCCGACGGCGCGCCTGCTGCACCAGGGAGTCGTGGACGGTCAGCCGGTGACCGTGTGGGAGCGCATCGCCGAGGTGCGCGAGCCGACGATGGCGGACCTCGCCGAGCTCGCGCGCCGGTTCCACGACGTGACAGCCGACTACGACGGCTCCCTGCCCGAGTGGGAGCCGCTGGGTCGGCTCGGCGTGCGCATGGACCAGATGGAGCCGGACCGTGTCATCACCGAGCAGGCGCTGGCCCAGTTGCGAGAGGTCAAGGACCACCTCGTCAACCAGGTCCGCGACGTCGACTTCGTCTTGCCGCGGGGACCGATCCACGGAGACATCCACGAGGGGAACGTCCTGGTCGACTCTTCGGGCCCGCACCTCATCGACTTCGACCGGATCGCACGCGGACCCCGCGAGTGGGACCTCGTCGAGCCGCTGGCGGGAGTCGTGCTGTTCGGTCAGGACGACGCTGAATGGCTCACGTTCGCCCACCGTTACGGCTACGACCTCAGGGAATGGGGACCCTGGACCGAGCTGCTCAAGCTGCGCGCGATGTTCATGTTCAGCTGGCTGCTGACACTGCAACGGACGCCACAGGTCGAGGAGGAGGTGCGCACGCGCTTGGCGTACTTCCTCGAGCCGGAGGCGCCGCTGGCGCCTTGGTCTGCGATCTGACCTCCAGAGCTCGGCCGACGTGGGCGTGCGACGGAAGTCCCGCATGCTGCGGTGACGCGAGGTCACCGGCCACGCCGGCCCGGTGCCCGCACCGGCCGCGCACTCACCCCTCACCTCACCCCTGACACGCTGGGGCCATGGCCAACCGCCTCCGGGACGCGACCTCGCCGTACCTCCTCCAGCACGCCGACAACCCGGTCGACTGGTGGGAGTGGGGGCCGGAGGCGTTCGCTGAGGCTCGGCGGCGGGGGGTGCCGGTGCTGTTGAGCGTGGGGTACGCCGCGTGCCACTGGTGCCACGTGATGGCGCACGAGTCGTTCGAGGACGAGGCGACGGCGGCGTACCTCAACGAGCACTTCGTCTCGATCAAGGTCGACCGCGAGGAGCGGCCGGACGTGGACGCGGTCTACATGGACGCGACCACGTCGATGACCGGGCACGGCGGGTGGCCGATGACGTGCGTGCTGGACCACGAGGGCAGCCCGTTCTTCGCGGGCACCTACTTCCCGGACCGGCCGCGGATGGGGCAGCCGAGCTTCCGGCAGGTGCTCGAGGCGCTGTCCGACGCGTGGACCACGCGGCCCGAGGAGGTGCAGCAGGTGGCGGGGCGGCTGCGCGAGCACCTGGGGCGGGGGGTGGCGCTGGCCGCCGGGACGATCACGGCCGAGACGCTGGACGCGGCGGCCGCGCTGCTGGTCTCGGAGCACGACGCGGTGCGGGGTGGGTTCGGTGGCGCGCCGAAGTTCCCGCCGTCGATGGTCCTGGAGTGGCTGCGCCGCCGCGGCGAGGACCGCGCGCTGCCGCACACGCTGGAGGCGATGGCCCGGGGCGGCATCTACGACCAGCTGGCCGGCGGCTTCGCGCGCTACTCGGTCGACGACGCCTGGGTGGTGCCGCACTTCGAGAAGATGCTCTACGACAACGCCCAGCTGCTCGGGCTGTACGCGCGGTGGGGCGGTCCGCTCGGCACGCGCATCGCCGAGGAGACCGCGCAGTTCCTGGTCCGCGAGCTGCGGACGGCCGAGGGCGGGTTCGCCTCGGCGCTGGACGCCGACAGCGAGGGCGTGGAGGGCAGGTTCTACGTCTGGACGCCGGCCGAGCTGGCCGACGTGCTCGGCCCGGACGACGGCGCCTGGGCGGCGAGCGCGTTCGAGGTCACCGAGGGCGGCACCTTCGAGCACGGCTCGTCGGTCCTCCAGCGGCTGGTCGAGCCGGACGACCCCGAGCGCTTCGAGCGGGTCCGGGCCGCCCTGCTGGAGGCCCGTGCCGCGCGGGTCCGGCCGGCGCGCGACGACAAGGTGGTCGCGGCCTGGAACGGCCTGGCCATCGCCGGGCTGTGCGACGCGGCCCTCCACGACCGGCGCTGGGTCGCGCCGGCGGTCGAGGCGGGCGAGCTGCTCTGGGGCGTGCACGTGGTCGACGGGCGCCTGCGGCGGGTCTCGCGCGACGGCGTGGTCGGTACGCCGGCCGGCGTGCTCGAGGACCACGGGTGCGTGGCGTCGGGGTTCCTCGCGCTGCTCCAGGCGACGGGCGAGGCGGTCTGGCTGGAGCGCGCGCGGCACCTGCTGGACGACGCGCTGGAGCGGTTCCGGGCGCCGGACGGCGGCTTCTTCGACACCGCGGTCGACGCCGAGGCGCTCGTGGCCCGGCCCCGCGACCCGAGCGACAACGCCTCACCCTCGGGCTTGTCGTCCATCGTCCACGCGCTGGTCACGGCGCACGCGGTCACCGGCGAGGGCCGCTACCGCGACGCCGCCGAGGAGGCGCTGGCCACGGTGGCCACGCTGGCCGAGCGCGCGCCGCGCTTCGCCGGGTGGTCGCTGGCCGCCGCGCAGACCCTGGTCGACGGCGGCCCGCTCGAGGTGGCGGTGGTCGGACCGGCCGGCCCGGACCGCGACGCGCTCGAGGTCGCGGCGCGCGCCCTCCCCGGCGCCGTGGTGCTGGTCGCCGACGGCCCGCGGTCCGACGTGCCCCTCCTCGAGGGGCGCACGCCCGTGCAGGGGAGGGCCGCGGCCTACGTCTGCCGCGGGTTCGTCTGCGAGCGACCGGTCACCGAGCCCGAGGACATCGCCCGCTCCCGGCCCGCCTCGAGCTCGGCCACGAGGTCCACGCCGTAGCGGCCGACGTCGATCTGCAGGGTGTGGCGCGGGGCGGCGTCGTAAGCCGTTCACGAGCTGAACGGTTCGGTTCTGGAACGAAACGATTCCGGAACCATGCGGATGGCGCACGAATCGGCCTCGGTGAGGAAGTCCGCCGAGACCGACGGGTGCGCCGCGAGCGGCTCGCGGTCGGGCTCGGGCAACCCGTAGGGCTCATGGTCCCGGCGAGGGTCCGGATCGGCCCGCGGGAGGCGGCCAGCGCCTGCCCCTCGGCGTGGTCGTGCCGGGGTCGGTGGCTGCGGACGTCAGCTCCCGCCGGCGTCGCCCGGAGAGCTCGAACTGGTCGTAGGCGACGCCGTGGCCCCGGAGCCGCTTGGCCGTGGTGCTGCCCGAGCAGCCGGCGCCGATGACGCAGCCGGTGACCGGTGCGCTCACGGTAAGCAGGCGAAGGCGGTGCGGACGTAGGCGTCGGTCCGCGCCGAGGAGGTCATGTGGTCCTCCATCCGGTTCATGGCGTAGGCGAAGGTCGTGCGCCGGTCCAGGTCGTTGACCACGATCGAGCCGCCCCAGCCGGTCCACCAGCACACCCGGCCCTCGGGCACCGCGGGGGCGGCGCCGGGACTGGGCAGTGCGTAGCCGGTGCCCCACGTCAGCGGCACGGCCAGCACCTGGTCGAGCCCGTCGGCCTGGACCTCGAGGACCCGGTCGAGGGTGTGCTCGGACAGCAGCCGGACGCCGTCGACCGCGCCGCCGTGCGAGACCGCGCACTGGATCCGCGCGATCGAGCGCGCGTTGCCCAGCCCACCGACTCCGCCGAGCCCGGCGCCGCGGAACGCCGCGCCGTTGAAGTCGGGCTCGGACAGCAGCGGGTTGGTGATGGTGGCGATGAGGTGGTTGCCCTCCGGCAGGGCGGCCACGTCCAGCGAGGACGACGTGGGCGGCACCAGGTCGGCGACCCGGGCCAGCACGTCCGGGCCCGCGCCGAGGTGGAAGTCGGCGCCGAGCGGCTCGGCGAGGAGGGTGCGGAACTGCTCGGCCAGCGGGACGCCGGTCGCCGCACGCACCAGCCCGTCGAGCAGGTGGCCGTAGCTGATCATGTGGTAGCCCGACCCCTGCCCCGGCGGCCACCACGGCTGCTGCGCGGCCAGCGCCGCCTCCGCCCGCTCGAGGTCGAGCAGGGCCGGCACGTCGAGGGGCTCGCTCCACCCGGCGTACCCGGACGTGTGCGCGAGCAGGTGGCGCACCAGCACGTCGGGGCTGGAGAACTCCGGCCAGTACGACGCGACCGGGGCGTCGAGGTCGAGGTCGCCGCGGTCGACCAGCAGCAGCGTGGTCAGCGCGGCCATCGTCTTGCTCACCGACCACACCATGACCAGGGTGTCCTCGACCCACGGGACACCGGGTCGGGCCTCGCCGCCCCAGAGGTCGACGACCAGCTCGCCGTCGTGCACCACCGCCACCGAGGCGCCGAGATCGGTGCCGTCGGCGAGGTGGGCGGCGAGCAGCTCGCGCAGCGGCTCGAAGGCGTCCTGACAGCTCCCGGAGACGGTCACGGAGCCCAGACTAGGAACACGTTCCACGCGCCGCCACCGACCCGGCGGGGCCCCTCGACACCCGGAGTAGGTTCGGTCCATGGCGGGTGAGCGGGCCGACAGCTACGACTACGTGATCGTCGGGGCGGGCAGCGCCGGGGCGGTGCTGGCCGCCCGACTCTCCGAGGACCCGGGCCGCTCGGTGCTGCTGCTCGAGGCCGGCGGCGAGTGCGACGTCGACGAGGTCCACATCCCGGCGGCGTTCGCGTCGCTGTTCAAGACGCGGTGGGACTGGAACTACACGACCACCGAGCAGAAGCAGCTGCACGGGCGCGCGGCGTACTGGCCGCGGATGAAGGCCCTGGGCGGCTGCTCGTCGATGAACGCGATGATCTACATCCGCGGCAACCGGCTCGACTACGACACCTGGCGCGACCAGTACGGCGCGACCGGGTGGGGCTTCGAGGACGTGCTGCCCTACTTCACCAGGGCCGAGCACAACGCCCGGCTGGGCGGGCCACTGCACGGCCAGGACGGGCCGCTGTGGGTGGAGGACCGCGTCTACACCCACGAGCTGAGCTCGGCCTTCGTGGACAGCGCGGTCTCGGCTGGGCTCAAGCCGACCGACGACTTCAACGGCGTGAGCCAGGAGGGCGCGGGGCAGTACCAGGTCACGTGCAAGGGCGGGCGGCGCTGGTCGACCGACGAGGGCTACCTCAAGCCGGCGCGGTCACGGAGCAACCTCACCGTCGCGACCGGGGCCTTCGCCACCGCGCTGGTGCTGGACGGCGACCGGGCCACCGGCGTGACCTTCCGGCAGGGCGCAGGCACGCACACCGTCTCCGCGCGCCGCGAGGTCCTGCTCTGCGGCGGCGCCGTCAACAGCCCGCAGCTGCTGATGCTCTCCGGCATCGGCCCGGCCGCGCACCTGCGCGACGTCGGGGTCGAGTCCCGCGTCGACCTGGCCGGGGTCGGCGCCAACCTCCAGGACCACCCCGCGGTGCCGTTGATCTGGCACACCCACGGCGTCACCGACCTGGCCCAGCTCAACAACCTGCGCAACTTCGTGCGCTGGAAGGCGCGGGGCACCGGCCCGCTGGCCTCCAACATCGGCGAGGCCGGCGCGTTCTTCGCCTCCCGCGACGGCCTGGCCGCGCCCGACCTGCAGATCCACATGGCTCCGGCCGGCTTCTACGACAACGGCCTGCACGAGCCCCACCACGCCATGGTCACCGCCGCGCCGACGCTGGTCTCGGTCGCCTCGCGCGGCACCCTGCGGCTGCGCTCGGCCGACCCGTCGTGGCAGCCCGCCATCGACGCGGCGTACTTCGACGACCAGGCCGATCTCGACGCCATGCTGGCCGGGCTGCGGCGCACCTTCGAGATCTGCACCCAGGGCGCGCTGGCGGCGTACGTCGGGAAGCCGTGGCAGCTGCCCGAGTCGCCGTCCGACGAGGACCTGGTCGAGCACGCCCGGACGTGGGCGCAGACGCTCTACCACCCGACCTCGACGTGTGCGATGGGCTCCGGCGAGGACGCGGTCGTCTCGCCGACGCTCGAGGTGCGCGGCGTCGCGGGGCTGCGTGTCGTGGACGCCTCGGTGATGCCGGCCGTCGTGCGCGGCAACACCAACGCCCCGACCATCATGATCGCCGAGAAGGCGGCCGACCTGATCAAGGAGAGCGCGTGACCACCACCGAGGCCCCGGCCACCACCTTCGAGTCGCTCGACCCGCGCACCGGCGACGTCGTCGGCACCCACCCGGTGCACACCGCCGAGGAGGTGCACGCCACCGTCGAGCGCGCCCGGACCGAGGCGGCCTGGTGGGGCGCGCTGGGCTTCGACGAGCGCGAGCGGCACCTGCAGACCTGGAAGGGCGCGATGACCCGCCGGGTCGCGCAGCTGGCCGACCTGATGCACCAGGAGACCGGCAAGCCGCACGGCGACGCCATGCTCGAGTGCGCGCTGGCCATCGACCACCTCGCGTGGGCGGCCTCGCACGCCGAGAAGGTGCTCAAGCGGCGCAAGGTCCCCAGCGGGCTGCTGATGGCCAACCAGGCGGCGTACCTCGAGTACCAGCCGCTCGGCGTCGTCGGCGTGATCGGCCCGTGGAACTACCCGGTCTTCACCCCGATGGGCTCGATCGGCTACGCGCTGGCGGCCGGGAACGCCGTGGTCTTCAAGCCGTCGGAGTACACCCCCGGCGTGGCCGAGTGGCTGGCCCGGACCTTCCTGGAGTCGGTCGGACGGCCGGTCCTCTCGGTCGTCACCGGCTTCGGCGAGACCGGCGCGGCCCTGTGCGCCGCCGGCGTGGACAAGGTCGCGTTCACCGGCTCCACCGCCACCGGCAAGAAGGTGATGGCCGCCTGCGCCGCCACCCTCACCCCGGTGGTCATCGAGGCCGGCGGCAAGGACGCGCTGCTCGTCGACGAGGACGCCGACGTGGCGGCCGCGGCCGACGCCGCCCTGTGGGGTGCGGCCGCCAACGCCGGGCAGACCTGCACCGGCGTGGAGCGGGTCTACGTGCACGAGCGCGTCTACGACACGTTCCTCGACGAGCTGACCCGCGCCGCCTCGCGACTCGAGGCCCACGACGGCGACGACAGCCCCATCGGGCCGATCACCATGCCCAAGCAGCTCGACGTCATCCGCCGCCACATCACCGACGCCCTGGCCCGCGGCGGCCGGGCCCTGGTCGGCGGCGCCGACGCCGTGGGGGAGCGGTTCGTGCAGCCGACGGTCCTGGTCGACGTCCCGGAGGAGTCCGAGGCCGTGCAGGAGGAGACCTTCGGGCCCACCGTCACCGTCCGCAAGGTCGCGGACATGGACGAGGCCGTCCGGCTCGCCAACTCCACCCGCTACGGCCTCGGCTCGACCGTGTTCTCCAAGGCGCGCGGCATGGAGCTGGCCTCACGCATCCGCTCCGGCATGACCGCGGTCAACGGCGTCATCACCTTCGCCGCGGTCCCCTCGCTGCCGTTCGGCGGGGTCGGCGACTCCGGCTTCGGCCGCATCCACGGCGCCGACGGGCTCAAGGAGTTCACCTTCGCCAAGGCCATCGCCCGGCAGCGGTTCAAGCCGCTGCTCGCGCTCACGACGTTCAACCGGACGGCCCAGGCCGACCAGCAGCTCGCCTCGCTGCTCACCGTCCTGCACGGGCGCGGGACGACGATCGGCAAGCCCTAGGGCGTGTGGGTCAGCGCAGGGCGTACGTCGCCAGGCTGACGCCGACGTAGTGGCTGGCGAAGGCGGCGACGGTGAAGGAGTGGAAGACCTCGTGGAAGCCGAACCAGCGCGGTGAGGGGTCGGGGCGCTTGAGGCCGTAGACCACGCCGCCCAGCGTGTAGAGCGCGCCGCCGGTGAGGATCAGCACGAAGACCGCGATGCCCACGCCGAGGCCGAGCGCCGTGGCGCCCTCGAAGAAGGCCGGGATGAAGAAGATCGCGGCCCAGCCGAGCGCGATGTAGATGGGGACGTAGAGCCAGCGCGGGGCGTCGGTCCAGAAGATCCGGAACAGCACGCCGAGCACGGCGCCGGTCCACACCGTGGTCAGCAGGGCGACCTCGGCCGTGCCGTGGAGCAGCAGCAGGCTGAACGGCGTGTAGGAGCCGGCGATGAGCAGGAAGATGTTGGAGTGGTCGAAGCGGCGCAGGAACGCCCAGACCCGCGGTGACCAGGTCCCGGTGTGGTAGATCGCCGAGACGGTGAACAGCACCAGCGCGGACAGCGTGAAGACCGCCGAGCCGATCTTGGTGGTGGTGGTCGGCGACAGCGCGATCAGCACGATCCCGCCGGCCAGGGTCAGGGGTGCGGTGGACAGGTGCAGCCACCCGCGCAGCTTGGGCTTGAGCTCTCGGAGGTCGTCCCTCAGCTCCTCGATGCCCGCGCGGACGGCGTCGGAGACCGGGTTGCTCATGTCCGTGAAGGTACCGGTCTTCCCTGAGGGTCGGATGAAGGTGCGGCGAAGGTGCGCGGCCCGTGCGGGGAACGTCACGCCCGATCGTCGTTACCATCGGAGAGTGGTGGACTGGAAGCGTGGCCTGCGGCGGGTCGTCTACCCCGCCTACGAGGCCCGCGTCCTGCGCCGGATGCCGGACAGCCTGCCCAAGCACGTCGGCGTGATGCTCGACGGCAACCGCCGCTGGGCCCGCTCGGTGGGCCGCGACACCGCCCACGGCCACCAGGCCGGCGCCGACAACATCGAGCCGCTCCTCGGCTGGTGCGACGAGGTCGGCATCGAGGTCGTCACCCTCTGGCTGCTGTCCACCGACAACCTCAACCGGCCCTCCGACGAGCTGGCCTCGCTCATGGACATCATCGAGGCCACGGTGGAGTCGCTGGCCGAGCGGCGCCGCTGGCGGCTGCACCCGGTCGGCGCCCTGGACCTGCTGCCGTCCTCGACCGCCGAGAAGCTCAAGGCCGCCGAGGAGGCCACCCGCGACGTGGACGGGATGCTCGTCAACGTCGCCGTCGGGTACGGCGGGCGCCGCGAGATCGCCGACGCCGTCCGCTCCCTGCTCAGCGAGCACGCCAGCCGCGGCACCTCGCTGGAGGAGCTGGCCCAGATCATCGACGTCGAGCACATCGCCGAGCACCTCTACACCAAGGGTCAGCCCGACCCGGACCTGGTGATCCGCACCTCCGGTGAGCAGCGGCTCGGCGGCTTCCTGCTGTGGCAGAGCGCCAAGAGCGAGTTCTACTTCTGCGAGGCCTACTGGCCCGACTTCCGGCGCGTGGACTTCCTGCGCGCCATCCGCGCGTACGCCCTGCGCGAGCGGCGCTACGGGGCGTAGCCGCCCGACGTCTGGACGTCACACGCTCTTCACCTCGCGGCCGGGCGTGTCGCACCGGACGGACCCGTCGCCCGGCGTACGTTCTGGGCCATCGGCGGGTGGGGAAGCCCGCCGTATCGGGAGGCCCGAACCTTGGCGCTAGCGAAGATCCACACCACGACCGGCCGCGCGCCGGCGGTGGGTGGGGGCCGGCACTCCGGCCTTCGGGCTCCCTCCCGGTCCGACAGCAGCAGCTGAGTCCAGGACCGGGGCGAGGAGTGCGCGCGCCGGTCAGCGAGGGGTGACCGTGCCGATCAAGGCCAGCTCGTCCAGCCAGGCTCCCGCTCCGACGGGTGTCCGCACCTACGTCCTCGACACCAGCGTCCTGCTGGCCGACCCCGGGGCGCTGCGGCGCTTCGAGGAGCACGAGGTCGTCCTCCCGGTGGTCGTGATCACCGAGCTCGAGGGCAAGCGGCACCACCCGGAGCTGGGGTACTTCGCCCGTACGGCGCTCCGCGTACTCGACGAGCTCCGCATCACCCACGGCCGCCTCGACGAGCCGGTGCCGGTGGGGGAGCACGGCGGCACCATCCGCGTCGAGCTCAACCACACCGACGCCGACACGCTGCCCTCGGGCTTCCGGCTCGGCGACAACGACACCCGGATCCTCGCGGTGGCCCACAACCTGGCCGCCGAGGGCTACCAGGTGACCCTGGTCAGCAAGGACCTGCCGCTGCGCATCAAGGCCTCGGCGGTGGGTCTGGACGCCGAGGAGTACCGCGGCGAGACCATCAGCGAGTCCGACCCCGGCTATTCCGGGATGGCCGAGCTGGAGGTGGCGGCCGGCGACCTCGACGAGCTGTACGACGACGGCACCCTCGACCTCGAGGCAGCCCGCGACCTGCCGTGCCACTCCGGGCTGGTGCTGCTCTCCGAGCGGGGTACGGCGCTGGGCCGCGTGGGCGCGGACAAGCAGGTCCACCTGGTGCGCGGCGACCGGGACGCCTTCGGCATCCACGGCCGCTCCGCCGAGCAGCGGATCGCCCTCGAGCTGCTCCTCGACCCTGAGGTCGGGATCGTCTCCCTGGGTGGCCGGGCCGGCACCGGCAAGTCCGCGCTGGCGCTGTGCGCCGGCCTCGAGGCGACCCTGGAGCGCAACGAGCACAAGAAGGTCGTGGTCTTCCGGCCACTGTTCGCGGTCGGCGGCCAGGAGCTCGGCTACCTGCCCGGCTCCGAGGCCGAGAAGATGGGCCCCTGGGGCCAGGCGGTCTTCGACACCCTCGGCGCCGTCACCTCGCGCGAGGTGATCGAGGAGATCCTGGCCCGCGGGATGCTCGAGGTGCTGCCGCTCACCCACATCCGCGGCCGCTCGCTGCACGATTCCTACGTCATCGTCGACGAGGCCCAGTCGCTGGAGCGCAACGTCCTGCTCACCGTGCTGTCGCGGATCGGGGCCAACTCCAAGGTCGTGCTCACCCACGACGTCGCCCAGCGCGACAACCTGCGGGTGGGCCGGCACGACGGCGTCGTCGCGGTGGTGGAGAAGCTCAAGGGCCACCCGCTCTTCGCGCACGTCACGCTCACCCGCTCCGAGCGGAGCCCGATCGCGGCCCTGGTCACCGAGATGCTGGAGAACGTCACACTCTGAGCCTGCTGGCCACCGCCGGCCCGGCGGGGCGGTCCAGTTTCACCGGCTGGCCGGTGAATCTTGCCACCTCGCGGGGCCGGTGTGGCCGCTGTGACTGATGAGTCATCCGTTCGCCCAGGCTTGGCGTCGTTCGGTTTGCAACCACCTGGCGCGTCAGGCAAGGTAGCCAGGATTCCCGAGCGCCCTCGTCACCCGTGGAAGGTCCCTACTCGATCGTGTCGTCGTCCAAGCCGCAGGCCGGTAAGCACCGTGCCGCGAAGCCCCACCGCGCACCGAGGGTCGCGTCCCGGGCCGCGCTGAAGACCTCGCTGACCCTGTCGTCGATGGCGGTCGCGGGCACGGTCATCGCCGTGGGCAGCGGCGCGCTGTCCCTCGGCGCGGACGGCGGCACCGACGGCCCGGCCTCCTCCGCCCAGGTCGCCGACGCGCTCGCCCCGGTCACCCCGGTGACCGCGGCCGCCGACGCCAAGGCCGAGACCGCTTCCGAGCCGAGCGACGACACCGCGACCAGCGACCCGGACGCCGCCGACGCCAGCGCCGCGAAGGTGCTGGCCGACCGCACCCAGGTCGTCACCCGCTCCGACAGCCGCGCCGCGGCCGACCCGCTCAAGAAGGACGCGCTGTCCCTGGGCGCCGGCAACACGATGGCCCGCACCGAGGACCTCTCCGACGAGGACCCGCGCGACATCGCCCGCGCCCTGCTCGCGTCGTACGGCTGGGACGAGAGCCAGTTCGGCTGCCTCGACTCGCTGTGGACGCGCGAGTCCGGCTGGAACGTCTACGCCGACAACCCGAGTTCCAGCGCCTACGGCATCCCGCAGGCGCTGCCCGGCTCCAAGATGTCCAGCGAGGGCGACGACTGGGCCACCAACCCCGTCACCCAGATCCGCTGGGGCCTCGGCTACATCCAGGACCGCTACGGCTCGCCGTGCGGCGCCTGGGGCCACAGTCAGGCCCAGGGCTTCTACTGAGCCGACTCGCCGGGGTGCCGTAGCCTCCGCCTGGATGACCTTCGACGACCTGGCTGCCGGGCTGAACGAGTTCTTCGTCGAGCGGCTGCGCGAGGAGGTCACGGCGCATCCAGGCGAGAGCGCACAGGCGATGCTCACGCGGCTCGAATCGGCGCACCAGCCGGCGCCGCCCGTGAGCACCGACGTGTGCCGGCGCTGCAGGAGGTCCGTCCTGGTGAACGATGAATTCGTGACTCACCTGTCCGCGGACGGCGGTACCAATCGCGGCTGCCTGGCCGCTTCGTTCACGCCCGGAGCGGGATGGACGACTCCCTCCCGCGCAGCTGGAAAGCGTCCGTCCAGTCAGCGGTGATCGTGCGCCGATGCTCAAGCGGCGGTGAAGACCGTCACGTGGCCGGCGTACTCCCGGGGCCAGCCGTCCTGCGGCGGGTCCCAGGAGACGTCCTCGCCGGAGGAGTCGAGGTAGGCCAGCGCGGTGTCCCGGTCAGGGAACACCGCGCTGGTCTCCACGTCGGCGCGCGTGACGGTGGCGAAGTGCCGGCGCAGCGCCGCCTCGCCGTTCTCGCGGCTGAAGCGGGTGCGCACGGCCTTGCCGCCGGCCGCGCGGCGCAGGTCGGCGACGTGCTCGTCGCCGTTGGTGACGGCGATGAACGTGCCGCCGGGGCGGAGCACGCGGCGGACCTCGGCGAGGCCGCGGTCCAGGTCCGGGATGTGGTAGAGCATCCACAGCGCCAGCACCACGTCGTACGCCGCGTCGGGCGCGAGCAGGTGCTCGACGTCCTGGACCTGGGCGGTCAGGCCGCGCTCGCGCTGGAGCTCGACCATGCGGTGGGACTGGTCGGTGGTGAGCAGGGCCAGCCCGGGGTGCTCGGCGGCCAGCCGCTCGGCGAAGGCGCCGGTGCCGGCGCCGATCTCGAGGACGTCGGGCATGCCGCCGCGGGTGGGCAGTGCGGCGCGGACCGCGTCGAGGACCAGGTCGGCGGGGTCGACCCCGGACGGGCCGGCCCGCCAGACCGACTCGCGGGTCCGGAGCCGGTCCTCGGTGGCGTACTGCGCCCGGACGTGCTCGGGATCGTTCACGGGTGGGTCATGGACTCGACGTCGAGCGCCTCGTCCAGCTGCTCCTCGGTGACCTCGCCGCGCTCGACGTAGCCGAGCCTGATGACGGTCTCGCGGATGGTGGCGCCGTCCGCCAGGGCCTGCTTGGCCACCTTGGCGGCGGCCTCGTAGCCGATGTGCTTGTTGAGCGGGGTGACCACCGAGGGCGAGGACTCGGCGTAGGCGCGCATCCGCTCGGCGTTGGCCGTGATGCCGTCGACGCAGCGGGCGGCCAGGACGCGGGAGGCCGCGGCCAGGAGGCGGACCGACTCGAGGACGTTGCGGGCCATGACCGGCATTGCCACGTTGAGCTCGAAGGCGCCCGAGGCCCCGGCGAAGGTCACCGCGGCGTCGTTGCCGACGACCTGCGCGCAGACCATGAGCGTGGCCTCGGGCAGGACCGGGTTGACCTTGCCGGGCATGATGCTCGAGCCCGGCTGGAGGTCGGGGAGGTGGATCTCGGCCAGGCCGGTCGTCGGGCCCGAGGACATCCAGCGCAGGTCGTTGCAGATCTTGGTCAGGCCGACCGCGTAGGTCTTGAGCGCGCCGCTCAGCTCGACCAGCGAGTCGCGGGTGCCCTGCGCCTCGAAGTGGTTGCGGGCCTCGGTGAAGGTCGTGCCGGTCGACTCCGACAGCGCGGCGATGACCTGCTCGGGGAAGCCGGCCGGGGTGTTGATGCCGGTGCCGACCGCGGTGCCGCCCAGGGGCAGCTCGCGCACGCGGGGGAGCACGGCGTCGAGCCGCTCGGCGGCGTAGCGCACGGTGGCGGCGTACCCGCTGAACTCCTGGCCCAGCATCACCGGCGTGGCGTCCATGAGGTGGGTGCGGCCGCTCTTGACCAGGCCGGCGAACTCCTCGGCCTTGGCCTCGAGCGAGGTGGCGAGCACGTCGAGCGCGGGGACCAGGTCGGAGGTCACCGCGAGCGAGGCGGCCACGTGGATCGCGGTGGGGAAGGTGTCGTTGGAGGACTGCGAGGCGTTGACGTGGTCGTTGGGGTGCACGTCGGTGCCGGCGCGGGAGGCGAGCGAGGCGATGACCTCGTTGGCGTTCATGTTGGAGCTGGTGCCGGACCCGGTCTGGAAGACGTCGATCGGGAACGCCGCGTCGTGCTGACCGACGGCCACCTCGCGGGCCGCGGTCTCGATGGCCTCGGCGTGCGCCGGGTCGAGGACGCCGAGCGCCCCGTTGACCTGCGCCGCGGCCGCCTTGACCTCGCCGATGGCGTGGATGAGGGCGGGCTCGATCGGCGTACCGCTGATGGGGAAGTTCTCCACGGCGCGCTGGGTCTGCGCCCGCCAGAGCGCCTCGCGGGGCACCTGGACGTCACCCATCGAGTCGTGCTCGATCCGGAAATCACCTTGCTCGTCGACCATGCTCCGAACCTAGCCTGAGCCGTGCCCGATCCTCTCGCCGACCTCTGGCCCCCGTTCGGCCTCCGCGTCACCTGCGGTCCGCTCGTGCTGCGGCCCGTGCGCGACACCGACTTCCCCGACGTCTTCGCGGTGCTGCACCGCGGCGTGCACGACCCGGACCGGATGCCGTTCTACGTCCCCTGGACCCGGCCGTCCGGGGCGGAGCTGGAGCGGCGGTTCCTGCAGTACCACTGGGGCAACCGGGCCGCCCTCGCCCCCGACGCCTGGCAGCTCGACCTCGGCGTGTGGCACTCCGGTCGGTTCGTGGGGATGCAGGGCGTCACCACCTCGCACTTCCCGGTCACGAGGACCGGGGAGACCGGGTCCTGGCTGGGTCGTGAGTTCCACGGTCAGGGCATCGGCACGCTCATGCGCCAGGCCGTCTGCGTGCTGTGCCTGGACCACCTCGGCTTCGACGAGGTGACCTCGGCGGCGTTCAGCGACAACCCCTCCTCGCTCGCCGTGAGCCGCAAGGTCGGCTACCGGCCCAACGGCGAGCAGCGGCTGGCCCGCGAGGGCGTCCTCGCGACCAACGTCCAGCTGGTGCTGCGGCCCGAGGACCTGGTCCGGCCGCCGTGCGACGTCGAGGTCGTCGGCGCCGAGGCGTTCCTCGAGCTGGTTCAGGCGCGGGCGACGTAGAGCCAGTACTCCTCCTCGCGCTCCTGCAGCGTGACGTCGTGCCGCTGCGCCTCGACCGCGCCGAACACCTCGCCCAGCGCCGCCTCGAGCTCGGGCGACGGCGCCGCCGACCACACCACCAGCGCACCGCCCGGCCGCAGCACCCGCCGCGCGTGGGTCAGCGCCGGCGCCTCGTAGAGCGCCGCGTTGGTCGCGTGCACCAGGTAGCCCGGCCCGTTGTCCACGTCGAGCAGCACCAGGTCGTACGTCGCGTCGCGGCCCTCCTGGAGCGCCACGGCCACGTCCGCCTCGACCACCGTCACCCGCTCGTCGGCCAGCAGCGCCGGCCCGTGCGGCACCTGCCCCGTCCGCATCCAGTCGACGATCGCCGGCTCGATCTCGACCACCGCCACCTTCTCCACGCGCGAGTCGGCGAGCACCTCGTGCATGGTGAACCCCAGCCCCAGCCCGCCGACCACGACGGCCCGCGGGTCCTCGACCAGCGCGAGCGCGGTCTGCGCCATCGCCCGCTCGGTGCTCACCTCGAGGGTGTCCATCACGAACACGCCGTTGGCCCGCAGCTCCAGCGCCGACGGCCCGCCGTCCACCGGCCGGCGCTCGCGCAGCACCAGCTCGCCGCGCTCGCTCTCCGCGCGCGCCACCTCGACGTACTCCACCTCGGGCTCCACGCCGCCCATCCTCACGCTCGTCGCCACGCTCACGTGTGGCGGTGCCCCGTCCGGGCACCGGACAGCCATGACCGGATCAGACGAGGGCGGCCAGGTGTCGGAGACCCAGGACCTGAGCAAGGACGACGGCACGACGCCCATCGCCGACGACCAGGCGGTGGCGGGCTACCCCGAGAGCGAGTCCGGGGAGCCCGACGAGGGGCCGGCCGGACCGAACGCGAACACCAACGCCGGCGACAGCACCGGCGAGCCGGTCCACGACTGACCCCGGCGGCCCCGACGAGCGCCCTCAGTCGAACAGCTCGCTGAGCCAGCTCTCCTTGCGCTTGCGCTGGTGCGGCTGCTGGTAGCCCTGCTGGTAGCCCGGCTGGTGGCCCTGTTGGTAGGGCTGCTGGTACCCCTGCTGCTGCGGGTGGGCCGGCGGCAGCGGCGGTGCTGCGGCCGCCGGTGGCTGGAGCAGTGAGCGCTCGATGATCTTGTCGAGCTCGCCGCGGTCGAGCCAGACGCCGCGACAGGTCGGGCAGTAGTCGATCTCGATGCCGCTGCGCTCGCTCATGACGAGGGTGGCCTGGTCGGTGGGGCACTGCATGCCCGGACAACGACCGGGGGCGGGTGCGGGGTTCCGTGTCGGGCCGGTCAGCCGACGACGCTCACCGACAGCGACGAGTCCGCGCACCCGGCGGCGACGTCCTCGAGCGCGGCCTTCTCGGCGGCGTCCTGCTCGAGGCCCCAGCGGATCTTGGCGACGACCCAGTCCTTGACGTAGCGGCAGTCGTTGATGGGCGGCAGCCACTCGGCGACGTCCTGGTCGCGCTTGCTCCGGTTGAGCGAGGCGGTGACGCCGACGAGGGTGTGGCTGTCGCCGAGGTCGTTGGCGTAGGCCTCCCGCCGCGAGGCGCTCCACGCCGAGGCGCCGGAGTCCCAGGCCTCGGCCAGGGGCACGACGTGGTCGATGTCCAGGTCGCCGGCCGCGGTCGCCGAGACGCCGTCGTAGTAGGAGTACCAGCGCCCGCCCGACAGCGAGCAGCCCGAGCCGACGCTCGGTGCGTCCTCGGCCTCGGCGAGGAGGACCTCGGCGCGGGTGTCGCACCCGTCGCCGTCGGCGTCGACCCACAGCCGGAACGCGTCGCGGCTGTAGCCGGTGCGGCCCTCGCCGGCGACCGGGATGTGGTCGATGGCCTGGGTGAGGGTGCCGCTCCACTGGCTGTCCGCGCGGGCGGCGCCGGCGGTGGCGAGCTGGAGCGACAGAGCGACGGCGAGGACGGCGAGGACGGTGGCCAGGGCCGAGGCGGCCCGTCCGAGGAGGCGCATGGCCCACACGGTCCATCGTCGTGGTACCCGCGGGGAACGCCCGGACACCCGGAACGTTCCGTCCTCTGGCCCCGCGCCCGGCCGGAACTAGGCTGGCCGCATGGCGGGCGAGCTGACACCGGGCGCGGCACCGGGCGCGGGTGACCCGACGCGGCTGCGCATCTCCGACGCGGAGCGGCACCAGGTCGCCGAGCTGCTCCGCGAGGCCGCCGGCGAGGGCCGGCTCGACCTCGACGAGCTCGACCAGCGGCTCGAGGCGACGTACGCCGCGCGGACCTACGCCGACCTCGTCCCGATCACCCTCGACCTCCCGAGCCATCCGCAGCACCTGCGCCCGGCGGCCCCGCCGACCACGGCTCCCGCGACCCCGCGGGCGGTGTCGGCCGACGTCGTGCCCGGCCCGGAGCGCGAGAGCCACTTCGCGATCATGAGCGGCCTGAGCCGCAAGGGCCTGTGGGTGGTCCCGCGGCACCTGACGATCCTGGCCCTCATGGGCGGCGCGGAGCTCGACCTGCGGCGCGCGAAGTTCGCCGCGGACGAGGTCACCATCACCATCAACGCGTTCATGGGTGGCGCCCAGGTCATCGTGGGGCCGCACACCCGCGTGCGGATGGAGGGCACCGGCATCATGGGCGGCTACTCCGGCCCGTCCGGCCTGGTCGAGGGCCACCTCGACGAGACCTCGCCGGTCGTGCGCATCAAGGGCGTGGCCATCTGGGGCGGCGTGAGCGTGGAGCGCAAGCACCTCTAGGCGCCGTACCGTACGGCCGTGGCCACGGGACCCCGCAGCGACAGCCCCGCACCCGACGAGCGGACCGTCCACACCTCGCGCCTGCGCGAGGCGGACCCGCAGGCGTTCCCGGAGCTCTCCGAGGCGGCTTGGGCGCTGCTGCGCGAGGCCGGTGAGGTCCTGGAGCCGGCCGCCGGTGAGGTCCTGTTCGAGGCGGGCGACCCCTACGACGTGTACGTCGTGCTGGCCGGCTCCGTGCACCTGGTCGACCGCCGCGACGACCGGGTCGTGTTCGTGGTCGAGCCCGGGGACTTCGTGGGCGAGCTCGGGTCGCTCATGGGCCAGGCCGCGTTCCTGCCGGGCCTGGCCGCCGCGGGCACGCGGCTGCTCCGGGTGCCGGTGCCGGCGCTGCGCCGGCTGGTGGAGATCTCCGGTGAGCTGAGCGACGTGCTGCTCGCGGCGTTCGACGCCCGGCGCGGGCTGCTGACGCGCACCGGCGAGGGCGGCATGGTCCTGGCCGGCGACGCCGGCGACCCGGACCTGCACCGCATCCAGGACTTCGCCGAGCGCAACCAGCTGCCGTACCGCACCGTGCTCCGCGCGGACCCGGACGCCTGGGCCGAGCTCGCGCGGACCAGCGCGCTGCCGGCGAGCGGCACGGCCGTCGTCACCGGCGACCGCCGGGTGCTGACCGCGCCGTCCACGCGCGACCTGGCCACCGCGCTCGGCATCGACCTCTGGGGCCTGGGCGAGCAGGCCCGCTGCGACCTGCTCGTCGTCGGTGCCGGTCCGGCCGGTCTCGCCGCGGCCGTGTACGGCGCCTCGGAGGGCCTCGACGTCGTGGTCGTCGAGGACGTCGCCATCGGCGGGCAGGCGGGCCGCTCGTCGCGCATCGAGAACTACCTCGGGTCCTACCGAGGCGTCTCCGGGAGCGAGCTGGCCCGCGCCGGGATGCTCCAGGCGGTGAAGTTCGGAGCCCGGCTGGTCTCGCCGCGCTCGGTCACCTCGCTCGCCGCGGGCGACGGCGGCTTCCGGGTCCGGCTGGACGACGAGGTCGACCTCCACGCCGGGTCGGTCGTGGTCGCGAGCGGCGTGCGCTACCGCCGCCTCGACCTGCCCGGCGTGGCCGACCTGGAGGGCCGCGGCGTGCACTACGCCGCGAGCCAGCTCGAGGCGCCGCTGGTCGCCGGCCGCTCCGCCGTCGTCGTGGGCGGCGCGAACTCGGCCGGCCAGGCCGCCCTCTTCCTCGCGCGGTACGCCGGGCACGTGCACGTGCTGATCCGCCGGGCCGACCTCACCGAGACGATGTCGAACTACCTGACCCAGCGGCTGCTCCACCACGAGCGCGTCACCGTGCACCCCCGCACCGAGCTCACCGCCGTCCACGGCGCCGACCGGCTCGACGCCGTGACGTGGCGCGACGAGCGCGGGGAGGAGACGCGCACCGACGTCGCCGCGGTGTTCGTGATGATCGGCGCGCAGCCCGGCACCGCCTGGCTGGCGGGCTCGGGCGTGGAGCTGGACGAGAAGGGCTTCGTGGTGACCCACGACGGCTTCGCGACCTCGCTTCCCGGGCTGTTCGCGGTCGGCGACGTGCGCTCCGGCTCGGTCAAGCGCGTGGCCTCGGCGGTGGGAGAGGGCTCGGTGGTCGTCTCGGCCGTGCACGCCCACCTCACGGCCACCCGGGCCGCCGAGACGACGGGCGAGACGACAGGTGAGACGACAGGTGACCGGGATCACTCGGCTGGGTAACGAGGCACCAGTCGTCACGCGGTGCGGGCTGGACAGACGAGCCCAGAGGGACTAGACGTGACGTACGACACTCGATCCGGGAGGGCATATGGGTGGGCCAGATGCACGGCGAGCGGAGGGATCGAGGCGCGGGCGGGTCCGACGCGCGTGGGCCTCGGGGCTGGTGGCGGCCTTGGCCGCGACCGCGCTGAGCGCCTGCGGCAGCGACGACGGACCGCCCACGCTGAACTGGTACGTCAACCCCGACGGGGTCGACACCCTGACGGCGCTGGCGAAGTCCTGCAGCACCGACCAGTACAAGATCGCGATCCAGCTGCTGCCCTCGGGCGCGACCGACCAGCGCACCCAGCTGGCCCGGCGCCTGGCGGCCAAGGACTCCTCGACCGACCTGATGAGCCTCGACCCGGTCTTCGTCGCGGAGTTCGCCAACGCCAACTGGCTCGAGCAGCTGCCCGACGACGTGGCGGCCAAGGCCACCGACGACGACGTGCTCTCGGGCGCGGCCGAGACGGTCACCTGGGACGACGGGGTCTACGCGTTCCCGCAGTGGGCCAACACCCAGGTGCTGTGGTACCGCAAGTCGCTCGCGGAGGCCGCCGGGCTCGACATGAGCCAGCCGGTCACCTGGGACCAGGTCATCGACGCCGCCGCCGACAACGGCGGGACGGTCGGGGTGCAGGCCAACAAGTACGAGGCGTACGTCGTGTGGATCAACGCCCTCATCCAGGGCGCGGGCGGCGACATCATCTCCGACAACGAGGCCGGCAAGGACGCCAAAATCGACATCGACTCCGACGCGGGCAAGGACGCCGCAGCGGTGATCCAGAAGCTGGCCGACTCCAAGGCCGCGCAGCCCGACCTCACCACGTCCAACGAGGGCACCAGCCTGGGCCAGATGTACGCCGGCGCGGGCGAGTTCATGACCAACTGGACCTTCGTCTACCAGAACTACAAGGGCCTGGTGGACAGCGGCGACATCACCCAGGACGACTTCAGCGACCTGGGGTGGGCGCGCTACCCCGCGACGGTCGAGGGCGAGGACTCCCGCCCGCCGATCGGTGGCATCGACATCGGCGTCGGGGCCTACTCCAAGCACCCCGACTACGCGCTCGAGGCCGCGGCGTGCGTGACCTCCTCCGAGGCGCAGGTGGACCTCGCGGTCAACGAGGGGCTGATGCCGTCACGCACGTCGGCGTACCAGGACCCGAAGCTCACCGAGGCCTACCCGGCCGACCTGCTCCAGCTGTTCAGCCAGAGCGTCGAGGACGGCGGGCCGCGGCCCAAGAGCGCCTACTACGCGACCATCTCGGCGGCGGTGCAGAGCGTGTGGCACTCGCCGACCTCGGTCAACCCGGACACCACCCCTGAGAAGTCGGCGAAGTTCCTCCGGGACGTCCTCGACGGGAAGGCACTGCTGTGACGACCCTCGCAGAAGCACCTCAGCGCCGCCAGGAGCGCGAGGTCCACGTCAGCGACCGGGCCAAGGCCGAGACCCGGCTCGGTCAGCGGCTGGTGGCGCCGGCCATCATCCTGATGCTGGTGGTCACCGCGTTCCCGATGCTGCGGGCGCTCTACCTCTCGCTGTTCAACTACTCGCTGACCGCGCCCGAGGACCGCGACTTCGTCGGGCTCAGCAACTACCTCACCGCCCTGACCGACCCGCTGTTCTGGAAGACGACCGGGGTGACCGTGCTCTACATGGTCGTCACGGTCAGCATCGAGCTGGTCATCGGCTTCGCCTTCGCGATGGTGATGCACCGCGTGATCTTCGCCCGCGGGGTGATCCGGACCTCGATCCTGATCCCCTACGGCATCATCACCGTGGTCTCCGGCTTCGCCTGGCAGTTCGCGTTCAGCTTCCAGAACGGCTTCATCAACAACTGGCTGCCGTTCATCGACTCCGACTTCAACTGGTTCGGCCAGACGACGCCGGCGGTGATCGCGATCTGCGTCTCGGAGATCTGGAAGACCACGCCGTTCATGTCCCTGCTGCTGCTGGCCGGGCTGGCGCAGGTCTCGGAGGACATGATCGAGGCGGCCAAGGTCGACGGCGCCACGTGGTGGCAACGGCTGTGGCGGGTGATCCTGCCGAACATGCGCGCGGCGATCATGGTCGCGGTCCTGTTCCGGGCGCTCGACGCCTACCGGATCTTCGACAACATCTTCGTGATGACCGCCGGGGCGGTGAACACCGAGTCGATCTCGTTCCTGACCTACCGGCAGACCATCGAGCAGTTCCAGCTCGGCATCGGCTCGGCGCTGTCGGTGCTGCTGTTCCTCTCGGTCCTGGTGATCGCGGGGCTCATCGTCAAGGTGTTCAGAGTCGATCTCGCTGCGGCGAGGCAGGAGGGCTGACGTGCGCAAGGTTGGAACAGCCCTCGGCTGCCTGCTGATCCTGCTGTGGTGCCTGCTGCCCGTGGCGTGGATCGTCTCGCTCTCCTTCAAGTCCCAGACGGCCATCACCAACGGCAGTCCCGGGTTCCTGCCCGCCTCCGGCGACAGCGCCGGGTGGCAGAACTACAAGGACGTGCTCGACAACGAGCAGTTCCGCCGCGCGATCTTCAACTCGATCGGGATCAGCCTGATCGCGACCGCGCTGTCGGTGATCATCGCGACCCTGGCGGCGTACGCCATCGCGCGGCTGGAGTTCAAGGGCAAGAAGTTCGTGCTCACCACCGCGCTGGTCATCGCCATGTTCCCGGTGGTCTCGCTGGTCGGGCCGCTGTTCGACATGTGGCGGGCCTTCGGCCTGTACGACACCTGGCCGGGCCTGATCATCCCCTACATGTCGTTCACGCTGCCGCTGGCGATCTGGACCCTGTCGGCGTTCTTCCGGGAGATCCCGTGGGAGATGGAGCAGGCGGCCCAGGTCGACGGCGCGACGTCGTGGCAGGCCTTCCGCAAGGTCATCGTCCCGCTGGCCGCGCCCGGGGTCTTCACCGCGGCGATCCTGACGTTCTTCTTCGCGTGGAACGACTTCGTCTTCGGGATCTCGCTGACCTCGACCGAGCGGGCCCGCCCGATCCCGGCGGCCCTGTCGTTCTTCGTCGGCGCCGACCCGTTCAACCGGCCGGCCTCGCTGCTGGCGGCAGGAGCGGTCGTCTCGACGATCCCGATCATCATCATCGTCCTCATTTTTCCAGCGCAAGATCGTCGCCGGCCTCACCTCCGGCGCAGTGAAGGGTTGAGTCGTGGCTTCCATCGAGATGAAGAACATCGTCAAGAAGTACGGTGACGGCTTCCCGGCCGTGAACGACGTGAGCATCAACGTCGCCGACGGGGAGTTCGTGATCCTCGTCGGGCCCTCGGGCTGCGGGAAGTCGACGCTGCTGCGGATGATCGTCGGGCTCGAGGACATCACCGACGGCGAGATGATCATCGGCGGCAAGGTCGTCAACGACCTCGCTCCCCGCGAGCGCAACCTGGCCATGGTGTTCCAGAACTACGCGCTCTACCCCCACCTGAGCGTCTACGAGAACATCGCCTTCCCGCTCCGGCTGGCCAACGTCGACGACAAGACCGTCGACCAGAAGGTCCGCGAGGCCTCGAAGACGCTCGAGCTCGACGAGCACCTCGAGCGCAAGCCCGGCAACCTCTCGGGTGGCCAGCGCCAGCGCGTGGCCATGGGTCGCGCCATCGTGCGTGACGCCGACGCCTTCCTCTTCGACGAGCCGCTGTCCAACCTGGACGCCAAGCTCCGCGGCCAGATGCGCAGCGAGATCGCGCGGCTGCAGAAGAAGCTCGGCATCACCACGGTCTACGTCACCCACGACCAGACCGAGGCCATGACGCTGGGCGACCGCGTCGCCGTGCTCAAGCGCGGCCTGCTCCAGCAGCTGGCCACGCCGCGGCAGCTCTACACCAACCCGGCCAACCTGTTCGTGGCCGGCTTCATCGGCTCGCCGCCGATGAACTTCCTGCCCGCCACCGTCGAGGGCACGACCGTGCAGCTGCCGTTCGGCTCGGTCGAGATCCCGGCGGCCAAGGCCGAGGCCGCCGCCGGCAAGGGGCTGCTCATCGCCGGCATCCGACCCGAGGCGTTCGAGGACGCCTCGGTCGCCGACCAGTCCGGTGGCGGCTCGACGTTCCGGGCGACCGTCGACGTGGTCGAGTGGCTGGGCAACGAGGCCTACGCCTACATCCCCTTCGAGGCGCCGCCCGAGGTCCGCAAGCAGCTCGAGGAGCTCGAGCGCGACCTCGACGGCGAGACGCTGCGCACCCAGCTGGTCGTCGGCCTGTCCGGTGCGACCCGCATCGCCGCCGGCGACGACGCCGAGATCTGGGTCGACACCTCGCAGATGCACCTGTTCGACCCGTCCACCGGCGAGAACCTCACGATGGACGCCGAGAACGCCGGCGACATCCCCGGTCGCGCCGACCGGCAGGCCGTCACCGCCTGAGCCGAACCGGGGGCTCCGGCCCCTGCGCGCACCCTGCCCACCCGTGGACCGCCTTCGCGGCGTACGCGCGGCGTGGGTAGGGTGACGCGCGTCACTTCACTACGGATCGTCCGGCACGTACCTGCCGGTGAAGGGAATGGTTCAGCATGGCCACAGTGACCTTCGAGAAGGCACAGCGCTGGTATCCCGGGGCGGACAAGCCCACGGTGCCCGGCATCGACCTCGAGATCGGCGACGGGGAGTTCATGGTCCTCGTCGGCCCGTCCGGGTGCGGCAAGTCCACGACCCTGCGGATGCTCGCCGGGCTCGAGGAGATCAACGCAGGCAAGATCTACATCGGCGACCGCGACATCACGCACACGCCGCCCAAGGACCGCGACATCGCGATGGTCTTCCAGAACTACGCGCTCTACCCGCACATGACCGTCGCGGACAACATGGCCTTCGCGCTCAAGATGGCCAAGGTCAGCCCCGACGAGCGCAAGAAGCGGGTGGCCGAGGCCGCCCGCATCCTGGGCCTGGAGGAGTACCTCGAGCGCAAGCCCAAGGCGCTGTCCGGTGGCCAGCGCCAGCGCGTGGCCATGGGCCGCGCCATCGTCCGCAACCCGCAGGTCTTCTGCATGGACGAGCCCCTGTCGAACCTCGACGCCAAGATGCGCGTGCAGACCCGCACGGACATCGCCAAGCTCCAGGCCGACCTCGGCGTCACCACCGTCTACGTCACCCACGACCAGGTCGAGGCCATGACCATGGGCGACCGCGTCGCGGTGATGAAGCTCGGCGAGCTCCAGCAGGTCGACACCCCGCTCAAGCTCTACGACAAGCCCGTCAACCTCTTCGTGGCCGGCTTCATCGGCTCCCCCGCAGATGAACCTCATCGAGGCCAAGGCGGCCGACGGCGGGGCCAGGATCGGGAACTACCTCGTGCCGGTCGACCCGACCGCCTCGAAGAAGATGCAGGGCAACATCACCGTCGGCGTCCGGCCCGAGGCCTGGCGCCTGGTCTCGGCCAACGACGGCGGGCTGCCCATCAAGGTGACGGTCGTCGAGGAGCTCGGCGCCGACGGCTTCGTCTACGGCACCTGCGACGTCGAGGGCACCCCCGGCAACGTCATCGTCCGCGTCAGCGGCCGGGACCAGGTGGCCAAGGGCGACACCATCTACGTCACCACCGACCCGCAGAACGTGCACGTCTTCGACACCGACACGGGCGACCGCCTGTCCGACTGACCTGCTCCACCCCGACGGCCCTACCGCTCACGCGGTGGGGCCGTCGTCGTCCTCCGGCCAGCCGCCGCCGGTCAGGCCCGCGGTGGCGAGGAGCACCCGCCGGCGGGCGGCGCCCTCGTCGTCGCCGAAGCGGTCGATGGCCCAGGACAGGGCGGTCACCAGCTCGAAGACCTCGTCCGCGGCGGCGTCCGGCCGAGCCGCACCGACGGTCCGCGCGCCGTCGAGCAGCAGCCGGGTCTGGGCGACGAGGCACGCCGTGGACGGGGCGACGGGCGAGCTCGGGTCCACGTGCGCGTCGGCGAGGCAGTAGGGCAGGTCGTGCCAGATGCGCAGCAGCCACGCCAGGTGGACCAGCCACTCACGCAGCGCCGCGCTCGGGTCCTCGGTGCGGGCCAGTTCCTCGCCGAGGGCCACGGCGTCGGTGATGCTGCTCGCCATCACCGCGGAGAGCAGGTCCTCGCGGGTCGGGAAGTGGCGGTAGAGCGTCGCGTTGCCGACCCCGGCCCGCACCGCGATGGTGTCGAGCGGGGCGAGCACGCTGTCCTCGGCGAAGACCTCCCGTGCCGCGGTCAGCACCGCGTCCCGGTTGCGCTGGGCGTCGGCGCGGAGCGGCCGAACGGCTCCGGCGCGTTCTCGTGGCTTCCCAACCACCGAGCACCCTCCAGCGGCAAGTGGGGAGTGTCCCCATATAGTCGGTCGTTGTGGGGATGGTCCCCACTTCAGAACGGAGTCTAGATGAGCACCACACCACTGGCCGGACGCACCGTCCTCGTCACCGGGGCCAACGGCGGCCTCGGGCAGGAGTTCGTGGCGGGCGCACTCGCCCGCGGCGCGGCGAAGGTGTACGCCGCCGCGCGCACGCCGCGGAGCTGGGAGAGCCCGCTCGTGGAGCCCCTGCACCTCGACCTGACCGGCCCCGAGAGCATCGCGGCCGCAGCGGCCCGAGCGGGCGACGTCGACCTGCGGGTCAACAACGCCGCCATCGCCCCGGAGGGCGACAGCATCACCGGCTCGGTCGAGGACGCCCGCCGCGTGTTCGAGACCAACTTCTTCGGCACCCTGCAGGTCGCCAACGCCTTCGCCCCGGTCCTGGCCTCCCACGGCGGCGGCACGATGCTGAACGTGATCTCGTCCGCGGCCTGGGTCAGCGTCCCCACGGTCTACGGTGCGTCGAAGGCGGCCCTGTGGTCGGCCAGCAATGGGCTGCGCCTGGCGCTGGAGGGCCAGGGCACGCACGTGGTCAGCTTGCTGGTGGGCATGGTCGACACCCCGATGTCGCAGCGCTGGGACGTCGCCAAGGTCACCGCGGCCTCGGTGGTCGACCAGGCCTACGACGGGGTGGTGAACGGCGCGCTCGAGGTCCTGGCCGACGAGGAGACGCGGGGGCTCAAGGTCCAGCTCGGCACCCCCGCCGAGGAGTTCTACCCCCGGGTCCACGAGCAGCTGGCCTTCTTCAAGGCCTGAGCCGTCACTGGCGGTAGCTGCTGTCCGGCAGCTGGTCGGGGCAGCTGCCGCCGGGGGTGGTGGCCAGCTCGAAGTGCCAGATCTCGTTGGCGAACACCTGGCACAGGCCGTACGCCGCGCCGTGCCGGCCGAGCCAGTCGTCGGCGTCGGTGGGGCCGATGTCGACGGCGTCGCCGGTGACGTGGCGGGAGGTGTCGGGGGGTGGAGACGTAGCGGCGGGCCTCGTCCTCGCTGCCGTACTTCGCGACGGCCTCGTCGAAGAGGCGCTGCTGGTGGGCGCGGCTGCGCCAGCCGCTGGTGATGCGGAGCTCGACGCCGTCGCGCCGGGCGTCGCGGGTGGCGGCCTCGACGGCGGCGAGGAGGTCGGGGTCGAGGTGGCTGACCGAGGCGGGGTCGCCGTCCGGGGGAGGGGCGTCGGGTGGCGTGGCGGGCAGCGTGCGGGCGGCGGCCTGGTGGGTCGCGGGGACGGTGCGGTCGGTCTGGTCGCCGGCGGCGCCGCAGCCGGCGACGAGCAGGGCGAGGGCGGCGGTCACGGCCGCGGGCAGGACGAGGCGGAGGGTCACGGCTCCACGGTGGCGGCGGCGGGCGCCGGATCCATCGGTCGCAGGTGCCGGACGGCGGCACCTGAGGACCACCCGCCTGTCATAGCGTGGCGCCGTGCCGAAGACCATCCGCGAGCCGGCGCGGGACGTGGACGTCGTGCTCGAGACCGACGTGCTGGTGGTGGGGTCGGGACCGGCGGGGCTGTCTGCGGCGCTGGCGTCGGCGCGGGCGGGCGCGGAGACGGCGCTGGTCGAGCGGTTCGGGTGCTTCGGCGGCAACATCACGGCGGTCGGGGTCGAGGGGATGGCGTGGTACCGCCACGAGGCCACGGTCGAGGCCGGAGGCATTGGGCGCGAGCTCGAGGACCGGGCGGCGGCGATGGGGGCGGCGACCCCGGAGAGCCAGTCGCTGTCGATGGAGATCGACGCCGAGGCGTTCAAGGTCGTGGCCGACGTCCTGGTCGAGGAGGCCGGGGTGCGGCCGCTGCTGCACCGGCAGGTGGTGGCGCCCCTGCTGGACGGCGACCGGGTGATCGGGGTGCTGACCGAGTCCAAGGCCGGCCGGGAGGCGATCCTGGCCCGGCGGGTGGTGGACGCGACGGGCGACGCGGACCTGGCCTTCCGGGCCGGCGCCCCGACGAGGACGACGCCGCGCGAGGAGATGCTGGCGGCGTCGGTGATGTTCCACCTGGCCGGGGTGGACAAGGCGGAGTTCCTGGCCGGGGTGCGCGCGGACCCGCAGACCTACGCCGACTGGAGCGAGGCGGACTGGGAGGTGGAGACCGACGGCAAGGAGGACGCCCTGTTCTCGCCGTACCTCCGCAAGCCGTTCGCCGCCGCGGTCCGCGACGGCGTCGTCCCGGCCGGGCTGACCACCCTCGGCGGCACGTGGGGCGCGGTCCACGACAGTGGCGAGCTGACGTACCTGAACATCGTCCACCTCCCCGGCGTCGACGGCACCGACCCCGACGACCTCACCCGCGGGGAGATCGAGGGCCGGCGGCAGGCGGTGCACGCCATCGCGGCGCTGCGCCGCTACACCCGCGGCTGTGAGCACGCCCGGCTGCGCAACTTCGGCATGACCATCGGCATCCGCGACTCGCGCAAGATCGTGGCGGCCTACGACCTGACCGAGGCCGACGTGCGCGGGCAGGCGCGGTTCGAGGACTCGGTGGGGATCTACCCCGAGTTCATCGACGGGTACGGCGTGCTGGTGCTGCCCACGACCGGGCGCTACTACGAGGTGCCGTTCCGCAGCATGGTGCCGCGCGGCCTGCGCAACCTGCTCGTGCCGGGGCGGCCGAGCGGCGGCGACCGGATCGCCCACGCCTCGACGCGCAACATGTCGTGCTGCGCGGTGCAGGGTCAGGGCGCCGGCGTGGCCGCCGCGCTCTCACTCCACCAGGGCCGCGAGCTGACCGAGGTGGACCTCGGCGCCGTCCAGCGCGAGCTGGACCGCCAAGGGGTGCGCGTGCACTAGCGCCGGGCGCTCGCGCGGTCCGCCGTGCGACGGATGCCGTCGGCGAAGGTCTCGAACAGCGCCTCGGGCAGGTCGTGGCCCATGCCGTCGACGAGCAGCAGCTCGGCGCCCGGGATGGCGGCGGCGGTGGCCCGGCCGCCGGAGACGTGGACCATCTTGTCGGCGGTGCCGTGCACGACCAGGGCGGGGACGCGCACGGCGTGCAGCTTCTCGGCGCGGTTGGGCTGGGTCAGGATGGCGACCATCTGGCGCATCGTGCCGCTGGCCGTGACGCCGCGGTCCCAGGTCTCGCCCGCGCGCTTGCGGGTGGCCTCCTCCGTCGTGGGGTACGCCGGGGAGCCGATCAGCTTCCAGGTGCGCACGCTCATCTCGACGTAGCCCTCCTTGCCGGCCCGCGAGCCGAGCAGGCTGGGCAGGAGCGAGGGGTGCTGCCAGCCGACGGTGCGCTTGCCGGTGGTCGACATGATGCTGACCAGCGAGCGGACCCGGTCGGGGTGGGCGATGGCCAGGGTCTGGGCGATCATCCCGCCCATCGACACGCCGCACACGTGCGCGGACTCGACGCCGAGGTGGTCGAGCAACCCGACGGCGTCCTCGGCCAGGTCGAGGAGGGAGTACGGCGCCCGCACGCGACGGCCGGTGAAGGCGCGCACGAGGGTGGCGCGGGTGACCCGGCCCTGGGCGCGACTGGAGCGGCCGACGTCGCGGTTGTCGTAGCGGATGACGTAGAACCCGCGCTCGGCCAGCATCCGGCACAGCTCGGGGTCCCACCAGGTCATCGGGCCGCCGAGGCCCATGACGAGGAGGAGTGGATCCCCGTCGGGGGTACCGAACGTCTGATAGGCGAGCTCCACCTCGCGTCCGACGGGGGCGAAGAGCTCCTCAGAGACGGGGACCGACACGGTGAAGAGTCAACCAAAGGGGCGGAAGTCCGCCGTTCACGGGTCACCGGTCCGTAACCTCAGGGACGTGGGCCAGTCAGCGTCGACGAGCTCCAGGCGGGAGAACCCGAGCCTGGGCTCGTTCCTGCTGCCCGACGGCTTCGCCCGCCCGCGGGTCCGCGACGTGCTCCGCGAGGGCAGCGTGGTCCTCGAGGCCGGCCGGTACGCCGCCAGCTCGCTGGACGAGCGCCGCCGCCGCTGGCGTGCGCCGTACGCCACCCGGGGCGCGGTCGTCACCGACGAGCCCGTCGTCCTGGTCCCGGGCTTCATGGCCGGCGACCTGAGCCTGCACGCGATGAGCCGGACGCTTCGCGGGCGAGGCTTCCGCACCTACTCCTCCCACATCAGCGCCAACGTCGGCTGCACGCTCGAGGCGGCCGACGCGCTGGAGTCGCGGATCGAGTCGATCGCGATCAAGCGCGACAGCCGGGTCCGCATCGTCGGGCACAGCCTGGGCGGGATGCTGGCCCGCGGTCTGGCCGTACGCCGCCCGGACCTGATCAGCGGCATCGTCACCATGGGCAGCCCGATGCTCGCGCCCGGCGCCCACCACGTGCTGCTCACCTCGAGCGTCGACCTGCTGGTCCGGCTGAGCCGGGCCGGCGTGCCCGGGCTGATGGCCGAGGAGTGCGTGCGCGGTCGCTGCGCGCGGCAGAGCTTCGAGGAGAGCCGCGAGCCGCTGGCCGGCGACGTCGCCTTCACCGCGGTCTACTCCCGGCGCGACGGCATCGTCGACTGGCGGGCCTGCGTCGACCCGACCGCCCACGCCGTCGAGGTCACCACCTCCCACGTGGGGATGGCGCTCGACCCGCACGTCGTCGACGTGGTCACCGCGGCGCTGCAGCGCCCGGCGTCCGGACGCCGTGGGCTGCGGTCGCTCGACTCAGTGCTCGAAGTCGACAGCAGCGAAAGCGCGTAGCTTCGACAGCTGGTGCTCGCTGCGGATCGAGCGGATCGTCCCGCTGCGCGAGCGCATGACCAGCGAGTCGGTGGTGCACCCGCCGGGGCGGTAGCGCACCCCGCTCATCAGGTCGCCGTCGGTGATGCCGGTGGCCACGAAGAAGCAGTCGTCGCCGGTGACCAGCTGGTCGGTGGTGAGCACCGCCTCCGGGCTGAGGTCGTGGCCGGCGTCCAGCGCCCGCTGCCGCTCGTCGTCGTCCTGCGGCCACAGTCGGCCCTGGATGACGCCGCCCATGCACTTGACCGCGCAGGCCGCGATGATGCCCTCGGGCGTGCCGCCGATGCCGAGCAGCAGGTCCACGCCGCTGCCGGGCCGCGCGGCCGCGATCGCGCCGGCCACGTCTCCGTCGACGATGAAGCGGATCCGCGCGCCGGTGGCCCGGATCTCCTCCGCCAGCCTCTCGTGGCGGGGCCGGTCCAGCAGCACGACGGTGACGTCCTCGGGCTCGGTGCCCTTGGCCTTGGCCACCTGGCGGATGTTCTCGGCCACGGGGTTGCGGATGTCGACCACGTCGGCCGCCTCGGGCCCGGTGACGAGCTTCTCCATGTAGAAGACCGCGGACGGGTCGTACATCGAGCCGCGCGGCGCCACGGCCAGCACGGCCACGGCGTTGGCCATGCCCTTGGCCGTCAGCGTGGTCCCGTCGATGGGGTCGACGGCCACGTCGCACTCCGGCCCGGTGCCGTCACCGACCCGCTCGCCGTTGTAGAGCATGGGCGCGTTGTCCTTCTCGCCCTCGCCGATGACCACGACGCCGTCCATCTGGATGGTCGAGATCATCACCCGCATCGCGTTGACCGCGACTGCGTCGGCGCCGTTCTTGTCGCCGCGGCCGACCCACCGCGCTGCGGCCATCGCGGCCGCCTCGGTGACCCGGACGAGCTCCAGGGCCAGGTTGCGGTCCGGGGCTTGGGGGGAGGGGACCAGGCGCTCGGGCTCCATGAGCCAGACCCTAGCCGGACACCGCCCACAGGGTGACCACCCCGAGGCAGAGCGACACCGGGGTGATGACCAGCGAGACGCGGTGGAACGCCGCGGTGCCGACGCTGCGGCCGGCGCCGGTGAGCGTGCGGCGCCACAGCAGGTTGGCCAGCGAGCCGGTCCAGGTGAGGCCGGAGCCGATGTTGAGCCCGAGCAGCGCGGCCAGGACGGCGGTCGTGCCGAGCGGGGCGACCAGGGGCACGAGCAGGATCGTGGCCGACAGGTTGGTGAGCAGGGCGGCCAGGACCGTGGCCAGGACCGCGATGGCCAGCAGCGCGGCCAGCGAGGTGCTCGAGGGGACCAGGTCCGCCACGACGTCGCCGAGGAACCCGGAGGCCACGGCGGCCACGGTCACGCCGAGGGCCAGGACGAGCAGGGCGAAGGACAGGTTCGCCGCGGCGACGACCTGGCGCGGGGTGACCTCGCGGCGTGCGCCGGCCCAGACGACCAGCACGAGGGCGGCGGCGGACGACGCCCACGCGGGCGCGACGTCCCAGCGTGAGAGCACCGTGAACGCCGCGAGCATGAGGACCAGCACGAGCACCGGGACCAGCGGCACCGGCGGGCCGGTGAGGTCGTGCCCGTCGCGCGGGGCGGCGGCCAGGTCGCGGCGGAACAGCAGGCGGAGCAGGACGTACTCCACGAGGAGCACGACCACCCAGACCGGCCCCATCCGGGCCGCGAAGCCCAGGAAGTCCAGGTCCAGGTGGGGCAGGGCCAGCAGGTTGGTGAGGTTGGAGACCGGGAGCAGGAGCGAGGCGGAGTTGGCCATCCGCAGGCAGGCGAAGGCGCCGGGCCGGTCGGAGGTGCCGAGCGTGGCCGCCGCGCCGACCACGATCGGGGTGAGCAGCACGACGGTGGCGTCCAGGCTGAGGACCACGGTCACCAGGGCGGCCAGCACGAAGACGCCGAGCAGCAGCCGGTCCGGGCGGCCCCCCGCTGGCCCCGCCGACGATCCGGGCGGCGGCGCGGAACAGCCCGGCGCGGGCGCAGACGTCGGAGACGACCAGGATCGTGACGAGGAAGACCACGACGGGCAGCAGCTCGCCGAGGGTGTCGGTGAGGGCGTCGCGGTCGACCAGGCCGGTGGCCAGCACGACCACGGTGGCCAGGACGGCGACGCCGGCCTCCCGGCGCCAGGGCAGGTGCAGCGTGGCCGCGACGAGGAGCCCCGCGAGGGCGACCAGCGCGACGGCGTCGGCGAGGACGGCCGTCAAGGGGCCGTGGTGAGCGTGATGTCGTCGACGTCGCAGCTGGCGGTGTCGCCGCGGGTGGCGATGCCGATCGTCGTCGGCGGGCGGAGGACCGGGTCCACGGTCGTGGCCACCCGGCGGCCGCCCAGCAAGACCGCGATCACGCCCTGATCATCCACCAGCGCGAGCGGTCCGGCGCTCCCGGGTGGCGCGGTGAACGGCAGCACGTGGGTGCTGCCGGAGCCGCTGAACCACTCGGCGCGGCCCTCGCCGCTGTCGCGGTCGAGGGTGACGACGAGCTGGGTCGCCCCGTCGCCGGCGTACAGCCCGCAGGCGCCGCGGGTCCGGCCCGGCGTGACCCGCACCGACCAGGTCGCCCCGGCGCCCGAGACGGGCGCGGTCCGCCACGCGGTGTAGTCGGGGCCGAGGCCGGCGGACTCCATCCGGTAGCGGCCGCCCTTGACCGACGCGGTCACCGTGCCGGTGGACACCGGCTGCGGGCCGGTGCCGAACGGCGTGGCGCCGTCGAAGCCGTCGGTGAAGACCACGGTGCCGGGCGCGGCCACCTCGGGCAGGGCGCCGATGTCGGCGGAGCTCGAGACCTTGAGCGGGGGCGGTGCCGCGCGCTCGTGGCCCGGGCAGAGCGCCTCGCGGTCGTCGTCCTCGAAGGCCAGGCGCCAGCTGTCGTCGTCGATGCGGTCGCCGAAGACCCGGCACAGGTCGGCGCGGGGGTCGTCGGACAGCTCCAGCTCGGAGGAGCGCGGGTCCCACAGGCGCAGGGAGCCGTCCACGCTGGCCGAGAGCAGCATGCCGTCGTCGTCGAACAGCGACTCGGAGACCAGCGACGTGTGCCCGCCGGTCAGCCCGCCGAGGTAGGCGCCGTCCTCGGCGCCGAAGACGTAGCCGCGGCCGGCCAGGTCGAACGTCGCCACGGTGTGGCCGTCGGGGGACAGGCTGGAGGTCCAGCTCACCGGCGGCAGGCCGGTGGGCGGCGCGTCGGGGAGGCTGGCGCGGAAGCTGCCGACCGGCGTACCGGTGGCCACGTCGACCAGCGCGACGTCCTCGAAGGTCGGGAAGTCGATGAGCACGTGCTCGCCCGCGGCGTCCGCGGTCAGGTGCTGCACGCCGGAGTCGCTGCGGCCGGGCACCAGCTCGGCGGTGCTGTTGTCGCCGAGGGCGTTCCACACGACCAGCTGGGAGGAGACCGAGGCGGAGAGCACCCGGCCGTCGTCGAGCACGGCCAGCGCGGTCGGGTCGCCCTTCGGGCTGTGCCAGGACGTCAGCTCGCGGGGCGCGGCCGGGTCGCGCAGGTCCCAGAGGGTGACCCAGCTCGTGCGGGCCACCGCGAGCAGCGAGCCGTCGTGGGAGAACGCCAGCACCGGCACCGAGCCGTCGTCCGGGCTGAACGTCGAGAGCGGGGTCGGCGTGCCGCCGGCCGGGAGGTCGGCGGCCAGGTCGTAGGCGTGGATCCCGGCCTTGCTGTCCACCGAGACCAGCACCCGGCCGTCGGGGCGCACGGCCAGAGCGCCCGACTCCGGGAGGTCGAGCACCCGCTCGGTGGCGGTGTCCCAGACCAGGGCACGGCCGGCGCCGGTGGTCACGGCGCCCACCGACCCGCCGACGCCGATGTTGTAGAAGGAGTCCTGCTCGGGCGAGCGGTAGACGTCACGGGCCGGGGAGCGCAGGAGGGTCCGGGCCGCGGTGCGCAGCTCGCGGTCCGAGCCGTTGATCTCGAGCCCGCGCAGCAGCGCCGCCGCCGCGGCCGCGGGGTCGTGGGTCAGCTCGCGCTGCGCGATGGCGGCCAGCTCGCCCACCCGCGCCTGCTCGGCGCGTCGGCGGTCGGCGCGAGCGTTGACGAGCAGCACCACGACCAGCGTGACGGCGAGGGCGGCGACGACCAGGCCCACGCCGGCGCGCACCAGGCGGCCGCGGCGCTGGCGGGCCGCCGAGGCGTCGACGTACGCCGTGACGTCGGCGGTGCCCATGTCGGGGTTGCGCGAGCGCCAGGCGCGGGCCTGGGCCAGCTCGAGCCCGGCGAGCAGCCCGGACTGGGTGGCGCCACCCTCGCGCCAGTCGCCGGCCCGGCGCTCGAGGCGCGCGCGGAGGACGAGGTCGTCGCGGCGCTTCTCGATGAGCGCGGCCAGGGGCGGCCACGCCGAGAACAGCGACTCGTGCGCCGGCGCGTAGACCTGCTGGTCGTTGACCTCGTTGATGACCACGAGCCGGGCGTCGACCAGGTCGTCGAGGATCTCGCGGTGCCGCGGCGGGACGTCCGCGGCCCGGGCCAGCCGCTTGTGCGGGGTCGCGTCGGTGAGGTTGACCAGGTGCAGGACGGCCTCGGCGACGTCCTGCTCGGTGCGACCGGCGGTGACCACCTCGCCGGCGCGGGAGGCGATGGCGCCGCGCACCCCGCCGATCGCGTCGTACGCCGCGTGCGTGAGCCGGCCGTCCTGGGACTCGGCGGCCAGCCGGGCCAGCGTGAAGGCCAACAGGGGGAGTGCCTCACCACCGCCGGTGTCGTCGACCAGGCGCTGCACCAGCCCGTCCTCGAGCGTGAGGTGCGAGCGGCGGGCGGGCTGGCTGATGACCTCGGCCAGGTCGCTGCGCGACAGCGGCGGCACGTGCAGCACCGTCGGGGCGACCTGCAGCGCGGACTTGCCGGTCTCGGCGGCGACCCGGTCCCACATGTCGGTGCGGGCCGTCATGACCACGCGCAGCGGGGAGGGGGCGGTGCAGGCGGTGGTCAGCGCCTGCAGGAACGCCGTCCGCTCGGCCTCCCCGGTCATGGTGACCAGCTCCTCGGCCTGGTCCACCACGACCAGCACCTTGGTCTCGGCCGAGGCCTGGCCGGACGCGCGGATGGCCCGGACGTACTCCGCCATCCCGCCCGGCGTGCGCAGCAGCTCGGCGCACCGGTCGGCGTCGAGCTCGGCCTGGCGCAGCTTGGCCGCGTGGGCCAGGGCCAGCGACATCTCGGCCAGCGGCACGTCCGACGGCGTCCACGGGTCGGTGATCACCCAGTCGTCGGAGACCCGGAGCGCGGGCACGAGGCCGGCGCGCACGAGCGAGGACTTCCCGCTGCCGGACGGGCCGAGGACCGGGATGATCGCGCCCTCGCGGCTGCGGCTCGGCGGGTCGACGAGCTGGCGGAGCTGGTCGATCTGCCGGTCGCGCCCGAAGAACACCGCGGCGTAGGACTCGTCGAACGCGCGCAGTCCGGGGAACGGCGAGCGGCCGGCGTCCCAGCGCGCCTCCTGCTCCAGGCCCAGGGCGCCGAGCGCCGCGCGGACCCGGTCGCGGTCGATCTGGCCGGCGCTGATCTTGAGGCCCTGGAGGTCGGCGATGAGCGGGTGCGGGTCGGCGCCGTCGACCAGCAGGGCCAGCACGGGCTTGCGCAGCCAGCGCGTGAGCGCCAGCTCGGAGTGGCACCACTGGCTGGCCACGGACTGGGGCGTGGTGATGAAGACGACCGCGTCGCAGGCGTCGAGGTTGGTGAAGAGCTGGTCGCGCCAGGCCTGTCCGGGCACCAGCCCGCCGGTCGGGTCGAAGTCCAGGAACACCGAGCCGTAGCCCAGGTCCGCCAGTGCGTCCTTGACCTCCGCGGCGAGCGCGTTGTCGGCCGAGGAGTGCGACACGAAGAGCTGCGCCACCACTTCCCCTTCCGCCGGACGGCTCGTCGTCGACCAGCGCGCCCGAGTCGCGCGGCCGGGCCATCATCACCACTCTCGGGCCGCCTGGGAAGATGGGGAGGTGAGCGACACGCCGGAGCAGGGACGCGAGCGGCCCAGCCGCTACACCCGCAGCTTCGGTGGTCTCATCGGCGCGATGGTCGTCACGGTGGTCTTCATCGCCGGGTACGTCGCGTTCCGGGCCGTCACCCGCGACCAGCCCGACGTCAAGCAGGACGTCGACTACCTCGCCCAGGTCTCCGAGCTCCAGGGGGCCGACGTCACCGTCGTCTTCCCGTGCGGGCTCCCCGACGGCTGGCGGGCCACGAGCACCGACTTCGAGCGCGGCGACCCGCCCACCTGGGGGATCGGCTTCGTGACCGACGACGACGAGTTCGTCGGGGTCCGGCAGGAGCAGTCCGACGTCGACGACCTGCTCGAGACCTACGTCGACAAGAGCGCCGACGAGGGCGAGGACGCCTCGCCGGAGAACTCCCTCGGCGTCTCCACCTGGCAGACCTGGTCCGACGACGGCGGTGACCACGCCTTCTCGACCACCCTCGCGGGGCCGCTGGACGGCCAGACCCTCCTCGTCTACGGCTCGGCCTCGGTGGCCCAGCAGGAGGAGCTCGTCGGCCGGCTCAGCACCGGCTCCACGCAGGGCTGCTGAGCCTTCGCCCGCCGTTCGCGCCCGCGTCGGGTCCGGGGCCCTGTCCGGTCGCGTGACTGCGTGAGCGTCGCGGAACGTGGTCCTCGACCCGTCCCTGTCCCGCCGGCACCTGCTCGCGGGCCTGGCCGCACCCGTCGTGCCGGCCGTGCCCTTCCTGCCGGGCGTGCCCGCGCTGCGGCCCGCGGTCCTGCGCGACCCGTTCGCGCTCGGCGTGGCCTCCGGCGACCCCTGGCCGACCAGCGTCGTGCTGTGGACCCGGCTGGCGCCCGAGCCGCTGGCCGACGACGGCCTCGGCGCGATGCCGCGACGTCCGGTCGTCGTGCAGTGGCAGGTGGCCGAGGACGAGGCGTTCCGGACCGGGCTGCGCGGCGGGTACGCCGTCGCGGAGCCGGCCTGGGCACACAGCGTGCACGTCGAGGTGGCCGGGCTGCGCCCGGACCGGCCGTACTTCTACCGGTTCCGCGCCGAGGGGCACCTCTCGCCGGTGGGCCGCACCCGGACCGCGCCGGCCGGCGGCTCGCTCCCGGCGTCGGCCACCGTCGGGGTCGTGTCCTGTGCGAACTGGGAGGAGGGCTTCTTCACTGCCTACCGGCACCTGGCCGCCGAGGAGCCCGACCTGGTGCTCCACCTCGGCGACTACCTCTACGAGAGTCCCGAGGACCCGGGAACCGACGCGACCACCGGCGCCGGCCACGTGCGCGGTCACCTCGGCCGGGAGACCCGCACGCTCGCGGCGTACCGGCAACGGCACGCGCAGTACAAGACCGACCCCGACCTCCAGGCCGCCCACGCGGCCGCGCCGTGGGCGGTGGTCCCCGACGACCACGAGGTCGACGCCAACTGGGCCGGCGCCACGCCCCAGACCCCACAGCCGCACTTCCTGCGGCGCCGGGCCGCGGCCTTCCGCGCGTACTACGAGCACATGCCCCTGCGCCGCTCCTCGCTGCCGCGCGGTGCCACGATGCCGGTCTTCCGCCGGCTCGCCTGGGGCGACCTGGCCACCGTGCACCTGCTCGACACCCGCCAGTACCGCTACGACCAGGCCTGCGGCGACACCCGCGTCATCGGCTGCACCGCACGGCTCGCCCCCGACCGCACGATGCTGGGCGGCGCGCAGGAGCGGTGGCTGGGCGACGGGCTGCGCGCCTCGCCCGCCCGGCGGGACCTGCTGGCCCAGCAGGTGTTCGTGGCGCCCAAGGACAGCTTCCCGGGGCCGCTGGAGGAGTTCGCCATGGACGCCTGGGACGGCTACCCCGCGGCCCGCCGCCGGCTGCTGCGGTCGCTGACCGACGTCCGGAACCCCGTCGTGCTCACCGGCGACGTGCACCGCCACTACGCCAACGACCTGCTCCTCGACGCCACCACCGTCGCCGCCGAGCTGGTCACCACCTCGGTGAGCAGCGGCGGTGACGGCTCGGTCCGCACCGCCCTGACCGACGTCCAGCTGGCCGAGAACCCGCACCTGCGCTGGGTCGACAGCCGGCGTGGGTACGTCGTGCTGCGGCTCGCGCCCGACCGGCTGCGCGCGGACTTCCGGACCCTGCCGTTCGTGCGTCGCCCGGGCGCTCCGGTCTCGACCGCGGCGACGTTCACGCTGGCCGACGGGGAGCGCGGGCTGCGGCGGGGCTGAGCCCGGCCGACGCGTGCGGCAGGCTGCCACCGTGGCGGCACCCGACTGGCTGGAGCGCTACCGCGCCGGGGACCGCGACCGCGTCTGGCACGAGCTGCGGCAGTGCGGGGCGCGTCTCGAGGAGACCGAGCAGGCCGTCGCGGCGGCGGTCTGCGACGAGATGGCCCGTCGGGCCCGGTCCAACGTCGAGACGGTGGTCGCGCGGCTGCGCTCCGAGGGCTACCGCTTCCACACCAACGACGACGAGCGGGAGCCCGTCGAGCCCTTCCGCCCGGCCTCGGAGGAGGCGCCGGCCCTGCTCGGGTGGCTCGAGGAGCGCTTCGGCCCGGTCCCGCTGACCGTCGCGTCCTGGTTGCGGCTGGTCGGCGACGTCTGGTTCGTGGGGACCCACCCCACCTGGCCGGACGCCGCGGCCGCCGATCCGCTGGTGGTCGAGCTGGAGGGGCTGCGGTGGCCCGGGGCGTCGATGCGCGAGTTCTTCGCCGGCGAGTCCGAGGCGCAGGCCGAGGGGAGCGACGGCGAGGTGTTCGTGCTGCCCGTCGCTCCCGACGCGCTGCACAAGGCGAACGTGAGCGGCGGGCCGGCGTACGGCTTCCGGCTGCCGGACGGCAGCGTCGACGCGCTCTTCGTGGGTGAGGTGGCCACGCCGTTCGTCGACCACCTCAACGCGGTCTTCGCCGGCGGCGGCTTCCTCGGCCACGGTGACGCCCAGCCCCCGTGGGAGCTGCGCCGCCGGCTGACTGAGGGACTGCTGCCGCTCTAGCCCTCGCCGTCCGCGTCGGCCTCGAGGGTCTCGTCGAGGCGCTGGCGGACCCCGTCGAGCCACTGCTGGCAGATCGTGGCCAGCTGCTCGCCCCGCTCCCAGAGGGCCAACGACTCCTCCAGGGTGGTGCCGCCGGCCTCGAGGCGGCGCACGGTCTCGACCAGCTCCTCGCGGGCGGCCTCGTAGGAGAGCTCCTGCTCGGGCTCCTTGTTCTCAGCCATCGGCGTGGTCCTCCAGGCGCTCGGTGCTCGTGGTGGTGGCGTGGACCCGGCCGTCGGCGACCCGGACGCTCACGTCGGCGCCGGCGGCCACGCCGGCCACCGAGGTCACGACGTGGCCGTCGGCGTCCTGGAGGACGGCGTACCCCCGCTCCAGCGTGGCCAGCGGCGAGAGCGCCCGGGCTCGGGCGCGGTGGTGGGCGATGTCGTCGGCGGCGCGGTCGAGGCGGTGGACGAGCGTGCGGCGGGCCCGGTCGCGCAGGGCCTCGAGCTCGGCGGCGCGCTCGTCGAGCATGCCGCGCGGGTCGCCGAGGACCGGACGCGAGCGCAGGGCGTCGAGGCCGGCCTGCTCGCGGTGCAGCCAGTCGGACAGGGTGTGGCGCAGCCGCCGGCGGGCCGCGTCGACCAGGCGCAGCTCCTCGGCCACGTCGGGGACGACCAGCTTGGCGGCGTCGGTGGGGGTGGAGGCGCGGACGTCGGCGACCAGGTCGAGCAGCGGCTGGTCCTGCTCGTGGCCGATCGCGGAGACGACCGGGGTGCGCATCCGGTGCACGGCGCGGACGAGGGCCTCGTCGGAGAACGGCAGCAGGTCCTCCACCGAGCCGCCGCCGCGGGCGACCACGACGACGTCCACGTCGGGGTTCCGCTCCAGCTTGTCGAGCGCGGCCATCACCTCCGCGGCCGCGCGGGGGCCCTGGACGGTGGCGTAGCAGGTCTCGAAGGCCACGTTGGGCCAGCGGCGGCGGGCGTTCTCCAGCACGTCGCGCTCGGCCGCGGACTGCGGGGCGGTGACCAGCCCGACGCGGTGGGGCAGGAACGGCAGCGAGCGCTTGAGCTCACGGGCGAACAGCCCCTCGGCGGCCAGCAGCTGCCGGCGCCGCTCGAGCCGGGCCAGGAGCTCGCCGAGGCCGACCATCCGGATCTCGCGGACGGCCAGGGAGAACGAGCCGCGGTTGGCGTAGTACGACGGCTTGGCCTGCACGACCACGCTGGCCCCCTCGACCAGCGGGGTGGCCAGCGAGTCCACCCGGTCGCGGGGCACGGTCAGCGGCACCGAGATGTCGGCCACCGCGTCGCGCAGCACCATGAACACCGTCTGCAGGCCGGGCCGGCGGTTGATCTGGGCGATCTGGCCCTCGACCCAGACCGGGCCCAGGCGGTCGACGTACTGGCTGATCAGGTTGGCGATCTGACGGACCGGCGCGGGGGACTGCGCCGAGGTCTCCAGAGCCACGCTCGCCGACTTTAGAGCAGCACACCGACGCCCGTACGCTGGGAGGCGTGAGCACCGACCTCGGCACCCCCCGCGTGCTGGCCCCCGACGAGGCCGAGCGCGCCGTGCTGCTGGCGGCGCCCCGCGGCTACTGCGCCGGCGTGGACCGCGCGGTGGTGACCGTGGAGAAGGCGCTGGACCTCTACGGCGCCCCCGTGTACGTCCGCAAGCAGATCGTCCACAACAAGCACGTCGTCGCCGACCTCGAGGCCCGCGGCGCGGTCTTCGTCGAGGAGCTGAGCGAGGTCCCCGAGGGCCGGACCGTGGTGTTCTCCGCCCACGGCGTCTCGCCCGCGGTGCACGCCGAGGCCCTCGAGCGCGACCTCAAGACCATCGACGCCACCTGCCCGCTGGTGACCAAGGTCCACCACGAGGCCAAGCGGTTCGCGGGCGACGACTACGACATCCTGCTCATCGGCCACGCCGGCCACGAGGAGGTCGAGGGCACCGCCGGTGAGGCGCCCGAGCACATCCAGCTGGTCGAGGGCCCCGGCGACGTGGACGCGATCGTGGTCCGCGACCCGAGCAAGGTCGCCTGGCTCTCCCAGACGACCCTGTCGGTCGACGAGACGCTGGAGACCGTCGCCGCCATCCGGCAGCGGTTCCCCGAGCTGCTCGACCCCCCCAGCGACGACATCTGCTACGCCACCCAGAACCGCCAGCTCGCGGTCAAGGAGATCGCCCAGGACTGCGACCTGCTCATCGTGGTCGGCTCCGGCAACTCCTCGAACTCCGTGCGCCTGGTCGAGGTGGCCCTCGAGGCCGGCGCGCGCGCGTCGTACCGCGTGGACGACGCCTCCGAGATCGACGAGGCCTGGCTCGACGGGGTGCGCACCGTCTCGGTGACCTCGGGCGCCTCCGTGCCGGAGTCGCTGGTCGAGGAGGTCCTGGCCTACCTCAGCGAGCGCGGCTACCCCGACGCCCGCGCGGTGCACAGCGCCGAGGAGAGCCTGATCTTCGCGCTCCCCAAGGAGCTGCGCCGCGACCTCAAGGCCGCGGGCCGCGGCTAGCCCCGCGCAGCACCGCCGTCAGCGGCGGCGGCGGCGCCGGGTGCGCTTGCTCGACGGCGTCGCGGGCGGGGTCGTCGGCGGCTCCAGGGGCTCGGCCGGCTCGGCCGGCCCGGACGTCGTGGCCTGCTGCTGGTCCGACCAGCGCCGGCGCGGCGGCTCGTCCGCCTGCTCGTCCGGCTCCTCGTCCGCGGTCTCGGGCTCGTCCGCGGTCTCGGGCTCGTCCGCGAGCTCGGGCTCGTCCTCGGGCTCGTCCAGGGGCTCGGACGCCGCCGGGTCCGGGTCGGGGCCGATCTCCTCGGCCTCCTCGCCCCAGTCGCCCCAGTCGTCGTCCTCGCCGTCGTCCCAGTCGTCGTCGAGCTCGTCCAGCTCGTCGTCCTCGTCCCACTCGAGGTCGTCGTCCTCGAGGTCCTCGTCGACGTCGGCCTCGGCGTCCTCGGGAGCGGCGTCCGGGTCGAGGTCGCCGTAGGCGTCGTCGGGCTCGCCCTCCTCGTCGGGACGGGCCTCGTCGGTGTGGTCGTGCACCTCGAGGTCGTCCACGTCGCCCAGGGCGTCGACCTCGTAGGTCTCGGGTGTGTGCTCGTCCCAGTCCTCGTCCTCGACGTACGCCGGGCCGTCGGTGTCGTAGCCGAGCTCGTCCTCGTCGCGCTCGCGCGAGAGCTGGCGGTCGCGGCGGATCGCGACCACGACCTGCAGGGCCAGCAGGAGCAGCAGCACGGCGATGACGACGACGAACCACTTGGCGTAGGACTTCTCCTCCTCGACCGTCTGGTGCGGGGCGAGCGATCGGCTCGCGGTCACGAAGGCGGGGTTGGCGGCGTCGGCGATGACCAGGTCGCCGTCGAGGTCGGCCCAGCCGGTGTTGACCACGGCGTCGACGACCTTGCGGGCCAGCTCGCCGGGGGCGGCCTTGTCCGAGGGCGCCCAGCTGCCGAGCATGAGGACCAGACGGTTGTTGCGGTCGATGGACTCCAGGACGGCGTACGGGTCCTGCGAGGTGATCTCCTGCACGGAGTCCTCGCGGTCCAGCAGGCGGGTGGAGGAGAGCTTGAGCGGGGCGTCGAGCGCCTCGGAGTCGGCGGCGAGCGCACCGACCATGAGCCCGGAGCGGTCGTCGGCCAGGAAGGCGTCGGGGTCCATCAGCTGGATCGTGAGCGGCGTTCCGGCGGCCCGCTGCAGTGCCGAGATCAGGGCGGCGGCGTTGACGGCCGCGCTGGCCTTGCGGCCCTCGGTGGCGCGCAGGGCGACCGGGAGCGTGCCCTCGAAGATCTGCGGGAACAGCTGGAAGCCCTGGGTCTTGCCCGTGCCGTGCCCGACCGTGACGGTCGAGGCGTCGCCGTCCACGTCGACCTCGGCCGCGGGGATCGAGGGCGGGGTGCAGGCCGAGCCGTCGGGTGCGACCGCGGTGAGGGTCATGGTGATGTCGTTGACCGAGCGGATCGCCGAGGCCGGCAGCTCCACGTCGAGGTCGAAGCGGGCCTCGTCGCCCAGCACGGTGGAGCCGACGAGCGTGCCGTTGGCGCGCACGTCGAGCCGGGCGCCGCTGGTGCTGGCGAACGCCGTGTGCGTGCCCTCCAGGTGCAGGGCCATGGCGTCGACCGGCTCGCCGAACGAGTCCTGGCGCAGCTCGATCTGCTGGGTGACCGAGCCGTAGCCGGTCAGCGCGACCGGGTCGACGCCGAGGTCCTCGAGGCTGCGGGTCTTCTCGGTGCTGCGCGGCTTGGTCTGCAGCGACGGGTCGACGGCGTCGGTGCCGGAGAGGCCGAGGGTGTCGGTGGACAGGGTGCGCACCGCGTCGACCAGGTCGTCGCCCTCGCCGGCGAAGGTCAGCAGCGGGATGCCCGACGTCGTCGACACCGCGGTGGTGACCTCGCCGGCCCGGCCGGGCGTGAGGGCGACCACCCGCTGGCTGGCCGTCGCGGTGGCCGCGTCCGGGACGTTCAGGCTGAGGTTGACCGGGGTGGTGTCGTCGTAGCGGTAGGCCAGCGCGGCCACGGCGGTCAGCCCGGCGGTGATCATGTCGTCGTCGGCGTCGCTCGGGATGACGACCGTGATCCCCGACGACGAGGCCGGGAAGAAGCCGGCCAGCGTGGTCGGTGGCGTCTCCGCCCCGGTGTACTGCAGCTCGATCTTGCGCAGGGCCGCGACACCGCCGGCGGGTGCGCAGGTCGCGCCCGCGGCCGGCGTGGCCGAGGTGAGGACGCTGAACGCGATGGTGCCGTCGGCGACCACGTCGGCCGGGGTCACCGGGACGCTCACCTTCTGGTAGAGCGCCGAGGGCACCTGGAGGCGCACCGCGCCGTTGACGAGGAACGAGATGACGGTGCCCTCGGTCACCTCGGACTGCGTCACCACGGCGTCGATCGCGCTCACCTGGACGCCGGCGGGGACGGGCACCTGGAGCGTGCTGGTGTTCTGCGCCGCGGTCGACAGGGTGCCGGGGACGCTGGTCGCGTCGGCGCTGGCCGGAGCGCCCGGCAGCAGGGTCGCCGGCACGGCCAGGAGGGCGCTGAGCAGCGTCCACGCCGCCACGCGCCGTGCCCGCACCCTCGTCGCCCCCCGCACGTAGGCACCCTAATGGGCCGCCGGGAGCCGGTCCGGCAGTCCGGGACTTAGGCTCGGTGGTGTGGCGAGGTACGTCGACATCCACCCGGACAACCCGCAGCAGCGCCTGCTGCAGCAGGTCGTGGACGCCCTGCGCGACGACGACGCCCTCATCGCCTACCCGACCGACTCCGGGTACGCGCTCGGCTGCCGCGTCGGCAACCGCGACGGCCGCGACCGGATCCTGCGCATCCGCGGCCTCGACGAGCGGCACCACTTCACGCTGGTCTGCAAGGACTTCAGCCAGCTCGGCCAGCTCGTGCACGTCGACAACGCGGCGTTCCGGGCCATCCGCTCGGCCACGCCCGGGCCCTACACGTTCATCCTCCCCGCGACGCCCGAGGTGCCGCGGCGGCTGCTGCACCCGAAGAAGCGCACCGTCGGCGTCCGCATCCCCGACCACCGCGTGGTCCAGGCGCTGCTCGAGCTGCTGGGGGAGCCGCTGCTGTCCAGCACCCTGATCCTGCCCGGCGAGACCGAGCCCCGGACCAACGGCTGGGACGTCAAGGAGGAGCTCGACCACGTCGTGGACGTCGTCATCGAGGCCGGCGAGACCCCGGCCGAGCCGACCACCGTCATCGACTGGTCCGAGGGTGCCCCCGAGGTCGTGCGGTACGGCGCAGGCGACGCGTCGCGCTTCGTCGCCTAGCTCGCCCCTGGCCGGTAGGTGTGCACGACCACGCCGTGCTCGAGCTGCTCGGTGCCGACCAGCTCGAGCGGCTGGCGCAGACACGCGTCGGAGAGCCGCTCGCCTTCTCCCACGAGGACCGGGAACACCCACAGCCGGAGCCGGTCGACCAACCCGGCGGAGAGCAGCTCGCGGGCCACCCCACCGTGGCCGTAGACCAGCAGGTCGCCGTCGCCGGTCTCGCGGAGCTCGCGGACCGTCTCGGTCACGTCCCCGCGCACCAGCCGGGCGCCGTGCCAGTCGACGCGCTCCAGGGTGGAGGAGAAGACGTACTTGTCCACGTCGTACAGGGCCTGGCCGTAGGGGTCGGTGGGTGAGCCCCACAGCCGGGCGAAGAGCTCGTAGGTCGCCCGCCCCATCAGCATGGCGTCCGTGCGCTCCAGCTGCCGCAGCGCGATCGCGGCGGCCTCGGCCGCGAACAGCCCGCCGGTCCAGCTCGGGGGTGAGCCGGTGATGCCGTCGGCGGAGACCAGCGTGTTCTCGACCACCTCGCGCACGACAGGTCAGACCCGTCGGGGCGGGCAGACTCAGCGGTCGCCGACGAACTGGTCGCGGACGCCGAGCACGGCCAGGCACAGGGCGTAGCCGACGGCCAGTGCGCCGGCGTGGTGGGCCAGGCCGCTGATGACCACCTGCAGGGTGCTGTCGCCGCGCTCTCCCAGCGCCCGCGGGCGGGCCAGTGCGACCAGGGCGAAGACGACGAGCATGACCAGCGGGGGCAGCACGCCGACCATGAAGAAGTCCTGGGGCCGGACCAGCAGGGCCACCAGGACGCACACCAGGACGAACGCGACGTCGAAGACGTGGCCCACCTCGCCGCCGAGCGTGGTGTCCAGCGAGGCGACGGTGAGGGTCAGCGCGAAGCCCAGGGACACCATCTGGTGGCCCAGTTCGTGACCCTCCTCCCAGAGGGTGCGAGCCTCGCTCACACCGCCACGGTATGCCCGCCGGGCGGCCCGTCGTCGGACCCACGCCGCTCGACGGCGTGCAGCTCGACCGAGCGTGGCGAGGGCAGGTCGTCGTCGGTGACGGCCAGGTCGGAGAACCGCCGCGCGGCCACCAGGACCCGGGACTCCAGGGAGCCGACGGTCTGGTTGTAGTGGCCGACGGCGGCGTTGAGCGAGCGGCCGACCAGGTCGAGGTGGCCGACCATGGTGGCCAGCCGGCCGTGCAGGTCGCGGCCCAGGCGGTGGACCTCGCGGGCCTGGTCGGCCAGCGCCTCGTGGCTCCACCCGTGCGCCACGGTGCGGAGCAGGGCGATGAGCGTGGTGGGCGTGGCCAGCACCACCTGGCGGTCGGCGGCGTGCTCGAGCAGCCCGGGGTCGGCCTCGAGCGCCGCGGCCAGGAACGACTCCGCCGGCAGGAACAGGACCACGAACTCCGGTGTCTCCGGCAGCGAGCGCCAGTAGGCCTTGCCGGCCAGCAGCTCGACGTGGCTGCGCACCTGGCGCGCGTGCCGGCGCAGGTGGACGGTCCGCTCCTCGTCGTCGCTCGCGGTGGTCGCGTCGAGGTAGGCGTCGAGCGGCACCTTGGCGTCGACCACGACCGAGCGGCCGCCGACCAGGTGCACGACGAGGTCCGGCCGCTTGGCGCCGTCGTCGAGGTGGACCTGCTCGGTGAAGTCGCACCGGTCGACCAGCCCGGCCAGCTCGACCGCCCGCCGCAGGTGCAGCTCGCCCCAGCGCCCGCGCACCTGCGGCTTGCGCAGGGCCGTGGACAGCGCCCGGGTCTCGCGGCGCAGGTCCTCGTGGGCCGCGCGCATCCCGAGCACCTGCTCGTTGAGCTGTCCCTGCCAGCTGGCGCGCTGGTGGTCCAGGTCGCGCATCTGGTCACTCAGCCGGTCCAGGCCCTGGACCAGCTCGGCCTGGTCGAGCCGCTCGTCGACGTACGCCGTCCGCGAGCGCGCCCAGAGCACCCCGAGCACCGCACCCAGGCCGAGGCCGAGCGCGAGGCCCACGGTCAGCACCAGCAGGATCTCGAGGACGTCCACCCGTCCAGGGTGGCGGTCGGCACCGACAGCGGCCGGCTCATCCCTCCGGGCGCGGCGTCCCCTGGTGGAAGCGGAGCCGCCACCCGTCCCCGGTGCGCAACCACAGCGACGTCCGGTTGGCGGCGCCGGAGCCGTCGAGCTTGCGGCTCACGTAGTGGGTCAGCACCACGCCGTCGGCGACCTCGTGGACCCGCAGCTCCGGCAGGGGGAGCTCGACCTCGACGGGTCCGCCGTCCAGGGCCATGGTGTCGCGGGTCCAGGTGGCGCCCGACTGGCCGAACTCGAAGAAGTCGGGGTGGAACGTCGCCGCCACGTGCGCGGCGTCGTAGCGCGTCTCGGCCCGCCACAGCGACTCCTCGAGGGAGCGGAGCCCGTCCTCGTCCCGTGCCACCGGTCCAGCGTAGGCGTTGCCGGAGGTTGACGCGGTCAACGTCCTGCGCGAGTATCGGACCGATCGTTCTGTCTTTCTAGAGGAGTTCTGTGAGCACCGTCGACGTCCCCACCCGCACCACCCTCCCGACCACGCCGCTGCGCCGGCTGTACGCCGCCCGCGCGGTGTTCGCCTTCCTCTGGGCCGGCGCCTTCGCCGCCGTGGCGTCCCCGTTCGGCACCGCAGCGCTGGTCCTCGCGGTCCTGTACGCCGCGGTCGACGCCGCGGCGACGCTCGTCGACGCGGCCACCCCCGGCGACCGGCCGAGCCGGCTGCTGCAGGTCAACGTCGCGGTGAGCACCGTGACCGCCGTGGCCCTGGCCGCCGTCGGCACGGGCGACCGCGGCGACGTGCTGCTGGTCTGGGGTCTGTGGGCGCTGGTCGCCGGCGCCCTGCAGCTCGGCACGGGTCTGGCGCGGCGCCGCCGCCTGGGCGGCCAGGGCGCGGTCGTGCTCAGCGGCGGCCTCTCGGTCCTGGCCGGCGCCGGCTTCGCCGCGTCGTCGCGCCACGGCTCGCTGGTGGGCATCGCCGGGTACGCCGCGCTCGGCGGCGTCTTCTTCCTCGTCTCGGCCCTGCGCCAGGGGCGCGGCGCGCGCGGCTGAGGCCTCAGGCCCCGGCCAGCAGCCCGTCCACGCCGCGCCGGAAGACCCGGCCGACCTCGGCCGGGTCGCTCAGGCAGCCCGCGGCCATCGCGCCGTCGCGGAGCAGCACGAACAGCTCCGCGGCGGCCCCGGTGCGCCGGCCCGTCAGCGGCTGGAGGGTGGCGGCCACCGTCTCGGCGTACCACCGCCGGTGCTCCAGCACCGCGCGGTGGACGGGGTGGTCGACGTCGGGGTACTCCGCCGCGGCGTTGAGGAACGCGCAGCCGCGGTAGGCCGGGTCGCTCAGCTGGGCCACCACCGCGCCGGCCAGCGCGGCGACCGCGGCCTCGGGACCGTCGGACCTGGCCAGGGCCTCTTCGAGCCGCTGGCGCTCGGCGGCGCTCGCCGCCTCCAGGTAGGCCACGACCAGCTCCTCCTTGCCGGGGAAGTGGCGGTACATCGTCGACCGCGTCACGCCCGCCGTGGCGATGACCTCCTCGACCCCCACGGAGTGGATGCCGCGGGTGTAGAAGATCCGGCTGGCCGTCTGCAGCAGCCGGTCGCGGGCCGGCGAGGGCCGGGCGCTCGACGTACGGGTGGCCACGGCTCAGTCCAGGTCGACCAGGACGGGCGCGTGGTCGGAGGCGCCCTGGCCGGCGCGCTCCTCGCGGTCGATGGCGGCGTGCACGACGCGCCCGGCCAGGGACGGCGAGCCGAGGATGAAGTCGATGCGCATGCCGCGGTTGCGCTCGAAGCGCTGGCGGTAGTAGTCCCAGTAGGTGAAGACCTCCGGCCCCGGCGCGTGCGGGCGGACCACGTCGACCCAGCCGTCGTCCAGGAAGGCCTGGAACGCCGCGCGCTCGGGCGCCGTGACGTGGGTGGACGTGGCGTAGGCCGCCATGTCGAAGACGTCCTCGTCGCGCGGGGCGATGTTCCAGTCGCCGACCAGGGCGGCGTCCTCGCCCAGCCAGCCGTGCGCGGCCTCGCGCAGCCGGGCCAGCCAGTCCAGCTTGTAGACGTAGTGCGGGTCGTCGACCTTGCGGCCGTTGGGCACGTAGAGCGACCACACCCGCACCCCGCCGCAGACCGCGCCGATGGCGCGGGCCTCCGCGGCCACCGGCTCGCCGTACCCCGGCATGCCCTCGAACCCCACCTGGACGTCCTCGAGGCCCACCCGGGAGAGCAGCGCCACGCCGTTCCACTGGTTGGTGCCGCTGTAGGCGAGCTCGTAGCCCATCGACTGCAGCCCCATCAGGGGCAGCTGGTCCTCGCGCGCCTTGGTCTCCTGGAGCGCGATCACGTCGACCTCGTGGCGCTCCAGGAACCGCTCGACCCGGTCGATGCGTGAGCGCAGGGAGTTGACGTTCCAGGTGGCGAGCCGCACCACCTCAACCTAGTCACCCCGGCCGACCCCGTAGCGTGGCCCCACATGGAGCGGGTCTGGGCGTGGCTGGTGCACGCCTACACGGCCACCGGCGTGGTCCTGGCGCTGCTGATGGTCCACTTCGCCTACCAGGGCGAGGTCCGCACGGTGCTGTGGCTGTTCCTCGCCGCTATGTTCGTCGACGGCACCGACGGGATGCTCGCGCGGCGGTGGCGGGTCAAGGAGCTGGCGCCGGAGTTCGACGGCGCCCTGCTGGACAACATCGTCGACTACATCACCTACGCCTTCGCGCCGATGGTGCTGCTGTGGGAGACCGGCTACCTGCCCGACGGGGTCTGGGGCGGCTTCGTCGCGGCCGCGCCGCTGGTGGCCTCCTGCTACCAGTTCTGCCGGGCCGACGCGAAGACCGACGACCACTTCTTCCTCGGCTTCCCGTCGTACTGGAACATCGTCGCCTTCTACGTCGTCGTGTTCACCCTGGGCGAGGTCGCGACCACCGCCGTGCTGCTGGCCCTGGTGGTGCTGGTCTTCGTGCCGGTGAAGTACATCTACCCCTCGCGCACCGAGAAGCTCTGGTACACCAACATGACGCTCGCGTCGCTGTTCCTGGTGCTCTTCGGCGCGATCACCTCACAGCTCCCCGACGTCCCGGTCGTGCTCACCGGGCTGTCCCTGGCCTACCTGGCCTACTACGTCGCGGTGAGCATCTGGTTGACCGTGCGGACCGGGAATCCGGTGGCGGCTCCCGCTGTCGACCCCGCACCATGATCGGCATGACCTCGTTCGACGCTCCCCGCACCGCGTGCGCCCACGCGCACGTGCGGGTCCCCGACGCGCGGACCTGACCCCGGCGCGCCCGAGGCCGGTCCGCGCCTTCCGCGAGCCGTTCCCGGTGTCCGTCGAGGGCGTGCTCACCATCGCCGGTCGCGACACGGTCGTCACCGGTGCCGGTGCGGGCAGGTGACGGCTGCCGGCGACCCGCACCCACCAGACCCGCTACCCGGGGAACCGGGGTGCGGCTCCGCGACCTGGTCCGCCGCGGGGCCGCACCTCCGCGGCGTGTCCGTCGTGGGCGGCGACCTCAGCGCAGGTGCAGGCAGCTGGAGGTGTCGGCGCTCCAGTCCAGGGCGGCGTGCTCGGCGATCCGGGCGTCGAGGTTGCGGGCGATCTCCTCGGGCCACGGCTCGGTGCCGCGCGGCTCGAGCCGCACGCACAGGCTGATCTCCTCGATCATCGTCGACAGCCGCTCGCGGGTGTCGTCCAGCACGAAGACCAGCCCGTGCACCGCCCGCTCGGAGCGGCCGAGCAGCCGCACCCGCACCGACATCCGCTCGCCGGTGTGCAGCTCGTGCAGGTAGGTGAGGTGGTGCTCGGCGGCCAGGCAGGCCAGCCCCGCCCGGACCGGCCAGTTGTGGGGGATGCCCACGCCCTCGAGGGACTCGTCGAGCCCCTCGCTGCCGATCCCGAGGTAGTGGCGGACGTTGAGCTGTCCGTTGTTGTCCTCGAAGGCCATGGGGACCGTCTGCACGGCGTACGCCGGCAGCCCGACCAGCTGCTCGTAGGTGGGGGTGTCCATGCCGCTGACCCTAGGACCTGCCCTCCCCGGGCTCTACGGTGCGGGCATGAAGCGCACGATCGAGGTCTTCCTGGTGATCGCGCTGGTCGTGGACGTGGCCTACTGGTCGATCTGGTGGACCTCGCGCGACACGCTGGCCAGCGAGCACCGCCCGGCGTACTACGAGTTCGAGAACGCCTTCCCGCTCGCCGACGCCTGGCTCGGCCTCACCTGCCTGCTCGCCCTCCTCTCCCTGCGGCGTGGGCGGCCCACGGCGCTGCTCTGGCTGCTGTGCGCCGGCTCGGCCGGTCTCTACCTCTTCGGCATGGACCTCCTCTACGACCTCGAGCACGGGATCTTCGCCCGGGGCGGCGGGGGCGCCGTCGAGGCCGGGATCGTCACGCTCACGGCGGTCTTCTCGGTGACGGTGCTGCGCTGGGCGTGGACGCGGCGCGAGGAGCTGCTCGGGCGGCCAGCGCCGTCAGGAGCCGGCTGAGCCGCTCGGCGGCCTCGCTCCTGGCCGCGCGGGCCGACCGCGACCGCACGGTCACCTGGACGGTGAGGCGCTCGCGCGCCAGCACCAGCCCCACCTCGTGCAGGGTGGCGAGCGCCGGCCGCCCGGCTGGAGCAGCCGCAGCACCGCCTCGCGCCGGCGATCGACCCACCCGTCCGCGTCGTAGGCCGCGACCGTGGCCCGACCCGCCTCGCCGAGTCGCCAGCTGCGCGGAGCGGTCCGCTGGACCGGGGTGCGGAACCGGCCGCCGATCAGGGCGCGGACCGGCACCGCCGCGGCCCGCTCGGTGCTCGGCCACCGGGTGGCGCCGACCAGGACCGTCTCGCCCGGGCGCGCGCCCGCGGCGAGGACGAAGGCCGTGCGCCCGTCGTCGGCCCGGGTGCACGGGTCGCGGCCGGCGCACCGGTGGACGACGCGCCAGGGGTGGAGATCCGACGCCCCCGGCAGGGCCGCCGCCAGGTCGCCCGGCGTCGTCGGCGTCCATGGGGCCGGCGCCGCCTTGGTGGGCGCCGGTGGCTCCGGGACCCGGCTCGCCACACCCTCGGGCGCCCCACAGGCGGCGAGGGCCAGCAGGGCCAGGAGCAGCGCTGCGCCCGAGCGGGAGGTCGACATGCCGCCATGCTGCGCGAGGACGCCGACGCCCGCGACCGCCCCGACCGCGACCTGTGGACAACGCGGATGCGGGACGGGCCTGTGGACGGTCCTAGGCTTGTCGGTCGTGGCTCTCACGATCGGCATCGTCGGACTCCCCAACGCCGGGAAGTCCACGCTCTTCAACGCGCTGACCAAGAACGACGTGCTCGCGGCGAACTACCCGTTCGCCACCATCGAGCCGAACGTCGGCGTGGTCGGCGTACCCGACGAGCGGCTGCCGAGGCTGGCCGAGCTGTTCGCCAGCGAGCGGGTGGTGCCGGCGACGGTGGAGTTCGTGGACATCGCAGGCATCGTGCGTGGTGCGTCGGAGGGGGAGGGGCTCGGCAACAAGTTCCTGGCCCACATCCGCGAGTCGGCCGCCATCTGCCAGGTGACCCGCGTCTTCCGCGACGCCGACGTGACGCACGTGGACGGCGAGGTCAACCCGGGCAACGACATCTCCACGATCCAGACCGAGATGATCCTCGCCGACCTCCAGACCGTCGACAACGCGCTGCCCCGGCTGGAGAAGGAGGCGAAGATCAAGAAGGAGACCCAGCCCAGGGCCGCCGCCGTGCGCGAGGCCAAGGAGGCCCTCGAGGCCGGCACCCCGATCATCGCCACCAAGGTCGACCGCACGCTGATCCGCGAGCTGTCGCTGCTGACGGCCAAGCCGTACATCTACGTCTTCAACTGCGACGCCGACGAGCTCTCCGACGAAGCCCTCAAGGACGAGATGCGCGCGCTGGTCGCGCCGGCCGAGGCGATCTTCCTCGACGCCAAGTTCGAGGCCGAGCTGGTCGAGCTCGGCGACGACGACGAGGCCCGCGCGATGCTCGCCGAGATGGGCGTCGACGAGCCGGGCCTCGACGTGCTCGCCCGCGTCGGCTTCGACACCCTCGGCCTGCAGACCTACCTCACCGCCGGCCCCAAGGAGTCGCGCGCCTGGACCGTCCGCAAGGGCGCCACCGCCCCCGAGGCCGCCGGCGTCATCCACACCGACTTCCAGCGCGGCTTCATCAAGGCCGAGATCGTGTCGTACGACGACCTGATGGCGGCCGGCTCCATGCTCAAGGCCAAGGAGCTGGGCCAGGTGCGCATGGAGGGCAAGGACTACGTCATGCAGGACGGCGACGTCGTCGAGTTCCGCTTCAACGTGTGACCGGCTGGGAGCCCGCCGACGGCTGGGTGCTCGCCTCGATCGGCGTGTTCCAGCGCCCGTGCACGCTCACCGAGCTGGTCGCGGCCGGCGACTGGATGAACCACGCGGTCCTCACCGAGCCCGAGGTGTCCGGCGCGCTCGGCCGGCTGGTCGGGTCCGGGCTGGCCCGGGTGTACGAGGACTGGACCCTGGAGCTGACCGACGAGGGCGCCAGCCTGTTCTCGGCCGAGGTCCGCAGCATCCAGACCCAGCTCGACCTCATCGAGGACGGCCTCGCGGGGCGCGCGCCCGAGCCGGCCCGGGTGCGCCTGCCGGACGGTGCGTTCGCCGCCGCGGTCGCGGCGTACCTCGAGCACCGCGAAGGGTGAACACGGTCGACCGCCAGGGCTAGCATGACGGCTCGGCGGCGAGGGACGGAGGCGCGCGTGAGCGGCACCGAGGCGGGTTGGTACGACGACGGCAGCGGACGCCGGCGCTACTGGGACGGCCAGGGCTGGACCGACCACCTCGAGCCGGCCGAGCCGGGCCTGGGCGGGGCGCTGAACCGGATCGAGGCGGCCGCGGTCTCGGGGGGCCAGCCGCGGCCGGCGGCGCGGGGGGCCAGCTACGTCGTGCTCCAGGTGATCCTCAAGGAGAAGCTGTGGGGCACGGGCTCCGGCAACCTGCCCGAGCTGGAGAAGGCCATCAACGCCCAGGCGGCGCTCGGTTACCGGCTGCACACCATCACCACCTCCTCGTCGGGCAGCAAGGGGCTCGGCGGGGGCGACCGGATCCAGGCCACGATGGTGTTCGAGCGCCTGACCTGACCCGCGGCCCGGGTGTGCCCGAGGCTCGGCGATGATCGTCGGGTGGCACTGGGCGAGACGACGGTGAGCCGCTCCTGGCCCTGGGGTGCGGCGGTGGTGGGCGACCCGGGTGCGGCGCCGCCGGCGCCGACCGAGGCCCTGGTCACCATCGGGACGGGGGCCGTGGTGCTGCGGCTGCGGCACGCCCAGGACGTCGAGGTCGTCGACGGCGAGGCGAGCCTGGCCACGGCAACCTGTCACGTGCGGGTGCTGGACCGGGTGGAGGCGACCGGTCGGACGACCCTGTGCGACGTCGTCCTGGAGACGCCGTCGGGCAAGCTCAGCCTCGGGGACGGGAGCGGTGCCGTGGCCATCGAGGTCGAGGGCTCGCCGCGTCACCGTCTGGTCGTGAGCGCCGAGCACCTCCGCAGCGCGGGGCTCGACGAGGTGTGGGTGGACGTGGTCCCGGTGACCCAGCTGCCGCTGAGCGTGCTCTAGGCGGGTGGTCCGACCGCTCAGTAGTGGTTGCCGGGCGCCATGCTCTCGTCGGGGACGCTCGGCAGCCCCCAGTCGTAGCGGTCCTTGAGCGACTGCAGCAGCTGCTGCACCGCCTGGCCGCTGAGCGGCACCTGGTCGGCGGCGTTCGGGTCGGTGGGCCCGTCGCCGGCCTGCAGCCGGTTCATGGCGGTGTCGAAGGGCCGGTAGTAGTCGTCCTCGAGGGTGCTGGTCGCGTCGGTGTAGAGCTCGTCTGCGGTGCGCGCCTTGAACGGGCGCTCCTCGTGGGGCGGCTCGACGTCGATGCCGATGTCCTCGGCGATGTCCTTGAGCGAGTTGCCGATCGAGATGGCCTTGTCGACCTGCCCCTTGGCCACGCTCACGACCGGGATGTGGTCCAGGAGCCCGTAGGCGTCCTTCGCGATCTCCTCGACCTTGGCGATCCAGGCCGGGTCCTGCGGCGTGTCCGCGGGCTGCTCCTCGGCGCGGACCCAGGCCCCCAGCTGCTCCTCCGCGGCCGCGCGCAGGCTCTCGGCGTACTTGGTCACGCCCAGCTGGGTGCCGTTGATGATCTTGGTCGCGGCCGCGAAGCCGGCCGTCACGTAGGCGCTGAAGACCGCCAGCTGGGCCACCGTGTCGTTGTAGTTGTCGTAGAAGGTGCTGAAGGCGTACTGCGCGTGGCCCTCCCAGCCGCTCAGGAGGGCGCCGATGTTGGCCCAGTCGTCACGGGCGCCGACGTCGAGGCCCGCGACCACGTCGCGCTGCATGGCCCGGATGGTCTCGGCCAGGGCGGGTACGTCGGGCTCGGTGAACTGCGCGCAGAGGCTGTAGAGGTAGTCGCCGAGGCCGCTGGCCCAGCTCGCGCCGTTGCGCCAGGCCTGGTCGGTCTGGTCGCGGATGTCCTTGGCCAGGGCCGCGAACGGGTCGGGGCCGTTCGGGTCGATGCTGTGGCGGTCGTAGGCGACGGTGAAGCTGGACAGCCTCGGGTGCACGGCGTACTGGCCGTCGGGGCACGGGAACTCGTAGCGGCTCGGGTAGTGGTCCAGGTCCACGGTGAAGGTGTCCGGGCCGGGCGACTGGTCGTGGTTCCCGAAGTAGTTGACGGTCTGCCACAGGTAGTCGGCCGCGAGCTCGTTGCCCTTGAGGTGGCCCAGGTAGGTCTCGACGTCGGCGAAGACCGAGCGGAGGTGGGCCTTGTCGAAGCTCACCGCTCCACCACCGGAGGCACGACGGGCGTCTGCTGCTGGTCCTGCTGCTCGGTCTGGTCGCGCTGGTCGTGGTCGGTGTCCGGGTCGACCGGGTCGGGGGTCGAGCCGATGACCACCGGGTCGTGCGGCTGGAAGTCGCCCTGCCCCATGCGGGTCGGCTGGTTCGGGTCGACCGCGCCGGGCTGCGACGGGTCGGGGAGCGCGGGTGGCACCTGGTGGGTGGGTACATCGAGCGTCTTGAGCCCGGTCCCGAGGTGCTGGTAGTCGGAGGCGGCGTCCTCGTCGGTGGCCACGAAGTCGTCGGCGGTCTTGATGATCGACGAGGCGCAGTGGTCGAGGGAGACGACGGTCCCGCGCATCACGTCGTAGACCTGGCCGCCGATGCTCAGCATCGAGCGCATGATCGCCGGGTCGCCGGCGCGCGCTGCCTGCACGTCGAGGCTCTGCAGGTGGTCGTAGAGGCGGTTGGCGATGCCCGAGACCAGCTCGGCCTCGGCCGGGATGTCCTGCTTCCCGGCCACGTACATCGCCTCGATCGGCGACTTGATGCTCACCACAGCAGCCTTCCTGGGGCGGCCGCCGGTGAAACCTCAGGGCGTGAGCAGCCGGGCGACCTCGGCCTGCCGGACGAGGAACGCGCGCTCGTCCATGCGCTTGCGGCGCAGCCAGGTGGTGACCTCGGTGTTGCACTTGCTGGCGTTGCACGAGCCGCAGGCCGGGACGACGTTCAGCAGCGTGTAGCGACCACCGCGCGAGACCGGCAGCAGGCAGTCCTTCTGCAGCGCGGCGCCGTCGCCGCCGCAGTAGGCGCAGCCGCCCCAGGCCTCCATCAGCGCGAACCACTGGTCGTCGGTGAGGTCGTGGGTGACCCGGGCCATCCGGCGCCGGCGGCGGCGGGCGTACGTCGCGGTGCGGGTCCGGGAGGCCACCTGGCGAGGGTAGGCGCGCGGGCGCAAGGTTTGCGCAAGGCGCGGCTGCGATGCTGCACGTCCACCCACCCCCGACCCTCCCGAGGTGACCCGATGACCGACGCCGCGCCCGAGCCGAGCCCGCCCGCAGGCGAGCCCGCAGGGGAGCCCGCCGTGGACGCCGCGGGGGAGCTCACGGCGGCCGAGCGGCTGGCCATCGCGCTGGGTACAGCGCCGCCGGGAACCGCGCAGCCCGCCGTCGCGGTGCCGGAGGAGACGACCGCGCGAGAGCACGCCTGAGTGGACGTCCGCGTCGAGGTCCTCGGACCGCTGCGCGTCCTCGTCGACGGGCGGCCGGTCGAGCTCGGCCCGGCCCGGCGGCGGGCCCTGCTGGCCGCGCTGGCGGTCGACGCCGGCCACGTCGTGCCGACCGACGTCCTGGCCGACCGGATGTGGAGCGGGGAGCCGGCGCCGCAGGCGACGGCGACCATCCACGCCTACGTGTCGCGGCTGCGCAGCGCGCTGCGCACCTTCGACGCCGAGGGCCGTGAGCAGCCGTCGCCGCTGCGCACCCAGCCGCCGGGCTACGTGCTCGACGTACCCCGCGACCGCATCGACGCCGACGTCTTCGCCGACCTGGTCGCACGCGCCCGCGCCGAGTCCGAGCCGCAGCAGGCCCGGGCGCTCGTCGGCGAGGCGCTGGGCCTGTGGCGGGGGGCGGCGGCGTACCTCGACGTCACCGCGGGGTTCGCCGCCCGCGAGGCCGACCGGCTGCGCGAGCTGCGGCTCTCGGCCGTGGAGCTGTCGGTGCGGCTGGACCTCGAGCTGGGCCGGCACGCGGCGCTGGTCGACGAGCTCGGCGCGCTGCTGGTGGCCGAGCCGCTGCGCGAGGGGCTGCACGCCGCGCTGATGCTGGCGCTGTACCGCTCCGGACGCCAGGGTGAGGCGCTCCAGCACTTCGAGGACGTGCGGCACCTGCTGGCCGACGAGCTCGGCATCGATCCCGGCCCCGAGCTGCGCCGGCTGCACGAGCAGATCCTGCGCCAGGACGAGGAGCTGGCCGCGCCGCCCACCACCGCCGCCCGGCCGACCGCCGCGGGGGAGCCCGCGCCGCCGACCGAGGAGCTCACCGGCGCCACCCGCATCGTCGGGCGCGCGGACGAGCTGCGTCGACTCGTGGCGGCCGCCGAGCGCGCCCGGAGCGGCACGGCGACCACGGTGGCGGTCGTCGGCGAGGCCGGCATCGGCAAGTCCCGGCTGCTCGAGGAGCTGGCCGCCCGCGCGGCCGGGACCGGGACGCTGGTCGCCTGGGGCCACTGCTGGCAGCACGAGGGCGCCCCGGTCCTGTGGCCCTGGGTCCAGGCCCTCGAGGCGCTGGCCGACCGGCTCGAGCCCGCCGAGGTCGAGCGCGCGCTCGCGGGCCGCGGGGCGGGCGTGGCGGCGCTGGTGCCCCGGCTCGGCTCGGCCGTGACCGGCACGCCGTCGTCCCTGGACGGCGCGCGCGTGCAGCTGTACGACGCGGTGGCCGGCTTCCTCGAGGTCGTGGCCCGCGAGCGGCCGGTCCTGCTGCTGCTCGAGGACGTGCACTGGGCCGACCGGGCCAGCCGCGAGCTGGTGGAGTACGTCGCCACGGCGGTCCGGCAGGCGCCGCTGGCCGTCGTCGTGTCCGTGCGCACCCACGCGGAGTCCTCGGCGCTGGTCGGCACCGAGCTGCTGACCGCGCTGGCCCGCACCGGGCGCGCCGAGCGTCTCGACCTGACCGGCCTGGACGAGGCCGCGGTGCGTGAGTACGTCGTCGACCGCACCGGCAGCGTCCTGGACGACGCCACCGCCGGCGCGCTCACCGACCGCACCGGCGGCAACCCGTTCTTCGTCGGCGAGCTGGTCCGGCTCCTCGTGACCGACGCGAGCGACGACGGCGAGCCGGTGCTGCCCGACACCGTCCCGGACAGCGTCCGCGACGTGGTCCTGCGCCGCGTGGAGCGGCTGCCCGAGGCGGACCGCACCGTGCTGACCGTGGCCGCCGTGGTCGGGCGCACCTTCGACCTCGGGCTGCTGGCCGCGGCCGCCGGGCTGGACGACGAGGTCGTGGACGAGGCCGTGGACCGCGCCACCGCGCTCGACATCATCCGGTCCGACCCCGGCGGGTTGAGCCGGCACCGCTTCGTGCACGCCCTGACCCAGCAGGCCCTGCTCGAGGCGACGGGGCCGGCCCGCCTGCGCCGGCTGCACGGTGCCGTGGCCGCGGCGCTGGGGGAGCGGGAGCCCGAGCGCACGGCGTACCACCTCGCCGCCGCCGGCTCGGCCGCCGACCTCGAGCGCGCGGTGACCCTGCTGACCGGCGTGGCCGAGGAGGCCTGGCGGCGCGGCAACCTCACCGAGACCGAGGCCGTGCTGCTGCGGGCCCTGGAGCTCACCTTCCGGCTCGGGGCCGAGTCCGGGCCCGCGGAGATGGCGGTGCGCGTGCGGCTCTGGTCGCTGTACGCCGCCACCGAGGGTCCCGGCTCCCCGCGCGAGACCGCGCAGCACGAGCAGGCCGTGCGCCTGGTCCGCGAGCACGGCGGCGCCCGGGACCTGCTCGCCGCGCACCAGGCGCGGCTGGCCTACCTGCTCTGGATCGACGACGTGGTCGACCTGGCCCAGCTGGTCGAGGAGATGGAGCGGGTCGCGGAGGGCGCGGACGACGACCTGTTCCGGCTCGCGGCCGCGATCGCGCGCGGTCACCTGCTGCACCTGACCGGACGCCTGGCCGACTCGGCCGCCGCGTGGGACCGCGCCGACGCGCTGTCCGAGCACGTCGAGGTCCCGGTCGGGGTCTTCCCGCTCGACCCGCGCTGCCAGGTGCCGACGTGGCAGGCCCACGTCGCGCTGCAGCGCGACGACGCCGCGGCCGCGCAGGCCCACCACGCGCGCAGCCTGGGCCGGCTCCCGGCCATGGGCCCGACCACCCGGGCCTACATCGCCAACACCTCGGCGTTGCTGTGTGCGCTCGGGGACGACCCCGAGGGCGCGGCGCGGTTCGCCGCAGCCAGTCGAGGACCCTCGCTGGACCTCGGGCTGACCCAGAGCCTCAAGCACCTCGACGTGGTCGAGGCCTGGGCCCGCGAGCGGCTGGCCCCGGGCACCGCGCTCGACGAGGTCACCGCCGCGATCGAGCGCGCCGGGGCGGCGCCGGCCCTGGCCATGCGGCCGACGCTGCGGTCACTGACCGTGGACGTCCTCCTCCGCGCGGGGGACCGCGACCGCGCCCGGACCCAGCTCGACGCCGCCTTCGCCGACGTCGAGGCCACCGGCGACGTCGCCCACCTGGCCGAGCTGCACCGCCAGCGCGCGCTGCTCACCGGCGACCCCGCCGAGCTGGACCGGGCTCGCGAGGTCGCCGCCGAGCAGGGCGCGCTGCTGTTCGCGCGCCGGGCCGACGCCACCCGTCTCTGAGCGCCAGCGGTCCTCAAGGTCTGCGCAAGGCCTGACGCCGACGCTGGCGTCATGACCACACTCACCGCACCCACCAGCCCCGTCTCCGACACCCTGGCGCCGCAGCGCGGGCGTACCGCCTGGGCCGCCGCCGGCGCCCTCGCCGCCCTCGGCGGGGTCGCCACCATGCTGCTCCAGGGCACGCTCAACGCGGCGTACGACAGCTCGATCTCCGGCGACCCCGAGGCCATCGCCGCCGCGATGGCCGAGGTCAAGGGCCACGCCGCGCTCTTCCACCTCGCCGTCTCGCTCAGCGCGGTGCTGCTGCTGCCGTTCGGCGCCGGCCTCGTGCGCCGGCTGCGGCGCGGGCTCGACGCGGACAGCCTGCTGCCGTGGGTGGCCGGTGCCGGCGTGCTGCTGACCTCGGCCGTGCTGATCCTCGGCAGCGGCCTGGACACCGAGTTCGGCGTCTTCCCGCCCGAGCCCGGCGACGTGCCGGCCGAGCACATCTCCTTCTACGGCCACTGGATCGGGACCATCCCGTGGCTGTGGACCGGGCTCGGCGCCACCGCCGGGTGCGTGGCCCTGGCCGGCGTACGCCGGGTCGTGCCGCGCTGGCACGCCGTGGCCGGCTTCGTGCTGGGTGGCGCGACGCTCGCGTTCGGCGTCTCGCCGATGGAGTACATGGCGCTGCTGCCCGCCACGCTCTGGCTGCTCGTGACCGGCCTGGCCTTCACCCTCGGTGACCGCCGCGCCTGACCGCTCCCACCCCGAGGGCCCCGACCACACCGGTCGGGGCCCTCCTTGCGTCCGGGCGTCAGCCGGACCCAAGCGCGCCGCAAGCGCTCGTTGGGAGCGTCCTGCCCATCACCTGATGACGTCGCAAGCCACGCGAAGGAGCCCGCCGTGCCGACCCCGATCCTCACCCGTCTCACCTCACCCTCGACCCTGGTCCACCTGGTCTCGGTCTCCGCGCTCGCCGTCGCCGCGGTCGTGGTGGGCACCGCCGAGGACGCCCACGGCGCCACCGCGGAGCCGACGACCGCCGCGGCGGCCGCCCCCGGCACGCTGGTCTACGTCAAGGACTTCAACGTCTGGGCCGCCCGCACCGACGGCACCGACGCCCGCCGCATCACCAGCGACGGCAGCGTCGCCCACCCCTACCTCTCGCCCAGCCAGGCCGACACCGGTGCGGTCGTCGTCGCCCACGACGAGCGGATCGTCCGGATGGACGCCTTCGGTCACGTGCTCACCGTGCTCGACCCGCCCGGGCTGCTGAACTCGGCCGGTCACCTCATGGACGGCACGCCGTCGTCGGTGGCGATCTCGCCCAACGGCGCGCTCGTGGCCTACACCCAGGTCGAGTCCGGCTGCCCCGTCGGCGTGGACTGCGACACCCGCTTCGCCACGGGCTACACCGCCGCCGACCACCTGACCGACCCCGCGCCGTACGGCGTGACGTACGGCAACGACCCGAGCTGGCTCGGCAACGACCGCACCGTGCAGGGCGGCGGCGCGATCCCCGACGTGCGCGTGCACGTGCTCGGCCAGCCCAGCCCGCCGCGGTGGTTCGCCGACTCCCAGATCGAGAACCCCGGCCAGGAGCTCACCGACCCCACCGTCTCGCGCAACGGGACCTGGGTCTCCGCCGTGCGTGACACCGGCCCGAACACCTCCGTCCTCTGGGCCAAGGCCGACGGCGACCTGGTGAACGCCCCCGAGCTGTGGTGCTCGACCAGCCCCGAGCCCGTCGCCGAGCCGGCCTTCTCCGCCGACAGCACCACGCTGGCCTGGGTCGTCGGCACACAGGGCATCTACATGGAGCGCGACCTGGAGAACTGTGCTCAGCCCGCCCTCGTCGTCCCCGGCGGCCGCGAGCCGTCGTTCTCCGCGGCGCCGTTCAGCACCGTCGACCCCTACCAGCCGCCCAAGGCCAACGCACCCCGCTCGACCGGCGCCCCGAGCGTCGCCGGCAAGGCCCGGGTGGGCAAGAGGCTGAGCGCCCGCACCGGCACCTGGACCGACGCCGCGTCGTACGCCTTCACCTGGCTGCGCGGCGGCAAGGCCATCAAGGGCGCCAAGGGTTCGACGTACAAGCTCGGCCGCAAGGACGCCGGCAAGAAGATCGCCGTCCGCGTCACCGCCACCGGCCCCGGTGGCAGCGCCTCGGCCACGAGCAAGGCGGTCAAGGTCAAGCGCTGACTTGGCCCAGAAGCGACGCCGCCGACCGGAGACCCGGTCGGCGGCGTCGTCTCGCGGGGACGGGCTACGGCACCATCCAGTGCGGGTGGGTGCGGTCGCCCTTGCAGACGTAGCGCCGGCCCTGGGCGTCCCAGCCGGACTTGCCGTACGACGACTGCGGGCAGAACTGCCCGCCGCGGATGCAGCTGCCGCTCGAGGTGTGCGTGCAGGCGTGCCGCTCGTGCTGGACGTGGACGTGGGTCGCCGCGGTGGCGTCGACGGTGGCCAGGGACGGCCCGCCCAGGCCGGCGACGGTCAGGGCGATGGCCGCGACGGCGGTCTTCATGCGCATGTGCTTCTCCCGTGTGGCGCCCCGGTCCGTCCGGGGCGCGCGAGGAGCATCGGCCGCCCCTGGTGTCAGGCGAGGCCTTGCGGACCCGAACCACCCGAGATGACCACGCCGTCACCCCTGCGGGCTGGCTCGCCCGGGCCACCCGGTCCGCCCGGCCGACCGTGATCGGCGTCACGATTGGTTGCACGACGCAACTACATGTAGCCTGCACACGTGCCCCACGTCTCCGCCGAGCCCGACGAGTCCGGTGTCGTCCCCTCCCGCCTGCTGCGCGAGCACCCGCTGCTGCCCGTGGTGGTGCTGTGCTTCGGCGGTCTGACCGCGTCGCTGAGCCAGACGCTGCTGGTGCCGATCCAAGGTGAGCTGGGGCTGCTGCTGGGCAGCAGCCAGGCCAACGCGTCGTGGGTCATCACCATCACCCTGCTGGCCGGTGCGGTGGCGATGCCGGTGGCGGGGCGACTGGCCGACCTGTTCGGCAAGCAGCGGGTGGTCGCGGCGAGCGCGGCGCTGCTGCTGGTGGCCAGCGTGGTCTGCGCGCTGAGCGACTCGCTGGCACCGATGCTGGTGGGGCGGGCGCTGCAGGGCCTGGCCATGGGCTTCATCCCGGTCGGCATCTCGCTGATGCGCGAGATCACCCCGCCGCACCTGACCGGTACGGCGATCGCGGCGATGAGCGCGACGCTCGGCGTGGGCGGCGCGATCGGGCTGCCCCTGGCGGCGTGGATCGCCGACGGCAGCGACTGGCACATGCTCTTCTGGGTGGCGGCCGGGCTGGCCGCGGTGGTGCTGGTCAGTGCGTGGTTCCTGGTGCCGCACGTGCAGGACTCCGAGCCGGGTCGCTTCGACCTGCTGGGCGCGGTCGGGCTGGCCGTCGGGCTGGTCAGCTTCCTGGTCGGGGTGACCAAGGCGAGCACCTGGGGCTGGACCGACGCGCGCACCCTCGGCGCGATCGCGTTCGGGCTCGTGGTGCTGGCCGGCTGGACGGCGTACCAGGCGCGCACCAGCCAGCCGCTGGTCGACGTGCGGACCACGTCGCGGCTGCCGGTGCTGATGACCAACATCGCCGCCATCGCGATCGGCTTCGGGATGATGGCCCAGGTCATCGTGGTCCCGCAGCTGCTCGAGCTGCCCGAGGTCACCGGCTACGGCCTGGGCCAGTCCATCCTGGCCGCCGGGCTGTGGATGGCGCCGTCGGGGCTGATGATGCTGGTCTTCGCGCCCATCTCGGCGCGGCTGATCGCGAACATCGGGGCCAAGTACACGCTGATGATCGGCGCGGCGGTGGTCGGGCTCGGCTACCTCGTGGGCTTCCTGCTCATGGACGCGCCCTGGCAGCTGCTGCTGGCCTGCTGCGTGGCCAGCGCGGGCATCGGGATCGGGTACGCCGCGATGCCGACGCTCATCATGGACAACGTGCCGATCCGCGAGGCGGCCAGCGCCGTGGGCGTCAACGCCCTCATGCGCTCGGTCGGCACCACGCTGGCCGCGGCGGTCATGGCCACCGTGCTGACCAGCTCGACCACGACCTTCGGGGACTTCGCGCTGCCCACCGAGAGCGCCTTCAAGTGGTGCTTCGCGCTCGGCGCGCAGGCGGCGTTCGTCGGTGTCGCGATCGCGGCCTTCGTCCCGAAGGCCGGCAAGGACGACGTCACCCCGGCGGCGGCTCCGGTCGCAGCCGCGAGTGCGCCCGGTCCAGCCCGTCGTTGAGCTCGCGCAGCTCGGCCACCAGCGCCTCGGCGCGGTCCCGGCCGAGCTCCTTAAGCACCTCGTCGTAGACCGCGGCCCGCAGCGTGCCGTCGTGGACGTACGCCGCTCGGCCGGCCTCGGTCGGCCGCAGCAGCCGGCTCGGGCTGTCCGGCACGGCGTACCGCTCGACCAGGCCGTGCCCGATCGCGGCGTTGACCTGCCGGTTCACCGTCGACGGGTCGAGCTGGAGCTCCTCGGCCAGCTCGCGCAGGGTGCGCGGCGGGCCCTCGGTGAGCAGCCAGAGCAGCCGGAACGCCGACGGGTCCAGCCGCGCGCCGGGGTAGACGTGCGCGCGGCGGCGGGCCAGCCGCATCAGCTCGTCGCCGAGCTCGCGGAGCACGCGCTCGTCCATGCCAGGGCAGGCTAGTGGACGTCAGTGTCCCATCGGCCGGCGCGCGGCCACCGCACCGCGGGCCCGCTGGGCGGTGGCCCGGGCCAGCTCGGCGCTGAGCCCGACGTGCTTGGCCGGGTCGAGCAGCGTGATGATCTCGGTGCGCGAGAGCCGCTCGGTCACCCGCGGGTCCTGGGCCACCACGGTGGCGAAGTCCTCCTGGTGGTCCACCGAGCGCATCGCGGCCTCGTGCACCAGCTCGTGGGCGTCCTGGCGGCCCAGGGTCTCGGCCAGCGCCATCATCAGCGCCTCGGCCATGATCGCGCCGCCGGTGAGGTCGAGGTTGCGCCGCATCCGGTCGGGGAACACCTCGAGCTCGCTCAGCACCGCGGCCAGCCGGACCAGCTGGTCGGCGGCCAGGATCAGCGACTGTTCGACGGCCTCGTCCATCATCGCCGAGGCCGCACCGTCGACCTCGCCGGCGTGGATGACGGCCTCCAGCGCGAGCCCGGTGAGCGAGCGGAGGTGGGCGCCGATGGTGACCATGTCCTGGCACAGCTTGGCGTTGCGCTTCTGCGGCATGGTCGTCGAGCCGACGTCGTCGGGCGGGAGGTTCTCGCGGACCTCGCCGACCTCGGCCGCGCTGAGCCGGGAGACCTCGTAGGCGATCGTCGACCCGGTCGCCGACATCAGCGCGATGACCGTGACCAGCTCCCCGAACGGGTCCGCGATCGAGCGCGACGGCAGCGCCATCGAGCCCAGCCCGAGCCGGGCCGCCACCAGCTCCTGCACGTGCGGGCCGGCCTGCCCCATGGCCGCGAAGGTGCCGGTCGCGCCGCCGGTCATGGCCACGAACATCCGCTCGCGCAGCCCCTCCAGACGCTCCAGGTGACGCAGCATCGCGTCGGCCCAGGCGGCCACCTTGAACCCGAACGTGATCGGCACCGCCTGCTGCCCGTGCGTGCGCCCCGGCATCACCACGGTCGCGTGGTCCTCGGCCAGCGCCGCGCACGCGTCGAGCACGTCGAGGACCAGGTCGACCAGGACCGCGTGCGCCTCGCGGACGCCCAACACGTCACCGGTCTGCTGGATGTTCTGCGTGGTCGCGCCCCAGTGCACCCAGCCGCCGTGCTCCTCACCGCACGCACGCGCGAGCTCGGTGACCAGCGGCATCATCAGGTGCCCGGTGCGGGCCTGGCCGGCGTCCAGCGCGGAGACGTCCAGCTTCTCGAGGCGGGCGTGCGCGGCGATGACGTCGGCCGACTCCTGGGGGACGAGGCCGACCTCCGCCTGCGCCATCGCCAGCGCGGCCTCCACGTCGAGCCAGCGCTGCCGCCGGGCGTCGACGCCCAGGATCCGGCGCACGCCGTGGTCGGGGAGTCTCGCGTCGCTGATCCAGCCGTCCGCTGCGTGCACCGGTCTGCCTCCGCCTCCGCGTGGAGGGCGTGCGTCGCCGTTGACCCGCCCGCATGGGTGAGCCCAGTCTAGGCGCCCACGCGGGACCCTCGGACAGCACGCGGGCGGTCGGGGTACAGTGGTTGCGCATCACCGGTCGTCGCACGACCGGTACGGCGCCGGTCAGGCGCCAGATCGCGTCGGGGGGCCGAGCCAGGACCCCTGTCCGCGAGGTTCGTCGCCCCAGAGCACGGCGGTGCGGCGTACGGCAGAGCCACGGGGTCGTGGCGGTCGAAAGGGAGCTCCTTGGCCAGACGAGGCCAGCGCCAGTCGGGTAACCGGCAGGCCAACCAGCGCAACAACCAACGCCGGCACGGCGACAACGAGGGCATCATCCCGGTGCTCGCGCGCGCCGTCCGCGAGGTCGAGGCGCGGGCCCAACGCGGGCCCGTGTCGCCGTCCGCGCGCACGAAGTTCCAGGTCATCGCCCTGCTGGTGCGCGAGGAGCGCGCCCGCATCAAGGCCGACACCGAGCTGACCGAGGCCAAGAAGGCCGACCAGCTCAAGCGGCTCGACGGCGTGGCCACGATCCTGGCCAAGACCACGGCCACGGACCCGACGCTGTTCGCGCTGCTGGCCGAGGACGCCAAGGTCTCCGACGCCGCCAAGGAGCTGCGCCGCGAGATGATCGCCTCCGCCGGCATGGAGGCCGAGGTCGAGCCGGAGCCCGAGCCCGAGGCCGCCGCGGCGCTCACCGGCCACGAGCGCCGCGTCGTGCCCACCTCGGTCAAGCAGCGGCTCCTGTCCAACCCCTTCCTGGTCCCGGACTTCTCCGCCGCCGACGAGCACCGCCCCAGGGCGCGCCGCCTGGCCTCGTGGGAGCTGCTCGGCCCGCTGTTCCGCTCCTTCGAGTACAACGGCGGCGCCGCCTGCATGCCGCTGCCCGAGCCCAACGGCACCCGCGTGCCCGACGGCCTCGAGCTGATGCGCCACCAGGCGCAGCTGGTCCACTCCGCCGCCGACGGCCACCGCACCTACCTGCTGGCCGACGAGCCCGGCCTCGGCAAGACCGCGCAGGCGCTGCTCGCCGCGCAGGCCGCCGACGCGTTCCCGCTCCTGGCCGTCGTGCCCAACGTGGTGAAGACCAACTGGGCGCGCGAGGCCGGCATCTGGGTGCCGAACCGGCCGGTCACCGTCATCCACGGCGACGGCGAGGACGTCGACGGCTTCGCCGACATCGTGGTCGTCAACTACGAGATCCTCGACCGCCACGTCGGCTGGCTCGGCGACTTCGGCTTCCGCGGGATGGTCGTCGACGAGGCGCACTTCATCAAGAACAAGCAGTCCCAGCGCAGCCAGAACGTCCTCAACCTCTCCGAGCGCATCCGAGCCCGCCGGGCCCGGCCGCTGCTCATGGCGCTCACCGGCACCCCGCTGATCAACGACATCGAGGACTTCCAGGCCATCTGGGAGTTCCTGGGGTGGATCGACGACAAGAAGCCACTGTCCCCGCTGATGGACAAGCTCGAGGAGACCGGTCTCACCCCGGCCGACCCGCCGTTCTACCCCGCCGCCCGCACCGCCGTCGTCGACATGGGCATCGTGCGACGCCGCAAGGTCGACGTGGCCGCCGACATCCCCGCCCGCCGCATCGCCGACATCCCCGTCGAGCTCGACGACGACATCGGCCGCTCCATCCGCGAGGCCGAGCGACAGCTGGCCCAGCACCTGCTCGAGCGCTACGACATGGCCATCGCCACCCGCCGCAGCGGCGCCCCCGTCGAGGGCATCGACCACGAGCTCGTACGCCGCGTCGCCACCTGGGAGCGCGAGGACACCGGCACCACCGCCAACCCCGACGGCGACAACGTCTTCACCATGCTGCGCCGCATCGGCCAGGCCAAGGCCGGCCTCGCCGCCGACTACGCCGCACAGCTCGCGCGCAGCGTCGGCAAGGTCGTGTTCTTCGCCAAGCACGTCGACGTCATGGACCTCGCCGGCGAGACCTTCGCCAAGCGCGGCATCCGCTACAGCCAGATCCGCGGCGACCAGACGCCCAAGAGCCGCGAGGCCAACATCGAGGCCTTCCAGCAGGACCCCGACGTGCAGATCATCGTGTGCTCGCTCATGGCGGCCGGTGTGGGCATCAACCTGCAGGTCTCGTCGAACGTCGTGCTCGCCGAGCTGTCCTGGACCGACGCCGAGCAGACCCAGGCCATCGACCGGGTCCACCGCATCGGCCAGGCCGAGCCGGTCACCGCCTGGCGGATCATCGCCAGCCAGACCATCGACACCAAGATCGCCGAGCTGATCGACTCCAAGGCGGGGCTCGCGGCCCGGGCGCTCGATGGGTCGGACGACGAGGTCGGGTCTTCGGTCGACATCCAGCTCGAGGCGCTCGTCGCGCTCCTCACCTCGGCGCTCGAAGAGCGTGAAGGGTTGCTTTCGCTGTAGGGCTTGGGGTCTGGGTGCTGCTTCTCCTGGTACCGCTCTCGTGGGCTGTCCACCTGTGGGCTGACCCAGCCTCCGCCGGACCGGGACCTGGCGCCGGAGCCAACCGACGCCGTGTTGCACGCGACTGCTCCCAGCCCCATTACGCCCGGTGTGCGTGCCCCACGCCGCGGATTTAGCCTCCGGTGCCAGGCCGCCGGCCCGTCGGTGGCCGGGTCAGCCCACAGGCGGCCAGGGTCCGGCGTCACCGTCGCCTCCGCCTTCACGGGTGGGGTGGGGGCAGGTGCTGTTGTTCGCAGATGGGGACCGCAGCGTGGCCGCCTTGGCGGCCGCGCTTGTGTGGGGCGGGGCGCAGCCTCGCCCTTGAGCGCGCCCACCCAGCCAGACCGGGTCCCGCTGTCAAGGACGAACCCCTGGGCCGAAGGCCCCGCCGTTCGCCACGAAGTGGCGCGAAGCGTCCTTGACAGCGGGAGTCGGGCTGGTAAGCGCGCGGCCGCACGCAATTGATCACCCGAACATCAAGAAGTGCCGAGGCAGGCAGCGACAGGACGGCAAGCACCAAGAACCCACACGGTGAGTTGAGGAGCCCGCCTACGCTGTGCGCGGTCGTGGTGGACGACCGCGAGCGCGAGGGGGAGCGGTGCGGGGGAGGGTGCTCAGGCCCGTGGTGGCGGGTCTGGTGGCCGTGCTGGTGGCGGCGGGGCTGACCGCGTGCAGCGACGGTGAGCACGAGCGCACGCTCGTCTGGAGCGACGACTTCGACGGGCCCAACGGGGCGCTCCCGGACCCGAAGAAGTGGGAGCTCGAGCAGTTCGCGGACGCCACCGACGACGAGAAGCAGTGCTACACCAACTCCTCGGACAACGCGCACACCGACGGCAACGGCTACCTCGTCATCTCGGCGATCAAGCAGGCCGGGAACTGCGCGGACGGGTGGTACCGGTTCATCACCTCGGCGCGGCTGACCACGCGGGGGATCAAGACCTTCGAGCACGCGCGGTTCGAGATCCGGGCCAAGATGCCGCCCGGCGTCGGCACCTGGCCGGCGTTCTGGGCCCTCGGCCAGGAGAAGGGCGTCGAGTGGCCGGAGGTCGGCGAGATCGACGCGATGGAGTACGTCGGGCGCGACCGCAACCACGTGATCGGCACCGTGCACGGGGCCGACGACGAGGGCAAGCACTGGTTCCTGCAGGCCGACCACGACAGCGACACGCTGCTGAGCGCGGACATGCACACCTACGCCGTGCAGTGGGACGGCGACGAGGTGCAGTGGTTCATCGACGGCGAGGAGTACGGCAGCGTCACCAAGGACGAGGTCGAGGACGTCGGGCACTGGGCCTTCGACCGGCCCTACTACCTGATCCTCAACCTCGCGATCGGCGGCGTGCTGGGCGGCGAGGTGCCCGACAGCCTGACCTTCCCGCAGGAGCTGGTCGTCGACTGGGTACGCGTCTACGAATAGTCAGGCCCGGCGCCGCAGCCGGATCCGCGCGTACCGGAACCCGACCATGCGCTGGAAGGCGCGCAGCCCGTTGGTCTGCTCGGGCGGCGTCGCGGTGTCGATCAGGTAGCGCACACCGAGGCGCGACAGCTCGGTGACCAGGGCGGCCGTGGCCAGGTAGCGCGCGTCGCTGTGGGCGTCGCTCCACCCGAGCGTGCGGAAGTAGCGCAGCGTCGCGAACGCCCCGTCCCGGGGCGCCACCGCGAGGAGCAGCGGCTGGCCGTCGGGGCCGTCGACGGTCAGCCACACGTCGTGCTGGAGCAGGTCGTCGTTGTCCGGGTCGGGGACGCGGTACGACGCGTCGGCGTGCGTCCGCTCGGCCCGGTCGGCCGCGGCAACCAGTGCGCGGCGCTCGGCCGGGTCCTCGACGGGACGCGGCTTGAGGCCGCGGCCCTCGGCGGCGCGGATCTTGCGGCGCAGGGTCTGGGCGCGGCGACCGGTCGTGTAGTCCTCCGGGTCGGCCGGGACCTCGAGGACCGCGGTGCCGAGTAGCCGGGCCGGGACGCCGTAGGAGACCCGCGCGTCGAGCACCCGGCGCACCGCGCGGCCGCCCGGGGCGTCAGTGGGCGCGGCGTCCAGCGCCGGCAGGCCGCGCACCGCGCGCACGGCGTCGCGCACCGCGCGGCGGTGCCGCACGGCGTACCGCGCGCCTGGCCGGCCGGCGTCGACGTAGGCGTCCCAGAAGGCGGCCAGGGACCGCTCGTGCTCATCAGTCCCGAACGTGATCATCGCCTGGTCAAGGGTAGGCGGCGAGATGCCCCATCGGGCATCGGTGAGAGGACCCTCACGAAGGCGCGAGGACAGTCAGTACGGTGCCGGGGTGCACCGCTCCCGCATCGGCCTCGTGCTCATCGACCACCCCGAGGAGGACTGGGACCGCGCGCTCGCGTTCTGGGCCGGCGTGCAGGGGGTGACGCCGAGCGGGGACGACGAGTACCGCTCGCTCGGCACCCTCGGACCGGTGTCGTTCGACGCCCAGCGGCTCGGCGCCGGCACCCCGGCACGCCTGCACCTCGACATCGAGAGCGACGACGTGGCCGCCGAGGTCGCCCGGGTGGTCGCCCTGGGGGCCCGGGTGGTCGACGAGCGCGAGGGCTACACCGTCCTGGAGGACCCGGGCGGCCTGCTCTTCTGCGTGGTCCCGGTGCAGACCGGCGAGCGCTTCGAGCAGGAAGCCCACACCTGGGATGAGTGAGTTCGACGACCACACCGCGGTGACGCCCGACGGCGCGGGCGGCTACCGCGCCGAGCTGTCCGAGGGCTGGGTGGTCGGCGGCGGGGTCAACGGCGGCTACCTGCTCGCCGTCATGGGCCGCGCGCTGCGCGAGGCGCTGCCCGGCAAGCCGGACCCGGTCGCGGTGAGCGCGCACTACGTCTCGCCGTCCACACCCGGCCCGGCCACGGTCACGGTCGACGTGCGCCGCGAGGGCGGGTCGGTGGCCACGGCCGCCGTCGACCTGGTCCAGGACGGGACGACGCGGATCAGCGCGCTGGCCACCGTCGGCGACCTGGCCCGCTTCGCCGAGCGGGCGCCGGAGGTCCGCACCACGGCGGTCGAGCCCACGCTGCCCGCGCCCGAGGACTGCACCGCCTCGGCCGACGCCCCCGACGAGGTCCGGGCCTTCGTGCGGATGCTGGACCGCCTCGACCTGCGGCTCGACCCCGCGCACGCCGCGTGGGGGCAGGGCGAGCCCGGGATGACCGGCGTGATCGCCGGGTGGTTCCGCTTCCCCGACGGCCGCGAGCCCGACGCGCTCTCGCTGCTCACCGTCTGCGACGTGCTGCCACCGGTGACCTTCGACCTGGGCATGCCCGGCTGGGCGCCGACCCTGGAGCTGACCGTGCACGTGCGCGCGCACCCGGCGCCGGGCTGGCTCAAGGTGCGCCACGAGACCCGCAACCTCGCCGCCGGCCTCTTCGAGGAGGACTGCGAGATCTGGGACAGCGCCGGCCGCCTGGTCTGCCAGTCCCGGCAGCTCGCGCTGGTGCCGCGTCCGCTCTAGTCGAAGTACGAGCGCGGCATCGCGTAGACCCAGCGTCGGCGCGGGTGCTCGGTCACCGACCACAGCAGGTCGGTGTCGGCGTCCCAGGCGATGTCCTCCGGGCCCATCGGCGCCGCCCACCGGTGCTCGCGGAAGGCGCCGGGCTCGCCGACGTACACCGAGCCGGGCATGCGCGGGCCGTGCGAGGCCGTGACGTACCAGCGGCCCTCGGCGATCGCGGCGCCCTGCGCGCGGACCACCCCGCCCTCGTCGAGCGCGAGCGGGCGGGAGACGCCCGACTCCTCGGCCAGGAACATCGTGGTCGGGTCGACGGGGGAAGCGGGCCAGCCGGCGGGTCTGGCGGCGGTTGCCGTACTCGCCCACGACCAGCTCCGGTGGGGTTCGGCTGCGGTCGAGGGAGAGGAAGGAGTAGCGCAGCGCCGGCGAGCCCTCGTCGGTCACGGCGCGGTAGCCGAACCGCACCGGCAGCACGTAGCGGTGGCCGAAGGACTCCACCAGCCCGGTGGACGGCACCCGCAGGACGTCGTCGACGCGGCAGGTGTAGACGCCGCGAGCGGTGGCGGCCACGTGCACGTAGGGCCCGTGCCACACCAGTCCGCCGGCGTGCACCTTGAGCGGGGCGATCCCGGCCACCCCGTCCTCGACGACCGGCCGGACCAGCAGCACGTGCCGGTAGCGCCGGGTCCGCAGGTCGATGAACGTCAGCCGCGAGCCCTGGCCGTGCTGGGCGTACCACGACACGACCAGCGTCGGTGCCGGCGCCTCGGTGTCGGTCGACGTCGACACGCCCTGGGGCCACCAGTCCGGGTCGCGGCGGTCGGCGCGGTCCCACGTCAGCGCGCGGCGTACGGCGAGCCCGGGCGCCCACGTGCGCCGCGCCCGCCGGTTGAGGTCGCCCAGCACAGCCGCCAGCCCGGCCCGCCCGCCGAGGCGCGCGGCCAGGGCGTCGATCTCGTCGACGTTCTCGTCGGTGCGCACCAGGTGCGGTCCGAGCGGTCCGGTCGTCACCCTCACAATCTAGGGATGCAGCTGCAGCTGGTCGTCGGCGCCGCCGTCGTGCGCGCCGGTCGGGTCCTCGCGGCGCGTCGCACGGCGCCCGCCAGCGCCGCCGGCCGCTGGGAGTTCCCCGGCGGCAAGGTCGACCCCGGCGAGACGCTGGAGCAGGCGCTGGTCCGTGAGATCGGGGAGGAGCTCGGCGTCACGGTCCGCCTCGACCGGTGGCTGGCGGGCGAGCAGCCGATCGGGGCGTACGTGCTCCGGGTGGCGCTCTGTGTCCTCGAGCACGGTGAGCCGACCCCGACCGAGCACGACCGGCTGCGCTGGCTGGCCGCGGGCGAGCTCGACGACGTGGACTGGCTCGACGGCGACCGACCCTTCCTGAGCGAGCTGTCGGCGGTGCTCACTACGCTCGAGACGTGACGGACCACGCGGGTCGACCCGCGCAGCGACTCCTGCTCGTGCACGCCCACCCCGACGACGAGACCATCGGCACCGGGGCGACCATGGCGCGCTACGTCGCCGAGGGGCGCGGGGTGACGCTGGTGACGTGCACGGCTGGTGAGATGGGCGAGGTCCTGGTGCCCGAGCTCGAGCACCTCGCCGCCGACCGGGAGGACCGGCTCGGCGAGCACCGCAAGGGCGAGATCGCCGACGCGATGGGGGTGCTGGGGGTCACCGACCACCGGTGGCTGGGGGGCTTCGGGACCTACCGCGACTCCGGGATGCAGTGGCACGCCGACGGCTATGCGATCCCGGCCGACACCATCCACGACAACGCCTTCTGGCGCGCCGACCTGACCGAGGCGGCCGACCACCTGGTGCGGATCATCCGCGAGGTCCAGCCCCAGGTCCTGGTCACCTACGACCAGTTCGGCGGCTACGGCCACCCCGACCACATCCAGGCCCACCGGGTCGCGATGTACGCCGCCCAGCTGGCCGCGGTGCCGTCGTACGCCCTCGACCTGGGCGAGCCGTGGCAGATCGGCAAGATCTACTGGTCGGCCATGTCGGAGAGCCGGATGCGCGCCAGCCTGCGTGCGCTGCGCGCGGCGGGCGACACCACGTCGTTCGAGGGCATGGACCCAGACGGCCCGCTGCCGCCGTTCGTCACCGCCGACGAGAACCTCTCCGCCGCGGTGGACGGCTCGGCCTACCTCGACCAGAAGATGGACGCCCTGCGCTCCTACCCGACCCAGGTGCAGCTCGAGGGCGGCTTCTTCGCGCTGTCCAACAACGAGGGCAGCCAGACCTGGGCCGTCGAGTTCTTCCGCATCGCCGCGGGCCGGCGCGGGCCGCTCGGCCCCGATGGGCTCGAGTCCGACCTGTTCGCCGGCCTGGAGGACTAGTCAGGGTGGCGCGGGCGCGGGTCGCCCTGCTGCCGGTCGCGGTCCTGGTCGGCGCCGCCTGCGCGGTGGCCACGGTCGCGCTCTACCAGCTGTGGTGGGGTCTGCTGCTCGCCGTCCTCGCGACCCTGAGCGCGGAGCTCGCCGTCCCGCGCGGCTGGGCCACGCGATTGGTGTTCGCGCTGGCCTTCGACGTGGTCGTCGGCCTGGGCGCCGTGCCGCGGGGAGCCGGCGACTACCTGGTGGCCTCGACGGCGTCCGGCTACGGCGTCCTGGTTCTCGCATTGGTCGTCCTGCTGCTGGCCATCGCCACGCTGCCCCGCCCGGGCCGGCGTGAGTTTCACCGGCCGGCCGGCGGAACTCCCACACTCGAGTGACGGAAGTTCCTACAGTGCACCCGTGAGGCGAGTGCGACGGCGCGGTGTCGGGCACGAGCGCGAGGGCGGCTGGGCCGTCCTGGCCATCGTGCTGGCCGTCGCGGTGGTCGTGGCGGGCGGCTGGGTCGCGGCGTACGCCGGCGCCACCGGCAAGGTCCCGCTCGGCACCCACGTGGCCGGCGTGGACATCGGCGGTCGTGACCGGTACGCCGCCTCGGCCACGCTCGCCTCGGCCATCCGGCCCCAGCTCGAGCAGCCGATCACCGTCCAGGTCGGCACCGTGACCACCCAGGTGACCCCGGCCGAGGCCGGCATCTCGGTGGACTCCGTGGCCACCGTGCGCCAGGTGGTGGGCAAGCGCAGCTGGGACCCGCGGCGGATCTGGCAGTACTACTCCGGCGGCGACGCCACCACGCCCGTGGTCAAGGTCGACGCCGGCCGGATGAACGCCCTCTTCGACCGCCTCGACGAGCAGGCCGGCCAGCCCGCGCGCAACGCCGGCATCTCGCTGGCCGGTGGTGCGGTCGCCCTCACCGAGCCGCGCGACGGCGCGCAGCTCGACCGCGACCAGGCGGCGACCGCGCTGGTCCAGGCCTACGTCCAGGGCCACACCGTGGCGCGGCTGCCGCTGCGCCTGGTCGCCCCGGACATCGACGGCGCCGAGCTCGAGTCCGCGGTGCAGACCCTGGCCAACCCGGCGGTCTCCGCACCGGTGACCCTGACCTTCGCCGGGTCCCAGGTGGTGCTCCAGCCGCGGCAGTACGCCGACCTGCTGAGCATCGTCAGCCAGGGCGGCGCACTGACCCTCGACGTCGACTCCGGCGCCCTGGCCGCGCTCGTCGACCCGACCGCCCACGACGTCGAGCCCGTCGACGCCTCGATCAGCCTCCAGGACGGCACCCCGACCGTCGTGCCCGCGGAGGCGGGCCAGGCCTTCGACGAGACCGGCGTGACGAAGGCCTTCCTCGGCGCGGTGACCGCCCAGGGTCCGGCCCGCACCGTCGCGGTCGACCCGGCGGGCGAGACCGAGGCGACGTTCACCGACGCCGACGCCCAGGCCCTCGGCGTCACCACCCCGGTCGCGAGCTTCGCCGTCCCGGTCCCGGCCTCGGCCGGAGCGGCGCTCACAGCCGCCGCGGCCCGCCTCGACGGCACCCTGCTCAAGCCGGGCGACACCCTCTCCCTGCGCAGCCGCACCGGCGAGGTGAGCGGCTCGGTCAGCCGACTGGCCACCGCCACCTGGAACGCCGGCTTCCTGGCCGGGCTCACCGACGTCGCGCGCACCGGCTCCCCGACGTACGCCGCCGGCCTGCCGGTCGGGCGCGACGCCTACGTCGACAGCACCGCCGACCTGGTGATGCGCAACGACACCGGCCGCGGCGTGCTGCTCTCGGCGCGGGTGGCCGACGGGCAGGTCGTGGTCGACGCCTGGTCGACCAAGGAGTGGGAGGTCGGCGTCACCGTCGGCGCGCCGTACGCCCCCGTCGCGCGGACCACTGTCACCGACGTCACGCCGACGTGCGTGGCCAGCCCTGGCGCGGACGGCTTCAGCGTCGACCTGGCCCGGACCTTCACCGACCTGGCCGACCCCGCCCGCAGCCGCATCGACACGGTCACCACGACCTACCAGCCCGAGCCCGCCGTCGTCTGCCAACCCACGCTGCCGCCCGCGCAGTAGCGACGAGTCCCGGCGCCGGGACCGGTCGGCCGTCGCATGACCACCGTGCGCGCCGACCTCTTCGTCTCCGTCGACGGGTTCGCCCGGGGTGAGCACGCACCGGGCTACTCGGCTACGACGGGCCCGACCTGCGGAGCGCGGGCAGCCTCTCGCTGGTCCGCCGGCTCGTGGACGCCGCCCTGGGGGAGCCGGAGCTCGCGCGTTCATCTCGGGCCGGCGGACCTGCGAGCTGGCCGGCCGCTGGGGCGGGGACCACCACGACGGCGTACCGGTCCTGGTGCTGACCCACCACGTCCCCGACGAGCCGCCGCCGGGGGACCGGCAGGTCTCGCACCTGCGCTACCGGGTGCTGCGGTAGTACGTTGCCGAGATGATCTCGGGAACCTCGTCACTGCCGCGCGCCCTGGTGGCCGCGCTCGTCACCGCCCTGGTCGTCGGGGGGCTCGCCGCCCTCGTGACCGACCGGGCCACCGCCGCCGCAGGGGTGCGCTGGGTGGACCGGCCCACCGGGTCCGACGCCCAGTTCCGCGGCCTGGCGCCGGTGAGCAGCAAGGTCGCGTGGGTCAGCGGCACGGAGGGCACGGTGCTGCGCACCACCGACGGCGGCCGGCACTGGCGCGACGTCTCGCCGGGCGGCGACAGCGGCGACCTGGAGTTCCGCGACATCGAGGCCTGGGACGACCAGCACGCCGTGGTCATGTCGATCGGCGAGGGCGGCGACTCGCGCATCTACCGCACCGGCAACGGCGGGCGCACCTGGCAGCGCACCTTCCAGAACCCGTCCAAGGCCGCGTTCTACGACTGCCTGAGCTTCTGGGACCGCCGCCACGGGCTGGCCATGAGCGACCCGGTGAAGGGGAAGTTCCGGGTCCTGGTGACCAACGACGGCGGGCGCACGTGGGCCAAGCGGCCGAGCGACGGGATGCCGGCGGCGCTGGACGGTGAGTTCGGCTTCGCGGCCAGCGGCACCTGCCTGGTGACCGCCGGCAAGAGCGACGCCTGGATCGCCTCGGGCGGCGCGGCCGCGCGGGTCTACCACTCCGCCGACCGGGGCCGCACCTGGACGGTCACCGACACCCCGGTGGTGCGCAGCGACGCGGGCGGCATCTTCTCCCTCGCCGTGCGCGACCAGCGCACCCTCGTCGCGGTCGGCGGCGACTTCGAGAAGCCGGACAAGACCCAGCGCACGTCGGCGTTCTCCGAGGACCGCGGGCTCACCTGGCAGCTCGGTGGCGACCTGCACGGCTACCGCTCCGGCGCCGCGTTCCTGCCCCGCACCGCCGAGACCGGCTCGCCGTCCCAGGGCGTCGTCGCGGTCGGCCCGACCGGCACGGACGTGTCGTACGACGGCGCGGTGACCTGGAAGCGCGTCGACCGGGGCAGCCTGGACGCCGTCGAGTGCACCGCCGACGGCGCCTGCTGGGGCTCGGGCTCCGACGGCCGGGTGGCGGTGCTGCGCGGGCTGGGGTGACCCCGGCCCGGTCCGCCGCCACCTGCTCGAACCGCTCTCGCAGGCGCTGCTCGACCGGCCCCGGGAACCCGCTCACCCAGGCGGTCTTCGGCGTGGCCTGCCCGGCCTGCGCCCACGAGGACCTGTGCCCGGCCGACGTCTCCGAGCACCTGCTCATCCCCACCGACCCGGTGGCCATCCGGCTGGGGCTGGACGCCCTGGGCCGCAGAGGCCCCGCCCGGCCTGCTGAGCGCGCCTACGGCGCCAGTCGGTGCAGGTCGCGCGGGAACAGCGTGACCTCGCGGATGTTGGCCGCCCCCGTCAGCCGCGCCACCCACCGCTCCAGCCCGATCGCGAACCCGCCGTGCGGTGGGATGCCGCGCCGGAAGGCCTCGACGTACGACGCGTACGGCGCCAGCGGGTAGCCCCGCGCGGCCAGCGCCGCCACGTAGTCGTCGTAGCGGTGCAGCCGCTGCGCCCCGCTCACCAGCTCCAGGCCGCGGAACAGCAGGTCGAAGGAGCGCGACCACCGCGGGTTCTCGGGGTCGGGGTGGCTGTAGAAGGCCCGGTGCGCCGTGGGGTAGCCGTGCACCACCACGAAGTCGCTCCCGTGCTCCTCGCGGCCCCACGCCCCGAGCGCCCGCTCGTGCTCCGGCGCCAGGTCCGGCTCGTCCTCCGGCGCACCGATCAGCGCCAGCGCCTCGCGGAAGTGCAGCGTCGGTACCACCTCCGGCACCACCGGCACGTCGAGGCCGAGCAGCTCCACCGCGCGACCGGCCCGCTCGTGCACCGCCTCGACCATCCCGGCCACCGTGTCCCGCAGGCACGCGATGACCTCGACGTGGTCCTCGACGAACCCGAGCTCCACGTCCAGGCTGACGTACTGCGCCAGGTGCCGCACCGTGTCGTGCGGCTCGGCCCGGAACACCGGCCCGACCTCGTAGACCCGCTCGAAGACGCCGACCAGCACCTGCTTGTAGAACTGCGGGCTCTGGGCGAGGTACGCCGGCCGCCCGAAGTAGTCGACCTCGAACACGTTGGCCCCCGACTCCGTCGCGGACTCCACCAGCTTGGGGGTGTGCACCTCGGTGAACCCGGACGCGTCCAGCGTCGACCGGAACCCGTGCAGCGACGCCGCCGCGAGCTCCCACACGGCACGCTGCCGCGGGTGGCGCCACGTGGTCGCCGCGTGGTCCAGCAGCGTCGGCAGCCCGGTGTCGAGCCGCGGGCGCCACAGCTCGACCGCCGGCGTGTCCGCCGGGTCGCCCAGCGCCGTCACCACCGGCGACGTGACCTCGACGCCGCCCGGGGCCTGGGCGTTGGCCGTCGCCGTGCCCACCACCTCGACCGGCGTCTCCTCGGGCGGCAGCGGTGTCCCCGGGGCGAACACGGCCTGGGCCAGCCCGGTGCGGTCGCGCAGGACCAGGAAGCTGACCGTCGCCAGCTCGCGGCGGCGGTGGACCCAGCCCTGGAGGCGGACCCGGCTCCCGGGTGCGGTCGTGGGCAGGGCGTGGGCGGTGGTGCGTGGGACCTTCATCTGACCTCCGGAGTGGGGCTGCCCTGGAGGTGTGGGCGGGGGCAAGGTCGCGGTGCCACCACACCTTCGCCGGCACGGGGCCGGCCTCTGGAGGTCCCGGAGCGAACGTGTTGTGAGGGGTGTCAGGCCTCGCGCGCACCGGGTCTCCAGGGTAGGGGGAGGGTGCTGTGGTGGGCGAGGTGGTTTTGGTCTGGGTGCTTCGTCTCGTGGTGCGGCTCTGGGGTCCGGCCGCCTGTGGACTGACCCGGCCCCCGCCGGATCCGGTGTTCACCGTCGAAGGCAACCGACGCCGTGTTGCACGCGACTGCTTCCAGCCCCATTACGTCCGGTGTGCGTGCCCCACGCCGCGGATTCAGCCTTCGACGGCGAACTCCGGCCCGGCGGGGGCCGGGTCAGCCCACAGGCGGCCTGGTCTGGCGGCGGCACCGTCTCGTCTCCGCCTTCACGGGTGGGTGGGGGTGTGGTGCGGGTTGCCGCGGCCGGCGCCGCCGAGAACTTGTAACGCGCAGTTATCGGATCTTCCGACCCGTTACAACGGGTCGGAAGATCCGTAACTGCGCGTTACAAGTGCGTGGAGGCCGACCTCAGCGTGGTCGCCGAAGGCGGCCGCGCTTGTGTGGGGCGGGGCACAGCCTCGCCCTCAGCGCGCCCTCACCAGCCAGACCGGGTCCCGCTGTCAAGGACGGACCTGTCGCCGAAGGCCGCCGTCCGCCACGAAGTGGCGCGTAGCGTCCTTGACAGCGGGAGTCGGGCTGGTGAGTGCGCGGCCGCACGCAATTGATCACGCCAACCAGGAGAGACGGCGACGGGCAAGCAGAGAACCCACCGCCAGCTCAGAACACCCTCAGGACAGCGGCGACGCGAGGTACCGGTACCGGTGGTGCTCGACGAACCCCAGCCGCTCGTAGAGCCCCAGCGCGGGGTCGTTGTCGCCCAGGACCTGCAGGTACGCCGTGGCCGCGCCGCGCTCGGCGGACCGCTCGACCAGCGCCGCCATGACCGCCAGGCCGAGCCCTTGGCGCCGGTGACCGGCGTCCACCGCGATGGACCGGAAGCCGACCCAGTCGCCGTCCACGGCCGCGACGCCGCTGGCCCGGGTGTCGAGGCGGGCGGTGACCAGGTCGCCGTCCTCGTCGAGCTCGACACCGCCGGCGTCGACGCCCCGCAGCGCACGGGCGACACCCGCCACCGACGCCAGCTCGAAGACCGTGTCGGCGTCACCGGACTCGGAGACCCAGCCGTGGCTCAGGAACAGGGCCTCAGGCGCGGTGTCGCGCAGGACCGCGGCGATCGGCCGGGCGCCGTGGGCGGTGTAGAAGTCGACCACCCCGGCGTACGCCTCCGCGTCGGACAGGCCGGGGTCGGTCATGGCCAGCACTGAGTTGGCCCGGCGCGCGGCGTACGTCGTGGAGCGGCGCAGCGTCCAGGCGCCCAGGGGCGAGGTCTCCAGGCCGGGGAACAGCGTCATGCCGCGGTGCTGGGCGGTGACCGGGTCGACGCGCAGGCGCGGGGAGGGGCGCGGCGGGACGGGCTTGCCGGAGACGATGTCGGCGAGGGCGATGGTGACGGTGTCGGTCGGGGAGCCGTCGGAGGAGTCGCGGGCCACGACGCAGATGCCGTCGCCCCACGCGGTGCAGGTGCCGAGCACGTCGGTGAGGGCCGGGCCGCCGGAGGGGCCGGTCTCGCCGCGCAGGATCCGGCGGACGACGACCCGCTGGCCGACGACGTGCGGCCCCAACGTGTGGGCACCCGCGTCGGACGACACGCCGGGATACTAGGCTGCCTCCCGTGACGTACGTGATCGCTCAGCCCTGCGTGGACCTCAAGGACCGGGCCTGCGTCGACGAGTGCCCGGTGGACTGCATCTACGAGGGCAAGCGGATGCTCTACATCCACCCCGACGAGTGCGTGGACTGCGGTGCCTGCGAGCCCGTGTGCCCGGTCGAGGCGATCTTCTACGAGGACGACGTCCCCGAGCAGTGGAAGTCGTTCTACGACGCCAACGTGAAGTTCTTCGACGACCTCGGCTCGCCCGGTGGCGCCGCGAAGATGGGCGAGATCGACCACGACCACGAGCTCGTCGCCGCGCTGCCGCCGCAGGAGCACGACGAGTAGTCCGCTGAGCAGCTCACGAGGCGTCTCCGCCCGTCTCCCCGACTTCCCCTGGGACAAGCTCACCGCTCACGCCGCCCGTGCGCGGTCGCACCCGGACGGGATCGTCGACCTCTCGGTCGGTACGCCGGTCGACCCGACCCCGGGGGTCGTGCAGGAGGCGCTGGCCGCGGCCGCGGACTGGCCCGGCTACCCGACGACGATCGGGCTCGAGGCCACCCGGCAGGCGTGCCTGGACTGGCTCGGCACCCACGGCGTCACCGGGGTCGGCCTGGACGGCGTGCTGCCGACGGTTGGCTCCAAGGAGCTCATCGCCCAGCTGGCGCTGCACCTCGGCGTCGGCGCGGGAGACCTGGTGGTCTTCCCCGAGCTGGCCTACCCGACGTACGATGTCGGCGCGGCGCTGGCCGGCGCCCGCGCGCTGGCCACCGACTCGCTCACCGCGATCGGACCGGAGCGGCCCGCGCTGCTCTGGCTGAACTCGCCGTCCAACCCGACCGGCCGGGTGCTGCCGCCCGAGCACCTGCGCAAGGTGGTGGAGTGGTGCCGCGAGCGCGGGACGGTGCTGGTCTCCGACGAGTGCTACCTCGAGTGCGCGTGGGACGCGGAGCCGGTCTCGGTGCTGCACCCCTCGGTCAGCGGCGGCTCGCCCGACGGCATCCTCACCGTCCACTCGCTGTCCAAGCGCTCCAACCTGGCCGGCTACCGCGCGGCGTTCGTGGCCGGGGACCCCGCGCTGGTCGGCGAGCTGCTCGCGGTCCGCAAGAACCTCGGGCTCATCGTGCCCGGCCCCGTGCAGGTCGCGATGGCCGCCGCCCTGGCCGACACCGCGCACGCCGAGGAGCAGCACGCGCGGTACGCCGCCCGGCGCACCCACCTGCGCGGCGCCCTCGAGACGGCCGGCTTCCGCGTCGACCACTCCGAGGCCTCGCTCTACCTGTGGGCCACCCGCGACGAGGACTGCTGGGCCACCGTCTCGTGGCTGGCCGAGCGCGGGATCCTCGCCGCGCCCGGCGACTTCTACGGCTCGGCCGGCGCCCAGCACGTGCGCGTGGCCTTCACCGCCACCGACGAGCGGGTCGCCTCGGCCGTGCACCGGCTGACCTGAGACATCCGCCCCGATCCCACCCCGTCGGGTGGTGATCGGACCCGGCTGACCAGACCGCTTCCGCGCAACCCCCGCGTTCGCCGGTATCGGCGCGCTGCGCTCCCTACCCTGACGGCACCAGGGAGACCGGAGGGAGCCGGTCGCCCGTCGACACACCGGGACCGGGGGGTACCTGTGGACCTCGTGACGCAACCGGTCGCGCCTGGCGACGCGCTGGCCCGTGGCCTCGGCGCGCCGTACCACCGCCTGCTCGACTGGATGCGCCCGCGCGACGTCACCGTCGCCGCGCGCACCGTGTCGGTGCTCATCGCGGTCGGCGTCGCCGTCACCGTGCTGACCCTGCCGCTGCAGCCGGGGACCAACCGCCCCACCGACCCCGCGGTCCTCGCCCTCGCCGCCCTCGCGCTCTTCACCGCCGCGCTGATGGCCGTGGCCTCGTGGTTCTTCGACCAGGCCAGCCGGCTGGCCTGGGCGCTGTGCCCGGTCACCGCCATCGCCGTCATCGTCTTCGTCGACCTGGCGACGCACGACGCCTCGGTCTCGGCCCAGATCTTCTTCGTCTTCCCCGCGGTGTACGGCGCCGCGCTCCTCCGGCGCCCCGGCGCCATCGTGATGACCGCCCTGTGCCTGCTCGGCGAGGTCGTCGTCGTCTTCAGCCAGCTCGGCGCCCGCGAGGCCGTCCTCGACACGGCGTACATGGCCTCCGCGCTGGTGACCATGTCCTACCTGCTCGTGCGCAGCGGCGAGCGCCAGGACGCGCTGGTCACCGAGCTGGCCCGCCTCGCCGCCATCGACCCGCTCACCGGCCTGGTGACGCGCCGGGCGTTCGACGAGGCCCTCGACGGCGCCCTCACCCGACCCGAGGGCGACGAGGGCACCTCGCTGGTGCTCCTCGACGTCGACGAGTTCAAGTCCGTCAACGACCGCTACGGCCACCCCGGCGGCGACCAGGTCCTGGTGCAGCTCTCCGGGCTCCTGGTCGAGGCCTCCCGCCGCGGCGACGTCGTGTGCCGCCTCGGCGGGGACGAGCTCGCCGTCCTGCTCCCGCGCTGCACGATCGACGTCGCCCTGCGCCGCGCCGAGGACATCGCCGAGCTGGTCCGCGCCCACGGCTTCGACCTCGGCGCCGGCGACCTGGTCAAGGTCTCGGTCAGCGCCGGCCTCGCCCACGCGCCGACGCACGGGTCGGCCCCCGAAGAGCTGTACGCCGCCGCCGACGCCGCTCTTTACCAGGCCAAGCGCGGGGGGCGGGACCGCGTCGTGGCACATCCGTTGCCGGTGTAGGTGGGGCTGGGTGCTGTGTCTCGTGGTGCGGCTCTCGTGTTCTCGGCCGCCTGTGGACTGACCCGGCCCCCGCCGGACCGCAGCCCCCTCACCGAACGCAACCGACGCCGTGTTGCACGCGACTGCTCCCAGCCCCATTGCGTCCGGCATGCGCGCCCCACGCCGCGGGTCTAGCGTTCGGCGAGGGGGCTGCGGTCCGGCGGTGGCCGGGTCAGCCCACAGGCGGCCTGGTCGGCGGCGGCACCCTCGCTTTCGCCTTCACGTGGGGGTGGGGGAGTGAGGTCGAGGTCATTCGCACATCGGGACCGCAGCGTGGTCGCCGAAGGCGGCCGCGCTTGTGTGGGGCGGGGCGCAGCCTCGCCCTTAGCGCGCCCTCACCAGCCAGACCGGGTCCCGCTGTCAAGGACGGACCTGTCGCCGAAGGCCGCCGTCCGCCACGAAGTGGCGCGTAGCGTCCTTGACAGCGGGAGTCGGGCTGGTAAGCGCGCGGCCGCTACGCAATTGATCACCCGAACAGCGAGAGCGGCGACGGCAAGCAGGGGCCCGAGAAGAACGGGACCTAAGCGATCAGCTGGTCGTGTCCCTCAGGTGTCAGGTAGTGGCCGTCGTCGAACAGGATGATGCCGTTGCAGAGGCGGCACCAGCCCTGGCCGCTGCGGTCGGCGACGACGTGGGCGGTGCAGCAGTCGGTGGCTCGGCTGTCCGGGCACGCCGGAGTGTGGGTGCACATGTGGGTTCCCTCCCCGTGGTCGAACCCCTCCCCGGGGTTCGAACGATCCAAGACTGTTGTACTCCCGCACCCCCGGGTGTGCACGAACTGCGCCCGAATCCCTGTGGAAATCGTCCGATCGGACTACCGCCCGACCGGCCCGACTGACCCCGCTGGGGGTCGGTCGGGGCCAGGGGAGGCGTCAGTACACGTCCACGTGGACGTGGTCGCGGTGCTCGAGGACGGCCCGGTCGCCGGGACGGTCGGGTGGGTCGTAGTCGCGCCAGCCGTCGCCGGAGCGGGCGCCGGCGGTCCAGATGCGGGCGTCGAAGATGACGGTCTTGACGTCGAGGCGGTCGGCCTGGCTGACGAGGTACTGCGCGATGGCCCAGCCGCGGGTCTTGTTGCGCGGGCTGATCGGGCGCACGAAGACGTCCACCGCGCGCCCGTCGTAGTGCGCCGAGCCGGGCATGTGGCCGGTCGAGACGCCGCCGGGCTCGAAGCCGCCGAGGGGCTGCTGCGGGAACAGGGAGGCCACGTCGCGGCGTACGGCGTCGGCGCGCTCGGTCAGCCCGGAGTCCTCCAGGGCGGCCGGGCCGGCGTCGGTGTCGCCGAGCCGGCAGCTGAAGGCGCGCGGGGAGTTGCCGGTGAGCGCGGAGGCCAGCACGCGGGCGTCGGCCTCGTGGTCGGCGTAGGCGTCGGGGAAGCCCGAGCGCTGGACCTCCTGGGCCGCCACGGTGATCTCCAGCGCCTCGTAGCCGGGCACCTTGACCAGGGCGTCGTAGAACGCGTTGGCCGCGTGCGCCGGGTCGCGGACCTCGGCGAGCGTGCCCCAGCCCTGGGAGGGTCGCTGCTGGAAGAGCCCGGCGGAGTCCCGGTCGCCGCCGCGCAGGTTGCGCAGGTCCGACTCCTGGTACGCCGCGGCGAGGGCGATCGAGGCGGCCCGTGCCGGCAGTCCGCGCTCGACGGCGATGGCCGCGATCAGGCCGGCGTACCGCGCCTGGCTCGGGTCGAGGACCACGGTGCGCCCGCCCACGTCAGCGACGCACTGGTCGGGGGCCAGGAACGGGATCTTGTCGCCGCGCACGGCGAACCACCCGACCGCGGCCAGCAGCGCCAGCACCACGACGCCCGCGCCGACCGCGATCCCCCTCCTCACCCGGCGATTGTGGCGATCCGGACCAAGCCGGTCGGGGATGATCGGCGGCGTGGCCACCACGGGAGCCTCCGTCGCGCACCGCCGCCGCTGGCCGGCGACGGTGGCCGTCGTGCTCGTCCTGGCCGCCCAGGTGGCCCTGCCGGAGCGGGTCAGCCTCGGGCCGCCCTGGCTGGTGCCGCTGGTGCAGCTGGTGCTGCTCGTCCCGCTGGTCGTGGCCAACCCCGTGCTGCTCGACGAGGACCCGCAGCACCCTGCGCTCCGGGTCCTGGCCCTGGTGTCGGCGTTCGCGGTGCTCGGCGTCAACACGGTGCGGGTCGTGCACCTGCTCGTGCTGATCGCCGGCGGCACGTCGTTCGCGGGCTCGGACCTGGTCCGCGCCGCCGTCGTCGTGCTGCTGACCAACGTGGTGGCGGTCGCGGTGGTCTTCTGGGAGCTCGACCGCGGCGGCCCGCAGGCCCGCGACCCGCGGCACCCCGCGCCCGAGGACGAGCCCGACCTGCTCTTTCCGCAGATGACGCTGGACGGGTACGACGCCTGGCGGCCGGCGTTCCTGGACTACCTGTTCGTCGCCTTCACGGCGTCGACGGCGTTCAGCCCGACCGACGCGATGCCGTTGAGCCGGCCGTTCAAGGTGCTGTTCATGCTGGCGTCCTCGACCGCGCTGCTCACCGTGGCCGGCGTGGCCGCCCGCGCGGTGAACCTGGTCTGACCTAGTTGGCGTGGAGCACGGCGTTCAGCGCGACGCCGTCGCTGCGCCACGGCACGGCCTCGATCGCTCCGGTGACGGAGTTGCGGCGGAACAGCACGTTGTCGGCGCCGGACAGGTCGCGGGCCTTGACGACCTTCGGCTTGCCCTCGATGTCGGTGATCGTCACCTTGGTCCCGGCGGTGACGTAGCAGCCCGCCTCGACGACGCAGTCGTCGCCCAGCGAGATGCCGAGACCGGCGTTCGCGCCGATCAGGCAGCGCCGGCCGACCGAGACGACCTCGGTGCCACCGCCGGAGAGCGTGCCCATGATCGAGGCGCCGCCGCCCACGTCGGAGTCGGCGTCGACCACCACGCCGGCGGAGATCCGGCCCTCGACCATCGAGGTGCCGAGGGTGCCGGCGTTGAAGTTCACGAACCCCTCGTGCATCACGGTCGTGCCCTCGGCCAGGTGCGCGCCGAGGCGGACCCGGTCGGCGTCGCCGATGCGCACGCCACTGGGCAGGACGTAGTCGACCATGCGCGGGAACTTGTCCACGCCGAACACCGTGACCCGCTGCCCGTCGGCCATCAGCCGGGCCCGGGTCTCCTCGAAGCCCGCGACCGCGCACGGCCCGGCGCTGGTCCACACGACGTTGGCCAGCAGCCCGAACTGCCCGTCGAGGGAGACGGTCCGCGGCCGGACCAGCCGGTGGCTGAGCAGGTGCAGCCGCAGCCAGACGTCCTCGGTGGACGCGGGCGCCTCCTGCAGGTCGGCGATCTCGACCAGGCGCACCTCGCGCGTGACCCGGCGCACGTCGTCCGACCCGGCCAGGGCGGTCAGGCTCGCGGGTGCGTCGCTGCCGTCGTGGCCGCCCATGGCGGGCCGCGGGAACCAGGCGTCGAGCACCGCGCCGCCCTCGTCCAGCGTGACCAGCGCGTGTCCCCAGGCTCCGTCGCTCACGCGCCAACCCTAGGGGTGAGCCGGCTCAGGACTTCTTCTGGGTCTTGCCGCCCTTCTTGCCCAGCTCGGCCTGCGCCGCGGAGGACTTCCGGGGGTTCTTCTTCCCCTCCTCGGCCGCCTTCGCGTTCGCCTTCTGGGCCGTGCTCGACCCCTTGCCCTTCTTGTCCGCCATGGCGGAGCGGTACCCGCCGTCGGCGCTGCCTCCTAGGGTCGAGCCGTGGTGCACCAGCTCAGTCGGGAGGACGCCCGGCGCATCGCGCTGCGGGCGCAGCTGCTCGACGCCGAGCGGCCGACGTCGGTGCTCGAGGTGGTCCGGCACCTGACGCTGGTGCAGAACGAGCCGACCGCCCCGCTCGGCGCGCCCACCGCCGACCTGGTGCTCTGGAGCCGGCTCGGCGCAGCGTACGACCGCGACGAGCTCGCCGACCTCATCGACCAGCAGGTGCTCATCGAGCACCACGGGTTCATCCGGCCGAGCGAGGACATGGCGCTGTTCCGCGCCGAGATGACGATCTGGCCCGGGCGCGAGCCGCTGCGGCAGTGGCAGCTCGACGTCGCGCGCTGGGTGGAGGCCAACGACGGGTGCCGCCGCGAGATCCTCGACCTGCTGCGCCGCGAGGGACCGCTGCCGGCCAGCGCCTTCGACGACACCTGCGAGGTGCCGTGGCCGTCGTCGGGGTGGAACAACCACCGCAACGTCACGATGCTGCTCAAGAACATGGTCGAGCGCGGCGAGGTGGCCGCGGCGGGGCGCGAGGGCCGGCAGAAGCTGTGGGACCTCGCCGAGCGGGTCTACCCCGACGATCCTGTGCCCGAGCCCGACGAGGCCCAGCGCACCCTCCACGAGCGCCGGCTCCGCGCGCTCGGTCTCGGGCGCAGCCGCAACCCGGCCGCGCTCGGCGGGGAGTACGACGTCGGCGAGGCCGGCGAGCCCGCGGTCGTCGAGGGCGTGCGGGGGGAGTGGCGGGTCGACCCCGCGCTGCTCGAGCGTCCCTTCACCGGCCGGACCGCCCTGCTCTCGCCGTTCGACCGGCTGGTCCAGGACCGCCGGCGGCTGGACCAGCTGTTCGGCTTCGACTACCTGCTGGAGATGTACAAGCCGGTGGAGCAGCGGATCTGGGGTTACTACGCCCTGCCCGTGCTCCACGAGGACCTGCTCGTGGGCAAGCTCGACGCGACCGCCGAGCCCGAGGAGGGCGTGCTGCGGGTGGACCGGGTGCACGAGGACTTCGACTGGCCCGCGGCCACGCGGGACGCCGTCGAGGCCGAGATCGAGGCCCTGGCCGCCTGGCTCGGGCTCGAGGTCATGCGCGTGGAGTGAGTCAGCGCTCCTCGCCGGTCTCGCCGTCGATGGCCTCGCGGAGCAGGTCGAGGTGGCCGCAGTGCCGGGAGTACTCGTAGACCACCTGCTCCAGCACCTCGCGCACCGAGCCGATCCGGTCGTCGGGGTCCCACACGAAGTCGAGGTCGGACTGCTCCAGGCCGTCCAGCACCGCATCGGCCCGCGCGCGCACCGCGCGCCAGGTCGAGAACGCCTCCTCGACCACGGCGTCGTCGGCCACCGCGTCGCGGAACTGGGCCGCCCAGTCGCCGGCGGGGAAGAACGGTCGCGGCTCGTCGGTGCGCGAGAGCGTGACCACGAACCAGTAGTGCTCCATCTGCGCCAGGTGGCGCACCAGCCCCAGCACCGACAGCTCCGACGGCGGCACCGACCTGGCCGCCAGCTGCTCGGCGCTCAGCCCCGCCGCCTTGGCCTCGACCACGCCTCGCGCCTCGCGCAGCCAGCGCCGCAGCGCCTCCAGCTCGCTCACTGTCCCGTCCTCCCGTCGACGCACTCACGAAGCAGGTCCGCGTGACCGCAGTGTCGCGCGTACTCCTCGACCAGGTGCACCACGACGTCGCGCACCTCGATCTCGTCGCCGCGCACGTCGACCACCCGGTCGTAGTCGTCGCCCGCCAGCCACGCCTCGGCGTCGGCCACCTCGCGCCGCCAGTCCGCCCATGCCTGGTCCACGCACTCCTGGGTGCCCTCGGCGCCGTCGAAGTCGTCGTCGCGGTCCGTCCCCGACGAGGCCAGCCGTGGTGCGTCGTGGCGCCCCTGCAGCGCGCGGACGTTCCAGGACTGCTCGACCCCGGCCAGGTGCCGCAGCAGCCCGAGCAGCGACATCGACGACGGCGGCACCGACCGCTGGGCCAGCTGCGTGGGGTCGAGGCCCTGCAGCTTGAGCTCGAAGGTCTTCCGGTAGTGGCGCAGGTAGCCCTCGACCACCGCCCGCTCGCCCCGCGGCTGATCGGTGATGGTGCGGGGGTCCTCCTCGGACGGCAGCCAGGTGTCGCTCACGCGCCCACCCGACCAGAGCCGCGGTCGAGGGGCAAGCCGGATTCGACGGCCCCCGTGCCGGGTAGACCCTGACGCATGACGCTGCGCCTGGACCCGCACGCGGCCGCCACGGTGATGGCCGCCCACCACGCCGCCGCCGATGCGGTGGCCCCGTTCGACCCACCCGGGTCCGACGCCGGCGAGGCCACCGGTCAGGTGCACCGGCTGCTCGACGCCCTCAGGTCCGTCGGCGACCACGTCGCGGAGGTCAACGACGTCCTGGCCATGCACGTCCAGGAGGCCACCGACAACATCGAGGCCACCGACCTGCACCTCGCGCAGGGCTTCCGCATCGCCGTGAAGAGGCTGCCGTGATCGTCGAGACCGAGGTCGAGGGCGAGCCCGACCAGGTCCGGGCGGTGGCCGACTGGCTGCGCGGGACCTACCAGGCGGCGGTGGAGCGCGCCGCCCAGCACACCCAGGCGGCCCGGCAGCTGGTCGGGGGCGAGTGGGGCGGGCAGGCGGCGTCGACGTACTCGCGGGCGGCGCGCGCGGTCGTGGCCAGCTGTGACGCGGAGGCCGCCCGCATCGGGCGTGCGGCCGACCTGCTCGACGTCCTCGCCACCCGCATGCAGCAGCGGGAGAACTGGATGGAGCGCATCCGCGGCCGGGCGCGCGACGCCGGGCTCGTCGTGACCGGCACCCGCATCCGGCACGTGGACCGGACCGACATCGGCGTGCCCGCCGACGACGCGGAGGCCGCGGCCAAGGACCACGAGGCCGACCTGGAGATCCTCCTGCAGGACCTGGGGCAGGAGGTCGACGAGGCCCACCAGACCTTCCGGGACTGGGTGCACGGCGAGCTCGACCTGGCGGTCCAGGCCGAGCGCCGCCGCGCCCACCTCGGCCCGACGCCGGGGGAGATCGGCTCCGCGCTGGCCAAGAACCTGGCCACCGGCGCGGCGAGCGCGGTGTCGAGCAAGGTCGACTTCGCGCTGAGCGTCGGCGGCGCCGCCCTGGCGCTCGGGAAGGGCGAGCCCGGCGAGTTCGACGACACCGACGCCGGCGTCGTCGTCTCCACCGTGGCGGGCGCGGGCGTGGACGCCGCCGTCAGCTCCACGCCCTGGAGCGTGGTCGCCGGCGCGGTGGTCGACACCGGTGTCGACCTGGCCGGTGGCGAGGACGGCCGCGACCCGCTCGCGCCGCCGCCGACGGACCCCGATCCGGGGCGGCGCGGTCCGCGCGGGCCCTCCCCGCGACCCGAGGAGCGCTGAGCCGACTGATTCGCGCGCGCTCGGGCGCGCGCCGTACGCTGGGCGGCACAGGCGCTCGAGCCGTCATCAGCGGCGAGCCCCGGGAAGAACGCCCCCGTCGACCGAGGTCGGCAGGGGTCAGTAGAACCCGGCGGGTAGGCCCGTCACAGCCGTGAACGAGGGGTCCTCCAGCGGCACCGGAGGGCAAGCAGGGTGGTACCGCGGCTCCCGCGTGACGGAGGCCGTCCCTGTGATCAGCACCGGCAGGACCGATCACAGGAGACAGCAGCGATGAGCTACCCCAAGGCCTCGACGTCCGGCGCCCACGGCGTCCCCTCGAGCCCGCGCTTCCCCGAGATCGAGCAGGCGGTGCTCGACTACTGGGCCGCCGACGGCACCTTCCAGGCCAGCGTCGAGGCGCGCGAGGCGGGGGAGGACGGGTCCAACGAGTTCGTCTTCTACGACGGCCCGCCGTTCGCCAACGGACTGCCGCACTACGGCCACCTGCTGACGGGCTACGTCAAGGACGTGGTGCCGCGCTACCAGACCATGCGCGGGCGGCGCGTCGAGCGGCGCTTCGGGTGGGACACCCACGGGCTGCCGGCCGAGCTCGAGGCGATGCGGCTCAACGGCATCAAGACCACCGACGAGATCCTCGAGCTGGGCATCGAGAAGTTCAACGAGGCCTGCCGCGCGTCGGTGATGAAGTACACCGGCGAGTGGCGCGACTACGTCACCCGCCAGGCGCGGTGGGTGGACTTCGACCACGACTACCGCACCTACCAGCCCGACTACATGGAGTCGGTGATCTGGGCGTTCAAGCAGCTCTACGACAAGGGCCACGTCTACGAGGGCTTCCGCGTGCTGCCCTACTGCTGGAACGACGAGACGCCGCTGTCCAACCACGAGCTGCGCATGGACGACGACGTCTACCAGAACCGCCAGGACCCGGCGGTCACGGTCGGCTTCCCGATCACGTCCGACGGCGAGCTCCACGACGCCAAGCTGATGATCTGGACGACGACCCCGTGGACGCTGCCCAGCAACCTCGCGGTGATGGTCGGCACCGACATCGACTACGTCGGGGTCGCGCACGACGGCGCCACCCTGGTGTTCGCCGAGGCCCGCCTCGCGGTGTACGCCCGCGAGCTGGGCGACGCCCCGCAGGTCGTGTGGCGTGGCAAGGGCCAGGAGCTGGTGGGGCTGACCTACACCCCGCCGTTCCGCTACTACGCGGGCCACGCCCACGCCTTCCGTGTCGTGGCCGCCGACGAGGCCGTCACGACCACCGACGGCACCGGGCTGGTGCACAGCGCCGGTGCCTTCGGTGAGGTCGACAAGGAGGTCACCGACCGCGAAGGCATCGAGGCGGTGATGCCGGTCGGCAAGGACGGGCGGTTCACCGAGCCCGTCAGCGAGTACGCCGGCATGCAGGTCTTCGACGCCAACCCCCACATCATCGACGACCTCAAGGCCACGACGGGCGCGGTCACACCGGGCACGCTGCTGCTGCGCCGCGAGACCTACGACCACAGCTACCCGCACTGCTGGCGTTGTCGCGAGCCGCTGATCTACAAGGGCGTCTCGTCGTGGTTCGTCGAGGTGACGGCGTTCAAGCAGCGGATGGTCGAGCTCAACCAGCAGATCAACTGGGTGCCCGAGCACACCAAGGACGGCCAGTTCGGCAAGTGGCTGGAGAACGCCCGCGACTGGTCGATCACCCGCAACCGGTTCTGGGGCTCGCCGGTCCCGGTGTGGGTCTCCGACGACCCGGCGTACCCGCGCGTCGACGTCTACGGCTCGTTCGCCGAGCTCGAGCGCGACTTCGGGCGGGTGCCGCGCGACCGGGACGGCAACCCCGACCTGCACCGGCCCTACGTCGACGAGCTGACCCGCCCGAACCCCGACGACCCGACCGGGCGGTCCACGATGCGCCGGGTCTCCGACATCCTCGACGTCTGGTTCGACTCGGGCTCCATGTCGTTCGCGCAGAACCACGTGCCGTTCGAGAACGAGGACTGGTTCCTGCACCACTTCCCGGCCGACTTCATCGTCGAGTACGTCGGGCAGACCCGCGGCTGGTTCTACACGCTGCACATCCTGGCCACCGGCGTCTTCGACCGGCCGGCGTTCGAGAACTGCATCAGTCACGGCATCGTGCTCGGCTCCGACGGCAACAAGATGTCGAAGTCGCTGCGCAACTACCCCGACGTCAGCGAGGTCTTCGACCGCGACGGCGCGGACGCGATGCGGTGGTTCCTGATGTCCTCGCCGATCCTGCGCGGCGGCAACCTGGTCGTCACCGAGCAGGGCATCCGCGACGCCGTGCGCGTGGTGATGATCCCGCTCTGGAACAGCTGGTACTTCTTCCAGCTCTACGCCAACGCGTCCGGGTACGACGCCACGCGTCGGACGACGTCCACCGACCCGCTGGACCGCTACCTCCTGGCCAAGTGCCGCCAGTACGTCGAGCAGGCCACGGCCGAGATGGACTCCTACGCCGTCGCCGACGCGTGCGAGACCACGCGGCAGTTCCTGGACGTGCTGACCAACTGGTACATCCGCCGCTCCCGCGACCGGTTCTGGGGCGACAACGCCGACGCCTTCGACACCCTCTACACGGTGCTCGAGACCGTGTGCCGGGTGACCGCGCCGCTGCTGCCGCTGACGACCGAGGAGGTCTGGCGCGGCCTCACCGGCGAGCGGTCGGTGCACCTCACCGACTGGCCGCGGGTCGACGAGCTGCCCGAGGACGACGCCCTGGTCGCGGCCATGGACCAGGTCCGCGAGGTCTGCTCGGCCACCTCGGCGCTGCGCAAGGCCCGCAACCTGCGCAACCGGCTGCCGCTGGCCTCGCTCACCGTCGTGGTCGACGACCCGTCCGCGCTGGAGGGGTTCGAGGCGATCGTGGCCGACGAGGTCAACGTGAAGGCGGTCCGGCTGCTCGCGGCCGGCGCGCCCGAGGCCGCGTCGTACGGCGTGTCGCAGAAGCTCACGGTCAACGCCCGGGCCGCGGGGCCGCGGCTGGGCAAGGACGTGCAGCAGGCCATCAAGGGCTCGAAGTCCGGCGACTGGTCGGTCGCGGAGTCCGGCGCGGTCGTCGCGGGCGGGCTGGCGCTGCAGGAGGGGGAGTACACCCTCGAGACCGTCGCCGGCTCGGCCGAGGAGTCCGCGGCCGTCGGCGTGCTGCCCACCGGCGGCTTCGTGGTCCTCGACGCCGCGCTGACGCCCGAGCTCGAGCAGGAGGGCCTGGCCCGCGACCTGGTCCGCCAGGTCCAGCAGGCCCGCCGCGACGCCGGCCTCGAGGTCTCGGACCGGATCGCGTTGACGATCGCCGGCTCCGAGGCCGTGCAGGCCGCGGCCCGTGCGCACGAGGCGCTGATCGCCGAGGAGACCCTCGCGACGTCGTACGACGTGGTGGCGGGCGCCGACGGCGAGCCGCAGGTGAGCGTCAGCCGGGTGTGAGCCCGAGGCGGGCGGCGTGCTTGTCCAGGTGGGCGAGCACGTCGTCCACCGGCTTGTCCGGGACGCCCCAGATGAGCTCGGTGACGCCCTGCTCGGCCCAGCGCGCGAGGTCGGCGGGGTCGGGGCGGAAGGCGATGAGCACACGGACGTCGGGCGCGCTGTCGCGGCCCTCCTCGGCCCACGCCTGCTGCAGCGCCTCGATGCGGTCGCTGATGTCGGTCTCGCGCGGGGTGGTCATCCAGCCGTCGGCGTGTCGGGCGATCCAGCGGAACGTCTGCGGGCCGCCGCCGGCCCCGATGATGAGCGGGACGTGGGCCTGGACGGGCTTGGGGTAGGCCCACGACGGGCCGAAACGCACGAACTCGCCGTCGTAGGCCGCCTCCTCCTGGGTCCACAGCGCGCGCATGGCCTCGACGTACTCCTTGAGGACGGTGCGACGCCGGTCGGCCGGGACGTGGTGGTCCTCGAGCTCGTCGGTGTTCCAGCCGAAGCCGGCGCCGAGCGTGACCCGGCCGTCGGAGAGGTGGTCCAGGGTGGCGATGGTCTTGGCCAGGGTGATCGGGTCGGACTCGACCGGCAGCGCGACCGCGGTGGACAGCCCGATCCGCTCGGTGACCGCCGCGGCCGTGGCCAGCGAGACCCACGGGTCGAGGGTGCGGGTGTAGCGGTCGTCCGGCAGCGTCTCGTCGCCCGTGCCGGGGTGCGCGGCCGTGCGCCGGACCGGGATGTGGGTGTGCTCGGGCACGTAGAGCGTGGCGAAGCCGCGCTCCTCGCCCGCCTGGGCCAGCGCCGCCGGCGTGATGCCGCGGTCGGAGGAGAACAGGACCAGCCCGTGGCGCATGGCGGCAGCGTAGGGGAGAACTAGAACCAGTTCTAGTTTCGTAGGCTGGGTCTGTGTACGCCACCACCGCCTCCGGCCTGGTCCGCGCTCCGCGGTCGGCGGTGTACGCCGCGCTGCTCGACCCCGCGGCCGTCTCGCGCTGGCGGGTGCCCGACGACATGAGCGCCGAGGTGCACGAGTGGTCGGCGGTCGAGGGCGGGCGGTTCCGGGTGTCGCTGGCCTACGCCGACGCCTCGCGGTCCGGCAAGACCGCCGGCAACGTCGACACCTACGCCGGGCGCTTCGTGCGGCTGGTGCCCGACGAGGAGGTGGTCGAGGAGCTGGCCTTCGAGTCCGCCGACCCGGCGCTCGCCGGCGCGATGACCATGACGTGGACGCTGGCCGACGCCGCCGGCGGCACCGAGGTCACGCTCGTGCACGACGGGGTCCCGGACGCGGTGTCGGCCGCGGACAACGAGACCGGGACCCGGATGGCGCTGGCCCACCTCGCGGCGTACGTCGAGGGGCTGGTGTGATGGGCCGGTGGCCACCCCCTCGCCCCTCGACCTGACCGCCGGCGCCGTCGACCTCACCGTGCAGCTGGTCGACATCGAGTCGGTCAGCCGCAACGAGCAGGCCATCGCCGACGCGGTCGAGACCGCGCTGTCGGCGTACGACCACCTGACGGTGAGCCGGCACGGCCACACCGTCGTGGCCCGCACCTCGCTCGGCCGGCCCGAGCGGGTGGTCATCGCCGGCCACCTCGACACCGTCCCGGTCAACGACAACCTGCCCGCCCGGCTCGACGGCGAGCTGCTGCACGGGCTCGGCACGTGCGACATGAAGGGCGGCGACGCGGTCATCCTGCGCCTCGCCGCCACCGTGCCCGAGCCGAACCGCGACGTCACCTTCATCCTCTACGAGGCCGAGGAGATCGACTCGGAGTTCAACGGCCTCAACCGGCTCAGCCAGAGCGACCCCGGGCTCATGGCCGCCGACTTCGCGATCCTCATGGAGCCCTCCAACGCCGAGGTCGAGGCCGGCTGCCAGGGCACGCTGCGCGCCGAGGTCCGCGCCACCGGCGAGCGCGCCCACTCCGCCCGCGCCTGGAAGGGCGTCAACGCCATCCACCAGGCCGCCCCGATCCTGGACCGGCTCACGGCGTACGAGCCGCGGCGGCCGGTGATCGACGGCCTGGAGTACCACGAGGGCCTCAACGCCGTCGGCATCCGCGGCGGCGTCGCCGGCAACGTGCTCCCGGACGAGTGCGTCGTCGAGGTGAACTACCGCTTCGCCCCCGACCGCAGCGAGGACGAGGCCCAGCGCTTCGTGCGCGAGTTCTTCTCCGGCTACGAGGTGGCGATCGTGGACAGTGCCCCCGGCGCGCTCCCGGGGCTCGACCTCCCCGCCGCCCGGGCCTTCATCACCGCCGTCGGCCGCGAGGTCAACCCCAAGTTCGGCTGGACCGACGTCGCCCGCTTCACCGCCCTCGGCATCCCCGCGGTCAACTTCGGCCCCGGCGACCCCATGTTCGCCCACAAGCAGGACGAGCACGTGCCGGTGGAGCACATCGAGCGGTGTGAGGCCCAGCTCCGGGAGTGGCTGAGCTGACGGTCCTCGCTCACCCCCTCCCGCAGCTGCGCCTCTCACCGCCCGACGTGCTTCACCGGCACGTGCTCGTCCGGCGTGCGCGCGACACCGGGTCGCCGGGCGCGGCGGCCCGTCGGCGGCGCGGCGTGAGCGGCGGGCTGGCACGCTAGGCGCGTGGTGAGAGCGAAGTACAAGGGCCCGGTGATCCAGCGGCGCGGGCAGGTGGACGGGTCGACGACCGACCAGCGGCTGCTGGACTCGCGCGGGCCGACGGACTGGGTGCACACCGACCCGTGGCGCACTGTCACGGATGCACCACACGCGGGGCCGGTCGGCGTGTAAGACCGCGCCCCGTCAAGAGCGCCAGTACGCTCGCACGGTCCACCTTCTTAACAGAGCGGGTAGCGAATGGCTGATCTGCCGTACGTCCTCAACACTGGAACGCTGAGCAAGTTCTTCGACACGATGGTGACGACCGGAACTCCATCGAAAGTCACGGTCAAGTACCTGGAGTCGATCGGGTTCAAGAGCTCGAACGACCGCTACCTGACCTCCTTCCTTAAGGACTTGGGCTTCGTAGACGCGTCTGGAACGCCTACGGACCGCTGGCGCGACTACCGGCACACCGGTGAGTCCAAGTCCGTCATGGCGGCCGCTGTCCGAGATGGGTGGAGAGGACTCTTCGAGCTATACCCGGACGCCGATCGGCGGGACGACGAGGCGATACGCAACTGGATGCGCACGCGCTCCCCGTCCGCCTCGCCGACCGTCGTTGATCGGTCGCTCAAGTCCTTCCGTAGTGCGTCCGCGCTTGCGGACTTCGACGCTGGCGTTGCCGCCGCCGCTCAAGAGGAGGCCGCGTCCGCCCCCGTGGTGAGCGCGACGGTGCCGACCATCCCCACGATGCCTCGGCAGGCAACGCCCGAGGTGATCATCAACATTCAGCTTGAGGTGCCGGCAACGGACAACCCCGACACGTACGACCGCTTCTTCGCAGCGATGAAGAAACACCTCTTCCCCGACGAGTCCTGATCTTGGACCCGTTACGGATCGCGGACTACCGGACACGCTCACGAGCGTTCACCGTCGAGGCGCACGCGATCTTCAGCATCCACGAGGACGCTCGGAAGTCACGGGTCGTCGAAGTCCACGCGAGCTTCGAGGCTCTGGACGAGCTAAGCCTCAAGCAGGATGACTTGTTCCGGCAGGCACTTCGATGTGCCGAGAATGGCCTGTATCGGGCTGCCCACGTAATGGCATGGGCAGCCTTCATGGACTACTTGGAAGAGATGCTGGCCTCGGATGGCTTGGTCCAAGTGCGCGCACTTCGTCCCGCTTGGAAGGGCCGCAACATCGAGGAGATGCGTGAGTACGTCACTGAGCACGCCTTCGTCGAAACGACTCAACCGCTTGGGCTCTGCACCAAGAACCAGATGAAGGCTCTGCTAGGTCTACTCAACAAGCGGAACGAGTGCGCACACCCGAGCGACTTCTACCCGGGAGTGAATGAGACCTTGGGCTACATCTCCGAGGTTATTCAAAGAACCAAACAGCTTCAGGCAAAGAGTCTCTGAGCCGGATCTTCAGCGGTGCCGGCGCTCCAGTTGACGCAGCCGCCGAATGAAGGTGGACATGCTGATCTCCGCTTTCAGATAGTCGTCGCAGAGACGATGCGCGGCGGCACTTCGACCCTCGTGATCGTTGAGAAGCTGCTCCGTCGCTAAGCGGGCTGCTCGGAGTTCACTCAAACGCGTCATGAGGGCGCGGGTCGATGCCGCACTTGGCGGTTCGGATCTTTCGACTTCGCGCCGAGCGGCGTCTCTCCACGACGTCGGCACTTCTCCCATTCGTCGAGACTATTGTCTCGGTGACAGTGAGCGCGAGGGTTCTTAGCGTCCTCGAGTGCCCGTACGCGACTCCGACCTGTCGCGAGGCATTGCCGAGCGCCTAGCCAATGAGCGACGCGCGCGTGGTTGGTCGATGGAGCGGCTCGCTGAAGAGGCGGGTGTTCACCGCACCTCGATCGGGCTGATCGAGCGTGGCCGGCGCTCCATGACTTTGGAACTTGCGGATCGGCTGGCGCAGAGCCTGGGTCTTCGACTGTCGGCGCTCGTCGAGGACGTTGAGCAGTCCCGAAGTCGGTGAGCCAGCCAGGGTGCGCACGGGCCCTGCGACTAGTGGATCTAGCACATTCCGCCTGGGACTGTGACAGTCACACCAGTCGCCGCTCTTCGCTCGGCGAGCTCTGCCCAAGTACGCTCGCCAAGTGGTCGTAGCCAGCCGTTCTCAGTTCGAGTCGGCGGCGAGCAAACCGCTTCTGACCAGCGCAAACGTAAGGATCACTGAGTGAGAAGCAAGTTCAAGGGGCCTGTCGTGCAGCGCCGGGGGCAGGTGGACGGGTCGACCACGGATCAGCGGCTGCTGGACTCGCGGGGGCCGACGGACTGGGTGCACACCGACCCGTGGCGGGTGCTGCGGATCCAGGCGGAGTTCGTCGAGGGGTTCGGGGCGCTGGCGGAGCTGGGGCCGGCGATCGCGGTGTTCGGGTCGGCGCGGACGCCGGAGGACCACCCGTCGTACGCCCTGGCCGAGGAGCTCGGGCGCAAGCTGGTGGACGCGGGGTTCGCCGTGATCACCGGTGGGGGGGCCCGGGGCGATGGAGGCGGCCAACCGGGGGGCGAGCGAGGCCGGCGGGGTGAGCGTGGGCCTGGGCATCGAGCTGCCGTGGGAGTCGGGGCTCAACGAGTGGTCCGACATCGGGGTCAACTTCCGCTACTTCTTCGCGCGCAAGACGATGTTCGTGAAGTACTCCCAGGGCTTCGCGGTGCTGCCGGGCGGGTTCGGGACCCTGGACGAGCTGTTCGAGGCGCTGACGCTGGTGCAGACGCAGAAGGTGACGCGGTTCCCGATCGTGCTGATCGGCACGACGTACTGGTCCGGGCTGGTGTCGTGGCTGCGCGACACGGCGCTGGCCGACGGCAAGCTGAGCGAGTCCGACCTCGACATGCTGCAGCTGACCGACGACGTCGACGAGGCGGTCGCGGTGATGGTGGCCGCGCGCGAGGGGCGCTGAGCTGCGGTGATGTGGTTCTTCGCGATCCTGGTCGTGCTGGTCATGGGCGGGGTGGCCGCGCTGGCGGCGGGTCGGGGCGCGCCGATGGCCGAGGCGTACGACGACCGGCCCGACGCGCTCGTGCCGCGCGAGGGGACGCTCGGGGCCGAGGACGTGCGGCGGGTGCGGTTCTCGCTGGCCTTCCGCGGCTACCGGATGTCCGAGGTCGACACGCTGCTCGACCGCCTGGCCCGGCAGCTGGAGGACGCCGAGCGGCCGGCGGTGGAGGCGGCCCCCGCGCCGGAGCCGGAGCCCGCGCCGGCGGGCGAGACCGTCCGGGCTGAGACGCCGTCCGAGACGCCGCTCGCGCCGGAGGCTCGTGGCGACGACCACGCGCCGTAGGGCACACTGCGGCCCGTGTCGCTCGCCGTGGTCTGCTACGTCCTCACCGCCCTGGCGGCGGTGGTCGTGGTGCTCACGCGCCTGCGGATGCGCGGCGGCCAGGGCGCGGGGCGGTTCCACGTGGGCCGGCGTCTGCTCGACGTGCACACGTTCTTCGGCGTCCTCGCCGTGGTGGTCTGGACGGTCTTCCTCATCGCGCCCGAGGACTCGACGGCCGGAAGCTCGTCGGTGGGCATCGTCGGGCTCGGGATGTTCTGGGTCGTGACGATCGCGGGCCTGCTGATCCTGGTCCGGTGGCTGCCGAGCCACGGCAAGCACGCCTCCGAGGGCCGGCAGGACACCTGGTCGGAGGGGCCGGGGCTCTCGGTGCTCGCCCACGTCGGCATGCTGGTCGGCGTGGTCGTCTTCACCTTCGCCTACCTGACCTCGGCGGTCTGATGCGCCGAGCGCTCCTCGCCGCCCTGGTCCTGGCCGCGGCGCCGCTCGGCGTACCCGTCGCGCCGGCCGCGCCGTCGTCCGCCGCGCCCGCACCGGTCGAGCGCGCCGGTCACGTCCTCGAGCAGCGCGTCATCGGTGATTCCGTGCGCGGCCGGGAGATCCGCGCCTGGCACCTGGACGACGCCAAGGGCAAGGGCCCGACGGTGGTGCTGGTCTCGACCATGCACGGCAACGAGCCCGCGACCCAGCAGATCCTGCACGCGCTGCGGAAAGGCCCGCAGATCCGCGGCGTCGACCTGTGGGTGGTCCCGGTCTACAACCCCGACGGGCTCGCCGCGCACCACCGGCGCAACGCGCACGGCGTCGACCTGAACCGCAACTACCCGTACGGCTGGGTCGACCTCGACGGCAACTACGAGTCCGGGTCGCGGCCGGCCTCGGAGCCCGAGACGCGGGCGATGATGGCCTTCCTCAAGGACGTGCGGCCGGACTACGTGCTGAGCTTCCACCAGCCGCTGCACGGGGTGGACACCGACAACAAGCGGCCGGGCTTCTCGCGGCTGGTCGCGCGCACGCTGCGGCTGCCGGCCACGCGCCTGGACTGCGGCGGGGTCTGCCACGGCACCATGACCGGCTGGTTCAACCACACGTTCCCGGACGCGTTCGCGCTCACGGTGGAGTACGGCGCGCGCCCGCCCCGCACGACGATGCGGGTCGACGCCCCGCGGCAGGTGCTGAGGATCTTCGGCGCCGTCGCGCGCCCCACCCGCTAGCGGCCCTGGAAGACCGGCTTCTCCTTGGCCACGAACGCCGCCACGGCGGCGCGGTGGTCCTCGGTGGCGCCGGTGCGGGTCATCATCTCGCCCTCCAGGGCGAGCGACTCGGCGAAGGTGTGGCTCGCGGCGTACGCCACGGAACGCCGGATCGCGCCGAGGGCGACGGTCGGCCCGGCGGCGAGGCGGGCGGCCAGCTCGGCCACGGTCGCCTCGAGCTCGTCGGCGGGCACGACGCGGCTGGCCAGGCCCAGCTCGAGGGCTTCCTCCGCCTTGACCGTGCGCGGGAAGTAGAGCAGGTCGAGCGCCCGGGCCGGGCCGACGAGGCGCTGGAGGGTGTAGCTCGAGCCGGTGTCGCAGGACAGCGCGACGTTGGCGAAGGCCAGGTTGAAGCCGGCGGTGTCGGCCACCACCCGGACGTCGCAGGCGAAGGCCAGGCTGGCGCCGGCGCCGGCCGCGACGCCGTTGACCGCGGCGATGACCGGCTTCTCCATCTCGGCCAGCGCGGTGACGGTCGGGTTGTAGTGCCGCTCGACGGTCGTGAACAGCTCGTCGCTGCTGCCGCTCTGGAGGAGCTGGACGTGCTCCTTGAGGTCCTGGCCGGTGCAGAACGCCCGGCCCGAGCCGGTGAGCACCACGCAGCGGGCGGCCGGGTCGCCCGCCGCCTCCTGCACGGTGTCGCGCAGCAGCTCCTTGGTCGCGATGTCGAGGCTGTTCATCGCCTCGGGCCGGTTGAGCCGGATCGTCGCGACGCCGTCGGTGACGTCGTAGAGGACCGGGGAGGGCGCTGTGCTCGACGAGGACTCGTGCTCGGTCATGGAGGCAGTGTGCCCTCCACCACGTCTGATCTGGGATACTGGTCCCACGCCGCTGGGCGTCCTCGGGTCCCCGGGCCCGAGTTCGAGGGGAACGAAAGGCAGGGTGCCGCATGGCGGCGATGAAGCCGCGGACCGGCGACGGTCCGCTGGAGGTCACCAAGGAAGGCCGCGGCATCGTGATGCGCGTGCCCCTCGAGGGCGGTGGCCGCCTCGTCGTGGAGCTGAACGCCGAGGAAGCGGGCGCCCTGGGCGACGCGCTCAAGGACGTCGTCGGCTGATGCCCCCTGGTCGCGTTCGGGGGTCTGCGACCACGTGAGCTCCGCACCTCACCCGTCCCGGGTCTCGCCGCAGGTCCCGTCCCAGGTCTCCCCGCCTGAGTTCGCCGTCACCGCGAGTGGCCCGCACGCGGTCACCGGCGTCGAGGTCATCGCGCTGCCCGTGCTGACCGGCGCCGACGGCCCGCTCCTCGGTCCCGGCGCCGCCGACGTCGGCGACCTGCTGGGCGTCGACCTGCTCGCCGTGCTCGAGGCCGACCGGGCCACCGGGAAGGTCGGCCAGGTCACCGCGCTGCCGGTCCCGCTCGGCTCGCCCCAGGACGCCGACCTGCGCCAGGTGCTGCTGGTCGGTCTGGGTGAGGCCAGCGCGACCGACTTCCGCCGCGCCGGGGCCACCCTGGCCCGCGCGGTCCAGGACCGGTCCGTGGTCGCGACCACCATCCCGGCCGTCGAGCCGTCCGTGGGGCTCGAGCCCTTCGTGGTCGGCGCGGTGCTGGGCTCGTTCGGCTTCGCCTGGCGCTCGGCGCCGCCGGAGCACGTCCCGGTCCAGCGCGTCGTGCTGGCCGAGCTGGACGACGCCGACCGGCCCGCGGTCGCCCGGGCGGTGGCCGTCGGCGGGGCGTCGTGGCGCGCCCGCACCCTCGCCTCGCTGCCCAGCAACCTCAAGAACCCGCCCTGGCTGGCCGAGCACGCCGCCTCGCTGGCGGCCGACGCCGGGCTCGAGGTCCGGGTCTGGGACGAGGCCGAGCTGGCCGCCGGAGGGTTCGGCGGCATCGTCGGCGTGGGCCAGGCCTCCGCCACCCCGCCCCGGCTGATCCGGCTCGACTACACCCCGCGCAAGGCGTCGCGGCGGACGCCGACCGTGGTGCTGGTCGGCAAGGGCATCACCTTCGACACCGGCGGCCTCTCGATCAAGCCGGGCGAGGCCATGGTGAACATGAAGCGCGACATGACCGGCGGCGGCGTCGTCATGTCGGTGCTGGCCGCGCTGGCCGACGTGGGCTGCCCGGTCCGGGTCGTCGGGCTGGTCCCGGCGGCCGAGAACGCCGTCGGCGGCAACGCGCTGCGCCCCGGCGACGTGCTGCGCCACTACGGCGGTCGCACCACCGAGGTCACCAACACCGACGCCGAGGGGCGGCTGGTGATGGCCGACGCGATCGCCTACGCCGTCGCCGAGCTCTCGCCCGCGGCGGTCGTCGACGTGGCCACGCTCACCGGCGCCATCAAGGTCGCGCTCGGCCAGCAGGTCGGCGGGCTGTTCGCCAGCTCCGACGCGCTGGCCGCCACGCTGCTCGCCTCGGGCGAGCGCTCCGGTGAGCCGCTGTGGCGCTTCCCGCTGGCCGCGGCGTACGAGGAGAAGATCGCCTCGCGGGTGGCCGACGCCGACAACGCCGGCGGCGGCCCGGGGGCGATCACCGCGGCGCTGTTCCTGCAGCACTTCACCGGTGGGGTGCCGTGGGCGCACCTGGACATCGCCTCGGTGGGCGATGCGCCGGCCGACGGCTACGAGTGGAGCAAGGGGCCGACCGGCTTCGGCGCGCGGCTGCTGCTCGACTGGCTCGGCTCGGACGACCCGCTTGCGGGGCTCGCCCGGTGATCGGGCTGACCGTGCGCTGGTCGCTCGCCGACGCGCCGGCCGGGGTCGAGGAGGAGCTCGCGGCGTACGTCGAGGGGACGTCGCACGCGCGGTTCAGCGCGATGGCCGGGCTGCGCTCCAAGATCTGGCGGTGCGTGCCGGGGGAGTGGTTCGAGGGCTGCTACGTCTTCGAGTCCGACGCGGCCCGGGCGGCGTTCCAGGAGTCGTTCACCGCCGAGGCGGCCGACGTGCCCGGGTCGCAGATCGTGGGTGCGCCACCGGTGCTCATCGAGGCGTGTCGCGTCGTGGCGGTCGCCGAGGGCGCGGCCGGCTGGGTCTCCGCGCCGCGCGCGGAGTGATCACCCCGCCTCGGGGCTCCACTCCTTCTTGGCCAGCAGCAGGCCGTCGCCGACCGGCAGCAGGACCGGCACCAGCGCGTCGTCGTCGCTGACCTGGCGGATCAGCTCGCGGATGGCCGTGGTCTCCTCGTCGCGGACGCTCGGGTCGGCCACGCGGTCGTGCCACAGCGCGTTGTCGAAGGCCACCACGCCGCCGGGGCGCAGCAGCCGCAGCGCCTCGGTGAGGTAGGCGGCGTACTCGGTCTTGTCGCCGTCGACGAAGACGATGTCGTAGTGGCCGTCGGTCAGCCGCGGCAGGACCTCGAGGGCCGAGCCCGCGATGGTGCGTGCCCGCTGGGTCGCGATGCCGCCCTCGGTGAAGGTCTCGCGGGCCAGCCGCTGGTGCTCGGTCTCGATGTCGACGGTGGTGAGCACGCCGTCGGCGCGCATCCCCCGCAGCAGCCAGAGCCCGGAGACCCCGGTGCCGGTGCCGATCTCGACCACCGCGCGGGCGTCGAGCACCGAGGCCAGGAACCGCAGCGCGGCGCCGCCCCCGGAGCCGATGGCGGTGACGCCGACCTCCTGGGCGCGCTCGCGGGCGCGGGTGAGGACGTCGTCCTCGGCGACCAAGGCCTCCGAGTAGGACCAGCTCTGGGCACTGATCGGATCGGTCACGCTGGCAACCTATCGCCACCCGTCGGCGTTCCCCGGGAACACCGCCGCCGGGTCGGTCGTTCAGACCAGCAACGGCTCACAGGATCCTCTCAGTCGAGGTCCGTAGCCTGAGCAGCCCGACCCGAGGAGTGGTGGAGACGATGGACGAAGCCGGCACGGCCGAGACCGTCCCCACGTGGGACGAGATCGTCGAGCGCCACTCCGACCGGGTCTACCGGCTGGCCTACCGGCTGACCGGGAACCGCCACGACGCCGAGGACCTCACCCAGGAGGTCTTCGTCCGGGTGTTCCGCTCGTTGTCGACGTACACGCCGGGCACCTTCGAGGGCTGGCTGCACCGCATCACCACCAACCTCTTCCTCGACCAGGCGCGCCGCAAGCAGCGGATCCGCTTCGACGCCATGACCGACGAGCGCGCCGACCGGCTCACCAGCGCCCTGCCCAGCCCGGACACGGCGTACTCCGACCAGCGCTTCGACGACGACGTCGAGCGCGCGCTCCAGGAGCTCCCGCCCGACTTCCGTGCCGCCGTCGTGCTGTGCGACGTGGAGGGGCTGTCCTACGAGGAGATCGCCGAGATCCTCGGCGCCAAGCTCGGCACCGTGCGCTCGCGCATCCACCGCGGCCGGGCCCTGCTGCGCAAGGCGCTGGCCCACCGCGCGCCGGCCTCGGGCCGCGCCCGCTACTCCGGGCCGCGCACCGGTCCGCTGCGCGTGGTCAAGGGGCGGGCGTGATCGGGCACCTGGGCGAGCGGGTCAGCGCGCTGCTCGACGGTCAGCTCCCGCCCGCCGAGGAGGAGCGCGCCTGGGCCCACGTCCACGGCTGCCACCAGTGTCGCGACCTGGTCGAGCGCGAGGGCTGGGTGAAGACCCGGCTCGCCGGGCTGTCCTTCGAGTCCTCCTGCGCGCCGTCGACGCTCAAGGGCTCGCTGCTCGCCTCCTGCTCCTCCGGGCTCCCGCCCGGTGACGTCTACCTGGCCTCGGCGTCCACCGACGTCCGGCCGCGACGGGTCTCGCTCGTCGCCCTCGGCGGCGGGGCCGCCGGGGCCGCCGTCATGGGCGTCCTCGCCCTCGGCGCGGCGCCGGCCGACGCGCCGACCCTGGACCGGCGCACGCCGGCCCCGACCACCTCGATCTTCAACCAGGTGCCCTCGACCGTCGGCTCGCACCGGCGGGGCGTGGCGCTGCCGTAGCCGGCTTCCGGTGTGGGATTTCCGCGCACCGGGAACAATGACGGTGTGACTGACGAGGCTCCTCCCGAGGAGACGCAGCCGTTCGGTGCGCCCATCGGGCCCCGGCCGACGTGGACGCCGCCGTCCTCCTACCCGGCGTACCCGCCGCCCGGCACCACCCCGCTGACCGCCCAGGCCGAGGTGGCCACCTCCAGCACCCGCGCGCGCCCGGCCGGCTGGATGTGGCCGGCGGTCGTTGCGCTCGCGCTGGTGCTCGGCGTCGGGGGCGGCGTGGCCGGCAGCGTGATCTACGACCAGACCTCGTCGGACTCCTCGTCCTCCTCCGGCGGCGGCACCGGCCCCGGCCTCTCGCAGACCGGCGCGCGGACCGCCCCGCCGCTCGACGCGGACTCGACCTCGGTCGCCGCCGTGGCGCAGGAGCTGCTGCCGAGCACCGTGCAGATCTCGGCGGAGTACGAAGGCCAGGCCAACGGCGCCACCGGCTCCGGCTTCGTGCTGGACTCCGCCGGTCACATCGTGACCAACAACCACGTGGTCGCCTCCGCCGCCGACGACGACGGGCCGATCGAGATCGTCGACCAGGACGGCAACCGCTTCGAGGCCACCGTCGTCGGCCGCTCGCCGGTCTACGACCTCGCGGTGCTCTACTCCGACGGCGCCAAGCAGATGAAGCCCGCCTCGCTCGGTGAGTCCCTCGCCCTGCACGTCGGCGACCCCGTGGTCGCCTTCGGCTCCCCGCTCGGCCTCTCCTCGACCGTCACCTCCGGCATCGTCTCCGCGCTGCAGCGGCCGGTCACCACCGGCGACGCCGACGCCTCGTCGTACATCAACGCGGTGCAGACCGACGCCGCCATCAACCCCGGCAACTCCGGCGGGCCGCTGGTCAACCTGCTCGGCCAGGTCGTCGGCGTGAACTCCGCCATCGCCACCACCGGTGGCGGCGCGACCGGCACCGAGTCCGGCAACATCGGCGTCGGCTTCGCCATCCCCATCGAGCAGGTCAAGGTCACCGCCGACCAGATCCTGCGCACCGGCGAGGCGCGCTATCCCGTCATCGGCGCCAAGGTGCAGACCGGCCAGCAGGACGGCAAGGGCGCCGAGGTCGACTCGGTCGTCGACGGCACCCCCGCGGACGAGGCCGGCATGAAGGCGGGTGACGTCGTCGTCGCGCTGGAGGGGCAGCGGGTGAGCGACGGCATCGCGCTGATCGTGTCGATCCGCTCGCACCAGCCGGGGGAGACGCTGACCTTCACGGTGGACCGCGACGGTGACGAGAAGGACCTGCGCGTGACGTTGGACTCCGAGGTCGGGTAGGCGGACGGTCCACTCAGCTCGCCTCCTCGAGGCGGCCGAGCTCGACCAGGCGCGACCGCACGCCTCCGGGGCCGCGCGGGGCAACGCAGCCGCTGCGGCGCTCAGCCACGGCGCTGTGCCGGCACGCATCGGCGCCTCGACGCGCCCGGCCCCTCGCTGCGCCCGGCGAAAGGACGCGCCGGCGGGCCGGCGGACCGACGGGTGGCCTGGCCGCCAGCGAGCCGCCCGGGCCTCGCGGTGCCCGCCGTCGGAGCGCACGAGTAGTAGCGGCGGGCGGCGCTCCGCCGGACCGCCACCGGTAGGCACGGTCGCCGGTCGCCGGTCGCCGGTCGCCGGTCGCCGGTCGCCGGTCGCCGCGGCTGGGCCCGGCCGGTCTGCCGAGCCGCCGCGGGTGGGCGCCGCCGGTCTGGCGGACCACCGGCAGCAGGCGCGGCCGTTCCGCCGAGCCGCCACGGGCAGCACGGCACTCCTCCGCCTCCCGCCCGACCCGCCACCTCCACCACCGTGCTGGTCGCGCGCCCGCGCGCCTGCCCGCTCGAGCGCGCCGCCGCGGGGGCGGTCGATGCTTGCAGGTCCGGCGTCGTCGACGCGTCCCGTCGCGCGGCGACACCGCTGCCGGCGGCGGTGTCGGGCGCGTCAGCCCTCGGGCTGTCGGGCCCTCGGGCGCTTGGGCTGGCGAGCGCCTCGTGTTCAGTTGTCGTCAGGGTCCAGTCAGCTCGCCTCCTCGATGCGTCCGAGCTTGATGAGGCGGGAGCGGATGCCGCGCGGGCCGCGTTCGAGGACCAGGGCGAGGTCGTCGATGGTGGCGCCGGCGTCCCAGCGTTCGAGCAGCAGGTGCTCGTCGGTGTCGGTCCAGGGCTCGTAGGCGCGCGGGATGCGGGTGCGGATGGCGGCGAGGCCGTAGGGGCCGGGGCGGCGGCGGGCTGGGCGGCCGCAGATGCGGCTCTGCAGCTCGCGGGTGACGTCCTCGAGGAGCTCGAGGTGGCTCTTGTCGCCGTCGAGGCAGAGCTGGACGGCCACGGTGCCGTCGGTCTCGGAGGCGGCGAGGACCTCGACCGCCAGGCGGCCGTCGGTCGACGTCGCCTCGACGGTCCAGGCGGTGCCGTCGATGCTGACCTCGGCCCGGTGCACCTTGACGAGAGGCGGGTCGGACGACCCCGGCGGCCCGGTCGGCTCGGTCGCCTCGTGCTCGGGTGGAGCGGCGGAGGCGGTGGGGGCGGTGGCGGTCGTGCTCACGGGTGGTCCCTTCCTCGTGGGGTTGGTCGTGAGCACGAGTCAACGCCGACGCAGGGACAGCCGCGGGACCTGCACCGACCGCTGTGGAGAGCCGGGCCCGGAGCGCCCCGCTGTGGACAGCTGGTGGCGATGCGGGGCTCAGAGCTCGTCGGCGGTGGCGGCGTCGGCGGGGTCGAAGGGGTGCTCGTCGATGAAGGCGCGGGTGGCGGCCTTCTGGCGGGCGACGTAGTCCTCGAGGTCGGCGAGGTCGACGCGCCACTGGCCGCGGCCGCCGATCTTGATGGCGGGGAGCTCGCCGCGGCGGACCATGGCGTAGACCTGGGCGGACGACGTGCTCAGGATGTCGGCCACCTCGGCGAGCTGCAGGAACTGCGGGCGGTCGGCGGCGGCCATGGGGCCATGGTGGCACCTCGTGCTTCACACGGGCCTCAGGGATCACGATCTGTGGAGGAGCGCTGGCCACGTCAAGCGTCGCTGGGCACACTGGGTCGCGTGGTCCTTGATCTCGGGGAGGCCACGGCGGCGACGTCCGGCGACGGACGCGCGACCGGCGGCCGCGACGTGCCGCCGGCCCTGCGCGGGCACCGGCCGGCCTGGCGTGACCCTCGCCTGTGGTTCGGCATCGTGCTGGTGGCGGCCAGCGTCGTGCTCGGCGCGCGCGTGCTCGCCGGCGCCGACGACACCGTGCGGGTCTGGGCGGTGGCCGACGACGTGGGCGCGGGCCAGCGGATCGGGGCCGACGACCTGGTCGCGCAGCGGGTGCGGTTCGCCGACGACGACGCGCTGAGCGGCTACTACACCGTCGAGGACGAGCTGCCGGGCGACCTCGAGCTGGTGCGCAGCGTGGGCAGCGGCGAGCTGCTGCCCCGCTCCGCCGTCGGTACGCCGAGCGCGACCGGCCTGGTGGAGGTGCCGGTCGCGGTCGAGCCGGAGCTGGTGCCGCCGGGGGTGGGGCCGGGCGACACCGTGGACGTCTACGTGGTGGCGCCCCTCAGCGCCGACGCGGACGGGTCCGGCGAGCCGCTGCCCGACGGCGCCGCGCTGAGCGAGGTCACGGTGGTCGACGCGCCCGACGTGGCGAGCTCCTTCGGGACCAGCGGCCGGCGCCAGCTGGTGCTGGCGGTGCCGGAGGCCGACGCGCCGGGGTTCTTCGGCCTGCTGGCGCGCTACGACACCCCGAGCCTCACGATCGTGCGCCGGGGCTGACGTGCGGGTCGTCCTGCTCCTGGCCGCGGGCGCGGCCTGGGAGACCCAGGCCCTGAGCGTGCTGGGCGGTCGGCGCGACCTGGTGGTGCTCAAGCGCTGCGTGGACGTCGACGACCTGCTGGCCACGGCGACCAGCGGACAGGCCGACAGCGCGGTCGTGGCGGTGGAGGCGCCCGGCTTCGACGTCGCGGCGGTCGACCACCTGCGCCGCCACGGGGTCCGGCCGGTCGCGGTGGTGGCCGACGAGCCGGGCGCCGTGCGCGCGGAGCGGATCGGCGTACGCCGGACGGTCACCGACGTCGCGGAGCTGCCGGTCGCGCTCACCACCGACGCCGAGCCCGAGCCGCCGCCGGAGGCCGAGCCCGAGGCCGAGGCTCGGGCCGGCCGGGGCACGGTCACCGCGGTCTGGGGTCCGGTCGGCGCACCGGGGCGCACGACGGTGGCCACCGCGATGGCCGCGGCGCTGGGCCGCACGGAGCGGACGACCCTGATCGACGTCGACCCCTACGGCGGCACCGTGGCCCAGGTCCTGGGGGTGCTCGACGAGGTGAGCGGGCTGCTCGCCGCGGCGCGGCTGGCCGGCAGCGGTCGGCTGGTCGAGGGGTTCGCGAGCGTGCAGCGGGCCCTGGACGGGCGGCTCACCGTGGTGACGGGGCTGCCGCGACCGGACCGCTGGAGCGAGGTGCGCCCGGGCACGATCGAGCTGCTGGCCGAGACGGCGCGCACCGAGGGCCACGTGGTGCTCGACGCCGGTCCCGGGCTGGACGAGGACGACCTCACCGGGCGGCCGAGCCGCGGGGCCATCACCCGGGCCGCGCTCGAGGTCGCCGACGAGATCGTCGCGGTCGGCACGGCCGACCCGGTCGGGCTGAGCCGGCTGGCCCGGGCGCTCACCGACCTGCGGGCGCAGCACCCGGTCACGCCGGTGCGGGTCGTGGTCAACCGGATGCGCCCGACGCTCGGCTGGTCCGAGCGCGACGTCGCGGCGATGCTGGCCGACTTCACCCGAGCGGTGGCGATCCACTTCCTGCCCGAGGACCGCGCGACCGTGGACCGGGCCCTGGTGACCGGCCGGACGGTCCAGGAGACCGCCCCGGCGAGCCCGCTGGCCCAGGCCGTGGACGCCCTCGTCGGCAGGGACGGCAGCAGCGGGAGGCTGCGCCGGCTCAGGCCGAGAACAGCAGGTACAACCCGCCCGCGGTGAAGGCCACCATGGCCACCAGCAGCGACAGCTGCCCGGTGAGCTGGTGGCGGCGCGGCAGCAGGTGGATGGCCCGGTCGTGCGCCGCGACCACGCCGACCACGTGGCCCAGCACGACCGCGAGCACCTTGATGGTGGCCAGCGCGGTCGGGTGGTAGGCGAAGAAGAACGACGGCGTCCAGTTCGCGGTGCCGAACCAGTTGGAGCCGTTGCTGAAGGGATCGCTCATCTGGATGAGCGTGTTCTCGCCGACCTCGAGGAAGTAGGTCAGGTAGTGCGCCACGAAGTAGCCGATCACGATCGGCACTATCGAGTGCGCGAACTGCCCGGGCAGCGCCCGGCGCGGCTGGTCCGGTCCGACGCCGGTCAGCATGGTCCCGGCCGCGAAGACGCCGCCGACGACCAGCACGAACGTGAGCAGCCCCAGGTTGTTGGCCACGTGCGCGAGCGAGTGGTCCTGCACGAAGTCGCCCTGGATGAACTTCACCCAGCGCGTGGAGTCCTTGAAGGAGTCGAAGGCCGTGCTGCCGAACAGGACCGCGACCACCGCGACCAGACCGGGCACGACGGGCGTGGCGTCCAGGTTGGCCAGCGGGCTGCGCACCACCAGCTCGCCGCGGCGCTCACCCCACGGCGACATCCGGGCCACGAGGGTGGAGAACACCTCGAACGGGTCGGCCTTGGCGTAGAAGTCGTCGCCGAACAGCGCGCCGCCGAGCAGCATCGCCGCGACGTACGCCGCGCACCACAGCCGCACCGGGCCGAGCTCGGTGGCGAAGGGGTAGACCAGCTCCATCCACACGAACGCGTAGAGCCCGATCGCCGCCGGCCACATCCCTAGCCGGGCGGGGTAGGTGAAGACACCCACCGCCGAGTCGCCGCCGGTGAGCCGGGCGAACCCCGCGTTGATCGTGCGCACCGGGCTGATGGCCCGGTACGCCGGCCCGAACAGCAGCGACGCCGGGACGAAGCCGGTCCACAGCAGGACGTAGAAGATCCCGAAGAACGGGTTGATGAGGGTGTCCTCACCCAGGACCGCCACCATCACGGTGTAGGCGAAGGCCACCATGCCGAAGGCGCGCAGCACGACGAAGAAGGCGGGCGAGGCCACCAGTCGCCGCAGGGCGGCGGGCGCGGGCCGGCCGGTCCGGTCGGCGTCGTAGCGCGGGGTGCGCCAGGCCACGGCCAGCACCGTGAAGCTGACGACCAGCGCGGCCACCGCACCGGCGACGGTGAGCTCGAGGGGGATGGGCAGGTCCTTCTGCCCGCCGATGCCGTGCGCCAGGAGGTGCCCGAACGAGCCGGAGGAGCCGCCGGACGGGGCGGCGGGGGCGACCGGGTCCACGAGGGTCTACTTCACCTCGAGCTGGACGATCGTCTTCTCCAGCGCGTGCGACTCGACCTCGACGATGCCGGGCTTGTCGATGGTGAACGTCGGCAGGGTGACGGTGCCCTTGGTGTAGGCCAGCTCCTGCTCGGGGTCGGAGTGCACGTGGATCTCACCGGCGGCGTCGGAGGTCACCTTGAACTCGATCGGCTGGCCGACGGCGACCTCGACCCGGTCGCCGTTGGGCGTGACGTCGTCGCCGGAGAAGGTGACGTCGATGGTCTTGGTCGGCTGGTCCGAGCCGCCGCTGCCGCTGTCGCCGGGCTTGTCGTCGTCCCCGCACCCGGCGAGGCCGACGGTGCAGACGACCAGGGCGAGGGCTGCGATCGCGCGCCGCATCGAGGTCCACCTTTCGTGACGGGTACCGGGAGGCCGGGAGACCAGGAGCCCCACCGATCGTGCCGGAGGGCACGAGCCGACGTCCTGAGACCTCTGTAAGAATCCCATGACGGCCAAACGGGGCGGTGACCGGGAGGGGACGGGGGTGGTGCGACGGTGAGCGAGCGGCTGCGACCACGCGACGTGGCGTTCCTCGAGCACGAGGACCCGACCGTCCCGCGCCACGTGGCGACCGTGGAGGTCTTCGACCCCGGTGCGTCGGGCTTCGACTACGACGGCTTCGTGGCGCTGATCCTGGACCGGATCTCCTTCGTGCCCCGCTACCGCCAGCGGGTCCAGGAGGTCCCCGGCCACCTGGCCAACCCGGTGTGGGTCGACGACGACCACTTCGACATCGGCTACCACGTACGCCGCAGCGCGCTCCCGCGTCCCGGCAGCACCGAGCAGCTGCGCGAGCTGGTCTCGCGCATCGTCAGCCGCCCGCTGGACCGGGCCCGGCCGCTGTGGGAGATCTACTTCGTCGAGGGGCTGGCCGACGGCCGGGTCGCGCTGCTCTACAAGACCCACCAGGCGCTGGTCGACGGCGTCGAGACCGTCGACCTCGGCCAGGTGCTGCTCGACAAGGACCCGGGCGTCAAGGTGCTGGGCGGCGACGAGTGGCACCCGCACCGCCGACCCTCGCCGGCCGGGCTGCTGGCCGGTGCGCTCCACGACAACCTCACCGACCGCGCGACCGCGCTCGACACCGTGCGCCACGCCGTCGGCACGGCGGTCGGCACCGCCGACCGGCTCACCGCCGGGGCCGGCCGGGTCCTGTCCGGGCTGGCCGGGCGCCGGCCCGACCGCGGCCACGCGCTGTCCGGCGAACTGTCGCAGCAGCGCCGCGTGGTGGGGGTGGACAGCGCGCTGGCGGACTACCGCACGATCCGCGACGTGCACGGCGGCACCATCAACGACGTCATCCTGGCCACCGTCACCGGCGCGCTGCGGGCCTGGCTGATGACCCGCGCTGAGTCGATGGGCGGGCTGCGGCAGGTGCAGGCGATGGTCCCGGTCTCCGTCATCGACCGCGAGCTCGAGGCCACCTCGCTGGGCAGCCAGATCGCCCCGCACTTCGTCACCCTGCCGATCGGCGAGCCGAGCCCGGTGGTCCGGCTGCACCAGGTCTCCTACTCCTTCCAGGCCCACAAGGAGACCGGCCGTGCGGTCGCGGCCAATCGCCTGGCGGGCATCGCGGGCTTCGCGCCCACCACGTTCCACGCCATCGGGGCGCGGGTCGCGGCGGCCGAGGTGCGCCGCGACTTCCAGATCTCCATCACCAACGTGCCGGGGCCGCAGTCCCCGCTGTACGCCGCCGGCGCGCGGATGCTGCGCACCTACCCGATCCACCCGCTGCTGCCCGGCCAGGCGCTCGCCATCGGCGTGACGTCGTACGACGGTCAGGTCTTCTACGGCATCAACTCCGACCGCGACCTGGTCCCGGACGTCGACGTGCTCGGGCAGTGCGTGACCGAGGCGCTGGCCGAGCTGCTCGACACCGCGACCGGCGGGCGGCCGACCATCCCGCGCGGGCGCCGCAAGAAGGCCGCGCCCAAGCCGTGAGGGTCTACGTCCCCACCACCCTCGACGGGCTGGCCCGGCTGCGCGACGAGGGGCGGCTCCCCGCCGACCTCGACCGGTACGCCGCCGACGACGCCAGCGAGGAGGCGGAGTACGCCGCGCTGGTGGCCGCGGCCGTCGACTCCGCCGCCCTGGCCGGCGGCGGTCGCCGCGTGGTCGTGGTGGCCGAGCTGGCCGACCCGGACGGCGCCGTACCCCTGCGCGACGTGGTCGCGGTGCACGCCGACGAGAGCGCCGGGGCCGACCCGGAGGACGACCTGGGCTGGTTCGCCACCCAGGAGATCGGGGCTCTCCTGGGCGGCTGAGGGGCCAGATAGCGTGGGCGCATGGACGCGATCACGTTCCCCCCGGCTCCCACCAACGAGCCGAACCTGACCTACGCGCCGGGCAGCCCCGAACGGGAGGCCCTGACCGCGGAGCTCGAGCGCCAGGAGAGGCGCGAGAAGAACCTCAAGGCCTACATCGGCGGTCGCTGGAAGGCCGGCGGCGGTGCCGAGCACGCCGTCGTGCAGCCCCACGACCACCAGCACGTGCTGGGCCGGTTCAAGGGCGCGACCCAGGCCGACACCAAGGCCGCGGTCAAGGCCGCCACCGAGGCCGCGTCGGTCTGGCGCGACATGGACATGGACGACCGCTGCGCGGTGCTGCTGCGCGCGGCCGACCTGCTGGCCGGTCCGTGGCGCCAGCGGATCAACGCGGCGACGATGCTCGGGCAGTCCAAGACGGCGTTCCAGGCCGAGATCGACTCCGCGTGCGAGCTCATCGACTTCTGGCGCTACAACGTCCACTACGCCAAGCAGATCCTCACCGACCAGCCGATCGCCAACAGCCCGGGCGTGTGGAACCGCACCGACCACCGCCCGCTCGAGGGCTTCGTCTACGCGATCACGCCGTTCAACTTCACCGCCATCGCCGGCAACCTGCCGACCGCGCCGGCTCTCATGGGCAACACCGTGATCTGGAAGCCGTCGCCGACCCAGCAGCTGGCCGCGAGCCTGACCATGGAGCTGCTCGAGGAGGCCGGCCTCCCGCCGGGCGTCATCAACATGCTGCCGGGCGACGGCATCGCCGTCTCGGAGGTCGCCCTGGGCCACCCCGACCTGGCCGGCATCCACTTCACCGGCTCCACCCCGACCTTCCAGCACCTGTGGCGCACGGTCGGGGAGAACATCGAGGGCTACCGCTCCTACCCCCGCATCGTCGGGGAGACCGGCGGCAAGGACTTCGTGCTGGCCCACAGCAGCGCCGACCCCGACGTGGTCCGCACCGCGCTCATCCGTGGCGCCTTCGAGTTCCAGGGCCAGAAGTGCTCCGCCGCCTCCCGCGCGTACGTCGCCCGGTCGGTCTGGGACAAGATGAAGGACGACTTCCTGGCCGAGGTCGAGGCGATCACCATGGGCGACGTCACCGACTTCTCGAACTTCATGGGCGCGGTCATCGACGACCGGGCCTTCGCCAAGCACCGGACCGCGATCGAGCGGGCGCGGAGGTCCCGCAAGCTCGACGTGCTGGTCGGCGGCACCCTCGACGACGAGGTCGGGTACTTCGTGCGCCCCACCGTCGTGCAGGGCGGTGACCCGACCGACGAGATGTTCTCCACGGAGTACTTCGGGCCGATCCTCGTCGTGCACGTCTTCGACGACGCCGACTTCGAGACCGTGGGTCGCCAGCTCGAGTCGATCGCGCCGTACGCGCTGACCGGCTCGATCATCGCGCGCGACCGGCGCGCGGTGGCGTGGGCCCAGCAGGAGCTGCGCTTCGCGGCCGGCAACTTCTACATCAACGACAAGCCGACCGGGGCCGTCGTGGGGCAGCAGCCGTTCGGCGGTGGCCGGGCCTCGGGCACCAACGACAAGGCCGGTGCCGCGGTCAACCTGCTGCGCTGGACCTCGCCGCGCTCGATCAAGGAGACGCTGGTCCCGCCGACCGACTACCGCTACCCCTACATGGGGTGAGGCGGGTGCGAGACTGGCCGGCATGAGCCCGGACCTGGTCGCGCTGCACCTCGGCGCGCTGCACCCGGTCGAGAAGGTGCTCACCCTCGTGCTGGCCTTCGGTCCGTTCGTGGTGCTCGGCCTGGTGATCGCCACCCGCCGGCGCCACGAGGAGGACGACGACGCCGCGGACGCCCGCGAGGCCGCGGACCCTCAGGGCGACAGGTAGTTCTGGCCGGTCGTGTGCTCGACGTCGAGCGCGCGGTCGAGCAGGTCGGCCACCAGCGCCTCGAGCCGCCCGCCCGCCAGCGGCACGCGGACCCGGACGTCCAGCTCGACGACCTCGACCGTGACCACCCCGCGCTCCTCGAGCCGCACCGTCCCGCGCATCTCGCCGGGCCGGCCGGGCACGCTCACCTCGACGTCGGCGCGGGTCGGCGTGGTCCAGCGCTCGCGCTGGACGACGTGGACGGTGTCGCCGAGCAGCTTCGTCGCGATGGATGGCAGCCCGTCGGCGCGCTGGACCTGGTCGATGACGACCTCGGTGGCCACGGCGTCGTGGTGCACCGACACCGTCGCCGACACCACGCGGAGCCGGTCGCACACCTCTTGCCGGAAGGACGCGGTGGTCAGCATCCGGTGCACCTCGGCCGCCGGGGCGTCGTAGGTCAGCTCCCGGGTCACCCGTGTCGTCACGAGGGGCGAGTACCCGCCGCTCAGGCCACCTGCACCCGCCCGGAGGACTGGACCGTGAACGCCTGCCGCAGCTCCTCCAGGGGTACGTCGAGCGCGGCCAGCGTGATCCGGATCCCGTTCGCCTCCACGACCGGCCACGCCGCCGGGCGCAGCCGGGTGTGGTCGACCGGCGCGCCGGGACGGATCCGGATGCGCAGCAGCGGGCCCTCGACCCGTGCGGACTCGACGGACTCCCAGGGCACCACCAGCTCGCCGTACGGGCTGCGGGAGACGACGCCGTCGCCGTGCAGGCCGAGGGGCGAGGCGACCGCGCGCATCCGGAGCCACGCGAGGACGTAGGCGCCGGCCAGGACCGCCCACAGGACGAGGAAGCCGAGCGACGCCGCGAGTGCGGCGGTGTGCTCGAGCCACAGCAGCAGGCCGGTGAGCACGGCGGTGGCCACGACGACGCCGCCCGTCAGCACCAGCAGCGCGCGCCGGTCGAGGGTGCGGCGGCGCAGGGGGACGTCCCACGCCCGCTCAGCCGGCCAGGTGCTGGCGCCCGACGGCGTTCTCGGCCCGCAGCGCCTTGCGCAGCAGGTCGGCGATGAGCGACTCGATCTTGCCGCCGACGAGCGGGATGCCGACCTTGATCTCCATGACGACGGTCTCGGTCGTGGTGCCGCCCGCCTCGCGCAGGGTGATGGTGCCGCCCATCTGGCCGGGCTTGCCGGGGATGACGACCTCGACCACGCCGTTCTCGACGTCGTCCCAGCGCTCGGTCTGGACGAGGTTGATCTCGTCGCCGACGAACTTGCGCGCGAAGCCGGGGATGCCCTCGGCGCCTTGGACCTGGTCGATGACCACCTTCATGCCACCGCCGTCCGGGCCGACGCTCACCGTGCGCCGGGTCGCGCCCTGGGCGTCGCAGACGCGCTCGCGGAACGCCGGGTCCATGAGCATCTCGCCGACGTCGGTCAGTGGTGCGTCGTAGGTCAGCTCGCAGGTCAGCGTGGTCGCCATCTTGGTGCTCCTCCCCGTCCGGCCGCGCCGCGCGGCCCCGTGGTCGCATCATCGCGGATGCCCGTCGCTCAGGCGCCGCAGGCGTCCATCTCGGCGCCGAAGCCACCTGGGCCGGGCGCGATGTCCACGACCTCGGCGGGCGGCGGAGCCGGGACCCGGACCGGGCGGCCCTGGTCGGCGAAGGTCACCTCGACGGTGCCGGGGATGAGCTCACCGGTGTCGACCGGCACCTCGATGCCCTCGGCCTCCAGGGCGAGGTAGAGCGAGCGGAACGACACCGAGTAGCCCCGCAGCACCCCGTCGCGGACGTCGAAGTACGCCGGGACCGTGGCCCGCGAGTCGGGCGGCAGGCCGAGCTCCCGCACGGCCTGCGAGCCGAGCAGGGACACCGCGGTCACCAGGTCCAGGGTGCCGAGGATGGTGCCGAGCTGCTCGAGGTCGGTGTACTCCCGGCCCACGCCGTACGACGCCGCGATGACCGCGTTGGGCGGCTGGGTCGTGGCGACGTCGGAGGTGAGCAGCTGCTGCAGCCCGCTCGGCGCGCCCGCGGCCAGGTCGGCGACGTCGACCCAGCACGGCCACGGGCCGTCGGTGTCGGGCGAGTCGATCGCGCGCATCCACGCCGACGCGCCGACCGCCCGGAAGTCGAACGTGTAGGTGCCGTCCCCGGTCGACAGGTAGCGGCGGATCTCGAAGGCCCGCGGGTCGAGGCGGAACGACCCGCGCTCCTGCAACCCGGCCCCGGTCGTCCCTGCGTCCAGGCGGTACGTCGCCGAGCCGCTGCGCAGCAGGGCCAGCACGGCCCGGCGCAGCTCCCGGCGCGCCGCGGGGTCGTGGCCCAGCTCGGGCTGCCCCGGGAGCTCGGGGGGCCTCGTCGGGGACGGCGTCGGTCTCGCAGCCGCGCTCGACGTGGAGGTGGGCGTGGGTGTCGGGGTTGCGGACGCGACGCCGGTGAAGCGCGGCTCCGGGTCGTCGCCGCCGCAGCCGCTCAGCGCGGCCGCCGCCAGGGCCGTGGCCAGCGCCAGCACCGTGAGCCTCACGTCAGGGCTGCTCGAGCCAGGCGGTGCCGACGGCGTGCTCGGCGTCCATCCCCGCGCGGATCCGCTCGGCCAGCAGCTTCTCCAACCGGCCGCCGAGGAGCGGCACCTTGACCTTGAGGCTCAGCTCGACCACCTCGGTCGTGCCGGTGCCGGACGGCTCGAGCCGGATGGTGCCGGTCACGTCGGTGGGTGTGCCGGGCGCCTCGATGCTCAGGCTCCCGGCGTCGGGACCGAGCCACACCTCGCGCTGGACGGCCCGGGTCGTCTCGCCGGCGAAGGTCCGGGCGAACGACGGCAGGTCGGTCGTGCGCTGGACCTGGTCCACGGTGAGGCGGAACCCCTCGCCGTCGCGCTCGAGCTCGACGTCGGCGGAGACCACGTCCTGCGCCGCACACGCCGCCCGGCGGAAGTCCGGGTCGGCCAGCATCGCGAAGACCCGCGCCGGCGCAGCGTCGTACGACAGCTCGTGGCGCAAGTCCATGCCGGGAGTGTGGCAGAGCGCGGCCGTCGGAACCGGCCGTCAGCCCGGCCGCAGCGGTCGGACGCGACCTGGAGCGGCTCGGTGGCCTCGTCCCCCTCCACGACCTGGGTCGTGGGTGGGGGCGCGAGCTGCTGGTGGCCAGTCGCGAGCCTGCGGCGCCGACGGTGGTGCCGTGGCTGCGGCACCGCGGAGCATGGCTAGGTTGAGCGCCATGGCGCAGGAGCAGACCGAGGAGCAGCCCGAGGAGCAGTTCGTCTCGTTCGGCGAGCAGGGGGCGCAGCTGACCTACGGCAGCTACCTGCGGCTGCCGCAGCTGCTGGACTCCCAGCACCTCGAGTCCGACCCGCCGGCCCACGACGAGCTGCTGTTCATCACCATCCACCAGGTCTACGAGCTGTGGTTCAAGCAGCTCCTGCACGAGGCCGTGGCCGCCCGCGACGCGATGAGCGCGGGGCGCGTGTGGTGGGCCCAACACCTGCTCGCGCGGGTTCACGTCATCGAGCGGGTGCTCGTCCACCAGGTCGACGTGCTCGAGACCATGACCCCTCAGGACTTCCTGGAGTTCCGCCAGCGGCTGGCGCCGGCCAGCGGCTTCCAGTCGGTGCAGTTCCGCGAGCTGGAGTTCCTGTCCGGCGCCAAGGACCCGGCGTACGTCGACCGCTTCCGCGGGATCACCGACGAGGAGAACGCGCGCCTGCGGCGGCGGCTCGAGGAGCCGACGCTGTGGGACGCGTTCCTCGACGTGCTGCGCCAGCGCGGGCTGCCGGCCGGCACCGACGAGGAGGTCAGCGCGTCGCTGCGGCGGGCCGCGCACGACCGCAGCCAGTACGCCGACGTGTGGGCGGTCAGCGAGGCGCTGCTCCAGCACGACGAGCTCGCCGCCAACTGGCGCGCGCGGCACGTGACGATGGTGGAGCGGATGATCGGCTCCAAGTCCGGGACCGGCGGGTCCAGCGGCTCGACGTACCTGCGCAGCCGGCTGCCGCTGCGCTACTACCCGCTGCTCTGGGGGCTGCGCTCGGAGCTCTGAGCCTCCCGGTGCACGACCAGCCCGACGACGACCAGCGCGATCCCGGCGAGATCGCGCCCGGTCGGCACCTGGCCGAGCACGACGAACCCGATCGCGGTGGCCGCGGCCGGCAGCAGCGAGAGCATGAGGGCGAAGGTCGCGCGCGGCAGCCGGGCCATGGCCAGCTGGTCGGTCACGTAGGGCACGACCGAGGAGCAGAGCCCGACGCCGATGCCCCAGAGCAGCCAGAGCGGGTGGGTGAACGCCGGGAGCGCGGGCAGCAGCCCGAACGACGTGGCGGCGACTGCGGCCACGAGCATGGCCAGACCGAGGCGGTCGATGCCGGCCATCGGGTCGGAGCCGTCGGCGGGGCTGGCGATCCGGTCGGCCAGCACGACGTACAGCACGAAGCCGGCGCCGTTGGCGAAGGCGAACACGAAGCCGAGCGGCTCGGCCACCAGGCGCACCTGGGTGAGCAGGGCGACGCCGGCCACGGCGAGCAGCAGGGCGAGCACGTTGCGGCGGGTGCGCACGCCGAGCGCGGCCAGCACGAGGGTGCCGACGAACTCCACCGCGCCGACCGTGGACAGCGGCAGCCGGTCGACGGCGAGGTAGAACAGCGAGTTCATCGCGGCCAGGACCAGACCGAGGGCGACGAACAGCCGCCACGACCCGCCCGACAGCAGCCGCCAGGGCCGGCGCCACACGGCGAAGACCACGGCGGCGGAGGCGATGCGCAGCCAGGCCACGCCGAGCACGTCGACGCGCGCGAAGAGCAGCACGGCCAGCGACGGGCCGAGGTAGTGGAAGACCGCGCTGGTCAGGAAGTACGTCGTGGGCGGCAGGCGGGTCAGGCGCACGCCACGAGGATCCACGGCGCGGGCCGCCGTCGGAATGGCAAGATGAAGGCGCACGGCCCACCGGGAGCGGAAGAGAAGGCGGAACCGCGTGGACGACGTCAACCTGAAGATCCTGCGCGAGCTGGCCGCGGACCCGCGGCTGGGGATGTCCGCGCTGGCCCGCCGGGTGGGCATGTCGCCGCCGGCCGTCACCGAGCGGGTGCAGCGCCTCACCGAGGACGGGGTGATCGGGTTCCGGCTCGAGGTGGACCCGGCCGCGCTGGGCCTGCCGGTCGCGGCGTACGTCCGGGTGCGCCCGACGGCCGGCCAGCTGAGCAAGGTGGCCGAGCTGGCCCAGCGGCTGCCCGAGGTCTCGGAGTGCCACCGGATCACCGGCGAGGACTGCTTCCTGCTCAAGGTGCACGCCGCGAGCATCGCGGCGCTGGAGGAGACGCTGGACCGCTTCCTGCTGTTCGGCCAGACCGTCTCCAGCCTGGTCGTGTCCACCCCGGTGCAACCTCGCCCTCTCGTCCCGGAGGCGGTCGCACCGGACTAACCTCGGAGGCGTGTCAACGGCGACGCAGCACCAGTCCACGTCCGAGCAGGCCAAGGCCGAGCTGATCGAGCAGGCGACCAGGGTGGCCCAGGCGGGCAAGGGGACCGGTGGGCCGCCGCACGACCAGGTCGGCGAGCTGCTCCAGGCCTACTACCGCCACGTGGCGCCGGAGGACCTGGCCGACCGCTCCGAGATGGACGTGTACGGCGCGTTCGCGGCCCACTACAAGCTGGCCGCGCACCGTCCGCAGGGCACGGCCAACGTCCAGGTCGCGACCCCGACGCTGGCCGACGCCGGGTGGTCGGCGGGCGGGCACACCGTGGTCGAGGTCGTCGTGGACGACATGCCGTTCCTGGTCGACTCGCTGACCATGGAGCTCTCGCGCCACCTGCGCGACGTGCACGTGGTGATCCACCCCAACTTCGACGTGGTCCGCGACATCACCGGGGTGCTGCAGGAGGTCCGGTCGGTGCCGGACGGTGCGCTCGAGCCCGAGGGCGAGGCGGTCCGCGAGTCGTGGATGCACGTCGAGATCGACCGGCTGCCCGAGGGCGAGGACGCGGCGTCGGTCGTCGACGACATCCAGCGGGTCCTGCGCGACGTCCGCGAGGCGGTCGAGGACTGGGGCAAGATGCACGCCCAGGTCGAGGCCGTGGTCGCGGACCTGCGCGACGACCCGCCGCCGCTGGACCCCGAGGAGCTGCGCCAGGCCGGGGAGTTCCTCACCTGGCTGGCCGCCGAGAACTTCACCTTCCTCGGCTACAAGGAGTACCGCCTCGAGCGCGACGGCGACGACGAGTTCCTGCGCGCGGTCCCCGGCACGGGCCTGGGCATCCTGCGCGCGGACCAGGAGATGTCGGAGTCCTTCGGCCGGCTGCCCGACGCGGTCAAGGCCAAGGCCCGCGAGAAGACCCTGCTGGTCCTGGCCAAGGCCAACTCGCGCGCGACCGTGCACCGCCCGGCGTACCTCGACTACGTCGGCGTCAAGACCTTCGACGCGAACGGCGAGGTGGACGGCGAGCGCCGCTTCCTCGGGCTGCTGGCCAGCGCGGCCTACACCGAGAGCCTGATGCGGATCCCGCTCATCCGCGAGAAGGCCAAGGCGGTGCTCAAGCGCAGCGGCTTCGACCCGCGCAGCCACGCCGGCAAGGCGCTGATGGACACGCTCGAGACCTACCCGCGCGACGAGCTGCTGCACACCCCCGTCGACGAGCTGGCACCGATGGCCGAGGCCGCGATGAGCGCGCGCGAGCGGCGGGCGCTGCGGATGTTCATCCGCCGCGACACCTACGGGCGCTACGTGAGCGTGCTGGTCTACCTCCCGCGCGACCGCTACAACACCGCGGTCCGGGAACGGTTCGAGCGGATCCTGCAGGACCAGCTGCACGGGGAGTCCACCGAGTTCACCGTCCGCATCAACGAGTCGACGACCGCGCGCGTGCACTTCGTCGTGCACCTGTCCAAGGGCGCCGACCTCGTCGACGTCGACACCGCCGAGCTCGAGCGGCGCCTGACCGACGCCAGCCGCAGCTGGCGCGACGACTTCCTGCAGGCCGTGGTCGCGGAGTACGGCGAGGAGGTCGGCACGATCCTCGGGCGGCGCTACGCCGAGGCGTTCCCGGAGGCCTACAAGGAGGACTACCCGGCGCGCACCGCCTCGGTCGACCTCGGCCGGCTCGAGGCGATCCGCACCGACGCGGCGAACGGCAGCGGTCTGGACCTCAGCCTCTACGAGCGCCTGGACGCCGGTCCGGGGGAGGTGCGGCTCAAGGTCTACCGCATCGGTGACCCGCTCTCGCTGTCCGAGGTGCTCCCGATGCTGTCATCGATGGGGGTGGAGGTCGTCGACGAGCGGCCCTACGAGCTCGACGGGCTCGAGCGGCCCTCGATGGTCTACGAGTTCGGGCTGCGCTACGGCCGACCGCTGCCGTCCGGTGCGCGCGAGCTGTTCCAGGACGCGCTGCGCGCGGTGTGGGACGGCTACAACGAGACCGACGGCTTCAACGGGCTGGTGCTCGGCGCCGGGCTGACCTGGCGGCAGGCCACGGTGCTCCGCGCGTACGCCAAGTACATGCGCCAGGGCAACAGCCCCTTCGCGCAGGACTACATCGAGGACGCACTGCGCGGCAACGTCGACATCACCCGGCTGCTGGTGCGGCTGTTCGAGGCCCGCTTCGACCCCGAGCAGCAGCAGGAGGGGCGCGAGGCGCAGGTCGAGCAGAAGATCCTGTCCGCCCTCGACGACGTGGCCAGCCTGGACCACGACCGGATCCTGCGCTCCTACCTCACCCTGATCAAGGCCACGCTGCGCACCAACCACTACCAGCGCGACCGGGCCACCGGCGGCGTGCACCCCTACCTCAGCCTCAAGCTCGAGCCGTCGGCCATCCCGGACCTGCCGCAGCCGCGGCCGCGCTTCGAGATCTTCGTCTACTCCCCGCGGGTCGAGGGCGCGCACCTGCGCTTCGGCCCGGTGGCCCGCGGCGGCCTGCGCTGGTCGGACCGGCGCGACGACTTCCGCACCGAGGTGCTGGGCCTGGTCAAGGCGCAGATGGTCAAGAACACCGTCATCGTCCCGGTCGGCGCCAAGGGCGCGTTCTTCTGCAAGCAGCTGCCCGACCCGAGCGACCGGGAGGCGTGGCTGGCCGAGGGCATCGCGTCGTACACGACCTTCATCTCCGGGCTGCTCGACATCACCGACAACCTGGTCGACGGCGAGACCGTGCCGCCCGAGGGCGTGGTGCGCCACGACGGCGACGACTCCTACCTCGTGGTCGCGGCCGACAAGGGCACGGCGACGTTCTCCGACATCGCCAACGGGGTGGCCAAGGACTACGGCTTCTGGCTCGGCGACGCGTTCGCCTCCGGCGGCTCGGTCGGCTACGACCACAAGGCCATGGGCATCACCGCGCGCGGCGCGTGGGTCTCGGTGCAGCGGCACTTCCGCGAGCGCGGGATCGACTGCCAGAGCGAGGAGTTCACCGCGGTCGGCATCGGCGACATGAGCGGCGACGTGTTCGGCAACGGGCTGCTCTGCTCGGAGGCGACCAGGCTGGTCGCCGCCTTCGACCACCGCGACATCTTCCTCGACCCCACGCCGGACCCGGCGGCGTCGTACGCCGAGCGCCGGCGGCTCTTCGAGCTGCCCCGCTCGAGCTGGCAGGACTACGACCCGAGCGTGATCTCCGAGGGCGGCGGGGTCTTCTCGCGCTCGCTGAAGTCGGTGCCGCTCAACGACGCCGTGCGCACCGCCCTCGGCATCGACGCCGACGTGGCGGCGATGACGCCGGCCGAGCTGATGAGGTCGATCCTCCAGGCGCCGGTCGACCTGCTGTGGAACGGAGGCATCGGGACCTACGTCAAGAGCGAGGACGAGACCCACGCCGACGTCGGCGACAAGGCCAACGACGCGATCCGGGTCAACGGCGCCCAGGTCCGCGCCCGCTGCGTGGGGGAGGGCGGCAACCTCGGGCTGACCCAGGCCGGGCGCGTGGAGTACGTCCTGGCCGGCGGCGACTCCCGCGGCGCGTCGGAGGAGGCGCGCACCGACGCGTGGAGGGGCGGACGGGTCAACACCGACTTCATCGACAACTCCGCCGGCGTGGACACCTCCGACCACGAGGTCAACATCAAGATCCTGCTCGACCGCGTGGTCAAGGCCGGCGACCTCACCGAGAAGCAGCGCAACGCGCTGCTCGCGCAGATGACCGACGAGGTCGGCGCCCTGGTGCTGCGCGACAACTACGAGCAGAACCTCGCACTGGCCAACGCGGTCGCGCACGCGCCGTCGCTGCTGCACGTGCACGAGGACTTCATGCGCCGCCTCGAGCAGGCCGGCACCCTGGACCGCGAGATCGAGGGACTGCCCTCGCGTCGGGTGGTGCGCCGTCGGCTCGACCGTGGCCGCGGGCTGACCCCGCCCGAGCTCGCGGTGCTGATGGCCTGGACCAAGATCGTGCTGGCCGACGAGCTGCTCGAGGGCGACCTGCCCGACGACCCGTACCTCGACATCGACCTCAAGGCCTACTTCCCCACGCCGATGCGGGAACGGTTCGAAGCGCAGATCGAGGCGCACCCGCTGCGCCGGGAGATCATCGTGACCCAGGTCGTCAACGACCTGGTCAACGGCGCCGGCATGACCTACTGGCCGCGCCTGGCCGAGGAGACCGGCGCGTCGGCCGCCGACCTGACCCGGGCGAACTTCGTGGCCCGCGAGATCTACGGCTCGCTACCCTACCGCACCGAGCTGACGACCTGGGACAACCGGCTGGACGCCGGGCTGCAGACCCGGATGCGGATCCAGATGCGCACCCTGGTCGAGCGGGCCTCGCGCTGGCTGGTCACCAACCGGCGCCCGCCCCTGGACAGCCAGGCCACCGTCGAGGCGTTCGCCGGCCCGGTGCAGGCCACCATGGCCCAGCTGCCCGAGCTGATGGTCGGGCGCGAGCTCCAGGCCTACCTGGACCGGCTCGCGGCGTACGAGGAGCGCGGGGTGCCCGAGGAGCTCGCCCGCCGGGTCGCGGTCCTCGAGCCGGCGTACATGCTGCTCGGCGTCGTGGAGACCGCCCAGCAGCTCGACCTGAGCCCCGAGGAGGTGGCGCGGGTCCACTTCGCGCTGGGGGAGCGGCTCGGGCTGCCGGTGCTGCTCCAGCGGATCGTGGCCCTGCCGCGCGAGGACAAGTGGCAGACCATGGCCCGCGCGGCGCTGCGCGACGACCTGCACGGCGTGCACACCGCGCTCACCGCCCAGGTGCTGCGCGGCACGCCGGCCGAGCTCGCCGCGCCCGAGCGGATCGCGGAGTGGGAGGACGGCGAGGCCGTGCTGGTGGCCCGGGCCGCGGAGACCCTGGGCCAGATCTGCGCCGAGGACCAGGCCGACCTGGCCCGGATGTCGGTCGGGCTGCGGGTGGTCCGGGGGCTGCTGAGCGGCTAGGCGCCCTCGGTCGTCAGGAACTCCGGCGGCACCGGCAGGCACAGCTCGTTGCCCTCCGGGTCCTGGAGGGTGACCCAGGCCGTGCGGGGACCCTCGGTGCCCTGGCCGACCCGGGTGGCCCCGAGGGCGACCAGCCGGTCGACCTCGGCCGGGTCGGGGTCGCGGCCCGGGCGCAGGTCGAGGTGGACCCGGTTCTTGACCGTCTTGGGCTCCGGCACCCGCACGAACAGCAGGCGTGGCGCGCGGTCGGTGCCCTTGGGGTGGGTGAGCGCGGCGCCGGACGCCCAGACCAGCCGACCCTGGTGCGTGGTCGTCTGGTCCTCGGTGGCGAACCCCTGGTCGAGCATGGACCGGATGAACGCCTCGTCCTGGGGCTCGACCTGCCAGCCGAGGGCCTCGGCCCACCAGTCGGCGAGGGTGTGGGGGTCGGCGCAGTCCACGACGACCTGGAGGGTGTAGACCGGCGCATCGCTCATGGTGCTCACCCTGCCGGAGACCACCGACAGCCGTCCCCGCACGGCTCGTCGCGCCCCGTGAGGGCCGCGGGACGGTAAGAACCAGATATCGATTAGCCCCTGTCGGTGGCGCGACCTAGCATCGTTGACGATGACAACTCGGGGGCAGGAGACGCGACCGGCCGGGGTGCACTCGCTGTGGCGGCTGCGGGGCTACCTCCGCCCCCACGCCCGGGCCCTCAGCGTGATGTCGGCCGCGGCGCTGCTCACCGTGGCGACCACGCTGACCATCCCGCTGGTGACCAAGGCCATCATCGACGGCCCCATCACCGACCGCGACCTCGGCGCGCTGCTGCCGCTGGGGCTGCTGGCCCTGGCCCTCGGCGTCCTCGAGGCCTTCCTCATCTGGGTGCGCCGCTGGGCGCAGTCCAACGCGGTCCTCGGGCTGGAGACCGAGATCCGCCACGACCTCTACGAGCGCCTGCAGCGGCTGCCGATGAGCTTCCACACCCGCTGGGAGTCCGGCCAGCTGCTCTCGCGCGCCACCCAGGACCTCTCCGCGATCCGCCGGTTCATGGGCTTCGGCGTGCTGTTCCTGGTCCTCAACATCCTCCAGGTCACGGTGGTCACCGGGGTCCTGCTGCACATGTACTGGCCGCTCGGCCTGGTCGTCGCCGCCACCGCCCTGCCCGTCGTCTGGCTCTCGATGCGCTTCGAGACGCGCTACGTCGCGGTCTCGCGCCAGGTGCAGGACCAGCAGGGCGACCTGGCCACCCGGGCCGAGGAGGGCGCGGTCGGCATCCGCGTCATCAAGTCCTTCGGCCGCTCCGAGCACGTCGCCGAGCAGTACGAAGCGGCCGCGCGCACCCTCTACGCCACGTCGATGACCAAGGTCCGGCTCACCGCGCGGTTCTGGACCTTCCTCGAGGTCATCCCCAACGTCGCCGTGGTCATCGTGCTGGCCACCGGCGCGATCGGCGTGGGCAAGGGCGAGCTCACCCCCGGTGAGCTGGTCGCCTTCATCACCCTGCTGCTCTCGCTGGTCTGGCCGGTGGCCTCGCTCGGCTACATCCTGGCCATGGGCCAGGAGGCGATGACGGCCAGCGCGCGCATCCTGGAGATCTTCGACACCGAGCCCGACATCGTCGGCGGCACGCGGCGCATCGCCGAGCCGCGCGGCCACGTGCGCTTCGAGGGCGTCGACTTCGCCTTCCCCGACGCCGGTCCGGACGCCGGACCGGTGCTGCGCGGGGTCGACCTGGAGATCCGACCGGGGGAGACCGTGGCCCTGGTCGGGGCGACGGGGTCGGGCAAGTCGGTGCTCACAGCGCTGATCCCGCGGCTCTACGACGTCACCGGCGGCCGGGTGAGCATCGACGGCGTCGACGTGCGCGAGCTCGAGCTCGACCACCTCCGCTCGCTGGTGGCCACGGCGTTCGAGGAGCCGACGCTGTTCTCGATGAGCGCGCGGGAGAACCTCACCCTCGGGCGCGCCGACGCCACCGACGCGGAGGTCGAGCAGGCGCTCGAGGTGGCGCAGGCCGGCTTCGTGCACGAGCTGCCGTGGGGGCTCGACACCCGGATCGGCGAGCAGGGCATGTCGCTGTCCGGCGGGCAGCGCCAGCGGCTGGCCCTGGCCCGCGCCGTGCTCGCCCAGCCGACGGTCCTGGTCCTCGACGACACGCTGTCCGCGCTCGACGTGCACACCGAGAAGCTCGTGGAGGAGGCGCTGCAGCGGGTGCTGTCCGGGACGACCGGGCTCATCGTCGCCCACCGCGCCTCCACCGTGATGCTCGCCGACCGGGTCGCGCTGCTCCAGGACGGCCGGATCACCCACGTCGGCACCCACCGCGAGCTGCTCGCCACCGTGCCGGCGTACGCCGACCTGCTCGGCTCCGACGCCGACCCCGACCTCGAGGCCGTGCTGGACCGCGCCATCGACGAGGAGGTGCGCGCGTGAGCACGGACCAGTCCGCGCAGCAGTCCGCGCAGCAGACCCAGCCGGAGTGGCGCGGCGTGGCGGAGGTCGACGCCGACGAGGCCGCGGAGCGGATGACCGCGGGCACGATCGGCGGCGGCTCCCAGCGGCTGCTGCGCGAGCTGCTCACGCCCTACAGGCGGGCCATCCAGCTGCTGGTCGGCATCGTGCTGGTGGAGAACGCCGCGCGGCTGGCCATCCCCTACCTGGTCAAGGAGGGCATCGACACCGGCATCCCGCCGATCCGCGAGCGCGACGACCTCGAGCCGCTGCTGCTCATCGTCGGGATCGTGGTCGTGGCGCTGCTGGCCCAGGCCTTCGCGCGCCAGCTGTTCCTGGTCCGCTCCGGCCAGATCGGCCAGGACATTCTCTTCGAGATCCGGCGCCGGGTCTTCCGGCACTTCCAGGCCCTCAGCCCGGCCTTCCACGACGCCTACACCTCGGGCCGGGTCATCTCGCGGCAGACCTCCGACGTCGACGCGATCTACGAGATGCTCGAGACCGGCTTCGACGGCCTGGTCACCGCGGCGCTGACCCTGGTCGGCACCGCGGGCCTGCTGCTGTTCCTCGACGTCAAGCTCGGGCTGGTGGCGCTGCTGTGCGGGCCGTTCCTGGTCTGGCTCACCGCCTGGTTCCGGCGCGAGTCGGCGACGTCCTACCGGGTGACGCGCGAGAAGGTCGCGCTGGTCATCGTGCACTTCGTGGAGTCCATGGGCGGGATCCGCGCGGTCCAGGCCTTCCGCCGCGAGCCGCGCAACCAGGAGATCTTCGACGACGTCAACGACCAGTACCGCGCGGCCAACCTGGTCGCCTTCCGGCTGGTCGCGTGGTTCATGCCCGGCGTCCGGCTCATCGGCAACGTGACCATCGCCGTGGTGCTGCTCTACGGCGGCTACCGCGCCTACCACGGCGACGTGACCGTCGGCGTGCTCGCGGCGTTCCTGCTCTACCTGCGCCAGTTCTTCGAGCCGATGATGGAGATCTCGCAGTTCTACAACACCTTCCAGTCCGCCTCGGCGGCGCTGGACAAGCTGGCCGGCGTCCTCGCCGAGGAGCCGTCGGTGCCGGAGCCCGCGACCCCGCACCGGCTGGAGCACGTCCGCGGCGCGGTCACCTTCGAGCACGTCGGCTTCTCCTACGTGGACAACCGCCCGGTGCTGCCCGACCTCGACCTGGTCGTCCCGGCCGGGCAGACCGTGGCCCTCGTCGGCACCACCGGCGCCGGCAAGACCACGCTGGCCAAGCTGGCCACCCGGTTCTACGACCCCACCGCCGGCCGGGTGCTCCTGGACGGCGTGGACCTGCGCGACCTGACCTCCGACGACCTGCGCCGCAGCGTGGTGATGGTGACCCAGGAGAACTACCTCTTCTCCGGAACCATCGCCGACAACATCCGCTTCGGCCGGCCCACGGCGAGCATGGACGAGGTGGTGGAGGCGGCGCGCTCGCTCGGCGCCCACGACTTCATCACGGCCATGCCCGAGGGCTACGAGACCGACGTGGCCAACTCCGGCGGTCGGCTCTCGGCCGGGCAGCGCCAGCTGGTGGCCTTCGCCCGCGCGTTCCTGGCCGACCCCGCCGTGCTCATCCTCGACGAGGCGACCTCCTCGCTCGACGTGCCCTCGGAGCGGCTGGTCCAGCGCGCGCTGCGCACGGTGCTGGCCGGGCGGACCGCGGTGATCATCGCCCACCGGCTCTCCACCGTGGAGATCGCCGACCGGGTGCTGGTGATGGAGCACGGCCGCGTCGTCGAGGACGGCTCTCCCGCCGAGCTGATCGAGGGCGGCGACGGCCGCTTCGCCGGGCTGCACCAGGCCTGGCTCGACTCCCTGGCCTAGGCGCCCCGGCGCCTGGTCAGCCCCTGCAGCGTCTGCACCGGGACCATCCCGGCCGAGACGTACGCCGCGACCCCGCCGGTGTTGCTGGACGGGGTGGCCACCGACAGCCCGGAGGCGCCGGCGGCCAGGCACGCGTCCACGAGCGCGCGCACGCAGGCGCGGCCGTAGCCCCGACCGCGGTGGTCGCGGTGGGTGGCGAGCGGCTCGAGGTACGCCGGGCCGCCCGGCACCGACAGCCACGCCGTACCCGCCGCGACCGCGACGCCGTCGTGCCGGACGACCAGGTCCAGATCGGGGCGGTAGCCGGGTCCGGCCGCCATCCGGTGCCAGCTCGGCTCGTCGAAGGTGGACCTCGCGAAGCCGTGGCGCTGCACCGTGACCCGTCCGCTCACGTCGTCCGCGGCGCGGACCACCTCGCCCCGGTCGGCCACCTCCCAGCGCGCGCCGTCGGCCCACAGGTTGGTCCAGGGGTCGGGGTCGAGGGACCAGCCCCGGGCGGCGAGCTCGAACCGCAGCGCCGAGTCGTCGGCCGCCTCGCTCCACTGCTGCTCGCCGGGCAGCGCGTCGACCACGTCGGCCACCGCGGCAGCGACCTCGGGGTCGGCCCTGAGGTCGGGGCGCACCCGCGGGCGCGCCGTGGCGTCCTCGATCTCGGCGACGGCGACCAGCCCGTCGGCGCGCCACCAGCCGTGCACGGTGCCGGCGAGGACCTGGTCGGGCCCGCGCAGGTGCCAGCCGAGGTCGCCCGCGTGCAGCTCGGCGCCGACGTAGCGGCGGCCGGCGTCCCACCCGGCGACCTGGGCGACCAGCGCGGCCGCGTCCGGGCGGTCGAGGACCTGGTGGCGCAGCATGCCCGGACCGTACGCCGTCGGCGCCGTGGGGTACGAAGGGTTTGTGCCGGACTCCTGGGACTGCGAGCAGCTCGACGTCGAGGTCGACGGGGTGCGCCTCCACGCGCGGGTCGCGGGGCAGGGGCCGCCGGTGCTGCTGCTGCACGGCTACCCCGAGACCTCGGCCATGTGGCACCGGGTCGCGCCCGCGCTGGCCGAGGACCACACGGTGGTGGCCGCCGACCTGCGCGGCTACGGGCGCAGCGACCGGCCGGCCAGCGACGCCGGGCACGCGGCCTACGCCAAGCGGGCCATGGCCGCGGACCAGGCCGGGCTGATGCGCGCGCTCGGCCACCCGTCGTACGCCGTCGTCGGCCACGACCGCGGCGCCCGCGTGGCCCACCGGCTGGCGCTGGACCACGCCGAGGCGGTGACCAGCCTCGCGGTGCTCGACATCGCGCCGACCCGGCACGTCTTCGGCGACGTGGACCGGCAGCTGGCGCTCAGCTACGACCACTGGTTCTTCCTGGCCCAGGAGAACGACCTGCCCGAGGTGCTCATCGGCGGCGCGGCCGAGCACTGGCTGCGCACCAAGCTGCGCCAGTGGGCCGGGCCGGACGCCTCCTTCGACGAGGCCGTGGTCGCGGAGTACGTCGCCTGCTTCGACGCCGCGAGCATCCACGCGACGACCGAGGACTACCGCGCCGGCGCCACGGCCGACCTCGAGGACGACGAGGCCAGCTGGGTCGCGGGCGACCGGGTCCGCTGCCCGACGCTGGCCCTGTGGGGCGAGGCCGGGCTGGTCGGGCGGCGCTACGACGTGCTCGAGGTGTGGCGGTCCTACGTCGACGCCGAGGTCACCGGGCACGCGGTGCCGGGCGGTCACTTCGTGCCCGAGGAGGCGCCGCACGAGACCGTCGCGGCGCTGCGCGAGCACCTCGGCCACCCGGGAGCCCGGTAGCCTCCGCCCCGTGACCGCTCGGGCGATCGAGGTCGTGGACCTCACCATGACCTACGGCGACGTGCGCGCCGTCGACGGCGTCAGCCTCGCCGTCGACGAGGGCGAGTTCGTCGGCATCCTCGGGCCCAACGGCGCCGGCAAGACCACGACCCTGGAGATCATCGAGGGGCTGCGCAAGCCCGACTCCGGGTCGGTGACGCTGCTGGGCGAGCCGGTCTGGCCGCGCAACCCGCGGCTGCTGCCGCGCATCGGGGTCCAGCTCCAGGCGTCGTCGTTCTTCGAGCGGCTCACCGCCCGCGAGCAGATCCACACCTTCGCCGCGCTGTACGCCGTGCCGACGGCCACTGCCGACGCGTGGCTGGAGCGGGTCGGCCTGACCGACAAGGCCGGCGCCCGCGTCGAGGAGCTCTCCGGCGGCCAGGCGCAGCGGCTGTCCATCGCGTGCGCCCTGGTGCACGACCCGGACGTGGTGTTCCTCGACGAGCCGACCGCGGCCCTGGACCCGCAGGCGCGGCGCAACCTGTGGGACCTGCTGTCGGGGCTCAACGACTCCGGGCGGACCGTGGTGCTGACCACGCACTACATGGACGAGGCCGAGGCGCTCTGCGACCGGGTCGCGATCATGGACCAGGGCCGGGTCCTGCGCTTCGACAGCCCGGCCGCGCTGGTCCGCGGCCTCGACGCACCGACCCGGATCACCCTGGCCGACGGCGAGGTCCTCTCCACGCGCGACCCGGCGGCCGAGGTGGCCCGCCTGGCGTCCGAGCACCGCCTGGACGGGCTCCAGGTGCAGACCGGCACCCTCGAGGACGTCTTCCTCGACCTCACCGGACGGGAGTACCGGGCATGACCGGTTTCCGCGCGCTCAGCGTCGCCATCGTCAAGGGCTTCCTCCGCGACCGCACGTCGGTCTTCTTCTCGGTGGTCTTCCCGCTGATGTTCCTGGTCCTCTTCGGCGGGCTGCTGGCCGACCAGGGCCAGTCCGAGGTCGACCTGGTCCAGGTCGGCGACGTCTCGCTCATCGACGGCCTCGACGGCGACGCGAAGGCGGCGTTCGAGGACACCTTCGACGTCGAGCGCAGCGACGACCTGGCCGCCGCGCTGGAGGAGGTCCGCAAGGGCGACGCGGACGTCGCGGTCGAGATGCGCGACGACACCCTGGTCGCGCACTACACCCAGACCGACCAGGTCAAGGCCGGCATCACCCAGGGCACGCTCCAGGCCTTCGTGGACGGCGCGAACGTCGCCCAGCTCGCCGAGGCGGCGGGTCAGGCGCCGGCGTACGCCCTGGAGACCGAGCGGGTCGAGGACGACTCGATCAAGACCATCCAGTACTACACGCCCGGGCTGCTCGGCTGGGCCGTGGCGATGAGCGCCGCCATCGGCGCCGCGGCCACCATCCAGGGCTGGCGGCAGACCAAGCTGATCCGGCGGCTCCAGCTCTCGCCGGTCTCGACGCGCACCGTGGTGGCCGCGCGCATCTCGGTGACCGTGGGCATCGCGCTGGTCCAGCTGGTCATCTTCGTGGGGCTGGCCGCGGTGGCCTTCGGGCTCAAGCTCACCGGCTCGTGGTGGATGGCGGTGCCGCTGCTGGTCGTGGGCACGCTCTGCTTCATGTCGCTCGGGCTGCTGGCCGGAGCGGTCACGCGCACCACCGAGGGCGCGGTCAACGCGGCGAACTTCATCGTGTTGCCGATGTCGTTCCTGTCCGGCTCGTTCTTCCCGCTCGACGGGGCGCCGACGTGGCTGCGGGCCGTGGCCAACGTGCTGCCGCTCAAGCACCTCAACGACGGCATGCTCGACGTGATGGTCCGCGGCGAGGGACCGGGCGCCGCCCTGCTGCCGATGGCGTTCCTGGTCGTCTTCACCGTCGTGGTCACGCTGATCTCGGCGCGACTGTTCCGGTGGGACGCCGTCTGAGGTCGCTCAGGCCGCGTCGGTGCGGCCCGCGAGCGGCGCCGGCAGCGGCCGCACCGAGCGGTCGCCGCGGGTCCGCTTGAGCACCAGCTCCGCGCTGATCAGGCACATCGGCAGCCCGATGCCGGGGATGGTGCTGGCGCCGGCGTAGAGCAGCGAGTCGACCTTGCGCGAGGCGTTGCCGGCCCGGAAGAACGCGCTCTGGCTGAGCACGTGCGCGGGGCCGAGCGCGCCGCCCGACCAGGCATTGAGCCCACTGGCGAAGTCGGCCGGGCCGACGGTGCGGCGCACGACGATGCGCTCGGCCAGGTCGGGTACGCCGGCCCAGGCGGCGGTCTGTGCGATCGCGGCGTCGGCGGCCTTCTCGACCGCCGGGTCGCCGCCGCCGCCGAGGCCGGGGTCGGCCGGGACGGGCACGAGCACGAAGAGGTTCTCGTGTCCCGGCGGCGCGACCGTGGGGTCGGTCGCCGAGGGTCGGCAGACGTACGCCGAGGCGGGCTCGGGGACGCGGCGCGTGTCGAAGACGTCGCCGAAGTTCTGGTGCCAGTCGCGGGTGAAGAACAGCGAGTGGTGCGCGAGCTCGGGCAGCTCGCCCTCGACGCCGAGCATGGCGAGCACGGCGCCCGGACCGGGGTCGCGCTTGGCCCACCAGGACTCGGGGTAGGTCTGCAGCTCGCGGGGCAGCATCGTGGTCTCGACGTGGTGCAGGTCGGCGGCGCCGACGACCAGGTCGGCGTCGTACCGCTCGCCGCCGGCCGTCTCGACGCCGGTCGCGCGGGGCTTGCCGGTGCCGCCGGTGGTGCGGATGCGCGTGACGGGGACGCCGGTGTGCAGCCGCGCGCCGGCCCGCTCGGCCACCCGGGCCAGGGCGTCGACGAGGGTGGTGAACCCGCCCATCGGGTAGCGCACGCCGTCGGCCAGGTCGAGCCAGCTCATCAGGTGGTAGAGCGACGGCGCGCGGTCGGGCGACGTGCCGAGGAAGACGGCCGGGTAGCCGAGGACCTGCCGCAGCCGCGGGTCGGTGAAGCGGCCGGCGACGTGGGTCTCCAGCGAGCGGCTCAGCAGGCCGGACAGGCGCGCCCCGTTGCGGACGATCTCGGGCGCGAGCAGGGCCCGTCGGGACTGGAAGCTGCTGTAGAGGAAGTGCTTCAGCGCGAGGCGGTAGGCCGTCTGGGCGGAGTCGAGGTAGTCCTCCAGCGCGGTGCCGCCGCCGGGCTGGACCGACTCGAACAGCGCGACGTTGGCGGCGCGGTCGGCGGCGATGTCGATGGGCTCGTCGTGGCCCTCGCTGAAGACGCGGTAGCCCGGGTCGAGCCGGACCAGGTCGAGCTCGGCCGCGGTGCTGGTGCCCATGAGCGCGAAGAAGTGGTCGAAGACCTCGGGCATGAGGTACCACGACGGCCCGGTGTCGAAGCGGAACCCGCCCTCCTCCCACGAGCCGGCGCGACCGCCGAGGGCGTCGCCCTGCTCGAGCAGGTCGACCTCCCAGCCGTCGGCGGCCAGCAGGCCGGCGGTGGCCAGCCCGGCCACGCCGCCGCCGACGACGACCGCGGTGCGACCGTGCGCCCCGCTCACGCGTCCCCCTCCGGTCGGGTCAGCAGGCTGCGGGCGGCGACCAGCGCCTTGGCCGGTCCGGGCACGCGGACCCGGCGCCGGCTGATCTCGGCGGCGGGCGTCGCGCGGAGCCGGCGGGCCAGCTCGGCGAACAGCGCGTGCGCGACCTGGACGGCGCGCCGGCTGCCTCCCGGGAGCGCTGCGATCGCGGTCTGCGCGACGCGGAGGTCGGCCTCGATGTCGTCCAGCAGCTCGTCGCGCTGGGCGTCGGTGAGCCGGGCCGCGTCGACGCCGGGGAAGTAGCGGCGCCCGAGCAGGTCGGTGTCCTCGGCCAGGTCGCGCAGGAAGTTGACCTTCTGGAACGCGGCGCCGAGAGCGCGCGCGCCGGGCGTGAGCTGGACGTACGCCGTCTCGGCGTACGGCTGGTCGGCGAGGAACGCGCGCAGGCACATCAGCCCGACGACCTCGGCCGAGCCGTAGACGTAGCGGTCGAAGCTCTCGCGGTCGTGGACGGTGACGTCGAGGTCGGTGCGCATCGAGGCGAAGAACGGCGCGGTGAGCTCGGCGCCGAAGCCGCAGGCGCGGGCGGTGCCGGCGAAGGCGTGCACCACGAGGTTGGCGCTCTGGCCGGTCTCGAGGGCTCGGAGCAGGTCGGCCTCGAGCTCGTCGAGCAGCGCGCGCTGCTCGTCGGGGCCGGCGCCCGGTCGGGGCGCGTCGACGAGCTCGTCGGCCACGCGGACCAGGGCGTAGACGTTCTGCACGTGGCCGCGCACCGGCTGGGCCAGCAGCCGCGAGGCCAGGCCGAAGGAGCTGGAGTAGCGGCGGATGACCAGGGCCGCGCTGGCCCGCGCCAGGTCGTCGTACGCGCCGGCCGGGTCGGCCGGCGGGGGGCGGTGCGGGGCCATGGTCATGCCGCGCCCGTCGCCGCCGGGACGCAGAGCGCACTCAGCCACTGGACCAGCTCGGCGGGCAGGCCGAGCCGGGCGGCGCCGTCGGCCGCGGTGCCGACGTACTCCTCGACCATCGCCTCCACGTGGGCGCGCGAGCCGGCGCGCTCGAGGGCCCGGCGCACCACCACCGCGCGCTCCTCGGTGAGGTCGGGCTCGCCCCAGTGGGGCTCGATCTCGGCCCACTCCGGCGTGCGGCGCGCGTGGACCGCGAGCACGGTCACCTTGCCCTCACGCAGGTCCGACAGCGTGCTCTTGCCGGTGACCTGCTCGTCGCCGAAGACGCCCAGCAGGTCGTCGCGCAGCTGGAAGGCCAGGCCGAGGTGCCGGCCCACGTCGGCCAGCGCGTTGACGCACTCGTCGTCGGCGTCGGCCAGCACCGCCCCGAGCTGGAGGGGGAGGGCGAAGGAGTAGACGGCGGTCTTGCGCTCCTCGGCCGAGAGCACCTCGGTGAGCGAGGGCCAGTCGGTGTGCGTGGCGAAGCGGACGTCGGCCAGCTCGCCGGTCGCGGTCACCGCGATGGCGTGGTCGACCAGGTCCAGCATCCGCTCGACGACCGCGCGCGGCGCGGGCGCGGTGGCGACCGCGCGGATCGCCGCGCTCAGGGCCAGGTCGCCGGTGAGGACGGCGCCGGCCAGGCCGTAGGTGTGGGCGGCCCGCGGGTCGGCCCCGTTGCGGGAGGCGGCGGCGTGGAAGCTGGCCGGGACCGTGGGCCGGCCGCGGCGGGTGGTGTCGCCGTCGATGACGTCGTCGTGCACCACGAACGCCGTGTGCAGCAGCTCCACCGCGGCGCCGACGACGGGCACGGCGTCGGGCCGGCGACCGGCCAGGCCGTGGTGGGCCGAGGCGACCAGGGCGGGCCGGAACCGCTTGCCGCCGGCGCTGGCGTCCCGGAGTGCCTGCGCGAGGCTGCGGCCCTCCTCGGAGTCGGCCGACGTCACCGAGCGGAGCCGCTCCTCGAGTGCTCCGTCGACCCAGCCAGCAGCACTCATGCGCACCCTTCGCTCCGGAACGCCGGGTCCCCCAGCAGGACCCGAACGGGTGAGGCGAAGGTATCCCCCGACCCCCAGCACCAAACAGCACGCGGGGGCCAACCCACCCCGGGGGGTGGGGGTGGTCACGGGCCCCGCGGACACCGGCGCGGCGTGACCACCCCCGCCCCGATCGGCGCCGTGCTGCTGAGCACCGCGCTGTGGTTCGCGGTGCGTGCCGCCCAGGGCGCCCGGCGGCTCGGCCGTCCCGGCGGCCTGGCCGCGGGGGACACCCGGCACCGTCGCTGAGCCCGTCCCCGGTGGGAGACTCCCGGCGTGGGTCTCCTGCTCCAGACGCCGCGGGCGCTCGTGCGCCGACTGACCGGTGGTCCGAGCCCGCTGACCGGGCGGACCGTCCTGGTCACCGGGGCGTCGTCCGGCATCGGTGCGGCCACCGCCCGGGCCGTGGCCCGGCGCGGCGCGCTGGTCCTGCTCGTGGCCCGTCGGGCCGAGGAGCTCGAGCGGGTGCGGGCGGCGATCGAGGCGGACGGCGGCCGCGCCGCGGCGTACGTCTGCGACTTGAGCGACACCGCCGAGGGCGGCGCCGTCGCGCGGCTGGTCGAGGAGGTGCTCGCCGAGCACGGCGTCGTGGACTACCTGGTCAACAACGCCGGCCGCTCGATCCGGCGCTCGCTCACGCTGAGCCAGGACCGCTTCCACGACGTCGAACGCAGCACCGCGGTGAACTTCCTGGGGCCGGTGCGCCTGACCCTCGGACTGCTGCCGGCGATGCGCGCGCAGGGGTTCGGGCAGGTGGTGAACGTCGTGACGTGGGGCGTGCAGCTCAAGGCGCCGAAGTACTCCGCCTACATCGCGTCCAAGACCGCGCTGGACACGTGGAGCCGGATCGCGGGACGGGAGACCTACGGCGACGGGATCGGCTTCACCAACATGCGCTTCGGCCTGGTCCGGACCCCGATGAGCGCACCGACCGAGGCCTTCGCGCGGGTGCCCGGCCTCTCGCCCGAGGCGGCCGCCGCGCGGGTGGTGCGTGCGCTGGAGGACCGGCCGGTGACCACCGGCACCGTGGTCGGACGGGTCGGGGAGTGGCTCAACCTGCTCGCCCCGCGGCTGAGCGACGCGGCCCACCACCGGCTGCACGCCCGGCTGCCGGACTCGGCCGCGGCCCGGGGCGAGTCGACTGACCGGGGCGGTTTGACGAATCGCCGGAGCGCGGAGCCCTCCGCGCCCTAACCTCGCCCTGTGACGCAGGTGCAGCGGCCCGGACACGTCGAGGGGTGGCAGAAGGACCCCTACGGTCGGCACGAGCTGCGCTTCTTCGACGGGCAGCGCTGGACGCCGTACGTCCGCGACGGCGAGACCAGCGGCGTCGACGAGCCCGGCGGCCCGGTGGCGGAGACCGCCGCCACCGCGACCCGCAGCCCGCTGCTCGACGAGGACCTGCTGGTCGTCGAGCGCTTCACCGACCTGGGCCGGCGCTGGTCCGACCGCGCCCTCACCCGGCCCGACGGCAGCCAGGCGGGAACCCTGCGGCGCGCCTCGCCGGGCGTCGAGCTCGGGATGCGCGGCGTCCTCCAGCACGACGTCACCAAGAACGACGTGGTGGAGCTGGTCGACGAGCGGGGCTCGGTCGCCCTCACCCTCATCCGGCCGCTCGTCGCGCCGCGCACCGCCGTCGAGGTCCGCGACGTCGACGACCGGGTCGCCGGCCGCATCGTGCAGCAGACGCTGCGCCGCGACGAGACCACCTACGCCTTCCTCGGCCCCAACGGCCGCTTCCTCGGCGACCTGCAGGCCGAGAACTGGGTCGGCTGGGACCTGCGCATCGTGGACTCCCACGGGCGCGAGGTCGCCACCATCACCCGCGACTTCGCCGGCCTGGACCTGGCCCGCTTCACCCGCCCCGACGACTACGTCGTGCGCATCGCCGACGGCGTGCACGGGCCGCTGCGGACCCTCGTCGTCGCGTGCGCCCTCAGCCTCGAGGTCGCCGTCCGTCCGGACGCCCGCGGGCTCTAGACCCGCCGGCGCCCGCTCGCGCTGCCGGTGACCTAGGACGCCTTGCGGGTCGCGGTCTTCTTGGCGGCGGCCTTCTTGGTGGTGGTCTTCTTGGCGGCGGCCTTCTTGGTGGTGGTCTTCTTGGCCGCCGTCTTCTTGGTGGTGGCTTTCTTGGCGGCGCTCTTCTTCGCCGCCGGCGCGTCGTCGGAGTCGGCGTCGGAGTCGTCCTCGACGTCGTCGAAGATCTTCGACCCGGTCTCGCCGCGGCCCTGCTTGGCCGCGTCGACCGAGCGCTGGAGGGCGGCGAGGAGGTCGACGACCTCGCCGGAGGTCTTGGTGGAGGTCGGGGTGCGCTTGATCTCGCCGCCCTCGATCTTGGCCTTGACCAGGGCCTCGACGGCCTCGGCGTAGTCGTCCTCGAACTCGGAGGCGTCGAAGTCGCCGGCCAGGGTCTCGACCAGCATGTGCGCCATCTTCACCTCGGCGTCCTTGACCTCGCCGACGTCGACGGAGAAGTCGGGCACGCGGATCTCGTCGGGCCACATCATGGTCTGCAGGACGATGACGTCGTCCTTGACCCGGAGCACGGCGATGGTCGTGCGGTTGCGGATGGCGACGGTGACCACGGCCATCCGGTCCGCGTCGAGCAGGGCTTGGCGCAGCAGGGCGTAGGGCTTGGCGCCGGACTTCTCGGGCTCGAGGTAGTAGCTCTTCTCCAGCAGCATGGGGTCGATCTGGTCGCTGGGGACGAACTTCTCCACGGCGATCTCGCGCGAGGAGGTCGAGGGCAGCTCGCCCATGTCCTCGTCGCTGAGGATGACCATCTCCCCGTCCTCGGTCTCGTAGCCCTTGGCGATGTCGGCGTAGGCCACCTCCTCGCCGTCGAGCGAGCAGACGCGCTGGTACTTGATCCGGCCGCCGTCCTTGGCGTGCACCTGGCGGAAGGAGACGTCGTGGGACTCGGTCGCGGCGTACAGCTTCACGGGCACGCTGACCAGCCCGAACGAGACCGCGCCCTTCCAGATGGCCCTCATGGCGCCACGGTACCGACATGATGGGGCCGTGCGCCCCATGCTCGCCTCGCCCGGCACGCACGTGCCCACCGACCCGGGGTGGTCCCACGAGGTGAAGTGGGACGGCGTGCGGGTGCTCGCGGACACCACGCGCGGCGGCGCGACCCGGCTGTGGAGCCGCAACGAGAACGACGTGACGGTCGCCTGGCCGGAGCTGAACCGCAGCCCGCTGGGCGACCGCGACCTGCTGGTGGACGGCGAGGTGATCGCCCTCAACGACCGCGGGCTGCCGGACTTCCGGGTCCTGCAGGACCGGATGCACGTGCGCAGCGCGTCGTCCGCGGCCCGGCTCGCGGACCGGCTGCCGGCGACGTACATGGTCTTCGACGTGCTGCGCGTCGACGGCAAGGACGTCACCGACCAGCCGCTGGGGGAGCGGCGCACGATCCTGCGCGGGCTGGGCCTGGAGCACTCGACGTGGCAGGTCCCGGACGCCTACGACGACGGCCCGATGCTGCACCAGGCGACGCTGCAGCAGGGGCTCGAGGGCATCGTCAGCAAGCGGCTCACCAGTCGCTACGTCGCCGGCCAGCGCACCCAGAGCTGGCTGAAGTTCGCCCACCGGCACCGCGGGACCTTCGTGGTCGGCGGGTGGCGGCCCCAGGAGGGCACCTCGGACCGGCTGGCCGCGTTGCTGGTCGGCGAGGTCACGGCCGACGGCCTGCTCTACCGGGGCCGGGTGGGCAGCGGCATCAGCGGCGCGGTGAGCCGGCAGCTGGCCGAGCTGGTCGCCCCGCTGGCCCGCGCCGACAGCCCGTTCGACGACGAGGTCCCCAAGGTCGACGCGCGCGGCACGTCCTGGGTCGAGCCGGTGCTGGTCGTCGACGTGGACACCCACGGCCTGGGCTACGAGCGGCTGCGCCAGCCGTCGTACCGCGGGCTGCGCACCGATGTCACCCCCGAGGAGCTCTGAGTGCCGCGCCGCGAGCAGCAGGGCCAGGTCGACAAGGAGGAGGTCTACGTCGACGTCGAGGGCCGGACGCTGAAGATCAGCAGCCTCGGCAAGGTGCTCTACCCGCGCACCGGCACGACCAAGGGCGAGGTCCTCAACTACTACGCGCAGATCGCGCCGGTGCTGCTGCCGCACCTGGCCGGCCGGGCGGTGACCCGGATCCGGTGGCCGCACGGCGTGGACGACATGAGCTTCTTCGAGAAGAACGTCCCCGGCGGCACGCCGTCGTGGGTGCGCACCTGCACGGTCCCGACCAGCGGCTCGCGCACGGCCTCGAAGGAGGACGGCACGCTCACCTTCCCGATCGTCGAGGACCTGGCCACGCTGACCTGGCTGGTCAACCTGGCGGCCCTCGAGCTGCACGTGCACCAGTGGACGGTGGACGCGAAGGGCCGGCCGCGGGGCGCGGACCGGGTGGTCATCGACCTCGACCCGGGCGAGCCCGCCGGGCTGCACGAGTGCTGCCAGGTGGCCCTGCTGGCCTCGGAGGTCCTCGAGGAGCGGGGCCTGGTGCCCAAGCCGGTGACCAGCGGCAGCAAGGGCCTGCACCTGTACGCCGACCTCCCGCGCCGGGTGCCCTCGGAGGAGTCGACGGCGCTGGCCAAGGCCGTGGCCGAGGAGCTCGAGAAGGCGCACCCCAGGCTGGTGACGGCCACGATGACCAAGGCCAAGCGCGCGGGCAAGGTCTTCCTGGACTGGTCGCAGAACTCCGGCTCCAAGACCACCATCTCGCCGTACTCCCTGCGCGGCAAGGAGCGCCCCTACGTCGCCACCCCGCTCGGCTGGGACGAGGTGGAGGCCGGGGCCGAGGACCCCGACGCCCTGGACCAGTTCCGGTTCGACCAGGTGCTGGCCCGCGTCGAGGAGTACGGCGACCTGTTCGAGTAGAGCTGTTACCCAACGGTGTCGCGGGCGTGGACGCGGCGTGGGAGCCCGTGGAGAACGTCCACCTAGTTTGGAGGGGACGGTCGGCTCGGAGCCCGTCGACGACCTGCAGGGGGCAGTCGTGGAGATCGCACCGGTGCCGCACCGCGCCACCCGCGGCGAGAGGCGCCGCCTGGCGCTCGGCGTGCTCATCCTGACCCCGGTGGTGCTCCTCGTCCTGCTGCCGGCGGTGCTCGGCCTGGACCGGTACGTCGTCACCGGGCGCGGGCTGGACGGCGCGCTGGGCCGCGGCTCGGTCGTGCTGGCCCGTGAGGTGCCGCCCGGGGACCTCGCGGTCGGCGACGTCATCATCTTCGCCCCGCCCGGCGGCGCCAGCGACGAGCGCGTGACCCGGCGCATCGTCTCGATCGACGACGGGGTCGCGACCACCGAGGGCGACGGCGCGCAGACCGAGCCCTGGGTCGTGCCGCTCACCGGGTCGGCCTACGACCGGGTCTGGCTGGGCATCCCGTGGATCGGGCTCCCGTTCGTCATGGACGGCGGGTGGGTCCTGCTGGTCGTGGCCGCGGCCGCCGCACTGGCCATGGCCATCCTCGCGGGCTGGCGCACGCCGCCGCGGGTCGTGCCACGGGTGCCGGAGAAGGTCCCGGTCGGCTGAGCGCGCCTCGACGCGCTGCCAGGGCCGCCGTGGCGCCGTCCGCGGTTCGGTGCGTTGCGCCCCGCGCGTCGCATGTCTAGTCCTATGATCGCGGCATGCCGCAGCGGGTCCTCGTCGTCGAGGACGAGGAGGACATCGCGTTCCCCCTCGTCCGCACCCTGGAGCGCGAGGGCTACGACGTGCACTGGGTCGACTCGGGGCAGAAGGCGCTGGACGACGTCTCCTCCCGCCACGCCGACGTGGTCATCCTCGACCTCGGTCTCCCGGACATGGACGGCCTCGAGGTCTGCCGCAAGGCCCGCGACGGCGGCTACGAGGGCGCCATCATGATCGTCACCGCCCGCGCCGGCGAGCTCGACCGCGTGGTCGGCCTCGACTACGGCGCCGACGACTACATGGCCAAGCCGTTCGGGCTGGCCGAGCTCCAGGCCCGGGTCCGCGCGCTGCTGCGCCGCACCAACAACGCCCCGGCCGCCGACACCAGCCACGAGGGCGGGCTGCGCATCGACGTGGCCGCGCGCCGCGTCTTCTCCGGCGACGACGAGGTGCCGCTGACCGGCAAGGAGTTCGAGGTCCTCAACGTCCTGGTCGCCAACAAGGACAAGGTCGTCTCCCGCACCCGGCTGATGGCCGACGTGTGGGACGAGAACTGGTACGGCTCCACCAAGACCCTCGACGTCACCATCGGCCGGCTACGGCAGAAGCTCGAGAGCGTCGGTGTGCAGGAGAAGGTCGTCGCGGTGCGAGGCGTCGGGTTCCGCCTCGAGGGCAATCCGTCCGACTGAGCTGGTCCCGACGTGCGACCGCGGCTGACGGCGTCGTTCGTCGTCCTCAGCGTGCTGCTGCTCCTCGGCGCGCTGGGGGTCCGCTCCTACACCTCCCACGGCCTGCTCCGCACGCACGAGAGCCGCTCGCTGCGGGCGCAGGCGGCGACCTTCGCGACGGCCATCGAGCAGCGCGTGGAGCTCGGGCGCCCGGTCGACCGGGCCTTCCTCAGCGCCCTGGTCGACACCGCGCAGCGGCTGACCTACGACCCGTCCGACGCCGCGGCGGTGGTCGTCGACGGCCAGGAGTACGACGACGGCGGTGACGACCCGCTGTCGACGACGGTCGCCGTGGGCGACGCCACGCTGACCGTGGCCGAGTCGGGCGACGTGGTGGACGAGCTCGCCGACAACGACATCGGCTCGCTCGGCTTCCTGGTCCTGCTCGAGGCGCTGCTGGCCGCGCTCGTGGGCTACGTGATGGCCCGGCAGCTGTCCGGGCCGTTCCGACAGCTGGCCGTGGCGGCCGAGCAGCTCGGGCGCGGCCGCTTCGACCTCGACCTGCCGCGCACCCAGGTGCCGGAGGCCCGCGCGATCAGCCAGGCGCTGCTCACCTCCGCCGGCCAGCTCCAGGAGCGGCTGGCCTCCGAGCAGACCTTCGCCGAGCACGCCTCGCACGTGCTGCGCACTCCGCTGACCGGGCTCCGGCTGGAGCTGGAGGACCTGGCCGGCCGGGACGACGTACCCGCCGACGTGCGCGAGTCCGCCACCCGCTCGGTGGGCCGCATCGAGGCCATGGACCAGGTCGCCGGCGACCTGGTCGCGCTCTCGCGCCGGGGCGCGCTGGTGGCCGGCGCGGAGATCCCGCTGCGCGACCTGGCCACGCAGTCCGCCCAGGCCTGGGCCGACGCCCTGGACGAGCAGGGCCGGGCGGTCTCGGCCGCGGTCGAGGGCGCCATCGACACGACGTACACCCCGGGGCCGGTCGAGCACGTCCTCGACCTGCTCCTGGCCGACGTGCTGCGGCGCGGTCGCGGGGCGACCCGCCTGGTCCTCGACGCCGACGAGGACGGGCACCTGTCCATCGCGGTGTCGTGCGAGGGCGTGCACGCGAGCGCCGGGCCCAACGACGCCATCAACCTCACCCAGGCCCGCGCGGTGGTCACCGCGCTGGGCGGGCGGATCACCGGCGAGACGCCGGAGCGGCTGTCGGTCCTGCTGCCGCGGCGCTGAGCGCCTGGGGGTCAGGGACCGCCGCGCCAGTGGTCGATGCGGTGGTGATCGGGCAGGAAGCCGTGGCGCACACCCCACACGACCGCCTGGGTGCGGCTCTCGACCTGGATCTTGCGGTAGAGGTTCTGGATGTAGGACTTCACCGTGTTGGGGGCCAGGAAGGTCAGCGCGGCCACCTCGGCGTTGCTCTTGCCCTGGGTGATCAGCGCCAGGATCTCCGACTCCCGGTCGGTGAGGCCCTCGCTGCGACCCGGCCAGTCGCCCGGACCGTGGGCGCGCTGGGCGCGGTGCCGCGGCGGCGACTCGGAGAAGACCCGCTCCCCGGCGTGCACCGCCTCGATGGCCTCCACCAGCTCGCGGGCCGACAGGGCCTTGGACAGGTAGCCGTGCACCCCGAGGTCCTTGGCCCGGTCCACCAGCTCGGGGTGGAAGTTCCAGGAGTAGACGACCACCCGCCGGGCCCGCGGGTTGTCGAGGAGGACCTCGATCTCCTCCTGGTCGGTCTCGGGCTGGGCGAAGGAGTCGTACAGCGCCACGTCGACCTCGTCGTGCAGCGCGGTGTCGGCGTCCAGCTCGGCCACCAGCACGCGGTCGCGGTAGGGGTCGAGCATCCCGGCCACCCCGGTCACCACGACGTCGTAGTCGTCGACGATCGCGATCAGGATCGGCTCACTCCCGGCCATCTCCCACCTACCTCCCTAGGTGGGTGCCGGTACCCGCTCAGGGGTGGTTGTGTCGTGCTCAGAGGCACCGGAACCCTTCCGGTGCCGAGCACCAGAGAGGAGCAGGGCATGGCGTTCATCTTGTGGATCCTGGCCGTGGTCCTGGTCGTGGCCGGGATCGTCTCGCTGTTCCGCGGACAGATCCTGTGGGGAGCGGTCCTCATCGTCGTCGGGCTGCTCGTGGGCCCGGGCGGGGTCAGCATCTTCACCTGATCCCGCATCATCGAGGGTCGCGGACGCACCCCAGCCAGGGCACGCCCCTGGGCGTCCGCGGCCCTCGATCCACGCCCGTCTCAGGCCGGCGGCGGGACCGGTCGGCTCGGCTCGAAGCGCCCGGCGTTGCCGTGCGGGCGGGTGCCGTCCAGGTCGTCGACGCCGTAGGCCTCGGCCAGCTCGCCCACGTCGACCACCTGGCCGGTGAGGCGCATCGCGTCGGGGTCGGCCGCGAGCCGCGCCAGGACGCGCGCCGCGAGGTGCGGGGTCTCGGTCCGCCCGGCCAGCTCCTCCTCGGTGTGGTGGGTCAGCATCAGCTCGGTCCGCATCCACCCCGGCGCCACCGCGATCACCGGGATGCCTCGGGTCTGCAGGTGGTAGCCGAGCGCGTAGACCAGCCGGTTCTTGGCCGCCTTGCTCGCCTCGTACGGCACCCAGGCCGGCGGCTCCGGCGTGTGCCAGGTCGTGGTGAGCACCCGCCCCCGGCCCGCGGGGCCCATGGCCAGCCGCAGGGTGAGCATCGTGGTGACGTAGTCGGAGTAGGCGCCGGCGAGCAGCATGTCGCGGAACTGCTCCATCGGCTCGTCCCAGACCTCCTCGCCCTCGACCTCGTCGTGGTGGTCGTGCCCGCCCCACGCGTTGTTGACAAGGACGTCGACCCGGCCGTGCCGGTCCAGGACGTCGTGCAGCAGGGCCTCCACCTCCGCGGGCCGGGTGTGGTCGCACCGGTGCCACTCACCGGACCCGCCCGCGCGGCGTACGGCGTCCAGGGTGCCCTCGAGCGTGAGGTCGTCCACGGCGTCCTGGGTGGCGTGGCCGCGGGTGCTGCGGCCGGTGGCCACCACGTGCGCGCCCGCGGCCGCGAGCTCCACCGCCGTGGCCCGGCCCAGCCCGCGCGACGCGCCGCTGACCAGGACCACCTGTCCGTCCAGGGGTCGGCTCATGGTCCGATCCTGCCCCGCCCGCACCGACCCGCGCCTGACCGTCCTTGCGCGGTCCCGGTCCCGTGGCGCGCGCCCCGCGGCGATCCTGGGGTGTCAATTCGCGGCAAGTCCTTCCGGCAACGGGGTCCGGACTAGTCGAATGAGGTGTCGGCAGGTCTCAGGCGACCGTGGGGGGCGTCTTGAGCAAAATGGGGGTCGGCAGGCTGTTCGCCCGGTCGCTCGGGCCGTCGGCTCCGGCCGGTCCGGACCGGGCTGACCGGGCGGGCAGCCGCACCACCGCCGCTCGTCTGACCGGGCGGCCCGTCCGCTCCCGGTGCCTGGTGCTGCGGCCTGGACGTCAGTCCGAGGTGGTCGGCAGCATCCCGAGCGCGGTGCCGAGCTCGCCCCACAGGTTGGCGGCGTACTCGGTCGTGATGTGGTCGGTGTCGCGGTAGGACAGCGTGCCGCCGATGACCACCGGGCACTCGCCGTCGTAGCAGAGCCACGGCGTCGGGTCGACGACGTGGGCGCCGGCCTCGGTGGCCGACTGCACGGCCACGTCGGCCAGCACCGCGGAGCGCTCGACGGGCTGGAACATGCAGTCGTCGAGGTTGGGCTTGCCGGTGGACAGGCAGGTGGCCGGGTCGTCCGGCGACTTGGGGACGTCCTTGACCAGGGCGACGTCGCGGGCGTCCTCGGACAGCTCGAGGAACAGGTCGTCGTAGCCGGCCTGGAGGACCGGGATGATCCCGGCGGTGTCGGTGATCCGCTTGCCGCCGTCGAAGACCCCGTTGACCGGCGGGCTCGACGCGACGACGACCAGGTCGGGGTCGAGGTCGCGGACCTGGTCGACCACCCAGTCCTGGAAGTCCGAGCAGTCGGTGAACGGCTGGTCGTTGTCGAGCGAGGCGATGCTCACGTGGGCCGCGGTGCACTGCGGCTTGACCAGGTAGTAGCCGGTCCAGCCGCCGGCCTCCACGATCCGGTTGAACGCCGGGATCCAGGCCCGGGCGTGGGAGTCGCCGATCACCACCAGGGTCTTGTCGCCGTCACCGACCGGGCAGAGCTTGCGGACGTTCTGCTCGTAGTCGCAGTCGCCCACGTCGGCGATGGAGTTGCGCAGGTTGAGCAGGTCCGGGGTCAGGTTGCTGGGCACGGCCCGCTTGTCGCGAGCGGCCGTGACCGAGGCGCGGACCAACGCCTCGGTGTTGTCCTGGATGCCCTCGGCGGTCGGGCCGCCGGCCACGGTGATGGCCGGGTTGTCGCCGCGCTCGCCGCCCTGGACGCCGGTGTACCACCAGCCGCCCGCGGCCACGGCGACGACCAGCGTGGCGCTGAGCGGGTAGAGCACCAGTGCCCGGCGCCGGAGCAGGCGCTGCGCGGGCCTGCCGGTGCGGAAGGGCATCTCGATGAAGCGGTAGGAGTAGGCCGACAGGGTCACGACCACGAGGACCGCGACGATCTTCTCCGGCCAGGTCATGGACCGGCCCAGCGCGACCGGGGGCAGGATGAACGCCGGCCAGTGCCACAGGTAGAGCGAGTAGGACCAGTCGCCCACCATGCGCAGCGGCTTGACGGCCAGCACCCGGCTCGACGACGGCTGCCGCCCGGAGTGCTCGGGCGCGGCGCCGGCCAGGATGAGCAGGGCGGTGCCGACGACGGGCAGCGCGGCCGCGATGCCGGGGAACGGCGTCTCGGGCGTGATGACGACGCACGCCACGAGCAGCATGAGGCCACCGGCGACGGCCAGCGCCTCCAGGGTGAGCCGGGTCAGCCGGCGCAGGAGGGTCGGCGGGACCAGGGCGGCCAGGGCGCCGACGCCGAGCTCCCAGGCCCGGGTGAAGGTCGAGAAGTACGCCGTCGACGGCGAGCCCACCGTCTGGTGGATGGACCAGGCCAGCGAGGCCAGGCTGAGCACGACCAGCACGGTCACCACCGCGCCGCGGGGGAGCCGCTCGACGCGGCGCTCGTGCCCGCGCGTGACCAGCCGGGCCAGCGCGAGGCAGCCGACCAGGACGAGCGGGAAGACCAGGTAGAACTGCTCCTCCACGGCCAGCGACCAGTAGTGCTGGAGCGGGGAGGGGCCGGTGTCCTGGGCGAAGTAGAAGACGCCCTGCTGGGCGAAGTGCACGTTGGCCGCGAACGCCGAGGCCCACAGCGCGTCGATGACGACCTGGCGGGCGTCGAGCAGGCTCATCCACAGCAGCGACAGCGCCACCGTGACGACGGTGACCAGGGTCGCGGCCGGCAGGATCCTGCGCGCCCGCCGGGCCCAGAACGAGCCGATCGAGACCTGCCCGGTGAGCAGGACCTCGCGGTAGAGCAGGGCCGCGATGAGGTAGCCGGAGACGACGTAGAACACGTCGACGCCCACGAATCCGCCGGGCAGGAACGGCACGCCGGCGTGCGCGGCGATGACGGCCAGGACCGCGACGGCGCGCAGCCCCTGGATGTCGCCGCGAAGCTCTCTGGCCATCGCTGTTCCCCTACCCCCTGTGTCGTGCAAGGTATCAACTGCTGGGGCGCCTGGAGGTCACGGAGCAGAGCCGTGGGAGCATCGCCGGCGTGACGACGTACCGGATCGCGGTGATGGGCGGGACCGGCCCGCAGGGCAAGGGGCTGGGCTACCGCTTCGCCCGGCACGGGCACGACGTGGTCGTCGGCTCGCGGGCCGCGGACAAGGCGGACACCGTGGCGGCCGAGATCCGCGAGCGGCTCGAGGGCGTCGAGGGCGCGGGCCGGGTGAGCGGCGCGGCCAACGCCGACGCCTGCGCGGACGCCGACGTGGTGCTGCTGGCCGTGCCGTGGGACGGCCACGACGAGCTCGTGGCGTCCCTGCCGCTGGCCGGCAAGACCGTGGTGTCGTGCGTGAACCCGCTGGCCTTCGACAAGCGCGGCGCCCACGGCGCCGTCATCGACGGCGGCGAGGGCTCGGCGGCCGAGCACGCCGCCCGCCTGGCCCCGGAGGCCACCGTCGTGGGTGCCTTCCACAACGTCTCCGCGGTGCTGCTGTGGGGCGACGAGGAGTTCCTCGACGAGGACGTGCTCTGCGTCGGCGACTCCGACGAGGGCAAGGAGGTGGCCATGGAGCTCGCCCGCGCGGTCACCGGCCGCTCCGGCGTCAGCGCCGGCAAGCTGCGCCTGGCCCGGGTCCTGGAGCCGATGACCGCGGTGCTGATCTCGATCAACCGCAAGTACAAGGTCAACTCCGGTATCCGCATCACCGGCCTGGACCACGGCGAGGCGTAGGCCCCGTCGGCCTCAGTTCAGCGTCGGCACCGGCGTCCCGAGGCTGCGCACCGCCCACAGCACCGCCTGTTGGCGGTTGGTGACGTTGATCTTGCGGTAGGCCAGCCGCAGGTGCGACTTGATGCTGTTCACGCTGAGCACCAGCTCGTCGGCGATCTGGGCGTTGGTCAGCCCGGTGCCGACCAGGTTGAGCACCTCGCGCTCGCGCGGGGTGAGGTCGTGGCTGGCGCGGTGGCGGTGCACCACGCGGTGGCCGGTCACCCGGGCCAGGGCGTCGACCAGCCCGACTGCGCTGACGTCCTCGCCCACGACGTGGCGCACGCCGGCCGCGCGGGCCCGCTCGGTCAGGTCGTCGCGGCCCTCGCGGGTCACGCCGACCACCGGCACGGCGGCGACCAGCTGGCGCAGCTCGTCGGGGTGGCCCCAGCGGCGGGCCAGGTCGTAGACGACCACGTCGACGGGGCCGAGCGGCTCCTGCGGATCGAGATCGGTGCCGCCGACGAGCACGACGCGGCGGGGGTGCTGCTGGACCAGGTGCACCAGCCCGGCCCGGATGAGCGAGTGCGGGCTGTAGATGGCGGTGAGGAGTGCGGCCGGTTCGGTAGGGAGCACGGAAAGACCTTTCTGCGTGTCCCCCCGGACTCGTAGATACTCGACAGTAACCCACCCGGCGTCGTAAGAGATGTCTTGTCACATTCTTTCGGGTGTTTTGTTGCCAGAGCCTTCTCGGGTGGCTCCCTCCCGGCCCGGGATCAGCTCCGGGAGCCGCCGTGCCAGCTGTCCCAGAGAGCGGCGTACGACCCCCCGGCCCGGACCAGCTCGTCGTGCGGGCCGAGCTCGCTGATCCGGCCGTCCTCGACCACCGCGACCCGGTCGGCGTCGTGGGCCGAGAACAGCCGGTGCGCGATGGCGACCACCGTGCGGCCCTCCAGCACGGCGGCCAGCGACCGCTCGAGGTGGCGCGCGGCGCGGGGGTCGATGAGCGAGGTCGCCTCGTCCAGGACCAGCGTGTGCGGGTCGGCCAGGACCAGCCGGGCCAGCGCGACCTGCTGGGCCTGCGGCGCGGTGAGGGCCCGGCCGCCGGAGCCGACGACGGTGTCGAGCCCGTCGGGGAGCGCGTCGACCCACTCCAGGGCGTCGACCGCCTCGAGCGCGGAGCGGATGTCGTCGTCGGTGGCGCCGGGCGGTGCGGCCAGCGCGAGGTTCTCGCGCAGGGTGCCGACGAAGACGTGGTGCTCCTGGGTGACCAGGGCGACGTGACCGCGCAGGTCGGCCAGGGGCAGGTCGACCAGGGCGACGTCGCCGACGGTGACCGAGCCGGTGCGCGGCGGGTGGATGCCGGCCAGCAGCCGGCCCAGCGTCGACTTGCCGGCGCCGGACGGGCCCACGACGGCCAGCCGGGAGCCGGGCTCGAGGTCCAGGTCCAGGCCGTGCAGGACGTCGCGCCCGCCCTCGGCGTAGGCGAAGCGCACGTCGCGGGCCTCGAGCTCCTCGCTGCGCGGCTGCGCGCCGGTGGCCCGGCGGTCGTCGGGCACCTCGGCCACCCCGAGCAGGCGGGCCAGCGAGGCGGCGCCGAGCTGGAGCTCGTCCAGGATCGACACGATCCGGTCGACCGGGTCGATGAGCATCTGCACGTAGAGCACCGCGGCCGTGACCTCGCCCAGGCTCACGCTGCCCTGGGTGTAGAGGTAGCCGCCCAGCAGCAGGGTCGCCACCGTCGGGATCAGGTAGGACAGCTCCATGCTGGGGAAGAAGACCGTGCGCAGGTAGAGCGTGTAGCGCTCGGCGGCGTACGACTCGCGCACGTCGTCGTCGGCGGCCCGGACGCGCTCCGGCGCGAGGCCGAGCGCCTCGACGGTGCGGGCGCCCTCGACGGTCTCGGTGAGCGTCGCGTTGATCCGGGAGTACGACGCGGACTCGCGCAGGTAGCCGTCCTTGGCCCGGGCGAGGTACCACCGCAGCCCGATGACCAGCGGCGGCAGGCCGAGCAGCACCGGGAGCGCCACCCACCAGCCGACGCTGAGGGCGGCCACGAAGGTCGCCACCGCGGTGATGACGGCGATGGTCCACTCCGGCAGGGCCTGGCGCACCGACCAGTTGAGCTGGTCCACGTCGCGGCCGGTGCGGGTCAGCAGGTCGCCGGAGCCGGCCGACTCGACCGTGCCCAGCGGCAGGGCCAGGGTGTGCTCGACGAAGTCCTCGCGGAGCTGGGCCAGCACCTGCTCGCCCAGGACCTGGCTGGTCAGCCGGGCGTAGCGGGTGAGCACGGTCTGCGCGACGAGGAACGCCGCCAGGGCGGCGACCACGCGGTCCACGTGGCCGACCGTGGTGCCCTGCTCGACGGCCTGGACCAGGTCGCCGAGCAGCCGCGGCGCGGCCAGCGCGGTCAGGGCGGCGGCGACGTGCAGGGCCAGCGCGCCGTACAGCAGCCGGGGGTGCCGGCGGGCCAGGACCCGGACGTACGCGCGGAGCGCCGGGGCGTCGGCCACGGGCAGGGCGGTGCCGGCGCTCACGCGACCACCTCGCTGTCGTCGCTCTCGCGGGTCACCACTGTGCGGTACGCCGGCACGCGGTCCAGCAGCTCGCCGTGCGTCCCGGTGGCCACCACCCGGCCGTCCTGCAGGAACGCCACCTCGTCGGCGCCGTCGAGCAGCAGCGGGCTGGAGGAGACCACGACGGTGGTGCGTCCGGCGCGGTGGTCGCGCAGCCGGGCCGCGATCGTCGCCTCGGTGTGCGCGTCGACGGCCGACGTCGGCTCGACCAGGACGAGCACCTCGGGGTCGCGGGCCAGCGCGCGGGCCAGCACCAGCCGCTGGCGCTGGCCGCCGGAGAAGGTGCGGCCGCGCTCGGCCACCACCGTGTCGAGGCGGTCGGGCAGGGCCTCGAGGATGTCCTCGGTCGCGGCCGTGCGCAGCGCCGCGGTCGGGTCCGCGCCGGGCGCGGCCAGCACGTCGCCGAGCCGGCCCGAGAACAGCGCGGAGCCGGTGTCGGACACGACGATCCGGCTGCGCACGTCGGCCCGGCGCAGCCGGCTCAGCGGGGTGCCGCCCAGGGTGACCTCGTCGTCGACCTCGGGGGCGCTGAGCCCCAGGCGATCGGCCAGCGCGGCCGCCTCGTCGGGCTGGTCGGCGACCAGCACGGTGAGCCGGCCGGGCCGGACCACGAGGCCGCTGCGGGCGTCGGCGAGCACGGCGCCGGCCGGGGGCAGCGCGGCCGGGTCTGCGGGATCGTCGTGGTCGGGCTCGAGGGCGAGCACCCGGCACACCCGGGCCGCCGCGACCCGCCCGCGGATGAGCTTGTTGGCGTACTCCGTCGCCGTGCGCAGCGGGATGAGCAGGAACGCCGAGTAGCCGTAGAACGCCACCAGGTCGCCGGGCGTGATGCGCCCCTGCACGGCGTACCGCGCGCCGAGCCAGACCACGGCCACCACGAAGACGCCGGGCAGGAACACCTGCAGGGCGTCGAGCACCGACTGCAGCCGCGCGACCTGGACGCCGGCGAAGCGCGTGCGCTGCGACTCGCGGCGGTAGCGCTCGTGGAAGACCTGCTCGCCGCCGATCCCGCGCAGCACCCGCAGGCCGCTGACGATGTCGCTCGCGGTGTTGGCCAGGTCGCCCATGAGGTGGCGCTGGTGGGCGGTGCGCCGGTTGAGTGGCCGGAGCAGCGGCGTGATGAGGGCCATGAGCAGCGGCACGCCGATGAGGACGAGCAGCCCGAGCGGCACCGAGGCGGTGAGCAGGATGACGGCGACCAGCAGGAAGGCGACCACCGCGCCCGCGAAGCGGGCCGAGACGTCCATGACGTTGCCGAGGTGGGCCAGGTCGGTGCCGCCGATCGCGGCCACCTCGCCGGTCGAGACCTTGCGGGGCAGCGTGCCGCCCAGGTGCACCGCCTGCCGGGTGACCAGCTGGACGGTGCGGTAGGCCGTGGTCAGCCAGTTGGTCACCGCGAAGCGGTGCCGCATGATCCCGGTGAAGGCCTGGAGCAGCCCGATGGCGAGCATCACCGCGGCGTAGGTCACCAGCGCCGAGCCGTCCTTGGCCGCCACGCCGCGGTCGATCGCGCGGCCGATCACCGCGGGCATGACCGCCTGGCAGCTCATCCAGACGATGCCGAAGGCCATCCCGCCGGCCAGCGTGCGCCACTGGCCCTTGGCCAGCCACCACAGCAGCGCACCGGGCGAGCTGTGGACCGCCTCGCCGGGATGGTCGAGGGGGAGGCGGCGCACTCGCTCAAGGCTAGGCAGCCGGCTCTTCGCTGGCGAACGGATTACCCGGCGGGGTGGTCGCCGTGTGACCTGGCCCTCAACCAGCCCTCGACCAGCCCTCGACCAGCCCTCAGCTAGCCCTCTCCGCCGCCGATGGAGGTGAGGAAGCCGCACGAGGCCTTGGCGTACTCGAGGGCGCTGGCCGCGGCCGTCGGCCCCATCCGCAGGATGAACTGGCCGGCCTGGCCGTCGACGTGCACGTTGAGGGCGAACGCCGCGAAGCTGCCGGACTCACCGAAGGCGTGCGCGTCGCAGCGGGTCGGCCGCAGCGGCACCGCGACGCGCTGGGGCGGGTCGTCGCCGCGGACCGTCAGGTGGGCGTCGTACACGCCGAGGTCACCGGGGGAGAGCACCGGGTTGCCGGCGATGGTGTCGATGACCAGCGTCGGTCCGCGGCGCCCGGTGGTGTCGACGACCAGGGTCATGGTGCCGACCGAGCCCTCGCCGCCGTCACCGTCGGCGGTGACCTCGTCGGCCCACGAGAGCTTCGCGATGGAGTCGATGCTCAGCTCGAGGCAGCGGGCGGCGGCGGTGCGCTGGATCACGTCGGCCTCGTCCTCGACGGGGACCGTGGCCGTGCGCCGGTCGCCGTCGACGGTGTAGTCGACGGTGACCGTGCCGCCGTCGGCCTCGCGGCCGCAGGCGGGTCGGCCCGGCAGGAGGAACTGGAAGCCCCGTCGCGCCTGGGACGGGATGTCGCGCAGCCGGGTGCCGGTCAGCGGGGTGCGGAACCGGGCGTCGGTGTAGGTCACCCGGGTCGGCGTGATGAGCGTGTCGGTGTCGTTGTCGACCCACACCTGGAAGCGGCCGGCCGCGCCGTCGCGCGAGGACTGCTCGATGTCGGCCTTGAGCTTCCCGCTCGGCGGCGGCTCCGGCGGGAGCGTGACCGGCGTCAGCGTGAACAGCGACGACTCCGAGGGGCTCGGGGCGGACGACCCGGACGACCCGGGCGGTCCGGACGCGCCGCTGTCGTCGCCGGTGCACCCGCTGGTGAGCAGGGCGAGAACGGCGACGAGGGTGAGGGCGGCCCGGCTGTTCATCTGCGCACGAGGGTACGAGGCAGCACGAACAGCAGCCCGGTGAGCACGACGCCCAGCGCCGCCCCGGTGACCACGGCCGCGGTGCGGTCGAGGAGCACGTCGAAGATGAAGGTGACGATGCCCGCGACCAGGGTGGCCAGCAGCACGAGCGCCAGCCGCATGAAGAAGGCCCCGGCGGCGACGACCTTGCCCTTGACGCGCAGCCCGGCGAGCCGCCGGTGGATGGCCACGGGGGTGAGCACCAGCGCGACGACCAGGGCGCTGAGGACGACCAGCGCGAGGTAGAAGCCCTCCTGGCTGTCGCTCAGCGCACTGAAGCGCTGCGAGAACGGCAGCGTGAGCAGGAAGCCGGCAGTGAGCTGGGCGCTGGTCTGGACGACGCGCAGCTCCTGGAGCATGTCGTTCCACTTGCGGTCCTCGCGCTCCGCCTCGGTCTCGTCGCGCTCCTTGTCGGGACCCTCGGGGTCCTCGCGCTCGTCGCCGATCTCCGCCATCAGCCTGCCAGCCCCTCGACCACCTCGGCCCCCGGCAGCGCGGCGGCGAGCCGGCCCGGCAGCAGCAGCTTGGAGCGGCGCACGCCCGAGCCGATCACCGCCACGTCGACGTCCAGCACGTGCGGATCGACCAGCAGCCGCCACGACGCGGGCAGCCCGACCGGGGTGATCCCGCCGTACTCCATCCCGGACTCCTCGACCGCGCGGTCCATCGGCAGGAACGAGCACTTGCGCACGTCGAGCGCGCGCTTGACCACGGTGTTGACGTCGGCGCGCCGGTCGGCGCGGACCAGGCAGGCCGCGACCCGCTCCTCGCCGTCGCGCTTGCCGCCGACGACCACGCAGTTGGCGCCGGTGTCCATGCCGAGGTCGTACGCCGCGCTCATCGCGGCCGTGTCGGCGACCTCGGGGTCGATCTCCACCACGGCCAGCTCCGCGCCGTGCTCCCACGACCGGAGCGCGGCGAGGACCGGCGGCGCGAGCAGCTCGGGGTGCTCCAGGGCGGGCAGCGACGCGAGGCGGCCCAGGGTCGGCAACGTCGACATGGCAGAAGAGTGTCACTTCCGGTTCACGTCGTCTGCGCCTCCCGGCCACGTGTCCCGCGGACCGTCGGTGTCATGGGATCGGCCACGAGACCACTGGTGATCGGTCACCGCGGAGCCCCCGGCTACCGCCCCGAGCACACGCTCGCGTCGTACCGCCTGGCCCTCGCCCAGGGCGCCGACGCCGTCGAGCCCGACCTGGTCCTCACCGCGGACGGCGTCGCCGTGCTGCGCCACGAGAGCGACCTGACCCGGACCACCGACATCGCGGTGCGCGCCGACTTCGCCGACCGGCCCTGGCGGGTGGAGGCGCTGACCCTCGCCGAGCTGAAGTCGCTGCGCGCCACCGAGCGCTGGCCGGCGCGCCGGCCCGGCAGCGCGCGCTTCGACGGCTACTTCGAGGTGGCCACCCTCGACGAGCTGCTGCTGCTCCTGGCCGACGAGTCGCGCCGGCGCGGGCGCCGGGTCGGGCTCAACGCCGAGCTCAAGTCCTGCGAGCTGCCGGCCGAGGCTCAGCGGCTCGAGGACACGGTGCTCGCCTCGCTGCGCGACCACGGCCTGGACCACGTCCACGCGGGGGTGGTGCTGCAGAGCTTCGACCCGCTCAGCGTGCGCCGGCTGCGCGAGCGGACCCCGCTGCCGCTGGTCCAGCTGGTCGAGGGGGCCGGCTCACCGCTGCTCACGCCGGCCGGACTGGCCGAGGTGGCGACGTACGCCGACGTGCTGGCCCTCGACGTCCCCGCGCTGCTCGCGCGACCCGGGCTGGTCGGTCCCGCGCACCGGGCCGGGCTCGGCGTCCTGGCCTACACCGTGCGCCACGACGACCCGGACGGCCCCGCCGCGGTGGCGGGACGCGTCCAGGCCCTGGTCGAGGCGGGCGTGGACGGGCTGTTCAGCGATCAGCCGGACCAGACGCTGGCGGTCTGCGCCGCGTACGCCGGGTCCACGTCGACGTCCCTCGGCACGATCGCCCAGGCCGCGAGGTAGGCGATGACCACCGTGCCGGCGCCCAGGACCGTCACGAGGACGGTCAGCACCCGCACCAGCGTGGGGTCGATGCCGAAGTGGTCGGCCAGCCCGGCGCACACGCCGCCCAGCATCTTGTCGTCGGTGCGGCGCACCAGGCGGCGCGGCACCCTGGCCGACGAGGCGTACTGCTGGTCGGCGTTCGGGCTCGCCGGCGGCGGCGTCGGCTGGGCCGTGGGCTGGGCCGGCGGCTGGTCGGCCTGCTGGCTGGTGGGCTCGGTGGTCATGGGCGCTCCTCGGTCGGGTCGGTCGGGTCGGTCGGGATCTGGACGGTCGGGGTCGGCTCGGGCCCGCCGGCCCAGCCGGTCTGCCTGACGGCGTAGCGGCGGCTGCCGGTGATGGCCGTGGCGGTCAGCCCGGCCGCGCCGGCCAGGACCCAGGGGATGGGCATCAGCCAGCGGACGTCGTCGCCGCCGACGGTGTCGCTCTGCACCAGCGCCCAGATGCCGAGGATGCCGAGCAGGGCGATCCCCATGACCAGGTGGCCGATGTTGAGCTGGTGCCGCCCGCTCGGGCGGCCGTCGTCGTTCAGGGTGTCGTTCACGATGCCCCCTCCAGGACCTTGATCTCGCCGAGGTCCACGTCGGCCTCGATGGACAACGTGGGTGCGCCGGGGCCCGCCTCGTGCCGCGAGACGTCGCCGATGCCGACGCCGCCGCGCTCGTCGCCGAACAGCTCGAGGTGGCCCGGGCCGTGGATCTGCGCGTCGACCTCGACGGTGAGCCCGGCGGGGACGACCACCTCGATGCGGCCGAGGTCGGCGTCGAGCTCCAGGGACCGCCCGTCCAGGGCGGGGAGGTCCTGCACGCGGGTGAGGTCGAGGACGATCTCGCCGGCCGAGGTGTCCAGCCGGCTCGGGACGGCGGCGGCGGTGAGCGGGGTGCGGTTGATGTCGCCGCCCTCGACGTCCTGGGCGGCCGTGGTGAGGGTCAGCGCCAGCGAGGCGACGAGCCCGACGAGGATCAGCCCGCCGGCCCGGCCCCAGAAGGCGCCGACCAGCAGCATCAGCCCGCAGGCGCCCACGACCACGGCCGGGTAGGCCGAGTCGGCCACGCCCGCGCCGGCGGCGTCGGCGATGCCGAGCACGCCGATGCCGAGGGCGGCCAGGGCGAGGGTGAACCAGAACAGCCTGGGTCCGCGCTTGCGCGGGTTGCGCGGGAGCGGTCGGTACGCCGGCGGCGCGACGTACGCCGCGGGCCCGGTCGGCACCGGCTCGCCGGTGATCGGGTCGGGTCGGTGGGGGACCGGCGGCGCGGTCGGCACCACCTTGCGGTCCCGGTCGACGACGCCGACGACGAGGAAGACCAGCAGCCCGATGGCGATGGCCACCGGCCACGGGAAGAAGTCGTTGCCGAGGGTGTCGCTGAGCAGTGCGAGCCCGGCGAGGATGCCGACACCGACCAGCGCGAAGCCGCGGTTGCGGTCGTCGAGCCCGAGCGGGCGGCGGAGGCTGCCGTCCTCGGGGACGAGGAGCCAGCACGCGGCGTACGCGATGAGGCCGGCGCCGCCGAAGAAGACCAGCACCACGAACGCGACCCGCAGGATGACGGGGTCGATGTCGAGGTGCCGGGCCAGGCCGCCGGCGACGCCCGCGATCTTGCGGTCGGGCCCGGTGGTGCGGCGGATCGAGCCGAGCTCCTTGAGCTCCTCGCGGGTCGCGCGGGGTCCCTCGGCGCCCGGCGGCGGGGCGTCGGGACGCTCCTCGGCCTCGGGGGGAGTGGTGGTCATGGCACCAAGGTTGTGCCCTCGCGGCGCTGCGGACCATCGGGGACGACCCTGAATCCGACCGGAGGGGCGGGCGCCGTCCTCAGGGTCGGCTCGGGGTGCTTCTCCATGGGGTGGACCGCTCTGACCTGCGACAGTTGACCCGTCATGACCAGTGCACCCACCCACCCGCCGCGCGAGTGGCGACGCGTCACGCGCGACTCCGAGAGCCCCGTGCTCGGCGGCGTCGCCTCCGGGCTGGCGCGCCACTTGGCGGTGCCGGTGCTCTGGGTGCGCGCGGCGTTCCTGCTGGCCACCGCGATCAGCGGGCTCGGCATCGCGATGTACATCGGCCTGTGGCTGGTCGTGCCGTCGGACTCCCGCTTCGAGACCGGCACGCCCGGCGCCGAGAGCGCGACCCGCGGCGGCCGGCGCCCGCGCCGCTCGCGCCGGCTCACCGACGCCGGCCCGGCGATCGCGCTGGCCGCGCTCGGCCTCGGCGTGATCCTGGTGGCGCAGGCGACGCTCGGCAGCGGCGCGGTGTTCTGGCCCATCGTCATCGGCCTGGCCGGCGTCGCGCTGCTGTGGCGCCAGGCCGACGAGGTCCAGCGCGAGCGCTGGCTCGACACCTCGGGGCGGCTCGACCCGGTGCGCATGGTCTTCGGCTCGGGCGGGCTCGCGTCGTACGCCCGGGTGGCCGCCGGTGTCGCCCTCATCGTCGTGGCGCTGGTCGTGGTCGGGCTGACCGGCAACGGCTTCGGCCAGGCGCGCGTCGCCCTCGCGGCGGGGCTGCTCGGCGTGGTCGGGCTCTCGCTGGTCGTGGGGCCGTGGGTGTTCCGGCTGGCCAGCGACCTCGGGGCGGAGCGCGAGGAGCGCATCCGGGTCGAGGAGCGCGCCGACGTGGCCGCCCACCTGCACGACTCGGTGCTGCAGACCCTCGCGCTCATCCAGAAGAGCTCGCACGACCCCACCACCGTGGCCCGCCTGGCCCGGGCGCAGGAGCGCGACCTGCGCGCGTGGCTCTACGTCGGCGAGTCCACCGACGACTCCTCCCTGGCCGGCGCGCTGCGGTCCGCGGCCGCCGAGGTCGAGGACACCTACGGCGTCACCGTCGACGTGGTCGCCGTCGGCGACTGCCCGCACGACGAGGTGCTGCGCCCGCTCGTGCAGGCCACCCGCGAGGCGGTCACCAACGCCGCCAAGCACGCCGGCACCGGCCGGGTCGACGTCTACGCCGAGGTCGGCGACGAGAGCGTCGACGTCTTCGTCCGCGACCGCGGCGCCGGGTTCGCGCTGGACGACGTACCCGAGGACCGGTACGGCGTGCGCCGCAGCATCATCGACCGGATGGCCCGCCACGGCGGCACCGCCGAGGTCCGCTCGGCGCCCGGCGAGGGCACCGAGGTCCGGCTCCACCTGTCCCGCCCGACACCCCCTGCGTCACCCGAGGAGACCTTGTGACCACCCCCGCCCGTCCCGTGCCGGTCGTCATCGTCGACGACCACGCGATGTTCCGCAGCGGCGTGCGCGCCGAGCTCGCCTCCGCCGGCGCCGGCGTGGTCGAGGTGCTGGCCGAGGCCGCCGACGTCGACCAGGCCGTCAGGGCCGTGGCCGAGCACCGGCCCGACGTGGTCCTGCTCGACGTGCACCTGCCCGGCGGCGGCGGCGTCGAGGTGATGCGCCGCTCGGCCCTCACCGCGCCGGACACCCGCTACCTCGCGCTCTCGGTCTCCGACGCGGCCGAGGACGTCATCGGCACCATCCGCGGCGGCGCCCGCGGCTACGTCACCAAGACCATCACCGGCCCCGAGCTGGTCTCGGCCATCCGCCGGGTCGCCGACGGCGACGCGGTCTTCTCGCCGCGGCTGGCCGGTTTCGTGCTCGACGCCTTCGCCGGCTCCATCGAGGTGGCCGCCGTCGACGAGGACCTCGACCGGCTCACCGAGCGCGAGCGCGAGGTGATGCGGCTCATCGCCCGCGGCTACGCCTACAAGGAGGTGGCCAAGGAACTGTTCATCTCCATCAAGACCGTCGAGACCCACATGTCGTCGGTCCTGCGCAAGCTCCAGCTCTCCTCGCGGCACGAGCTGACCCGCTGGGCCTCCGACCGTCGGCTGCTCTGACGAGCAGTCACCGGTCTGCGACCCAGCGCGTCAGCTCGTGCCGCGAGGAGAGCTGGAGCTCGCGCAGCACCGACGACAGGTGCGTCCCGACCGGCTGGCCGACGGCGCACCGATGGCGCACCGACGGGCGCACCGAGGGCTCACCGAACCGGGGCCGCCCTCACTCCGGGATGGGTGGCCCGACGACCTCGAGGCCGTAGCGCGGCCCGACCTCGACCCACTTGGGGATCTCCACCTCCGGGGTCTGGCCGTCCTCGCCCGGGAGCCGCCGCTCCGCCGCCGGCAGCCCGACCTCGTCGTACAGGTGCAACAGCCCGGCCGGGGCGGTGAGGGCGAGCAGCTTGGCGGGGGAGTCCCCGCGGATCCGGAACGCGTGCGGCACGCCCTGGGGCAGGTGGATGAAGCAGCCGTCGTAGAGCTCGTGCAGCTCCTCGCCCGCCTGGTAGGACAGCCGGCCCTCGAGGACGAAGAACGCCTCGGCCTCCTGGCTGTGCCGGTGCAGGGGCGTGGCGATGCCCGGCGGCTGGGTCACCAGCGCCACGCCGAGCCGGTCGCTCTGGCCGCGCTCGAGGAGGTGCTCGAAGAGCGACCCCATGGCCCAGGTCGCGCGGCCGGTGCCGGGCTCGTGGACCACCAGCTGCTCACCCTCGTGTGTCGACATGCCGAGCTCCTGAGATTGATCCGAAGGGCTTTCGGATAAATTAGGCCGCATGGGGGAGCGGGTCAAGCGGTCCTACGACGCCTCGCGACGGCGGGCGGCCGCCGAGGCGACCCGGCTGTCCGTCCTCGCGGCGGCCCGGGAGCTCTTCGTCGAGCAGGGGTACGCCGCCACGTCGGTCCAGGCGGTGGCCGAGCGGGCCGGGGTCTCCCTGGACACCGTCTACGCCACGGTCGGCCGCAAGGCGCAGCTGCTGCTCGCCGTGCACGACATGGCGCTCGCCGAGGGCCCCGCTCCGGTGCCGGCCGGGCAGCGCGACTACGTGCGGGCGGTGGAGGAGGCGCCGACCGCCGAGGCCAAGATCCGCACGTACGCCGCCGCCATGGGCCGGGTGCTGCCGCGGTCGGTGCCGATCATGCGGGCGCTGCAGGAGGCGGGGGGCACCGAGCCCGAGTGCGCCGCGCAGCACCGCGCGATCAGCGAGCGCCGGGCCGCCAACATGCGGTTGTTCGTGGCCGGACTGCGCGCGGCCGGCGGGCTGCGCGAGGACCTGTCCGACGACGACGCGGCCGACCTGGTCTGGTCGCTCAACAGCCCGGAGTGGTTCGAGCTGGTGACCTCGCGCGGCAGGACCCCCGAGCAGTACGCCGACGTGCTGGCCGACGTACTCGTGCGCACGCTGCTCGCCTAGTCTTCGGCTCGTGCACACGCTCCGGCTGATCCTGCTCTTCGCCCACCTGCTCGGGTGGGCGGCGCTGTTCGGCGGGCTGCTCGCGCAGGCCCGCGAGCCCTACAAGCGAGTCAACGCGGCGATGCGCGACGGGGTCGGCACGGCGTTCCTGACCGGGCTGGCGCTGGTCGGCGTGCTCGAGGCCGGGGACGGCGACGTGAACCACGCCAAGATCGCGGTCAAGGCCGTCATCGGGCTGGTGCTGCTCGTGCTGGTGATGGTGAACATGCGCAAGGAGGCGATCCCGCAGGGGCTGTGGACCGGCCTGCTGGTGCTCACCGCGGCCAACGTCGCGGTGGCGGTCTTCTGGTCGACCGCCCACGGCTGAGGCACGGCTGGGGGGCCCGGCTCGCCCTCTGACAGGGCGGCTCCGGCGCCGCCGCAGCTGGGGGCGGCGGCACGTAGGGTTGGGCTGTCATGAGCACCGACGCGCTGCCCGGCTTCGAGCACCTCACCGCGACCGCGGAGCAGGCGCCGCGCCGCTCCGGGCCGAGCCGCGACGAGCTCCTCGCGGGGCTCAACGAGCCGCAGCGTGCCGCGGTGGTCCACGAGGGCGCGCCGCTGCTGGTCGTGGCCGGCGCGGGCTCGGGCAAGACCCGGGTGCTCACCCGGCGGATCGCGTGGCTGATCTCCGAGCGCAAGGCCCACCCCGGCTCGATCCTCGCCATCACCTTCACCAACAAGGCCGCGGCCGAGATGAAGGAGCGCGTCGAGGAGCTGGTCGGCAAGCGCGCGCGGATCATGTGGGTCTCGACGTTCCACTCCGCCTGCGTGCGCATCCTGCGCAAGGAGATCGATAGGCTCGGCTACAAGTCGTCGTTCTCGATCTACGACGCCGCCGACCAGAAGCGGCTGATGACCAACGTGGTCAAGGAGCTCGACCTCGACCCGAAGAAGTTCCAGCCCGGGTCGCTGCTGCACTGGGTCTCCGACCACAAGAACGAGCTGCGCGACGCCGCCGAGGCGACCGACCTGGCCAGCAACAAGCTGGAGGAGACCTACGCCGCGGCGTACACCCTCTACGCGAAGCGGCTGCGCCAGGCCAACGCGCTCGACTTCGACGACCTGATCATGCTCACCGTCCACCTGTTCCAGCAGTTCCCGGACGTGCGCGAGGTCTACCGGCGCCGGTTCCGGCACGTGCTGGTCGATGAGTACCAGGACACCAACCACGCGCAGTACGCCCTCATCGCCGAGCTGTGCGCGCCGCGCTACGAGGAGGTCGAGACCTCCGGCGGCGAGCGGGTCGAGCCGGCCGAGCTGATGGTCGTCGGTGACGCCGACCAGTCGATCTACGCCTTCCGCGGCGCGAACATCCGCAACATCCTCGACTTCGAGCAGGACTTCCCCGACGCGACGTCGATCCTGCTGGAGCAGAACTACCGCTCCACCCAGACCATCCTCACCGCGGCCAACTCCGTGATCGGCCACAACAAGGGCCGCAAGGACAAGAAGCTCTGGTCCGACGCCGGCGACGGCGAGCGGATCGTCGGCTACGTCGCCGACGACGAGCACGACGAGGCGCGCTTCGTCTCCAGCGAGATCGACAAGCTGACCGACGAGGGCCACAAGCCTGCCGACGTCGCGGTGTTCTACCGCACCAACGCGCAGTCGCGGGTCTTCGAGGAGGTCTTCATCCGCACCGGCCAGCCCTACCGCGTCGTCGGCGGGGTCCGGTTCTACGAGCGCCGCGAGATCCGCGACGCCCTGGCCTACCTGCGGCTGCTGGTCAACGGCGCCGACGAGGTCAGCCTCGACCGGATCCTCAACGTCCCCAAGCGCGGGATCGGCGACACCACCGTGGCCGCCGTCCGCGCGTACGCCGCCGGCAACGGGCTCACCTTCTTCGAGGCGCTGCGGCGCGCGGGCGACGTGCCGGGCCTGGCCACCCGCGCCGTGACCGCGATCGACGGCTTCGTGGCGATGATCGAGGAGCTCCAGTCGATGGTCGACGCCGGCGAGCGGCCCGACGTCGTGCTCGAGTCGGTGCTCGAGCGCTCGGGCTACCTCAAGATGCTCGAGGACTCCGACGACCCGCAGGACGAGACCCGCCAGGAGAACCTCGGCGAGCTCGTCGCCGTGGCCCGCGAGTTCGCCGACGACCCCGTCGCCGGTCCCTCCGCCGACCCGACCGACGTCGACGCCGGCGTGCTGACCCCCGGCCTGCCCGACTTCCTCGAGCGCGTCTCGCTGGTCGCCGACACCGACCAGATCCCCGCCGGCGACGAGGGCCTGGTCACCCTGATGACCCTCCACACCGCCAAGGGCCTGGAGTTCCCCGTCGTCTTCCTCACCGGCCTCGAGGACGGCGTCTTCCCCCACTCGCGCTCCCTCGGCGACCAGCCCGAGCTCGAGGAGGAGCGCCGGCTGGCCTACGTCGGCCTCACCCGCGCCCGCGAGCGCCTCTACATCTCCCGCGCCGTCGTCCGCTCCGCCTGGGGCGCCCCCAGCCACAACCCCGGCTCCCGCTTCCTCGACGAGCTCCCCGTCGACCTCGTCGACTGGCGCCGCACCGAGGCCGCCCAGGCCGCCTGGAACCGCCCCGACCTCTCCTCGTCGTACGGCGGCGGAGGCGGCTGGGGCTCCGGCTCACCCACCGACCGCGGCCGCCGCAACTTCTCCTCCGCCGCCGCCCGAGCCGACGCCGCCAGCAAGGCCAAGCCCGCCCGCACCATCCCCTCCCTCGACCCCGGCGACCGCGTCCTCCACGACTCCTTCGGCATGGGCACCGTCGTCACCGTCGAAGGCGAAGGCGACAAACAAGTCGCGAGCATCGACTTCGGCAGCGAAGGCGTGAAACGCCTCCTCCTGCGCTACGCACCTGTCGAGAAGCTCTAGTCCGTCCGCTTCGCGTCCGTGAGCTTCTCTCTCGGTTCGCAGCGCAGGAGGAGTCGCTTCACGCCCTCGCTGCCGAAGTCGATGCGAGCGACTTTTTGTCGCCCAGCCTTCGACGGTGACGACGGTGCCCATGCCGACGGAGTCGTGGAGGACGCGGTCGCGAGGTGGGTCTTGTCGTCGGGCTCTGCATCTCAGCCAGCGGATACGAGCAGATGACCGGATCTGACGAGCCCCCGTTGTTCTGAGTGCGTCACTCCGCCCACTGTGACGCGGGTGCAAGGCACCGAGAGCGGACCTTCGCGGTGTATGCATCAGGAGCGCGTGCTTGCCAGACGAAGCGCTACTGCTCGTGCCCTACGGTTTACGATCCGAGCGCGCGAGGACCATGTGGAATCGACATGGCTGCGGTCAGGGTCAGGATTGATCTAGCGTCGTCGAGATGTCCAGTGGGTCGGAGAACACCATGACCTCGGTGGCCTTTGTGACCCTGTGTGCCGAGTAGTGCAGGCCGAACTCGACCCTCCGCCTCGCGCCGTAGAGGGCCGACACTTGGGGAACGTTGTCGTATGTCAACACCCAGTTCTTCTTTGCACGGCCGTTCATGATCTTGGCAAGTGCCTCATGGTTTGCTGCCTTGAAAGCGTTGAGATACAGCGAGCCAGCCTTTTCGAAGTACGGAGGGTCGGCGTAGACGAAGGTGTCTGCTCGTCTGGTTGCTTCACGAATGACGTCGAGCCCGTCGCGAGAGCTGACGGTGATCTTGTCGGCGTAAAGCGAGATGATCCGGACTCGCTCCTGGAGGCCGTCGCGATTGAACCGCGCATCGATCTTGTAGTTGCCTGTCTGGTCGAGGCCACCGATAGGGCCGCCGTTCAACACACCAGACCTGTTGGTCCTGTTCAGGTAGAACGTAGCAAAACCGAGCTCCGCCATGTCAGCCTCGTTCGCCGCCATATAAATGGCCTTCTGCCGCTTCCACTCACGAACGTCGAGCCTTACTTTCTGAATCCTCTTGATCATCAGGTCTGGGTTATTAACAAGGGTTGTCCAGAAGGCAGCAATCGCGGGGTCAAAGTCGTTGATGACGATGCGACCAACTTGGCCGGTTGCCAACAGGCTCAGGGCGGCTCCTGCGCCGCCTGCGTAAGGCTCGACGTAGGTGCATCCTGCAAGACCGTTGTTTCGGATGAGTTCTCGGAGCCTCGGGTACAGGGCAGATTTGCCTCCCGGGTACCTTAAGGGCGAAACCTGTGGTCGTTTTGCTACACGAGTTGTCGGCGTCATGGTTTCAACGCGAAGCGCAGGATGGAGTTGATCGAGTTCCACATATGCAGGGCTTCGTCTGGATCGACCAGGTAGTGGTGGTTGTGATTGATTGCGTTCAATGCGTTCGCTGACCCTCCGAAATTGAGGAGCTTGCCGCTAAGCACGGCCTTGATTGGTTGCACTAGTGACTTGGGCCCGTTGGCATTGACGTAGTCGTGCAGCCAGTTGAGCGCGTCAGCTAGTTGTACATAGCCGCTCTTGTTCGGCTTGATTGTGTGTCCATTAATCTCGGCGTACGACTTGATAGAACGTTCAAGAACTGCGCGGAAGACCACGACGGCAACGTTCGGGGTCCGCTGGATGTCGATAGCGGACAACTCAGACATCAGCGTGGTCATTGCCTGCGGATAGGTGGGCGGGACCGAAAGTAGCGACAGGTCCAGGTTGCGAACCTTCACCTTTGGAGGCGCCGCGGCCTTCTTAGCGGTCTTCTTAGCGGTCTTCTTGGTTGGGCCTCCCGGCGGGGAACCAGTTCCGCCGCCACCCCCGGGGGTAGGCGGCCCTGCAGGAGGGGTTCCACTAGGTCCGGTGGGTTTCAAAACCGCGCCGGGATCGGCAGCACAGATCGATTCGAGATCGGACATCAGGAGCACGAACCGCGGAGCTGTAACAGAGTTCAAACTTCGAGTATCTAGCTCGCCGTCCTTGATGCCTTGAACGATGTGCTCTGCTACCAAGGCAAAGGTCTTGTCTGAGATGGACTTCGAGAGTTTCCCCTTGTCGTCCATCTCCAAGCCCGTGAGTGATAGGAAGTCCTTTGATTCGTAGATTCGCGCCAGAGCCGACAGGCTCCGCTTCCACTTGCTGGTCTGGAGGAAGTCAGCGAGAGCCGGATCCGAGTACTTCGCGCTCTTGAACAGATTGACCATGTGGCCCCGAAAGACGAACTTGCGAACATCGATGGTCGGGTAGCGCGTGAGCAGCTGGGAGTACGTGCGTCCCGCGTCGATCTGTGCCTGGAAGAAGGCAGCCTGCCGCGCAGGAGTCCAAGCACGTCGAAGGTTTGAGGTGTGCAGGGAAGCGATCAGCTGGTCGGCTTGAGATTGGTTGGGTGCAACCTTGACGGAGATCTTCTTCAAGGCAGATTTGTTGGGGATGCCTGCGCTGAGGTTCTTAATGCGAGTCTTGAACTCAGGGACGAGCAACGGATTCTGAATAGCCTTCAGGGCGGCCACCCGGCGATTGCCCTCAACGACGATGTAATTACCCTTGCGCTTCACTACGATTGGAATCTCGTGAATCAGGTAACCGATCTGAGCGATACCCTCAACGAGCCCCAGGGCATTTTCGTTCGCGAACAGGTCTTCGAGGATGTCTGCTTCAACTGCGTTGGACGCAGTCTCCAGGCGAACGTTGGATGGGTCGAGGTGCAGTTCGCTGATCACATCCAACTGGAGCTCCTGCCAAGCGGACATATTGAGCATGCGGACGGGCCTCCCTCTAGCTGATCGAGCGCCGGGCCAACCCTAGACGTGCCGGTGAGCACGAGGTGCCACATCCGAGTCGAAACGCGATCGAGTCTCTGAGGCGCATGATGCGTGACGCGAAACTACCGGCCGTCACATGGCTCCGTTCTTCGTGGCGCAAGCTCAAGCGACGCGTCGTCCGCGTCGATCCAGGGACATCTGCGGTTATGCCCGGCCGCGCAGCGCGTGATTCCGCCGCGAGGTGGACTGCCTGCCACTCTCAGCCCAGTCAAAGTCCTGCTTGCCGAGCAACCACTGCTGCAATGACCTCAGCAACGACGCTCCGGGACACTGTGGCCAGTTGCCCCGACGCTTTGCGTAGGGCGCCCTTCTCGTCAGGGTCGTCGGTGAGATCCTCGGCCTGCCGCAACGCAGATAGCAGTTGCTCTACTGCTGTGTCTCCGTCCGGCCAAAGGCCGGTTGCGCGGCGGCCCCTCTCGGTGACTCCCGAAGCAAAGGCCAAGTAGATCTCACCGTCCCCAGTGCGCTGGACCTTGCCTGCTAGGTACACCCCAATGAGTGCATCGAAGGCACGGGCGGCGTCATCGGGTTCTAAGTCAAGCGCTTGAGCCGCCTGGCCATGCACCACCGAGTTTTCCGTCTGAAGTTGGCGGGCTACCTCCACAAGCACAGGTAAGTCTCGGCTGTGCCATTGGTCGGGAAGACTCACTCGCTTCACAGGCGCGACCCTAGTCTGAGATCTCGCAACACGTGTCCCGCCGACGCAGGCGCCGATGCAGCACTCGTCGCAGGTGCCTCCGCTACGCCGGGCACACCCACGAGCTCTACACGTATCAGGTGCGTCGCTGGTTCGAGTGGTGCGAAGGCAACGAGTCGGACCCGCTCCTGGGGATCCAACGCGCACACGTCGAGCTGTACATCCGCAGCCTGGGCGACGCCCGGGCTGATGGCCTCCTCGATCAACACGATGATGCATGGCGTCCGCGGCTTCTTCCGGTTCGCCCACATCGACGGCACGATCCCGGCCGACCCCGCCGTGTACGCCCGGCTACCCAAGGTGCACAGCGACGAGTCCCGAACCCAAGGCCTCGACCGGCTCGAGTTGATCCGCTTCCTGCAGGTCGCCCAGACCATCACCGTCCACCACGGCGCCTTGGCTTACCTGCTGGGCATCACCGCGCTCCGCGCATCCGAGGCTGCTGCAGTCCGAATCGAGCTTTACGCGGAGACCCTTCGCGGCCATCGGGTGTGCACCTGGTGGGAAAGGGCGACAAGCCGGCGACCATGCCCCTGACCGTCCCGGTCCTCCGCGTCCTTGAAGCTTGCCGCGGCGAACGGATCACCGGTCGGTTGATCCTGCGGCCGCTGTCGGGCAAGCCGATCGACCGTCGCGACGCGTACCGCATGGTTATGCGGGTTGCGAAGGCGGCTGGGATCCCGCGGCATATCAGCCCGCACTCCCTACGTCACGCTGCTATCACCAACGCTTTGGACGCCGGCGTGCCCCTCCGGGACGCCCAGATCCTTGCGCGGCACGCCGACCCCAGAACCACCGAGCGCTACGACCGAGCACGTGGCAACCTCGACCGCCCCGGCGTCCACTTCCTCACCGCGTACGTTGCCGGCGTCTGACCGACTCAAGCGGGTGCACCAACTCTGCCGCATAGCGAACGCGTCCGGATCCCGAGCGGTGGCTTTGGATCACTTCCAATGACACGCCACACGCATCCTGTCGATCTCGCTATAGAGCCCGCACCTGGGCCACAGATCGGCGTCGGCGCCTTAGACCGGCAGATCCTCGAACGCCTTTTGCAACTGGTCCTCACCCCATGAGGCGTCGAGTAGCAAACAGTCATAGCTGGGGCCGCGATTCTCGTTGCGGACCTCGTCGAAGAATGACCGCGCCGCCTCGTGCAATTGGGCAGGGATGAAGAGGAAGGCGACGTCGTCGGGCGTGAACGAGAGGCCACGGGGAACACGCCACTCGCGCTCCCATTCCCACTGACTGAACCATGCTGTCTCGGAGGCAAGGTCCACGAACGGTGTGAGTTGCCAGATCTCGGCAGCGGGGTCGGACTCCGCTTTGGCCGCGGCGACCATCGAACGCCACCTGTCAGCGAGGCTCGACGGGTCGTCGACGTACCAGACACGAGCTCCGCCGTTTGCGACTAGGAAAGCCTGCTTGAAACCGATCCCAAACTGGCTCCGGTTTTCGACGATCCGGTCGAGTTGGTCCAGGGGGATCTCGGACAGACAGACGGACTTCTGTGTCTCGTCGAGGAAGTCATACTCCGCCGCGAGCCCAAACGGTCGGCTCGGGTTCAAGTTTCCAGTCGACAGGATCCCCATCACTGGCCAGTAGCCATCAGTGTTCTCGTCCGCGCCTGTGGTGAAGTGGACCGCGTACTCCGACATGTCACGCCACCCTGTGTGTCCTCGGTACCCCAGCACGTTTGGTTTCCAATCCTCGGTGTTTCCTGGCTGCTCCAGGGTCAATCATCGTTACAGGCGACACCATCCATCTGCCTACGCCGGGCTGGGTCGCACGGACCTAGTGCCCATCATCCGCATTGAGGGGCGCGAGGCCACGGCTTCGGCAGGAAAGCCAACGACCTCTGCATCGAACCCAGCCGAAAAATCGTAAAGGCTCCAAGCGACGTCCCAGCAAACTGGCCCCGATCGCGCTCCCTTGGATCACAACCACGCCTGCGAGTTGAGCGCCTGCGCTACCTCCTGGCCTGGTTGCGGACAAGATGTCCGAGAGAGCAACTCCGAGGAGGTGACGTGACCGTGGGCGACGCGGAGAAGTTGGCTGGTGCGATGGGTATCGCCTCCTGGAAGGTTCGCATGACTCTGCGGGAGTACGCGACTTCAGCCCGGCGCACGGACGTGATGATCGCCAAGGCGGCTGGCCTGGCGGTGACGAGTCATTTCGAGCCCTGGTCTATCAGCGAGGTCGGGATATCGGATGCAGCGATGGCAGCTCTCTGGCGGCACGGCCCAGACGGCGGGGCCTACGCGATTACGTCGAAAGCCGAGGCATACCTGCTAGGCGGCGATTTGGCAATAGTCGATCGCTCAAAGAAGTTGCGGATCTACCAAGCCAAGGTGGTTCAAAGGATCGATCGAACGACAAACGAATACGTGCTTAAGTCGGGACTCACTGCGGCACACAGTTACCTGCTCAATACAACGCCATTCACCTGGGATGGTCAGCAACGGCAGAAGGAGGGATATTTAGCCCTGTATCAAACAGGCCTGCCGCCTGTTCACGGCAAACGTGTGCCCCGTCGGAGTAATTGGTGGGCACGGACTGCAGGCTCGTGGAATTCTCCGGCGCTCGGCGCGGTCTACTTCTGGGACATGATGGCGGCGGCCTCTGGCGCATCTGCCCGGATGGCTTCGGCACGCGGCATCATGGCCGCGCCCGTCCCCCCGCTCCCAGCGCCTGCGGAGGTGACTCGGCTCCCCGTCGCTAAGAGTTGGCCCTGGGAGTACGGAATCTCACCGGCCGCAAGCTCTGTAACGAAGAAGCTGCGGGGCGCTCGCTTACCAAACGCCGACCGCCGGAGGGGCGGCCTGCGGCTCATACCGCTTGATGACTCTTCCGAGCCTCGAATGGACGCCGAGGCCCGCGCGGACTTTGTCTCGGCGTTGCTAGAGCAGTTCTATCTCGACAGGCCCACGTCGCTCACGGTCGTCTTTCTTTAGTGGTCGAGCGCGTAAGCACGCCTGGGTGTCGGCGCGATATACCGATCGAGCAAACCGTGGCCCGACTTCGAAGATAGAACTCGGACAAGCGCGGGCGTCGCAGCGGTAGGCATCCTGGCCGCCAACCTCTCTCGGCTCGGGCGGGCTATCGGTATCGAGCGTCATCCCGCCGCGTAGGATAGGTCTACGGCCAATAGGTGGCAGGCTTCACGCATGGGGATGATCGGCAACCGGCTACCGCTGACCGATGTCATGAGCCGGCTGGCATACGCGAGACCCGTGTTTCACTCCGAGGCTGACTTTCAGTTCGCTTTCGCGCAAACGGTCTGGTCCATGGACCCCGATATCAAGCTTAGACTCGAGGTGCCAGCTCGCAATCCATTGACTCGGAGAGCCGAGTACATCGACTTGGTGTGCATCGGAGACTCCGTGACTCGCGTCGAGTTTAAGTACGCCACGCGAAAGTGGGAAGGCACCGATGGCATCACGGACGAACTGTTCCTGCTGCGCGATCATGCGGCGATGGACTTAGCTCGGCACGGCTTCGTCCACGACGTGTTTCGCCTCGAGCGCCTCACCGCGGATGGTGACAGCAACGGCCTCGCAATCATGCTTACTAACAGCCCAAGTCTATGGAACCCCGGCGCCGCTACGTCACGCGACGCCGCCTTTCGGATCGACGAAGGACGAACGCTGACCGGCGAACTCTCATGGGGTACTCCGGATAGCCCGTACCCAAAGAACGACCGCACCCTCGGCGGACGGTACACGGCTCACTGGCGTGACTTCAGCACACCGGTAGGTTCCGAGTTCCGATGGCTGGGTTGGACAATCACTTCTCCAGCATCGTGACCGGGTGACGATGCGGAGCCTCGGTGCGTCCTACCACCGCAAATGACCTGGCCCCTGGCGCACCGACCTGCCGCGATGCGTCGCTGTTGGAAGGCGTAAACAATGCGGCTTTGGTCGAGCACCAGTGGGTGGCCGCGTGCTGGGGCACGCCTAGACAGGGCTGTTGGTGAGGCACCTAGCCTGGCTGGATGGTGGAGCTCGTCCGGCCGTCAGTTGGGCTGCATGCGGCGTTCGTGGACTGCGTGCGGGAGTGGGGGCCGGGGGAGCACGAGGACGGGTTCGGGTTGGTCGAGGGCGATGAGGTGGAGTCGCCGGAGTGGTTCGCGTCGTACGTCGAGGAGATCACGCGGCTGAGCCACCTGCGGGGGACGCCGTGTCCGCCGCAGCCGCACGCCACGTGGGGGTGGATGGTCGAGGACGGTCGGCTGTTGGGGTCGATCGTGCTGCGGCACGTGTACGACGACAGGCTGGGGCACATCGCCTACGGGGTGCGGCCCTCGGCGCGGCGGAGGGGGCTGGCGTCGTGGGCCACGACGTTGATGCTGTCGGAGGCGCGGGTGGCGCTGGGGCTGTCGGAGGTGCTGATCCCGTGCCTGGCCGACAACGCGGCCTCGGCGGCCACGATCGAGTCGGTGGGTGGGGTGCTGGAGGGGATCCGGCCGAACGCCGAGGGCGTCCTGTCACGGCGGTACTGGGTGCCGACGGGGTGAGCCCGGCCGCCGCGGTCGGAGCGTCTGGTGTCGCTGACGACGGAGCTCAGACGGAGAACGCCTGGCGCACGCGCGACCTGGTGAAGTCGGCGAGCTCGCTGTCGGCGAGCACGTCGTGGTGCACCGCCCAGTCACGGAGGAGGTCGCTGAGGAACCCGTCCACAGAGGGCCACGGTCCGGCCATGCGCACGAACCACAGTCGTCCGAAGGGACGGGGAGGAAAGCCGCACTCCGCCAGGATCGCGTTCTGACTGGCCTCGACGTCGGCGTAGGTCCACGCGCTCCACGGTGTCCGGCCCGTCGTGCCGTCCGAGCTGGAGTACGTCGAGTGCCTGATGCGACGATCCGGCGTCCACGCCCGGTGAGCACGGGGCCACACCGCCGGCAGGAAGCACCACAGCGGCGCTTCGCTCACCGGCTCCCAACCGCGCGCCCGGGCCTCGCGAACCTCGGGGAGCTCCTCGACGTCGTCGGTGACGACTCCCACTCCTGGGTGGCTCTCGGACAGGCTCAGGGCCTCGCCACCGTCCCACGGATCCACAGGCACATCTGACCACCGGGACCGGTGCGCACGCCATGTCGTCCCGGTGGGCACGGTCTGCGTAGTCCGCGGTCCCGCGGTCCCGCGGTCCCGCGGTCCCGCGGTCCCGCGGTCCCGCGGTCGTTGCGGTGTGGCCTTGGGGTGTGGCGGACGGGCTCGTGGCCCCTGACCTCACCTCAGGGGGCGGCTACCCTCCGTCCATGCCGGCGGTGGAGCTGGAGGAGCTGGTCGTCGTTGATGCGGCGGCGTTGCGGGCGTGGTTGCAGGAGCACCACGCGAGCTCGCCGGGGGTGTGGCTGGCGTTGACGCGCAAGGGCGGGACGGTCACGTCGTTGACGTGGCAGCAGGCGGTGGACGAGGGCCTGTGCTTCGGGTGGATCGACGGGCAGGGGCGCAAGCGGGACGCGGAGACGTCGTACGTGCGGTTCACGCCGCGTGGTGCGCGGAGCGTGTGGTCGCGGCGCAACACCGAGCACGTCGCGCGGCTGTCGTCGGCGGGGCTGATGACGCCGGCGGGGTTGGCGGCGGTGGAGGCGGCTCGCGCTGATGGGCGGTGGGAGGCGGCGTACGCCCCGCCGTCGGAGGTGGAGGCGCCGGAGGACCTGGTGGCGGCGATCGCGGCGGTGCCGGAGGCGCAGGCGATGTGGGAGGTGCTGACCAAGACCAACCGGTTCGCGCTGATCTACCGGGTGAGCGCGGTGAAGCGGGCGGAGACGCGGTCACGCAAGATCGCGGAGTCCGTGGCGATGCTCGCGCGGCACGAGACGCCGCACCCGCAGAAGGCGCGGCCGGGCGGCTGACCTGACCCCGAGGTCGTTGGTTTGGTCTCCCTAGTCGTGCCAGCGCAGGTGGTAGGTCATCAGGGGCTGCATGGCGGCGAGGAGGTCGCGGCCGCGGGGGGTGAGGCGGTAGCGGACCGAGACGGGCGTGGTAGGGACGACCTCGCGCTCGACGAGGTCGTGGGCCTCGAGCTCGCGCAGGCGGGCGGTGAGGAGGCGGGGGGAGAGGCCGTCGACGGCGGCCTCGACCTCGCTGAAGCGGGAGGCGCCGCGGCCGAGGGCGAGCATGATGGCGCCTGTCCAGCGGCGGCCGACGAACTCCAGGCTCGACGTGGCCTCGCGGCAGGTGGCGTCGCTGATGAGGGGCCGGTCGACGGGCCGCTTGGTGGTGGGCACTTACTCAGAGTAACCCACTTACCTGAGATTGTCCGCTCGGTGTGGGGGTAGCCATGCTGGTGGCATGCCCGACTACGGCCACCCGCTGCGCTTCGGCACCTTCGTCACGCCCACGGCTGCCTCGCCGCAGCGCCCGGTCGAGCTGGCCGTGCTGAGCGAGTCGCTCGGCTTCGACCTGGTGACCTTCCAGGACCACCCCTACCAGCCGGCGTTCCTCGACACCTGGACGCTCATGTCGTACGCCGCCGCGCGGACCTCGCGCATCCAGCTGTCCGGCAACGTGCTCAACCTGCCGCTGCGGCCGCCGGCGGTGCTGGCCAAGTCGGTGGCCAGCCTGGACCTGCTGTCCGGGGGGCGGGTGGCGCTCGGCCTGGGCGCGGGTGGGTTCTGGGACGCGATCGAGGCGTACGGCGGCACCCGGTTGGAGCCGGGGGAGGCCGTCGACGCCCTGGAGGAGGCGCTGCGGGTCATCCGTGGGGTCTGGGACACCTCCGACCGGTCGGTGCTGGCCGTCGACGGTGTGCACCACCGGGTGCACGGGGCCAAGCGCGGGCCGGCGCCCGCGCACGAGGTGCCGATCTGGCTGGGCGCGCTCAAGCCGCGGATGCTGCGGCTGATCGGGCGGGCGGCGGACGGGTGGCTGCCGTCGCTGCCCTACCTCCAGCCCGGCGACCTCGAGCGGGGGATGCAGGTCATCGACGCAGCGGCGCGCGAGGCCGGTCGCGACCCCGCAGAGGTGGTGCGGCTGCTCAACGTCACGCCGGACACCGGCGCGGACGAGCTGGTCCGGCTCGCCGTGGAGGACGGCGTCAGCACCTTCATCGTGATGGGCGACGACGAGGGCGGGCTGCAGCGGTTCGCGTCGGTGGCCGAGGAGGTCCGCTCGCGGGTCGGGGAGGCCCGCTCGGCCTCCGGGGTGCGTGAGCGCGGCCGGGTGCGCGGGCCGTCGGCGCTGGCCCGGCGCCTGCCCGGGATCGGGTACGACGAGCTGCCGGCGTCGTTGGCCGAGCGGGCGGTCGAGCCGGGCGACCCGGGGTACGCGCGCTACCGCTCGAGCTACCTGCGCGGCGGCGCGCCCGGGCTGGTGCTGCGACCGCGCGACGTCGCGGAGGTGCGGGACGCGCTCGCGGTCGCGCGGGCGCACCGCGAGCTGCCGCTGGGCATCCTCAGCGCCGGGCACGGCATCTCCGGCCGCTCGCTCAACCGCGGTGGCCTGGTCATCGACGTCAGCGCGCTCGACGGCATCGAGGTCCTCGACGCCGAGACCGGACGGGTGCGGCTCGGGCCGGGGGCCCGGTGGGCCGACGTGGCCCGCACGCTCGCGCCGTACGGCCTGGCCATCTCGAGCGGCGACTACGGCGGCGTGGGCGTCGGCGGCCTGGCCACCGCGGGCGGTGTGGGGTGGTTCGCGCGCAGCCACGGGCTGACCATCGACCACCTGACCGCGGTCGAGGTGGTGCTGGCCGACGGCCGGGTGGTGCGCGCGAGCGCGGAGGAGGAGCCCGACCTGTTCTGGGCGGTGCGGGGAGCCGGCGCCAACTTCGGCATCGCCACGTCCTTCGAGCTCACCGCCGCGCGGGTCGGCACCGTCGCCTTCGCCCAGCTGGCCTTCGACGCCAGCGACACCCCGGCCTTCCTGGGGCGGTGGGGTGCGGCGCTCGAGGCGGCGGACCGCAGCGTCACCGGCCAGGTCATCCTCGGCGCCCGGCGGGGCGGCCAGCGGATCGCCCAGGCGATGCTGGTCGTCGAGTCCGACGACCCCGACACCGTCGTCGCGCGGCTGCAGCCCGTCGCCGACGTCGCGCCGCTGCTGCAGCAGAACGTGGTGCTCACGACCTACGACCAGGTGATGACGCTGTTCAGCAGCGACGAGCCGCAGCAGGGCCAGGGCGAGCCGCGCGCCCACTCCGGTCTCGCCGACCACCTCTCGCCGGCGCTCGCCGCCGAGGTGGCCGGGCTGCTGGACGAGGGCGTGTCGTACTTCTTCTCGATCCGGGCGGTCGGTGGCGCGGTCGCCGACGTGCCCAGCTCCGCGACGGCGTACGCCGGGCGCAGTGCGGCGTTCTCGCTGGCGGCGTTCGGGGCCGGGTCCGGCTTCGACGCGGCCTGGGAGCGGCTGGTCCCGCACCTGTCGGGCAGCTACCTCAGCTTCGAGACCGGCACCGGTCCGCTGTGGGTGGAGCGGGCCTTCCCGCCGGCGCACCTGGCCCGGCTGCGCGCACTCAAGCGCCGCTACGACCCGACGGCGCTGTTCCGCGACAACTTCGCCATCTCCCCGGCCGAGGAGGTCGGGGCGACCGCCGCGCTCGAGGGGCCGGCCGCCTGAGGGTCGCCCACCACCCGCACGGGTGAAGTGGGGTGTCGACGCCGCCGTGAGTGGTGCAGACTGTCCAGGTCCAGCGGACGAACCTGCACACGTTGCACAACGACGCTCTCGGGGACGGCTCGGTCGTCTCGCTCAGGAAGGCTGACCATGCACCTGTCCCGCCGCCGACTCCTCGGCACCACCTCGGCCCTGGCCGGCGCCGCCGCGCTCTCCTCGTGCGGCTTCACCGGCTCCGACGACGACAGCGACGGCGACGGGGGCACGGCCAGCGGCACGCTCACCTTCACGACCTGGGGCACCGAGAGCGAGCTGGCCGGCTTCCGCTCCGCGATCGAGTCGTTCCAGAAGTCCTCGGGCGCCACGGTGAAGCTCAACGCGGTGCCCTACGAGCAGATGTTCACCAACATCGACGCTCAGATCCAGGCCGGGAACCCGCCGGACGTGTTCCGGGTGCCGTACTACACCTTCGGGGCGTACGCCGGCGCCGGGCAGCTGCTCGACCTCAGCTCGCACCTGGAGTCCGGGTTCGCGGACCGGTTCACCCCGCAGGCGTGGGCGGCGGTGCAGAACAGCGGGTCGCCGTTCGGCGTGCCCCACCACACCGACACCTCGGTGATCCTCTACAACCAGGACCTGCTGTCCTCGGCCGGGATCGACGCGGTGCCCACCACGCTCGACGAGGCGTGGACCTGGCAGGAGTTCCAGCAGGTGGCCCAGCAGCTGCGCCAGGCCCTGCCCGACGACACGTACCCCTTCGCCTACAACTGGCAGGGCAACGGCGTCACCCGCTGGCTGAGCTGGCTGTTCGAGGCCGACGGCCGCTTCCTCAGCGACGACCTCGCGACCGCGGCGATCGACTCCGACGCCGGCCGGGCCGCGGTCGAGTTCACCCAGGGCTTCTTCCCGGCGGGGCTGGTGCCGCCGAACTCGTCGGTGAAGTCCACGACCTACGCGGCCGACCTCTGGTACGGCCAGACCGTGGCCATGACCTTCGGCGGCGCGTTCCTGCTCCCCGACACCGACGCCACCGTCGACTTCGAGTGGGGCGCCACGTTCTCGCCGCGCGACGTGCGCGCGGGTGGCGACTTCGGCGGCAACGCGCTGGTCGCGACCAAGGGCGCGGACCCCGAGCTGGCCGCGGCGTTCTTCGCCCACGTCACCGACGCCGAGCAGATGCGCGACTTCTGCGCCGGTGCCTCGCTGCTGCCGACCCGGGCCGACCTGGTCGAGGACGGCATCGACTTCGACGTCCGCCCGGACCTGTCACCGGTGTTCGTCGGCCAGGCCAGCACGGTGCAGGCCCAGGACTCCGGTCAGGTCGCCTCGCCGTCGATGTCGAAGATCATCGCCGTGCTGCAGGACCAGCTCGAGGCGGCGTTCGTCGGCGGGCAGGACGTGGAGACCACCATCGCGGGGCTGAGCGACGGGATCCAGCAGGCCGTCGCCTGATGAGGAGCTCGGCGCGGGTCGAGGCGCGTGCGGCGTACGGGTTCGTCGGGCCGTCGGTGGTCCTGCTCGGGCTGTTCGTCTTCGTCCCTCTGGCCTGGGCGCTGCTCATCAGCCTGCAGCGCACCGACGGCTTCGGCTCGGGGACCTTCGTCGGCCTCGACAACTACACGCGGCTGCTCGGCGACGACCGGTTCTGGCGCTCGGCGGGCAACACGGTGCTCTTCACCGCGCTGGTCACCCCGCTGTCCATGCTCGGCGGGCTCGGCGCCGCGCTGCTGCTGGACTCCGCGCTGCCGGCGCGTCCGGTCTTCCGCAGCCTGCTGATCCTGCCGATGGCGGTCTCGGGCGTGGCCACGGCGCTCATCGGCCTGCTGTTCTTCGACGAGAACACCGGGGTCCTGGACAGCGTGTTGAGCAGCCTGCACCTGCCCGAGGCCTCGTGGCAGTCCGGGAGCGTGCCCGCCTTCGCCTCCGTCGTGCTGGTGACGCTGTGGTGGCGGGTCGGGTTCAACATGCTGATCTACCTGACCGCGCTCCAGGGCGTGGACCCGCTGCTGCACGAGTCCGCGATGCTCGACGGCGCCTCGTGGTGGCAGCGGCTGCGGCACGTCACCGTGCCGGCGCTGCGCCCGGCGACGTTCTTCCTGCTCGTGGTCAACGTGATCTTCTCCTTCCAGGTCTTCGACGTGGTCTTCGTGCTCACCGGCGGCGGCCCGCGCGACGCCACCTCGGTGCTGGTCACCTACGCCTACGACCAGGGCTTCGCCCAGCGCGACCAGGGGTACGGCGCCGCGCTCGGCATGGTGCTGCTCGTCGTCACGCTGGCCTTCACCGGCGTGCAGTGGCGCCTGGGCCGCGGACGGGACGCCGACCAGTGAGGCTCGCCGTCGTCGTCCGCACCCTCGCCGCGACCCTGGTCGGGCTGGTCATCGTCTTCCCGCTGTACTGGATGGTCGTGGTCGCGCTCTCCAGTCGCCGCGACCTGCTGGCCGGCCGGGTCGGGGTCGTGCCCGACGCGCTCACCCTGGAGAACTTCCGTAGGGTCCTCGACTCGTTCCCCGTCACCACGTGGTTCGGCAACTCGGTGGCCATCGCCCTGTCCACCGCGGTGCTCACCGTCGTGACCAACCTGCTCGCGGGCTACGCCTTCGCGCACCTGCGCTTCCGCGGCTCGAGCACGCTGTTCGTGCTCCTGCTCGGCACGCTCGTGCTGCCGGTGCAGGTCATCATGGTCGCGCTGTTCCGCCTGGTCACCGAGCTGCACCTCTACGGCACCTACTGGGCGGTGATCCTGCCGACCTCGGCCTCGGCGCTGGGGGTGTTCCTGAGCCGGCAGTACTTCGTGGGCATCCCGCGCGACCTGCTCGACGCCGCCCGCCTCGACGGGGCGGGGGAGTGGCGCACGTTCACCCGGGTGGTCCTGCCCCTGGCCAAGCCGCTGGTCGCGGTGCTGTTCTTCATGTCGCTGCTGTCGTCGTGGAACGACTTCGCCTGGCCGCTCATCGCGCTCAAGGACAACGACCTGTTCACGCTGCCGATCGGGCTGCTCTACCTGCAGGGCCAGTACGGTCCGGACTACACCGCGACGATGGCCTTCGCGCTCATCAACGTGGCGCCGATGCTCGCGGTGTTCCTGGTCTTCCAGCGCTTCTTCGTGCGCGGGTTCGTGACCTCCGGGCTGCGCTAGGCGGCCCGTCGGCCCGACCGAGGGGCCGATCAGCCCGGCTGGGCCTCGGAGCCGAGGAACAGGCCGTGCTGCTGCATGGCCGGGTAGGGGTCGACCGGGTCACCGCCGCCGGGGCGGACCTCGACGTGCAGGTGCGAGCCGGTCACGTGGCCGGTGGCGCCGACCAGGCCGATGACCTCGCCGCGGGTGATGGTGTCGCCGGGGGAGACCAGGAACGCCGACTGGTGGCAGTACCAGAGCTCGGTGCCGTCCTCGAGCTGCACCACGGTCTTGTTGCCGTAGGAGCCGTCGTACTGCGCGGAGATCACGGTGCCGTTGGCGATGGCGTGGATCTGGTCGCCGGTCTCGCCGTTGAAGTCCAGGCCGGTGTGGTAGCTCGACCAGAGGCCGTACTGGCCGAAGCGGGCCGTCAGGATGACCGGCTCCAGCGGGTAGCCCCAGTTGTCCTTCGCGATGACCTTGGCGTAGCTCTCGGTCTTGTTGGCCAGGTCCTTCAGGGCCCCGTCGCGCTGCTGGGCCAGCGCCTCGGCGGCGTCCTTGAGCTGGGCGCCGGCGGCGTCGGCCTGGGCGTCGCGGGAGGAGTCGCGGGTGACGCTGCCGCCGCCGCGGCTGAGGACCTGGCCCTGGCCACCGGTGCCGCCCAGCGCGGAGGCCGCGTGGGGCACCGCGGTGGTGGTGCCGGTCGAGGCGGGCTGCGGGTCACCCACGGTGACGGCGCCGCCGACGGAGAGCGCGAGCGCGGCGATCCCGAGCAGGACCGGCGCCGACGGCAGGCCCTTGAAGAGGGGGCCGCGACCGCTGGTGCGGGTGGCGCGGCGCTTGCCGCCGCCGCCGTGCGTGGAGGTGGTCGTCGTGGGCTCGGCCCGCAGCATCGGCAGCTGCGCGGTCGGCTCGTGCTCGAACGACGTCGTCTGGTCGGCCGGCTCCAGCTCGCTCAGGACCCGCTCGATGGTGCCCGTGTCGAGAGCGGTCGGCTCCGGTGCTGCCGCCCGGCGGCGCCCGACGTACGTCGAGGTCTCCGGCACGGCGACGTGGTCGACGGGTACGTCGGCGCAGCGGCGGCCCCGAGGGGTCGCGTCAGCCGCGTCCAGGAGCCGAGGCTCAAGCACAGTGAAGGGACCCCCCACGCCGACGACAGGAACAGCGCGCACGACCATAGCGGACGCCGAGGGGCGTCCGAAATCCGTGTGGGCGTGCTTGTGGAACGTGGGGTCGCCCCCATGGTCGACTGCCGGACGTGTCCCCGTCCGGCGTTCGCCTCCTCTACTGCGGTGACGTCCAGACCGGTGCGCGCCGGCTGCGCGACCGCGGGCACGAGGTCGTCGTGCTGCCGGCGGCGGTCACGGTCGACGCGCTCGTCGCCGTGGCGGTCCAGGAGGACGTCGACGTGGTCGCCGTCGAGGATGCCGAGCTGGGCGCGGACGCGGCCGCAGGGCTCGGCGCGGACGTGGTCGTGTTCTGCGTCACGTCGACCACCCGCGACTCCCTGGGCGCCGAAGCGCGGGACTAAGGTGCCGAAGGGCGTCGTGGACGCCGTCACACCGCCGGACTGCTCCGGGACGTCCCGGACTGCAGCGGACCACAGCAGACAAGGACATCCCTCGTGGACCTGATGGAGTACCAGGCGAAGGAGCTCTTCGCCAAGCACGGCGTCGCGACCACTCTCGGCACGGTCGTCACCACCCCGGAGGAGGCGCGGACCGCCGCCGAGGAGTACGGCTTCTGCGTGGTCAAGGCGCAGGTCAAGGCGGGCGGTCGCGGCAAGGCCGGCGGCGTGAAGCTGGCCAAGACGCCCGACGACGCGTTCGAGGCCGCCTCGGCCATCCTCGGGATGCAGATCAAGGGCCTCACGGTCAACCGGGTGCTGGTGACGCCGGCGACGCCGCCGGTGGAGGAGTACTACTTCTCCTTCCTGCTCGACCGCTCCAACCGGCAGTACCTCTGCATCGCCTCCGTCGAGGGCGGGGTCGAGATCGAGGAGGTCGCCAAGACCAACCCCGACGCGGTCAAGCAGATCCCGATCAACCCCGGCACCGGCGTGGACGCCGACAAGGCCCGCGAGATCGCCACCGAGGCCAAGTTCCCCGAGGCCGTCTTCGAGCAGGCCGTGGAGATGATCGAGTCGCTCTACAAGGTCTTCGTCGAGGAGGACGCCACCCTCGTCGAGGTCAACCCGCTGGCCCGGCTCGAGGGCGACCGGCTCGAGGCGCTCGACGGCAAGGTCTCGCTGGACGACAACGCCTCCGAGGTCCGCCACCCCGACCACGAGCAGTTCGAGATCAAGGACGAGACCGACCCGCTCGAGGCCAAGGCCAAGGCCAAGGGGCTCAACTACGTCAAGCTCGACGGCGAGGTCGGCATCATCGGCAACGGCGCCGGGCTGGTCATGTCCACCCTCGACGTCGTCGCGTACGCCGGCGAGGCGCACGGCGGCGTCAAGCCCGCCAACTTCCTCGACATCGGCGGCGGCGCGAACGCCGAGGTGATGGCCAACGGCCTCGACGTGATCCTGGGCGACGAGCAGGTCAAGAGCGTGTTCGTCAACGTCTTCGGTGGCATCACCGCCTGCGACGAGGTCGCCAACGGCATCAAGGGCGCCCTGGAGATCCTCGGCGACAGCGCGACCAAGCCCCTCGTCGTACGACTGGACGGCAACAACGTCGACAAGGGCCGCGCGATCCTCGACGAGCTGAACCACCCCCTGGTCACCCAGGTCCCGACGATGGACGGCGCGGCCGACAAGGCCGCCGAGCTGGCCAACGGCTGAGGACGGAGAAGGAACATGTCGATCTACCTGAACAAGGACTCCAAGATCATCGTCCAGGGCATGACGGGCGGGATGGGCTCCAAGCACACGACGCTCATGCTCGAGGCCGGCTCGAACATCGTCGGCGGCGTCAACGCCCGCAAGGCCGGGACCTCCGTCGAGCTCGGCGGCCAGGAGCTGCTCGTCTTCGGCTCGGTCAAGGAGGCGATGGCCGAGACCGGCGCCGACGTGTCGGTCGTCTTCGTGCCGCCGGCCTTCACCAAGGACGCCTGCCTCGAGGCCATCGACGCCGGCATCGGCCTGCTCGTGGTCATCACCGAGGGCGTGCCCGTGCAGGACACGGCCGAGGTGTGGGCGTACCTCGACGGCAAGAGCACCCGGATGATCGGCCCCAACTGCCCGGGCATCATCACGCCGGGAGAGTCGCTGGCCGGCATCACGCCGCACACCATCGCCGGCAAGGGCCCGATCGGACTGGTCTCCAAGTCCGGCACGCTGACCTACCAGATGATGTACGAGCTGAAGGACTTCGGCTTCACCACCGCCATCGGCATCGGCGGCGACCCGGTCATCGGCACCACGCACATCGACGCGCTCGCCGCCTTCGAGGCCGACCCCGACACCGAGGCGATCGTGATGATCGGCGAGATCGGCGGCGACGCCGAGGAGCGCGCGGCGGCCTACATCAAGGACCACGTCACCAAGCCGGTCGTCGGGTACGTCGCCGGCTTCACCGCCCCCGAGGGCAAGACCATGGGCCACGCCGGCGCCATCGTGTCCGGGTCCTCCGGCACCGCGGCCGCCAAGAAGGAGGCCCTCGAGGCGGTCGGCGTGAAGGTCGGCAAGACCCCGTCGGAGACCGCCGCGCTGATGCGCGAGATCCTGCAGGGCCGCTAGCCCGTCAGTTGACGTCGGCCATCGCCGCGACGACCGGTCGGTCCGCGGCGGTGGCCTCGTCGACGGCGCGCTCCCGGCTGCGGGGGGTGGCGTTGCTCTCGCTGTACTCGTACGACGCCAGCACGGCCCGGCCCACCCGGACCACGTGGAAGACGGTGAGCCCCGGGTCGTAGGCGCCGCCGGCCGCCTCCTGCGGGTAGCGGTCGATCCACGCCACCGAGTCCTCCCCCAGGGCGACGTCGTCGCGCACGGTGTGGTCGACGCCGGACCCGTCGGCCTCCCGCTCCTGCGGGCAGGCGGTGACGGCCGCGCGGGCGCGCGCGACGGCCGCGCTGGCCGCCTTGGCCGTCCGGTAGCGGACCAGGGTGCGCCCGCGGTACCACTCCGGCTCGGTCGCGCGGACCCCGACGAGGGCCCGGGTGCCCTCGCGCGGATCCCACGCCGTGCGGCCGCAGAGCGCGAACCGGGCGACGCCCGGCCGGCTCGTGACGCGGTAGGCCGCGCCGTAGCCGGCGTCGAGGTCGAAGCCCGCCAGGGGTCCGGCCACGAGGGGCGCGGGGCGGGGCGCCGGGTGCGGCGCCTCGCGGGCCGGGGCGGCGCTCGCCGGGGCCGACAGCAGCAGCGCGGCGGACAGGGTCAGCAGGAAGGTGCGGTGCACGTTCCTGGGACCCCGCCCGCCGCGGGTTGGTTGCCGGTGCCCTCCGATCAGCAGCCGTCGACCGAGAAGGTGCACAGGGCGGCGACCGGCTCGGCCGAGGTGGCGACGAGTCGGGCGATCTCCGCGGTGCTGACCTGGTCGCCCCCGGCGGAGCCGAAGGAGTAGTCGACGTAGACCGCGTTGCCGGTGCGGCCGATGACGCTGATCGACAGGTCGCTGAGCAGGCCGTCGTCGTGCTGCACCTGCTCGGTGACGGCGAACGCCTCCTCGGTCCCGAGGCCGACGTCGCCGACGAGCCCGTGGACCATCGTGGTCCCCTGGTTGAGCTTCCGGGGCTCACACGCCTCCACCGCGGACCGGACGGCGGCCAGCTGGTTCTCGGCCGCCGCCGCGTCGGGGTAGACCGCGAGGATCCGGACCCCGCGGTCCTCGGAGTCGGTGCCCTGGTAGGTCGCGACCAGGCTGTCGGTGTAGCCGTCGAAGGACGTCTGGCACCCGGCCGGGACGGCGGGGTCGCCGTCCAGGCTGTGGCTGGTCCGCGCCTGCTCGTCGGCGAAGCCGGCGGTGAGGGGGAAGTCGTCGCGCACCGTGGTGGTCCAGCCGCCGGCCGGCTCGGTCCGCGGCGTGGTGGTCGCGGGCTGGGTGGTCGCGGGCTGGGTGGCGAACGACGGCTCGGTGCCGCGGCCCGGGCCGTCGCCGGCCAGGGCGAGGACCGGCGTACCGATGGCCACGGCCGCGGCCAGCACCCCGCCGGCGGTGGCGAGGGCGGTGCGGCGGCGCCGCAGCCGGTCGCCGCGGCGGCGGATCTCAGAGGCGGGCAGCGTGTCCATGCGAGGCAGTCCCTGGTCGAAGTGGTCGAGGTCGTGGAGGTCAGGCACGGGAGGCTCCGGGTTCGTCGAGGGGGCCGGGCGCCACGGGGAGGTGGTCGTCGGCGAGGAGGACGGCGAGGGCGGCGCGGCCGCGGCTGAGCCAGGCCTTCACCGTCCCCTCGGGGGCACCGACCTCGTGGGCGATCTGCGCCACGGGGAGGTCGGCGATGTGGTGGAGCACCAGCGCGCGGCGCTGGGTCTCCGGCAGCTGCTTGAGCGCCGCCACGACGGCGACGTGCGCCTCGGACGGTGCGGCGGTGCTGGTCGGGAGGCTCACGGCCCGGTCGGCCGGGCGGCGCCCGCGCATGGTGCGGCGCCAGCGGCTGACCGCGAGGCGGTACGCCGTGGTGCGCACCCAGGCCTCGGGGTGCTCGGCCCGGTCGAGGCGGCGGCGGTGCGACCAGGCGCGCACGAACGCCTCCTGCACGCACTCCTGCGCCTCGTCCCGGTCGCCGATCATCGCGTACAGCTGCCCGGTGATCCGGGCGAACGACGCGGTGTAGAAGTCGTCGAACTCGGCTTCGTCCATCATTCCTGCTCTGTGGTGTGGTTCGGTCACCGGCTCTACGCCGGGGTGACCGGTCCGGTTGCAGCAGGGACGAGGATTCCCGAGGACGGGGTCGGTGCGCTCGCGCCGCTCAGGGCGACGTGAGCTGGCCGAGCCGCTCCTGGGCCCGGTGGGCCAGGGCGATGAAGGCCGCCGGGCCGATGCTCACGTCGTCGGCGGGGACGAACGAGAGCTGCGCGACGGCGTTCCCCTCGCGCACCACGGCCATGAGGTAGCGCACCGAGCGCTTCTCGGAGACCTCGACGGTGAGCCGCCACACCGACAGGTCGCGGGGCCCGGTCTCCTCTTGCGCCAGCCGCTCGACGTCGGTGCCGAAGACCTCGTCGGTGCAGCCGTCGAGGGAGGAGCGGATGTCGTCGACGAACCGCTGGGCCTGCTTGCGCGGCAGTGCGCCGGTGGTCTCGGCCAGCCCGAACTCCGGTGGGAGCTCGGCGGCGTCGGGGATGACGAACGTGCGGGTGCGGGCGCCGGTCACGCCCGGCTCGGTGAACGTCGTCTTGTCGCACCGGGTGGCGGCCGGGTTGTCCTGGACCTTGCTGGCCCGGGTGCCGACCCACGGCTGGGTGACGCCGGGCACGGGCGGCAGGTCCGCCTCGACCAGCAGCTCCGGGTGCCGGCCGACGGGGGGCGGCGAGGCCTCCTCGAGCTGCGGTGCGCCCGCGCACTCGCCGTGGTCGGGCAGCGTGCACAGCCCGGTCACCGCGGTGGCCAGCAGCTCGGCGCTGGACTCGAGCACCGCGTCCGGCGGCTCGGCGCCCGGCTCCTTCGGCGCCGGCCGGGTGTCGACCACGGTGGTGGTGAGCCCGCCGGTGCGGGCGACGCCGACGACCTGGGTGGTGGCGGGGTCGTTCCAGGCGCGCAGGACCATCAGCGTGGCCTCGTCGCCGACGCCGACCACACGGCGGGTGGCCAGCAGCTGGACGCGGGGGCTCTCGCACCCGGCGTACCAGTCGACGGTGGTGCGGTAGGTCTTCTCCGCCGCGGTCACGTCGGCGGAGGCCTCGGCGCTCTGCCCGACCGTCGCCGGTCCGGTCGCCTTGGGGGCGCTGGCCGCGGGTGCGGCGGCGGTGAAGGTGCGCACGAGAGCGCCGATGCCCTTGGTGTCGGCGTAGCGGTGGGCCTGGCAGGTGAAGACCAGCCCGTCGCCCTCGGTGTTGGTGCTGGTGGTGCCCTCGGTCCACTGGCCCGGGTAGGCGCCCACCACCTGGTCCAGCGCCAGCAGGGCCTCGGGGGTGAGCGGGTCCGGGGGAGGGGGCGGCGGGGCCGGGGCGCGCGTCGGCGTGGGGCTCGCCGAGCCGTCGAGGATGCCCTTGCTCGCCAGCTCGGGTCGTACGCCGGCCGCGTCGGTCACCAGCGAACCGGACAGCGCGACCGCCGCGACCGCGACCACGACGCCGATCGTGGTGTGCGCGCGGCGCCGGGCCGAGCCGGCCCGCATGAGGATCGACGGGCGGGGCCAGCGGACCTGACCGGCGTCCGGGGCCAGCGCCTCGAGCACGGTGCGGATCGCGGCGGACGGGACGCCGCGGTGCAGCGCGAACTGCGCGCTGGCCGTCTGCAGCTCGCGCTCGGCGGTGGCGCGGGTCACGCCGACCTCCCGGGCCATCCGGTCGACCGGCAGCGAGGTGAGGTGGGTGAGCAGCAGCACCTTGCGCTGGGTGCCGCTCAGCTTGCCGAGGGCGTCCAGGGTCGCCCGGGCCTCGGCGTCGACGTCCTCGCGCCGTGCCCACCACCGCGCCGAGCTGCGCCGCTGCGCGCGCGCCCAGGCCAGCGGGCGCACGTAGTCCTCCGGCTCGTCGAGCCGGGTCACCTTGCGCCAGTGGTGCCAGGCCACGACGAGCGCGTCGCGGACCGCGCGCTGCGAGGCGTGCAGGTCCCCGGTCAGCGCGTAGGTCTGGAGGAGCAACCGCCCGCGGACGTCCTTGTAGAAGGACTCGAAGCCTTCGGGACTGCGCGCGGACGCGGTGCTCGTCCACCGGGGAAGCGTCAGGGACATGGCCGCACCACGGTAGCGAGCCGACCCTGATCCCGCCGAGTCGGCGTGGCACCGTCACCCGGCGCCCCGCGGCGCCGAGGATGGGCCGACATGAGCACCCCACGGCGTTCTGCGGCTCCTCCGCTCCGCTCCTCCGCCCCACAACGCCGCGGGGACCCCGCAACAGCATGACCGCGCTGATGCCCGACCGCACCGGCCCCTCCGCGGAGGAGCTGCGGCGCGACCTGCGCCACCGACGGCCGCTCGTGCTCCTCGCCCCCCTGGCCGGCGCCCTCGCCGCCGCCGCCCCACTCGTGGTCTGCCTGGCCCTCGGCGTGGCGGGGTGGTTCCTCACCGACGCCGGTGCGCACGGCACCCCGCGCGACGGGCTCTGGGTCGGCGCCCTGGCCTGGCTGCTCGCCCACGGCTCCGGCGTGCACGTCGGCGGCGCCCTGGTCTCGGCCATGCCGCTGGGCCTCACGCTCGTCTGCGCCTGGTCCACCTGGCGCACCGGTCACCGCCTCGGCGACTCGATCTCCGGCCACGGCCCCGACGCCCAGCGCCTGGCCGACGGCGAGCGCGACTGGACCGTGCCGGCCGCCGCCGTGCTGTACGCCGTCGGCTACGTCGCCGTCGCCGTCCTCACGCTGCGCCTCGCCGCGACCCCCTCCACCGCGCCGGACCTGTCGCGGGTCGTCACCTTCTCCGTGCTGCTCTGCCTGGTCCTCGGGGCGCCCGCCATCGCCATCGGCTCGGGCCGCGCCGCGATCTGGACCGCCACCCTCCCCGCCTCGGTCCGCGCGACCGCCGCCGCGTGCCGGCGGGTCGTCGCGCTGTGGCTGCTGGTCTGCCTGGTGGCGTTCCTCGCGGCCTTCCTGCTCGACGTCGACACCGCGCTCAACATCGCCTCCCAGCTCGGGACCGACACCTCGGCCAACGTGCAGCTGGCCGTCGTCTCCCTGCTGGTCGTGCCCAACGCGGTCGTGTTCTCCGGCTCCTACCTGCTCGGCCCCGGCTTCACCGTGGGCGTGCACACCCTGGTCTCACCGTCGGTGGTGACCATCGGCGCGCTGCCGATGTTCCCGCTGCTCGCGGCCCTGCCCGACACCGGCCCGACCCCGGCCTGGACCCCCGCCCTCATCGCCCTGGCGCCCCTGGTCGGCGCGCTCGGCGCCATGCGCGCCCAGCGCAGCCACCCGACGTACCGGTGGGAGGAGGGTGCGCTCCACGGTTGCGGCGGCGGCATGCTGGCCGGCGCGCTGTTCGGCGTGCTCGCCCTGCTCGCCGGTGGTGCCGTCGGGCCCGGCCGGATGACCGACGTCGGGCCGCTGGTCGGCGCCGTGCTGGTCCACGCGGTCACGGCCTTCGGTGTCGGCGGACTGCTCGGCGGGCTGGTCGCCACGTTCTGGCAGCGGCGCGGGATGGAGCCGGCGGGTGGGGAACGCCAACCGCTCAACGATTACGTGGTGGGCACATCTCTGAGCGTAGAAGAAGACACACCGCTTAATCGTTTGGCGGTTGGCACACCTGCGGACGCCGACCCCGATGCGGTCGGCGACGGCCCCGACGCGGCCGACGCCGACCCGGACGCGACCCAGGCCACGCTGGCCCCGGTGCCCGAGGAGGACGAGGAGTCCTAGACTCCCGACCTGTGCCGATCCCCTCGTCCGCGGCCGCGCCGGCGCGCGTCGTGGTCCTCGTCTCGGGGAGCGGCACCAACCTCCAGGCCCTGCTCGACGCGGCCGCCGACCCGGCGTACGGCGCGGCGGTGGTCGCGGTCGGAGCCGACCGCGACGGGATCGAGGGCTGGCGCGCGCCGAGCGGGCGGGGCTGCCCACCTTCGTCCACAAAGTCGGGGACTTCGCCGACCGGGACGAGTGGGACCGGGCGCTCACCGAGGCCGTGGTCGCGCACGAGCCGGACCTGGTGGTCTCGGCCGGCTTCATGAAGCTGGTCGGGCCGGCGTTCCTCGGCGCCTTCGGCGGCCGGTTCGTCAACACCCACCCCGCGCTGAGCCCGGCGTTCCCGGGGATGCACGGGGCCGCGGACGCGCTGGCCTACGGGGTCAAGGTCACCGGCTGCACGCTGTTCTTCGTCGACGAGGGCGTCGACACCGGGCCGATCGTCGCGCAGGCGGCGGTCGAGGTGGCCGACGACGACACCGTCGCGTCGCTGCACGAACGCATCAAGGTCGCCGAGCGCCGCGTGCTCGTCGACAGCATCGGCGCGATGGCGCGCCGGGGCTACACGATCCAGGACAGGAAGGTCCGCATCGCATGAGCGACCAGCAGATCCCGATCAGGCGCGCGCTCGTCTCGGTCTACGACAAGTCCGGCCTGGAGGAGCTCGTCCAGGGCCTGCACGCCGCCGGCGTCGAGCTGGTGTCCACCGGCGGCTCGGCCAAGCTCATCGAGGGCCTCGGCCTGCCGGTGACCAAGGTGGAGGAGCTGACCGGGTTCCCCGAGTGCCTGGACGGCCGGGTCAAGACCCTGCACCCCAAGGTGCACGCCGGGATCCTGGCCGACCGTCGTCTGGACTCCCACGTGCAGCAGCTCGAGGAGCTCGGCATCGAGCCGTTCGACCTGGTCGTGTCCAACCTCTACCCGTTCCGCGACACCGTGCTGAGCGGGGCGAGCCCCGACGAGTGCGTCGAGCAGATCGACATCGGCGGTCCGTCGATGGTGCGGGCTGCGGCGAAGAACCACCCGAGCGTCGCCATCGTCACCTCGCCGGCGCGGTACGCCGAGGTGCTGGCGGCGCTCGAGGCCGGCGGCTTCACGCTGGCCCAGCGGCAGCGGCTGGCCGCCGAGGCGTTCCAGCACACGGCGTCCTACGACGTCGCGGTGGCGTCGTGGATGAGCAACGTCCTCACCGACACCTCCGAGGGCACCGGGTTCCCGAGCTGGACCGGCGCGACGTGGGAGAAGGCCGCGGTGCTGCGCTACGGCGAGAACCCGCACCAGCCGGCTGCGCTCTACCGCCACTGGCGCGGCGGGCTGGCCACCGCCGAGCAGCTCGGCGGCAAGGAGATGTCGTACAACAACTACGTCGACGTCGACGCGGCCCGCCGCGCCGCCCACGACTTCGCCGAGCCGGCGGTGGCGATCATCAAGCACGCCAACCCCTGCGGCATCGCGGTCGGCGCGGACGTGGCCGAGGCCTACGTCCGGGCCAACGAGTGCGACCCGACGTCGGCGTTCGGCGGCGTGATCGCGGTCAACCGGCCGGTGTCGGTGGCGATGGCCGAGGCGATGCGCGAGACGTTCACCGAGGCGATCGTGGCGCCGGCGTACGACGACGGCGCGGTCGAGGTGCTGACCTCGCTGCCGCGCGGCGGCAAGAACCTGCGCATCCTGCTCTGCCCGCCCGACGAGCACCCCGACCCGGTCGAGTTCCGCGCGATCAGCGGCGGCGTACTTATGCAGCGCGTGGACCACGTCGACGCCGAGGGCGACGACCCGTCCCGCTGGATCCTGGCCACCGGCGAGGCGGCGCCCGACGACGTGCTGGCCGACCTGGCCTTCGCGTGGAAGGCCTGCCGCGCGGTGAAGTCCAACGCGATCCTGCTGGCCAAGGACGGGGCCTCGGTCGGCATCGGCATGGGCCAGGTCAACCGGGTCGACTCCTGCCGGCTCGCGGTGTCGCGGGCGGGGGAGCGCGCAGCGGGCTCGGTGGCCGCCTCGGACGCGTTCTTCCCGTTCGAGGACGGGCCGCAGATCCTCCTCGACGCCGGCGTCCGTGCCATCGTGCAGCCCGGAGGCTCGGTCCGCGACGAGCTGACCGTCGAGGCCGCGAAGGCGGCCGGCGTGACGATGTACTTCACCGGCACCCGCCACTTCTTCCACTGACCACTCCCGAGCGAGGACGCCCATGACCGCACAGAAGCTCGACGGCACCGCCACCCTCAAGGCGATCAAGGCCGAGCTGGCCGAGCGCGTCGCCGCGCTGAGGGAGCGGGGCGTCACGCCGGGGCTCGGGACGGTCCTGGTCGGCGACGACCCGGGCTCGCACTGGTACGTCGGCGCCAAGCACAAGGACTGCGCCGAGATCGGCATCGAATCGATCCGCCGCGACCTGCCGGCCACCGCGACCCAGGCCGAGGTCGAGGCGGTGGTCGACGAGCTGAACGCCGACCCGGCGTGCACCGGCTTCATCATCCAGCAGCCCACGGGGCTCGACGAGTTCGCGCTGCTCTCGCGGGTGGAGCCGGACAAGGACGTCGACGGCCTGCACCCGGTCAACCTCGGCAAGCTCGTCCTGGGCGCCGAAGGGTCGCTGCCCTGCACGCCGGTCGGCTGCATCGAGCTGCTGCGCCGCCACGGGGTCCAGATCGAGGGTGCCGAGGTCGTCGTGCTCGGCCGCGGGCTCACCGTCGGCCGGCCCATGGGGCTGCTGCTGACCCGCAAGTCGGAGAACGCGACGGTCACGCTGACGCACACGCGCACCCGCGACCTGGCCGCGCACACCCGCAACGCCGACATCATCATCGCGGCCGCCGGCGTGCCGGGCATCGTGAGCGGCGACATGGTCAAGCCCGGTGCGGCCGTGCTCGACGTCGGCGTCTCGCGGGTCGACGGCAAGGTCGCCGGCGACGTGGCCGACGACGTCTGGGACGTCGCCGGCTGGGTCTCGCCCAACCCCGGCGGCGTGGGCCCGATGACCCGCGCGATGCTGCTCACCAACGTCGTCCTCATGGCCGAGCGGGCCGCGGGTTGACGGACGTGTCGCAGGAGCCGCCGCCCGACTCGCCCCCCGCGGGCGCGCCGGACGACGACGCCCCGGTCCCGACACCCGTACCGACTCCGGGAGAGATCCACGAGGAGCTCGAGGCCGCCGCGGCGGAGGCCGCCGAGCCCGACGAGCGGCGCTACCCCTCCACCATCGGGGGCGCGTTCTACCTGCTGGTGCTGGCCGTCGGCGGCGTCGGCATCGCGGTGGTCTGGGGCGGCGACTGGCGCCTCGGGATCCGCTGCTTGGCCGCCGGCCTCTGCTTCGCCGCCCTGCTCCGGCTGGTCCTGCCCGGCCGCGACGCCGGCATGCTGGCGGTCCGCAACCGCTTCCTCGACGCCGTCGTCCTCGGCGGCCTCGGCGCCGCGCTGTTCTTCCTCGCCCAGACCATCCCCAACCAGCCGGGGTAGCCGCACAGACGACCGCGCCGCCCACCCGGAGGTGGACGGCGCGGCCGGAGGCGGTGCTGATCAGATCAGGCCGAGCTCCTTGACCGCGTCGCGCTCCTCGGCCAGCTCGGCGGTGGAGGCATCGATCCGCGCCCGGGAGAACTCGTCGATGCCCAGGCCCTGGACGATCGTCCAGTCGCCGTCCTCGGTCACCACGGGGAACGACGACACGAGGCCCTCGGGCACGTCGTAGGAGCCGTCGGAGCGCACCGCCATCGAGACCCAGTCGTTGTCGGCCGAGCCGAACAGCCAGTCGTGGGCGGCGTCGATGGTGGCGCTGGCGGCCGAGGCGGCCGAGGACGAGCCGCGGGCCTCGATGATCGCGGCGCCGCGCTTGGCCACGGTCGGGATGAAGGTGTTCTCCAGCCAGTCCTGGTCGTCGACGACCTCGGCGGCGACCTTGCCGTCCACCGTGGCGTGGAACAGGTCGGGGTACTGCGTCGCGGAGTGGTTGCCCCAGATCGTCATCTGCTTGATCGAGGTGACCGGCGCACCGACCTTGGCGGCCAGCTGGGAGATCGCGCGGTTGTGGTCGAGGCGGGTCAGCGCCGAGAACCGCTCCTGCGGGATGTCGGGGGCGTTGCTCATCGCGATGAGCGCGTTGGTGTTGGCCGGGTTGCCGGTCACGCCGATGCGCACGTCGTCGGCCGCGACCTTGTTGAGGGCCTGGCCCTGGGCGGTGAAGATCGCGCCGTTGGCCTCGAGCAGGTCACCGCGCTCCATGCCCGGGCCGCGCGGGCGGGCGCCGACCAGCAGCGCGAGGTTGACGCCGTCGAAGATCTGCTCGGGGTCGGAGCCGATCTGGACGCCGGCCAGCTGCGGGAACGCGCAGTCGTCGAGCTCCATGACCACGCCCTCGAGCGCCTTGAGCGCGGGCTCGATCTCGAGCAAGCGCAGCTCGATCGGCCGGTCGCCGGCGAGCGCGCCGCTCGCGAGGCGGAACAGCAGGCTGTAGCCGATCTGGCCGGCGGCACCGGTGACGGCGACCTTCAGAGGGTCAGAGCTCACGTTCTACTCCTAGAGAGGGGAAGGTTGCCCGAGTGACGCTAGCAGCGGCGGCGTGCGCGACGATGTGAGGGTGGCGAGGCGGGCGGGACGGTGCGCCGCGCTCGTGGCGGTGGTGCTGGTGGCCCTCGCCGGGTGCGGCACGGCGTCGCCGCCGAGCCGGCCGACCGGCGTCGACGAGCTCGTGGTGCCGACGCCCTCGCCGGACCCTGGCGACTTCGTCGACGGCGTCGACAACGTGTGGTTCCCGCTCCCGTCGGGTGCGGTGTGGACCTACGACGTGAGCGGCGCCGCGCCGGGGATCGAGGGCACGGCCACCGCCCGCGTGCTGCCCGGGACCGAGGACATCGCGGGCGTGGCGACGACGGCGCGCGAGCTCACCATGCCGGACGGGACGACGACCACCGACCACTACGCCCAGGACCGCGACGGCAACGTGTGGTGCTTCGGCCGCGACGGCCTCTGGCGGGTCGGCGAGGACGGTGCGGGGGCCGGGCTGGCCATGCCGGCCGGGCCGCGGCTCGGTGACGGCTGGCGCGCGGCGTACGCCGCCGGCGTGGTCGACGTGCGCGCGACGGTCTCCTCCCTCGACGAGACGGTGAGCACGCCGGTCGGGCGGTTCACCGACGTGGTCGCTCTGGAGACCACCGACGTGGACGCCCCGCAGTCGGGTCTGCAGTCGCTGTACGCGCGCGGCGTCGGACTGGTCGAGCAGCTCGCGCTCGAGGGCCCGGTCGTGGAGCTGCGGCTCCGGACCGGGCCCTAGACCGGGGACTACTGCGGCGGACGCTCCTGCGTCGCGCTCGGGTCGGTCCAGCCCGGCTGGGCCGGCGGCTGCTCGCCCGGCGAGACCGCCGGGTCGGTGACCGCGGGCGGTGCGGGGGTCGGAGCCGGTGTCGGCGTGGGGTCCGCGATCTGGGTCGCCTCGGGGGTGGCCGCCGGCTGAGCGGACTGAGCGGGCTGGGCGGGCTGCCACTGCTCGAGCGGCTTCCACTCCTGCGCGGCGTGGTCCCACTGCCAGCCGTCCTGGATGATCGGCTCCTGCTCCCAGGCGGCCTGCTCGGCGGCCTGCTGGTTCCACTCCTGCTGGAACTGGTCCGGCGCGCCGTAGCCGGGCACCGCCGCGGTCGTCGGGCGGGCGAAGACCAGGCCGGAGCCGGGGACCGGCTCGGTGCCGTGGCCGAACAGCAGCGGGTAGACCAGGCCGCCCACGGCGCCGCCGATGAGCGGGGCGAGGATGAACAGCCACAGCTGGACGATCGCGTCGGTGCCGGCGAACAGGGCCGGGCCGATCGAGCGGGCCGGGTTGACCGAGGTGCCGGTCGCCGGGATCGCGACGAAGTGGATCGCGGTGAGCGTGAGGCCGATGGCCAGCGGGGCCAGGGCGGGGTGCTCGAAGCGGGCGTCGGTGACCGCGAGGATCACGGTGACGAAGAGGAAGGTGAGGATCAGCTCGAGCAGGAACGCCGCCCACCAGGCGTAGCCGCTGCCCTGGTCGCCGAAGAAGTTCTGGCCCATGTTGCCCTCGGAGTCGAAGTCGTCGAACCCGTGGAGCAGCACGAACAGCGCCAGCCCGGCCACGATCGCGCCGGCCAGCTGGGAGCCGATGTAGACCAGCGTCTGGCGCCAGGCGATCCGGCCGCCCATGGCCGCGCCGATCGTGACGGCCGGGTTGAAGTGGCCGCCGGAGATCCGCCCGACGGCGTAGGCCATGAGCAGGACGGCCAGGCCGAAGGTGAAGCCGACCGCGACGTAGTCGGCACCTCCGCCGGCGTTGTTCGCGAAGACGACGGAGCCGCAGCCGAAGAACACGAGCACGAAGGTCCCCAGGACCTCGGCCGCGACCTTCTGGGCGGTGGTGGAGGAATCAGCCATGTTCGGCATGCTAGTAGGGCAGTGCCCCGGGTTCGCGGACCTGTGCAAGCCGAGATATCTTGACGTCAAGAGACTCACCGAGGAGCTGACGGATCCATGGCCACGATCATCTACACCCACACCGACGAGGCGCCGCTGCTCGCGACGTACTCGTTCCTCCCGATCATCGAGGCGTACGCCGCCAAGGCGGGTGTGGACGTCGAGACCCGGGACATCTCCCTGGCCGGCCGGATCCTCGCGCAGTTCCCCGAGCGGCTCACCGAGGAGCAGCGGGTCGACGACGCGCTGACCGAGCTCGGCGAGCTGGCCCTGCGGCCCGAGGCCAACATCATCAAGCTGCCCAACGTCTCGGCCTCCATCCCGCAGCTCAAGGCCGCGGTCAAGGAGCTGCAGGAGCAGGGCTACGACCTGCCGGACTACCCGGAGCACCCGCAGAGCGACGAGGACCGGGCCGTCCGCGCGAAGTACGACAAGGTCAAGGGGTCCGCGGTCAACCCGGTCCTGCGCGAGGGCAACTCCGACCGGCGCGCGCCGGCCTCGGTGAAGGCCTACGCCAAGGCCCACCCGCACCGGATGGGCGCGTGGAGCGGTGAGTCCACGACCAACGTCGCCACGATGGGCCGAGACGACTTCCGCTCAAACGAGCAGTCGGTGGTCATCGAGAGCGACGACACCCTGCGCATCGAGCACGAGGCCGCCGACGGCACCGTCACCGTGCTCAAGGAGTCGGTCCCGGTGCTGGCCGGCGAGGTCGTCGACGCCACCTTCATGGACGTCGCCGCGCTGCGCCGCTTCCTCACCGAGCAGATCGCGCGGGCCAAGGCCGAGGACGTGCTGTTCTCGGTGCACCTCAAGGCCACGATGATGAAGGTCTCGGACCCGATCATCTTCGGCCACGTGGTGCAGGCGTTCTTCCCGACGCTCTTCGAGCAGTACGGCGAGGCGCTGGCGGCCGCGGGCATCTCCCCGAACGACGGGCTCGGCGCGCTCCTCTCCGCCGTGCAGTCGCTGCCCGAGGGCGACGCCATCAAGGCCGCCGTCCAGCAGGGCCTCGACGACGGCCCGGACATGGCCATGGTCGACTCCGACCGCGGCATCACGAACCTGCACGTCCCGAGCGACGTCATCATCGACGCCTCGATGCCGGCCATGATCCGCACCTCGGGTCACATGTGGGGTCCGGACGGCGAGGAGCACGACACCCTCGCGGTGATCCCGGACTCCTCCTACGCCGGCGTCTACCAGACCGTCATCGACGACTGCCGCGCCCACGGCGCCTTCGACCCGGCCACCATGGGCTCGGTCCCCAACGTCGGGCTGATGGCCAAGGCGGCCGAGGAGTACGGCTCGCACGACAAGACCTTCGAGATCCCGGCCGCGGGCGTGGTCCGCGTGGTCACCAGCGCCGGCGAGACCCTCATCGAGCACACCGTCCAGCCCGGCGACATCTGGCGGGCCTGCCAGACCAAGGACGAGCCGATCCGCGACTGGGTCAAGCTCGCCGTCACCCGCGCCCGCGCCTCGGGCGCGCCGGCCGTCTTCTGGCTCGACGAGGGCCGCGCCCACGACGCCAACCTGATCGCCAAGGTCAACGCCTACCTGCCCGAGCACGACACCGACGGGCTGACCATCGAGATCATGGCGCCGGCCGAGGCCACGGCGTACTCCCTGGAGCGCATCCGCAGGGGCGAGGACACCATCTCGGTCACCGGCAACGTGCTGCGCGACTACAACACCGACCTGTTCCCGATCCTCGAGCTCGGCACCTCGGCCAAGATGCTCTCGGTCGTCCCGCTGATGAACGGCGGCGGCCTGTTCGAGACCGGCGCCGGCGGCTCCGCGCCCAAGCACGTGCAGCAGCTGGTCAAGGAGAACTACCTGCGCTGGGACAGCCTCGGCGAGTTCTTCGCGCTGGTGCCGTCCTTCGAGCAGCTCGCGCAGTACGCCGACAACCGCGGCGCGCAGGTCCTGGCCGACACCCTCGACCAGGCGACCGGCACGTTCCTCGAGAACGACAAGTCGCCGACCCGGCGGGTGGGCGGCATCGACAACCGCGGCTCGCACTTCTACCTCGCGCTCTACTGGGCCCAGGAGCTGGCGCGGCAGACCGAGGACCCCGCGCTCGCCGAGGTCTTCCGACCGCTGGCCGAGCGGCTCGCCGCGGAGGAGGAGACGATCGTCGCCGAGCTGAACGCCGTGCAGGGCAGCCCGGCCGACATCGGCGGCTACTACCGGCCCGACCCGCAGAAGGCCGCCGAGGTCATGCGCCCCTCGGCCACCTTCAACGGGGCCCTGGCCTCGCTGTGAGCGAGACCCCGAGCGGGAGCCCGAGCGGCACCGTGGGCCAGGACGGGCGCACGCCGCGCCCGCCGGACATCGACCGCCGCACGCTGACGCCGTTCGGCTACGCCGTGTGCGTCGTGGTGCCGGTGCTGCTCGCGGCGCTGGGGCTGACCATCCTGCACTTCCACTACGACAAGGAGCAGCTGGTCAGCGGCACCCGCCTGACCATCCTGACCTCCGGCCAGGAGATCAAGGCCAGCGGCGGGACCGACCAGCTGCTCGGCAAGGTCACCCTCGGCGCCGACCGCTGCGTCAGCGTGGTCGGCACCGACGGCACCCCGACCACCCCGGTGTGGCCCAAGGACTACGAGGCCACCGTCCAGCGCGTGGGCCAGGCCGACCAGGTCAAGGTCTACGACACCGCGCGCAACATCGCGGCCCGCAGCGAGCAGACCATCGAGGTCACCGGGCAGTACGCCGACGCCGCGCAGTACGCCGGACAGTCCTGCGCCCCGGCCTCCGGTGAGGTCTTCGTGGTCGAGTCCAAGGTCAAGGTCGTCAGCCAGGGCTAGTCATGTGGCCGCGCCTCCGGCACGGCGTGCCGGGCTGTCTGCCGCGCCTCCGGCACGGCGTGCTCGGCGCGCTCTCCTCGGATCAGCTCAGGCACCCCCGCCGCGCGGCCGGCGCGCCAGCACGCCCCGGCCGCGCGGCGGGCGCACCTGACCCGATCCGGCGCGCCGAGCGAGCGGTGCTCAAGTCCGGCGACGGGCTCCGCGGCACGGCCTGCCCGGACCCCTGGTGACCCCCGTCACCCGCACGCGCGCGGAATAGGCGCCTGGGGGTGTCGCCTTGGACCATGGTGACGATGTCCCAGACGACCGAGCAGGCCGGGCGCAGCGGCGGCGACGCCGCGACCAGCGGCGGTCCGGCCGCGGTCGCCGCGCGGTTCTGGCCGGCCATCCTGGCGCTGGCGCTGGGTGGCTTCACCATCGGCACGACCGAGTTCGTGACCATGGGCGTGCTGCCGCAGCTGGCCGACGGCGTGGACATCTCGATCCCGAAGGCCGGGCACGTCATCTCGGCGTACGCCCTGGGCGTCGTGGTCGGGGCGCCGGTGCTGGCCTACTTCGGGGCCAAGCTGCCGCGGCGAGCCCTGCTGCTCGGGCTCATGGCGGCGTACGCGCTCTTCAACGCGCTGAGCGCGCTGGCGCCCAACTACGAGACGCTCATGCTGGCGCGGTTCCTGGACGGGCTGCCGCACGGCGGCTACTTCGGGGTCGCCTCGCTGGTGGCGGCGGGCATGGTCGCGCCCGAGCGGCGCGGACGGGCGATGGCCATGGTCCTCATGGGCCTGCCGATCGCCAACACCATCGGCGTGCCCGCGGCGACCTGGCTGGGCCAGCACCTGGGCTGGCGCGCGTCGTACTGGGTGGTGACCGCGCTGGCCGCGCTGACCATCGCGATGGTCCTGTCCTTCGTGCCCCACCTCCCGGGCAACCCGGAGGCCACCGGCCGCCGCGAGCTGCTGGCCCTGCGCAAGCCGCAGGTGTGGTTCACCATCACCGCCGGCGCGGTGGGCTTCGGCGGGATGTTCGCGCTGTTCTCCTACGTCGCCCCGATGGCCACGCGGGTGGCCGACCTGCCCGACGCCGCCGTGCCGCTGTTCCTGCTCACGCTGGGGCTCGGCATGGTCGTCGGCAACTGGGTGGCCGGGATCATGGTCGACTGGTCGCTCAAGACCTCGCTGCTCATCGCCCCCCTGGGCATGGCCGCCACGCTGCTGCTCTCCTGGGTGCTGTTGCCGCACGGGTACGTCGTGCTGCCGGCCATGTTCCTGGTCACCGGCGTCGGCTCGGTGCTGGCCCTGGGCATGATGATGCGGCTCATCGACGCCGCTGAGCACGCCGAGACCCTCGGCGCCGCGCTGAGCCACGGCTCGCTCAACATCGGCAACGCGCTGGGCGCGTGGCTGGGCGGGCTGACCATCGCCGCCGGGTACGGCTACGCCTCGCCGCTGCTCATCGGCTCGGTGCTGTCGGTCGCGGGGTTCGTGGTGCTGGCGCTGGCGTTCCGCGTCGACCGCTCCGAGCGTTCCGGCCACTCCGCGGCCAGCAGGTCGTAGCCGACCAGGTCGACGACCTCGCCCGCGCCGGTGCGCGCGGCCTCGCGGCGGGTGCCGGTCTCGCGGAAGCCGAGCCGCTCGAGCACCGCGCGCGAGGCGGTGTTCGGCGCCGAGACGTACGCCGCCAGCCGGGGCAGCCCGAGCGTGCCGAAGGCGTGGTCGACGGCCAGCGCGCCGGCGCGGGTGGTGAGCCCGCGGCCGCGTGCGTCCGGGTGGGTCCAGTAGCCGAGCTCGGGCTCCTCGGCCAGCCGGTAGAGGCCGACCGCGCCGAGCAGCCGGTCGTCGGCCGGGTCGGCCACCGCCCACGTGATCGTGTGCCCGCCGGCCAGGCGGTCGGTGACCTGCACGACGTACGCCGCGCCCTGGACCGGGCCGGGGTCGCGCGGCAGGAAGGCCAGCCAGTGCTGGGCGTCGGCGTCGCCGATGCCCTCGGCCACCCGCTCGGCGTCGTCGGCGCGGAACGGGCGCAGCCGCACCCCGTCGCCCTCGAGGGCCGGGTTGTCGAGCCACACCGTCGCGGGCGCCTGCGGGTCGGTGTGCTGCAGCGTCCCGACCCACGCGTCGTGCAGCGCGCCGCGCTGGGGGAGGAGGCCGCGCAGGGTGCCCTCGAGCCGGAACCCGAGGCGCCAGGCCAGCCGCCGGCTGGCCCAGTTGCCGACGAACGCGCGCCAGACCACGGTGCGCAGCCCCTGCTCCTCGAACCCCCACGCGAGCACCAGCCGCAGCGCCCGCTCCATCGCCCCCGTACCGCGGACGTCGGGGTGCGAGCCGTAGGCGATCTCGGCCACCCCCGGCGCCTCGTGGCGCAGCGCCACGCTGCCCGCGAACCGGCGGTCCACCTCGACCGCGAACTCGCAGCGACCCTCGGCCCAGCCCTGCGGCACGATCTCCAGGGCGTAGGTGCGGGCGTCCTCCTCGTCGTACGGCGTCGGCACCGTCGTCCACGCCACCGACTCCGGGTCCCGGCACTGCTCGACGATGCGGGGCACGTCGTCCGCTCGGTGCGCCCGCAGCGTCACGACGCCGTCGGTCAGGGTGGGGGCGGTCGTGGGGGCGGGCATGGTCGCAGGGTGCTCGACCGGCCCGGCCGGAGGCAAACCGGTTCTCAGTCCGCGGTGACCGGCCCTCGCGGCAGGTGCAGCACGACCCGGGTGCCCTCGGCCAGGGCGCTCTCGATCCGCACAGTGCCGTGGTGCTGCCGGGCGATCTCGCGGACCAGGGTGAGGCCGAGGCCGAGCCCCTGGACGGCGCTGCGCCGCGAGGAGTCGGCGCGCCAGAACAGGTCGAAGGCCTGCTCCACCTCGTCCGCGTCCATGCCCACACCGTCGTCGGCGAACTCCAGGTCCACTGCGTCGTCGCACCCGCGCACCGTGACGGTGACGTGGCCGCCGGGCGGGGTGTACTTGAGCGCGTTGGCCATGAGGTTCTCCAGCGCCTGCTCGACCCGGCGGGCGTCGACCTCGGCCCACTGCGGACCGTCGTCCTCGACCCTCAGGGCCACGCCGCGCTGGACCGCGGCCTCGGTGAAGGTGACGCGGACCAGGCGGCAGAGCCGGGCCAGGTCGGTGGGCTCGCGCACGAGCTGCTCGTGGCGATCACCCATGAGCAGCAGCTGGTCGATGCGCCGGTGCAGGTTCGCGGCGGCGCGCTCCATCCGCTCGAGGAGCTGGTGGGCCAGCTCGGAGGACGTGGGCACCTCGTCGGACAGCAGCTCGACGCACGCGGCGATCGAGGTCAGCGGGGTGCGGAGCTCGTGGGAGACGGTGGCCATGAACTCGTCCTTGACCGCGACGGCCCGGGCCAGTGCGGTCACGTCCTGCGCGACCACGAGGGTGCCCCAGGGCGTGCCGTCGGCGCGGTGGATCCGGCGGCTGGAAGGGACGAGCGCGCGGCGCCGACCCGGCGGCCCGACCCACTCGGTCACCGGCTCCTCGACCTCGTCCTCGAGCGCGCGCCGCAGCAGCGTGGCCCCCTCGCCGGCCAGGGCCCGCTCGGCGCGGCTGTTGACCAGGAGGGGGCGGCCGTCGGCGTCGTGGAAGGCCATCGCCACCGGCGCGGCCTCGAAGACGGCCCGGGTCAGGCTCTCGCTGTCCTCGGCCATCCGCACGGTGTGCTGGAGCTCGGCCGAGCAGGCGGTCGCGAGGTCCTCGAGGACCTCGAGGTCGTCGGCGCTCCAGTCGCGCGGGGCGGACTCGATCGCGCACAGCGACCCCACGACCCGGCCGCTCGCGTCGCGCACCGGCCACCCGGCGTACGCGACGACGCCCATGTCGGTGACTGCCGGGCTCGTGGCCAGCCGCGGGTCGGTGCGGGCGTCGGAGACGACGAGCGGGAGCTGGTCGGCGACCACGTAGCGGCAGAACGAGTGGGTCAGCGGGGTCTCCCGCAGCTCGTCGTACGGCGCGGGCAGGCCGATCGCGCCGGGCAGCACCTGGCGGTCGGCCTCGACGAGCGAGACCGTGGCCGCGCTGACCCCCAGGACGCGCCGCACCAGCCGCGCGTAGTGGTCGAACGACTGGCCCCCGACCCCGCACTCCCTCCACATGGCCAGCACCGTAGGGAAACACTTGACGCCGCGCCCGACAACGCCGCAGAACCACCCGGGCAGGTGGACAGCGGTCTGGACGGCCGGCGGTGGAGGGCGGGCGCGGCGGGCCGTCGGGATCGGGGAGAATGGCGGCCATGTCCGCCCCCACCACGGCCCCCGAGGTCAGCGTGCCCGACGCCGCGTCGGGCGGCGCCCGCCCGCGGGTCCTCTCCGGCATCCAGCCGACCGCCGACAGCTTCCACTTCGGCAACTACCTCGGCGCGCTGCGGCAGTGGGTGGACCTGCAGCGCGACCACTCGCCGTTCTTCTTCATCGCCGACCTGCACGCGATCACCGTCGAGCAGGACCCCCGGCAGCTGCGCGAGCGGACCCTGCGCGCGGCGGCCCAGCTGCTGGCCATGGGCATCGACCCGCAGCGGTCGGCCATCTTCATCCAGAGCCAGGTCCCGGCCCACGCACAGGCCGCCTGGGTGATGAACTGCCTGACCGGCTTCGGCGAGGCGCGCCGGATGACGCAGTTCAAGGACAAGTCGGCCAAGGGCGGCGAGGGCGCGGCCAGCGTCGGCCTGTTCACCTACCCGATCCTCCAGGCCGCCGACATCCTGCTCTACCGCCCGCACTACGTCCCGGTCGGCGAGGACCAGCGCCAGCACCTCGAGCTGACCCGCGACCTGGCCCAGCGCTTCAACAGCCGCTACAAGAAGACCTTCCGCCTTCCCGAGCCCTACATCCTCAAGGCCACTGCCAAGATCGGCGACCTGCAGAACCCGACGGCCAAGATGTCGAAGTCCGCCTCCTCGCCGCAGGGCATCATCGAGATGCTCGACGACCCCAAGGTCAGCGCGAAGAAGATCCGCAGCGCGGTCACCGACTCCGGCAGCGAGATCCGCTTCGACGCCGAGGACAAGCCGGGCGTCAGCAACCTGCTCACCATCTACAGCTCGCTGACCGCGACGTCGATCGCCGACCTCGAGGAGCAGTACGCCGGCAAGGGCTACGGCGACCTCAAGAAGGACCTGGCCGACGTCGTCGTCGAGTTCGTGACGCCGTTCCGCGACCGCACCCTCGAGCTGCTCGACGACCAGGCCCACCTCACCACGGTGCTCGAGCAGGGGCGTCAGCAGGCCCAGGAGGTCGCGCAGGCGACCCTTGACGACGTCTACCGACGGGTGGGGTTCGTGGCGAGCGCCCGGTGAGCGGCCAGTAGGTTGGGTCGGTGCCGACGATCGGAGTGGCGGTGGCGATCCCGGAGCCCTGGGCCACCCAGCTCCAGGACTACCGGACCGGCGTCGGCGACACGATGGCCGCGACCATCCCGACCCACATCACCCTGGTGCCGCCCACCGAGGTGACCGACGAGCAGCTGCTCGAGGTCGAGGCGCACCTCGAGGCCGCCGCGGCCGGCGTAGCGTCGTTCGCGGTGCACCTGCGCGGCACCGGCACCTTCCGCCCGGTGAGCCCGGTCGTCTTCGTCAGCCTGGTCGAGGGCATCTCCCAGTGCGAGCAGCTGGCCGCCGCGGTGCGCCGCGGGCCGCTGGCCATCGACCTGGCCTTCCCCTACCACCCGCACGTCACGGTGGCCCACCACCTGGCCGACGAGCAGCTGGACCGCGCGTTCAGCGAGCTGTCCGAGTTCGAGTGCGCCTTCGCCGTGGGTGACTTCCACCTCTACGTCCACGACGAGGAGCGGGGCTGGACGCCCACCCGCTACTTCGACCTCGCCCCGGGTACCTGACGGCGTGCCGGCTTTCGTCGACCGCGCCAAGAGCCGCCTCACCGAGCTGCGGCGTGAGCACCCTGCCCTGGACCACGCGCTGCGGACCCAGGAGCACTACGGCGAGACCAAGGCCGGCCAGCAGGCCGGCGCCGTGACGTACTTCGGCTTCCTCTCGGTCTTCCCGGTGCTCGCGCTGGCGTTCTTCGTGGTCGGCTGGGTCGCCAAGGTCTACCCCGACGCCCAGGACACGCTCCAGACCTCGGTCATGTCCATGTTCCCCGGGCTCATCGGCAACGGCCCGAGCAAGCTCAACATCGAGGACTTCCAGAACTCCGCCGCCACCGCCGGCGTCATCGGCCTGGTCGGCGTCCTCTACTCCGGCCTCGGCTGGCTCTCCGCGCTGCGCGACGCCCTCATCGCCGTCTTCGCCCTCCCTGACCGCGAGCAGCCGAGCTTCGTCATGGGCAAGGCCCGCGACCTCCTCGTCCTGGTCATCATCGGCACCGTCCTGCTCGTCGCCGTCGCCTTCACCGGCCTGGTCTCCGGCTTCTCGAGCGACCTCCTCGACTGGCTCGGCCTCAGCACCGCCCTCGGCTGGCTGGTCACCCTCCTCACCGTCGCCCTCGGCCTGCTGGCCAACGCCGTGCTCTTCTTCGCGATGTTCCGCCTCCTCGCCGCCCCCGACGTACCCCGCCGCGCGATGTGGTCCGGCGCCCTCCTCGGCGCCGTCGGCTTCGAGATCCTCAAGCAGGTCTCCGGCCTCCTCATCCGCTCCACCCAGGGCCAGCCCGCCTTCCAGGTCTTCGGCCTCACCCTCGTCCTGCTCGTGTGGATCAACTACTTCTCGCGCCTGGTCCTGTACGCCGCGAGCTGGGCCTGGACGCACCCCCTCGCCCGCGAGGAGCGCGTCGTCGAGCCCGCCGCCCCCGTCGAGGGCCCGCCCCTGCCGTCCGTCGACGAGCTGCCCACCGACGACGGCGAGGGCAGCGGCCGCAAGGGCGCCTTCGTGGCCGGCGCCGCGCTGGGTGCCGCCGCCGCGGCCGCTGTGGTCACCAAGGCCCGCTCCGACGACGCCTGACCCGGCTCCGCCTGGAGCGGCACGGACCCGCGCCGCGCCGTATAGCTCGCGCCCTGCCCACCGTCGTCCTCACCGGCGTGCGCCAGACGTACTCGTCCGCGCGGGCGACCACCGCCAGGTGGCAGGCCCCGCCGCTCAGCGGAGGCAGCCGCAGCGCCCGGGGCCGCGCCCGCTCACGTCCGTCACGGCGACGGGGCCTGCGATGTACCGAATTCGGTCGGCGTCATCCAACGGCTGGAAACGTGGGCCGGCTGATCAGAACGACCCACTGGTCTGGACGCACGCCCACGTCTCGTACGTCCGCGCGCCTGCCTCCCCGTCATGGTCATCCGTTGAGCACCTCGCGCAGTCGATGAGCGGTCTCGCGTGGGCGGAAGACGTACCCGTTGTGACCGCCAGGAAGGATCTCGGGAGCGACACCCAGACCTTCGGCAAGCCGGACGCCGCAGGCGTGGGGCCAGATGTGACCGGAGTTGGCGCCGACGGCGGGCACCAGGCGGGTGGTCGCGTTGCGCAGCTCGCCCAGCTCGACCACGTGGTTGCGCAGAGCCGGCAGGTCGTGGGTGACGAAGAACGCCATGTTCGCGAGCTGCTGGGACGTCGGAGCACTGGGGATGACGTCAGCTTCGCGATCTGTGGGGTCGATGTCGGCGAAGGTCGCGAACTCGCGCAGGGCAGCACCGACACCGTCTGCTGCGAACGCCCTCTCGACCGTGAGCAGGTCCTGGGTCGCAACGGCACGCTCGACGTCGGGCAGCAGGGTCATGGCCGCGGGTTCGTGGACGATCGCGGCCGCGACCTGCGCCGGGTGCGCAGCAGCCAGGGCCAGTGCGATGGCGCCTCCGAAGCTGGTGCCGTACACGTGGGCCGGCTGGGCGGTCACGGCCGCGAGGATCCGCGAGGCGTCGTCCGCGTGGACGCTGATGCTTCGGGCCGGAGCACCCGTCGTACTCCCCGACAGCCCGCGACGGTCGTAGGTCACGACGGTGTGGCTGTCAGCGAGGTGGGCGGCGAGGGCATCAGTCTTCGACGCGTCCCCGTGGCCTCCGGCGATCAGCAGGAGCACGGGGCCGTCTCCACGAGTGAAGTACCGCAGCCGCGAGCCTGGCGCCTTCACCGTGGAGGGCTGGACCTGATGAGTCGTCGTCATGCCAGTGAGTCTTCGGCCGGCACGCCGTGGCTCGCCACCGCTAGAATGCCAGTCTGTGCCTGTTCCCCGCCAACCTCTGCCACGAGCCGTCCACCTCTGGCCGGCGGGTGGGGTCCACCTGTGGCCATCCGGAGGTGCTGGCCACTCGCAGTCCCATGAGCGGGGCCACCTCGTCTATGCAGCTCGTGGCGTCCTGGCTGTCCGCACCCAGCAAGGCACCTCGGTCGTGCCCACCAACCGGGTCGCGTGGACTCCCGCCGCGATCACCCACCAGCACCGGGCGCACGGCGCCACGGACATGAGGATCTTGTTCCTCTCGGCCGAGCTCGCCGGGCTGCTGCCCTCCCGCCCGGCTGTCCTGGCGGTGTCTGATCTGGCTCGGGAAGCGCTGCTGACCCTCACCGGACCGCGCAGCCACGATCCGGAGCTCCGCCCCAAGCACCGCGAGGCGCAAGATCGTCTGCTCCGGGTGCTCGTCGACGAGCTGCACCTCGCTCCGGAGCAACCGTTGCACCTTCCACGTCCTGTCGACCCGCGCCTACGCGCGCTCGCTCGGCTGCTCGACGGCGACCCGGGAAGCAACCTGCGGTTGAGCGAGCTGGCACCGAGGATCGGCACGAGCGCCCGCACGTTGAGCAGGTTGCTCGCCGAGGAGCTCGGTGTGTCGTTCTACGAGTGGCGCACTCAGATCCGCGTCTACCGAGCACTCGTCCTCCTCGCCAGTTCCCACGACGTCACCTACGTCGCCGGGGCCTGCGGCTGGGCCAACCCGAGCGGTTTCATCGAGGCCTTCACGCGCATCGTCGGGACGACGCCGGGCCGCTACCGCCACCTCAGCGGAGCCGCCGAGCCAACAGTCCCGAGCACCTGGAGTCGACGATGAGGACCGACCTGGGCCAGCGACGGTCCAGGCGCGCCCTGTCTCCACGCAACACCCGTCGTGCGACCAGCAGCGGCCCGTGAGCCAGAAGGATGCGTGCCGGCAAACGCTCGTCCGGCTGCTCAGCGCAGCGAGGGACCGCGGACGATCTTGAGGTTGAAGTCGTTGCCGCCGAGGGCCAGATTGATGCGGATCCAGAGCGGGAGCCACATCTCCGGGCCGCGGGCGGTGTCGATGCCACCGAGGTCGATCACGTCGCCGTGGCCGATCTGCTGCAGCAGCCCGGTCACCGTGGCCTTCGCCTCCGCGTCGTCACCGGAGACGAAGACCGTGGTGTCCTCGCCCAGCCGCTGAGGGTCGGCCATCAGCGCGCTGTTCATGGTGTTGAGGCTCTTGACCACGCGCGCCTCCGGGTGCGCGCGCTGCACCATCTCGCCCAGCGAGTCGTCGTCCTTCACGAACAGCGTGGGCGGGAACCCCGCCGAGCCGTCCAGCGGGTTCGACATGTCCAGGAGCACCTTGCCGGCCAGGTTCGCTGCGCCCGCGGCGTCCAGCACGGCCAGCGCCACGTCCCCGCCGGACGCGTTGACCACCAGCTCGGCGGTCCCGGCGGCTTCCGCGAAGGTCGCCAGCGTCACGTCGGGGCGCATCGCCGCCCACGCGGCGTAGTCCTCCCGCGCCGCGGTCCCGCCAGGGTCGCGGGTGCCGACGGTGACGCTGTGGCCGAGCTCGGCCAAGCGCCCGGCGACCGCGCGACCGACCGGTCCGCTGCCGAGCACCGCGATCCTCGTGGTGTCCATGACGCCGACTGTAGGAGTTCAAGTGCGGTTGAGGTCAAGGCTCCGGCGGGACCCTCAGCCGGTGCAGGAGACGCGCTCCCAGGTGAGCAGCTGGTCGCCGTGCTCGTGCACGCCTTACGTCGCCGGCCAGGTCGAGCCCGTCGCCAGCGGCCGGTCGCTGTCGTAGGCGTGGCTGCCGCCGTCGAAGAGGGGTCAACCGGGCCCGGATGCGGGACGCCTGGTCGACCAGGGCCTGGACCTACGGGGTGAACGCCCTGATGTCGCCAGGCGTCGGCGTGCAGGTCGGCTCGAACACGTCGGCCTGCTGCACCACCACCACGCCGCGGTCGCGGTCGTGGCGGGCACCGGCGAACGCGTAGTGGAGCAGCCGGAGGTCGGCCCGGGTCCGGTCGGAGACGACCTGCGCCTGCCCGCGCGGCGGCGCGGTGTTGTCCAGGCCGTCCCAGGGCTGGTGGCCGTGGTTCGAGCCGGTGACGTTCGCGGCCACGGAGGTCAGGTCCGCCTGCTGGTGACGGCCCTCGGGCCGGCCGTGCCGCTGTCGGCTACGCCGGACCATGCCGCTGTCGGGGCCGCCGCCTGACCGGCGACGGTAGGGACGTCGCGGCCGGCAACGTCTCGATGCACCCTCCGGCGCGGGTCTCGCTGACTCTCTCAGCGTCGGCCGAGGACGCGAGGCTCTCGGTGGGTGCCGCGTCCGCTCGCGCGACGAGCACGCTTCGCGTCGTACATCTCGGCGTCTGCGGCGCGCAGCAACGACTCCTGGTCCTGCCCGTCCTTGGGGTAGTGGGCGGTGCCGATGCTCACGCCCACGCGGAGCTCGCGCCCCCCGACGAGGAACGGCTTCTCGATCTCGGCGCTGACGCGCTTCTTCACCATGGCCGCATCCAGCCCGCGGGGCAGGAAGACGACGAACTCGTCGCCACCGATCCGCGCGGCCACCTCACCGGCGCGCAGCGTCGCGAGCAGCCGCCCGGCGACCTCCTGCAGGACGAGATCGCCGGCCTTGTGGCCGTGGACGTCGTTGATGGGCTTGAACCCGTCGAGGTCGAGGAAGAGCAGCGCGGCTTGCGTCTTGGGCCGGCTCAGCGCCATGTCGACCGCGATCCGGAGCGCCTCGCGGTTCGGCAGGCCCGTGAGGGGGTCAGTGAGGGCGCGCTCCATGTGGTGGGTCGCTTCGACCCTGAGCCGGCGGTGGCGGAGCACCATCAGGCGCCAAGACAGACCGAGCACCAGGAACGACAACAGGAACGTCACGGGCAGCACCACGGTCAGCCGACCGGTCACCGCCTCCTGGTCGCGGAGGGCGGCGAGCGACTCGTTCCGGTGCCGGCTGATCTCGGCGTCCAGCAGGTCCTGCATCTCGCCGAGCGCCGGCCCCGCGACCAGGTCCTCGACCGGCCCAGAAGGGGGAACCGCGAGGCTGAAGCGCACCGCGGCGGAGTAGCGGTCGTTGAGGTGCTCGATGTGCAACAGGACCGCCTTGTCGCGAGGGTCGGCCACCGCCCGGACCTCGGCCGCCGAGCTCACGACCGCGACGACCGCACGCTCGAAGACCCCGAACGCCGCCTCGGAGGGCGCACGACGGTACCCGGCCTCAGCGGCCGCCTCGTCGGCGACCGCCCGCTGCAGGGCGAGGTACGGCGTCACCAGCTCACGCGCCGCCAGCACCCGGTCGTTGGCCCGCTGCATGGAGATCATGCCGACGAGCGTGGTCACGGCGAGGATCACCAGGACGACACCGGTGCCGACAGAGGTGACGACGGAGACGCGGTTGCCTCTCACCGTGTCCCTCCCGTCACGACCTCCCGTACGGCTACGGGTCGCGTTGGGAGATCTTCGGCACGTTCGCGTCGATCCTGAGGGATTTCGCCGCACCGTCTGAGTGCCGAGTCAGCGAGCGGCCCACCTCAGGCGGAGGATCCGGACACTCTCAGCCATCCTGCCGCTGTCGGAACCGCCCGGTCATGCCGCGCTGCGGCCTCCGGCCGACCATGCCGCGTTGAGGCCTCCGGCCGACCATGCCGCGTTGAGGCCTCCGGCCGACCATGCCGCTATCCGGACTCCGTGACCATCGAAGCGGCTCGAGCTGACGGCGCCATAGCTCTCCTGGCGGACGTGGACTGCCGCCGCCCGTGTGGGTGGGTCACGACGCTGTTGAGTTCCTCCGGTTGTAGCGGACCGTGACATCCACGAGGTCATTGCTTGAATCGGCCAGCCAGGACCTACCGAGTTCTAGCGCTCGCGCGCTCAGGCCCTGGTAGACGACGCTTCCGGATGCGTTCTTCTTGCAGAAGTACGCCCGGTCGTCGTCCTTCATGTTGGTGTCCCAGATGATGGCGTAACCCTGTTGGCGAGTGACCCCAAGTTTGTCGCCGAAGTTCGACAGCTTCACGCCGAACTCCTCAAAGGGACTCACGCCGCGATAGGCCAAGGCACCATCCTCACCTGGGGCGGCACGTCGAACCGGGATGGCATCCGCGGCCTTCCCAATGCGCAGAACGACCTCCTGCGCATCTCCGGCCGGCGAAGCGGAGCCAATGCTCAACTGAGCTAGCCCAGGAAACACCGTCCGCCAGTCCGTCCCCCCCGCGCAACTGCTTCTCTGCTGCCGCGACCTCCGCCTCGGTGGGCTGATCGCTGCGTCCTGTCACGCTGCCGTCCAGGCTCAAGAATGGGCGGAGCCTGGCGCCCGCCTCCGCTGCGCGCCGTCTGCCGGGCTCAAGCAACTTGGCGATCGCCGCAAGCTCGCCTTCCACCAGTGCCGCGAGGTCCGTTGGCGGCGCAGCGCTCACCGGGATCACGCGACCCGGCAGCAGGTCGGTCAACTCTTCGCCGAACTCGTCTTTCAGGAGCCGCGTGAAGATCGTGATGCCGCCGCGCATATGGACCCACAAGAGGTCTTCGGACATCGCAATCAGGTCGTGGGTTGCGCAGTCGCGATCCTGCTTGATCGCAAGGAGCAGCGTGCGCTCATCCGGCCGAACCACCTTGATCGAGTCCACGGCTATGTCGATGCAGCGATTGAGGCTGTGTGACAGAGCTTCGCCCTTGTCCCTGACCGTGCCGCGCGCCTGAAAGATGATGGACTTGAGGAGCATCTCGAAGCTGTGGGCTAGCAGCATGATGATGGCGTGCTCGCGGGCCACCCCGCTGGGCCTGTTGAAGAGCTCGATGCTGAGAGTGAGCGACTCGACCGCAACGTCCTTGAACATCGTCGCCTGGCGCTTGAGTCTCACGCTGGCAGTGTTACCACCTCCCGCCGACACGAAGCGCGGTGCCGCCCGCCGGGGCCAGAAGGCCGAAGCCCCGCCGCTTGGCGCACCGAGATCGGGTGACCAGTCCTTCGCGTGGCCAAGCGGCCTTGACCACGCCGCTGCGCGGCCGTCCGGTCATGCCGCGTTGCGGCCTCCGGCCATGCTGCAGTCGGATCCGTCCGACCAGGCCGCGGCGCGGGCAGTTGGCCGACGTCGAAGGCCTTGAGACGACCGTGCCGCTGATCAGGCGCCACCGGCGCAACCGTGGCGACGAACGACTGGAGCGCCGACCGCGCGCGTCCCGAAGAACGCGCGACGCCGAGGGCTCGAGCGGCTGCACGAACATCGGCGAGTGCACCGCGGCCTGCCCTAAGGAGATCCCGCTCGACGTGATCTCCCGGCTCAACTGGGACCGGCACGCCGCGCTGCGGCGCGGTCACCAGGCGCCTACGGCGCGTGGACCCCTCGCGCCGAAGGCGCCTCCCGTCTGCGTGCCGGAGGCGACTAGTGACCGTGACGCAAGGCGGCGTGCAGGTCCCAGTTGAGCCTCGAGATCACGTCGAGCGGGATCTCCTTCGGGCAGGCGGCGGTGCACTCGCCGATGTTGGTGCAGCCGCCGAAGCCCTCGAGGTCGTGCTGGCCGACCATGTTGACCACGCGGAGGTCGCGCTCGGCCTGGCCCTGGGGGAGCTCGCCGAGGTGGGTGATCTTGGCGCCGAGGAACAGCGACGCGGAGCCGTTGGGGCAGGCGGCGACGCAGGCGCCGCAGCCGATGCAGGTGGCGACGTCGAAGGCGCGGTCGGCCTTCTCCTTCGGCACGGGTACGGCGTGGGCGTCGGGGGCGGCGCCGGTGTTGACGCTGATGTAGCCGCCGGCAGCGATCATCCGGTCGAAGGCGCGGCGGTCGACCATCAGGTCCTTGAGGACCGGGAAGGGGTCGGCGCGCCAGGGCTCGATGACGATCTCGTCGCCGTCCTGGAAGGAGCGCATGTGCAGCTGGCAGGTGGTGGTGACCTCGGGGCCGTGGGCCTGGCCGTTGATCATCAGCCCGCAGCTGCCGCAGATGCCCTCGCGGCAGTCGGAGTCGAAGGCGACCGGCTCCTCGCCGGCGCTGATCAGCTGCTCGTTGAGGACGTCGAGCATCTCGAGGAACGACATGTCCTCGGAGACGTCGTCCAGGGCGTAGTCGACCATCGCGCCCGGCTCGGTGGAGTTGGGCTGGCGCCAGATCTTGAGCGTGATCCGCATTACTTGTAGCTCCGCTGCTTCATCTCGACGAACTCATAGGTCAGGTTCTCCTTGTGCAGGACGGGGTCCTGGTCCTCGCCCTGCCACTCCCAGGCGGCGACGTAGGCGTACTGGTCGTCGTGACGCAGCGCCTCCCCGTCGTCGGTCTGGGACTCGCCGCGGAAGTGGCCGCCGCACGACTCGCGCCGGTTGAGCGCGTCGATGCACATGAGCTCACCGAGCTCGAAGAAGTCGGCCACGCGGCCGGCCTTCTCCAGCGACTGGTTGATGCTCTCGGCGGTGCCGAGGACGCGCACGTTGCGGTGGAAGTCCTCGCGCAGCCCGCGGATCAGGTCGATGGCCTTGCGCAGCCCGTCCTCGGTGCGCTCCATGCCGCAGTACTCCCACATGATGTTGCCGAGCTCGCGGTGGTAGGAGTCGACGCTGCGGGTGCCGTTGGTGGTGAGGAACTTCTGCACGCGCGAGCGGACCGCCTCCTGCGCCTCGAGTACGGCGGGGTGGTCGTCCGGCACCTTCTCGAACGGCCCCTCCGCGAGGTAGTCGCGGATGGTGTTGGGCAGCACGAAGTAGCCGTCGGCGAGGCCCTGCATGAGCGCGGAGGCGCCCAGGCGGTTGGCGCCGTGGTCGGAGAAGTTGGCCTCGCCGGTCACGAACAGGCCGGGGATCGTGGACTGCAGGTCGTAGTCGACCCAGAGCCCGCCCATCACGTAGTGCACGGCGGGGTAGATCCGCATCGGGACCTCGTAGGGGTCCTCGCCCGTGATCCGGGCGTACATGTCGAAGAGGTTGCCGTACTTCGACTCGATGGCGTCGCGGCCGAGGCGCTCGATGGCGTCGCTGAAGTCGAGGTAGACGCCCCGGCGCACGCCGTCGACCTCCGGGCCGACGCCCCGGCCCTCGTCGCAGACGTTCTTGGCCTGCCGGGAGGCGATGTCGCGGGGGACGAGGTTGCCGAACGCCGGGTAGATCCGCTCCAGGTAGTAGTCGCGGTCCTCCTCGGCGATCTCGCGGGGGTCCTTGTCGCAGTCGGAGTTGCTCTTGGGCACCCAGATGCGGCCGTCGTTGCGCAGCGACTCCGACATCAGCGTCAGCTTGGACTGGTGGGTGCCGGTGACGGGGATGCAGGTCGGGTGGATCTGGGTGTAGCACGGGTTCGCCATCAGCGCGCCCTTGCGGTGCGCGCGCCAGCTCGCGGTGACGTTGGAGTTCATCGCGTTGGTGGAGAGGTAGAAGACGTTGCCGTAGCCGCCGCTGGCCAGCACGACCACGTCGGCGAAGTAGGTCTCGATCTCGCCGGTCACCAGGTCGCGCACGATGATCCCGCGGGCCCGGCCGTCGACGACGACGAGCTCGAGCATCTCGTGGCGGGTGTAGCAGCGCACGGTGCCGGCGGCGACCTGCCGCTCGAGGGCCTGGTAGGCGCCGATGAGCAGCTGCTGACCGGTCTGGCCGCGGGCGTAGAAGGTGCGCGAGACCTGCACGCCGCCGAAGGAGCGGTTGTCGAGCAGTCCGCCGTACTCGCGGGCGAAGGGGACGCCCTGCGCGACGCACTGGTCGATGATGTTCACGCTGACCTCGGCCAGCCGGTAGACGTTCGACTCGCGCGAGCGGTAGTCGCCGCCCTTGATGGTGTCGTAGAAGAGCCGGTAGACCGAGTCGCCGTCGCCCTTGTAGTTCTTGGCCGCGTTGATGCCGCCCTGGGCCGCGATCGAGTGCGCGCGCCGCGGGCTGTCCTGGTAGCAGAACGACTTCACGACGTAGCCGGCCTCGCCGAGCGTCGCGGCCGCCGAGGCGCCGGCCAGGCCGGTGCCGACCACGATGATCGAGAGCCGGCGGCGGTTGGCCGGGTTGGCGATCTTGGCCTCGAACTGGCGGGTGCCCCACATCTCCTCGAGCGGGCCGCCGGGCGCCTTGGTGTCCTGGATCGGGTCGCCGTGGACGTAGTAGCCGGCGGCGTCGTCGTACTCCTGCTCGCCCGGGCCGCGGGTGTGGGAGGAGTCGTAGGCGTTGGTGGTGTCCGGCATGTCCGGCTTGCGGTCGGACGTCCCGTGGGGCGTGGTCATGAGATGACTCCGAAGAGGGTGAAGATCGGAACGAGCGAGAAGCCGCCGGCGATGACGGTGGCCAGGAGGACGCCGAGCACGTTCGCGTTGCGCCGGGCCCGGGCGTTGTTGGTCAGGCCCAGGGTCTGCGAGGCGCTCCAGACGCCGTGGCGGATGTGCATGGCCAGCGCGCCCATCGCGACCAGGTAGATCAGCGTGAGCCACCAGGTGTCGAAGCTGTCGACCAGCAGGTCGTACGGGTCGTCGGTCGGCCCGCCCTGCACGTTGATCTTGCCGACGGTGAAGTTCAGCAGGTGCCAGATGAGGAAGAGCAGCAGCGTGACGCCGCCCCAGCGCATCCAGTGCGAGGAGAACGTCGAGTTCTTGGGCTTGCGCATGACGTACTTCTGGGAGCGCGCGCGCTCCTTGCGCCGCCACAGCACCACGGCCGCGTAGACGTGCACCACCAGTGAGACCAGCAGCACCGCCCGCGCGATCCACAGGAAGCCGCCGTGCGGGAGCACGGGCTCACCCAGGGTGCGCAGGTGGTGGGCGTACTCGTTGAAGGCGTCGTGGCCGCTGAAGGCCTTGAGGTTGCCGTACATGTGCGCCAGCACGTAGAGCACGAAGAGCAGGCCGGTGACGGCCATCAGCATCTTCAGTGCGATCGTCGATCTGGCCGCTCTGGCGCCGGTCACCAGACCCGTCGTCTGGCCCGGACTCGGACGCGTCGTCGCCACCCCATCACGCTACGCCCCGGCCCCCGCCGCGCCGTACCGAACCCGAGGTGAGCATCCGCACGGTGTGATCTATGTCGCGTGCTCCAGGTCACACCCGCCTGGGGCTCCTGTGACATGGTGCTGCTGCGCGTCCGCGCAGGGCGCAGCTCCGACGGAGGTGGTCATGGCGTCGACGGACGCGCGTGGGACGGCAACCAGGGACGGCGACGGTCCGCTGGGCGCGGGGGTCGGCGGCCCGACCCGGGCCCTCATCGAGGACCGGACCCTGCGGCAGGACCGCTGGTGGCTCTACCCGCTGACGACCTTCGTCGTCTTCTCCGCCTTCGTCGTCTACGCGACCGTCCGGGCGTTCATGGGCAGCCGCTACTACGACTCGCCGTACCTCTCGCCGTTCTACTCGCCGTGCCTCGGTGACTGCGTGGACGGGGCCTCGGACTTCGGCCAGCCGTTCTCGTGGTGGCCGCTGTCGGCGGCGCTGATCATCCTGATCTTCCCGCTCGGCTTCCGGATGACCTGCTACTACTACCGCAAGGCCTACTACCGCTCGTTCTGGCTCTCGCCGCCGGCCTGCGGGGTGGCCGAGCCGCACGCGGCGTACTCCGGCGAGACGCGCTTCCCGCTGATCCTGCAGAACGCCCACCGCTGGTTCTGGTACGCCGCGGTCGTCATCGGCGTGATCCTCACCTACGACACGGTGATCTCCTTCCGCAACGCCGACCACGAGTGGGGCCACATGGGCCTCGGCTCGGTCCTGATGGTCGTCAACGTCGCCTTCATCTGGGCCTACACGCTGTCGTGCCACTCCTGCCGCCACATCGTGGGCGGGCGGATGCGGCACTTCTCCAAGCACCCGGTCCGCTACAAGCTGTGGACCTGGGTCTCCAAGCTGAACGCGCGGCACGCGACCTTCGCGTGGGCCTCGCTGTTCTCCATCTGGCTCGTCGACCTCTACGTCCTGCTGCTGGCGTCGAACGTCTTCGACGACCCGCGGTTCTTCTGAGGTCTGCTGAGGGGTTGGCCGTGACTGAGATCGAGAAGCACCAGTACGACGTCGTGGTGATCGGGGCCGGCGGCTCCGGCCTGCGCGCCGCGATCGCCGCCCACGAGGCCGGCGCGAAGACCGCCATCGTGTGCAAGTCCCTGCTCGGCAAGGCGCACACGGTGATGGCCGAGGGCGGCATCGCCGCGGCCATGGGCAACCGCTGGCCCGAGGACAACTGGGAGGTGCACTTCCGCGACACCATGCGTGGCGGGAAGATGCTCAACAACTGGCGGATGGCCCAGCTGCACGCCCAGGAGGCGCCCGAGCGCGTCCAGGAGCTCGAGGACTGGGGCGCACTGTTCGACCGCACCGACGACGGGCTGATCTCCCAGCGCGACTTCGGCGGCCACCGCTACGCCCGGCTCGCCCACGTCGGCGACCGCACCGGCCTGGAGATGATCCGCACCCTCCAGCAGCGCGCCGTGGCCCTCGGCATCGACGTGTTCATGGAGTGCACGGTCACCGACCTGTTCAAGGACGGCTCCGGCGCCATCTCCGGCGCCTTCGCCTACTGGCGCGAGACCGGCACCTTCCTGGCCTTCGAGGCGCCCTCGGTGGTGCTGGCCACCGGCGGCATCGGCAAGTCGTTCAAGGTCACCTCGAACTCCTGGGAGTACACCGGCGACGGCCACGCGCTGGCCCTGCGCGCCGGCGCTGCGCTCATCAACATGGAGTTCGTCCAGTTCCACCCGACCGGCATGGTCTGGCCGCCCTCGGTCAAGGGGCTGCTGGTCACCGAGTCGGTCCGCGGCGACGGCGGGGTGCTCAAGAACTCCGACGGCGAGCGGTTCATGTTCAACCACATCCCGGAGTTCTTCAAGGCCGAGACGGCGGACACGATCGAAGAGGCCGACCGGTGGTACGACGACAAGAAGAACAACCGGCGCCCGCCCGAGCTGCTGCCCCGCGACGAGGTCGCGCGCGCCATCAACGCCGAGATCAAGGCCGGCCGGGGATCACCGCACGGCGGCGTCTTCCTCGACATCGCCTCGCGCCGCACACCCGAGTTCATCCACAAGCGGCTGCCGTCGATGTACCACCAGTTCAAGGAGCTGGCCGACGTCGACATCACCAAGGAGCCGATGGAGATCGGCCCGACCTGCCACTACGTCATGGGCGGCGTCGAGGTGGACCCGGACACCGAGCTGTCGGCGGTCCCCGGGCTGTACGCCGTGGGGGAGTGCTCCGGCGGCATGCACGGCTCCAACCGGCTCGGCGGCAACTCGCTGTCGGACCTCATCGTGTTCGGCAAGCGGGCCGGTGAGGCCGCGGCCGAGCGCGCGTCGTCGCTGACCGAGCGCTCCGGCGTACCGGACGACGTGCTCGCCGAGGCCGAGGCCGAGGCGCTGGCGCCGTTCGACTCCAAGGGGGCCGAGAACGCCTACACGATCCAGGCCGACCTCCAGCAGACGATGAACGACCTGGTCGGCATCATCCGCAAGGCCGACGAGCTCGAGCTGTCGCTCAAGGAGATCGAGGCGCTCAAGGAGCGGGCCGCGCACCTGCACGTCGACGGCGGCCGCGCGTACAACCCGGGCTGGCACCTGTCGATCGACATCCACAACATGCTGCTGGTCTCGGAGTGCATCGCGAAGGCCGCGCTCACCCGCGAGGAGTCGCGCGGCGGTCACACCCGCGACGACTTCCCCGGGCCGGACCCCGAGTGGGGCGCGAAGAACCTCGTGCTCACGCTCAACGACGCCCGCGACGGCGTCGACCTGGTCGAGAAGCCGCTGCCGATCATGCCGGACGAGCTCAAGACGTTCTTCGAGGACAAGTGAGGATGCGATGCCTGACCTGAAGATGCGCGTCTGGCGCGGTGACGACCAGAGCGGTGCGCTGCAGGACTACACCGTCGAGGTGTCCGAGGGCGAGGTCGTGCTCGACGCGATCCACCGCCTCCAGGCCACCCAGGCCGGCGACCTCGCGGTCCGCTGGAACTGCAAGGCCGGCAAGTGCGGCTCCTGCTCGGCCGAGATCAACGGCCGGCCGCGGCTGATGTGCATGACCCGCCTGTCGGACTTCGAGCCGGAGGAGACCATCACGGTCACCCCGGTCCGGGCGTTCCCGATCGTGCGGGACCTGGTCACCGACGTCTCCTACAACTACGAGAAGGCCGCCGAGCTCCCCTCGGTGTCGCTGCCGCCCCGTGACGCCGACGGCAAGCGCCGGATGGCCCAGATCGACGTCGAGCGCGGCCAGGAGTTCCGCAAGTGCATCGAGTGCTTCCTGTGCCAGAACGTCTGCCACGTCGTGCGTGACCACGAGGACAACAAGCCGGCCTTCGCCGGTCCGCGCTTCTTCCTGCGCTACGCCGAGCTCGACATGCACCCGCTGGACACCCACGACCGGCGCGAGCTGGCCCAGGCCGCGGCGGGCATCGGGATGTGCAACATCACCAAGTGCTGCACCGAGGTCTGCCCCGAGGGCATCCACATCACCGACAACGCGATCATCCCGATGAAGGAGCGCGTGGTCGACAAGAAGTACGACCCGCTGGTGTGGCTCGGCAACAAGATCGGCATCCGCAACAAGGACAACGAGGGCCGCGAGGCCCCGCCGAAGCACACGCCGCAGTCGGTCAAGCGGCCGGCCTCCAGGGCCTGACCGGCGCCCCACCGATGTGACCCGCCACCAGACCCCTGGTCCAATGGTGGGGTGACGTCGGGGGTGTCGCGCCGGGCTGGTACCCGGACTACGAGCGTCCGCCCGGCCACCAGCGCTACTGGGACGGTGCGCGGTGGACCGAGCGGCGCTCCGTCGCGCCCGCGGGCGCGCCGGTCACGGCGCCGCGGCGTGGGCCGGGCGGGCGGGTGTGGGCCGTGGCGGCCGGGGTCCTGGTGCTGCTGGTCGTCGTCCTGGGCCTGGGCTGGGCGGTGTCCGGTGACGACCCGGAGCCGAGGCCGCCGGCCGCGGCGCCGACGGCGGCCGAGCCGCGGACCTACCAGGTCAGCGCCGCGGTGGACGGGCAGACGCTGCGGCTGCGCGACGGCACCGAGGTGCGGCTGGCCGGGATCGCCGACCGCTGCGGGGCGCTCGGGCTGGCCCGGCTGGTCGTGGGCCGGGACGTGACGCTGGTGCCGGCGGGGGTCGAGACCGACGCCGACGGCCGTCTGGTGCGCTACGTCGAGCGCGGGCGGCTCGACGTGGGCAAGCGGCTGCTCCAGCGCGGGTGGGCCACGGCGACGCCGGATGCGAACCCACGGCGGACGGTCTACCGCCGCGTCGACCGACGCAACCCGGACGCCTGCGGCGCCTGAGGGGCGGCGACCCGGCGCTCAGGGGGCGACGGAGACCAGGAACTCCCGCAGCAGCGCGGCGCCCTCGGTGGCCGCGCCGGCCAGGGTGTCCACGGCGGCGGGGGTGGGGAGCTCGCCCGCGCCGGCGGCGGCCTCGACCGCGCGACAGAGCTCGACGAGGCCGGCCAGGCCGAGGTTGCTCGCCGCGCCACGCAGGGCGTGGGCCTGGCGGGCCACCTCGGCGTGGTCGGCGACGCGCACGGCGTCGCGCACGGCGACCAGGGAGTCGCGGACCACGTCGTCGTAGGCACCGACCAGCTGGACCAGCAGCGCGGGCTCCAGGCCCATGGCCCGGAGCTCGCCGAGCCGGCTGGCCACGTGGTCGCGGTCGGCGGGCTCGGCGACGCTCGGCCGCGGGACCCAGCGGGCGAGCGTGGCCTCGAGGCGGGCGGGGTCGACGGGCTTGGTGAGGAAGTCGTCCATGCCGGCCGCGAAGCACTGCTCGCGCTCCTCGGTCAGGGCGGCGGCGGTCATCGCGATGATCGGGGTGTGGCGGCCATCGTCCTCCTGCGCGCGGATGGCGCGGGTGGCGTCGAAGCCGTCCATGACCGGCATCTGGCAGTCCATGAGGATGGCGTCGAAGCGGTCCGGCTCGGCCGCCACCCACGCCACGGCCGCCGAGCCGTTGCCGGCCAGCGTGACGTCGTACCCGAGCCGGCGCAGCATGCCCTCGGCCACGAGCTGGTTGATCGCGTTGTCCTCGACGACGAGGACCCGTCCCGCGGCGGGTCGCTCGTCGTCGGCCGACGCCCGCTGCACGGCGAGCTCCGGGGGCACGGGCGGGACCGTGGAGGCGGCGAGCCGCATGGTGAACCAGAACGTGCTGCCGACCGGTCGGCTGGTGTCCACGCCGATCCGACCGCCCGTCGCGGCCACGATCCGGCTGCTGATGGCGAGCCCGAGCCCGGTGCCGCCGTAGGTGCGGGTGGTGGAGCTGTCGGCCTGCGCGAACGGCTCGAACAGCCGCTCGGCCTGCTCCGGTCGGACCCCGATGCCGGTGTCCTCGACGTCGACCCGCAGCAGCCCGTCGACCCAGTCGACGTGGACCGCGATCCCGCCCTCGGCGGTGAACTTCACCGCGTTGGAGGCCAGGTTGGTCACCACCTGGCCGAGGCGGACCGGGTCACCGCGCACGACGAGCGGTACGCCGGGCTCGACGCGCACGTCGAGGTCCAGGCCCTTCTCGCGGGCCTGGTCCACCACCAGCCCGATGCTCTGGGCCAGCACGGGTCGCAGCTCGAAGTCGACCTCCTCCAGGTCCAGGCGGCCGGCCTCGATCTTGGACAGGTCGAGGATGTCGTTGACCAGGGCCAGCAGGGACCGGCCGGCCTGGTCGATGCCCGAGGCCAGGCGGGCCTGCTCGGGGCTGAGGTCGGTGTGCCGCATCAGCTCGCTCAGCCCGATGACGCCGTTGAGCGGGGTGCGGATCTCGTGACTCATGGTGGCCAGGAACTCCGACTTGGCCCGCGAGGCCTGCAGGGCGTCGTCGCGGGCGGCGGCCAGCTCCTCGGCGGCCTGGGCCCGCTCGGCCACGTGCGCCAGGTGGTGGAGCATCTGGTCGTAGAGCGCGAGGTCGGAGGGGCTGGGCGGGTTCGGTGACCCGGTGTCGCTGACGATGGTGCAGGCCAGGTCGCCGTCGACCAGGGCGGGGCCGCCGAGCAGCACCGTGCCGTGGGGGCTGCGGGCCGTGGCGGGCCGGTGGGTGTCGAAGACGGCCTGGGCCAGCTCCTCGGCGATGGCGGTCAGCTCCGGGCTCATCGCGTCCTGCATCGGTGCGAAGAACGGCCGGCTCGGGTCGCGGTGGTGCGGCCCCGAGGCGAGCAGGGCCCGCCAGCCGGAGTGCAGGCGGATGTTGCGGTCCACGCTGAAGAACAGCTCGGTCAGGCTCTCGGCCTGGTTGGCCGCACCCGAGAGCTCGGCCAGGAACTGCTGGCCCTCCGCCGCCCGCTTGGCCTCGGTGACGTCCTGCAGGGTCCCGCCCACGCGGACCGGGCGGCCCTCGCTGTCGCGACTCATCACACCGCGCACGCGCAGCCAGGTCACCTCGCCGTGCTCGTCGACCAGCCGCGCCTCGTCGTCCAGCGGGGGTCCACCGGCCAGCATGGCGGCGTACTTCTCGGCCAGCACGAGGGCGTCGGTCGGGTTGAGCAGCGCCATGAAGGTGTCGCTGTTCGGGCTGAACGTCGCGGGGTCGACCCGGCACAGGCGGTAGGTCTCCTCCGACCACACCACCTCGTCGCTGGACAGGTCCCGCTCCCAGCTCCCGATGTGCGCCAGCTGCTGGAGCTCGGCGAACTGGGCGTGGCGACGCCGCAGCTCCTCGACCAGCCTGCGCTGCTCGCCGTTGTCCTTGGCCCGGTAGAGCCAGCCGCGCGGCTCACCGTCGACCAGGACGGGGTGGTGGCTGACCAGGGCCCACCGGGTGGTGCCGTCCCTGCGGACGAGCAGGCAGGGGAGGTCCTGGGCGCTGGCCGTGCGCGTGCGGCGCTCGTCGAGGTGGCGGCGGAAGTCCGCCCGGCCCTGCTCGTCGAGCGCCTCGAAGACCGAGAAGCCCGGCATCTCGTCCAGCTCGCGGCCGAGCATCCGCGCCATCTGCGCGTTGGCGAACGTGGTGCGGCCGTCGTCGTCGAACATCCACAACCCGTCGGCGATCGCGCCCAGCAGGTCGGCAGGGTCGAGGGCCGTCGGGAGGAACGGGTTGCTCCCGACGCTCCGACTCACCCCACCATCGTCGGGCCTGGCCCGGGATCTCGGGGCCAGACGGAGAAACTTCACACTTCGTGGCCCTGGCGGGGCGGCGAACCTACCCTTCGGAACGTGACCGACCAGCAGACCGTCGAGGGCGGCCTGGCCGAGCCCGGGGACCTGGAGCCCGACCAGGGCACCCTCGACCTGGCCGCGCCGCAGGACCGCCACGACCGGACGGAGTGGGAGGCCGCCGCCGCGGCCGTGCTCCGCAAGGCCCGCCGCCTGCGTGACGAGGACCCCGACGGCGACGTGTGGGCCAGGCTGACCCGCACCACCCTGGACGGGATCGAGGTCAGCCCGCTCGGCACCCCCGAGCTGCTCGAGGGCCTGACCACCTCCGGCCGGCCGACCCGGACCGGCGGCTGGGACGTCCGGGCCCAGCTCACGCTCACCGGCGACGCCGAGGCCGACAACCGAGCCGTGCTGGCCGAGCTCGAGGGCGGAGCGACCTCGGTCGAGCTGCGCGGGACCGCCGGCCGCGCCGGCGACTGGGCGGGCGTGCTCGACGGCGTGCTGCTCGACCTGGCCGGAGTGGTCCTCGACGGCGACCAGGCCGGCGCGGCCGCGTTCCTGGACCACGCCGAGGACCGGACGCTGCACCCGAGCACCAACCTGGGCCTGGATCCGGCCAGCCCCGACCCCGCGCTGGCCGCGCGTGCCGCGGCCGCCGGCGTCCGTGCGTACGTCGTCGACGCCACCGCCGTGCACGACCGCGGCGCCTCCGACGTGCAGGAGCTCGCCTACGCCCTCAAGCTGGGCGCCGACCACCTGCGCGCAGCCGGCGACGACCTCGACGCCGCGGCCCGCCTGCTGGAGTTCCGCTACGCCGCCACCGACGAGCAGTTCCCGACCATCGCCAAGCTGCGCGCCGCGCGCCGCCTGTGGGCCCGCGTCCTCGAGCTGAGCGGCGCCGAGAGCCGCACGCAGCACCAGCACGCGGTGACCAGCCGACCGATGCTGAGCAAGTACGACCCCTACGTCAACATGCTCCGCACCACGGTCGCGGCCTTCGCGGCCGGCGTGGGCGGGGCCGACGCGGTGACCGTGCTGCCCTTCGACACCCCGCTCGGCGTACCCGAGGGCTTCGGGCGCCGGATCGCGCGCAACACCTCCCACCTGCTCATCGACGAGGCGCACGTCGGGGTGGTCACCGACCCGGCCGGCGGTGCGTACGCCGTGGAGCGGCTCACCGACGACCTGGCCGTGGCCGCGTGGGAGCTGTTCGGCCGGCTCGACGGCGGCGAGGACCTCGAGCCGCTCATCGCGGCGACCGCCGCCGAGCGCGACCGGCTGGTCGCCACCCGGAAGCGGCCGATCACCGGGCTCACCGAGTTCCCCGCGCTGGGGGAGGAGCTGCCCGCACGCGAGCCGGCGCCGGACGACGTGCGCCGCTACGGTGCGGCCTTCGAGGCCCTGCGCGACGACCCCGCCCCGCAGGCGGTGCTGCTCGCGCCGCTCGGCACGGTCGCCCAGCACACGGCCCGGGCCACCTTCGCCACCAACCTGCTCGCCGCGGGCGGCGTCGCCGTCACGACCGAGGGGACGAGCCCGGTGGCCTGCGTGGTCGGCACCGACGCGGCGTACGACGAGGAGGGGGCCGCGCTCGCCGAGAGGCTGCGCGAGGACGGCGTCCGGTGGGTGGTCGTCGCCGGGCAGCCGCGCGCGTGGGCCGACGACTCGGCCGCGATGGGCGTGGACGCCCTGGACTTCCTGACCCGGACGAGGGAGAAGCTGGCGTGAGCGTCCCGAAGACCTTCCAGGGCCTGGAGCTCGGCGGGGGCAGCGCCCCGGCGCCGAGCGGCGGCGAGCCGTGGACCAGCCCCGAGGGCATCGAGATCGCGCCGGTCTACGGCCCCGAGCACCTCGAGGGGCTCGACGCCCTCGACACCTGGCCCGGGCTCTCGCCGTTCCTGCGCGGTCCCTACCCGACGATGTACACCACCCAGCCGTGGACCATCCGGCAGTACGCCGGCTTCTCGACCGCGGAGGAGTCCAACGCGTTCTACCGCCGCAACCTGGCCGCCGGGCAGAAGGGGCTGAGCGTCGCCTTCGACCTGGCCACCCACCGCGGCTACGACTCCGACCACCCGCGGGTGCGCGGCGACGTGGGCATGGCCGGGGTGGCCATCGACTCGATCTACGACACCCGCACGCTCTTCGACGGCATCCCGCTGGACGAGATGTCGGTGTCGATGACCATGAACGGCGCCGTGCTGCCGGTGCTCGCCCTCTACATCGCCGCGGCCGAGGAGCAGGGCGTCGCGCCGGAGCGGCTGAGCGGGACCATCCAGAACGACATCCTCAAGGAGTTCATGGTCCGCAACACCTACATCTACCCGCCCGAGCCGAGCATGCGGATCATCTCCGACATCTTCAGCTACACCTCGGCGAGGATGCCGCGCTTCAACTCCATCTCGATCTCCGGCTACCACATCCAGGAGGCCGGGGCGACCCAGGACCTGGAGCTCGCCTACACGCTCGCCGACGGCGTGGAGTACATCCGCGCGGGCCTCGCCACGGGCATGACCATCGACCAGTTCGCGCCCCGGCTGTCGTTCTTCTGGGCCATCGGCATGAACTTCTTCATGGAGGTCGCCAAGATGCGCGCGGCCCGGGCCCTGTGGAGCCGGCTGGTGCGCCAGTTCGACCCGCAGAACCCCAAGTCGCTGTCGCTGCGCACCCACAGCCAGACCTCGGGCTGGTCGCTGACCGCGCAGGACGTGTTCAACAACGTCGGTCGCACCTGCATCGAGGCGATGGCGGCCACCCAGGGCCACACGCAGTCGCTGCACACCAACGCCCTCGACGAGGCCATCGCGCTGCCCACCGACTTCTCCGCGCGCATCGCCCGCAACACCCAGCTCCTGCTGCAGCAGGAGAGCGGCACGACGGGCACCATCGACCCCTGGGCCGGGTCCTACTACGTCGAGCGGCTCACCCACGACCTGGCCGAGCGCGCGTGGGCACACATCCAGGAGGCCGAGCGGGCCGGCGGCATGGCCAAGGCCATCGAGCAGGGCATCCCCAAGATGCGCATCGAGGAGGCCGCGGCCCGCACCCAGGCCCGCATCGACTCCGGCGCCCAGCAGGTCATCGGCGTCAACACCTACCGCCTCGAGCAGGAGGACCGGCTCGACGTCCTCAAGGTCGACAACGACGACGTCTTCCGCCAGCAGGTGGCCAAGCTCGAGCGGCTGCGCGCCGAGCGCGACGACGAGCAGGTGCGTCGCTCCCTCGAGGCGCTGACCCGCTCCGCCGAGGACGGCCCCGGGCCCGACCTGGACGGCAACCTGCTCGCGCTCGCGGTCGACGCCGCGCGCGCCAAGGCCACGGTCGGGGAGATCTCGGACGCGCTGGAGAAGGTCTACGGCCGTCACCAGGCCACGATCCGTACGATCAGCGGCGTGTTCCGGGACGAGTCCGGCCAGGCCGGCAGCACCCTCGTCCGGCAGGTCCTCGACGCGACCGCGGAGTTCGACGAGGCCGAGGGCCGGCGCCCGCGCATCCTGGTCGCCAAGATGGGCCAGGACGGCCACGACCGCGGCCAGAAGGTCATCGTCTCGGCCTTCGCCGACATGGGCTTCGACGTCGACGTGGGGCCGCTCTTCTCCACGCCCGAGGAGGTCGCCCAGCAGGCCGTGGACGCCGACGTGCACATCGTCGGCATCAGCTCGCTGGCCGCCGGCCACCTCACGCTGCTCCCGGCGCTCAAGCAGGCGCTCGAGGAGCAGGGCCGCCCCGACATCATGGTCGTCATCGGCGGCGTGATCCCGCCCGACGACGTGCCCACGCTGCGGGAGATGGGGGCCGCCGCGGTGTTCCTGCCCGGCACCGTCATCGCCGAGTCCGCGCTCGACCTGCTGGCCCGGTTGCGTGAGCAGCTCGGTCACTGAGCCGGTCGCGAGCCTGCTCGCGGGCGTCCGGGCGGGGCGCCGGGCGGACGTCTCGCGCGCGATCACGCTCGTCGAGTCGTCCAAGCGCGCCCACCGCGAGCAGGCCCGCGAGCTCCTGACCGCCCTCACCCAGGAGTACGGCGTGCGCTCGCCCGCGGTGCGCGTGGGCATCTCCGGCGTCCCCGGGGTCGGCAAGTCGACGTTCATCGAGGCCCTCGGCACCCGGCTGACCGCGGCCGGCCACCGCGTCGGCGTGCTGGCCGTGGACCCCTCGAGCATCCGCACCGGCGGCTCGGTGCTCGGGGACAAGACCCGGATGGCCCGGCTGGCCAACGACCCGCACGCCTACATCCGACCCTCGCCGGCCGCGGGCACGCTCGGCGGCGTGGCCCGCGCGACCGTGCAGGCGATGGCGGTGCTCGAGGCGGCGGCCTACGACGTGGTGCTGGTCGAGACCGTCGGCGTCGGCCAGTCCGAGGTGACGGTGGCCGGCATGGTCGACACCTTCCTCTTCCTCACCCTGGCCCGCACCGGCGACCAGCTGCAGGGCATCAAGAAGGGCATCCTCGAGATCGCCGACGTCATCGCGGTGAACAAGGCCGATCCCCGCAGCGGCGACGGCCCCGACCGGGAGGGCGAGGCCCGCGCAGCGGCCCGCGAGCTGGCCGGTGCGCTGCGCCTGGTCCGCGGCAAGAGCGAGTGGGCGCCGCCGGTGGTGACCGTCAGCGCGCTGCACGACGTGGGCGTGGACGACCTGTGGGGGCAGGTGCTGGCCCACCGCGCGCACCTCGGCGCGGACGGACTGGCCGACAAGCGCGCCGAGCAGCAGCTCGATTTCACCTGGGCCCTGGTCCGTGACGAGCTCGACCAGCGGCTGCGCCACTCCGACGGCGTGCGCGCGATCCGCGACGACGTCCGCGCCGCGGTGCTGGCCGGCGAGCTCCCCGCGCCGGTCGCGGCGGACCGGCTGCTCGCGGCGTACGACGGGGCGTCACCGGAGGGGTGAGGCCCGGGACCGTGGGTGCCTGACGTCCCGAGCAGATCGGGACACCGGCTCCTGGGCGCTGGGACGGGAGGCCCGACAGGGTCACGACCAGATCTCGTCACCCAGCACTGGAAAGGGACCCCTCCCATGAACAAGCGTCACCTGGTCGCCGCCTCCGCCGCGGCCGCCCTGGTCGGCAGCCTCGGCGCCGTCGGCGGCTTCAGCAGCGCCGCCCGCGCGGAGACGGCCGAGAAGCCGACCGTCACCCCGGTCGCCTCGAAGCTGGTCTCGCCGCTGAGCCTGGCCGTCGCGCCGGACGGCACCCGCTACTTCTCCGACAACTTCGCCGGGCTGCTCTACAAGCAGGTCCCCGGCGCGGCCCCGACCGTGATCTTCCAGGGCCCCAAGAAGGCCGAGGTCGGCGCGGTGTCCTACGCCGGCGGCCAGCTGCGGTTCGCGGTCAGCCAGGGCGACAACGAGAAGGGTCAGGTCTGGACGCTCGACAGCGCCGGCACCCCGGTGCTCGTCGGCGACACCGGCAAGGCCGAGAAGAAGCAGAACCCCGACGGCCGCTACCACTACGGCTTCCGCAACCTGCCCGACTCCTGCCTGCTCGACCCCGAGATGCCGATCCAGAGCTGGGGGCTCAAGGAGACCCACCCCTACGCCTCGACGGTGCTCAACGGCACGACGTACGTCGCCGACGCCGGCGCCAACGCGGTCTTCGCCTTCGGCGCCGACGGCTCCGTCCGCTCCTTCATGGTCCCGGCCGCGGTCGCCACGATCACCCCCGCGGCGGCCAAGGGCATGGAGCTGCCGAAGTGCGCCATCGGCAAGAAGTTCGCCGTCGAGGCGGTCCCGACCGACATCGAGGTCGGCCCCGACGGCAAGCTCTACGTCACCAGCCTGCCCGGCGGTCCCGAGGACGGCTCGCTCGGCGCCCTGGGTCGGGTCGTCCGCATGGACCCGACCACCGGCAAGGCCAAGACCGTCGTCGACGGGCTGGTGAGCCCGACCGGGCTCGCCGTCGACGCGAGCGGCGACCTGTACGTCGCGCAGCTGTTCCCGGGTCTCATCAGCAAGGTCGCGGCCGGCTCGAAGAAGGCCAAGCCCTTCGCGCAGGTCCCGTTCCCCGGCGACGTCGAGATCGCGCCCGGCGGCGGGCTCGTCGCCACCGCCTACGCGCTGCCCGGCAAGAAGCCCAAGGGCCAGGTCGTCACCGTCACCCCCTGACGCGACCAGAGACCAGGACCCGGCGCGTGCCCCCACGCGCCGGGTCCTGCCCATTCCTGGGGACGTCGGGACGTCTCTCCCTTGTCACAGGAGCCCGCGCGGGTCGACCCTCGGGTCAGGGGCAGCCCGCCCCGACCCCGGAGGGAGAACCACCCATGCGTCACCGTCACCTCGTCGCCGCGGCCGCGGCGCTCCTGCTGGCCGCCGGCACCGCCGGCTCGGCCCACGGCGCGCCAGGAGCCGTCAGGGCCAAGCCGAGCGTCACCCCCGTCGCCAAGCACCTCGTCGGACCGCTGAGCGTCGCGCAGGCACCCGACGGCACCCGCTACTGGACCGACAGCTTCGCCGGTCCGCTCTACCGCCAGCTCCCGGGTGGCCAGCCCACCGTCGTCTTCCCGGGCTCGAAGAAGTTCACCGCCGAGGCCGTCTCGGCCGACGGTGGCGTGCTGCGCTTCGCCACGTCGCACAACAACAAGGTCGCCCACGTCTGGACCCTGGACGCCGCGGGCGCCCCGGTCGCCGTGGCCGACACCTTCGCCTACGAGAAGGCGAACAACCCCGACGGGCGGTTCACCTACGGCTTCCTCAAGACGCCGAAGTCGTGCCTGGCCCAGCTGCCGAAGCAGATCCCGGGTTCCTACCAGGGCAGTGTCGAGTCGCACCCGTACGCCACGGCGTCGGCCAACGGGACGACCTACGTGGCCGACGCCGGCGCCAACGCGATCCTGGCCATCTCGGCCACCGGCACGGTCTCCACCGTCGCCGCGCTCAAGCCGGTCAAGGTCAAGGTCTCGGCCAGCGCGGCCAAGGCCAACAAGCTGCCGTCCTGCGTGGTCGGCAAGAAGTTCGCCCTGGAGGCCGTGCCCACCGACGTCGAGGTCGGACCCGACGGGCAGCTCTACGTCACCAGCCTGCCCGGTGGACCCGAGGACGCGAGCCTCGGCCTCAACGGCCGGGTGCTCAGGGTCGACCCGGCCACCGGCGCGGTGAGCGAGGTCGTCGGCGGTCTGCTCAGCCCGACCGGCGTCGCCGTGGCCGCCAACGGTGACGTGTACGTCGCCCAGCTGTTCCCGGGGGTGATCTCGCGGATCGCGGCCGGGAGCCACCAGGCCAAGACCTACGCCAAGGTGCCGTTCCCGGCCGCCGTGGAGGCGACGCCCACCGCTCTGCTCGCCACCGTCAACGCCCTGCCGGGCAAGGGCAAGCCCCGGGGTCAGGTCGTCACGATCACGCCCTGACCGCCCGCTCGCTCCCGCACCGCGTGCGAGGATCCCTGGTGCCATGCACCGGGGATCCTCGCTCGTCGCCGCCACGCTGCTGCTGCTGACGACGGCGGGCCCGGCCTCGGGAGCGCCGGCGCTGCCGCGGGAGCGGGCGCTGGACAGCGGACTGCTGAGCCCGCTCAGCATCGCCGTGGCCGAGGACGGCACGGTCTGGTACTCCGAGAACTACGCCGGCCTGCTCCACCGCCGGGGCCGCGACGGCCGGACCACCACCCCGGCGCGGGCGCCGGGGGACCTCGAGCTCAGCGCGGTGGGCGAGCGCGACGGCACGGTCTGGTACGCCGTGACGGGCGCCGGCCACACGATCGGCCGGCTGCACCGCCTGTCGCCCGACGGCAGCGACGTGGTCGAGGCCGACCTCTACGCCCACGAGCGGAGCGAGAACCCCGACCGTGGCTACCGCTACGGCTTCGACCGGCTGCCCCCCGGCTGCCGCGCACAGGTCGCCGGGGCCGACCGGGCGGCGTACCGCGGGAAGGCGGAGACGCACCCGGTGGCGTCCCTGCCGGCGCACGGCGCCGTGTACGTCGCGGACGCCGCGGCCAACGCGGTGCTCGCGGTCGTCGACGGCACCGTCACCACCGTCGTCGCGCTGCCGCCGGTGCGCACGACCATGACGTCGGCGTACGCCGAGGAGAACGGCTTCCCCGCCTGCACGGTGGGTCGCGCCTACTGGGCCGAAGCCGTGCCGACCGACGTGGAGGCGGGTCCGCTGGGCCGGCTCTACGTCACCAGCCTCCCCGGCGGGCCGGGGGAGCTCGACGGCCGGCCGGCCGGTCGCATCCTCGAGGTCCTGCCCCTGACCGGTCAGGTCCGGGTGCTCGCCGACGGGCTCGACCAGCCGGTGGGGCTCGCGGTCGCGGCCAGCGGCGACGTCTACGTCAGCGAGCTCCAGGGCGACCGGATCTCGCTGGTGCGCGCCGGCACCCGCACGCCCGAGTCCTACGTCGAGGTCACCTACCCCGGCGACGTGGAGCACGCCCCGGACGGCCTGGTGGCCACGACCGACGTGCTGAGCGGCACCAACGGGATCGACCCGCCCGAGGGCGAGCTGGTGAAGTTGAACTAGGTTGGGCTCTGTCATGCCCGACCACGCCGGGGCCGCAGGGTCCGCCACCCCCGTGATCGCCGAGGTCGTGGAGAAGCACGAGTCCGACCTCGTCGACCTGCGGCGCGACCTGCACGCCCACCCGGAGCTGTCCTGGTCCGAACAGCGCACCTCCGAGCTGGTCGCGACCCGGGTCCAGGCCGCCGGGTGGCGGGTCGAGCACTCCACGCGCACGGGCTTCACGGCCGACCTGGGCGCCGACGGCTCCCTGGTCGGGCTGCGCGCCGACATGGACGCGCTCCCGGTCCAGGACCTGACCGACGACCCCTACCGCAGCACCGTGGACGGCGTGGCCCACGCCTGCGGCCACGACGTGCACACCACGGCGCTGCTCGGCGCCGCCCTGGCCCTGGCCGAGGTCCACGACCGCGGGCTGCTGCCCGGCCGGGTGCGGCTGCTCTTCCAGCCGGCCGAGGAGGTCATGCCCGGCGGTGCCCTGCACCTGATGAGCGAGGGTGCGCTGTCCGGCGTGGAACGGGTCTTCGCGCTGCACTGCGACCCGGGCGTCGACGTCGGCCAGATCGGGCTGCGCCTCGGGCCGCTGACCAGCGCCGCCGACCGGGTCGAGGTCCGGCTCACCGGCACCGGCGGCCACACCAGCCGTCCGCACCTGACCGGCGACCTCACCTTCGCGCTGGCCAAGGTCACCACCGAGCTGCCCGCCGTCCTGAGCCGGCGCATGGACCCCCGCGCCGGCGTCAGCGTCGTGTGGGGCAGCATCCACGCCGGCTCGGCGCCCAACGTCATCCCCGACCAGGGCACGGTCACCGGCACCGTCCGGATCCTCGACGCCGTGGCCTGGGCCGACTGCGAGGTCGTGGTCCGCCAGGTCGTCGACGAGCTGGTCCGCCCCTACGGCGTCAGCGCCGAGATCGACTACCAGCGCGGCGTCCCGCCGGTCGTCAACGACCCCGTCGCCAACCGGATCCTGGCGGAGGCCGTGCGCGCCCACCTCGGCGAGCACGGCCAGGTCGCGGCGCCCCAGAGCCTGGGGGCCGAGGACTTCGGCTGGTACCTCGACCGGGTCCCCGGAGCGATGATGCGCCTCGGGACCCGCGCGCCCGGCGGCCCGACGTACGACCTGCACCAGGGCAACCTGCGCGTCGACGAGCGCGCCGTCGGCATCGGCGCCAAGCTGCTGGCCGAGTCGGCCGTGCGCAGCCTCACCCGCCGCTGACCCACCGCTGGCCCACCCAGGCGGCTCCGCGTAGCCCGCTCGGGCGCCGTCCATGACCCGTCGGGACCACCTTGTGCGCGCCCGGTGTTTCCCCGTCGTGAACCGAGGTCACGACTCCACAACAAGGTGGGGACCGCGCCGCACCAGGTGTCGTCAGGGGCCCGGAAAGCCTCTAGTGTTCACCCGTTCCAGGGCCGGCGGCCCATGATGATGAAGGAGGCGTCTTGCGACGCACCAGGAAGATCGCATCCGTCCTGACCGTGGGCATCCTGGCCCTCGGCGCGACCGCGTGCGGCGACGACAGCGACAGCGGTAGCGACAGCGGCGGCGGCAGCGCCGGCGGTGGCGACGAGACCACGAGCGCCAGCTCCGACATCAAGGTCGGCATGGCCTACGACGTGGGCGGGCGGGGCGACCAGTCGTTCAACGACTCCGCGGCGGCGGGCCTGGACAAGGCCAAGGACGAGTTCGGCTTCGACGCCGACGAGTCCGAGGCCACGGACGGCGAGGCCGAGTCGGCCCGCGAGGAGCGGCTCGTCACCTTCGCCGAGGCCGGCTACGACCCGATCATCGCCGTGGGCTTCGCCTACGCCGAGTCGGTCGGCAAGGTCGCGGCGCAGTACCCCGACACCCACTTCGCGATCATCGACGACTCCAGCCTCGCCGACACCCCGAACGTGGCCAGCCTGGTCTTCGCCGAGGAGCAGGGCTCGTTCCTGGTCGGCGCGGCCGCCGCGCTGAAGTCCGAGGCCGGCCACATCGGCTTCGTCGGTGGCGTCGAGACCCCGCTGATCCAGAAGTTCCAGGCGGGCTACGAGGCAGGCGCCAAGGAGGTCAACCCCGACATCACGATCGACGTGACCTACCTGAGCCAGCCGCCGGACTTCTCCGGCTTCGGTGACCCGGCCAAGGGCAAGACCGCGGCCGAGGGCATGTACCAGAACGGCGCCGACATCGTCTACCACGCGGCCGGCGGCTCCGGCGGCGGCGTCTTCGAGGCGGCGGCCGACGCCGGCGCGAAGGCCATCGGCGTCGACTCCGACCAGTACAACACCGCCGACCCGTCGGTGCAGGACGTCATCATGACCTCGATGCTCAAGAACGTCGACGTCGCGGTGTACAACTACCTCTCCGAGGTCAACGACGGGAACTTCCCGACCGGCGTGACCACCTACGACCTCAAGGTCGACGGCGTGGGCTACTCCACCAGCGGTGGCCAGATCGACGACATCGTCGACAAGCTGGACGCCTACAAGCAGCAGATCATCGACGGCGACATCACCGTGCCGACCGAGCCGGCCAGCTGACCAGCAGCCGGTAGTCCGACCCGACCGAGCCCGCGGCCCCGCCTCCCGAGGCGGGTGTCCGCGGGCTCGCTCGTGTGAGTAACCTCAGCCCGTTGCCGACGCACCACGAAGGGGACGCTCGTGACCGACATCGCCGAGGGGGCGCAGGCGGAGGCTGCCACGGGCAGCGTGACCGTCCGGCTGCGGGGCATCGGGAAGAGGTTCCCGGGCGTCATCGCCAACGACGACATCAACATCGACGTGCGCCGCGGCACGATCCACGCGATCGTCGGCGAGAACGGCGCCGGCAAGTCGACGCTCATGAAGATCCTCTACGGCGTGCAGCCGCCGGACTCCGGCACCATCGAGATCAACGACCAGCAGGTCACGCTGCACTCACCGGCCGACGCCATCAAGGCCGGCGTCGGCATGGTCTTCCAGCACTTCATGCTGGCCGACAACCTCACCGTGCTGGAGAACGTCGTCCTGGGCGCGGAGCGGCTGCACGGCATCGGCGGCGAGGCGCGCGCCGAGATCCAGCGCATCTCCGACTCCTACGGCCTGGGCATCGACCCCGACCGGCTGGTCGAGGAGCTCGGCGTCGGCGCCCGCCAGCGGGTGGAGATCCTCAAGGTCCTCTACCGCGGCGCCCAGATCGTCATCCTCGACGAGCCCACCGCCGTCCTGGTGCCCCAGGAGGTCGACGAGCTGTTCGGCAACCTGCAGGAGCTCAAGCGCGAGGGCCTGTCGGTCATCTTCATCTCCCACAAGCTCGACGAGGTCCTGAGCGTCGCCGACGAGATCACCGTGATCCGCCGCGGCACGACGGTGCGGACCGTGACGCCGCACGAGGTCACCGCGCGCCAGCTGGCCGAGCTGATGGTCGGCTCCGAGCTGCCCTCGCCGTCCACGGAGACCTCGACGGTGACCGACGAGCTGCTCCTGTCGGTGCAGGGTCTGGGACTCCCCGCCCCCGAGGGCCGGCCGCTGCTGCAGGACATCACCTTCGACATCCACCGCGGCGAGGTGCTGGGCATCGCGGGCGTCGAGGGCAACGGCCAGGCCGAGCTGGTCGAGACGATCATGGGGATGCGCACCGGCGCGACCGGCACCATCCGCCTGCAGGACCGCGACCTCAGCCCGCTCTCCACCCGCGAGCGCCGCGAGGGCGGCATCGGCTACATCCCCGAGGACCGGCACCGCCACGGCCTGCTCCTGGACGCGCCGCTGTGGGAGAACCGCATCCTCGGCCACCAGACCCGCGAGCCCAACGTCCGCGGCCCGCTCATCGACAAGGGCGCGGCCCGGGCCGACACCGAGCGCATCATCAGCGAGTACGACGTCCGCACGCCCGGCCCCGACGTGCTCGCGCGGGCCCTGTCGGGCGGCAACCAGCAGAAGCTGATCGTCGGGCGCGAGATGAGCGGCGACCCGGTGCTGCTCATCGCGGCCCACCCGACCCGCGGCGTCGACGTCGGCGCCCAGGCCGCGATCTGGGACCACATCAAGAACGCCCGGCGCCAGGGGCTCGCGGTCCTGCTCATCTCCGCGGACCTCGATGAGCTCATCGGCCTGTCCGACCGCATCGAGGTCATCCTGCGCGGCCGGCTCGTCGGGTCGTTCGACCCCAGCCAGGTGACGCCGGAGCAGCTCGGCTCCGCGATGACCGGCGCCGGACCGGAGGTGGCCGCGTGACCCCCCGCATGACCAAGCTGCTGCTCGCCGTCAGCGCCCCGGTGCTGGCCCTCGTGGCGGCGTTCGCGATCACCAGCCTGGTGCTGGCCGCGGCCGGCGACCCGGTGATGGACGTCTGGAGCCAGATCCTGTCCTGGCCCGAGCGACGCAACCTGGCCAACATCATCGACAACGCCACCGTGCTCTACCTCTCCGGGATCGCGGTGGCCATCGGGTTCCGGATGAACCTGTTCAACATCGGCGTCGACGGGCAGTACCGCGTCGCGGCCTTCACCGCCGCCGTGGTGGCGGGGGAGGCGTGGCTGCCGGGCTACCTCAACACCGCCCTGGCCATCGTCTGCGCCATGGCCGTCGGCGCGGTGTGGGCCGGCATCGCGGGCGTGCTGCGCGCGACCCGGGGCGTCAGCGAGGTGATCTCCACGATCATGCTCAACGCGATCGCCACCGCCGTCGTGGCCTACCTGCTGCGCAAGGTCGCGGTCCGGGCCGAGGGCTCCAACGCGATCGGCACCAAGAAGATCCAGGAGAGCAGCCAGATCCCCAACATCGGGATCGGCGACGGCCCGGGCCAGGAGGTCTACGGCTTCGTGGTCATCGCCGTCCTGGTCGGCTTCGCCTACTGGTTCGTGCTCAACAAGACCCGCTTCGGCTTCGACCTGCGCGCCACCGGCCGCTCGACCACCGCCGCGGTGGCCAGCGGCATCCGGATCACCCGGATGACGGTCGCCGCGATGCTCATCTCCGGCGCGGTCGCGGGGCTCGTCGGCCTGCCGATCCTGTTCGGGGAGAGCTTCCAGTACGGCTCGACGTTCCAGTCCGGCCTCGGCTTCGCCGGCATCGCCATCGCCCTGCTGGGCCGCAACCACCCGATCGGCGTCGCGGTGGGCGCGCTGCTCTTCGCCTTCCTCGACGAGCAGTCCAACCCGCTGCAGATCCTCGTGGGCGTCTCGCCCGACATCGTCGCCATCACCCAGGGCGTCATCGTGCTGACCGTCGTCATCTCCTACGAGATCGTGCGCCGCTACGGCGTACGCCTCGAGCAGCAGGCGGTGGCCCGCGCCTTGACCCACGACCGTGCCCAGCGCGAGGAGGTTCCCGCATGAGCGTCCCCGCCACCGCCACCGGCGTCACCCACGACGCCGCACCACCGCCGCCGAGGACCCGTCGGCGCCTCTCGCCGTGGGTGCTCATCGCCGCCGTGCCCGGCGCGCTGCTGGTCCTGGCGATCCTCGAGACGATCACCGACGCGAACGACCTCAGCTCGTCGGGCACCATCGCCGCGACCCTGGTGGCGACGACGCCGATCATGCTGGCCGGCCTCGGCGGTCTGTGGTCCGAGCGGGCCGGCGTGGTCAACATCGGCCTCGAGGGGATGATGATCCTCGGCACCTACGGCGCGGGCTACTTCGGCTACCACCACGGCGCTTGGGCCGGTGTGGCCGGAGCGATCGGGATGGGCGTGGTCGGCGGACTGCTGCACGCCGTGGCCACGGTGATCTTCGGCGTCGACCACATCATCTCCGGTGTCGCCATCAACATCATCGCGCTCGGTGCGGTGCAGTACCTCGCCTCGCTCACCTTCGTCGGCCTGCCCGGCGGCGGCTCGACCCAGTCGCCCAAGATCCCCGACGTGCCGACGCTGACCATCGGGCCGCTCAGCGACAAGCTGGCGGACGTGGAGAAGGACGACGTCTTCTTCGTCTCCCAGCTCGCCTCGCTGCTGCGCGCGCTGGTCACCAACCTGTCCTCGCTGGTCATCATCTCGATGCTGCTGCTCGTGGTGACGTGGTTCGTGCTCTGGCGCACCTCGTTCGGGCTGCGGCTGCGCTCCTGCGGCGAGAGCCCGGCGGCCGCGGAGTCGCTCGGCGTGCACGTGCTGCGCTACAAGTTCGTGGCCGTGCTCATCTCCGGCGGCCTGGCCGGCCTGGCCGGCGGCGTGCTGGCCATGGTGGCCTCCAGCAACTACCGCGACGGCCAGACCGGCGGTCGTGGCTACATCGGCCTGGCGGCGATGATCTTCGGCAACTGGCGACCCGGCGGCCTGCTCATGGGCTCCGGGCTGTTCGGCTACACCGAGACCCTCGGCTTGCGCCAGGGCGGCACGTCGGTGCACGCGCTGCTGCTGGCCCTGGCCGTGCTGGCCCTGGCGCTGGCCGTGCTCCAGGTGCGACAGGGCGCCCGCGTGGCCGCGGTCGTCATCGCCGGGGTCGGCGTGCTGCTGTTCGTCGTCTACCTCGTGCTCGACGAGGTCCCGAGCGAGTTCACCGGCATGACGCCGTACGTCATCACGCTGCTGGTCCTCGCCTTCGCCTCCCAACGCCTGCGGATGCCGGCGGCGGACGGACAGGTCTACCGCAAGGGGAGTGCGGGCTAGTGGCGGCGCAGTCAGGGCAGGACTTCGACTGGGACGGGCTCAAGGCGGCGGCCGAGGAGGCCGTGACCCACGCCTACGCGCCGTACTCCCACTTCTCGGTGGGCGCGGCCGCGCTCGTCGACGACGGTCGCGTGGTGACGGGCTGCAACGTCGAGAACGCGGCGTACGGCGTGGCGCTGTGCGCCGAGTGCGGGCTGGTCAGCCAGCTGCACATCACCGGCGGCGGCCGGCTCACCCACTTCGTGTGCGTCAACGGCGACCGCGAGGTGATCATGCCGTGCGGCCGGTGCCGCCAGCTGCTGTTCGAGAACGGCGGGCGCGACCTGCTGCTGTGGACCGTGTCGGGGATCAAGACGATGGACGAGGTACTGCCCGATGCGTTCGGTCCCGACGACCTCGCTTGACCTGACCGACCCCGAGGTCGTCGCCGACCCCTACCCGCTCTTCGCCGCGGAGCGGGCCGCGCACCCGGTGGCGCGGCACGAGCGGACGGGCACCTGGCTGGCCTTCGACCACGCGTCGGTGAGCGCCGTGCAGCGCGACCGGCGGATGGGCCGGCTGTGGCGGGACAAGGAGCCGGCGGCCTACCTGGAGCCGTTCAACCTGCTGCACCGCAACCAGATGATGGAGAACGAGCCGCCCGACCACACCCGGCTCCGGCGTCCGGTCGCGCAGGCCTTCGGGCGCGGCCACGTCGAGCGGCTGCGCCCACGGGTCGGCGAGCTCGCCCGCGAGCTGCTGGCCGAGGTCGACGGCGACACCTTCGACGTCATCGCGCAGTACGCCGAGCCGCTGCCGGTCCTGGTCATCGCCGAGCTCCTGGGCGTGCCGACGTCGTACGTGCCCGCGCTCCGGGAGTGGTCGCAGGCCATCGTGCGGATGTACGAGGTCGACCCGTCGCCCGCGGTGGTCGACGCCGCCGTCCGGTCGGCCGACGACTTCGCCGGGCTGGTGCGCGAGCTGGTCCGCGAGCGCCGGGCCCGACCGCAGGCGGACCTGCTCAGCGACCTGGCCACCACCGAGCTGACCGAGGACGAGATGGTCGCCTCGGCGGTGCTGCTGCTCAACGCCGGCCACGAGGCGTCGGTCAACGTGTTCGGCAACGGGCTGGTGGCGATGCTGCGCCGCGAGCTGGTGCCGGGCGCCGACCTGCCCGCGACCGTCGAGGAGATGCTCCGCTTCGACTCCGCGCTGCAGCTCTTCGAGCGCACGGCCACCGAGGACGTCGCGCTCGGCGACGTGGTGGTCGAGGCGGGGGAGAGGGTCGCGGTCCTGCTGGGCTCGGCCAACCGGGACCCCGCCGTCTTCGACGCCCCCGACGAGTTCCGCGTCGACCGCAGGCCCAACAACCACGTGGCCTTCGGGGTCGGGGTGCACTTCTGCCTCGGCGCGCCGCTGGCCCGGATGGAGCTGGCCGAGTCGCTCGGCGCGCTCTTCTCGGCGTACCCGCGGCTGGCCTTGGCGGGCGAGCCGGAGAGCCGGGGGACCTTCGTCCTCCGGGGGTTCCGTAGCGTGGTCGTGAACCGAGAGGACGTGAGCAGTGGCTGAGCAGCACGATGCGGTAGAGGTGATCACCACCAAGCGCGACGGTGGCCGCCTGTCGGACTCCATGGTCGACTGGGTGGTCGACGCCTACACCCGCGGCGTGGTGGCCGACGAGCAGATGTCCGCGCTGGCGATGGCGATCCTGCTCAACGGCATGGACCGCGACGAGATCGCCCGTTGGACCGCGGCGATGATCGCCTCCGGCGAGCGGATGGACTTCTCCGGGCTCTCGCGCCCGACCGCCGACAAGCACTCCACCGGCGGGGTGGGCGACAAGATCACGCTCCCGCTGGCGCCGCTGGTGGCCGCGTGCGGGGTGGCGGTGCCGCAGCTGTCCGGGCGCGGGCTCGGGCACACCGGAGGCACCCTGGACAAGCTCGAGGCCATCCCCGGGTGGCGCGCCGCGCTCTCCAACGCCGAGATGCTGGCCCAGCTGGAGTCGGTCGGCGCGGTCATCTGCGCGGCCGGCGACGAGCTGGCCCCGGCCGACAAGAAGCTCTACGCGCTGCGCGACGTCACCGGTACGGTCGAGGCCATCCCGCTCATCGCCTCCTCGATCATGAGCAAGAAGATCGCCGAGGGCACCGGCTCGCTGGTCCTCGACGTCAAGTGCGGGACGGGCGCGTTCATGAAGGACGAGGACGACGCCCGTGAGCTGGCCGAGACCATGGTCGCGCTCGGCACCGACGCGGGCGTGCACACCGTCGCGCTGCTCACCGCGATGTCCACCCCGCTGGGCCTCACGGCGGGGAACGCGGTGGAGGTCGAGGAGTCCGTCGAGGTGCTGGCCGGCGGCGGCCCGGCCGACGTCGTCGAGCTCACCCTGGCCCTGGCGCGCGAGATGCTGGCCGGCGCGGGCAAGGACGACGTCGACCCGGCCGACAAGCTGGCCGACGGCTCGGCCATGGACGTCTGGAAGGCGATGATCCGCGCCCAGGACGGCGACCCGGACGCCTCATTGCCGGTGGCGAGGGAGTCGCACGTCGTGAACGCCCCCACCTCGGGCGTGCTGACCCGGCTCGACGCCCTGGCCGTCGGCACCGCCGCCTGGCGCCTCGGCGCCGGTCGCTCCCGCAAGGAGGACCCGGTCCAGGCCGGCGCCGGCGTGCGCTGGCACGCCCGGCCCGGCGACAGCGTGGAGGAGGGCGAGCCGCTCCTCACCCTGCTCACCGACGAGCCGGAGCGCTTCGACCGGGCGCTCGCGGCCCTCGAGGGCGGCTACGACATCGAGCCGGACGGATCGGCGTACGACCCGGGCTCGATCGTCATCGACAGGATCGGCTCATGACCCAGCTGCAGGCGGGCGAGTCCTTCGACGTCGTCGCGACCCGGGTCCGGATGGGCATCGGCTGGGACGAGGACGCCGGCGCCGGCCTGGCCCGCACCGGCCGCCCGACCGTGGACCTCGACGCCACCGCGCTGCAGTTCGCCGGCGGCCAGCTCTTCGACCTGGCCTTCTACAACAACCTCAGCACCCGCGACGGCTCGGTCACCCACCAGGGCGACAACCAGACCGGCAGCGGCGAGGGCGACGACGAGTCGATCCTCGTCGACCTCGCCCGGGTGCACGGGCCGGTCGACACGATCGTGTTCCTGGTCAGCAGCTACCAGGGCCACTCGCTGGAGTGGGTGGCCAACGCCTACTGCCGGCTGGTCGACGACGAGTCGGACGAGGAGCTCGCGCGCTTCACGCTGACCTTCTCGGTCACCGAGACCGGAGCGGTGCTGGCCCTGTTGCGGCGCACGCCGTCGGGCTGGACGCTGCAGGCCGTCGGCGAGGGCGTGGCCATCAGCAAGCCCACCGAGGGGCTGGCCAAGCTCAACCGCTTCGTCAGGAGCTGAGCAGGAGCACGACCGTCTCGGCGACGCAGGCGGGCTTGTCCTCGCCCTCGATCTCGATCGTGTAGCGCACGACCAGCTGCTTGCCGGCGGGGACGTCGACCAGCTCGGCCAGGGTGGCGTGGCCGCGCACGCGCTTGCCGACGCGGACGGGGTGGGGGAAGCGCACCTTGTTGAGCCCGTAGTTGAGCCGCGGGCCGTCGGTCTCGATGCTGAAGATGCTGTGGCTGAGGTGGGGGATGAGGCTCACGGTCATGTAGCCGTGGGCGATGGTGCCGCCGAAGGGGCCGGCCGCGGCGCGCTCCTGGTCGACGTGGATCCACTGGTGGTCGCCGGTGGCCTCGGCGAACTGGTCGACGCGCTCCTGGGTGACCTCGAACCACTCGCTGGTGCCGAGCTCCTCGCCGACGGCGGCCTCGAGCTCGGTCAGGTCGGTGAAGGTCCGCACGCGTGGTCTCCTGACGGGTGGTTGGATGGCGGCCATGAGCGCCGTCCTCACCGAACCTAGTGCAGGTCCCGCGGTCACCCGGGACCAGGCCTTGCGGGCCCCCAAGGTGCTGCTGCACGACCACCTGGACGGCGGGCTGCGACCCGCGACCATCGTCGAGCTGGCCGCCGAGATCGGCCACGAGCTGCCCGAGACCGACGCCGAGGCGCTGGGCCGCTGGTTCACCACGATGGCCGACTCGGGCTCGCTGCCCCAGTACCTCGAGACCTTCGACCACACCGTGGCCGTCATGCAGACGGCGGCGGCGCTGACCCGCGTCGCCCGGGAGTGCGTGGAGGACCTGGCGGCCGACGGGGTGGTGTACGCCGAGGTGCGCTACGCCCCCGAGCAGCACGTCGCCAACGACCTCACCCTCGACGAGGTCGTGGCCGCGGTGCAGGAGGGCTTCGAGGAGGGCATGGCCGCCAGCCGGGCTCGGGGCCAGGGCATCACCGTGCGCCAGCTGCTCACCGCGATGAGGCACCAGGCCCGCTCCCGCGAGATCGCGGAGCTCTCCATCGCCTGGCGCGACCGGGGCGTGGCCGGCTTCGACATCGCCGGTGCTGAGGCCGGCTACCCGCCCACCCGGCACCTCGACGCCTTCGAGTACCTCCAGCGCGAGAACTCCCACTTCACCATCCACGCCGGCGAGGCCTTCGGGCTCCCGAGCATCTGGGAGGCCATCCAGTGGTGCGGCGCCGACCGGCTCGGCCACGGCGTGCGGATCATCGACGACATCACCGTGACCGACTCCGGCGAGGTCGAGCTGGGCCGGCTGGCGGCGTACGTGCGGGACATGCGGATCCCGCTGGAGATGTGCCCGGCCTCCAACGTGCAGACCGGGGCGGCGGCGTCCATCGCCGAGCACCCGATCGGGCTGCTCACCCGGCTCCGGTTCCGGGTCACGGTCAACACCGACAACCGGCTGATGTCGGGCACGTCGATGACCTCGGAGTTCACCCACCTGGCCGAGGCGTTCGGCTACACCGTGCGCGACCTCGAGTGGTTCACCGTCAACGCCATGAAGTCGGCGTTCCTGCCCTTCGACGAGCGGCTGGCCCTCATCACGGACGTCATCAAGCCGGCGTACGCCGCGCTCGCCGCGGAGGGCTGAGCCCGCCCACGTCCGGGAGGGGCATCATCTCCGGGCGGTTGGGCACCGGTGGCCGTGGTGACCAACCAGCAGCAACCCGTCCGGGTCGCGGTCGAGAACGACTTCCCCGTCGTCGTCGAGGGGCTCGCGGCCATGGTGGCGCGCCACCGCGGCCGGGTGGAGGTCGTCGCCCTCGGGGACTCCTCCGGGCCGCCGGACGTGCTGCTGCGCGACACCTTCGGGCTGTCCGGCGACGTGCAGGACGAGCACCGCGCGCCGTCGACCCGGCTGGTCGCCTTCACCGCCGCGGACGACGCCCGGGCCGTCGCGCACGCCCTGGAGCAGGGCGTGGCCGGCTACGTGCACAAGAGCGTCTCCGAGCCCGAGTTGATCGAGGCCATCGAACGGGTGCACGCCGGCGAGCAGGTCGTCCTGCGCCGCTCCGGCGGGGGCCGGCGTGGCGCGGTCGGGACCGTCGACTGGCCCGGACGCGCCCACGGGCTCAGCGACCGGGAGGCCGAGGTCCTGGTGCTCATCTGCAAGGGGATGAGCAACGCCGAGGTGGCCGAGGCGCTCTACCTGAGCGTGAACTCGGTCAAGACCTACATCCGCACGCTCTACCGCAAGATCGGCGCGCAGAGCCGCTCCCAGGCGGTCATCTGGGGGCTCCAGCACGGCTTCACCGGCCGCGCGGTCTCCGCCCGGTCACACTGAGCGCTCAGCGCACCAGCTCGAGGCGCTTGACCACGCTGACGCGGACGCCGCCGACGGTGACGGTGGCCCGCACGCAGATCCCCTTCGCCCGGTCGTACGTCGCCGCCTTGAGGACGGCGAGCCGGATCCTCTTGGTCCGGCCCGGCGGGACCTTGGCGTGGGCCGTCCTGGTCGCCGCGGGCGAGGTCTTGCCGGCCTCCAGCCCGGTCACGCGGACCGCGCACGCTCGGGGTGCGGCCTGGGCCGGGCAGCCGAGCCGGACGGTCACCCCGCGCTCGGTCCACGTGCCGCTCGCGGGCAGGACCGTGCTCAGCGCGGCCCGTCGCAGCTCGGCCTCGGTCATGGTGCTCGTGCCCGTGCCGCCACCGGTGCCAGCACCACCGCCGCCACCCGTGCCACCGCCGCCACCGCCGGGGCCGCCACCGCCGCCGGGCGGGGTGGCCGTCCCCGCGGTGGTGAGCACGACGTCGTCGAAGCCGACCTCCCCGGACTTCCCGACCGACACCACCGTGCGGATGCTGGTGGTGATCCGCAGGGTGTAGCGCCCACCCATGGTCAGCGTCGCCGGGTCGAGCGAGACGGTCGGGATCGCCGTCCAGGTGGTGCTCGCCTGCAGGCGGGTGGCCGGGACCACGCTGATCGGCGTACCGCTCGGCTGCGCAACCAGGTCGACGCGGTAGGTCGACGGGTTCGGCGCGTCGACGTCGATCAGCCCGGCCAGCGCGGGCCGCACGCTGAGGTCGAAGGTGACCGCGGTGGGGACTTTGCCGGCGTTGCCGATGTAGGTGAACGCCGGGCTCTCCCACGCGGCGTCGACCGTGGCCAGCGCCGTGTCGATGGTGCCGGCGACCGCCGTGCGCAGGTAGCCGTTGCCGTCCGCGCCGCCGGTGGCGCCGTGGCCCTGGGTGAGCGTGGCGCAGGTCAGGCCGGGGACGCAGAGCCCACCGCTGGTGACCGTCCCGGTCCACAGGCCGAGGCCGGTGGCGAAGGTCTGGCTCTCGGTGCCCGGCGCGTAGGTGTCGGCCTGCGCCGCCGTGCCCAGGCCGAGGGTGAGCGCCGCGGCGAGGCCGGCGAGGAGGAGGCGGCGGTGCGGCACGGTCGTGCTCCTGGGGGTGGTGGGGGTGTCGGCACCACCGTCGCCGCCGCCGCTCGGGTCCGTCCCGCGAACCGGGCCTGACCACACCTCCGGGTCAGCCCGCGGGTGTGCCCACCGTCGGCAGCACCGCGAACCACGGCACGGTCCACCGGCCGGTGGTGCCCAACCGGCCGCCGGTGAGCGCCGCGCGGTCGAGGCTGACCACCGCCCCGCTGCTGGGGTTGAAGACGGTGAGGCCCTCGGGCGCCGAGCCCGCGGCGAGGACGACGTGGCGGGGGAGCCACGTCGAGCCGACGTACAGCGGGCAGGGCAGGTCCTGCGCGAGGGCCGCCTCGAGGCGGGCCAGGACGCGGGCGCGGTCGCCCCAGCGGAGCACGCGGGTCCGGTAGGTCCGCCCGGTGAAGGCCGTCATGGCGCGCGCGGCGGCCCACGGCGGCGTACCGAGCGCGCGCGGCCAGGGCAGCTGCTGGTGGCCGAAGGCGACCGGGCGGGTCAGCGTGCGGTGCAGGTCGTGGGCGGCGCGGGCGAAGTCGGCCGGGCGGTACGTCGGGTCGACCAGGATCCGGGCGGCGACCAGGGACGACGGCCCGCAGGTGCGCTGGTCGGGCTGGCGCCGGCCGCGGACGAGGTCGAGGTCCACCGGGTCACCCACCGTCCGGGAGCGCGTGGATGCGGCGGTAGGCCTCTTCCGGCGAGACCGCCGTGCACCCGGCCGCTACGGCCGTGGCCACGATGCCGCGCTGGTCGCGCATGAGCGCGAGGCCCCGGCGCACGAGGACCAGGGGAGGCTTGCGGTGCTCGCGCAGGTCACGGGTGAGCCGGCGCCAGAAGGTGACGACGGGGTGCTGGCGCAGGCAGTACGCCGCCGCGAGGATCCCCGCCTCCCGCAGCGGACCGACGACGTGGTGGGCGAAGATCCCCTCGGCCAGGACCAGGTGCGAGCCGTCCAGGCTCAGCGTGCGCACGCCCGTGCGGCCGTTGGCGGCGATCTCGTAGACCGGCGTCTGCACCGCGCCCGTCCGGCACAGCGTGCCCATGGCCGCGAGTGCCTCGTCCTGCCGCCACGAGCCGGGGTCGTCCCAGTCGACCAGGCCGGCGTTCGCGCCCTCCGTGATCCGCGGGAGCAGGGGGTCGTCGCCGTCGCGGTAGAAGTCGTCCAGCCGCAGCACCGGCAGGCCCAGGCGCCCGGCCAGGTGGGACTTGCCCGAGCCCGACGGCCCGGCCAGGACCACCACCCGCGCCGACACGGGAGCCCATTGTGCCGTGGCAGGCTGGCCACGTGGCCACTCGGGTCGCGGCCCTCGCGCTGCTCCTCGCTCTCGGCGCCGCCGGCTGCTCCGGCGACTCCTCGTCGTCGGGCTCCGCGCCCTCCGACGCGCCCGCCACCACCGACGCCGACTGCGCCGCCCGCATCCCCGACGACGTCCTCACCACCCTGGGCTGGTCCGCGCCCCAGCCGGCCGAGGCCACCGTCCGTGGTTGCCACCGCGAGAGCGAGCAGGGCTACGTCGAGGTGCGCGACCGCAGGGGCTACGACCGCCTCTGCGCCACCCTCGACCGCACCGGCTACGTCGGCCCCGGGACGCCCGTCGACTGGCTGCCCGGCCAGACCGCCTGCGCCGTCGAGCCGACCGGGGACGTCGGGCAGACCCGGGTCGTCGTCCGCGGTCACGACGGCGCCGCCGTGCAGATCACCGTCGCCGTGCTCACCGCCACCGCACCGGACCAGGTGCGCGCGGCCGTGGCGCTGCTGGTGGGCTCGGGCGCCTAGGGCTCGGGGGCCGGGCGGAAGCGCGCGACGAGCGCTCGCCGGTCCCTGGCGGGGACGTCCTGGCCGACCAGCACCCCGACGTCGTCCTCGCCGGCGCGGCGGTAGCCGACCGCGACCGCCTCGTCGACCCCCGGCAGCGCGACCAGGGTGACCGGCGTCGCGTCGTCCGGGAAGTACGCGCCCCGCGGCTCCGGCCCGGTGTCGGCACAGGCGCTGAGCTCGCCGGTCGCGCTCAGCACCGGCCACCGCGCGGCCTCGGCCGCGGCCACGACGGTGCCGGTCGCGACGTAGGTGCCGCCGGCGTACCGCACCAGCACCGAGCAGTCGGCCACCGGCCCGGTCGAGACCTCGGGGGCCCGCACCCAGCGGTGAGCGCAAGCAGGACCACGCCCAGGAGTGCCGCGCGGAGAGCCACTCGAGATGGACGTCCCGGCGGCCCGGGCGGTTGTCGCTCAGACCCCGATCGGGTGCCAGACGGTCTTGGTCTCCAGGAAGTCGGTCATGGCGTCGAGGTCGGGCTCGAGGGTCCAGTCGGGCTCGGCCGCGGGAGCTCGGCGCACCCGCTTGAGGTTGTCGGCGGCGGCGACCTCGAGGTCGGTGGCCAGGTCGGGCCGGCCGGCGACGCCGGTGAGGTCGAGGGCGTTGACGTCCATGTGCGAGGCCAGCCAGGGGCCGAGGGCCTCCGCGTCGCCGGTGAGGACGTTGACCACGCCGGCGGGCACGTCGGAGGTGGCCAGCACCTCGGCGAAGGTCACGGCCGGCAGCGGGCGCTCGAAGGAGGAGACGACCACGCAGGTGTTGCCGGTGACGATGACCGGCGCGACGACCGAGAGCAGGCCGAGCAGGGAGGACTCCTGGGGCGCGAGCACGGCGACGACGCCGGTGGGCTCGGGCGTGGAGAGGTTGAAGTACGGCCCGCTGACCGGGTTGGCGTTGCCCACGACCTGGGTGAGCTTGTCGGCCCAGCCGGCGTACCAGACCAGCCGGTCGATGGCCGTGTCCAGCGCGGCGCCGGCGGCGCGGGCGGAGAGACCCTCGGTGGCGGCCAGCGCGTCCACGAACTGCGGGCGGCGGTCCTCGACCACCTCGGCGATCCGGTAGACCACCTGCCCGCGGTTGTACGCCGTGCGCCCGGCCCAGCCGGAGAAGGCGCCGCGGGCGGCGACGACGGCGTCGCGCGCGTCCTTGCGGGAGGCGAGCGCGGCGTTGGCCAGGAACCGGCCCTTGGCGTCGTGCGCGACGTAGGTGTGCCCGGACTCCGACCGCGGGAAGGCCCCGCCGATGTAGAGCTTGTAGGTCTTGCGGACGTCTGCCCTGGTCACCTGAGGTACGCCTCCAGTCCGTGGCGGCCGCCCTCGCGGCCGTAGCCCGACTCCTTGTAGCCGCCGAACGGGCTCGTGGGGTCGAACTTGTTGAACGTGTTGGCCCACACCACGCCGGCGCGCAGCGCGTTGGCCATCTTGAGGATGAGCGAGCCCTTGTCGGTCCACACGCCGGCGGACAGGCCGTACGGCGTGTTGTTGGCCTTGGCCACGGCCTCGGCGGGCGTGCGGAAGGTCAACACCGAGAGCACCGGCCCGAAGATCTCCTCGCGGGCGATCCGGTGGGCCTGGGTGACGTCGGTGAACAGCGTGGGCGGGAACCAGTAGCCGTGGCTCGGCAGCTCGCACGGCGCCGACCAGCGCTCGGCGCCCTCGGCCTCGCCGATGTCGGACAGCTCGCGGATCCGGGCCAGCTGCTCCGCGGAGTTGATGGCACCGACGTCGGTGTTCTTGTCCAGCGGGTCGCCGACGCGCAGCGTGGCCATCCGGCGCTTGAGCCGGTGCAGCACGTCGTCGGCCACCGACTCCTGGACCAGCAGCCGCGAGCCCGCGCAGCAGACGTGGCCCTGGTTGAAGAAGATGCCGTTGACGATGCCCTCGACGGCCTGGTCGATCGGGGCGTCGTCGAAGACGATGTTGGCCGCCTTGCCGCCGAGCTCGAGCGTCACGCGCTTGTCGGTGCCGGCCACGGTGCGGGCGATCTGCTTGCCGACGTCGGTGGAGCCGGTGAACGCGACCTTGTCCACGTCGGGGTGGGCGACCAGGGCCTGCCCGGTCGAGCCGGCGCCGGTGACGATGTTGACCACGCCGGCCGGCAGGTCGGCCTGCTGGCAGATCTCGGCGAACAGCAGCGCGGTCAGCGGCGTGGTCTCGGCCGGCTTGAGCACCACGGTGTTGCCGCAGGCCAGCGCGGGCGCGACCTTCCAGGCCAGCATGAGCAGCGGGAAGTTCCAGGGGATGATCTGCGCGGCCACCCCGAGGCTCTGCTCGCCGTACCCGGCGTACTTGAGCTTGTCGGCCCAGCCCGCGTAGTAGAAGAAGTGCGCGGAGACGATGGGCACGTCGACGTCGCGGCTCTCCTTGATGGGCTTGCCGTTGTCGATCGACTCCAGCACGGCCAGCTCGCGCGAGCGCTCGGCGATGATGCGGGCGATGCGGTAGAGGTACTTCGCGCGCTCGGCGCCCGGCATCCGCGACCAGGTCCGGTGCGCGCGGCGCGCCGCCTTCACGGCGTGGTCGACGTCGTGCTCGTCGGCCTCGGCCACCTCGGCCAGGACCTCCTCGGTGGCCGGGTTGACGGTCTTGAACGCCTTGCCGTGGCCGTCGACGAACTCGCCGCCGACGAAGAGCCCGTAGGACGGCTTGATGTCGACGACCGAGCGCGACTCCGGCGCCGGGGCGTATTCGAAGGGCGTGCCCATGCTGATCAGTCCACCGTCACGTAGTCGGGGCCGGAGTAGCGGCCGGTCGTCATCTTCATGCGCTGCATGAGCAGGTCGTTGAGCAGCGTGGAGGCGCCGATGCGGAACCAGTCCGGGTCCAGCCAGTCGGGGCCGGCGACCTCGTTGACCACGACCAGGTGCTTGATGGCGTCCTTGGCCGTGCGGATGCCGCCGGCGGGCTTGACGCCGACCTGGACGCCGGTGGCCTCGCGGAAGTCGCGGACGGCCTCGAGCATCACCAGCACGACCGGCAGCGTCGCGGCCGGCTGGATCTTGCCGGTCGAGGTCTTGATGAAGTGCCCGCCCGCCAGCATCGCGAGCCAGCTCGCGCGGCGTACGGCGTCGAGGGTCTGCAGCTCACCCGTCTCGAGGATCACCTTGAGGTGCGCGTCGCCACAGGCCTGCTTGACCTGGGCGATCTCCTCGAAGACCTCGAGGTAGCGACCGGACAGGAACGCCCCGCGGTCGATGACCATGTCGATCTCGTCGGCCCCGGCCGCGACCGCGTCGCGGGTGTCGGCCAGCTTGACGTCGAGCTGCGCCCGACCGCTGGGGAACGCCGTGGCGACCGCGGCCACCTTGACCGGGCTGCTGCCCAGGGCCTGCTTGGCCACGCCGACCAGGTCGCCGTAGACGCAGATGGCCGCGGTCTGCGGGCAGGTCGGGTCAGAGGGGTCCGGGTGCTGGGCCTTGGCGGCCAGCGAGCGGACCTTGCCCGGGGTGTCCATGCCCTCGAGCGTGGTCAGGTCGACCATGGAGATGGCCAGGTCGAGCGCGTAGGCCTTGGCCGAGGTCTTGATCGAGCGGGTGCCGAGCGCGGCCGCGCGCTGCTCGGCGCCGACCTGGTCGACGCCCGGCAGGCCGTGCAGGAAGCGGCGCAGGGAGGCGTCGGACCGGGCCACGTCGAGGTCACGGATCGGTGTCGTCTCGATCTCGGGCTCCGTTGCCACCATGACCCCCAGCATAGGGTGGCGGGGCACCGACCAGACCATCCAGCGAGCAGGGGGGAACGGTGGCCCGCAGGACCCCGGACGGCTCCGCCGACCGCGTCAGCAGCGGCGTCGACGGGCACGTCGAGGAGAAGTTCGCCCGCAACGGCGGCACCTTCGTCGCGGTGGTGGGCGGCCTGGTCGTGGTCGGCCTGCTGGTGGCCTGGGTGCTCGACACCGACGGCATCCCGTTCTGGGTGCCGGCCGTGGCCCTGCTGGCCGGAGTCCTCATCTACGCCAGCACCATCCGCCCCCGGGTGATGACCGAGGGCGGCGAGCTCGTGCTGCGCAACATGCTGAGCACGGTGCACATCCCGCTGGCCACGATCGAGGAGATCGCGGTCCAGCAGGTGCTGGCCGTGCGCGCCGGCGAGCGCCGCTTCGTCTGCGCCGGCGCCGGCCGCTCGCTGCGCACCGTGATGCGCGGCTCGCGCATGCAGAAGGCCCGCACCCAGGCCCCGGGCCTGACCGGCGAGTACTTCCCGGACATCGAGCGGGGCATGGACTACGGCGACTACATCGAGAGCCGCGTCCGCGAGCTGATCCGCGCCGACCGCGCCCGCCGTGGGATCTCCTCGGTCTTCTCGCCGGAGGCCGACGAGCTGCGCACCCGCATCCGGCGCGAGTGGGCCTGGCCCGAGATCGCTGCCTTCGCGGTGACCATCGCGCTGGTCGTCGTGGCCTTCGCCGTGCGCTGAGCCCTACGCGACCGTCACCACGACCTTGCCGGGCAGGGCGCCCTCGAGCGCCCGCGCGTGCACGGAGGCGAGGTCGGCCAGCGGCACCCGCTCGGCCACGTCGACCACCAGCTCGCCGCGGTCGACCTGGCTGACCAGCTCGGCCAGCTGACCGGCGTCGCTGTCCACGAACAGGTCCACCGCCCGCACACCGCGCGCATCGTCGCCCGGCGTGGGCATCCAGACGGTGGTGCTCACCACGACGCCGCCGTCCCTGACCGTCCCCACCAGCGCCTTGAGCTGGTCGGGGTCGACCGGCGCCAGGTTGAGCAGCACGTCGACCGGCTCGGTCACCGCGGCGACGACGTCCCCGGCGGTGTGGTCGACGACCTCGTCGGCGCCCCGCTCACGGACCCGGTCGGCGCTCTGCGGGCCCGCCACGGCGACGACGTGGGCGCCGGCGCCGTGCGCCAGCTGCACGGCGTACCCCCGACGGCGCCGCCGGCCCCGTTGACGAGGATCCGCTGGCCGGGTCGCAGGTCGGCGTGGACGAACAGGGCCTGGCGCGCGGTGAGGGCGACCACCGGCAGCGCCGCGGCGTCGGCCAGCGGGAGGGTGGTGGGCGCGGGCGAGAGGACGTCGGCGGGGGCGAGGACGTGCTCGGCCGCCGCGCCGTCCTCGGTCATCGGCAGGAAGCCGATCACCGGGTCGCCGACCGAGAAGCCGGTGACGCCCTCGCCGAGCGCGTCCACGGTGCCGGCCACGTCGAGGCCCGGCGTGTGGGGGAGGGTCACCGGGATCGGGCCCTGCATGAAGCCGGCGCGGATGGTGGCGTCGACGCCGTTGAAGCTGGTGGCCGCGACCGCGACCCGCACCTGGCCCGCGCCGGGCTCGGGCCGGTCGACGTCCTCGTAGCGCAGGACGTCCGGGTCGCCGTAGTCGTGGAACCGCACTGCCTTCATCGCTGTCTCGCTCTCTCTGGGATCGGTGAGAGCCTAAACGGAAGGATTCGTCCGTTTGTTCCGGGCGGGTGAGAATGGCTCCGTGACCGGTCTGCGCAGCGACGCGCGGCGCAACCACGAGCAGCTGGCGCGCGCTGCCGTCACCGCCCTGCACCGGGAGGGCCACGCGGTCCCGATGACCACCATCGCCGCGGAGGCCGGCGTCGGGGTGGGGACGCTCTACCGGCACTTCCCGAGCCGCGAGGACCTCCTCGACGAGCTCACCCGCCGCTCCTTCGAGCGGATGCTCGCCCGCCTCGAGGCGGTCGGCGCCGAGGACGCCCCGGCCACCGACCTGCTGCGCTCCTTCCTCACCGGCGTCATCGCCGACCGCGACGACCTGCTGCTGCCCTCGACCGGCGGCCCCGCCGTCCGGACCGACGCCACCCGCGCGGTCCAGCGGCGCCTGCACGACGCCATCGGCGCGCTGCTGGCGCGGGGCGCCGCCGACGGCACCATCCGCCGCCCCGTCGACGTCTGGGACATCGCCTGGCTCGGCGCCACCCTGGCCCCGCCCGGCCGCCCCGGCCCGGCGTGGGACGAGGTGGCCGGCCGGCTGCTGGAGACGTACCTGGCCGGGCTCGGCGCCCCTCCCGGCCCCGACCCGGCCTGACACGACGCACGCCCCGGCCGGTGGCCGGGGCGTGCGTCGTCAGGGGTGCGCTACCGGCGCACGTGGATCTTCTTGACCACGTCCTCGGGCAGGGCCTGGTAGCCGCCCGAGCCGCTGTAGGACACGTGGACCTTCCAGGTCCCCACCGCGAGCCGCTGGACGCCCACGCGGACGACGCCGCTCTCGAGCGTGCCGGTGCGGCGCACGGTCTTGCCGGCGTGGGTCAGCTCGACGACGACGGTGCCGGTCGGCGTGGGCTCGCCGGTGGCGGCGGTGGTCGGCACGAGGCGCACCTCGAGCTTGCCGCCGTGCTCCGAGGTGGGACGGCGGGGCAGGCGCACGCGGGCCTCGACGGTGCCCTTGCTGCCCGGGGTGGGCGGCACGGTGGGCGTTCCCGGCGTCCCCGGGGTGGTCGGCGGGTTGAGGAGCACCAGACCCTGCCGGGCCTGGGTGAGGGCCGCGGTCGCGGCGGTCACCGCGTTGACGGCGTCGATGGTGTAGATCCGGACCGGCACCAGGGCCGCAGCAGCCTGCTTGGCCCGCGCGTACGCCGACCAGCTGTCGGTGGTGTAGCGCGAGGCGTCACCGGGGTCGACGGCGATGGCCGCGCGCAGCTTCTCGCGGGCCGGTGCGCCGAGCACCGAGAAGAAGGAGTACTTCTCGTGGTGGTCGGCCGCCCCGGACCACAGCTGAGCGCCGTCGGTGCGGTTGAAGGTGTTGCTGTCCGAGGTCCCGTCGAACTGGTAGGCCTTCACCTTGCCGCCGTAGGAGAGCAGCAGGTCCATCCAGTCCGCGGCGAAGTCGGCCTGCTTCTGCATGATGGCCGGGCTGTCGGCCAGGGTGACGTTGGAGCCGGTGCCCCAGTCCGGGATGCGGCGGACCGGGGAGTTGCAGACGTCGAAGGTGTTGCCGTTGGCCGCGCCCTTGTTGACCCACGAGCAGGAGCCGAACGTCGGCCACTGCGTGTTCGGGTCGGCCGCGTCGGCGGCGGTCACCGGCCGCGTGGGCTGCGTCGGGTCGTAGTTCGGGTTGGGCTCCAGGTCGCTGCGGATGTCGGACTCGCTGATCGAGATCTCGTCGGCCACGGTGAGGCCGGCGTTGATCTGGGCGCGCAGCTGGTTGATGCCGGGGTAGGCCCACGCCAGCCGGCCCTGCATCCCGTAGCCGTCGATGTTGCCGGCGTCGTGGATGGGCTTGAGCATCTTGATGGTCTGGCTCAGCTTGGGCTCGTAGAGCTTGTTGCTGTCCTGGTAGTCGTTGTAGTACAGCTTCCACTTCGCACCGACCGCGTTCGACCACTTGCGGGCCGAGGCGAAGGCCTGGCGCACCCAGGCCGACTCCGCCTTGAGCCGGGCGTCGGGGGTCGCGTCGAGGTCGGGGCGGCGGAACACGATGCCCCACTGGCCGACCTGCGGGTCCTGGCCGTTGCGGATCTGGCCGGAGTAGTCGTCGATGGCCTCGTTGACGACGTCCCAGGAGTAGATGACGTCCTGGTACGGCGCGTACTTGACCATCATCTGGTGGACGTAGTCGTCCAGCCGCTTGAGCATGGTGCGCGGGGTGGCCCACTTCGGGTTCGCGGCGTCGTAGTAGAAGCCGTCGGTGAAGAAGTAGTTGGGCTGCTGGCCGCCGTGCCAGGCCAGCACGTGGGCGCGGACCACCTTGCGCTGGTCCGGCGGCAGGTTGTTCGCCGCGTTGTAGGCCTCGATCTGCTTGAGGACGGTCTCGGACTGCCCGGGACCGGTGGTCGGCTGGAGCACGACGTGCTCGTTGGCGGCCTCGAGGGCGTCGGCCTTCTCCGCCTCGGTCAGGGTCGGGTCGGCGTCGATCCGCGCCGCCTCGGCCAGGTAGGTCTGGCGCGACAGGCTGTTGGTGTTGCTGTTGCCGATCTGGCCGTCGAGCTTGAGGGCGTTGGGCAGGCTGTTGGACCGGTAGTGGTACTTCGCCTGGTCGCTGCTCCAGTCGCCGAAGGTGCCGAAGATGAAGTCATCCTTGTAGGCCTGCCACAGCGAGGGCAGGGACAGGTCCACCGCCTGGGCCGGTGGTGCCGTGGGGATGCTCGGCAGCGCGGCGGCGACGCTCAGGGCGAGCACCACCCCCGCTCGCCTGGTGAGGGTGCGCAAGGACATGTGGACGCTGCTCCTGGCTCGGAGGGACCCGCGACGAAGCGCCCGGGGTCGAGGCTCACGAGAGACACCGGGCGGGGTCGAGGGGAGGGATCCGGGTGACGGTCGTCACCTCGGACCAGAGCATCGTTTGCCCTCGTCAACCATCGCGTCAAGGGTTTCGCCCGATTTAGTTCAAGTCTCGGCCTAAAGGGTGTGAAAGCCCCCGGCGTCACAGGCCGAGGGCGGCCTCGGCGTCACGGCCCAGGGCGTCGAGCCGGGTCGCGGCGCTGATGCGGGCGGCGTCGACACCGGCCTCGGCGTCGACGGGCACGATCACCTCGAGGTAGCACTTGAGCTTGGGCTCGGTCCCGCTCGGACGTACGACGACGCGAGCCCCCTCGGCCAGGGTGAAGCGCAGGCCGTCGGTCGGGGGCAGGTCGGCCGAGCCCAGCGCGAGGTCGTCGACGCGCTCGACGGCCAGGCCGCCCAGGCTCTGCGGGGGCGTGGCCCGCAGCCGCTCCATCGCCGCGGTGATGAGCGCCAGGTCGGCCACCCGGACCGAGACCTGGTCGGTGGCGTGCAGGCCGTGCTCCAGGGCGAGGTCGTCGAGGACGTCGACCAGCGTGCGGCCCGCGGCCTTGGTCTCGGCGGCCAGCTCGCACAGCAGCAGCAGCGCGGAGACGCCGTCCTTGTCCTTGACGTGCTCGGGGTCGCAGCAGTAGCCGAGCGCCTCCTCGTAGCCGAAGGCCAGCCCCTCGACCCGGCCGATCCACTTGAAGCCGGTCAGCGTCTCGACGTACGGCTGACCGGCGGCGGCGGCCATCGTGCCGAGCAGGCTGCTGGAGACGATCGAGGTGGCGAAGGTGCCGGTGCGCCCGCGCCGGAGCAGGTGGTGGGCCAGCAGCGCGCCGACCTCGTCGCCGCGCAGCATCCGCCAGCCGTGCCCGGTCGGCACCGCCGCGGCGCAGCGGTCCGCGTCGGGGTCGTTGGCCACGACCAGGTCCACGTCGTGCTCCGCGGCCAGCGCGAGCGCGAGGTCCATCGCGCCCTTCTCCTCCGGGTTCGGGAAGGCCACGGTCGGGAAGTCCGGGTCCGGCTGCTCCTGCTGCTCGACCACCCAGGGCGTCTCGAAGCCCGCGGTCTCGAGCACCTGCAGGACCGGCGAGCCGCCCACACCGTGCAGCGGCGTGTAGACCAGGCTCAGGTCGCGCGGGCCGTCCTGCGCGAGCTCGGCGATGGTGTCGAGGTAGCGGTCCACGACGTGCTCGCCCAGCACCGTCCCACCCGGTCCGCGTGGCACGCCGGCGAGCGCGCCGACCGCGTCGATCTGTGCGGCGATCCCCGCGTCGGCCGGCGGCACGATCTGGCTGCCGTCGCCCAGGTAGACCTTGTAGCCGTTGTCCTGGGGCGGGTTGTGGCTCGCGGTCACCATCACGCCCGCCGAGCAGCCCAGCTCGCGGATGGCGAAGGCCAGCACCGGCGTCGGCAGCGGCCGCGGCATCAGCCACACCTTGAACCCCGCGCCCGACATCACCTCGGCGGTGTCGCGCGCGAAGTCGTCGCTGCGGTGGCGGGCGTCGTACCCCACGACGACGGGGCCGGTCTGCCCCTGCTCGCGCAGGTACGCCGCCAGCCCGGCCGCCGCGCGGATGACCACGACGCGGTTCATCCGGTTGGGGCCGGCGCCCAGCGCGCCCCGCAGGCCCGCCGTTCCGAACTCCAGGCTGCCCGCGAACCGGTCCACCAGGTCGCTCGCGTCGCCCCCGGCCTCGACCTCGCCGATGACCTGCTCCAGCTCCGCGCGCGTCGCCTCGTCGGGGTCCTCGGCCGCCCAGGCCCGGGCGCGCTCCAGCAGGACGTCGGTGGCCGCTGACGTGCTCATGGGCCGACACTAGGGCTTGTGAGAACAGAGCCGCCGGTGGCGGTCTCGATCAGGGCCCTGGCCGACCGGCTGGGGACCGACCGGTTCGTCGAGGTGTGCAGCGACCTGCTCGAGGGCGCCCCTCGCGAGCGGTACGTCGCGGAGCTGCGCGGGCTCACCCGTCTCGACCGGCTGCCCGACCCGCGGTCGTGGCACGACTACTGGCTGCGCACGTGGGGCGCGCGGGGCCTGCTGCATGTGTGGGACGACCGGGCCACGCCGGCCGTGCGGCACGGCCTCGGCGACGAGCACTGGCGGCCCGTGGAGATGTGCCTCAAGGTCGTCGCCGCCCACGACGTGGCCGGTGCCGGCGACCGGGCCGCGGCGCTGACCGCCCACGAGCGACCCCGCGTGCGCGCCCAGGCGCTGCGCGCGCTGGCGGTCGTCGGCGACACCGAGCACGTCGCCGCCGTCCGGGACCGGCTGGCCGACCCGGACGAGGCGGTCCGGCGCCAGGCGGCCCGGGCGCTGGCCGCCCTGGAGCGCCGGCTCGACCTGGCCTGAGGTCCAAGCCGGCCGCACCGCGAGGACACAGCCGGCGCACAGTCCCCGCGCGCACCGTCGGGGCATGAAGACCTCCCGCCGCCTGACCCGCAGCGCCGCCGCGGCCGCGCTCGTCCTGCCCCTCACCGTCGCCGCCGTCGGCGCACCCGCCTCGGCGTCGGTCGGCCTGGCCGACTGGCGCGGCTACCCGCCGCCCGGCTGGGGCTTCCCGGCTCCGGCGCGGACCACGTCGTACGCCGCCCTGGACACCGGCGACGCGACGGCCACGCAGTCGAGCGGAGTCGTGCAGATCTCCACCGTCCTCGGGTACGGCGAGGGCGAGGCGGCCGGCACCGGCATGGTCCTCTCCGACGACGGCCTGGTGGTGACCAACCACCACGTGGTCGAGGGGGCCACGTCCATCACCGTGACCGTGCCGACGACGGGCGCGACGTACGACGCGGACGTGCTCGGCCTCGACGCGACCAGGGACGTCGCGGTGCTGCGGCTGGAGGACGCCGGCGGTCTCGCGACCGTGACCACGGACGCCTCGGGCGTCAGCGCCGGCGACGCCGTGACCGCCGTCGGCGACGCGGGCGGCGACGGGGGTGGCCTCACCGCGGCGCCCGGCACCGTCACGCATCCGCGGACCTCGATCCCGGTGCGCGACGACCTCACCGGTCAGGAGAAGCCGTTGCGCAACCTGGTCGAGGTCACCTCCGACGTGGTGCCCGGCGACAGCGGCGGGGCCCTGCTGGACGCCGCCGGAGACGTGGTGGGGATGAGCGTCGCCGCGTCCAGCGGCAGCACCAGCGTCACCGTCGACGGCTACGCGATCCCGATCGCCCGGGTGCTGCGGGTGGTGGCCCGGGTCGAGGCCGGCACCCTCGCGACCGGCGCCGTGGGCTGAGCTCAGGCCTCGACGGTGCTCATGTCGGCGTAGCGGTCCCCGACGACGGCGTCGCGCGGGACGGCGTCCTCGAGGGCCTGCAGGTCGGCGTCGGAGAGCTCGACCTCGGTGGCGCCGAGGTTCTCCTCGAGGTAGCGCACGCGCTTGGTCCCCGGGATCGGCACCACGTCCTCGCCCTGGGCCAGGACCCAGGCCAGCGCCAGCTGGCCGGGGGTGCAGCCGTGCTCCTCGGCCAGCCGCTTGACCTGGTCGACCAGGGCCAGGTTGGCGTCGAGGGCGTCGCCGCGGAAGCGCGGGAAGTAGCCGGCGGCGCGGGAGTCGTCGCCCGCCAGCGACTCGCGGGTCACGGCGCCGGTGAGGATGCCGCGGCCGAGCGGGGAGTAGGGCACCAGGCCGATGCCGAGCTCGCGCAGGGTGGGGAGCACCTCGTCCTCGAGGTCGCGGGTGAAGAGCGAGTACTCCGACTGCAGCGCGGTGATCGGGTGCACGGCGTGCGCGCGGCGGACGGTGTCCGCGGCCGCCTCGGAGAGGCCGAGGTGGCGGACCTTGCCGGCCTCGACGAGCTCCTTCATGGCACCGACGGTCTCCTCGATGGGGACGGTCTTGTCGACGCGGTGCTGGTAGTAGAGGTCGATGTGGTCGACGCCGAGCCGCTGGAGGGAGGCGTCGCAGGCCTTCGCGACGTACTCCGGGGTGCCGTTGATGCGCACCCAGGAGCCGTCGGGGTTGCGCTCGTTGCCGAACTTGGTGGCCAGCTGCACCTCGTCGCGGCGCCCGGCGATTGCGCGGCCGACGAGCTGCTCGTTGGTGAAGGGGCCGTACATGTCGGCGGTGTCGAGGAAGGTGACGCCCAGGTCGAGGGCGCGGTGGATGGTCTCGACGGCGGTCTGCTCGTCGGAGGTGCCGTAGAACTCCGACATCCCCATGCAGCCGAGGCCGAGCTCAGGTACGTCGAGGGCGGAGGTGGTGCCGAGGGTGCGTGTGTCCATGCCCACCACTGAACGCCCTGGAGCGCGCTCCAGGTCAAGTCACGGCACTCAGGCGGCCGGCTCGCCGGCCGTCCGGCTCTCGTAGATCCCGATCTTGTGGTCGATGGCGCCCAGGTGGTCCTGGACCTCGGCCAGGCGGGCCAGCACGACCCGCCGGTGGGCGCGCAGCAGCTCGAGGCGCTCCTCCTCGTTGCCGCTGCCCGCGCGGACCAGCTCGGCGTAGCGCCGCACGTCGCGGATCGGCATGCCGGTCGAGCGCAGCTTGGTGATGAGGTGGATCCAGTCGATGTCGGAGTCGGCGTAGGCCCGGTGGCCCGACGGCGCGCGTGGCACCGCCCGCAGCATCAGCCCGTCGCGCTCGTAGTAGCGCAGCGTGTCCGCGGTCAGCCCCGTCTCGGCGGCGGCCTCGGCGATGGAGAGTCCGATCAGCACCAGGACAGTTTCAGGGCTGGAGTGCGCTCCAGGTCAAGAGCGGTCGAACGCCGGCCGGACGATCTCGGTCATGGCGTACGGCCCCCCGACCCGCGCGTTCTCGGCCTCGTCGTCCGCGCGCGGCTCCAGCCGGTCGGCCCAGCGCTCGGCGTCGTCCTGAGGCTCGTAGCCCAGCGCCCGGCCCGGCTCGAGGTCCCACCACGCGCGCGTGTTGGCCGAGATGCCGTAGAGCACCGCGAAGCCCGGCGCCGGCGTCGTCAGCGCCGCCTCCACCATCCGCACGCAGTCGTCGGGCGAGAGCCAGGTGGCCAGGTTGCGCACCGTCTGCGGCTCGGGCAGGAACGAGCCGATCCGGCAGGAGACCGCGTCCACGCCGTGCCGGTCGGCGTACAGGCTGAGCAGGGCCTCCGCCGCCACCTTGGCCACCCCGTAGAACGTGTCCGGCCGCGGCCGGGTCGCCGTCGTCAGCAGGCCGTCCGGCAGGCCCGCGCGCGGCGTGTGGCCGACCGCGTGGTTGGACCCGCCGTAGACGATGCGCGCCACCCCGTGCTCGACCATCGCGTCCAGCAGCGCCGCCGTCGTGACCACGTGGCTGGTCAGCGAGTCCGGCAAGGACGCCTCGCCCGGGTGGCCGGCCATGTGCACCACGGCGTCCAGCGAGGTCTCGGCGGCGAAGACGTCGGCCACCGCGTCCGGGTCCGCGCAGTCCGCCGTGTGCCACCGGCCGTCGAGGCCCTCGGGCGGCGGGACGCGGTCGAGACCGACCACCTCGTGCCCGCGGTCGGTCAGCCCGAGCGTCAGGACCCGGCCGATGCTGCCGGCCGCGCCGGTGAGGAGGACTCGCACGGACTGAAGGTATCGGCCGGCGCGGCGCTAGACCTCCGTGGGCGCCGTCAGCATGGCCGTGCTCATGGCGATGAGGTTGCCGGTGAACGTCTCGGTGTCGAGCTGGGGCCGGCCGTTGGCGCGGTCGGCGGCCCTGGCGCGGTCGGCGATCGAGCGCAGGACGAAGAGGGTGAGCAGGGAGACCCGTTCGACGCGCAGGTCGTCGGACATCGGAGGCATCCGCTCGTGGATGAGCGCGAAGACCGGCTCGCCGCCGGTCTTGGTCAGCATGGCCGCGACCTCCGGGTCCATGGAGGCGAGGGGGACCTCGACCAGCTCGGCGACGACCTGCAGGTAGCAGGCGCCGCGCCAGCCTTCCTCAGCGAGCTGGACGCAGGGGCGGACGATCGCGGCGATGGCGGAGGCCAGGTCGTCGTCGGGCCGCTCGCGGGCGGCGTTGAGCATCTCGCCCTCACGCTGGGCGAGGTAGTCGGCGTACTGCTCGAGGACCGCGACGACGAGCCCCTCGCGGCTGCCGAAGTGGTAGTGGACGGCACCGCGGTTGCGCTGGTCGGCGCGTCGGGCGATCTCGAGGAGCGAGGCGTTCTCGACGCCCTGCTCCGCGAGGACGCGGGTGGCGGCGTCCAGGAGGCGCTGCCGGGTGTCGTTCACAACTGTGGCACCACCTGTGAGAGCAGCGCGCCCATGCGCTGCGCTGCCGACCGGCCGGCCGCCAGGACCTCTTCGTGGTCGAGCGGCTGCCCGCTGATGCCGGCGGCCAGGTTGGTGACCAGGCTGATGCCCAGCACCTCCATGCCGGCCTCGCGGGCCGCGATCGCCTCCAAGGTCGTGCTCATCCCGACCAGGTGTCCACCCATCACGCCGGCCATGCGCACCTCCGCTGGAGTCTCGTAGTGAGGCCCAGGAAACTGCACGTAGACGCCTTCGTCCAGCGTCGGGTCGATCTGTCGGCACTTTTCGCGCAGGCGGGCGCTGTAGAGGTCGGTCAGGTCGACGAACGTCGCCCCCACGATGGGGGAGCGGCCGGTGAGGTTGATGTGGTCGCTGATGAGCACCGGGGTGCCGGGCGACCAGCTCTCCTTGAGCCCGCCGCAGCCGTTGGTGAGCACGATGGTGCGGCAGCCCGCCCGGCCGGCCGTGCGGACGCCGTGCACGACCGCCTCGACGCCCTTGCCCTCGTAGTAGTGGGTGCGGCTGAGGAAGACCAGCGCCCGCAGGTCGCCGACGCGGACCGAGCGGATCCGGCCGGAGTGCCCGGCCACGGCGGCTGCGCTGAACCCGGGCAGGTCGGTGGTGGCGACCTCGGCCACCGTCTCGCCGAGCATGTCGGCCGCGGGCAGCCAGCCCGAGCCGAGCACGAGGGCCACGTCGTGCTGCTCGACGCCGGTCTTCTCGGCCAGGGCCTCGGCGGCGCGCCGGGCCAGGTCGTAGGGGGATTCCTCCGTCACCCGGCAGACCCTAGTGGTGCGGCGGGTTCAGAGGCCGGTCGAGCGGCAGGGCCGGGCGCGGAGCCGGGCCACGTAGTCGGCCGGGGCGTCGGCGGCCTCGGCGGCGTCGGCCAGCACCCCGAGGTACGACGCGGAGGGGAGCCCGCCCTCGTAGGCGTCGAGCACGTAGGTCCAGGCCACGACCTCGCCGGTCAGCGTGGCCACCCGCACCTTGAGCTTGTGGTAGAGCCCGGAGTCCGCGGCCTCCCAGCCGTCGAGGTTGGCCTCGTCCTCCTTGGTGACGTCGTAGACGGCCACGAAGACCTGGTCGATGGGGTCCTCGACGATCGTGGAGAGGGCGCCGTCCCAGCCCAGGTCCTCGCCGCCGAAGGTCAGCCGCCACCCGGTCACCCAGCCGGTGGTGGACATCGGCGAGTGCGGGCAGCGCTCGCCCATGCGCGCGGGATCCAGGTTGGTCCCGTAGGCGGCGTACAACGTCACCGGAGCAGGGTAGTGGCCCCTCCGGGTGCGGGACGTCACAGGAAGGCTCGCCACTAGGCTGGCGTTGTGAGTGACGTGACCCATTTCGATGTCCTGGTCCTCGGCGCCGGCCCCGGGGGGTACGTCGCCGCCATCCGCGCCGCCCAGCTCGGCAAGAGCGTCGCCGTGATCGAGGAGAAGTACTGGGGCGGCGTCTGCCTCAACGTCGGCTGCATCCCCTCCAAGGCCCTGCTGCGCAACGCCGAGCTGGCGCACATCCTCACCCAGGAGAAGAAGACCTTCGGGATCGAGGGCGACGCGACCATGTCGTACGGCCCCACCCACCAGCGCAGCCGCAGCGTCGCGGACGCCAGCGCCAAGGGCGTGCACTACCTGATGAAGAAGAACAAGATCACCGAGATCGACGGCTGGGGCACCCTGCTCGGCCAGCAGGACGCCGGCCACGCGGTCGAGGTCGACCACGACGGCTCGAAGAGCACCTACACCTGCACCGACCTCATCATCGCCACCGGCGCGAAGGTGCGGATGCTGCCGGGCATGTCGGTGAGCCAGAACGTCGTGACCTACGAGGAGCAGATCCTCGACAGCGACCTGCCGAGCTCGATCATCATCGGCGGCTCCGGCGCGATCGGCGTGGAGTTCGCCTACGTGATGAAGAACTTCGGCGTCGACGTGACGATCGTGGAGTTCCTGGACCGGATGGTCCCGACCGAGGACCCGGACGTGTCCAAGGAGCTGCTGCGCCAGTACAAGAAGCTCGGCGTCAAGGTCCTGCTCTCGACCAAGGTCGAGAACGTCGAGGACACCGGCTCCGGCGTCAGGGTGACGGTCAGCCCGGCCGACGGAGGTGACTCCGAGGTGCTCGAGGCCGACAAGATGCTGGCGGCCTTCGGCTTCGCCCCGCGCGTCGACGGCTACGGGCTCGACGCCACCGGGGTCAAGGTCTCCGACCGGGGCGCGATCGAGGTCGACGCCCGCGGGCGGACCAACGTCACGGGCATCTACGCGATCGGCGACGTGACCGGCAAGCTCATGCTGGCCCACACCGCCGAGGCGATGGGCGTCGTGGCGGCCGAGACCATCGCGGACGCCGAGACGATCGAGATCGACTTCGACTTCATCCCGCGCGCGACGTTCTGCCAGCCGCAGATCGCCTCCTTCGGCTACTCCGAGGAGCAGGCCGAGGAGAAGGGGTACGACGTCAAGGTCGCGCAGTTCCCGTTCTCGGCCAACGGCAAGGCTCGGGGCATGGCCGAGACGGTCGGCTTCGTCAAGATCGTCGCCGACAGCGAGCACAACGAGATCGTCGGCGCCCACCTGATCGGCCCCGAGGTCACCGAGCTGCTGCCCGCGCTGACCCTGGCCCAGAAGTGGGACCTGACCGCCGACGAGGTGGCCCGCAACATCTTCGCGCACCCGACGCTGTCGGAGGCGATGAAGGAGGCCGTCGAGGGCATCGCCGGCCACATGATCAACCTCTGATGCCCGACCACGTCGTCATCATCGGCGGTGGCCCCGGCGGCTACGAGGCCGCGCACGTCGCGGCCCAGCTCGGCGCCGAGGTGACCCTGGTCGACAGCGACGGCATCGGCGGGTCGGCGGTGCTCACCGACTGCGTGCCCAGCAAGACGCTCATCGCCACCGCCGAGGTGATGAGCGAGCTGTCGGGCGCGCGCGAGCTCGGGGTGGTCTTCGAGGACCACCAGGGCGACGAGGCCACCTCGATCCGGGTCGACCTGGGCCAGGTCAACGCCCGGGTCAAGGCGCTGGCCGCCGACCAGTCGCACGACATCAAGGCGCGCCTCGAGCGCGACGGCGTGACGATCCTCCAGGGCCGCGGCGGGCTGTCCGGCCCGGACACGGTGGTCGTCGAGCGGCCCGGCGGGCGCGAGGAGATCGTGCGCGCCGACGCCGTGCTCCTGGCCACCGGCGCCGCGCCCCGCACGCTGCCCACCGCCCAGCCGGACGGCGAGCGGATCCTGACCTGGGAGCAGGTCTACGACCTGACCGAGGTGCCCACGGAGCTGGTGGTGGTCGGCTCGGGGGTGACCGGGGCGGAGTTCGCCTCGGCGTACCTCAACCTCGGCGTGCCCGTCACCCTCGTCTCCAGTCGCGACCGGGTGCTGCCCGGCGAGGACGCCGACGCGGCCGGCGTGCTCGAGGACGTGCTGCGCCGGCGCGGCATGAACGTGCTCTCGCGCTCGCGCATGGAGTCGGTGACCCGCGACGGCGACGTCGTCACCGTCGCGCTGACCGACGGCCGCACGGTGCAGGGCTCGCACTGCATCCTGGCGCTGGGATCGGTGCCGAACACCCAGGACATGGGCCTGGAGGAGGCCGGCGTCCACCTCAAGGACGGCGGCTTCGTCAACGTCGACCGGGTCAGCCGCACGTCGGCCAAGGGGATCTACGCCGCCGGCGACTGCACCGGCGTGCTGATGCTGGCCTCGGTGGCCGCCATGCAGGGCCGGATCGCGATGTGGCACCTGCTCGGCGACACCGTGCACCCCCTGGACCTGAAGAAGGTCTCCTCCAACGTCTTCACCGACCCCGAGATCGCCACCGTCGGCTGGTCCCAGCAGGCCGTGGACGACGGCGAGATGCAGGCCGAGGTCGTCACGCTCCCGCTCTCGGGCAACCCGCGCGCCAAGATGCAGGGCGTGCACGACGGCTTCGTCAAGCTGTTGTGCCGCCCGGGCACCGGCATCGTCGTGGGCGGCGTCGTGGTGGCCCCGCGCGCCAGCGAGCTGATCCACCCGGTCGCGCTGGCCGTGGCCGAGTCGATGACCGCCGACCAGCTGGCCCAGGCCTTCACGGTCTACCCGAGCATGTCCGGCTCGGTGGCCGAGGCCGCGCGGCGGCTGCACCACTTCCGCGCCTGACCCGTCCGGGCCATTCCTCGTTCTCCCCTGCGGACCTAGCCTCGGAGGATGTCCGCCTCGGGCCCGGCCCAGGAGATCCGGTTCTGCGAGGCACCGGACGGCGTCCGCATCGCCTACGCGGTGTCGGGCACGGGGCCGCCGCTGCTGGTGTCGACCTGCTGGCTCAGCCACCTCCAGCACGACTGGGAGAGCCCGGTCTGGCAGCACTTCCTGCACGATCTCGGCCGCTTCGTCACCATCGTCCGCTACGACGAGCGCGGCTACGGCCTGTCCGACTGGGACGTCACCGACCACGGCCTCGAGCCGCGAGTCGGCGACCTGACCGCGGTCGCCGACCACATGGGTTTCGAGCGGTTCGCGCTGATGGGCATGGCCCAGGGCGGGCCGCCCGCCATCGCCTACGCCCACCGCCACCCCGAGCGGGTCACCCGGCTGCTGTTCTACGGCAGCTACGCCGGCGTGGGCACCCTGCCGGACAGCGAGGAGCTGGCGGCGTTCGCGGCGATGATCCGCGTCGGCTGGGGCCGGCCGCAGCACCACTTCCGCCGCGTGTTCACCTCGATGATGATCCCCGGCGCCACCGAGGAGCAGATACGCTGGCTGGACGAGCTCCAGCGGGTCGCCGCGTCGGCCACGACCGCCGCGACCGCCCTCGTCGAGCGCTCCCGGGCGGACTGCGTCGACCTGCTGGACGAGCTCGACGTGCCGACGCTCGTGCTCCACTCGCTGCGCGACCAGATGAACGACTTCAGCGGCGGCCGGCTGCTGGCCACCCGCATCGCCGGCGCCCGGTTGGTCCCTCTGGACAGCGACAACCACATCCTCCTCGGCGACGAGCCCGCCTGGTCGGTCATGGTCGAGGAGGTGCGTCGCTTCATGGCGCCCGACGGCGCCCCGGCCCCGGTCGCCGACGGCCTCTCGGCCCGGGAGCGCGAGGTGGTGGCCCTGGTCGCCGAGGGGCGCTCCAACGAGGAGATCGCGGCCGCGCTGGTCCTCAGCGTCCGCACCGTCGAGCGGCACCTGCAGAACGCCTACACCAAGCTCGGCCTGCACGGCCCGTCCGCGCGCGCGGCCGCGGCGGCCGCCCTGGCGCGTACGTAGCCGGGCCCGCCGCGCCCGCCCAGGATGGGTGGCCGCGCCGAGGCGGCCGGGGCCCCGCCGCTCCCAGGATCGTCGGCATGACCCAGACCCGCACCCAGACCGATCCCGACCGCGCCCTCAAGGCCAAGCACGCCGCGATGTGGGCGATGGGGGACTACCCCGCCGTGGCCACCGAGGTGATCGCCCCGCTCGGCCCCGCGCTCGTCGAAGCCACCGGCGTCCACCGCGGCGACCGCGTCCTCGACGTGGCCGCCGGCGCCGGCAACGCCGCCGTCCCGGCCGCCCTGGCCGGCGCCGACGTGGTGGCCAGCGACCTCACCCCCGACCTCGTCGAGACCGGCCGCCAGGCCGCCGCCGCGGCCGGCGCCACCCTGCGCTGGGAGGTCGCCGACGCCGAGCACCTGCCGTACGCCGACGCCGAGTTCGACGCCGTCCTCTCCTGCGTCGGCGTGATGTTCGCCCCGCACCACCAGGAGGCCGCCGACGAGCTCGTCCGCGTGCTGCGACCCGGCGGCCGGCTCGGGCTGCTGAGCTGGACGCCGGAGGGCTTCATCGGCCGGATGTTCGCCACCATGAAGCCGTACGCCGCCCCGCCGCCCCCCGGCGCCCAGCCCCCGCCGCTCTGGGGCGACGAGGGCCACGTCCGCACGCTGCTCGGCGACCGGGTCACCGGCGTCGACGCGCGCCGGCAGACCCTGCCGGTCCGGCGGTTCGCCGACGGCGCGGCGTTCCGCGACTTCTTCAAGCGCACCTACGGCCCGACCATCGCCTGCTACCGCGGGCTGGCCGACGCCCCCGACCGCGCCGCCGAGCTCGACGCCGCCCTCGCTGCGCTCGGTGACGACGCGCTGCGGGAGGGCACGATGGGGTGGGAGTACCTCCTCGTCACCGCGACCCGCGCCTGAGCCACCGCGCATGGCCCGGGTGGGCCATGGAGGTCGCGGGCCGGCAGCGGGACGATCCGAGGATGACGCGAGCGCTGAGCCCCCGGGTCGTCCTGCTGCTGGCGGTCGCGCTGCTGGTCGGTGCGTTCGGGGCCACGGCGATCGCCGCCGGCTCCGACGCCCCGGTCCGTCTCTGCGTGGCCAAGGACGGCTCGGTGCGGGTGGTGAAGAAGTCGTGCCAGGGCGGCGAGCGGCTGGTCACCGTCAACCAGCAGGGCGTGCCGGGTGCGGCCGGGGCCGTGGGTCCGGCGGGTGCGCCGGGTCCGCCCGGTCCCCCCGGCGCCCAGGGTCCCGAGGGCGCGTCCGGCCCGGAGGGTCCGCCCGGCCCGCCCGGCCCGCCCGGACCGACGGCCTCGGCCGCGCCGACGGTGCCGGTCGACCTGCCGACCTACGGCACGGAGCGCATCCTGCTCGTGGTGGACGGGGCGGCGCAGTACGTGCAGAAGGTCTCCGGCTGCAACCAGCCCGACTTCGACCAGCCCGCGCTGCCGTGCCGCTTCGAGCTCACCGCGGACCTCCGGCCGCAGACGAAGGCGTGGCTCCAGCACGCGGGAGACCCCGCCGCGCCGCCGGTGACGCTGTCGGTGGTGACCGGCAACTTCAACTACGAGGAGACGGCTCGACTGGACATCGCGAACCCGAGGATCACGCGGATCGCGGTGCCAGGTCTGGACGGTTCGTCCAAGAACGCCACCGCCCTCACCGTCGACGTGGTCGGCACCGTCACCCGGACACCGGGCAACGGCTCGCAGATCCCCCGACCCACCACCACGAGCGCCACGAACCTGCTCGCCAGCGCCTTCCGCGTCACCGTGGGCGGCCAGGTCCTCAACCGCATCCGGAGCGCGGCCGACCTCGCCGTGGACTTCTCCGGGACGGCGCCGGTGCTCACGACAGCGCTGACCATCTCCCCGATCGATGCCGGCATCCTGCGCACCTGGGCGGACGAGTCCCACGCGGGACAGAGCCGGACCATGACCGTCGAGCTGCTCACGCCGAACTTCGCCACGATCCTGGTCTCGCTGTCGGCGCAAGACGTCCGGACGGTCGGCTACCCCGAGCCCTTCCCCGTCGGCGAGCTCAACCAGGCGGGTGCCGTCTCGGTGGGCGTGCGCGGCACCTACACGCAGCTGCAGGCGCCCTGACCTACCCTCGGTACGCATGACCCGCTCCCTCGTCGTCGGGCTCGTCGGGCTGCTCCTGGCCGGCTCGGGACCGGCCGCGACCGCCGCGCCCCGCGAGACCGTGCCCGCCGCGGCGTCGTACACCGTGACCGGCTACGGCTACGGGCACGGCCACGGCCTCTCGCAGTACGGCGCGCAGGGCGCGGCCCGGCAGGGACTGACGTGGCGCCAGATCGTCGGCTTCTACTACCCGGGCACGCGGATCGGGAGGGCCCGCGGACCGCTGCGGGTCCTCATCACCGCCGACCGCAGGGACGTGCAGGTCGACGCCCAGCCGGGGCTGCGGCTGGTCCGGCTCGAGGGCCGCAAGACCTTCCGGCTGGACCGGCTGCGGCCGGGCGCCAACCGGTGGCGCATCACGCCCCAGGGCGAGCGCAGCGTGGTGTCCTACCGCACGCCGCGCGGCTGGCAGCGGTGGACGTCGTTCCCGGGCGGGGCGCAGTTCAGCGGCGGACCGCGGCCGATGACGCTGCGGCTGCCGCACCACGAGGCGGCGCAATACCGCGGTGCGCTCCGCTCGGTGGACCGGCGCACGGTGAACGTCGTCGCCCTCGACAGCTACCTGCGTGGGGTGGTGCCGCGCGAGGTGCCGGCCGAGTGGGAGGCCGAGGCGGTGCGGGCGCAGGCGGTGGCCGCGCGCTCCTACGCGGCGTACGAGCGCGCGACGGCGATGGGCGAGTGGGACCTCTGCGACACCGAGGCCTGCCAGGTCTACGGCGGCGTGCGCGACGAGCACCCGGCCACCGACGCGGCCGTGCGGGCCACGCGCGGCAAGGTCGTGACCTGGCAGGGGGCGCCCGCCTTCACCCAGTTCTCCTCCAGCAACGGCGGGTGGAGCACGGCCGGTTCCCAGCCCTACCTGGTCGCCCAGGCCGACCCCTACGAGGCGTCGTCGGACAACCCCAACGACCCGTGGACGGCCACCGTCACCCGCCAGGCCGTCGAGAGGGCGTGGCCCGCGGTCGGCACGCTGCAGGGGATCACCCTCACGCGCGACGGCGTCGGCCCGGCGTACGGCGGGCACGTGAGCGCGGTGACCCTGACCGGCGCGGGCGGGCAGAGCGTCCAGCTGACCGGGGACGCGTTCCGCTTCGGCCTGGGGCTGAGGTCGACGTGGCTCCAGCTCGCGCCCGCGTGACCCCGGGGGCACCGTCCCCGTTGGAGCAGGCATGGGGGTACGTCTTCTCGGGCGCCTGTGCGCCCTCGCTCTGGTCCCGCTCGCGGTCGTGGTGGTCCCGCCGCCCGCGCACGCGCTGCTCACGACCTACTACGTCAGCAGCACCGGCAGCGACAGCGCCGCCGGCACCCAGCAGGCACCGTTCCGCACCATCGCGCAGGCCACGGCGACCGCGCCGGTCGGGGCGACGATCGTGGTCGGCTCGGGTCAGTACGCACCCTTCGCGGTGACCAAGGCCGGCCAGAGCGTCCGGCCGGCCACCGGCGCGTCGGTGGTCGTGCGCGGCGCCGCGGGCGTGCGTGACGTCGTCCTCCTCGACGCCCCCGGCGCGACGCTGACCGGCGTGACCGTGACGGGCTGCGTGCCGAACGCGAACCCGCCGGGCTCGCTCGACGACGAGGGCAGCAGCGCGGTGCGCATCGACGACGGCGCCACCGGCGTGACGGTCAGGGGCGTCACCATCACCGACAGCCGCGGCACCAACGACCACGGGCTGCCGTTCGGCTGCTACGGGATCCTGGCCCACGGCGCCGACGCCTCGACGATCACCGGCAACGACATCTCGGGCACCGGCACCGGCGTCTACCTCAACGGCGGCGGCCGGCTGACCTCGATCACCGGCAACCGGATCCACGACAACGACGTGCTCATCCGCAACACCCCCGGCGGCGACGACGACTACGGCGCCAACGGCATCACCTTCGCCGGCGTCGACGCGTTCCCCGGGGCCCTGGCCAGCGGCAACACCATCACCGGCAACTCCGGCCCCTCGGCCGACTACGAGTACGACGGCGGCGCGTTCGAGATCTACGACTCCTCGCACGTGCGGATCATCGTCAACACGCTGGCCGACAACGAGAACGTCCTCGAGACCGGCACCAGCCCCGACGGGAGCAACCCGCTCGGCGACTGCGTGGGCAACACCTTCTCCGGCAACACCGCGACCGGCCGCGCGCCCGGCAGCCGGCTCGAGCGCTCGATCGGTCTGATCCTGCGCTGCGCCACCGGCATGGTCGTGGCCGGCAACACCTTCACCGACCTCGACTGGTTCGTCTACGACATCTTCACCGACGACCAGTTCTCCAGCGACGTGCTGGGTCTGGCCATCACCGGCAACACGGTCGACCAGGCGCAGAAGGTCTACCACCTCGGGCTCGAGCCGCTGGCCACCGTGAGCCGGATCGACGCCAACCGCTACCACGTGACCGGCGCCGTCTTCGCCAGCTACGACGACGGCTCCACCAGCCCGACGCTCGCGGCCTGGCAGTCCCGGTCCGGCCAGGACCTGCTCGGCACGGCGTCCTAGGTCCTCAGCCGAGGACGACCACCAGGTCGCCGCCGTCGACGGCCTGGGTGCCGGTGACGGCCAGCCGCTGGACGGTGCCGGCCACCGGCGCGGTGATGGAGGCCTCCATCTTCATCGCCTCGATGGTGGCCACGACGGCGCCGGCCTCGACGCTGTCGCCCTCGCCGACCACGACGGTCACCACGCCCTGGAAGGGCGCGGCCACGTGGCCCGGTCGGCTGGTGTCGGCCTTCTCGGCGACGGCCACCTCGCTGGCCACGGCCCGGTCGCGGACGCTGATCGGGCGGAGCTGGCCGTTGATGGTCGCCATCACCGAGCGGTAGCCGCGCTCGTCGGGCTCGCTGATCGCCTGCAGGCCGAGGATCACGGTCTTGCCGACCTCGAGGGTGACCTCGTGCTCCTCGCCGTACCGCAGGCCGTAGAGGTAGTCCACGGTCGGCAGCGCCGAGACGTCGCCGTAGGTCTCGCGGACCTCGCGGAACTCCCGCGTCGGCCCGGGGAAGAGCAGCTCGTTGAGCGTCTCCTGCCGCGCGCGCGACGACTCGGTGGAGGAGCCGTCGAGACCGGCCGCCTGCTCCGCGGTCAGCTCGCTGGCCGGCGGCTTCCAGGTGCGGCCCGCGAGGGCCTTGGTGCGGAACGGCTCGGGCCAGCCGCCGGGCGGGTCGCCCAGCTCGCCGTTCAGGAAGCCGATGACCGAGTCGGGGATGTCGAACCGCGCGGGGTCCGCCGCGAACTCGGCCGGGTCCGCGCCGGCCGCGACCAGGTGCAGGGCCAGGTCGCCGATGACCTTGGACGACGGCGTGACCTTCGGGATGTCGCCGAGGATGTCGTTCGCGGCGGCGTACATGTCCTCGATCTGCTCGAACTTCTCCCCGAGGCCGAGCGCGATGGCCTGCTGGCGCAGGTTGGACAGCTGTCCGCCGGGGATCTCGTGGCGGTAGACCCGGCCGGTGGGCGACGGCAGGCCGGACTCGAACGGCGCGTAGACGCGGCGCACGGCCTCCCAGTAGGGCTCGAGCGCGTTGACCGCGGCCAGGGACAACCCGGTCTCGCGGGCGGAGTGGTCGGTCGCGGAGACCAGGGCCGAGAGCGGCGGCTGGGACGTCGTGCCGGCCATGGACGCGGTGGCGGCGTCGACGGCGTCGACACCCGCGTCGATCGCCGCCAGCAGGGTGCCGAGCTGGCCGCCCGGCGTGTCGTGGGTGTGCAGGTGCACGGGGAGGTCGAAGCGCTCGCGCAGCGCGGTCACCAGGGTGCGGGCGGCCGGCGCCCGGAGCAGCCCGGCCATGTCCTTGATGGCCAGCACGTGCGCGCCGGCCTCGACGATCTGCTCGGCCAGCCGCAGGTAGTAGTCGAGGGTGTAGAGCCTCTCGTCCGGGCTGGACAGGTCGCCGGTGTAGCAGAGCGCGACCTCGGCCAGGGTCGTCCCGGTCTCGCGGACCGCCTCGATCGCGGGCCGCATCTGCGAGACGTCGTTGAGGGCGTCGAAGATGCGGAAGACGTCGAGGCCGGTGGCCGCCGCCTCCTGGACGAACGCGCGGGTGACCGCGGTGGGGTACGGCGTGTAGCCGACGGTGTTGCGCCCGCGCAGCAGCATCTGGAGCATCACGTTCGGCACCGCCTCGCGCAGCGCGGCCAGCCGCTCCCACGGGTCCTCGGAGAGGAAGCGCAGCGCCACGTCGTAGGTCGCACCGCCCCAGCACTCCAGGCTCCACAGCTGCGGCGTCGTGCGGGCGACGTGCGGCGCCACGGCCAGCAGGTCGGCGGTCCGCACCCGGGTGGCCAGCAGCGACTGGTGGGCGTCGCGGAACGTCGTGTCGGTGACCGCGACCTGGCCCTGCTCCCGCAGCGCGCGGGCGAAGGCCTCCGGGCCGAGGTCCAGCAGCCGCTGGCGGGTCCCGTCCGGCGCCGTGACGTCGAGGTCGACGGGCGGCAGCTTGGTGGCCGGGTCGAGCGTGACCGGCGCGCTGCCGTGCGGCTGGTTGACCGTCACGTCGGCCAGGAAGGTCATCAGCTTGGTGCCGCGGTCGCCGCTGGCCCGGGCCTGCAGGAGCTGCGGGTGGGTCTCGATGAAGCTGGTGGTGACGTTCCCGGCGCGGAAGTCCGGGTCGTCCAGCACCGCCTGCAGGAACGCGATGTTGGTCGTCACCCCGCGGATCCGGAACTCCGCCACGGCGCGCCGGGCCTTGGCCACCGCGGCCTCGAAGGTGCGGCCCCGGCAGGTGAGCTTGGACAGCATCGAGTCGAAGTGCGCGGAGATCTCCGCACCGGTGTACGTCGTGCCGCCGTCCAGGCGCACGCCGCCGCCGCCGGGCGAGCGGTAGGTCGTGATCACCCCGGTGTCGGGGCGGAAGTTGTTGGCCGGGTCCTCGGTGGTGATCCGGCACTGGAGCGCGGCGCCGCGGATGCTCACCGTGTCCTGGCTCAGGCCGAGGTCGGCCAGGGTCTCGCCGCTGGCGATGCGCAGCTGCGACTGCACCAGGTCGACGTCGGTGATCTCCTCGGTGACGGTGTGCTCGACCTGGATGCGCGGGTTCATCTCGATGAACACGTAGTCACCGGCCGGGTCCAGCAGGAACTCCACCGTGCCCGCGTTGCTGTAGCCGATCTCGGTGGCGAACCGCACGGCGTCCGCGCAGATCCGGTCGCGCAGCTCCGGGTCCAGGTGCGGCGCCGGGGCGATCTCGATGACCTTCTGGTGGCGCCGCTGCACCGAGCAGTCGCGCTCGAACAGGTGCATGACCTGCCCGGTCCCGTCGGCCAGGATCTGCACCTCGATGTGGCGCGGGTCCACCACGGCCTGCTCGATGAAGACCGTCGGGTCGCCGAACGCGCCCTCGGCCTCGCGCATGCACGTCTCGACGGCCTCGCGCAGCTGCGCCGGGTCGTCCACGCGCCGCATGCCGCGGCCGCCGCCGCCGGCGACGGCCTTGACGAAGAGGGGGTAGGGGATGGCCTCGCTGCTGGCCACCAGCGCGTCGACGTCGGTGCCGGGCGGCACGCTCTGCAGGGTCGGCACCCCGGCGGCCTTCGCCGCCGCGATCGCGCGCGCCTTGTTGCCGGTCAGCGTCAGCACCTCGCTGCTCGGACCCACGAAGGTGATCCCGGCGGCCGCGCAGGCCTCGGCCAGCGCCGGGTTCTCCGACAGGAAGCCGTAGCCCGGGTACACCGCGTCCGCGCCCGCCCGCACCGCCGTGGCCACGATCCCCTCGGGGTCGAGGTAGGCCCGCACCGGGTGGCCGCGCTCGCCGATCTCGTAGGCCTCGTCCGCCTTGAGCCGGTGCTCGCTCCACCGGTCCTCGTGCGGGAAGACCGCCACCGTGCGCGCCCCCAGCTCGTACGCCGCGCGGAACGCCCGGATCGCGATCTCGCCGCGGTTGGCCACGAGCACCTTGGAGAACATGGCCGAAACCCTAGTGAGCGCCGCGGGCCCGTCCGCGCGGTTACTGTCCCTCGGACACTCCTCACCCCCCGACCCGCCGGAGGACGCATGCGACGCTGGTCCGCGCTGCTCGTCGTGTTCGCCGCGCTGCTGCTGCCGGCGACGCCCGCACGCGCCGCCCACGACGAGCACCGCGTCGTCTGGGACGGCGCCGGCCACCACGGCATCGTGCTGCGCTCGGCGCTCGCGGACGGCAGCGGCGAGGTCCTGCTCCACCGCCAGCCCCGGGGCTTCTCGATGGGGGTGGCTCTCGACGCCGGCGGTCGGCGGGTCGCGCTCGCGACCGCGGAGCCCCGACGCCGTCCGCCTCGCGTCCTGGTCCTGGCGACGACAGGGACGGGCCGGGCCCACGACGTGCTGGCCGGGGACGACCCCTTCTACGCCGTCGGCGCCGTGGGCTGGTCGCCGAACGGCGAGCGGCTGGTGCTCGAGGCCTTCCGGACGCACGGGGGCCGCAACGACCGCGAGCTGTGGACGGTCGGTCGGGACGGCACCGGGCTGAGGCGGCTGCGGACCGTCGGCGAGGTGACGGACGACGGCTTCCTGCCGGTCGGCTCCGGGGTGCCCTGGACGCGTCGCGGGGTGTTCTACGCCGCCGCCGACGGGCTGCACCGGTTCGCCCGAGGCCGCGACCACGCGGTGCTGCGCGGGGTCAGGTCGGTGGTGAGCTCCGGGGACGGCCGGTGGCTCTTCGTCGAGCGCTACGGTCCCGGGCCGCGGGCGCTGTGGCGCCTGCACCCGGACGGCACCGGGCTCGAGGAGCTCTTCACGCTCGACCAGCCCGACGGGTCCTACCTCGGCTCGTCCCGGCCGTCCCGGGACGGCACGGAGCTCCTGACGCAGGTGCTGACCGAGGGGCAGGTGCGGGTGGTGCGGCACCCCGTCGAGCGAGCGCCGCTGCCCTCCGACCCTTCGCTGGGGTTCCTCGACGAGGCACTGGAGCTGGAGTGGCGATGACCGACGACCTCCCCGACGACGACTGGCTCGACGCCGAGGCCCGCCGGCTGCTGGCCTTCGCGCGGTGCGCGCGCCTGGCCTCGGGCGGGTTCGGCTGGCTCGGCGCCGACGGCCGCGTGGACGGCGACCGGCCGCTCGAGCTCTGGATCAACGCTCGGATGACCTACGTGTTCACCCTCGCGCACCTGTGGGGCGAGCCCGACGCCGCGGCGTACGCCGACCACGGGCTGGCCGCGCTGACCGAGACGTTCCGCGACCGCGAGCACGGCGGGTGGCGCAGCCAGGCGGGCGGTGCGGGGCCGGAACGCAAGGCGGCCTACGACCACGCCTTCGTGCTGCTGGCGTCGGCGGCGGCGACCGTGGCCGGGCGGCCGGGGGCGCGGGCCCTGCTGGACGAGGCGATCGGGGTGGTCGAGGAGCGGTTCTGGGACGAGGACGCCGGCGCGCTGCTCGACACCTGGGACGCGGCGTGGCGCGAGCCCGAGCCCTACCGCGGGGCCAACGCCAACATGCACGGGGTCGAGGCGTTCCTGGCCGTGGCGGACGCCACCGGCGACCCGGTGTGGCGCGAGCGCGCCGCACGCATCACCGTCCGGCTGGTCGGCGAGGCGCGCGAGCGCAACGGCCGGATGCCCGAGCACCACGACGCCCGGTGGCGGCCGCTGCTCGACTTCAACCGCGAGCGGCCCGGTGACCCGTTCCGCCCGTACGGCGCGACCGTCGGCCACGGCCTGGAGTGGTCACGCCTGGTGCTCCAGCTGCACGCGGCGGGCGGGGGCGGCGACGAGCTGCTCGCGGACGCGCGGCTGCTCTTCGACGCGGCGGTGCGCGACGGGTGGGCGGCCGACGGTGCGCCCGGGTTCGTCTACACCGTGGACTGGGACGGCACGCCCGTGGTGCGCGAGCGGATGCACTGGGTGGTGGCCGAGGCGGTGCTGGCCGCGGGCGCCCAGGGTCGCGACGACCTGGCCGCGCGGTGGTGGGGCTACGCCCGCGAGCACCTGGTCGACGAGGTCGCCGGCTCGTGGCACCACGAGCTGGACGCGCAGAACCGGCCGGCCAGCACGGTGTGGTCGGGCAAGCCCGACGTCTACCACGCCTTCCAGGCCTGCCTGCTGCCCCGGCTGCCCCTGCACCCGTCGGCGGCGGCCGCGCTGGCCCGGCGCTGAGGTCAGGCGGCGACGCGCTGCGGCTCGTCCACGCGGGCCGGCGGCGGCACGTGCCGCACCCGGCGCGCCACGGTGAGCGCACTGGTGGCGACGACGCCGACGAAGCCGACCAGGGCGAACAGAGCGATCACGGCGACGCCGAACCAGCTCACGAACTCGACCATGAGGCCAGGCTAGGAGCCTCGGGCGGCTCCCGCAGGAGAATCGCCGGATCGGCCTCCTAGCCTGGCTCCGTGCACCGCGACCTGTACGACGAGCCGTTGCGCCTGCGCCGGGTGCTGGAGCGGGTTCGGGCGGCCGAGGAGGCCGACGCCGAGCCCCTCGCGATCACCGCCCTGGCCCTGGACACGGAGCCCGAGCCCTTCGCCGACGTCGTGGGCCGGCCGTTCGCGCCGTTCGCCGTCGGCTCCGCGTGGGGTCCGGCCTGGGGCACGACGTGGTTCCGGCTGCGGGGGAGCGTGCCGGAGCGGATGCGCGGCGCGCGCCTCGAGCTGGCCGTGGACCTCGGCTTCACCGCGGTCCAGCCGGGCTTCCAGGCCGAAGGGCTCGCCTACCGGCCGGACGGGAGCGTGATCAAGGGCGTCGAGCCGCGCACGGCACACCTCCCGCACGAGGGCGGCGACGCGCACGAGGTCGACGTCTACGTCGAGGCCGCCTCCAACCCCACCCTCGGCTGGCGCGGTCCGACCCCGCTCGGCGACCGGACCACGGCCGACGAGGAGCCGCTCTACCGCTTCGCCCGCGCCGACCTCGTGGCCGTCGACGAGGAGGTCCGGGCGCTGGGCCACGACCTGGAGGCGCTGCTCGAGCTCGCCGTCCGGCTCCCGGAGGACGAGCCGCGCCGGCACCGGCTGCTGACCGGGCTGCTGCGGGCCGCGGACCTCCTGGACGGTGGCCTGGACGCCCCGGCCGCCCGCGCGGTCCTGCGGCCGCTGCTCGCGGCGCCGGCGACCGCGAGCGCGCACCGGGTCAGCGCCGTGGGTCACGCCCACATCGACTCGGCCTGGCTGTGGCCGGTCCGCGAGACCGTGCGCAAGTGCGCGCGCACCTTCGCCAACGTGCTGGCCCTGGCCGAGGAGCACCCCGAGCTGCGCTTCGCGTGCTCCTCGGCCCAGCAGTACGCCTGGGTGCAGGAGCACCAGCCCGGCCTGTGGGAGCGGATCCGGGCCGCCGTGGCGGACGGGACGTTCGTGCCCGTCGGCGGCATGTGGGTGGAGTCCGACACCAACCTGCCCGGCGGGGAGTCGATGGTGCGCCAGCTGGTCCACGGGGGCCGGTTCTTCCGCGAGGAGCTCGGGGTCGAGTGCCCGGAGGTGTGGCTGCCCGACTCCTTCGGCTACTCCGGCTCCCTGCCGCAGCTCGTCCGCCTCGCGGGGGCGCGGTGGTTCCTGTCACAGAAGCTCTCCTGGAACCAGACCAACCCCTTCCCGCACTCGACGTTCTGGTGGGAGGGGATCGACGGCACCCGCGTCCTCACCCACTTCCCACCCGCCGACACCTACAACGGCGAGATCACCGCGGACGAGCTGTTGCGCGGCCAGCGGCAGCTGCGCGACAGCGGGCCGGCCAGCCGCGCCCTGCTGCCCTTCGGCTACGGCGACGGCGGCGGCGGTCCCACCCGCGAGATGCTCGAGCGGGCCGCGCGGTACGCCGACCTGGAGGGCGTCCCGCGCGTGGTCGTCGAGTCGCCGGCGGAGTTCTTCGCCGGCGCCGAGGAGGAGTACGCCGACCAGGCGCCGGTCTGGTCGGGCGAGATGTACCTCGAGTACCACCGGGGGACGTACACGAGCCAGGTCGCGATGAAGCAGGGCAACCGGCGCACCGAGCACCTGCTGCGCGAGGCGGAGCTCTGGGCGAGCACCGCGGCGGTGCGCACCGGCGCGGCGTACCCCCACGAGGCGCTCGAGCGGCTGTGGCGGTCGGCGCTGCTGCACCAGTTCCACGACATCCTCCCGGGCAGCTCGATCGCCTGGGTGCACCGCGAGGCCCGCGAGGTCTACGCCCGGATGGGCGCGGAGCTGGAGGGGATCGTCGACACCTCGATCGCGGCGCTGGGAGGCGGCGGGGAGGTCGCGTTCAACGCCGGTCCGTTCGCGGTCGACGGCGTGCCGGCCCTGGGCTCCGGACCGGTCCGCGCCGCGCCGGGCGAGGTGGTCCTCGAGCGCGACGGCGACGACCTGGTGCTGGACAACGGCGTGCTCCGGCTGCGGCTGGACGCGGCCGGGGTGCTCACCTCGGTGCACGACCTGCGCGCCGAGCGCGAGGTGCTGGCCGGTCCCGCGCACCTGCTCCAGCTGCACCCGGACCGGCCCAGCAACTGGGACGCCTGGGACATCGAGCCCCAGCACCTCGCCCACCGCACCGACCTGGTCGAGGCCGACGAGTTGCGCGCGGAGGTCCGCGGCGGCGTGGCCGAGGTGGTCGTGGTGCGCACCCACGGTCCGTCGCGGTTCGAGCAGCGGCTCCGGCTCGCCCCCGGCGCCGGGCGGGTCGAGCTGGAGACCACCGTGAACTGGCAGCACCGCGCCACCCTGCTCAAGGTGGCCTTCCCGCTCGCGGTGCACGCCGACCGCTCGAGCGCGGAGGTCGGCTTCGGCCACGTCCACCGGCCCACCCACACCAACACCTCCTGGGACGCCGCCCGCTTCGAGATCTGCGCCCACCGCTGGCTCCACGTCGGCGACGCGTCGTACGGCGTGGCGCTGGTGAACAGCACGACCTCCGGCCACGACGTGACGCGCGCCGGCGCGGGCGAGCGTCGCGGGTCCGCCCCGACGACGGTCCGGCTCAGCCTGTGCCGCGCGCCCGGCTTCCCCGACCCGGACGCGGACCGCGGCACCCACACCTTCCGCTACGCGCTCGTGCCGGGCGCCGACATCGCCGAGGCGGTGCGCGAGGGCTACCGCGCGAACCTGCCGCTGCGCCGCGGCGCCGCCGCGGTGGAGCCCCTGGTCGCCGTGGCGTCGGGCCGGGCGGTGGTCGAGGCGGTCAAGCTGGCCGAGGACCGCAGCGGCGACGTCGTGGTGCGGCTCTACGAGCCGCTGGGTGGGCGGACCTCGGTGCGGCTGCGGTTCGGCTTCGAGCACCGCGACGTGGAGGTGGTGGACCTGCACGAGCGGGCCGACGCCGAGGTCGCCGCGCTCGCGCCGTACGCCGACGGCGTGCTCGAGCTGGGGCCGTTCCAGGTGGTGACCCTGCGGGTCAGGCGCTGAACTGGGCCAGCAGCTCGGGCAGCGCCTCGTGCGCGACCCGCACCGCCTCGCTCTCGGGCACGTCGAGCACCGCGACGGCCTGCGAGCCGCCCGCGGTGGTCGCGACCAGCGTGGTGAGCCCGGCCCGGCGCTGGAACCACGTGCTCTGCAGGTTCCAGCCGATGATGTGGCGGACCTCGAGCACCCGCCGGCGGCGCACCAGCGAACCGGAGCGGGCCACCAGGTGACCGGCGACCAGGGCGTGGCCCAGTGCGCGGGTGCGGTCCCAGGCCAGCAGGGCCGCGACCGGCAGCACCAGCAGCCCGGCCAGCAGCCACCTCGGCGCGCCCAGCACGACCAGGACGACGAGGACGACGGCCAGCACCGCGGCCGGGCCGGTCGCGCGGGTCCAACGCCGTCTCGCCGCTCGTGGCCCGTGCCCGACCAGGGGGGCGTCGATCGGCTCGGCGGTGTCCAGCACCTCGCGGGCGACGCCCTCGGCCACCGTGCGCGGCGCCGGCGGGACGAGCAGCGAGCTGCCGCGCTGGCTGCGGTCCAGTCCCGTGATGACGGCCGACAGCCGGGCGCCGCGCGCGATCCGGAGGCCGAGCGGCTCGGAGAGGTTGACCCCCGCGACCCGCTCGTCGTCGAGCGTGGTCTCGCGGGTGGTGAGCAGGCCGCGGCTCAGGTGCCAGGTCGTGCCGCCGCGGGTCAGGCGGAAGCCGAAGTTCGTCACCAGGTAGCCGGCCACGGACAGCAGCGAGACCAGCACGGCCACCCCGAGCAGCAGCACCGGGACCAGGACGGCGAGCGGCGCGTCCGGCCCGTCGAGGCGGCTCGGGTCCAGGTGCTCCCAGAAGCCGAAGGCCTGCAGGAGCTGGCTCCCGCCGCCCAGCGCGGCCGCGGCGATGACCACGCCGCTGCCGGTCAGGGGCGCGAAGCGTACCCACGACGGGTCGAGGGCGAGCACGACCCGCTCGGTCTCGGGTGCGACGCCGTCGGCGCCCTCGGCGCCCACGGCGTCGTCCAGCGGCGAGGAGCGCAGCAGCTCCTCGCGCAAGGCCCGGGCCCGGTCGCGCGGGAGGCCGTCGAGGTCGATGCGGTCCTCGTCGTTCGACGAGGCGGTCCCGGTGCCGATGCGCACCGTGGTCAGCCCCAGGATCCGGTGGATGGGGGAGGAGGTCAGGTCGACGGTGCGGACCCGGTCGACGGGCGAGGAGAGCACGTGCCGGTTGAGCAGGCCGCGCTGGAGCTCGATGCGCCCGGCCGCGATCCGGAACCGGGTGGTCAGGTAGCGCAGCAGACCCAGCGCCACCGGGAACGCGACGCCGATGAGCTGCCACTGCTCGCCGCCGGCTGCGGTGCTGCCCACCACCACGACGACCAGCACGGGCAGGAACCGCACCAGCTCGCGGATCGGGTGCACCAGGAGCATCCGCGGGTCGAGCCGCTGCCACTCCGCGTCCCGGGCCAGCTCGCTCAGGTGGCATCACCCTCGACGGTGTCGGCCCGCAGCGTGAGGTCGTCGGCCAGCCGTCGGGCCACGTCGCGGTCGAGCCCGGCGATCTCGAGCGCGCCGGCCGCGCTGGCCGTGGTCGCGGTGACCGTGGCCAGCCGGAACAGCCGCGCGAGCGCGCCCTCGACCAGGTCCACGGTCTGGATCCGCGACATCGGCGCGATCCGCCGCTCCCGCGCCCACCACCCGGTCTGGGTGTAGACCGCGGTCTCGGTCACCTCCCAGCGGTGCACGAGGTAGCGCCAGCTCGGCACGACCGCGACGTACGCCGCCAGCGCGAGCCCGAACAGCACCCACGCCCACCACGGCACGTCGAACAGGTCGACCGGGCCGATGAGCACGATCGGCACGATGCTCATGACCAGGACCTGGAGCAGGGCCTCGGCGGTCCACATCAGCCGCGCACGCGGGCTGACCCGCTGGCTCGGCTCGCGCAGCGAGGGGACGGCGGGCACGGGGCGAGGCTACCGGCGAACCACACGCCGTCCGGCGGCATCACACCCGACATGAGAGCGATCCTGACCGCCGCCGGCCTGAGCGCCACCCTGCTGTGGCTCCCCGCCGCCCCGTCGTCCGCCGCGCCGCCCCGCTGCCACGGCCAGGTGGCGACGATCGTCGGCACCGGTGGCGACGACCACCTCGTCGGCACCGACGGCCCCGACGTCATCGTCGGCCTCGGTGGCGCCGACCGGATCGACGGTCGCGGCGGCGACGACGTGATCTGCGGCGGCGCCAACCGGGGTGTCGGCCAGAGGCAGACCGAGGGCGACGACATCGACGGTGGACCGGGCAGCGACTGGATCGACCCCGGTCGCGACCGCAGGCGGGTCAGCGCCCAGGGCCACCCCGACGTCCTGCGCTATGCCCGAGCCGCCTCCGGCATCCGGGCCGACCTGTCCTCGCGGACGGGCACCGTCACGGTCGGCCCGGACACCGACACCATCCGGGTGGCCGAGGGGTTGTGGGTGCTCGGCAGCAGGTTCGACGACGTCATCGTGGGGACCCGCTTCGACGACGACCTCGAGGGCAACAAGGGCGCCGACCTGCTCCAGGGCGGTCCGGGCGACGACGGCCTCGACGAGCTGAGCGGCATCTGGTCACAGCCCGACCACGACGCCGACCGCTTGGAGGGCGGTCCTGGCGACGACAGCGTCCAGGCCACCGGCGGAGCCGATGCGCTGGACGGCGGGGACGGCGACGACTTCCTCTACGAGCAGGGCTACGACCTGGGCACGAGCATGCTCGGTGGTCCCGGGGACGACGACCTGTTCGCCTACTACGACGAGACCGCGGACCGGGTCCTCGATGCGGGCGAGGGCGTGGACCTGCTCGAGGTGCAGTGGTGGGGCACCGAGGACCCGGCCGTGTCGCTGGTGGTCGACGCCGGCACGGGCCAGGTCCGGACGTCCGTGGCCGCCCAGGCCGTGCTGACAGCGACCGGGGTCGAGCGGTGGGCGCCGAGCGTGGAGCAGCCGGTCACGTTCCTGGGCACGGCGGGTCCGGACTGGGTCGACGCCCGGATGACGCACCACCTCACCGCCCAGACCCTCGCCGGCGACGACGTGGTGAAGGGCTCGGACTACAGCGACACCATCGACGCCGGCGACGGCTACGACAAGGTCGACGGCCGCCGGGGGCGCGACACCTGCACCGGCGCCGAGCAGGTCAAGCGCTGCGAGGGCCAGGGCGGAACCGGGTGACGGCCAGCACCAGGCCGCCGGCCACCAGGGACCAGAACGCCGCGCCGACGCCGCCCAGCGCGAAGCCGGACGCGGCCACCACGAAGGTCACCGCCGCCGCCTCGCGCTGGTCGGGGTCGGCCAGGGCCGCCGCCGCCGAGGCGCCGAAGGTGCCGAGCAGGGCGACCCCGGCCACGGTCTCGAGCACCCCCTCGGGCGCGGCCACCGCGACCGTGGCCACCGCGGAGGCGGCGACGCCGAGGACGACCGCGGTCACCCCGTTGCTGACGCCCGCGACCCAGCGGCGCTGCGGGTCCGGTCCGGCGGGCGGTCCCGCGGAGAGCGCGGCCGAGATGGCGGCCAGGTTGACCGAGTAGCCGCCGGCGCCGGCGGTGGCGGCCCCGGTCAGCCCGGCGTACGCCAGGACCCCGCGCAGCGGAGCGCGGTAGCCGAAGGAGGCGAGCACCGCGACGCCGGGGATGTTCTGGCTGGTCATGGTGACGAGGTAGAGCGGCAGGCCGATGGCCACCGCGGCCGCGAGGTCGGCGTGTGGGGTGGTCCAGGTGACCTGCGGGACGAGGTCACGGGCGCCGAGCTCGCCCAGCGCCCCGGTCGCGGTGATGACGACGACGGCGGCGACGAAGGCCGCCGGCGTGGCGTAGCGCGGGGCCAGCCAGGTGAGGACCAGCCAGGTGGCCAGCACCGGCGCCACGGCGGTCCAGTCCGCGGCCAGGGCCCGGAACGGCTCCACGCACAGCGTCAGCAGCACGCCGGCCAGCATCGCGTTGGCCAGCGAGGCCGGGATCTGCTGCACCCAGTGACCGAGCGGGCGGACCAGCGCGGTGAGCAGGTAGAGCAGGGCGGCCACGACGAACGCGCCGACCGCGGCGGCGTACCCGCCGTCGGGCCGGGCCGCGCCGGCCAGCAGGGCCGCGCCCGGCGTCGACCAGGCGAGGGTCACCGGCATCCGGGTCCGCCAGGAGAAGAGCAGCGACCCGAGCCCCATGAGGACCGAGACGACCAGCAGCCCGGAGGCGGCCTCGGCCTCGCTCGCGCCGACCTGCCGCAGGCCGGTGAGGACGACCGCGAACGACGAGGTCCAGCCGACCAGCGACGCGACGACGCCGGCGCCGACCGCCTGCCCGTTCAGTCCTTCAGCTCGCAGATGACCGCGCCGTTGGTCACCGTGGCGCCGACCTCGGCCTGCAGACCGGTGACGGTGCCGGCCTTGTGGGCCTTCAGCGGCTGCTCCATCTTCATCGCCTCGATGACCACCACGGTGTCGCCCTCGGCGACCTGCTGGCCCTCCTCGACGACGACCTTGACGATCGTGCCCTGCATCGGCGAGGTGACCGCGTCGCCGCTGGCCGCCGCGCCGGCCTTCTTGCCGGCCGCGCGCTTCGGCTTCTTGGCGCCGCCCGCCCCGCCGCCGGCCACGGCGACCGCGCCGAGCCCGCCGGGGAGCACGACCTCGAGCCGCTTGCCGCCGACCTCGACCACCACGGTCTGCCGCTCGCCCTGCTCCTCGGCCTGGGCCGCGTCGCCGGCGTAGGGCTGGAGCTGGTTGTCGAAGTCGGTCTCGATCCACTGCGTGTAGACGTCGAAGGAGCCCTCGCCCGACGGGTTGGACGGGCCGACGTACGCCGGGTCGCGGACCACCGTCTGGTGGAACGGGATCACCGTGGGCATGCCGTCGACCACGAACTCGTCCAGCGCGCGGCGCGAGCGCTCCAGCGCCTGGGTGCGGTCGCGGCCGGTGACGATGAGCTTGGCGATGAGGGAGTCGAACGAGCCCGGGATGGTCTCGCCGTTCTCGTAGCCGCCGTCCAGGCGGACGCCGGGGCCGCTCGGCGGGCTCCAGGCCGACAGGGTGCCCGGGGCCGGCATGAAGTTGCGGCCGCCGTCCTCGGCGTTGATGCGGAACTCGATGGAGTGCCCGCGGATCTCCGGGTCGTCGTACCCGAGCTCCTCGCCGGCCGCGATCCGGAACATCTCGCGGACCAGGTCGAGCCCGGTGACCTCCTCGGAGACGCAGTGCTCGACCTGCAGGCGGGTGTTGACCTCGAGGAAGGAGATGGAGCCGTCCTGGGCGACCAGGAACTCGCACGTCCCGGCGCCGTGGTAGCCGGCCTCCTTGAGGATCCGCTTCGACGACTCGTAGAGCTCGGTCAGCTGCTCGTCGGACAGGAACGGCGCCGGCGCCTCCTCGACGAGCTTCTGGTTGCGCCGCTGCAGCGAGCAGTCGCGGGTCGAGACCACCACGACGTTGCCGTGCTGGTCGGCCAGGCACTGGGTCTCGACGTGGCGTGGCTTGTCCAGGAACTTCTCGACCAGGCACTCGCCCCGGCCGAACGCCGCCACCGCCTCGCGCACCGCCGACTCGTAGGCGTCGGGGATCTCCTCGAGCGTGCGCGCCACCTTCAGCCCGCGCCCGCCGCCGCCGAAGACCGCCTTGATCGCGATCGGCAACCCGAACTCCCGGGCGAACGCCACCGCCTCGTCGGCGTCCGCGAGCGGGTCCTTGGTGCCGGGTGCCAGCGGGGCGTTGGCCTTGACCGCGATGTGCTTGGCCTTGGCCTTGTCGCCCAGGGCCTCGATCGCCGCCGGCGGCGGCCCGATCCAGGTCAGCCCCGCGTCGATGACCGCCTGCGCGAAGTCGGCGTTCTCGGCCAGGAACCCGTAGCCCGGGTGCACCGAGTCCGCTCCGGACTCCCGGGCGAGCCTCACGATCTTCTCGATGTCGAGGTAGGACTCGGCCGGCGTCGACCCGCCCAGCGCGTGCGCCTCGTCGGCCAGCCGCACGTGCATCGCGTCGCGGTCGGGGTCGGCGTAGACCGCCACGCTGCCGATCCCGGCGTCCTTGCAGGCCCGGATGACCCGGACCGCGATCTCGCCTCGGTTGGCGATCAGCACCTTCTGCAACGACGTGGTCTCCGGCACCCGCGCAGGTTATCGCCAACCCCCGTCGCGCTCGGTGTGAGGAGCGTCTCGCTCAGGTTAGCGATCATTAACCTTCTGCAGTAGCCTCGGGACCATGACCAGCTTCGACCTGAGCCGTGAGCACGAGGAGTTCCGGCAGAGCGTCCGGGAGTTCGCCGAGGCCGAGATCGCGCCGTACGCCGCGCAGTGGGACCGCGAGCACCACTTCCCGGCGGACGTGGTGCAGCAGATGGGCAAGCTCGGGCTCTTCGGGCTCACCGCGCCGGAGGAGTACGGCGGCGCGGGGGAGGACGGCGACTTCACCAGCCTGTGCGTGGCGATCGAGGAGATCGGGCGCGTCGACCAGTCGATGGGCATCACGCTCGAGGCGGCGGTGGGGCTGGGCATCAACCCGATCCAGACCTACGGCACCGCGGAGCAGAAGCAGCGGTGGCTGCCGGACCTGGTGGCCGGACAGACGCTGGCCGGGTTCGGGCTGACCGAGCCGGGCGCGGGCTCCGACGCCGGCGCCACGAAGACCAGGGCCGAGCTCGCGGACGGCGAGTGGGTGGTCAACGGCGCCAAGCAGTTCATCACCAACTCCGGCTCCGACATCACCTCGGTGGTCGCGGTGACCGCTCGCACGGGCACGCGCCCCGGCCCGGACGGGGATCGGCCGGAGATCAGCGCGATCCTGGTGCCGAGCGGCACGCCGGGCTTCACGGCCGAGAAGGCCTACGACAAGCTCGGGTGGCACGCCTCGGACACCCACCCGCTGAGCTTCGAGGACTGCCGGGTCCCCGAGGCCCACCTGCTCGGCGAGCGGGGCCGCGGCTACGCGCAGTTCCTGGCCACGCTGGACGACGGCCGGGTCGCCATCGCCGCGCTGGCGGTGGGCTGCATCCAGGCCTGCCTCGACCTGTCCCTGCAGTACGCCGGCGAGCGGCAGACCTTCGGCGGCCCGATCGGCCGCAAGCAGGGCGTGGCCTTCCAGATCGCCGACCTCGAGGTGATGCTGCACGCCGGTCGGGCGCTGACCTACCGCGCCGCGGCGATGAAGGACAGCATGAGCGAGGGGCAGGGCGCCTCGACGAAGGCGTTCAAGCAGGCGGCCGCGGTGGCCAAGCTCTACACCACCGAGGCGGCGGTCAGCGCGACGCGGATCGCGACCCAGGTCTTCGGCGGCTACGGCTTCATGGAGGAGTACCCCGTGGCCCGCTTCTACCGCGACGCCAAGGTCCTGGAGATCGGTGAGGGCACCAGCGAGGTGCAGCGGATGCTCATCGCGCGGGGGCTCGGGCTGCCCGTCGAGTAGCCGGGTACCGGCGGGCATGCCCCGACGCCGCGTGCTCGCCCTCGTCCAGGCCGGCGGCCAGGGCGGCCGGATGGACGTGCTCACCCGCGAGCGCGCCAAGCCGGCGCTGCCCTTCGCGGGCGTGCACCAGCTGGTCGACTTCCCGCTGTCCAACCTGACCCACTCCGGCGTCAGCGACGTGTGGCTCTCGCTGCAGTACCAGGGCTCGACCCTGCAGGAGATGGTGGCCAATGGTCGTCCGTGGGACCTCGACCGCAACCTCGGCGGCCTGCGGATCCTGCTGCCGCACGAGGGCACGGGCGGGATGGACGAGGAGGGATTCGCGCGGGGCAACGCCGACGAGCTGTTCCGCTTCCGCGACGAGATGGCGTCCTTCGACCCCGACGTGGTCCTGGTGATGAGCGCCGACCACGTCTACCGCATCGACCACGGGGACGTCCTCGACGCGCACCAGGCGCACGGCGCGGAGTGCACGGTCGTCGTGGTCGAGTCGCCCGAGGGCGACGACCCCAGCGACCACGGCGTGGTCGAGGTCGGGGACGACGACCGGGTCACCGGCTTCGCCTACAAGCCCGACGAGCCGGCCAGCAGCACCATCGCGGCCGAGATCATGGTCTACGACCCCACCGTGCTGCGGGAGGTGCTCGAGGATCTGCACCGCGAGCTGGGCGCCGACGCCGACGAGGGCGACACCGGGCTGGGCGACTTCGGCGACCACCTGCTGCCGCGCCTGGTCGAGCGCGGCGCGACGTACGCGTTCCGTCACGACGGCTACTGGCGCGACCTGGGCCAGCCGCACCACTACCTGCGCGCGCACCACGAGGTGCTGACCGACGACCGCGACGTGCTGTCGGTGCCGGACTGGCCGGTGCTGTCGCGGCTGCCGCAGCGGGTGCCCGCCCGCGTGCTGGACGGCGGCGAGGTCGTGGACAGCCTGCTCTCTCCCGGCGCCCGGGTGAGCGGCCTGGTGCGCCGCAGCGTGCTCGGGCCCGGCGTCGTGGTCGAGGCCGGCGCCGAGGTGCACGACAGCGTGGTCTTCAACGACACCGTCGTGCGCGGCGGCGCCCGCCTGCACTGGGCGGTGGTGGACAGCGACTGCGAGATCGGGGCGGACGCGCGGCTCGGCGGTCCCGACGGCGAGGCGGCGCTCAGCGACCCGGACGCGGTCACCCTGGTCGGACGGGGGAGCACGGTGACCGGTGAGCACCCGGCGGGGAGCCGGTTCGAGCCCGGGAGCGAGTGACGAGGTGTGACGCCCGGCACACGGGGTACCTGAAATCTTGACCACTCCCTCGGAGTCTCGGAGGTCCCGATGGCCGTGCCGTCCTTCCTCGCGCGCGACCGGATCGTCGCCCGTCCCGGCTTCAACCGCTGGCTGATCCCGCCGTGCGCACTGGCGGTGCACCTGTGCATCGGTCAGGTCTACGCGACGAGCGTCTACAAGACCGCGCTCGTGCAGCACTTCGACTCCTCGCTCACCGCGATCGGGGTCATCTTCAGCATCGCGATCGTGATGCTCGGTCTCTCCGCGGCGGTCGCCGGCACCTGGGTGGACAAGAACGGCCCGCGCGCCGCGATGTTCACCTCGGCCTGCTTCTGGGTCGCGGGCTTCGTGGTCGCCGCGCTGGGCATCGCGGCCGGTCAGCTGTGGCTGGTCTACCTCGGGTACGGCGTGATCGGCGGCATCGGCCTGGGCATCGGCTACATCTCGCCGGTCTCCACGCTCATCAAGTGGTTCCCCGACCGCCCGGGGCTGGCCACCGGCATGGCCATCATGGGCTTCGGCGGCGGTGCGCTCATCGCCAGCCCGCTGAGCGGGCGGCTGATGGGGCTCTACGACTCCGGCTACGACTCCGCCGACCCCACGAGCGTGCCCGACGGGCACGCCGTGATGATGCTCTTCCTGACCTTCGCCGTGCTGCACCTGTGCTTCATGATGTTCGGCGCCTTCACCGTCCGGGTCCCTGCCGACGACTGGAAGCCCGAGGGCTGGGACCCGAGCACCGTGCGCGAGAAGAAGCTCGTCACCACGGCCAGCGTGAGCGCGGGGAACGCCATCCGGACCCCTCAGTTCTGGCTGCTGTGGGTGGTGCTGTTCTGCAACGTCACCGCCGGCATCGGCATCCTCGAGCAGGCCGCGCCGATGATCCAGGACTTCTTCCGCGAGGGCGACACCTCGAGCGTGAGCGCGGCGGCGGCCGGCGGCTTCGTGGGACTGCTGTCGCTGGCCAACATGGCCGGCCGCTTCGTGTGGTCCTCGACCTCGGACTACATCGGCCGCAAGCCGATCTACATGGTCTACCTCGGCGTCGGGCTGGCCACCTACGTGCTGCTCGCCACCATCGGGCCGAACACGACCGTGCTGTTCGTGCTCTTCGCGGCGGTGATCATCTCCTTCTACGGCGGCGGCTTCGCCACCGCGCCGGCGTACCTGCGCGACCTGTTCGGCACCTTCCAGGTCGGCGCGATCCACGGCCGGCTGCTCACCGCGTGGTCGGCCGCGGGCGTGGCCGGGCCGCTCATCGTGAACCGCTACCTCGACACCCAGGGCACGCCCGGAGAGCTGACCGCGGACGCCTACCGCGGTGCGCTGTTCATCATGGTCGGGCTGCTGGCCGTCGGGTTCGTCGCCAACCTGCTCATCCGCCCGGTCGCGGACCGGTTCCACGAGCCGGACCGAGACCCCACCCCCGAGCCGGAGAGGAGTCGGGCATGAGCGCGCGCGTCGCGGTCGCGTGGGCCGTGGTGGGCCTGCCGCTGGTCTACGGACTGGTCGAGACGATCAACAAGGCCTCGTCGCTGTTCACGAAGTAGTCGCGATCGCCGCTCCGGGCCCGGCCCTTGCCCGGCGTACGGCGCAACTCCCCTTAGCCTGGACGCCATGTCGGACCGGACGCAGCGCTTCATCGCTGAGGTGGGCCGGTTCCTCGCCGTGGGTGGTGCGGCCACGATCGTGGCGCTCATCATCTTCAACCTGCTGCTGCACGGCTTCGGCGCCGGCGAGCACGCCATGCTCAGCGACCAGCCGATCCTGGCCTACGTCATCGCCAACAGCGTGGGCATGGGCGTGAGCTACTACGGCAGCCGGCACTGGGCCTTCCGCGACCGGCCGCCGGTGAGCTCCGACGGCGGGCTGACGTCGTTCGTCGGCATCAACTTCCTCACGATGCTCATCCCGATCGGCTGCCTCGCGGTCAGCCGCGACGTGCTCGGCCTGGACGACCCCCTGTCGGACAACATCGCGGCCAACGTGATCGGCCTGGTCCTCGGCCTGGCCGCGCGGTTCGCGCTGTTCCGGACCTTCGTCTTCAAGCGGCCGATCAGCATCGTGGAGATGTACGACGAGCCCGGGGTGGTCGACGGCGTCGAGACCCTCGACGGCGACGCCGGCTCGGTCAACGAGTCGGCCGCGCTCGCCAGAGGTCGGTCCACGCGTGGCCCAGTTCCGCCGTCAGCTCTCGGACCAGAGGGAGACTGACGCCCACCACGTTGTGGTGGTCGCCCTCGATCCCCGTCACGAACGCTCCGCCGAGCCCGTCGACGGTGAACGCGCCCGCGACGTGCAGCGGCTCGCCCGTCGCGACGTAGGCCGCGACCTCGTCGTCGCTGACGTCCGCGAAGTGCACCGTCGTGCTGGCCGTCGCGCTGACCGTCCGGCCGGTGGCCGTGTCGTGCAGGGCGTGGCCGGTCTGCAGGACGCCGCTGCGCCCCCGCATCGACCGCCACCGCCGGGTCGCCTCCTCGGGGGTGCCGGGCTTGCCCAGCGCCTCGCCGTCGAGCTCCAGGACCGAGTCGCAGCCCAGGACCAGCGCGCCGTCCGGCACCTCGTCGCGGGGGGCGACCGCCGCGCACTTGAGCTCGGCCAGCTGGAGGGCGAGCTCCGCCGGCGGGAGGCCCTCGAGCCGGGTCTCGTCCACGCCCGACACGATCACGACCGGGTCCACCCCCGCCGCCCGCAGCGTCGCGAGGCGGGCGGGGGACTGGCTGGCCAGGACGAGGGTGGTCACAGCAGGAGTTCTAGCGCGTCGCCGAAGGCGCAGTGCGTGAGGGGCGCGAGCTCGGGGGAGTCGTCCAGGTGCCACGGCGCCCGCATCGAGACCATGACGTTGAGCATCATGCCCTGGGCGAAGAACTCCTCGGCCCGCTCGATGGCGCACCCGGTGGCCATGATGGTGGCGAAGATCGAGCCCATGCCCTCGCGCGCGACGGCGGCGATGTCCTCGTCGTCCCCGGCCGCGAAGCCGTGCATGAGCACCATGAGCACGTCGCGGTCGCGCAGCAGCATGGTGTAGGCCAGTCCGAGCCGGCCCCAGTCGTCCTCGTCGTCGGGGTCGAACCCCGCGTCGACGACCTCCGCGAACGTCGTGCGGATGCGCGCGCAGTTGCGGCGCAGCACGTCGAGGAACAGCGCCTTCTTGGTGCCGAAGATACGCACGACGTACGGCTGGGAGACCCCGGCCTCCTTGCCCACCGCGTCGGTGCTCGTGCCGGCGTACCCGCCCCGCGAGAAGGCCCGGGTCGCGGCCTCAAGGACCAGCTCGCGGCGGTCGTCGGCACTCATCCTCGTGCTCACCCTTGACATGTTATCAGTTGATTACTTACTGTCGTCACATCAAGTAATCATTCAATGCCTTCTTGAATCGGAGCTTCAGATGTCGACACTCGCCGAGACCGTCGCCCCCGCGGCGGCTCCGCGCGCGGCGGGGCGCCGCGTGCCCGTGTGGCTGGCGGTCGTGGCCGCCTCGCTGCCGATGTTCATGGCCACCCTGGACAACCTGGTGATGACCACCGCGCTGCCGGTGATCCGGGCCGACCTCGACTCCAGCGTCGGCCAGCTGTCGTGGTTCCTCAACGCCTACACCCTGGCCTTCGCGACCTTCATGCTCCCGGCCGCGACGCTGGGCGACCGGCTCGGCCGGCGCCGGGTGATGGTCGCGGGCCTCACCGTCTTCACGCTGGCCTCCATCGCCTCCGCGCTCAGCACCTCGAGCGAGGCGCTCATCGCGGCCCGCGCGGTGCAGGGCCTCGGTGCGGCCGCGATCATGCCGCTGTCGCTGACCCTCCTGGCCAGCAGCGTGCCGCCGGCCATGCGGGCCGTGGCCATCGGCATCTGGGGCGGTGTGTCCGGCCTCGGCGTGGCGCTGGGCCCGGTCATCGGCGGCGCGGTCGTCGAGGGCGTGAGCTGGCAGGCCATCTTCTGGCTCAACGTGCCCGTCGCGCTCATCGCGCTGCCGCTGCTCTTCCTCGCGGTCCGTGAGTCCAAGGGCACCTGGCAGCGGATCGACCTGGTCGGCACCACCATGCTCGGCGGCGCCGTCTTCCTCGGCATCTGGGGCATCGTGCACGGCAACGACGACGGCTGGACCTCCCTCGGCGTGCTCGGCCCGCTCGTCGTCGCCGGGCTGCTCGTACCGGCGTACGTGCTGTGGGCGCGGGGCCGCTCCTACGCCGTGCTCCCGCTCCGGCTGTTCTCCTCGCGCGGCTTCTCGGTGGCCAACGTCATCGGCCTGACCTTCACCGTCGGCATGTTCGGCACGGTGTTCCTGCTCTCGCAGTACCTCCAGGTCGTGCAGGGCTACTCGCCGCTCGAGGCCGGCCTCCGCACCCTCCCGTGGACCGCCGCGCCGATGGTCGTCGCCCCGATCGCCGGGGCCCTCTCCGCTCGCACCGGCCTGCGCGGGCTGCTGGTCACCGGCCTCGTCTTGCAGACCGCCTCGCTGGTGTGGTTCGCGTGGCTGACCGAGAACGGCTCGGACTACGTCTCGTTCATCGTGCCGCTGGCCATGGCCGGCGTCGGCATGGGGCTCACCTTCGCGCCCAGCGCCACCGCCGTGCTCGAGGGGCTTCCCGACAGCGAGTTCGCCATCGCCAGCTCGGCCAACTCCACCGTCCGCGAGTTCGGCGTGGCCTTCGGCATCGCCCTGCTCGTCGCCGTCTTCCTCGGCAACGGCGGCGAGATCAGCCCCACCGGCTACGACGGCGCGATCGGCCCCGCCCTGCTCACCGGCGCCGCCGCCGTGGCGGTCGCGGTGGTCGCGGCGCTCTTCGCCCCGGGTCGCCGCCGCTGACGCCTGCTCCGGACCTCGGCGCCCTCTCCCGCTCGCGGGAGGGGGCGCCGTGGCGTCCACCGACCGGCTCGTCCGTCTCCCGCGACGGCCCCGCGGTGCCGCGCTCGTGGACGCCGCGGCGGCTCCGGCGCCGCCGAGCCCAGGGCGGCGACCACGGCCACCAGCGCCGCGACCTCCTCGGGTCGCGCCGCCGCCCACCACCTGCAGCAGCGGGCGCTGCGGCTCGGCCTACGGCTCGTTCGTCGTGCCGCTGGCCGTGGCCGGCGTCGGCATGGGCCTCACCTTCGCGCCCAGCGCCACCGCGGTCCTCGAGGGCCTGCCGGACAGCGAGTTCGCCATCGCCGGCTCGGCCAACTCCACGATCCGCGAGTTCGGGGCGCCGCTGCGTCACCGCTCCGGGCCTGGTGGGCGCGGGGCCGCGACGCATCGGCCCCCTCAGCGCGGGAGAGCGCTGGAGCGCCAGCCTCCGGGGCCGTGCGGGAGCGTGACGCGGGTCTTGCGGTGGTGCGCGGACCACTCGGACGCACGCCGTCGCGGCGGCTCGGGCGCCGCCGAGCCGAGGGCGGCGACCACGGCCACCAGGGCCGCGACCTCCTCGGGGGTCGCGTTCCCGCGCACGACCCGCAGCAGGGGGCGCTGGGGCTCCGGCTCGGGCCCGGTCACAGCGGGATGTTCCCGTGCTTCTTCGCCGGGAGCGTCTCGCGCTTGGAGCGGAGCAGGCGCAGGGCGCGGACGATCTCGATGCGGGTCTCGTGCGGGGTGATGACCGCGTCGACGTAGCCGCGCTCGGCGGCGATGTAGGGGTTGGCCAGGGTCTGCTCGTACTCGTCGATGAGCTCGGCGCGCTTGGCCTCGACGTCGCCGCCGTCCTTCTCGACCTGGGCGAGCGTCTTGCGGTGCACGATGTTGGCCGCGCCCTGGGCGCCCATGACCGCGATCTGCGCGGTGGGCCAGGCCAGGTTGATGTCGGCGCCGAGGTGCTTGGAGCCCATCACGTCGTACGCGCCGCCGTAGGCCTTGCGGGTGATGACGGTGACCAGCGGGACGGTGGCCTCGGCGTAGGCGTAGATCAGCTTGGCGCCGCGGCGGATGATGCCGTTCCACTCCTGGTCGGTGCCGGGCAGGAAGCCGGGCACGTCGACGAAGGTCAGCACCGGCAGGTTGAAGGCGTCGCAGAAGCGCACGAAGCGCGCGGCCTTCTCGGAGGCGTCGATGTCGAGGGTGCCGGCGAACTGCATCGGCTGGTTGGCCACGATGCCGACCGGGTGGCCCTCGACCCGGCCGAAGCCGACCAGGATGTTGGGCGCGAAGAGCTCCTGGACCTCCAGGAAGTCCTCGTCGTCGACCACGGCGGTGATCACGTCGTGCATGTCGTAGGGCTGGTTGGAGCCGTCGGGGATGAGCGCGTCGAGCGTGCGGTCGGTGTCGGTGACCTCGAGCTCGGCCTCCTCGGCGTACGCCGGGGCCTCGTCCAGGTTGTTCTGGGGCAGGTAGGAGAGCAGCGCCTTGACGTACTCGATCGCGTCCTCCTCGTCCGAGCCCATGTAGTGGGCGTTGCCGGACTTGGTGTTGTGCGTGCGCGCGCCACCGAGGTCCTCCATCGAGACGTCCTCGCCGGTGACGGTCTTGATGACGTCGGGACCGGTGATGAACATGGCCGAGGTCTGGTCGACCATCACGGTGAAGTCGGTGACCGCGGGGGAGTAGACGTGCCCGCCGGCGCAGTTGCCCATGATCATCGAGATCTGGGGGATGACGCCGCTGGCGTGCACGTTGCGGCGGAAGATCTCGCCGTACAGCCCGAGCGAGACCACGCCCTCCTGGATGCGGGCGCCGGCGCCCTCGTTGATGCCGATGATCGGGCAGCCGGTCTTGATGGCGAGGTCCATGACCTTGGTGATCTTCTCGCCGTACACCTCGCCCAGCGAGCCGCCGAAGACGGTGAAGTCCTGGGAGAACACGCACACCTGGCGGCCGTCGATGGTGCCGTAGCCGGTGACCACGCCGTCGCCGTACGGGCGGGTCTTCTCCAGCCCGAACGCCGTGGAGCGGTGCCGCGCGAGCTCGTCGAGCTCGACGAAGGAGCCCTCGTCGAAGAGCAGCTCGATGCGCTCGCGGGCGGTCTTGCGGCCCTTGGCGTGCTGCTTCTCGACGGCCTTGGCCGACCCGGCGTGCACGGCCTCGTCGAGGCGACGCTCGAGGTCGGCCAGCTTGCCCGCGGTGGTGTGGGTGTCGATGTCGTCCGGCACGTCGGTGCCTTCTCCGGGCTGCGCGCTCACCCGTGGGAGGCTAGCGGGTGTGATCTCGGACGACGCGGGACGCCCACCCCTCGACGCGGCCCGGCTCGCGGCCGCCGACCCGGACCTGCTGCCGGGCCTCCACGTGGAGGTGCTGGACGCCGCGCCCTCCACCAACGCCCTGGTCGCCGAGCGCGCCCACGAGGGTGCGGCCGAGGGGCTGGTGCTGGTGGCCGAGCACCAGACCGCGGGTCGCGGCCGGCTCGACCGGACCTGGGAGACCCCGCCGCGCTCGGCGCTCACCTTCTCCGTGCTGCTGCGTCCCACCGCGCCCACGCACAGCTGGCCCTGGCTGCCGCTGCTGACCGGGTACGCCGTGGCGAAGGCCCTGCGCGCCGCGGGGGCCGAGGCGGAGGTCAAGTGGCCCAACGACGTGCTGCTCGGGCAGCGCAAGGTCTCCGGGATCCTCCTCGAGCGGGTCGAGACCGCGAGCGGGCCGGCCGCCGTCGTGGGCATCGGCATCAACGTCGGGATGACCGCGGACGAGCTCCCCGTGCCGGAGGCGGTCTCGCTGGCCGTCGCGGGCGTCGAGGTGGACCGCACCGACCTGCTGGTCGACGTCCTGGCCTCGCTGTGGGAGGCCTACACGACCTGGCAGGAGGGCGGCGACCTGGCCGGCATGCGCCTGGCCGAGTCGTACGCCGCGGCCTGCGCCACGCTGGGCAGCGAGGTCCGTGTCGACCTCCCGTCCGGCGAGGTGCTGACCGGCACGGCCACCGGCATCGACCCCAGCGGGCGGCTCCTGGTGGCCCACGACGGCGGGCGCACCGCGGTCAGCGCCGGTGACGTGGTGCACGTCCGCCCCGTGTGATCGCCCCTCCCGAGGGGCCGGAGGTGCCATGATCCGTGCGTGGCACTCTCCAAGGACCTGCTCAACGAGGGCGAGTCGATCGTCGTCGACACGCGCACGCACCCCAAGGCGCTGCTGCTGCCGATCCTCGCGCTCGTCGTGCTCCTCGCCGTCGGTGTGTTCGTGCAGAGCGCCGTGGACAACGGCGTGGTCACCAAGGTGGTCTGGGTGGTCGTCGCCCTCGGCATCGTGTGGTTCGTGGTCCGGCCGGCCCTGATCTGGCTCACCGCGACCTACACCGTGACCACGCGCCGGCTCATCACCCGCCACGGCGTGATCACCCGCCGCGGCCACGACATCCCGCTCAGCCGGGTGAGTGACGTGGCCTACGAGCGCGACCTCATCGACCGGCTGCTCGGCTGCGGCACGCTCGTGATCAGCGACGCGAGCACCCACGGGCAGGTCGCGCTGCCCGACATCCCGCACATCGAGGACACCCACCGGCGCATCCAGGAGCTGCTGCACGACCTGCACAGCGGCGACCCGCGCGAAGAGGGTGCCTGAGCACTGACCTCCACCGACAGCAGCGCGCCCGAAGGCCCCGTCGACCCGGACGACAACGACGCCGGGGACCTCGAGCAGCACGTCCTCGGCGAGGCCCGCGTCTTCAACGCCCTGGAGCTGGCCGAGTCCACGGGCGTCGACCTGGACCAGGCCCGCCGCCTCTGGCGCGCCCTCGGCTTCCCCGAGCACGGCTCCGCGACGGCGTTCACCCAGTCCGACGCACAGGCGCTGTCCACGCTCGTCGGGCTGGTCGACTCCGGCCTCATCGACTTCGACCTCGCCGTCAACCTCACCCGCGCGGTCGGCCAGACCATGGCCCGGCTCTCGGACTGGGAGGTCTCGGCCCTGCTCACCCGGGTGCTCGAGCTGGCCCGCGAGCGGGCCGGGGACCACGAGGGCGCGGACGGCGACCGGCTGGCCATCGGGCTGCGGATGATCGAGGAGTTCTCCGAGCCGTTCGAGGAGCTGCTGGTCTACGTCTGGCGTCGCCACCTGGCCGCGGCGGTCGGGCGGATGGAGGCGCTCGGCGCTCGCGAGGAGGACCTGCACACCACCCGGCTCACGGTCGGGTTCGCCGACATCGTGCAGTTCACCGCGCTGTCCAACCAGCTCACCGAGGAGCGCATCGGCGACCTGGTTGAGCTCTTCGAGGCCCGCTGCGCCGACGTCGTCGCCAGCCAGCGCGGCCGGGTCATCAAGTCGATCGGCGACTCGGTGCTCTTCGTGCACGAGCAGCCCGTGCCGGCGTACGAGATCGCCGAGGGCATCATCACCGTCATCGGTCGCGACACCCGGATGCCCGACGTCCGCGTCGGGCTGGCCAGCGGGCTGGTCGTCCAGCGGCTCGGCGACGTGTTCGGCCCGCCGGTCAACATGGCCGCCCGCCTCACCGCCGTGGCCCGCCGCAACCGCGTCATCATCGACGCCGAGACCGCCGGGCTGCTCCCCGACGACCAGTTCGAGACCCGCCGCCTGGCCGCCCGCCCGGTCCGCGGCTTCGGCATCGTCGAGCCGGTCGCCGTGCGGCGGACCTAGGTTCCGCCGGTCGCGCGCTCGTCGATGGCCCTGGTGCCGACGCCAGCGGGCCGGTCGGCTTGTCTGACGGCCAGGGCGGGATACCCGGGTACCCGGGTACCCCCACGGCGTTGGGGTGTTGCACCACCCCAACGGCGTAGGAAGACCCCCAACGCCTCGTCGGGATACCCGGGTACCCGGGTATCCCGACCGGTGAGGACGCGCAGGCGGTGACGACCTGACCGGCACCCGCCGGGCGTGGGGCACGCCCTAGGGTTGGCCCGTGGCCGACCTCGCACCCACCGTGGCCCTGATCGGCGGCGGGCAGCTGGCGCGGATGCTGGCCGAGCCCGCGGCCGCGCTGGGGATCCCCCTGCGGCTGCTGGCCGAGGCCGAGGGCGTCTCCGCGGCCCAGGTCGTCCCGGACACCCTGGTCGGCGACCACCGCGACCTCGAGGCGCTGCGCACGGTCACGAGCGGCGCGGCAGTGGTCACCTTCGACCACGAGCACGTGCCCACCGAGCACCTGCGCGCGCTGGCCGAGGCCGGCGTCGCGGTCCGCCCGGGGCCGGACGCCCTGGTGCACGCCCAGGACAAGGCGGTGATGCGGCGCCGGCTCACCGAGCTGGGGCTGCCGTGCCCGCGCTGGGCCGTGGTGGCGACGGCGGAGGAGGTCGCGGCGTTCGGCTTCCCGTGCGTGCTCAAGACGACCCGCGGCGGGTACGACGGCAAGGGCGTGTGGGTCGTGCGCTCGGCCGAGGACACCGAGGAGCCGTTCCGCTCGGCCGCGGACGCCGGCGTCGAGGTCCTGGCCGAGGAGCTGGTCGATTTCCGGCGTGAGCTCGCGGCGCAGGTCGCGCGCAGCCCGAGCGGCCAGGCCGCGGCGTACCCCGTCGTGGCCAGCACCCAGCTCGACGGCATCTGCCACGAGGTCGTGGCGCCGGCGCCGGAGCTGGACCCCGAGCTGGCCACCCACGCCCAGGAGGTCGCGCTGCGGATCGCGCGCGAGCTCGACGTGGTGGGGATGCTGGCCGTCGAGCTCTTCGAGACCCGCGACGGCCGGGTCCTGGTCAACGAGCTGGCCATGCGCCCGCACAACTCCGGCCACTGGAGCCAGGACGGCGCCGTGACCAGCCAGTTCGAGAACCACCTGCGCGCCGTCCTCGACCTGCCCCTCGGCTCGCCGGCGGCGCGGGCGCGGTGGACGGTGATGGTCAACATCCTCGGTGGACCCGACCGGTCGGACGGCAGCCAGGTGGGCCGGCTGTACGACGGCTACCCGCACGCCCTGGCCCGCGACCCGCGGCTGCGGGTGCACCTGTACGGCAAGGAGCTGCGCCCGGGCCGCAAGGTCGGGCACGTCAACGCCTACGGTGACGACCTCGAGGACTGCCTCGAGCGCGCCCGGCACGCCGCGGCGTGGTTCCGCGGAGACTTGGGGGACGAGAGTGAGTGAGCCACAGGTCGGGATCGTCATGGGCTCCGACTCCGACTGGCCGGTCATGAAGGCGGCCGCGACGGCGCTGGAGGAGTTCGGCGTCGCGCACGAGGCCGACGTGGTCTCCGCGCACCGGATGCCCGAGGAGATGCTGGCCTACGGCAAGGACGCCGCCGGCCGCGGTCTGCGCGTGCTGATCGCGGGCGCCGGGGGAGCGGCGCACCTGCCCGGCATGCTCGCCGCCGTCACCCCGCTGCCGGTCATCGGCGTCCCCGTCCCGCTCGAGCGGCTCGACGGCCTCGACTCGCTGCTCTCGATCGTGCAGATGCCGGCCGGCGTGCCGGTCGCCACGGTGGCCATCGGCAACGCCCGCAACGCCGGGCTCCTCGCGGTGCGGATCCTGGCCACGGCCGACGAGGCGCTGCGCCGGCGGATGGTCGACTTCCAGGCCGAGCTCAAGGCCACGGCCCAGGGCAAGGGCGCCGCCGTCCGCGGCGACACCGGCGAGCGCCGGGTGGGCTTCTGAGCCCAGGGCGCCTGGTCGGCCTCGACCTCGCGCGCTGCCTGGCGCTGCTGGGCATGGTGACCGCGCACGTCCTCGACGAGCGGCGGCCCGACGGGACCCTGACGTGGTGGTCCTACCTCGTCGACGGCCGGGCCTCGGCGCTGTTCGCCGTGCTGGCCGGGGTGAGCCTGGTCCTGCTCGCCCGGCGCACGACGTGGCGCGGGCTGGTCGTCCGCGCCCTGCTGGTCGCCCTGCTCGGCCTGGCGCTCGGCGAGCTCGAGACCACCCTGGCGGTGATCCTCACCTACTACGGGCTGCTGTTCCTGCTGGGCCTGCCGTTCCTGCGCCTGCCCGCGCGCTGGCTGTGGGCGCTGGCCGCGCTGTGGGTGGTCCTCGGCCCGGTCGTCTCCCAGCTGGTGCGCCCGCACCTGCCGCCGCGGCTCGGCCCCAGTCCCGCCTTCGACCAGCTCCGCGACCCGGGCCACCTGCTGGGCGAGCTCGCCTTCACCGGCTACTACCCGTGCGTCACCTGGCTGGCCTACCTGCTGCTCGGCATGGCGCTGGGGCGCTCCGCGCTCAGGGAGCGCTCGGTGCAGGTCGGCCTGGTCCTCGGCGGCGTCGTCGTGGGCGCGGTGGTCTTCCTGGTCTCGCGCTCGCTCACCGAGCAGGCGTGGGTGCTGCGCCGGCTCGTGCCCGAGTCCGGTCGGTACGGCGACGTCTCGACCGCCGGCGCCTTCGTCGACGCCATCGGCGGCGGGATGCACGGCTCGACCCCGGCGGGCGGCTCGTGGGCCTGGCTGCTGGTCGTCGCCCCGCACAGCGGGACGCCCTTCGACCTGCTGGAGACCGGGGCGAGCGCGGTGGTGGTCATCGCCGGCGCCCTGCTGGTGGCCTCGGCCCTGCGGGGGCGGTCGAGCCGGCTGCTGGCCGTCGCGGCCGGGGCCGGGGCCATGACGCTGAGCCTCTACAGCCTGCACGTGGTGATGCGGACCGACCGGGTCTGGCCGGCCGAGGAGCCCTCGTCGTACGTGTGGCACGTGGTGGTGCTGCTGCTGGTCGGGGCGGGTCTTGTCGCGGCCGGTCAGCGCGGACCGCTCGAGCGCGTGGTGGGCGGGCTCAGTCGACTCGCTGAGCCACGGTCTCGACGACCTCGAGGAGGCGGGTGGCGCTGACGTCGATGCGCTCGAGCATCCGGCGCTGCTGGGCGTTGAGGGGCCCGGTGTCGGCGCTGGAGAGCATCTCGACGTAGCCGATGATCGTGGTGAGCGGGGTGCGCAGCTCGTGGCTGAGCAGCGCGCGCAGCTCCTCGCGCTCCGCGGCGGTCTCGGTCATCGCGGTGCCGCTCCGCCCCGGGCCGCGGGCGGCGAGAAGGGGTAGCAGTTCAGCTCGGCCAGCATGACCAGCCGGTCGGGGTCGGGGTCGCAGCCGTCGACCAGGTGCTGGCGCAGCGTCGCCTCGCTGAGGCCGGCGGCGACGGCCAGGGCCGCGGCGTCCGCGCCGAAGCGCCGGTACCACTCGGCCAGGGTCGCCGGGCTGAGCCCGGCGCCGTCCCAGGCCTCGTCCCAGAGCCAGGCCGCGCACTCGGCGGGCAGGCAGGGGGTGAGCGCCCGCTCGAGGTGGAGGCGCTCGACGTCGCGGTCGGACCTGGTCAGGGAAGGCATGGCTCCACTGTCATGCAGACGCTGACGCGTGCCCAGGCGCGGTTGCGTCGACTGTGTCTAGTGCACGCGCACCAGGGGCTGGCCCGGCTCAGGGCTGGGGTAGCCGCACCGTGACCACGGTGCCGGGGTGGCCGGGCTCGAGGCGCAGCTCCCCGCCGGCGAGCGTGACCCGGTCGCGCATCGCGGCGATGCCGCGGTGGCCCGGCACCGGCTGCTCTGCGCCGGGCGCCATCCCGACGCCGTCGTCGGCGATGCGGACCTCGAGGTCGTCGGCGGTGACCGTGACGCGGATCGTCGCGGTCCGCGCGTCGGCGTGCTTGGCCACGTTGACCAGTGCCTCCTTGGCCACGCGGACGGCGTGCGTGCGGGTCGCCGGCGCCAGGTCCAGCTCGCGCGGGTCGGGGGCGTTCTCGACCCGCCAGTCCACGGCGCTCAGCTCGAAGACGTGGGCCGCCGCGTCGGAGAGCAGGTCGGTGAGCGTGACGCTCGGCGGCACCGCCTCGAGGTCGAAGAGCAGGTGGCGCAGCCCCTCGCCGACCGCACGCACGTCGTCGTGCAGCCGGTCGACGTCGGCGACCAGGTCCGGGGCGGCCTGCGCCAGCCGGCGGCGCAGCATGCCGAGCCGGAGCCCGACCGCCGCGAGGGCCTGCACGCTGTGGTCGTGGACGTCGTCGGCGATCCGCGTGCGCTCCTCCTCCTGGGCGGCGGCCAGGCGGTGCAGGAGCTCGGTGCGCTGGGCCAGGGCGGCGTCCAGCTCGGCGCGCGACTCGAAGCGGTCCAGCGCGAGCGAGATCGTGTCCGCGGCGCCGCGGAGCAGCTCGCGCAGGCTCTCGTCGAAGGCGCCGGCGCGCTCGGCGTACAGCCGCCAGGTCGCGACCGTCCTCCCCCGGCTGCACAGGGGGAGCACGGCCGCCGAGCGGACGTCGCTGGCGTCGGGGCCGAGGTCGTCGACGAAGAGCGCCTCGGTGCCGTCGCTCGGCGCCGCGGCCTCGGCGGACGTCCCGGTCAGGGGAGCGCCCGCGCTGGCCAGCACCGGGCCGGGCCCGCCCGGGCCGTGCGCCACGACCCGCGCGCCCACGAAGCCGCCCTGGACCACTGCGGCCCGGCAGATCCTCGGGTGCAGCGTCGCGACGTCGTCGGCGGCGGCGACCGCCTCGTTGATGAGGGCCAGGGTGAGGTAGCGCCGGCTCTGGCGGCGGACCCGCAGCTCGGCGTCGCGGCGCTGCGAGACGTCGAGGACGCTGACGATGAGCCACGGGCTGGCGTCGGTCGGCAGCGGGGTGAGGATGACCTCGGCCGGGAACTCGACGCCGTCGCCGCGCCGCGCGGTGAGCTCCAGCCGGCTGTCCGGCTGACGGTCGGTGGCGGCCGCCGACGCCGTACGCCGCGCGACGTGGCCGGCGAGCCGTCCGTCGGGCAGCAGCTCCTCCAGCGGTCGGCCTACCAGCCCGCTCGCCGGGCGGCCGAACACCACCGCCGTGCGCGGGTTGGCGTAGCGGACCACGCCGTCCGGGTCGGTCGCTACCGCGGCGGTCGCGGCGCCGTCAAGCAGCAGGAAGACGGGGTGCGCGAGGGCGTCGGTCATGGTGGAGGTCCCGGTGGAGGTCCCGGTGGGTGGGCCTCCGATGCTAGGCGTCCCGGGACGACGCGTCAGCCAGTCGCCGGACGACACGCGCCGCGTTGGGGGTGCCGATCACGACCTCGCCGTCCAGCACCCGCGAGACCACCTCGCCGAGGTCCGGGCCGAGCCGGTCCTTGGCCAGGTAGGCCACCGCGCCGGCCCGCAGGAGCTCGGCGACGGTGCTGGTCCCGGTGTCGGCCGACACCACGACCACGAGGGGAGCCGGGCGCGCGGCCCCGAGCGCCGCGGCCGCCGCGGCGCCACCCCCCGGCATGCGCACGTCGAGGACGACGACCCGCGGTCGGTGCTCCGCGTGCAGACGCAGCAGCTCCGCGCCGTCGCCGACCGCGCCGACCACGTCGAAGCGCCCGTCGGCCTCGAGCAGGTCGACCAGGGCGGCGCGGAACCGTTCGTCGTCGTCGGCCACCGCGATCGGCACCGTCATGCCCCACCTCCTCGCCCATCGTCGGGGAGCGAGCCCGGCACGGACACCCGAAAGGGGACTAGACGCCTAGTGCACAGGTACTAGGTTGGCCAGGCGGCGCGCCCGCGCCCTCTCGTCGACGCACCGGAACAGGTCCGTGACCACCCCACCCCCGCCCATCCGCGTCCTCGTCGTGGACGACCACGAGATCCTGGCCGCGAGCCTCGCCCAGGTGCTCGGGGCGGAGGACGACCTGCGCGCCGTCGGCACCGCGACCTCGGTGGCCGAGGCGCGCACCCTCATCACCCAGACGCTGCCCGACGTCGTGCTCCTCGACCACCGGCTGCCCGACGGCGACGGCATCGCCGCCATCCCCGAGCTCCAGGCGCTGCACCCACGCGCGGCGTTCGTCGTGCTGACGGCGAGCACGGCCGACCACGTGCTGGTCGCCGCGATCGAGGCGGGAGCGACCGGCTTCCTGTCCAAGACGCGCAGCCTGGACGAGGTCCGCTCCGCGGTGCGGGCCGCGCACGGTGGCGAGGCCGTCATCTCGCCCGAGCTGCTGGCCCGGCTGTTGCCGCGCCTCAACCGGCGCCGCGACCCCTCGCGGGCCGAGCTGACCGAGCGCGAGCTCGAGGTGCTCGCGCTGCTGGCCGAGGGGCTGACCAACAGCGAGATCGCCAGCCGCCTGGTCGTCAGCGTCCACACCGTCCGCAACCACGTGGCCAACCTGTCGGCCAAGCTCGGCGCGCACTCCAAGCTCGAGGCGCTGTCCATCGCCATCCGGCAGGGACTCCTGCCGGACCGCTAGCCGGGTCTCAGCGCCGGCGCCACTCGATCGCCGGGCAGGTGTCCATCACCATCGGCACGCCGGCGGCGCGCACCCGCTCGTAGGCGTCGGCGTCGACCACCCCGAGCTGGAACCACACACCACGGGCGCCGGTGGCCAGGGCCTCGTCGGCGTGCTGACCGGCCTCGGAGGAGCGGCGGAAGACGTCGACCACGTCGACGGGGAACGGCACGTCGGCGAGCGTCGGGTACGCCGTCTCGCCGAGGACCTCCAGCCCGCCCGGCTGCGCGGCCGCGGGGTGGATGGGCACGATCTGCTTGCCCCGCTCCTGCAGCAGGCTGGCGATGGAGTACGCCGTGCGGCGGGTGTCGCCGGACAGCCCCACCACCGCCCACACCCGGCACTCGTCGAGCATGAAGCCGATCGCCTCGGGGTCCTGCCAGGTCACGGTCCGAGCCTACGCAGCGACCCGGAGCGGCAGGCGCCCGGCCACACCCGCCCACCACCCGGTCGGGCTACTCCCGAGGGGCTGGTCCCGTCGGGCTAGCGAGGGCGGGTGGACAACGTCAGGAAGGCTCTCAACCGCCGCGGAACCTACCTACGTTGGTGCTCGCTCGACGGGGCACCCCGTCGGGTGTCGTCCCTCCCCACATCCCCCAGGAGTCATCGATGCCGTTCCGACGCACCACTCGCCTGGCGGCCAGTGCCGCCGTCACCGCGGGCCTGACCCTCGGTGGCCTCAGCCTCGCCGCCCCGGCCGAGGCCGCCACCTCGTCGGCCAAGGCCACCTACACCTGCACGTCGCCCCTCGGGTTGCCGGCGCCGCTCAACCTGCTGCTCCCGAGCACCTTCCAGGTCCCGGCGACCTTCACGCTGCAGAACCTCCCCGAGGTCATCACCGCCAACGTGCCGATCCCGGCCGGGACGCCGATCGTCGGCCAGCTCGACCTCACCAACGCCAACCTCGCCGGTCTCCTGCCGACCGTGCTGAACGCGCTGCAGACCACGGTCAACCTGGTCCTCGGCAACGTCCCCGGCTCCGAGCCGCTGGCCGGCCCGGTCGGCACGGTGTTCCAGCAGCTCAACGGTCAGGTCGCCACGGTCAGCGGCCAGCTCGGCTCCTTCGTCCCGAGCGCCGACGGCCTCCCGCTGCCGATCCCGACGTCCTTCGACTTCGGCATGCTCGCCGGCGGGCTCGCCGGGCTCGGCATCCGGTGCACCTACAACCCCGGCTCGGCCACGCCGGGCGGTGGCGGCGGCGGTGGCGGCACCACGCCGGTCATCCAGAAGCAGGGCGCCAAGATCAAGGCCCACGCCCAGGCCAAGCCCGGCCACAAGGTCCTGGTCACCGTCAAGGTGAAGACCACCGCCGGCCAGAAGGGCGTCGGTCAGATCAAGGCCAAGGTCGCCGGCATGAAGGCCAAGACCAAGGCGCTGAAGAACGGCAAGGTCCGCTTCGTGCTCAAGGGCCTCAAGGCCGGCAAGAACAAGATCAAGCTGAAGTTCCTGGGCAACTCCTACACCAACAAGGCCACCAAGAAGGTCAGCGTCAAGATCGCCCGCTGACGCACCGCAGCACCCACGACCGTCGCCCGGTCGGTGTGACGAACACCGACCGGGCGACGGCGTTGCTTGGACGTCCACGCACCTAGAATCGAGGGCGTGAGCGACTCCGACGTACCCCTGTTCGCGCTGTCCGAGGAGCACCAGGCCATCCGCGAGGCCGTGCGCGACCTCTGCGAGGCCAAGGTCGCGCCGCACGCCGCCGACGTGGACGAGCAGGCGCGCTTCCCGCAGGAGGCGGCCGCCGCCCTGCTGGCCGCGGACTTCCACGCCCCGCACGTGCCCGAGGAGTACGGCGGCGCCGGGGCCGACGCGCTGGCGACCGTGCTGGTCATCGAGGAGGTGGCCCGCGTCGACGTGTCCGCCTCGCTGATCCCGGCCGTCAACAAGCTGGGCTCGCTCCCGGTGCAGCTGGCCGGCTCGGAGGAGCTCAAGAAGCACTACCTCGGCGCCCTGGCCCGCGGCGAGGGCGGCTTCTCCTACTGCCTGTCCGAGCCCGACGCCGGCTCCGACGCGGTCTCGATGAAGACCCGCGCGGTCCGCGACGGCGACCACTGGGTCCTCGACGGTGTCAAGCGCTGGATCACCAACGCCGGCCCCGACGCGGGGGAGTCGGAGTACTACACGGTCATGGCCGTCACCGATCCCGAGAAGCGCTCCAAGGGCATCTCGGCGTTCGTGGTGGAGCGCTCCGACGAGGGCGTCTCCTTCGGCGCCAAGGAGAAGAAGCTCGGCATCAAGGGCTCCCCGACGCGCGAGGTGTACCTCGACCACGTGCGGATCCCCGCCGACCGGATGATCGGCGAGGAGGGCACCGGCTTCGAGACCGCGATGCGCACCCTCGACCACACCCGGATCACCATCGCCGCCCAGGCCGTCGGCGTGGCCCAGGGCGCGCTCGACCACGCGCTGCAGTACGCCCAGGAGCGCGAGCAGTTCGGCAAGCACCTCGCGGAGTTCCAGGGCCTGCAGTTCATGCTGGCCGACATGGGCATGAAGGTCGAGGCGGCCCGCCAGCTGACCTACGCCGCCGCCGGCCGCTCCGAGCGGGGCGACTCCGACCTGACGTTCTTCGGTGCGGCGGCCAAGTGCTTCGCCTCCGACGTGGCCATGGAGGTCACGACCAACGCGGTGCAGGTCCTCGGCGGCTACGGCTTCACCCGCGACTACCCGGTCGAGCGGATGATGCGCGATGCGAAGATCACCCAGATCTACGAGGGCACCAACCAGGTCCAGCGCATCGTGATGGCCCGCCAGCTCCTCGCCGGGGTCCAGAGCCAGCTCTGAGCGAGGGCGGCGCCGGGGCCGTGGCCCGGCTCAGCCGGCGTTGGCCGGCTCGCCGTCGTCGGGTCCGTGCGCGGCCAGGGCGTCGTCGAGGCTGGGGTGCACGGTGAGCACCTGGTCCAGCCCGGCGATCTTGAGCAGCTTGCGCAGGTGGTTGCTGTCGGTGACCACGGCCAGCTCGGCGCCGCGCTCGCGGGCGGAGCGGTGGACCAGGACCAGCGAGCCGATGCCGGAGGAGTCCAGCAGCGACAGCTCGCTGAGCTCGAGCACGAGCAGGGGCTGCTGGAACGAGTCGCGCTTGAGGATCCCGCTGCGGACGTGGTGGTGCGTGTTCAGGTCGAGGCTGCCCCCGATCCACACCACGTCGGCGCGCTCGTAGCTGCCGAAGCTCATCACGACTGTGGAGTGGTGAGCGGAGAACTTGCTGAACTCGCGCACGGCGGGAGTCTCGCACGGACTCCGACACCCAGGTCCACCTGTTGGGGTGAGGTCGGCGTGTCCCCCCGACCGCGCTAAGCCCAGACGGTGCCGGGCCGGCCGCCGTCCAGGGTCACCACGGCCCCGTTGGCCGGGGCGGCCAGGGGGGAGCAGAGGAAGGCGACGACCGCGGCCACGTCCTCGGCGGTGATGAGCCGGGCGAGACCGTTCTGCGCCGCCTTCTCGAGGTACGCCGGGTCGTCGGCGTTGCGCTCGGTGACGGTGAGCCCGGGGTGCACGCAGGTCACGGTGACGCCCTGGTGGCCGAGCTCGTCGGCGAGGTTCTTGCTGAGGGCCACGACCGCGATGTTGCGGACCGAGCCGGTGATGTTGCCGGTCGAGCGGGCGTTCATGCCGCTGATGTTGACGACCCTGCCACCGCCGTCGAGCAGGTGCGGCGCGGCGGCCCGGACCACTCGCGCGTACCCCAGGGCCTTGGTGTCGACCTGGCTCAGGAAGTCGGCGTCGTCGAGGCCGGCCAGCCCGGGTGCGGGCGGCGCCTCGGCGCGGGGGGCGGCGGCGTTGACGACCACGTCCAGGCCGCCCAGGGTCGCGGCCGCGGAGTCCACGGCCGCGCGCACGGAGGCGTCGTCGGTGGTGTCGGCCTGCACGGTGACCGCGCCGTCGACCGTCGCGGCCGCGGCCGCCAGCCGGTCGCCGTCCCGGGCCAGGAGCGCGACGCGGGCGCCCTCCGCGGCCAGGGCCCGGCCCACCGCGAGGCCGATCCCGCGGTTGCCGCCGGTGACGAGCGCGCGTGCGCCGGTGAGTCCGAGGTCCATGGCCGCGACGGTAACGGACCCGGGTGCGGCCCGGGCCGGGTGGCGGAGGCGGCCCAGAGGTGTCTCAGTACAGTGCCGAGCATGGGGCAGACGATCCAGGTCGAGGCGGCGGACGGGACGGCGGAGGCCTACCTCACGGGGCGCGACGGCGACCCCGGCGTGCTGTTCTACATCGACGCGATCGGGCTGCGCCCGCAGATCGAGGAGATGGCCGACCGGATCGCCTCCTGGGGCTACGTCGTGCTCGCGCCGAACCTCTTCTACCGCGACGGGACCGCCCCGGAGCTGGCGCCCCAGGGCGACCTGCGCGAGGACGGCGCCCGGGAGGCGTTCTTCGCGGGTGGCGTGATGGACCGGGTCCAGGGCTACACGCCGGACCGGTCGCTGCCCGACGCCGACGCGTGGATGCGCACCCTGCTCGAGCACAGCGACGACGGCCCGGTCGGGACCACCGGCTACTGCATGGGCGCGCGGCTGGCCGTCCGCACGGCCGGTGCCTTCCCGGGCACCGTCGGCGCGGTCGGCGGCTTCCACGGCGGCGGCCTGGTCACCGATGCGCCGGACAGCCCGCACCTGGCCATCGGCGACAGCACCGCGGAGTACGTCTTCGGCCACGCCGACCAGGACCGGTCGATGCCGCTCGAGGCGGTGGCCACGCTCGAGGAGACGCTCCAGGCCGCGGACCGGCCGCACCGCAACGAGATCTACCAGGGCGCCGCGCACGGCTACTCGATGGCCGACACCTCGATGTACGACGAGGCCGCGACCGAGCGCCACTTCCGCGAGCTCGAGGCCCTCCTCGCGCGCTGCCGCCGGGCCTGATTCGGAGGTCAGGTCGCTCACCCGATGGGGTACCGGCAGGACATGGCCACACCGAAGCTGAAGTACACGACGCCGGGGCTGACCGAGGAGAAGGCGACCCGCGTGGTCGAGCTCCTCCAGGACCGCCTCAACGCCACGACCGACCTCCACCTCACGCTCAAGCACGTGCACTGGAACGTCGTCGGACCGCACTTCATCGCGGTCCACGAGATGATCGACCCGCAGGTCGACGCCGTGCGCGGGTTCGCCGACGACCTGGCCGAGCGGATCGCCACCCTGGGCGGCTCCCCGATCGGCACGCCGGGCGCGCTCGTAGAAGCCCGCAACTGGGACGAGTACAGCATCGGGCGCGACACCACCCAGGCCCACCTGGGCGCGCTCGACCTGGTCTACCAGGGCGTCATCGAGTCCTACCGCAACGGCATCCAGGAGCTCGACGACCTCGACCTGGTGACCCAGGACATGTTCATCGCCCAGACCGAGCAGCTCGAGCTGTTCCACTGGTTCGTCCGTGCGCACCTCGAGGACAAGAGCGGCGCGCTGAGCACCGCCGGCGCCGGGTCCGAGGCCGAGGCCGCCCGCCAGGCCGGCTGAGGGACCATCACGGCGTGGACCTCCGCGCCGACCGGCTGACCAAGCGGTACGGCCGCACGGTCACCGCCCTCGACGCGGTCTCGTTCTCCGTGAGCGGACCTGCGTCGGTGGCGGTGACCGGCCCGTCCGGGTCGGGCAAGTCCACGTTGCTGCGGCTGCTGGCCGGGCGCGAGCGCCCCACCCGCGGGCGCGTCCGTGTCGACGGCCGGTCGCCGCGGCGGGCCGGCGCGCTCGGGTTCGTCGCGCAGCGTGACGACCTCGACCCGGGTGCCCTCGCGCTGAGCGCAGCCGCAGTCGACCCGGGCGGCCCGCACCTGCGCGAGCGGACCGAGGCGCTGCTGGCCCGGCTCGGCGTACCCACCGACGTCGCCGTGCGGGAGCTGGCCGCGGGCGACCGCCGCCTGCTCACGGTGGCCGGCGTGCTGGCCACCGGGCCGCGGCTGCTGCTGGCCGACGAGCCCGCGGCAGAGCTGGACGCGGCCGCGGCCGACCGGGTCGCCGACCTGCTCCTCGGGACGGTCGGGTCCGGGACGCTGCTCGTCCTGGCCACCCACGACGACGCCCTGGCCGCGCGCTGCGGTCGGCGGCTGGTGCTCGAGCGGGGCCGGCTAGTCGATCCGGGGTAGCTCGGAGGCCTTGCCGGTGAAGCGCGGCATGCGCTTCTCCAGGAAGGCCGCGACGCCCTCCTTGCCGTCGGCGATCGAGCTCCAGTAGATCGCGAGCGAGTCCGACAGGTGCGCCTCGAGCGGCTCGGCCGAGCCCGCGTGCTTGTAGAGCAGCCGCTTGGCCAGGCCCAGCGCGACGGGGGAGCGGTCCTTGACGAAGGAGCGGGCCAGCTGCTGGGCGGCGGGCAGCAGCTCGTCGGGCTCGTGCACCGAGCGGACCAACCGGCCGGCCAGCGCGACGTCGGCGGTGAGGATGTCGGCGGCGTAGACCCACTCCAGGGCCTGCGGGAGCCCGACGATCCGGGGCAGGAACCACGACGACGCCGCCTCCGGCGTGATCCCGATCCGGCCGAACACGAAGCCGATCCGCGCCTGCGTGGACGCCATCCGGATGTCCATGCCGAGCGTCATGGTGGCGCCGATGCCGACCGCGGCGCCGTTGATGGCGGCGATGACCGGCTTGGGCAGCGAGTAGATCGCCAGCGTCACCCGGCCGCCGGTGTCGCGGACGTCGTCGTGGAACGGCGGCTCGTCGTACGCCGCGCGGAACTCCTCCGGCGTGGGCCGCAGCGTCTCGTCGAGCCCGAAGACGTTGCCCTCGGCCGAGAGGTCCATGCCGGCGCAGAAGGCCCGGCCGGCGCCGGTGACCACCACGGCGCGGATGGCGTCGGAGCGGGCGTCGGTGAGGAAGAACCGCTCCAGCTCCCGAGCCATGGTCAGGTCGAAGGCGTTGAGCTGTCCTGGCCGGTCGAGGGTCAGCGTCGCGACGCCGTCGTCGTCGACCTCGACCGAGAGGGTCTCGTAGAGCGACGCGCTCACCCGATGCCGCCCGTGGGGGAGCACAGCTTCTTGGTGATCTCGTCGGTCTTGTCGTCGGCGATCTTCTCGAACAGCTGCGGCGCCAGGTCCGGGTCCCAGTGGACCGCGAGGTCCTGCAGCGGCACCACGCAGGTCAGCCCCTTGTCGCCGTCCACGCGGGTCATGGCCATCGCCCACATCGCGCTGCGGACCGGTCCCATCCCCTCGCCGAAGGAGAAGAAGTCGGGGATCGCGTTGTTGAGCCGGTAGTAGGTGACCGGGTTGATCACCGTCCACGGCGACAGCACCTGTGAGCCGACCGCGGCGACCACCTCGCGCTGGCGGCGCACCCGGTCGATGTCGCCGGTGGCCGAGGCGTGGCGCGAGCGCGCGTAGGCCAGCGCGGTGGTGCCGTCGACCTCCTGGCAGCCCTTCTTGATGTTCAGCCCGGCCAGCTTGTCCTTCATGTCCTGCTTCGGGCACACCTCGATGCCGCCGACCGCGTCGACGACACCGGCCACCCCGCCCATCCCGATCTCGACGTAGTCGTCGACGCGGATGCCGGTGGCCTGCTCGATGGTCTGCACGAGGAGCTTGGCCCCGCCGAAGGCGTAGGCCGCGTTGATCTTGGTCTCGCCGTGACCCGGGATGTCGACGATGGAGTCGCGGGGGAGCGAGACGAGCACGTTGGGCCCGGAACCGGTGTGCAGCAGCATGATCGTGTCGGTGCGACCGCCGCTGGCGTCACCGGTGCTCAGCTCCTTGCGCTCCTCCTCGCTCAGGTCGGCGCGCGAGTCGCTGCCGACGAGGAGGTACGTCGTCCCGGGCTGCTCGGCCGGCCGGTCGCCCTTCGGCTCCCACGAGACCTCGTCGACGCGGTTCCAGGCCACGACCGGGACGATCACCAGGTAGGCCAGCCACAGCAGGAGCAGCAGGAACACGTAGCGGGCCCGGAACCGGAAGCGCCGGCGACCGCGCGAGGGCGGACCGGGGTCGACCGGCGGGGCCACCGGCGGCGGCGTGGGCCGGGCGGTCGCGCGCTGGTCGGGTCGGGCGCCCGGGCGCGGCTGGGTCCGCATCACCCGCGTCTCGTCGCCGCGGGGCGCGGTGGGCTGCTGCTTGCGGACCGGGCGGGTGGCCTGCGGGTCCTCCTGCTGGCCCTTCCCGTAGAGCCACTGGTACTCCGGTCCGTCCTCGGGACCGTCGTTCCGGGGGCGATCTGGCATGCGGAGGACGCTACCGTGGTCGCCGTGACGGAGCCGCTCCCGCCGTCGTACGGGCGGGTCTCGCTCGGCGTGGTCATGTCGGCCCGCGAGGCGAACCTGCTGGGCAACATCCACGGCGGCGAGATCGTCAAGCTGGCCGACCAGACCGCCGGCGCCGTGGCCCAGCGGCACAGCGGCGGCCCCGCCGTGACCGCCGCCCTCGACGAGATGGCCTTCCTGGCCCCCGTCCACGTCGGCGACATCGTGCGGACCTTCTCCCAGGTCAACTGGGCCGGGACCAGCTCGATGGAGGTCGGCGTCCGGGTCGAGACCCAGCCCTGGAACGACCCCTCCAGCGCCGCGCTGCACGTGGCGTCGGCGTATTTCGTGTTCGTGGCCATCGACGCCGAGGGCCGCCCGCGTCTGGTCCCCCCGCTGGCCCCCGAGGACGACACCGAGCGCCGGCGCCTGCGCGAGGCCGAGATCCGCCGCGCCCACCGGCTCGCCCGCAAGCAGGAGATCGACGCGGCCCGCGGCCGCCCGTGAGCCCCTGGCTGCACGTCCGCACCGAGCGGCTCCACCTCGACCTGCCGACCGGGGCCGACGTGGACGACCTGTTCGCCATCCACAGCGATCCCGAGCTGTGGCGGCACTTCCCGGTCGGGCGGCACACCCGCCGTGAGCAGGCCGAGGAGATGGTGCGGCAGTCGGCCTGGCAGTTCGAGACCCACGGCCTCGGCTTCTGGTCGGTGCGGGACGCCGCCGACGGGCCGGTGATCGGCCGGGGCGGGTGCACGCACCCGACCGGCCGGCCCTGGTGGAACCTCTACTACCGCTTCGCCGCCTCGGTGCACCGGCGCGGCTACGCCACGGAGATGTCGCGTGCGGCCCTGCGCGCCGCGCACGCGGTGGAGCCCGACCGCCCCGTCGTGGCCTACCTGCTCGAGCACAACACGGCCTCGCGGCGCACCGCCGAGGCGCTGGGGATGACGCTGGCCTGGCGCGGGCCGGACCGGCCGAACCCCGATCCGGACGCCGTCCGACTGGTGTACGTCGACCGCGAGCCGTCCGCCGCGCTCGTCGCGGCCATCGAGGTGCACGCGCTGGCCTGACCGCGGTGCTGGCCGACGCCGGTCCGGGCAGCCCGGCGCGTCGGACCTCCTGTGACGCCTGTGACTGGTGATACTGCAGAGGCACTGCCCGCCCACCTGACCTTCCCCTCAGGAGCGACTTCCCCGCATGGCTGATCTCGAGAGCCTCAGCACCGCCGACCGCGCCGCACGCGTCCGCTTCCGCCGCGCCGTGGCCCTCATGGCGATGACGCTGGTCCTGCCGGGCAGCGCCCAGCTGGCCGCCGGCAACCGCAAGGTCGGACGGGCCGCGCTGCGCACCTGGTTCGCGCTGCTCATCGTGGCGGCGGGGTGCCTGCTCGTGGCCGCGGTGCACCACGAGTTCGCGTTCTGGCTGGTCTCGGACCTGGCCGCGCTCCAGGTCGTGCGCCTGGCGCTGATGGCCCTGGCCATCGCGTGGGCCGTGCTGTTCTTCGACGCCTGGCGGCTGGGCCAGCCGCTCACGCTGCAGATGAGCCACCGGCGGGCGGCGGTCGGCATCAACGGCATCCTGTGCTTCTCGGTCGCCTCGACGCTGCTCTTCGGCGCGCACCTGGTCGGCGTGCAGCGCGACTTCATCCAGACCATGTTCGGCTCCGGCGACGCGGTCGGCGCGCACGACGGCCGCTACAACGTGCTGCTCATGGGTGGCGACTCCGGCGTGGACCGCTGGGGCCTGCGTCCGGACTCGCTCACCGTGGCCAGCATCGACGCCGAGACCGGCCGGACCGTGCTGATCTCGCTGCCGCGCAACATGCAGAACTTCATGTTCGCGAAGGGCTCGGTGATGCGCCAGCAGTTCCCGAAGGGGTTCGACTGCGAGCACTGCATGCTCAACGGCGTCTACACCTGGGCGCTGGACAACAAGGAGCTCTTCGGCAAGTCCAAGCAGCCCGGCATCGACGCGACCATCCAGGCCGTCGAGGGCATCACCGGGCTCAAGATGAACTATTGGGCGCTGGTCAACCTCAAGGGTTTCCGCGACCTGGTCGACGCGGTCGGCGGCGTGACCGTGAACGTCCGCTCCCGCATCCCGATCGGCGGCCTCGGCTCCGACGTCTACGACTACATCGAGCCCGGGGTGCAGAAGCTGACCGGCTTCCAGACCCAGTGGTACGCGCGGGCCCGTGAGGGCTCCGACGACTACTCGCGCATGGCGCGCCAGAAGTGCGTCATGGCGGCCATGCTCGACCAGGCCGACCCGACGGTCGTGCTCAAGAACTTCCAGAAGATCGCCAAGGCCTCCTCGGCCATGGTGCAGACCAGCATCCCCGCCGGCGAGGTCGACCGCTTCATCAGCCTGGCCCTCAAGGCCAAGTCGCAGAAGATCTCGACGCTCTCGGTCGTCCCGCCGGTCTTCGACACCTACGAGCCGGACACCAAGCTCATCCACACCAAGGTGGCCGAGGCGATCGACAAGGCCGAGGGCAACGCCCCCGAGAAGGCCCCGGCGCCGGCCGCGTCCACAGGTGGCGCCGACCCGGCCAAGGGTGGCGGCAAGACCAAGCCGCAGCCCCAGCAGCAGCAGGACGTCGTCACCGGCGGCTCGGTCGGCTCCCTCGGCGAGGGGTACGCCGCCAACGAGTCCACCGACCTCGACAGCGCCTGCTGAGCCCCGCCTCCCCGACCCTGTCCCCGCGAGGACCTAGGGTGGGCGCAGCATGTCCGACCAGCCGCAGCCCACGATCCTCGCCGTCGACGGCAACTCGCTGCTGCACCGCAGCTTCCACGCCCAGGCCAGCTCGATGTACCGCACGCCCGACGGCGCTCAGGGCTGGGCGGTCCGCGGGCTGCTGAGCCAGCTGGCGGTGGCGGCCGAGCGGGTGTGCGCGGACGTGGTGGTGGTCGGCTTCGACGACCGCGGCAACAGCCGGCGCAAGCGGCGCTGGCCGCACTACAAGGCCCAGCGCCCGCCCAAGCCCGAGAGCCTGGAGCGCCAGCTCGACCTGGCCGTCGAGGTGCTGCGCGAGCTCGGCGTGGTCGTCGTGGTGCCCGAGGGCCTCGAGGCCGACGACGTCCTGGCCAGCGTGGCCGCCCAGGCGCCGGCCCACGGCGCCCGGACCGTGGTGGCCACCTCCGACCGCGACTCCTTCGCCCTCATCGGCGAGCACACCAAGATGCTGCGGATCCTCAACGGCGGCGTCGACGCCAGCCCGCTGCTCGACCCCGAGCGACTGGCCATGGTGACCGGGGTGCGCCCGGAGCAGTACAACGACCTCGCCGCCCTGCGCGGCGACGCCAGCGACAACCTGCCGGGCGTTCACGGCTTCGGGGCCAAGACCGCGGTCAAGCTGCTCCAGGCGCTCGACACCGCCGAGGCGGCCTTCGCGGACGTCGCGGCCGGCGGCGAGCGGTGCGCCGCCGCGATCGGCAGGGGCCGCGCCAGGCATCTCCAGGCGCCGGAGGCCGAGGAGCGCTGGCGCCACAACCGCGAGGTGATGGCCATGGTCCCCGACGCCTTCGCCCTGACCGGCCTGGACGCCGGCCGACTGCCGCTCGACGAGGACGCCGTGCGCGCGACGTACTCCCGCTTCGAGCTGCACGTCCCCGGCGCGATCCGCGCCCTCACCCTGCGTGAGCCGACCCGCACCGTGACCGAGCCGGGCAGTGCACCGTCCTGGCAAGATCCCCGCTGGAAGCCCACGCTCCCGCGGCCCAAGCTGGGGCCGCTGCCCAAGCTGATCCCGGCCACCTCGGGCCCGGCCTACGTCCAGGAAGCGCTGTTCTGACACGGTGGTCCGCGTGACCGACCGCTCCGGACGCCGCATCGTGGCCGTGGTCGTCACCTTCAACCGGCTCGGCATGCTCCAGCGTCAGCTCGCGCGGCTGGCCGAGGTCCCCGAGCTCGACGAGGTGCTGGTCGTCGACAACGCCAGCACGGACGGCACGGGGGCCTGGCTGCGCACCCAGCCCGTGACCGCCGAGCTGCTGACCGAGAACACCGGCGGCGCGGGCGGCTTCAGCCTGGGCCTCGAGCGCGCGGTCGAGCGCGGCGCGGACCTGGTCTGGCTGATGGACGACGACGGGCTGCCCGAGCGCGACTGCCTGGCCCTGCTGCTGGAGCGCGACGACCTCGACTTCTGGGGGCCGGCCGTGCTGGCTGCGCAGGACCCGTCGCGGCTCTGCTTCCCGATCCGGCTGCCCGGCGGCACCCGCGTGGTCCACGACATGGCCAGCGTCGAGCGCGCCGCGCAGGACGGGATCATCCGCGGGGTCCTCATCCCCTTCAACGGCGTGCTGGTCACCCGTGACCTGGTGGAGCGGATCGGCGTGCCGCGCGCGGAGTTCTTCATCTGGGGCGACGACGTGGAGTACCTCTGGCGGGCCGAGGCCGCCGGCGCCCGCATCGCCACCGTCGTCGCCGCGCACGTCCTGCACCCCGCCACCGACGACCTCGGGACGCCGATGATGTTCGGTCGCACGACCTACAACCACAGCCCGAGCGACCTCAAGCACTACTGCATGGCCCGCAACAACACCGTCAACCTCAGGCGCTACCGCGGCTGGCCGCACGTGCTGATGTTCTGGGTCAAGACGCTGTGGTTCTACACGCTGACCCGACGGGTCCCGCGCCGGCTCCCGCTGAGCGCGCGGGCGGCGTGTGCCGGGCTGCGCGGCGACTTCACCGGCCACCGGAAGTACCTCGCGTGACCGCCGAGCGCGTGGCGGCCGTGGTCGTCACCTACAACCGGGCGGCGCTGCTGACGCGGATGCTGGCCGGGCTGGCCGCCCTGGACCGCCCGCTGGACGCGGTGATCGTGGTCGACAACGCCAGCACCGACCACACCGCGACCGTGCTCGAGACGGTGCACGACCTGCCGCTCCAGGTCATCCGGCCCGAGGAGAACCTGGGCGGCTCCGGCGGCTTCCACCTCGGCGTCGAGGCGGCGTACGAGCAGGGCTTCGACCGGATCTGGATGCTCGACGACGACGTGGTGCCGGCGCCGGACTGCCTGTCGGCGCTGCTGGCCGTCGAGCCCGAGCTCTCGGACTGCCTCATGGTCACCCGCGAGGACCTGCGCGGGGCCCTGGTCGAGAAGGCCGCCATCACCTTCGACCTGCGCAACCCGATGGCCATCAAGCCCAAGACCGCGATGGTGGAGACGACCTACGGCACCCGCGCGGCCATGCCGGCCCTGGTCGAGCTGCAGAACGTGCCCTTCGAGGGCTTCCTCATCCGCCGCCGCGTGGTCGAGGCGATCGGGCTGCCCGACGAGAGCTTCTTCATCTTCTACGACGACGTGGACTACGCGATCCGCGCCCGCCGCGCGGGCTTCCGCATCTTCGCGGTCCGCGACGCCGTGCTGGTCCGCCAGCTCGAGTTCGACCAGCAGCACGACCTGGGCGGCTGGAAGGGCTACTACATGTACCGCAACCTGTTCACCGTCCACCTGCGCTACGGCGAGAACGCGCTGGTCCGCGCCAAGCCCTGGCTGATCGCCGCCGGCGTCGTCCTGCTCTCGCCGCTGCGCGGCGGCCGGTCCGAGGCGCGCAACGTGGTCCGGGCGCTGAGGGACGCGCGTGCCGGCGCCCGCTGAGCCCCTCACCCCTGATGCCCCGCCCCTGCCCGGGTGGGTGCTGACCACCCAGCACTGGCGCGACCTCGCCTTCCTGCACTGGGCCGTCGACCCCGCCGTGGTCGCGCCGTTCCTGCCGCCGCGGACCCGGCCGGACACCTTCGGGGACCGGACCTACGTCGGCCTGGTGCCCTTCCGGATGGTCGGGCTGACGGTGGGCCGGGTGCCGGTCCCGCACTTCGGGACCTTCCTGGAGACCAACGTGCGCCTCTACTCGGTGGACGACCGGGGCCGGCGCGGCGTGGTCTTCTGCAGCCTCGACGTGGACCGCCGGCTGGTCTCGCCGGTCATCCGGGCCGCCATCGGGGCGCCGTACCGCTCCGCCCGGATGGGCTTCACCGGATCCGGGGACGAGACCGGCGACACCGTCACCTACGACCACCCCGAGAGCCGGGTCCGGCTGCGGCTGGGCGCGCCGCGGGAGGCGACCCCGCTCGACGTGTTCCTCAGCGCCCGGTGGGCCGCGCACGTGCGCCGGCGCCGCGGTACGACGTACGTCCGCAACCGGCACGACCCCTGGCCCCTCCAGGACGCCGAGGTCCTCGAGCTCGACGACCACCTGGTGGCCCGCGAGGGCTTCCCCGGCCTGACCGACCGGCCGCCGGACCACGTGGCCTTCAGTCGCGGGGTCTTCTCGGAGTTCTCCCGACCCGTCAGAGTGTGACCATGGCCGACCGCGGCGAGGCGCTTCCCGTGGCGCTCGCGCACGCCCGGCGGTGGTTGGACAGCCTGGACGATCGGCCGGTGCCGCCGCAGGCCCAGGTCGAAGAGCTGGTCGAGCGGCTCGGCGCGACCCTCCCGGACGGTCCGCGCGACCCGGCCGAGGTCGTGGACGCCATGGCCACCGCGCTGGAGCCCGGGGTGACCGCGATGCCGTCGGGCCGCTTCTTCGGCTTCGTCATCGGCGGCACGCACCCCGCCGCCCTGGCCGCGGACTGGCTCGTCTCCGCCTGGGACCAGAACGCCGGCCTGGCCCGGCTCACGCCCGCGGCGACCGCCACCGAGCAGGTGGCCAGCGGGTGGCTGCTCGACCTGCTCGGGCTGCCCGCCGGGTCGGCGGTCGGCTTCGTGACTGGCGGGACGATGGCCAACTTCACCTGCCTGGCCGCCGCCCGCGACGAGGTGCTGCGCCGGCACGGGTGGGACGTGGCCACGCGGGGGCTGACCGGCGCGCCCCCGGTGCGGGTGCTGGTCGGGGCCGAGCGCCACGACACCGTGGACCTCACGCTGCGCTACCTCGGGCTCGGCGCCCCGGAGCCGGTCCCGGCCGACGACCAGGGCCGGCTGGACGCGGACGCGCTCGCGCAGGCCCTGGGCGAGGGGCCGACGATCGTGTGCCTGCAGGCCGGCAACGTGCACTCGGGCGCCTTCGACCCGTTCGGTCCTGCGGTCGAGGCCGCGCACGCGGCCGGGGCGTGGGTGCACGTGGACGGGGCGTTCGGGCTGTTCGCGGCCGCCTCCCCGGCGTACCGCCACCTGACCGCGGGCATGGCGGACGCCGACTCCTGGGCCACCGACGCCCACAAGACCCTCAACGTGCCCTACGACTGCGGCCTGGCCCTCGTGCGCGACCCGGCCGCGCTCAAGGCGGCCATGGGCATGGAGGGCGCCTACCTGATCCCCGACGCCGCCGGGGACCCGCTGGAGCGGGTGCCCGAGCTGAGCCGGCGGGCCCGCTCGGTCCCGGTGTACGCCGTGCTCGCCTCGCTGGGCCGCAGCGGCGTCGCCGACCTGGTCGAGCGGCTGGCGGGCCACGCCCGGGCCTTCGCCGAGGGGCTGCCCGAGCTGGGCGGCGAGGTCCTCCACGACGTGGTCTTCACGCAGGTCTGCGCGAGCTTCGGCAGCGACGAGCGGACCCGGGAGGTCACCCGGCGGCTGCTGGAGGACGGCGAGGCCTGGATGAGCGGCAGCACCTGGCACGACCGGGCCGTCCTGCGGGTGGCGGTGAGCAACTGGTCGACCACCGAGCGTGACGTCCGTCGCAGCCTGAGCGCGCTGGCCCGGGCCGCCAGCGCGCCGAATCCCCCCGGCGGGGTCGCGTCCGTAGACTGATCTGTCGTGTCGTCCGAGCAGCAGCCTGATCTCGTCGTCGTCGGCTCCGGGTTCTTCGGGCTGACGGTGGCCGAGCGCTGCGCCTCCGAGCTCGGCCTGCGGGTCCTGGTCCTCGAGCGGCGCCACCACCTCGGCGGCAACGCCTACAGCGAGGTCGACCCCGAGACCGGCGTCGAGGTCCACAAGTACGGCGCGCACCTGTTCCACACCAGCAACGAGAAGGTGTGGGCCTACGTCAACCGGTTCACGGCGTTCACCGACTACAAGCACCGGGTCTTCGGCAAGTACCAGGGCCAGGTCTACTCCCTGCCGATGAACCTCGGGCTCATCAACCAGTTCTTCGGCAAGAGCCACACGCCGCAGGAGGCGCGCGAGCTGATCGCGAGCCAGGCCAGCGAGATCGCCACCGAGGACGCCACCAACCTCGAGGAGAAGGCGATCAGCCTGATCGGGCGCCCGCTCTACGAGGCGTTCATCAAGGGCTACACCGCCAAGCAGTGGCAGACCGACCCCACCGAGCTCAGCGCGGACATCATCACGCGCCTGCCGGTGCGCTACACCTTCGAGAACCGCTGGTTCAGCGACACCCACGAGGGACTCCCGGTCGACGGCTACACCGCCTGGCTGACCCGGATGGCCGACCACCCGAACATCGAGGTGCGCCTGGAGACGGACTTCTTCGACGTGCGCGAGGAGTACGTCGGGAAGGTGCCGATCGTCTACACCGGCCCGGTCGACGAGTACTTCGGCCACGCCGAGGGCCGGCTCTCCTGGCGCACCGTGGACCTCGAGGAGTCGGTCGAGGACGTCGACGACTTCCAGGGCACCGGCGTGGTCAACTACAACGACCAGGAAGTCCCGTTCACCCGGATCATCGAGTTCAAGCACTTCCACCCCGAGCGGGTGAAGACGCACCTGCCAGGCAAGACCGTGATCGTCCACGAGTACAGCCGCTCCGCCCAGGAGGGCGACGAGCCGTACTACCCGATCAACACCGCCGAGGACCGCGCCACGCTGCTGAAGTACCGCGCCCGCGCCGAGCAGGAGCCGATGGTGCTCTTCGGCGGCCGGCTCGGCACCTACCAGTACCTCGACATGCACATGGCCATCGGCTCGGCGCTGTCGATGTACGAGAACAAGCTCAAGCCGCACTTCGCCGACGGCAGCGAGCTCGAGTCCGGGGGAGTGGACGCGTGACCGAGTCGACCGACCAGACCAGCAAGACGCCCGCCAAGAAGGCGCCCGCGCGCCGTCGTACGACCAAGAAGGCGGCGCAGGCCGCGGCCTCGCTGGTCGCCGAGCCGCAGGGCGACCGCCGCGTGCTCCAGCGCCAGATCATGCCGCTGGACCGCGACTTCGACGTCCTCGCGCTCTACGTCGACCCCGAGGACGCCGCCCTCGACGCCGACAAGTACGAGATCGGCGGCAACCGCGCGGCCAAGGACCTCAACAACGCCGCGATCCGCCAGTCGACCTCGACCGGCAAGAGCATCCACCCCGACCAGATCGAGTCCCGCACGGCGCTGCGGGTGCGCTCGGGCGAGCGGCTGTCGTTCGGCACCTACTTCAACGCCTTCCCCGCGTCGTACTGGCGGCGCTGGACGGTGGTCTCCGACGTCCGCCTCACCGTCGAGGTGTCCGGGCGCGGGGCGACGCTCATCGTCTACCGCTCACTGGCCAACGGCCGCTCGCAGCGCGTGGACTCCGCCTCCACCGGCGCCGAGGCCAAGGGCACCTTCGTCTTCGACCTGCCGCTCAAGCCGTTCGTGGACGGCGGGTGGTACTGGTACAACGTCGTCGCCGGCGACGACGACGCGGTCGTGGAGTCGGCCGAGTGGTCGGCCGAGGTCCCGCAGGACCGGCTCCAGCACGGCACCGCCGACATCGCGATCACCACGATGAACCGGCCCGACTTCTGCGCCAAGCTCTTGCACCAGATCGGCGCCGACGACCTGCTGCGGCCCTACCTCGACACCGTCATGGTGATGGAGCAGGGCAAGGACAAGGTCGCCGACTCGGAGTTCTTCCCGGCCGCGCAGAGCGCGCTGGGCGACAAGCTGCGCGTCATCGAGCAGGGCAACCTCGGCGGCTCGGGTGGCTACGCCCGCGGCCAGCTCGAGTCGCTGCGCAAGGGCACCGCGACGTACGCCCTGATGATGGACGACGACGTGGTGTGCGAGCCCGAGGGCATCATCCGGGCCATCACGTTCGGCGACCTGGCCCGCCGCCCGACCATCGTCGGCGGCCACATGTTCAGCCTCTACAACAAGTCCTCGCTGCACAGCTTCGGCGAGATCGTGCAGCCGTGGCGCTTCTGGTGGCAGACGCCGCTCGACGGCTACAGCCAGTGGGACCTCTCCGCCCGCAACATCCGCTCCTCGCGCTGGCTGCACAAGCGCGTGGACGTGGACTTCAACGGCTGGTTCATGTGCCTCATCCCGCGCGCGGTGATGGCCGAGGTCGGCCTCTCGCTGCCGCTGTTCATCAAGTGGGACGACGCGGAGTACGGCCTGCGGGCCAAGCAGGCCGGCTTCCCGACCGTGACCTTCCCGGGCGCGGCCGTGTGGCACGTGCCGTGGACCGACAAGAACGACGCGCTGGACTGGCAGGCCTACTTCCACGTGCGCAACCGGTTCGTCGCAGCGCTGCTGCACTCGCCGTACCCCCGGGGCGGGCGCATGGTGCGTGAGGACCTCAACCACACCATCGCGCACCTGGTCTCGATGCAGTACTCCACCGTGGAGATCCGTCACCTCGCGCTCGAGGACGTGCTGGCCGGACCGCAGGGGCTGCACGAGCAGCTGCCGACGCGGCTGGCCGAGGTCAACGCGCTGCGCAAGCAGTTCACCGACGCCCAGCTCGAGGCCGACCGGGAGGCGTTCCCCGAGACCCGGCGCAAGAAGCCGCCACGCAAGGGGCGCGACGTCGTCGAGGTCCCCGGCCGGCTGTCCCAGCTCATCACCGCCGGGCTCGCCCCGATCCGGCACCTCAGGCCGGCCCGCGAGCTGTCCAAGGAGTTCCCCGAGGTCGAGATCCGGGCGATGGACGCCAAGTGGTACCGCCTCGCGTCGTACGACTCCGCGGTGGTCTCCATGAACGACGGCACGTCGGCCGCGTTCTACCAGCGCGACGCCGCCCACTTCCGCGAGCTGGTCAAGAAGACCGCCGATCTCCACCAGCGGTTGGCCCGCGAGTGGCCGCGGCTGGCCGAGGAGTACCGCGCCGCCCTCCCGCAGATCACCTCCCCGGAGGCGTGGGAGGAGACCTTCCGGCCCTGGACCGGTGGCGGGAGCAGCGAGTCGTGACCGACCAGCTCACGCCGGAGACCACCTCGGTCGCCGTACGCCACGACCTTGAGCACGTCCCGCTCGTCGACCCCGCCGCCAAGGGCGGGCTGGTCGGCGTGCTCAAGCGGCGCTACCTGCTCTCGCTGATGGTCAAGCGCGAGCTCCGAGCCCGCTACATCGGTTCCAAGATGGGGCTGCTCTGGTCCTACATCAACCCGCTGTCGCGGTTCCTGACGTTCTACTTCGTCTTCGGCATCATCATGCAGCGCGGGGCGATCCCGAACTTCGCCATCCACCTGTTCGCCGGCATGGTCGTGGTCAACCTGTTCACCGAGTCGTTCTCGGCCGGGACCCGCTCGATCATGCAGAACAAGGGCGTGGTCACCAAGATGCCGCTGCCGCGGGAGATCTTCCCGATCGCCTCGACCCTGGTGACGATCTACCACACCGGACCGCAGCTGGTGATCCTCATCGGCGCCTGCCTGATCACCGGCTCCTTCGCGCCCAGCATGCTCGGGATCCTGGCTGCGCTGATGGCCCTGACGATCGTCATCCTGCTCGGCGCCGGCATGGGGCTGATGTTCGCCGCCATCAACGTGATGTACCGCGACTGGACCCGGGTGGTCGTGATCCTCACCAACATGATCCCGTTCAGCGTCCCGATGATGTACCCCTTCACGCTGGTGCACGAGCGGTTCAAGGGCTTCGAGGCCATCAGTCACATCTACCTGCTGAACCCGATCACCGAGGCCGTCCTGCTCATGCAGCGCTGCTTCTGGATCACCACGATCAGCCCGCAGGAGGCCAAGGAGGCCAAGGCCGAGTGGGGCTTCAGCGCCGACCTCAGCGTGAACTTCCCGCCCCACCTGTTCGAGCGCGGCTTCATCATGATCGGCGTGGCCGTGGTCTTCCTGGTCGTCTCCCAGATCGTCTTCAGTCGCCTCGACGACAAGATCCCCGACAGGCTGGTCTGATGGTCGCCTCGATCGCGGTCGAGCACGTCTCCAAGCTGTTCGACAAGCAGTTCCAGCGGACGCTCAAGCAGAAGACCGTCGCCCGGATGCGCGGCCAGAAGACCTCCGACACCTTCTGGGCCCTCGACGACGTGACCTTCACCGTCGAGCAGGGCGAGGCCATCGGCCTGATGGGCCTCAACGGCTCGGGCAAGAGCACGCTGCTCAAGCACATCATGGGCGTCATGCGGCCCACGTCGGGCAGCGTCCGCACCCGCGGCCGGATCTCCGGCCTCATCGCCACCGGCGCCGGCTTCCACCCCCAGATGACCGGCCGCGAGAACATCTACATGAACGCCGCCATCCTCGGCATGAGCGAGAAGGAGATCGACGCCAAGTTCGAGTCGATCGCCGACTTCGCCGAGGTCGACGACTTCATGGACACCCCCGTCGGCAACTACTCCTCCGGAATGTTCGCCCGCCTCGGCTTCGCCGTCGCCGTCCACGTCGACTGCGACGTCTTCATCGCCGACGAGGTCCTCGCCGTCGGCGACCAGCCGTTCAAGCGCAAGTGCATGCAGCGCATGGAGGAGATCCGCGACAGCGGCGTCACCCTCTTCTACGTCAGCCACGCCGCCCAGTCGGTCCGCAAGATGTGCGACCGCGTCATCGTCCTCGAGAAGGGCAATCTCGGCTTCGACGGCGACGTCAACCCCGGCATCAAGTACCTCAAGTACGACAACGAGGACGAGCCGGACACCCTCGACGAGGAGAGCACGGACGCGGAGCTCGGCTCCGAGGTCTGAGACTCGCTGGCGCTCGCCTCCGCCTCTGCGCCGAGCCCCGCGTCGGTGCTCTCCTCGTCGAGGGTGTCCGGCTCGTCCTCGTCGTCGTACTCGAGGCACCCGACGCCGGGGTCGACGTCGCCCGGCGGGCGGCCCGGCATGACCGGACGACCGCGCAGCGGCAGCGTCGGGTGGGTGTCTGGGGTTCCGAGTGCGCAGTCCGGGTAGTCCTCAGAGCATGACGGATGACCCGACAGAACTCGTGGCACTGATCGAGCGCAGGGTGGCGGCGGTGCGCGACCGCGACGTCGAGGCGCTGATCGCCGCGCACGACCCCGAGGTGCAGATGTTCCCGGTGCTGCCCCCGACCCGCACCACCGGGCGGGACGCCGTGAGAGACGGCCTCCGGGCGTGGCTGGACGGCTACGAGTCCGGGCCGGAGTACGACGTCACCGATCTCGACGTGGTCCGCGACGGCGACCTCGGTGTCTGCTCGTTCTTCTACCACGTGCGCGGCACGCTGAAGGGTGGCGGCGACGTCGACATGTGGGTGCGGAGCACCCAGGTGTGCCGGCGGCGCGGCGACGGTGCGTGGCTCGTCATCCGGTCCCACGAGTCCGTGCCCTTCGACGCCGAGTCCGGTCAGGCGCTGATCGACGCCGCGCCTGACCCGTCCGCGTAGGCCCTTCCGCGCGGGTCCTCAGTCGGTCGGAGCGACAGCAGAAGGTCCACCCGGAGTGGTCGAGACCTCATGGTCGTGGTCAACCGATAGCCGTCCGGCCGCGAAGTAGCAGTGTGGCTCGCTCTCTTCGACACCTCCTAGCTGAGGTGCAGCAGGCACCGTTCGTGGTGGACGGGCTGCGCAGCGGGGATCGCCTCGCGGCCGCCGCCGGCCGCGAGCGCGGGCCGGCCCCGGTGCGCCTGCTCGAGGCGGTGATCGACGAGGACGACGAGCTGACGGCGGTGGCGGCCGTGCACGCGCTGGCCCGGGTCGTCGACGACGGTGCCGACGCGGTCCTGGCCGGGCTGCTGTCGCACCCCCGTGCGTTCCTGCGGGAGCACGCGAGCTGGGCGCTGGGGTCCCGGCTGCCCGCCCTCGACGCGATCGGCCGGCTGGTCGAGGTCGTCGTAGGTGGCGGGTTCTCGGGCGTGCTGGCCCAGCGCACGCTGGCCCGGTGGGCCGTGTCGGCGCCGGCGGAGGTCGCCCTCGCCGTCGAGGGCACGCTGGCCGGGGCGGCCGGGGCGGCCGGGGCGGCCGGGGCGGCCGGGGCGGCCGGGGCGGCCGGGGCGGCCGGTCCGGTGGTCCGCAGCAGGCTGGTCGAGACCCTCGGCCTGGTGCCCGGTCCGCTCCCCGGGCCTTCGCTGGTCGCCTTCGCCGCCGATCCCGGTGAGCACCCTTCGGTGCGGCTCGCGGCCGTCGCCGCCCTCGGCGACCGCCCCGCCGATCTCGGCGCGGTGGCGGTGGTCCGGCGGCTGAGTGCGGCGGGTGGAGACCTGGGGACCGTGGCGCAGCTGGCCGCGGTCGACCTGGGGATCGACGCCGTCGGACGGGGCGAGGCCGGGTCGGGCCTGACGGTCGCCCAGCTCTTCCTGCATGCGGACGTCGACCGGGACCTCAGCCGGGCGGGCGCCGGGGACAACGGTGGCGTGGCCACGCTGCTGGTGCGGTTGGGTGACGCGCTCGCGGAGCGGCCCGGTGTCGGCCGGGTGCTCACCCTCTCCCGGGGCACCCCGCGCGCTGCCCTGGACGGGCTCAGCTCCGGCGAGGGGCACCTGCTGACCCCGGTGCCGCTGCTCACCGAGCCGGTCTCGGCGGCGCAGGCGTGGCCGTCGCGGGTGGCGGCGGAGCGCGGGATCCGTCGCGTGCTGCGCACGCACCACGCCGACGTGCTGCACCTGCGGATGGCCGAGGTCGGCAGCCTGGCCGCCGCGGAGGTGGCCCGCGAGCTGGGCATCCCGGTGGTCTTCACCCTCGCGCCCGACCCGCACGCCGTCATCCACGCTCTCGACATGACCGGCGCGCTGCACCGCGGCAACTTCGGCAGCGAGGACGAGCGGGAGCACTACTGGTTCCGCGCCCGCCTGGTGCAGCGGCTGGCCGCCGACGCCGCCCACGTCGTCCTGTTCCCCCGCCCCGAGCTGCAGCACGACATGCGCGAGCTGCTCGGCCTCGACGTGGCCGCCCAGCCCGACCGGTTCACCGTGGTCCCGGAGGGCATCGACCTGGGCGTCAGTGCCGCGGCGGCGGCGCAGGTGGAGCGGTCCGGGCCGCCCGGTCCCGCTCTGGCGGACCTCGATGCGCTCGTCGCCACGCTGCCGGAGCACCGCAGGCGGCTGCCTCTCGTCATCAGCGTGGGGCGCCTGCACCGGGTCAAGGGGATGGCGACGCTGGTCGAGGCGTGGGCCGGCGACCCCGAGCTGGCCGAACGGTGCAACCTGGTGATCGTGGGAGGCGACCTGGCGGAGCCGTCGCCGGACGAGCGTGAGCAGCTCGACCTGATCTCCGGGGTGCTGGAGCGCTTCCCGCGCGCCGCCGCAGGGCTGCTGCTGCCCGGGCACCGCCCCCACGACGTGGTCGCGGTCTGGCTCGCGGCCGCGCGCGCAGGCAGGGTGGACGGCCCCGGCCCGGACGGTGTCTACGTGTGCAGCAGCCTCAAGGAGGAGTTCGGCCTTGCGCTGCTGGAGGCCCTGGCCTCCGGGCTGGTGGTGGTGGGTCCGGCGGCCGGCGGACCGGCGACGTACATCGAGGACGGGGTGACCGGCGTGCTCGTCGACACCCGCCGCCCGGACGAGGTGGCCCGCGGCATCCGTGCGGCGTTCGGCCTCGCCAGCGCACCGGGGCAGCCGCAGCGGGTGGACCGCGCCCTGACGCGGATCCGGGCCGACTTCACCGTGCAGGGCATGGCCGAGCGGCTGGGCGCGATCTACGCCGGTGCGGCCCGTGCGGCGGAGAGGTCATGACCCTCCTGGTGATCAGCCCGGACTACGCCTCCCACCTGCTCCCGCTGGCGACCCTGGCGACGTCCTGGCGCGATGCCGGCGAGTCGGTCGTGGTGGCGACCGGACCCGCCACCGCCGGCATCGTCGCCGACTTCGGGTTCGACCGCGCCGACCTCGTCCTGGGCCGGGGGTCGAACCCCGGCGTCATCCGGGCCGAGGAGCAGCCACCCGGGGAGGATGCCGCCCTGCGGGGCTTCTTCGCCGCGACCCGGCACGGCCTGGTGGCGACGTTGCGCTACCAGGCCGAGGCCCGGCGCGACGACCTGCTGTGGGAACCGGTCGCGCGGGCGCGCGCGGTCCTGGACGTCGTCGACCGGGTGCAACCGGACCAGGTGCTGGTCGACCACCTCGCCTTCAGCGCCCGGATCGGACTGGCCGCGGCGGGCGTCCCGTACGCCGACGTCGTGCTCGGCCACCCGTCGGCGCTGCCGGTCGGCGACGAGGTGTACGGCTACCCCTCCGCCTGGCCCGCGGCCTTCGACCCGCCGGAGGACGATCTCGCGGCCCTGCACCGGTTGTGCTGCGACGTCCGCGACGCCTTCACCACGGAGTGGAACGCCGCGCTGCGCGCGCTGTCGCCCGGCGCCGCCGAGTCGGCGGACGCCTTCGCCGAGCACGGTGACCTGCTGATGCTGAACTACCCGGCGCCGCTGCACGACCCGGCCCGCACGGCGTTGCTGCCCCCGCACGCCTTCCTCGGCTCCGCCGTACGCGCCCAGCCGGCGACCGACGACGTCCGGGACTGGCTCGCCCTCGACGACGACCCGGTGGTCTACGTCAGCTTCGGCAGCTTCCTCTCGGCGCGCGGGGACGTGCTGGCCACGGTGCTCGACGCGCTCCGGCCGCTCGGCCTGCGCGTCGCGGTGGCGAGCGGCTCCGCCACCGGCCTCCCGGACGTTCCCTCCGAATGGCTGGTGCGGCCCTTCCTGCCGCAGGTCGCCCTGCTGGACCGGGCGGCGGTCCTCATCACCCACGGCGGCAACAACAGCGTGACGGAGGCGCTCAGCGCCGGCGTGCCGATGGTGGTCCTGCCCTTCTCGACCGACCAGTTCGCGGGGGCAGCGGCGATCGAGGCCGCCGGTCTCGGGGCCGCGCTCGACCCGAACGCCGCCGCGGCGACCGAGCTGACGGCCGCCGTGCGTGCCGTCCTCGACGGTCCGGCACCGCAGCTGGCCCGCGCGATCGGGGCGGAGCTGCGCCGGGCGCCGGGTCGCGAGGTGGCCCGGGCGGTCCTGCTCGGCTGACGGCGGCCCCGGGCTGGTCGAGGGCGGGCCGACCTAGGGTGAAGAGCGTGGAGCTGCAGCGCCTCGGTCCTGGCCACGAGGCGGCGGTGCTGGCCTTCGAGGTGGCCAACCGGGCGTACTTCGCCGCGTCGATCTCGGATCGGGGGGAGGAGTACTTCGCCGACTTCGCCGCCCGGCACGCGCGGGAGGTCGAAGAGCACGAGGGCGGGGAGTGCGCGTACTTCGTCCTGGTCGATGAGGGTGGCGACGTCGTGGGCCGGTTCAACCTGAGGGACATCGAGTCCGGTTCGGCGGTGCTCGGCTACCGGGTCGCGCAGGCCGTCAGCGGCCGCGGGCTCGCGTCGAGCACGGTGGCGCGGGTGTGCGCGGTGGCGGCGGCGCGGCTGGGTGTGGGGGAGGTCCGGGCCGCCACCGCGGACGCGAACGTGGCGTCCCGACGGGTCCTGGAGAAGGCCGGTTTCAGGCGTGCGGGGCCGGCCGAGCCGGGCGCGGTCGGCGGGCGGTCGGGCCACTGGTACGTCCGGACCGCCGCCGAGCCGCAGGCTACTCGGCCTTGGTGACGTCGATGACGAACCAGAGCGTGGCGTTGCCGGGGATGGAGTCACCGCTGCCCTCGGCGCCGTAGCCGTAGGCCGGCGGGATCTGGAGCAGCACGCGGCTGCCGACCTTGACGCCGGTGAGGCCGATGGTCCAGCCCTGGATGAGGCCGCTGAGGGCGCTGGTCAGGGGCTGGCCCTTGGAGTAGCTCTCGTCGAAGGGCTGGTCGGCGTCGAAGACGGCGCCGAGGTAGTCGACGGTGACGGTGTCCGAGGCGGTGACCTCGGCGCCGTCGCCCTCCTTGAGGACCACGCGCTGCACGGGGGTGTCGAGGGCGGGCTCCTCGACGCCGGTGAAGTCGAGGCCGGTGGGCTTGCCGTCCTTCTCGACGACCTTCGGCTGGGTGCTGGGGTCGGCGTCGTGGGCCTGGTCGTCGGTGGGCTCGGGGGCGACGGCGGCCTTCTCCACGATGTCGGCGACGACCACGACGCTGTCGTCGGCGCTGACGCCGAGCTGGTTGCTGTCTGCGGCGTCGGCGCCGAAGAGGGCCTCGGCGGTGGTGACCGCGGCGACGCGCGAGCCGTAGGTCTGCCCGGCCAGCAGCTTGTTGAAGACCTCGCCCAGCTGGGCGCTGTAGGGGATCGACTCGGGCGCGCCGTTGTCGTAGTCGCTGTAGATGTCCTTCTGGGTCGTCCCGTTGCCGACGTAGAGGTAGGTGCTCACGGTGTCGCCGTCGGCCACCTCCTCGCCGTCGCCGGGGACCAGCGTGGTGACGGTGGTGTCGTCGGGCTTGTCGATGGCGCTGTGCCACTCGGCCTTGAGCTCCTTGCCGACGTCGCCGGTGAAGCTCACCTGGTCGAGCTCGCCGGTGGGGGCGGCCGAGCCCGAGGCGTCCGCGGAGGCCGAGGCGGAGGTCGACGCCGAGTCCGAGGCCTTGCTCTCGGAGCTGGAGTCAGCGCCGGAGTCGCTGGAGTCGCCGCAGGCGGCGAGTGCCGGTACGGCGAGCAGGGCGGCGGCGCTCAGGAGAGCGGCGGAACGGCGGGTACGACGGAGCACAGGTATGACTTCCTGGTCGAGGAGCGGACCGAGCCACGCTAGCCGCCGACCCTGTGAGGAACCTGGGCGCCCTCAGGCTCAGGGGGATCGGCGGGTCAGGCCGCGCTGGGGGAGGGCGCGGGCGGGTCCGCCTCGACGACCTCGGCCGTGTGCCGGTAGCCGACCACCTCGTGGCCGACGACCTCGACCACCGCGCTCAGCGCGACGAGGGCCGCGACGGCGACCAGCCCGGCCAGGTCGGCACCGTGCTCGAGGTTGAGGGGGTCGTCGCCGCCGACGACCCGGGCGGCCACGAGGGCGGCACCCAGCGGGACCAGCGTGGCCAGGAACAGCGGCACGTGGGAGAGGTCGTAGGTCCGCATCAGCACGCTCCACGTCACGAAGATCGTCAGCAGCACCGCGGCCACAGGGAGGGCGAGCGCGAGCGCGACGTCGAACAGCGACAGCTCCCCGCCGTGGACGGCGGCGGCCGCGACCCGGAGCCCGGCGCCGACCGCGGCGATGCTACCGAAGATGGGCAGGTGCGCGTAGCGCCACGCGAAGGTGCGCTCCGGGTACGCCTCGAGCACGATCCGCGACGGGATGAGGAAGTAGGCCCACCAGAAGCCCGCGGCCAGCAGCAACCCGGACGCGATCACCACGACGGACGCGGCCGACCAGCCGTCCTCGGAGGTCACCGCGGCCACGGCGGTGGTCGTGGCGGCCACCACCTCGCCCAGGGTGATGAGCGCCAGCAGGCTGAACCGCTCGGCGACGTGGCCGGCGTTCCACGGCGCCCGGCCGAGCTTCCGCTCCAGGACCACGGGGGCGGCCAGCTCCGCCGCCGCGAACGCCACCACCAGCGCCACCGTGACCTCGACGGGGAGCGGCAGCAGCGCCACGGCGACCCAGCCGGCCTGGGCCAGCGCGATGACCACGGCGTACGCCGTCGCGGTGTCGCGGTGCTCGGCGTCGTCGCGCGCCGCCCGGAGCCAGAGGAAGATGAGGGGCACGCGCATCACGACGTACCCGATGAGCATCACGGTGTTGTGCGGGCTCTCGCCGGCGGCCGCGTCCTCGAAGCTGAGGGGGAGGCCGAAGGTGAGCACGACCACGCCGGCCATCTGCACGATCGTGGCCAGGCGGAACAGCGCGTCGTCGTTGCCGTAGGCCGAGGTGAACCAGGTGAAGTTCATCCACGCCCAGCTGATGGCGAAGACCGCGAAGCCGTAGGCGCCGAGCGCGGAGCCGACGTGTCCCAGCTCGACCTGGTGCGCCAGCTCTTCGGCCGCCTTCGCGAATGCGACGACGTAGGTCAGGTCGTAGAGGAGCTCGAGCGGCGTGGTCGACCGGCTGCGCTCGTCGGGGTCGCGCCCGGTCATGGGGCGCAGTCGGTGCCGCAGCTCGTCGCGCAGCTGCGAACGCACCTGGGCCACCTCGCGCCGCTGGGCCTGCTGCTCGCTCACCCGCACCCCTCTCGACGCCCCTCCCGTTACCCCGTTCCCGGCGACGGCGACGGGATGTGACGAATCGTGGGGTCATCGGCGTGTCGACTGGCAATTACAGCGTTGTAGTTACTCAGTTCCTCTTCCGCGCCCCCTGTGGCCCATGTGAAAGTTGCAACGCGTGTGACCTTCCCCCACACAGGAGCAGCCCTTCCATGTCCCCCCTCCAGGCGCGCTACGTGACCGCCTGCCAGCAGGTGCTGGCGCTCGGCGTCGTGGTCATCGCCCTGGTCCCGGCGACCCGCGTGGTCACCCTGGACGTCGTCGGCGTGCACCCCGGGGCGCAGGGCTCCAGCCCCACGGTGGCGGTCCCGGACTCCTCGGTGCACGCCGGGCGGCCGGCGCACGCGCGCAGCATCCGCGTGGCCGAGCGGGCCGCGGCGCGGGGCTCAGTCGAGGCGCGTCGCGCGCTCGGCGGCGGCGATGGCGTCCATCCGCGCGTCGTCGGCGCCCGCCACCAGGACCAGCGAGCCGGCTGAGACCAGCGGCCGCGCGAGCGCGGTGACACCTGGTGGGGAAGCCGGGTTCGCCGCTGTGAGGAGCCGGCCGGCGCCGGTCGAGGGAGCACTCCCGGCGCCGGTCGAGCCCCCGAACAGCTCGCCCTGGGTGGTGCCGGACGCGAGGGCCGGGTCGTCGTCGCCCGGCGGGTCGTACGGCGTGAAGGCGTCCGGCTGGCCCCAGACCTCGACGCCCACGTCGTGGACGCCCGGCGGGAGCGGGTCGGCGAAGCGGACGCCGAGCGGGAGCAGCGCACAGGCCAGCACCGGGAGGTCGGCGGCGCGGGGGCCGTGGCCGGCCAGCCCGTCCGGGCCGCAGACGACCGCGTCGGGCACGACGTCGTCGTCCGGGAAGGCGACGACCAGTCCGGCGGTCCACGCGGCACCGAGGAAGACCGGTCCGAGCCAGTGCGGCGGCAGGTCCACGAGCAGCACGTCGCCGCGCTCGAGGTCGTGCTCCTCCACGAGCAGGGAGGCGGTCTTGGCCACCCAGTTGGCGTAGGTGGCCACCGACAGCTCGACCCGCTCGCCGGTGCGCTCGTCGTACCAGGTCAGCAGCGGGCGCCCCGGGTTGCTCCGCAGCTGCACGGCCAGGCCCGCGGCGAAGGTCACGCCGACCTCACGAGGTGGGGCTGTCGGCCCGGGAGAGCTCCTCGTTGATGCGCGTGCTGGAGTCGGCCTTGTCGTCGCCGCCGACGCCGTAGACCATCTCCAGCCCGATCTCGTCGGCCAGGGCGGCCTCCGGGGCCGGGTCGCCGTCGGGGGAGCGGTCGCCACCGTTGCAGAAGACCAGCTCGGCGTGCGGGTAGCGCTCGCGCACGTGGCGCAGCGAGGCGACCACGGTCCGGTCGTCGTCCACGGCCACGATGGCCTCGTCGACCGCACGGAGCTCGGCCACGATCGCCTGCCGGTCGTCCTCGGTCATGAGGATCCGGCCCTTCTTGAGCAGCTGCTGCCGGTCGTTGTTGACGATGACGACGAGGTGGTCGCCGTGCGCCCGGGCCGCCCGGATCATCTTGAGGTGGCCGATGTGGATCGGGTTGAAGTAGCCGCTGACCACCGCCACCCGGCGGGGCTCGCTCACATCGCGTCCGGCTCGGGCGCGTCGGTGTAGGGGTAGTCGAGCATGAACTGCTTCAGGGCCGCGCCGCTCGGCTCGCTGCAGTACTGGAAGACGCCGACCTGCTGGTCCTTGCTGTCCCCGCCCTTGGCCGACCAGTGCGAGAGCGCGACGTGCATGCCGTCGGGGAACTTGCCGCTCTCCTTCTCGTCGTCGGCCGTCCACGGCGCGGCGATGAACTTGTAGCGGAAGTTGGTGCTGTCGGAGCGGAACTTGTCGGCGATGCCGTCGATGACGTTCAGCTGGCCGGAGTCGTCGGCGATCGACTGGTCGTACCAGAGGATCGTGTAGCCGTGCTCCAGGTTGTGCACGAGCGCCTCGAGCTCGGGCCGGTCCTTCTCGGTGTAGAACTTGCGGTTGAACGGCGCCGGGGCGACGTTGGCCTCGTTCCAGTGCGGGCCGAACGCCGGCGGCGCGGTGGTGTAGGTGATCTGGGTGCCGGTCGGCTTGTGGTCCTGGTTGCCGTCGGCGGGCTTGGTCTCGACCTTGCGGCAGTCCGAGGCAGGAGCGCCGATCGAGTCGATCGCGATGTCCTTGAACTTGCGCAGGTCGTACCAGTTCTTCACCGGGCGGTACGCCGCCGCGACCACGATCAGCAGCGCGACGAGCGCGCAGACGCCGACGATCGCGAACCCGCGGCGCCGCTCGGCGCCCTTCTGCTTGCGGCGGAGCTCGTCGATGACCGCCTGGCGGTCGGACTTGGACGACTTCTTGGCCATCGGCTCGGCAGTACCTCGGGTGTGGGCGGCACGGGACGGTGTGAGTCGGTGCGACTCGGGCGTGCTCGCAGAGCACGACGGGGGAGTCTACGGAGTGGCCGGGCGGATCACCGCTTTCTCAGCCCCTTCTCCGGCAGCCTCCAGGGCCCAGCCGAAGGCGAAGGCGAGCGGGGCCAGTCGCGGGTCCGGCGGCACGCCGAGCGCGTCGCCGAGCGGCTCCGGCTCGGCTCCGAGGACCTGTCGTACGGCGGCCGCGACCTCCGCGGCGGCCGCCGGGGCTCCGAACGGCGCCCGGTCGGCAGGATCGCCGGCCAGGGCCCGCACGACGGCCTCCCGGGCGCCGTACCCGAAGAGGTCCTCGCCCTCGACGCGCTGGAGGGCGACGGCGCCCGGCCCGTGCTCGCCGCGCGGCAGCACCAGGTCGGCCCGCCCGCGGACGCGGGCGAACGGCCGCGCGGTCAGCTTGCCCTGGGCCAGCTCCGCGGCGCTCGCGAGCTCGTCGGCCACCGCCGGGGCGGTCACCGCGAGCCGGTTGCCGTAGTCGTCGACCCGGCCGCTGTGGTCGTCGAGGACGACCAGCCCCGCGGCGCCGATCGCGATGTCGGTCTGGCCGGTGCGCCAGGCCCGGCCCGCGGTGTCGGTGATGACCACCGCGACGTTGGGCGCCAGGTTCTCGCGCAGCACGCGCGCCGACGCGTCGGGGTCGAGCGGGAGCAGCGCGAGCGAGCCCGCCTCGACGTTGGAGTTGTCGATCCCCGCCGCGGCCATGGTGAGCCCGAGGCGGTTGCGCACGATCGTGGTGGGCCCGCGCCGGGCGACGATCCGCACGGTCTCGGCGGGCAGCACGGCGTCGCGGTCCGTGCCGGGCACGAGCCGGCCCTCGGCCTTGCTGACGACCTTGCTGGTGACCAGCACGACGTCGCCGTCCTCGAGGTCCAGGCTGGCGCTCACCAGGGCGGCCAGGTCGTCGCCGGGCCGGACCTCGGGGACGCCGTCGGGCGCGAGGACGGTGAGGCTCACCGCACCAGCCGGATCGCCGCCGCGGCCATGGTGGCGGTGGCGTCGTGGTCGGTCATGAAGAGGGGTACGGCGGCCGCGGCGAGCCCGGCCTCCTCGAGCCCAGGCAGCTGGTCGGCGTCCGACTCGTCGACCAGCCAGCCGTCGAGCACGCCGCCCCGGCTGCGCGCGCCGTAGTGCCGGCCCACGCCGCCGGCGCTCACCTCGACGCCGATCGCGGTGAGCACCTGCTCGGCCATGCCGCGCACGTGGGTGCCGCCGATGATGGGGGAGAGGCCGACCACGGGCGCCCGGGTCGCGGTCAGCGCCTCGCGGACCCCCGGCACGCCGAGGATGGTGCCGACCGAGACCACGGGGTTGGACGGAGGCAGGAGGACCAGGTCGGCGTCGGTGATCGCCTCGACCACGCCCGGCCCGGGTGTCGACTCCTCGAGGCCCACGACGACCACGGCCTCGGCGGGGACCTGCGCGCGCAGGCGTACCCAGTACTCCTGGAAGTGCACCACCCGGCGCCCGCTCGGCGAGTCGGGGTCGGGGACGGCGATGTGGGTCTCGACCCGGTCGTCGGTCATCGGCAGCAGGCGCACCCCAGGCTGCCACCTGCGGCACAGGGCCTCGGTGACCTGCGAGAGCGGGTAGCCGGCCTCGAGCATCTGGGTCCGGACCAGGTGGGTGGCCACGTCGCGGTCGCCGAGGCCGAACCAGGTCGGCTCCACGCCGTACTCCGCGAGCTCGGTCCGCACGCTCCACGTCTCGTCGCGCCGGCCCCACCCGCGCTCGAGGTCGATGCCGTCGCCGAGGGTGTACATCACGGTGTCGAGGTCGGGGCAGACCTTGAGCCCGTGCACCCAGATGTCGTCGGCGGTGTTGGCCACCACGGTCACGTCGGCGTCGGCCGCAACGTCGGGCAGCGCGCCCGTCCGGACGCCGTGCAGCAGCCCCTGGAGGAACTTCGCGCCCCCCATCCCGCCGGAGAGCACGGTCAGCGCGCGGAGCTCGGTCACGGGTCCAGCCTGTCGCATCGGCTCACCCCGGCGGCCGGGTGGTCCGCGGGGGTGGTCCGGATGGCCGTCGCTCATAGCAGAAGGAATCTTGACTTTCCGGGTACGACAGGCATGTAATTCCACTAGTGTCGTTCGGGTGGGAAAGCTGAAGTCCAGGCGACACGCTGGTCGAGCAGGGTCGAGCTCAACACACATTCCGGTCTCGGGGCCGGGCCAGAGGTCGGTCGACTGGGTCGAGGTCCACACCAACGGATTGCAGGGTCGAGAGGCGGGGTGTCACATGCGAGAGCTGTTTCTGCTTGACGGGGACGCCGACGACGACGCGGGGTGGCAGGAGCGTGCGCTCTGCGCACAGACAGACCCCGAGGCGTTCTTCCCCGAAAAAGGCGGTTCCACGAGGGAGGCCAAGAAGGTCTGCCTCACGTGCGAGGTCCGGACGGAGTGTCTGGAGGCCGCGCTGATGAACGACGAGCGGTTCGGGATCTGGGGAGGTCTCTCCGAGCGCGAGCGTCGCAAGCTCAAGAAGCGGGCTGTCTAGAGCCGCGAGCGAGAAGGGCCCGAGCCGTGGGGTGCTCGGGCCTCTCGCTCATTTAGGGGCCGTTTCGCCGACCCCCTAGCCTGTTCGACCGTGCCTGCCACCGACCGTCGCCGCGCCGCCGAGGGCACGCGCGGGCGCGAGGACGTGGCGGTGCTGCTGGTCAGCCACGACGGCGAGCGGTGGCTGCCCACGGTGCTGGAGGGCCTGGCCGGCCAGCTCGCCCCGGTCGTGGCCACGGTTGCGGTCGACACCGGCAGCAAGGACCGCAGCGCGGACCTGCTCGCCGCGGCGTACGGCGAGGAGTGGGTCGTGCGCGAGCCGTCGTCGACGGCCTTCCCGGCCGCGCTGCGCGCCGGGCTGGCCCACCTCGACGCCCGGGGCGTCGACGCCGAGTGGGTCTGGGTGCTGCACGACGACGCCAGCCCGCACCCCGAGGCGCTGCTGGCCCTGCTGGCCGGCGCGGCCGACGACCCGGACGCCGCCGTGCTGGGCCCGATGCTGCGCGAGTGGCCCTCGCTCAAGCGGCTGCTGGAGTTCGGGGTCACCCTCTCCGGCACCGGCCACCGCGAGACCGGCCTGGAGCGCGGGGAGTACGACCAGGGCCAGTACTCCGAGCCCAAGCACGTGCTGGCCGTCAACACCGCCGGGATGCTGGTGCGACGCCGGGTCCTCGACGAGCTCGGCGGGCTGGACGACGAGCTGCCGGTGTTCGGCAACGACCTCGACTTCGGCTGGCGCGCCGCCGCGGCCGGTCACCGGACCGTCGTGGTGCCGCAGGCGGTGGTCTTCCACGCCGAGGCCGCTCACCGCGGGCTGCGCCGCACGCCGCTGACCGGGCGGCACACGCACTACCAGGAGCGCCGCGCGGCGCTGTTCACGCTGCTGGCCAACTCCGCCTCCCGGGCGTGGCCCCTGCAGGCGGTCCGGCTGTTCTTCGGGACCCTGCTGCGGATGCTGGGCTTCGTCGCGGTGCGTGCTCCCGGTCAGGCGCTGGACGACCTCGCGGCGTACGTCTCGGTGGTGGCGAAGCCGGGCGAGCTGCTGGCCGCGCGGCGCGCCCGCGCGCAGGCCCGGACGGTCGGCCGCGAGGAGCTCGACCCGCTGCTGGCGCCGCGCTGGCTGCCCTACCGGCACGGCCTCGACGCGGTCAGCGACCTGGCCACCGCGCTCACCCAGTCCGCCACCGACGTGGCCGAGCGCCGCCGCGCCGCCCAGGCGCAGGCCGACCCGTCGTCCTTCGCGGCGCGCCGCACCGAGCGCGAGCGGATCGAGGACGAGGACGTCGTCGAGGACACCGGCCTGGTCGCGCGGTTCCTGACCAACCCGGTCGCCGTCCTCCTCGCGGTCGCCGTGCTGGCGCTGCTCGTCGGCGCCCGGCCCGCGCTGGGCCACGTCTCCGGCCCGGGCCTCTCGCCGGCCCCCGACCGCTGGACCGACTGGTGGTCGCTGCACCTGTCGTCGTGGCACGAGCTGGGGCTCGGCACCGCCGTCCCCGCGCCGCCGTACGTCCTGCCGCTGGCCCTGCTGGCCACCGTGCTCGGCGCCAGCCCGGCCGCGGCCGTCACCGCGGTGCTGGTGCTGGCCGTCCCGTTCTCGCTGTGGGGTGCGTGGCGGTTCCTGCGCGTGGCCGGTCGGCTGGCCACGCCCGGCGGCGCGAACCGCTGGCTCATCCTCTGGGGCGCCTCGACCTACGCCCTGGTCCCGGTGGTCTCCGGGGCCTGGGGCCAGGGCCGGATCGCGCCCGTGCTCTCGGCCGCGCTGCTGCCCTGGCTGGCGCACGCCGCGCTGGGCTTCGCCGACCCCGAGGCCGACCGGCGCTGGCGGGCCGCGTGGCGCACCGGGCTGCTGCTCGCGCTCGTCACCTGCGGCACCCCCCTCGCCTGGCTCGTCGCGGCCCTCGTCGGCGTGGTCGTGGTGGTCCTGGCCTTCACCCTGCTGCCCGGCATCGGCCGGGACCGCTCGGCCTGGGGACCACCGGTGGTGGCGCTCGCCGTGGTGCCGGTGCTGCTCGCGCCGTGGTGGCTCCCGGCGCTGCTGCACGGCGCCGGCGAGGGGCTGCTGCTCGACGGCGGCCGGTGGCCGGCCCCGGCACCGGACGGGTGGGAGCTCGCGCTGGGCCGCTTCCACGACCTCGGCGCGCCGTGGTGGCTCGGGGTCGTGCTGCCGGTGCTCGCGCTGCTCGCGCTCGGGCCGCGGCGCACCCGCATCCCCGTGCTCATCTGCTGGGTGGTGGCGCTGCTCTGCGCGGTCGTGGCCGCGCTGCTGGGCCACGTGACCCTGGACCTCGCCGCGCTCTCCACGCCGCCCGGGCTGGCCTTCCTGCTCCTCACCGGCCAGGCCGCCCTGGTCACCGCGGTGGTCCTCGGCGCGCTCGGCGTGGCGCGTCCCGGCGGCCTGCTGCGCGTCGGCGCGGTCGTGCTGGCGGCGGCGGCCGCCGTCGTGCCGGTCGCCGGGCTGGCGTGGTTCGTCGTGGACGGCGGCGACGAGCTGGCCACCGACCAGGACGCCGGCATCCCGGCGTACATGGTGCAGAGCTCGCAGCTCGGCCCCGAGCACGGGATCCTCGTGCTGCGCGGCTCGGTCGAGGACGGGCTCACCTACACCGTGCGCCGCGACGACGGCGTCACCACCGGCGAGGACGAGGTGCTCGACCTGGCCGGCGAGGACCGCGGCTTCACGCGCCTGGTCCAGGGGCTGGCGGCCCGGCCGACGCCGGAGTCGGTCGACTCGCTCGCCGCGCGGGGGATCGAGTACGTCGTGCTGCCGGCGCCGGCCGACGGGCAGGTCGCGGCCGCGCTCGACGCCACCGCCGGCCTGCAGCAGGCCAGCGCCGAGGACCGCAGCACCCGCGCCTGGCAGGTCGACCAGCCGCTGTCGGACGACCAGCTCGACGGCGGGCGCTCCTGGCTGCGCGTCGTGCTGCTCGTGGTGCAGGCCCTCGCGGTGCTGGCCGTGCTGGTCCTGTGTGCGCCGAGCACGGAGCGGGGGCAGCGGTGAGGCGTCGGTTCGGCGTGGACGTGGTCCTCGCGGTGGTGCTGCCGGTGGCGTGTGCGCTGGCGCTGTTCGTCGTGCGCCCGGACCGCGGGCAGCCGGGGACCGGGGAGCCGGTCGCGACCGCCCTCAGCACCTCCTCGCTCGTCTGCCCCTCGGCGCTGACCGGCACCGGGACCGACGCGACCGGTGTCTCCGTCTCGGGGAGCGCCGACGAGGCGGCCGACGGCGAGGTGACGGTCGGCCTCGGGCAGACGTCGGCCCCGCTCCGGGTCCGCAGTGGCCGCGTGAGCGCGGCCGAGCCGGGTGCCGGCGCCGCGGTCGTCACCGGCACGGGGGCGCTCGCGCCCGGGCTGGTCGCCGGCCGCTCGCAGTCGGCCCCGCTCGCCGCCGTCGACTGCGCGCCGCCGGTCGCCGACCAGTGGTTCACCGGCGCCGGCGCCGAGCCCACGCACGACTCGGTCCTGGAGCTGACCAACCCCAACACCGGCCCGGCCATCGCCGACGTCACGGTCCGCGGGCCGAGCGGCGTGGTCGACGTGCCGGCGCTGCGCGGCGTCTCGGTGCCGGGGTCCACCACCGTCCAGCTCGACATGGGCCAGGTCCTGCCGCGCCGCGGCGAGCTGGCGCTCGAGGTGCACACCACCCGCGGCCGGCTCGCGGTGCACGTGGTCGACGCCGTCGACGACCTCGGGGGCGCCGCCTCGCGCGACTGGCTCCCCGCCCAGGCGGAGCCGAGCAGCGAGAACCTCGTGCTCGGCCTGGTCCCCGGGGCGGGGGAGCGCACCCTGGTGCTGGCCAACCCGGGCGCCGACGAGGTCCGCGCCGAGCTCCAGGTGGTCACCGCGACGTCGGTGTTCACGCCCACCGGCGCCGAGACCATCCGCGTCGCGCCCGGCACCACCGAGTCCGTCACCCTCGACGACGTGCTGGCCCAGTCGGCGCAGGACGGCGCCCTTGGCGTCCTGGTCTCCTCCAACGGCCCGGTCACGACCGGCCTGCGCCAGGTCGTGGACGGCGATCTCTCGCTGCTGGCCGCCGGCGCGGCGGTCGACGCGCCCACCGCCGCCGTCGTGCCGGCCGGGCCCAAGCGGCTGCTCCTGGCCGGCGCCACCGGCACGGGGACCGCCACCGTCACGGCGTACGACGCGAAGGGCAAGGCCCTCGCCGAGCAGGCCGTCGACCTCGCCGTCCAGGCCGGCGGCGACGTCGAGCTGCCCGACGCGACCGCGCTGGTCGGCGTGGTGCCCGAGGGGGCCGCCGTGCACGCCGCCGTGCTGCTCACCGGCGGCGGCACCGCCGTCGTGCCCCTGCGCGAGCTGGTGCTGACGGGGCTGGTCCCCGACGTCCGCCCCGGAGTCCCCTAGCCCCTCTGCACGACGTCGCCGCGCTCGACGTCGGCGCGGTCCACCCCGCGCAGCAGCAGCCCGACCTGCTCGCCGGCGGTCGCGGCCTCGACGACGGCGCGGAACTTCTCGATCCCGGTCACCTCGGTCGCGGTCTGCGGGAGGCCGTCGCGCACGATCTGCACGCGCTGGCCCACCTCGAGCCGGCCCGACTCCACCCGCCCGGTGACGACCGTGCCGCGGCCGGTGATGGTGAAGACGTCCGCGACCGGCATCCGGAACGACCCGGTCGGACTCGCGGCGTCGGCCCGCGCCAGCAGCACGTCGACGTCCTGGTCGGAGGTGCGCCCGCGCCCGAACGGCCACCAGCCCATCAGGCCTCGCCCTCGTAGCGCGGGTCGACCCGCTCCGGGTCGATGCCCAGCAGCTCGGCCACCTGCTCGACCACGATGGTCAGCACCAGGGCCTCGAGGTCGGCGCGCGACTCCGCGCGGTGCTCGATGGGGCGCCGGAAGAGCACCAGCCGGGTCGGCGTGGCGCCGCTGCCGCGCACCAGAGAGGAGAGCGGCACCTGGCCGTCCTCCCAGTCGTCGGGGATCTGCGGGGCGTCCTCGACGGCGTACTCCACCAGCCCGAGCTCGTCCTGCCAGCGCCGGTCGACGCTGGTCACGATGGACAGCGCGAGCTCGTCGAACCGCTCCCGGCCCGTGGGCAGCTCGGGGGAGCCCGGCCGGCGCGGGACGATCCCCGGGCCGCGCATGCCGCGGCCGCGCCGGTCACGGCGGGGCGAGGGGTGCGCCCGGCGGTTCTCCACGGCGCGAGGTTAGTACGGAGGTACGTTCCGGGGGTGAGTCCTGCCCGGCGCTGCTCGCGCACCGCGTGCGACCGTCCCGCGGTCACCACGCTCACCTACGTCTACGCCGACCAGACGGCGGTGCTGGGCCCGCTCGCGACGTACGCCGAGCCGCACGCCTACGACCTGTGCGCCCAGCACGCCGAGCGGCTCTCCGCCCCCCGCGGCTGGGAGGTGCTGCGGCTGGTCTCGGACCTCAAGGCGCCCAGCGGCCCGTCCGACGACGACCTGCTGGCCCTGGCCGACGCCGTGCGCGAGGCCGCCCGCCCGGTGGCCGCTCCTCCGGCCGCGCCGACCACCGAGTACGGCTCCCGCGAGACCGGTCGCCGCGGCCACCTGCGCGTGCTCACCCACGACGAGGCGATCGACCGCTGAGCAACTAGGGTCGGGGCCGTGGATCCCGCCCCCGACCCCGCCGTCGTCACCGGCGTCTTCAAGGCCTACGACGTCCGCGGTCTCGCGCCGGAGCAGATCGACGAGCCGCTGGCCCGCGCCACCGGTCGCGCGCACACCCAGGTCACCGGCGCCACCCGCGTGGTCGTCGGCCACGACATGCGGCCCACGTCGCCGGCGCTGGCCGCCGCGTTCGCCGAGGGCGCGGCCGAGGCCGGCGCCGACGTGGTCATGATCGGGCTGGCCTCCACCGACATGCTCTACTTCGCCTCCGGCCACCTCGAGGTGCCGGGCGCGATGTTCACGGCCAGCCACAACCCCGCGGCGTACAACGGGATCAAGATGTGCCGGGCCAACGCCGTGCCGCTGGGCATGGAGTCCGGGCTCGCCGAGATCCGCGACCTGGTCCTGGAGCCGCGCGCGGTGGACGGCGCCCGCGGGGAGGTCAGCGAGCTCGACCTGCTCGACGCCTACGCCGACCACCTGCTCACGCTGGCCCCGGTCGCCGGCGGCCGCTCGCTCAAGGTCGTCGCCGACGCCGGCAACGGCATGGCCGGGCACACCGCGCCGGCGGTGCTGGGCCAGGTGAGCGGCGTCGAGCTGGTGCCGATGTACTTCGAGCTCGACGGCACCTTCCCGAACCACGAGGCCAACCCGATCGAGATCGAGAACCTGCGCGACCTGCAGGCCCGCGTGCTGGAGGAGGGCGCCGACATCGGGCTGGCCTTCGACGGCGACGCCGACCGCTGCTTCCTCGTCGACGAGCGCGGCCAGGCCGTCTCGCCGTCGGCGCTGACCGGGCTCATCGCCCGCCGCGAGCTGGCCAAGGACCCCGGCGCCACGGTGATCCACAACCTCATCACCAGCCGTGCGGTGCCCGAGCTGGTGACCTCGCTGGGCGGCACGCCGGTGCGCACCCGGGTGGGCCACTCGTTCATCAAGGCCACGATGGCCGAGACCGACGCGGTCTTCGGCGGCGAGCACAGCGGCCACTTCTACTTCCGCGACTTCTGGCGCGCGGACTCCGGGATGCTGGCCGCCCTGCACGCGCTGGCCGCGCTGTCCGAGACCGACCTGCCGCTCTCGGAGCTGGTCGCGGAGTACGACCCCTACCCGCTCAGCGGCGAGGTCAACTCCACCGTGGCCGACACCGCCGCGGTGACCGCGGTCGTCGAGGCGGCCTACGACGGGCAGGAGGGGGTCACCCTCGACCGGCTCGACGGGCTGACCGTCAGCCACGCCGACTGGACCTTCAACGTGCGGCCCTCCAACACCGAGCCGTTGCTGCGTCTCAACGCCGAGGGCAGGGACCGCGAGACCATGGAGCGGGTGCGCGACGACGTGCTCGCGCTGATCCGAAAGGGTGCGTGATGGCGCTCAACCTCTCCCCGGAGCTGCTGGCGATCATCGTCTGCCCGGACTGCCACGGCGACCTCGTGCCGCGCGAGACCGAGGACGGCGGCGAGCTGGTCTGCCAGTCGTGCGGGCTGATCTACCCGGTCCGCGACGACATCCCGGTGCTGCTGGTCGACGAAGCCCGCCGGCCGGGCTGATCCGGTGGTCAGCTGGTTCGACGAGTCCCGCCTCGACGACGCCTCCGCGCTCGCGCAGCACGACGTGCGGCTGCGGGAGCTGGCCGAGTCCGGCGCGCGCGTACGCCGCGAGGCCGGCGACGCGGCCGAGGCCATCGCCGAGGCCGTGGCCCGCTCGCGCGAGAACGGCCAGCCGCGCGCGGTCATCGCGGCCGGCCCCGACTCCCGCCTGCTGCGCGCGGTGCTCGAGCCGTGGTGCCCGGTGCCGTTCGTGGCCTGGCCCGGACCGGCCCTGCCGGGCTGGGCCGGCAGTCTCGACCTGGTCGTCGTGCTGGCCCCGGACGGCTCCGACACCGGCACCGCGTCGGCGGTCGCCGAGGCCAACCGCCGCGGCTGCCAGGTCGTGGTGGCCTGCCCGCCGGCCTCGATGGTGGCCGAGCACGCCGCCGGCCGCTGGAGCACGATCCTGCCCGTCGCCACCCGCGACCAGCTGGCCACCGCGGTGGTCATGCTGAGCTACCTCGACCAGGTCCAGCTCGGGCCGGCCACCGACGCGGACCAGGTGGCGCAGGCCCTCGACGACGTGGCCATCTCCTGCTCGCCGCACCGCGACCTCGCGGTCAACCCGGCCAAGATGCTGGCCATCGCGCTGGCCGACACCAACCCGCTGGTCTGGGGCGGCACCGTGCTGGCCGCCCGCGCCGCCCGCCGGATCGCGGAGTCAGTGCGCCGTGCCTCCGGCCTCACGGCCATCGCCGGCGACGCCGAGCACCTGCTGCCGATCCTCGAGGCGGCCCGGCCGCGCGACGTCTTCGACGACCCGTTCGACGAGGGCGCGACCGTGCGCCGCCCGGTGCTGCTGGTGCTCGAGGACGGCTCTCAGTCGCCGTACTTCCGCGAGCAGCGCGGTCGGCTCCTGGCCGCCGCGTCCGAGCGGGGCGTGCGGGTGGAGAGCATCGAGACCGAGGCCTCGAGCGAGGTCGCGTGCTACGCCTCGCTGCTGCTGTCGGGGACCTACGGCGCGGAGTACCTCCGCGTGGGCCTCGTCACGGACTGAGGGCTACCGGCCGGTAGCAGGTGTCGCGGAGAGCCCGCCCGGGTATCCGGACTGCGTGAGCAGCACGTCCCCGACCGCGCCTGCCCGCACGCCCGCCGCCGCCCCTGCCGCCGGAGCCGCGGCAGGCCCGGCGCCGGCCAAGGCCCGCGACCCGTGGTTCGACAACGCCAAGATGGGGCTCGTCCTGCTCGTGGTCGTCGGGCACTCCTGGACGCTGCTGCCGCGCGTGGGCGCGGTCTCGCACCTCTACGACTCGCTCTACCTGTGGCACGTGCCGGCCTTCGTCTTCGTCACGGGCTACCTGTCGCGCTCGTTCGCCTACACCCCGGCCCGGATGTGGCAGCTCGTGCGCACCGTGGCCATCCCGTACGTCCTCTTCGAGTGCGCGCTCGCGCTGTTCCGGATCTACCTCGGCGGTGAGCAGCTGCGCGACGTGTTCCAGGACCCGCACTGGCCGATGTGGTACCTCTCGGCCCTGTTCTTCTGGCGGCTCGCGACGCCGGTGTTCAAGGCGGTGCCGGCCCTGCTCGCCGTACCCGTGGCCATCGCGATCAGCCTGGCTGGCGGCATGGTCGCGGACAGCACCTTCGACTTCTTCCGGATCTGCGGCTTCCTGCCGTTCTTCGTGCTCGGCCTCAAGGCCACGCCCGAGCGGCTCGAGGTGCTGCGCGCCCCCTGGGCGCGCACCGCCGGCATCCTCGGCTTCCTGGCCATCCTGGTCGGCGCCACCTGGATGGACCAGCTGGTCGGGAGCACCGACTGGCTCTACTACAGCTACGGCTACCAGGACCTCGGCGCCAGCGACGCCCACGGCCTCGCGGTCCGGGCCGGGCTGCTCGCCGTCGGCCTGGTCGGTGCGCTGTCCTTCTTCGCGCTGATCCCGCGCGCCGGCGGCTGGTTCACCACGATGGGCGCGGCCACCCTGGTCGTCTACCTCTTCCACGGCTTCGTCATCAAGGGCGCGGAGTACGCCGGGTACGCCGACTGGGCGGCGGGCCACGCGGCGATCGCCTTCGCGCTCACCACCGCCGGCGCCGTGGCCCTCGCCCTGGTGCTGGCCTGGTCGCCCGTCGCCCGCGTCCTCAACCACGCGGTCGATCCCTTCGGCACCGCCGAGAAGCACGTCGAGGCGGCCGTCCAGCTGGCCGCCGCGCCGACCCACGCCGAGCAGATCGCGGGCGCCATCGAGGAGGCGGCGAGCGACCGCCCCTTGGCCGCTCGCTAACCTTCCGCCCATGAGTGCCGGGCTGTTCGGCCTGTTCGACGACATCGCCGCGCTGGCCCGGATGGCCGCCGCGTCGGTCGACGACGTCGGCGCGGCCGCCGGTCGGGCCAGCGCCAAGGCCGCCGGCGTCGTGGTCGACGACACCGCGGTCACCCCGCAGTACGTCTCCGGCGTCGCCGCCGAGCGCGAGCTCCCGATCATCCGCAAGATCGCCGTCGGCTCGCTGCGCAACAAGATCCTCTTCATCCTCCCGGCCGCGCTGGTCCTCAGCCAGTTCGCCTCGTGGGCGCTGCCGGTCATCCTCATGGCCGGTGGCACCTATCTCTGCTACGAGGGCGCCGAGAAGGTCTGGGAGAAGATCGCCGGCCACGAGGAGCACCAGCTGGCCACCGAGTCCGGGCCCGAGGCCGAGGACGAGCTGACCGCGAGCGCCATCCGCACCGACTTCATCCTGTCCGCCGAGATCATGGTCATCGCCCTCAACGAGGTCGCCGACGAGTCGATCGTCCCGCGGGCCCTGATCCTGCTCGTCGTCGCCGTGGCCATCACCGTGCTCGTCTACGGCGTGGTCGGCCTGATCGTGAAGATGGACGACGTCGGCCTGCACCTGATCCAGCGCGACGCGGCCTTCGCCCAGCGGCTCGGCCACGGGCTGGTCAAGGCCATGCCCCGCCTGCTCTCCGTCATCTCCGTGGTCGGCATCGCCGCCATGCTCTGGGTCGGTGGCCACATCCTGCTGGTCAACTCCGCCGAGGTCGGTTGGCACTGGCCCTACGACACCGTCCACCACTGGGAGGAGCACATCCACGACGCCGTCCACGGCCCCGTGGGCTCCGCTCTCGCCTGGTTGGCCAACACCGGCGTCTCCGCCCTCATCGGGATCGTCTGGGGCGCCCTGGTCGTCGCCGTCGTCGTGCGCCTGCCGTTCGGGAAGAAGGCCGACGCCGGCCACGAGCCCGCCGCGCACTGAGCGGCCGCGAGGATTCACCCCTGCGGCAGCGCTCGCCATACCCTGGGACGGTCCGCGTGGGAGATCCCAACTACGCGCAGATGCGCGGCGCAGACCTGACTCCAGCCTCCTAGGAGACAACCCGATGGACTTCAAGGTCGCCGACCTGTCGCTGGCCGACTACGGCCGCACCGAGATCACCCTCGCCGAGCACGAGATGCCCGGCCTGATGGCGATGCGCGAGCGCTACGGCGACGCCAAGCCGCTCGCGGGGGCCCGGATCGCGGGCTCGCTGCACATGACGATCCAGACCGCCGTGCTCATCGAGACGCTGGTCGCGCTCGGCGCCGAGGTGCGCTGGGCGTCCTGCAACATCTTCTCCACCCAGGACCACGCGGCCGCGGCCGTCGCGGTCGGCCCCACCGGTACCGTCGACGCCCCCGCCGGCGTCCCGGTCTTCGCCTGGAAGGGCGAGACGCTGGAGGAGTACTGGTGGTGCACCCAGCAGATCCTGCAGTGGCCCGAGGGCACCTTCGCCAACATGATCCTCGACGACGGCGGCGACGCGACCCTGTTCGTCCACCTCGGTGTCGAGATGGAGAAGACCGGCGTCGCGCCGGACCCGGCCACCGCCACCAGCAACGAGCAGCGGATCATCTTCGAGGCGCTCAACGCCTCGTTCGCGGAGTCCAAGGAGCGCTGGACGCCGATCGCCGGCGAGATCAAGGGCGTGACCGAGGAGACCACCACCGGTGTGCTCCGGCTCTACGACATGATGAAGGAAGGCTCGCTGCTCTTCCCGGCCATCAACGTCAACGACTCGGTCACCAAGTCCAAGTTCGACAACAAGTACGGCTGTCGCCACTCGCTCATCGACGGCATCAACCGCGCGACCGACGTCCTCATCGGCGGCAAGGTCGCCGTGGTCTGCGGGTACGGCGACGTGGGCAAGGGCTGCGCGGAGTCGCTGCGCGGCCAGGGCGCTCGCGTCATCGTCACCGAGATCGACCCGATCTGCGCGCTGCAGGCGGCCATGGACGGCTACCAGGTCTCCACCCTGGACGACGTCGTGTCGAGCGCCGACATCATCATCACCGCGACCGGCAACAAGGACGTCGTCTCGGTCGAGCAGATGAAGCGGATGAAGCACAACGCGATCCTCGGCAACATCGGCCACTTCGACAACGAGATCGACATGGCCGGCCTCGAGGCCGACGGCGTGGCGACGCGCAAGAACGTCAAGCCGCAGGTCGACGTGTGGACCTTCCCCGACGACAAGGCCATCATCGTGCTGTCCGAGGGTCGCCTGATGAACCTCGGCAACGCGACCGGCCACCCGTCGTTCGTGATGTCCAACTCCTTCACCAACCAGGTGCTGGCGCAGATCGAGATCTTCACCAAGCCCGAGGAGTACCCCGTCGGCGTCTACGTGCTGCCCAAGCACCTGGACGAGGAGGTCGCGCGCCTCCACCTCGACGCCCTCGGCGTGAAGCTCACGACGCTCAGCGACGACCAGGCCGCCTACCTCGGCATCCCGGTCGAGGGCCCGTTCAAGTCCGACCAGTACCGCTACTGATCGACCACCTCCACGACGGCCCGGGCGCACTGCGCCCGGGCCGTCGTGCGTCCGGGCCCGGCTCTTCTGGGCCGTGCGGCAGAATTGGCGCATGGCTGAGCAGCCGGTGCCCGTCGTGGACCTCGCGACCCAGGGGCGCGTCCTCGTGGTCGACGACGACGCCTCGTTGGCCGAGATGCTCTCGATCGTGCTGCGCCAGGAGGGCTTCGACGCCCGTGTGGTCACCCGCGGCGACCTGGCGCTGGCGGCGTTCCACGAGTTCAAGCCCGATGTCGTCCTGCTCGACCTGATGCTGCCCGGCAAGGACGGCATCGACGTGTGCCGGGAGATCCGGGCCGAGTCCGGGGTGCCCATCGTCATGCTCACCGCCCGCGGCGACACCGTCGACGTGGTGGTCGGGCTGGAGTCGGGCGCCGACGACTACGTGGTCAAGCCGTTCAAGCCCAAGGAGCTGGTCGCGCGGATCCGGGCGCGCGTACGCCGCAACGACCGCGGCGCGCAGGAGTCGCTGAGCATCGGCGACATCGTCATCGACGTGGCCGGCCACGCGGTGAGCCGCGACGGCGAGCCGATCAACCTCACGCCCCTGGAGTTCGACCTGCTCGTGTGCCTGGCCCGCAAGCCGTGGCAGGTCTTCACCCGTGAGGTGCTGCTGGAGCAGGTCTGGGGCTACCGCCACGCCGCCGACACCCGGCTGGTCAACGTGCACGTGCAGCGGCTGCGCTCCAAGGTCGAGCACGACCCGGAGAGCCCGGAGATCGTGGTGACCGTGCGCGGCGTCGGCTACAAGGCCGGCACGGGCTGAGACCCGGGTCCTCGGCAGTGCTCCGCGCGCGTGCGCCCCGCAGCTTCCCCGGCGCCCTGCGCCGCGGGCTGACGTTCTGGCGCCGCTCGATCCAGGCCCGGGTGGTCGCGAGCACCGTGGTGCTGTGCGCGCTGGTCATCGCCACCATGGGCTGGCTGTTGCTGCAGCAGATCCGCGACGGCCTGCTCGACCGGCGGGTGGACGCGGTGACCCACGAGGTCGCGGGCGAGATCGTCGAGGTCGACGACCTGCTGTCCCAGGCCTCGGGCCAGGAGGACGCGTCGGTCCAGCGCGGCGACATCGTCGACGTGATCCTGGACCGGGCCTCGACGCGCGGGTACGGCGTGGTCGTGGCCGGCCCGGCCGGCGAGGGGGTGCGCATCGCCCAGGGCGGCACGTCGTCCAGCGGCGACTACGACCTGGCCAGCGTCCCGGTCTCGCTGGAGGACCACTTCCAGACCATCGGTGCGGCCCGGGCGTGGACCTACGCCGACCTCGGGACGCTCGACGACCAGGGCGACGTGGTGCGCCACGAGCCCGGGATCGTGGTGGGCTCGCAGATCTCGCTGCCGGCCGACGGCGCGACGTACACGGTCTACTTCCTGTTCCCGCTCGAGGAGCAGCAGAGCACGATGGACCTGGTCACCCGGGCTCTGCTCACCGCGGGCGGGCTGCTGCTGGTCCTGGTGGCCGGGGTGACCTGGCTGGTGACCCGGCAGGTGGTGACACCGGTGCGGATGGCCCGCGAGGTGGCCGAGCGGCTGGCGGCCGGTCGGCTCCAGGAGCGGCTGCGGGTCTCCGGTGAGGACGACGTGGCGCGGCTCGCGACGTCGTTCAACCAGATGGCCTCCAACCTGCAGCGCCAGATCCGGCAGCTGGAGGAGCTGAGCCGGGTGCAGCGCCGCTTCGTCTCCGACGTCTCCCACGAGCTGCGCACGCCGCTGACCACGGTGCGGATGGCCGGCGACGTGCTGCACGACGCCCGGCGCGACTTCGACCCGGTCACCGCGCGCGCGGCCGAGCTGCTGCAGATGGAGCTCGACCGGTTCGAGACGCTGCTGGCCGACCTGCTCGAGATCAGCCGGTTCGACGCCGGCGCCGCCGTGCTCGACCTCGACGACGTCAACCTCGTCGACGTGGCCCACCGGGTGGTGGACAGCACCCGGCCGCTGGCCGAGCAGCACGACGTGCGCCTGCGGGTCCTCGCCCCCGACCACCCGTGCCTGGCCGAGGCCGACGTGCGCCGGGTCGAGCGGGTGGTGCGCAACCTGGTCACCAACGCGATCGACCACGCCCACGTCGGCGGGGTCGACCGCCGCGTCGGGACCGCCGACGTCGTCATCCACGTCGCCGGTGACGAGCAGGCCGCGGCCATCGCGGTGCGCGACTACGGCGTCGGGCTGGCGCCGGGGGAGTCGGCCATGGTCTTCAACCGGTTCTGGCGGGCCGACCCGGCCCGGGCGCGGACCTCCGGCGGCACCGGGCTCGGCCTGTCGATCTCGATGGAGGACACCCACCTGCACGGCGGGTGGCTGCAGGCGTGGGGGCGGCCGGGCGAGGGCTCGCAGTTCCGGCTCACGCTGCCGCGGCACGTGCGCCACCCGTTGCGGCAGAGCCCCCTGCCGCTGGTGCCCGAGGACGCTCCGGAGCCGGTCCGGTGACCCGCCGTACGACGCCCCTGGTGCTGGCCGCGACCCTGGCCGGGCTGCTGCTCAGCGGCTGCGGCGTGAGCCTGCCGGACAGCGGACCGGTGGTGGAGACCCAGGCGAGTGGCACCCGCCCGCGCGACAACCCGGCCAACATCAACCCGCGCGGCCCCGGCAAGGACGACTCGCCCGAGGACGTCGTGCGCGGGTTCCTCGAGGCCATGACCGCGACCCCGCCGATCAAGACCAGCGTGGCGCGCGAGTTCCTCACCACCGACGCGAAGGCCTCCTGGCAGCCCGTCGGCACCATCGCCTACGGCAACCCGACCATCTCCGGCCTGCGCGACGACGAGCTGGAGATGACGCTCTCCGACGCCGACCGCACCGACGCCCGCGGCGCCTGGCAGGGACCGCTCGAGGGTGCGGCGGCGACGTTCCGGATCGGGATGGAGCAGGACGACGACGGGCAGTGGCGGATCTCGGCGCCGCCGCCGTACCTCATGGTGCCGCGCTCGTGGTTCGAGCAGCGGCTGCGCCAGGTCTCGCTCTACTTCTTCGACCCCAGCGGCACCCTGCTGGTGCCCGAGCCGGTCTTCGTCCCGCGCGGACCGCAGCTGGCGTCCACGATGGTCAACGGTCTGCTGCAGGGTCCCGCGCCGGGGCTGTCCGGCTCCGAGCTGACCTTCCTGCCCGCCGACCTGCGCCCGGTGGTCTCGGTGCCGGTCTCGGCGCGGGGGGCTCGCCCAGGTCACGCTGACCAGCGACAACACCGACCTGGTCCTGGACGCCTCCGAGGCCGAGCGGCTGGTCGCCCAGCTGGCCTGGACGCTGCGGCAGGACCCCGACATCCGCAGCTTCCAGGTGAGCGTCGACGGGCAGCCGGTGAAGCTCGGGGACGGCGACGACGACTTCGAGGTCTCCTACGGCAGCTCCTTCGCGCCGTACGTCGGCGACGCGAGCCCCGTCCTCTACGGCCTGCGCGAGGGCCGGCTCGTCGCCGGCAGCCCGCGGAGCCTCGACGAGGTCGGCGGGCCGTTCGGCCAGGCCGACTACCAGCTGCGGTCGGTGGCCCTGGACATGCGCGCCGACCAGGCCGCCGGCGTCACCGCCTCGGGCTCCGAGCTGCTGGTCGGCTCCGTCGACGACCCCGACGGCACCCCGGCGCCGATCCTCACGGCGGCGAGCGACCTGCTCACGCCGGCGTACGACGTGCGCGACCGGCTGTGGACCGTCGATCGGCGCAAGGAGGGGGCCGTCGTGCAGTACGTCCGCGGGACCACCGTCCGCGAGGTCGACGTCGCGGGCGTCACCGGGCAGTACGTCAAGGACTTCACCGTCTCGCGCGACGGCTCGCGGCTCGTCGCCGTCGTGCGCGGTGACGGACCGGACGACAGCATCGTGGTCAGCCGGATCATCAGCGCCGGCGACGACCAGGTGACGCGCGTCGACGCCGCCCGCGACATCACCCCGCCCGAGACCGAGGGCCGGATCCGCAGCCTGGCCTGGCGCACGCCGACCAGCGTCGTCTACTCCCAGCCCGTGAGCCGGAGCTTCGTCTACGTGCGCAGCGCCTCGGTGGACGGCGCCTCCTTGGGCGTCGACGGCGTCTTGAAGTCCATCACCGAGGCCGTCACCGACCTGGTCGGCTCGCCGACCCCCGACCAGCCGATCTACGCCTTCGCCCCCGGCGTCCTCAAGGACCTCACCGGCGACCGCGACCTGCGGATCCCCGTCGACGACACGGTCACCGACCTCACCTACGTGGGCTGAGCGTCCCCCCCCGCGTCCACAGCCCCGCCCCACCTCTGACCTCTCCACAGCCCGCCCGCTCGCCGCCCCGGTCGTCGGTCCGCTCCGGTTCGCTGGCCTCATGACCCGACCACCCGCCACCCTCCTCGACGGCGCCCTCGACCTCCTGCTCGGCGGCGTCTGCGTCGGCTGCGCCGCCCCCGGCCGGTCGCTGTGCCCGGCCTGTGCCGCCGACCTGCCCACCGCCGCCGCCCCCGCCTGGCCCACCCCCGTCCCCGGCGGTCTCGTCGAGCCGTGGGCCGCCGCGGCCTACGCCGGCACCGTCCGCGACATGGTGCTCGGCCTCAAGGAGCGCCACCTGGAGGGCCTCGCCGTCCCCCTCGCCCGCCTCCTCGCCGCCGCCGTCGCCGGCGAGCTGCCCCGCGGCAGCCCGCTCGTCCTCGTCCCCGTGCCGTCGCGCCCCCGCACCGTCCGCGCCCGCGGCCACGACCCCACCCACGCCCTGACCCGCCGAGCCGCCCGCCTCCTCGACCACCCCGACCAACGCGTCGTCGTGCGCAGGCTCCTGCGCCAGACCGGCCGCGTCGCCGACCAGTCCGGCCTCGACGCCACCGCCCGCGCGGCCAACCTGGCCGGGTCCATGCGGGTGCGCGCCCGCGCCGTCGACCGCCTCCTGCGCCGGTGGACGGAGGTGCGGGTCGTCGTGTGCGACGACGTGCTCACCACCGGCTCGACCGCCCGCGAGGCCCAACGCGCCCTCGAGGCCACCGGCCTCGACGTCGTCCGCATCGCCGTCGTCGCCGCTACCCAGCGGTGGTCGGCGGCCGCGTCCGGGGCGGCGGCCTGACGGCTGGCGGGCAGCTCGGGGCGCGGCGTCGGGCCGGCGGGTGCTGCGCGTACGTGCGGTGCGCGCGTGGGTGAGGGCGGCGCGGCCCCGGGCCGGCGGGGCTGAGGCGCGCACGAGCGGTGCGCGCGGCGTCGGGCCGGGCGGCCTGCGGCCTGGCCGTGCGGTGCACGCGCAGAGCGGTGCGGGCATCGCCCCCAGAGCAGAGCGGCCCCGGACAGGCGTTCGTCAATCCCGCAGGAGTCAGGGACAGTCCGGATTGGTGAGTGGAGGCGGCGGGAAGGGCGGGTGGGAGAGGAAGGCCCTGAGCGCCCGCGGGCCAGCGCCGCGGCGGGGTCGCGGTACGGCGGCGCGCCCAGGTCACCATGCGGGTCGGGTGGCGCGGGCGGGCGGGCGGGCCGCGGGTCGGGTTGAGCGGCGCTGAACGGGCAGCGCGGCGGGCGGTCCCGCGTGGCGGCGCAGCGGTGGGTCGGCGCCGGCGCGCCGGTGCGGCGGTGCGCCGCCGCAGCAACAACAGCTGCGGAACGGCGTGCCCTCGTCGCCATGTCCGCTGCGCGGAGGTCCTTGGCGGCGGTGGCGCTGCGCGGGCGCCCGGCCGCGGGGCCCCGTGGCCCGTGGGCGGTGCGAGCGGCGCTGGGCGGGGACGGTCCTGAGCGCGCCGCTGCCCGGGGCGGTGCTGAGCTGCTTGGGGGCGGTGCTGTGTGCTGCGGCGGCGGCGGAGGAGGGTTGTGGCGCATGGGGGCGGTGGCGGCGGCCCGCGGCGGTCTGGTGCGGGTGCGGATGGGCGGTGCCGTCCCGCGGCCGCGCTGAGCGGTGGCCGCGCGCGGCGGTGCGCGAGGTGCCGGCGTGCGTGGGGTGGCGGCGTGCGTGGGGTGGCGGCGTGCGTGGGGTGGCGGCGTGCGTGGGGTGGCGGCGTGCGTGGGGTGGCGGCGTGCGTGGGGTGGCGGCGTGCGTGGGGTGGCGGCGTGCGTGGGGTGGCGGCGTGCGTGGGGTGGCGGCGTGCGTGGGGTGGCGGCGTGCGTGGGGTGGCGCGGCGCCCGCGGGTGCCGCGCGGTGCGGACAAGCGGCGACCCGGGCCCGCACGCGCCCGTCCGGCGGGGCGGACCCACGGCCCCACCAGCCACCGCCAGCGACACCCGCCAGCCACCCAACGACGAAGCACGCGCCTCACCCGGGTGAGTTCTGGACAGATGTCCGCCTTCCCTTCCGTGCCTCAGGTGAGCCGACTACCGTCGGTGCATGGAGCCCACTCGAGGACGTTGAGCCCGGGGGACTCCCCGGGCTCTCTGCGTTCTCGGCCGCTCCTGACCAACCGACAGGACACACGCCGACACGGGAGGTTCAGATGGATGTAGTGGTCACCGGCCGACACTGCGAGATCACCGACAGGTACCGCAGCCACGTCGAGGAGAAGCTGGCCCGGCTCGAGAAGCACGATCACCGGATCATGCGGGTGAGCGTCGAGGTGGACTGCGAGGCCAACCCGCGCCAGCGTGACCGCGCCGTACGTCTGGAGCTCACGGCGTTCTCCAAGGGCCCGGTGATCCGCGCCGAGGCGTGCGCGGTCGACAAGATGGCCGCGCTGGACATGGCCCTGGACAAGATGGCGTCGCAGATGCGGCGGGCGGCCGACCGCCGCCGCGTCCACCACGGGCGCCGGGCGCCGGTCTCGGTGGGCCAGGCCCTGGCGAACGCCGACGAGCTCGTCGAGGACGTCGTCGACGACGGCCAGGTCGCCGAGCGCCAGGTGGGCCCGATCGCGGTCACCGGCGACGGTCCGCTGGTGGTGCGCGAGAAGACCCACCCCGCCAGCCCGATGACGCTGGACCAGGCGCTGTACGAGATGGAGCTGGTCGGGCACGACTTCTACCTGTTCGTCGACAAGGAGAGCGACCGCCCGTCGGTGGTCTACCGCCGCCGCGGCTACGACTACGGCGTGATCTCGCTCGACGTCGACTAGCCCAGGTACGCCGGGCGCCCACCTGGGCCAGCCCAGGTGGGCCAGCCCACGTGGTCCACCGCATGCCCCGTCTGTGCCCGGCGCACCGCCCGAACGTGTCATGATGCGCGGTGTGGCGGAGAGCAAGCACGGGGAACCGGAGCCGATCCGGGTGCTGGTCGTCGACGACCAGGAACTGTTCCGACGCGGCCTGACGATGCTCCTGGCCGCTGAGCCGGGCGTCGAGGTCGTGGGTGAGGCGGGCGACGGGCTCGAGGGGACCAGCCTGGCCGCGACGGCGGCGCCGGACGTGGTGCTGCTCGACATCCGGATGCCCAAGCGCTCCGGGATCGAGGCCTGCCTGGCCATCAAGGAGGCCGTGCCGTCGGCCAAGATCATCATCCTCACCGTCTCCGACGAGGAGGCCGACCTCTACGAGGCGGTCAAGAGCGGGGCGTCGGGCTACCTGCTCAAGGACTCCTCCATCGAGGAGGTCGCGCAGGCGATCCGGGTCGTCGCCGACGGCCAGTCGCTGATCAGCCCGTCGATGGCGGTCAAGCTCATCGACGAGTTCAAGCAGATGTCGCGCCCCGAGCGCGAGCACGTGCCCGGCCTGCGGCTGACCGACCGCGAGCTCGAGGTGCTGCGCCTGGTGGCCAAGGGCATGAACAACCGCGAGATCGCCCGCGACCTGTTCATCTCCGAGAACACCGTGAAGAACCACGTCCGCAACATCCTGGAGAAGCTCCAGCTGCACTCGCGGATGGAGGCGGTCATGTACGCCGTCAAGGAGAAGCTCCTCGACCTGCCCTGACCGACGGGCACCGCTGTCGGCGGGCCGTGGTTGAGTGCGGAACGTGACGGACACGCTGTCGCGCGCTCAGGCGCGCCGGATCGCGCTGGCCGCGCAGGGGTTCCTCGACCCCCGGCACACGACACCGACGATGCGGACCTTCGCGCGCACGCTCGAGCGGACCGGCGTGCTGCAGGTCGACTCGGTCAACGTCCTGCAGCGGGCGCACTACATGCCGCTGTTCTCCCGGATGGGCGCCTACGACACGGGGCTGCTGACGCGGGCGGCGGAGAAGCGACCGCGCCGGCTGGTGGAGTACTGGGCCCACGTCCAGGCCCTCATGCCCGTCGAGCTGTGGCCGGTGATGCAGCACCGGATGGCGGCCTACCGCGACCGGCGCGGCAAGTGGTTCCAGGCCCTCGACGACGGCCTGGTCGAGCGGCTGCTGGCCGAGGTGGCGGCCCGCGGGCCGAGCACGGCCCGCCAGCTCGACGACGGGGCGCCGCGGAGCAAGGACAACTGGGGCTGGAACTGGTCGGAGGCCAAGAAGGCGCTCGACTTCCTCTACATGACCGGCGAGCTGGCCGTGGCCGGGCGGACCAGCCAGTTCGAGGTGGTCTACGACCTGCCCGAGCGGGTGCTGCCGCCGCACGTCCTGGCCATGGCGACGCCGAGCAAGGCCGACGCCGACCTCGAGCTCGTACGCCGCGCGGCCGCGTCCCACGGGGTGGCGACGCTGCGCTGCCTGGCCGACTACTACCGCATGAAGGTCGAGGAGGTCGCCCCCGCGGTGGACCGCCTCGTCGAGGAGGGGGTGCTCCGGCCGGTCCGCATCGAGGGCTGGAACCGCCCGGCGTTCCTGCACACCGCCGCACGCCGCCCGCGCCGGGTGGAGGCGCGAGCGTTCCTCAGCCCGTTCGACCCGGTGGTCTGGCTGCGCGAGCGCACCGAGAGGCTCTTCGACTTCCACTACCGCATCGAGATCTACGTCCCGGCGCAGAAGCGGGTGCACGGCTACTACGTGCTGCCCTTCCTGCTGCGCGACGAGATCGTGGCCCGGGTCGACCTCAAGGCCGAGCGCCGGGACGGCGTGCTCGTGGTCAAGTCGGCGTGGGCCGAGGACGGTGCGCCTGAGGACACCGCCGAGGAGCTGTCCGCCGAGCTGCGCTCCCTGGCGGGGTGGCTCGGTCTGGACGAGATCACCGTCGAGCCGCGCGGCGACCTCGCCCCACTGCTGCGGCCCTGACGACGTCCTCCAGCACGTCGGCGCCGAGCCGCGCGCCGGGCAGGCTGCGGACCTCCGCGCCGAGGCGGGCGGCGGCCGCTTGGTGCGGGCCGTCGGCGAGCAGCTCCTCGACCAGTGGCGTGATCCGGCGTGGCGGGGCGCCCTTGCGCACCACCCGGCCGGCGCCGGCGCGCTCGAGGCTGCGGCCGACCGCGGGCTGGTCGGTGAGCCGGTCCATGGGCATCACCAGGACCGGCAGGTCGTGGGCCAGCGCCTGCATGGTGGTGCCGTGGCCGCCGTGCCCGATCACCAGCGAGGCGCGCGGCATCAGCTCGACGTGGGGGACGTGGCGGTGCACCTCGACCCCGGGCGGAACGTCGAGCGCGGCCGGGTCCACCGCGGGCCCGGTGGTCACCACCACGTCGGCGTCCACGGCGCGGGTCGCGTCGAGCACGGCCTGCAGGCACGCCCGCATCCGGGCGAAGCCGAAGGTGCTGAGGCTGACCAGGACCAGCGGTCGCCCGTCCGGTGCGGGGCCGTGCGCGGGGCGGGGCGCGACGTCGACGACCGGCCCGACGCGGTGCAGGTGGGCGGGCGGCTCGGGGAGCGGGTCCAGGGTCGGGATCGTGGTGAGCAGCCGGGCCGCGGCGTGGTCGAGGGCCCGGTGCGGGTGCAGCCGCCGCAGCGCGAGGTTGAGGCCCATGGGGCCGCGGAGCAGGGTGCGCAGCGAGGCGTCGTAGGCGTGCTCGAGCACGGCGTACGGCAGCGCGGCCTCGTCGGCGGCGTGCATCGCCCCGAAGGCCAGGTGGTCGACGACGACGAGGTCGGCCGGGCGCCGGCGCACGGCGTCGAGCAGGTCGCGGCCGAGCCCGCGGTCCGCGAAGAGCCGCAGCGCCTCCAGCGGCGAGTAGTCGGTGCGGTTGTCGAAGCGGCGCGCGTGCCGGGTGGGCTCGACCCCGACGCCCGCGGCGGCCAGCCGGTCGGCCTGGACCGCGTGGCCCAGGAAGCGCACGGTGTGACCGCGCGCCTGGAGCTCGCGGGCGGTGCCGAGGGCGGGCGGGACGTTGCCACCGCCGTCCCAGGTGACGAAGAGCAGCTCGGCCATGGTCAGTCCTCGGGGTGTGGGGTCGGTGCGGTGAGCAGAGCGGAGACCAAGCGGTGCATCCGCGCGGTCGTGGTGGCCCGGTCGAGGCCGCGGTCACGCCGCAGCTGCTGCCAGGTGTAGACGTCGGTGGCGACCGCGAGCAGGTCGACCAGCTCCTCGCGCCCCGGGCCGGCCGGGGGCAGGTGCGGCGCGAACACCGTCTCGGTCCACGTGCGGTGCAGCGCGCGGCCGTGGGTGACGATGCGCGCCACCTGTGCGTCGTCGCGCTCCTGGGCGAGGAGCAGCACGACCCCGTCGCCGAGCCGCTCGTAGTGCTCGAGGACCACCGCCACCGCCGCGCTCACGTCGCCGACCGGCGCACGCCGCTCCTGGTCGACGACCCGCAGCGCGTGGGCGAGGGCGGCCTCGACGAGGCCGTCGCGGCTGCCGAACTTCCGCAGCACGGTCTGGACGCTGACCCCGGCCTCGCCCGCCACGTCGTCGAGGGAGAGGTCGGCCAGCCGCCGGCGCAGGGCCAGGGCGACCAGGGCGTCGAGGACGGCCACCCGCGTCCGCTCCGCGGCCTCGGCCCGGGCGGTCATCGTGTAGGGGCGCGTCGTCTTCATGTCAGTGGCAGTTGACACCAAAAGCGTCATTGATGTCAACGCCTGTGCACACCAATGTGCCGAGGAACGCTCACCACCGTTCGGCCGTTACGATGAACGACGGCGCCTCGGCGCCCCTGTGTGCGCCTCCGCGCCACCCGTACCCGACCCAGGAGCATCTGCACCGTGCCTGCCATCCTCGACAAGATCCTGCGCATCGGCGAGGGCAAGATCCTGCGCCAGCTCGAAGGCATCTCCCAGGCGGTCAACGCCATCGAGGACGACTTCGTCGCGATGAGCGACGCCGAGCTCCAGGGCATGACCGCGGAGTTCCGGGAGCGGCTGGCCAAGGGCGAGGACCTCGACGACCTGATGCCCGAGGCGTTCGCGACGGTTCGAGAGGCGGCGCGCCGGGTCATCGGCCAGCGGCACTTCGACGTCCAGGTCATGGGTGGCGCGGCGCTGCACCTCGGCAACATCGCCGAGATGAAGACCGGTGAGGGCAAGACCCTGGTCTCCACGCTGCCGGCCTACCTCAACGCGGTCGCCGGCAAGGGCGTCCACGTCGTCACGGTCAACGACTACCTCGCGAAGTACCAGTCGGAGTGGATGGGCCGGGTCCACCACTTCCTGGGCCTGAGCGTCGGGGTGATCCTGCCGCAGATGACGCCGGCCGAGCGCCGGGTGGCCTACGCCTGCGACATCACCTACGGCACCAACAACGAGCTCGGCTTCGACTACCTGCGCGACAACATGGCGGGCTCCATCGAGGAGTGCGTCCAGCGCGGCCACAACTTCGCCATCGTCGACGAGGTCGACTCGATCCTCATCGACGAGGCGCGCACCCCGCTGATCATCAGCGGCCCGACCCAGGACGAGGTCAAGTGGTACGGCGAGTTCGCCAAGATCGTCGCCAAGCTCGAGCGTGACGTCGACTACGAGGTCGACGAGAAGAAGCGGACCATCTCGGTCCTCGAGCCGGGCATCACCAAGGTGGAGGACCACCTCGGCATCGAGAACCTCTACGAGTCGGTCAACACCCCGCTGATCTCGTTCCTCAACAACGGCATCAAGGCCAAGGAGCTGTTCCACAACGACAAGGAGTACGTCGTCATGAACGGCGAGGTGCTCATCGTGGACGAGCACACCGGCCGCATCCTCTCCGGGCGCCGCTACAACGACGGTCTGCACCAGGCCATCGAGGCCAAGGAGAAGGTCCAGGTCCGCGAGGAGTACCAGACCCTCGCCACCATCACGCTCCAGAACTACTTCCGCCTCTACGACAAGCTCTCCGGCATGACCGGAACGGCCATGACCGAGGCCTCGGAGTTCGACAAGATCTACAAGCTCGGCGTGGTCCCGATCCCGACCAACAAGCCGATGGCCCGCATCGACCAGCCCGACCTGGTCTACCGGACCGAGGAGGCCAAGTACGACGCGGTCGTCGAGGACATCCGGTCGCGCAACGAGAAGGGCCAGCCGGTCCTGGTCGGCACGGTGTCGGTGGAGAAGTCGGAGTACCTCTCCCAGAAGCTGAAGAAGCTCGGCGTCCCGCACAGCGTGCTGAACGCCAAGCAGCACGCCGACGAGGCCAAGGTCGTCGCGGTCGCCGGTCACAAGGGCTCGGTCACGGTGGCCACCAACATGGCCGGTCGAGGCACCGACATCATGCTCGGCGGATCGGTGGAGTTCCTGGCCGACCAGCAGCTGCGCGAGCGCGGCCTGGACCCGGTCGAGAACCCCGAGGAGTATGAAGCCGCCTGGCCCGCGACGCTCGAGCAGGTCAAGGAGCAGGTCGGCCGCGACCACGACGAGGTCAAGGAGCTGGGCGGCCTCTACGTCATCGGCACCGAGCGCCACGAGTCGCGCCGCATCGACAACCAGCTGCGCGGTCGCTCCGGCCGTCAGGGCGACCCGGGGGAGTCCCGGTTCTACCTGTCGCTGCAGGACGAGCTGATGCGCCTGTTCAAGTCCGACTGGGTCGACCGGGTGCTCCAGGTCCTCAAGATCCCCGACGACGTCCCCATCGAGAACAAGCGCGTGACCAACGCGATCGCCAACGCCCAGGGCCAGGTCGAGTCGCAGAACTTCGAGTCGCGCAAGAACGTCCTCAAGTACGACGACGTGATGGACCGTCAGCGCAAGGTGATCTACAGCGAGCGCCGCGAGGTCCTCGAGGGCGCCGACATCGAGGAGCAGGTCCGCACCTTCATCGACGACGTCGTCACCGGCGTCGTCACCGGCGCGACCCAGGACTTCGCGGAGGAGTGGGACCTCGAGCAGCTCTGGACCGACCTGAAGCAGATCTGGCCGGTCTCGCTGGACTGGCAGACGATCCAGGAGGAGCACGGCGGGGCGGCGAACGTCGACCGCGAGGAGCTCATCGCCGAGCTGCAGAAGGACGCCCAGACCGCCTACGACACCCGCGAGCAGGAGGTCGGCGAGCAGGTCATGCGCGAGCTCGAGCGGCGCGTGCTGCTCTCGGTGCTCGACCGCAAGTGGCGCGAGCACCTCTACGAGATGGACTACCTCCGCGAGGGCATCTACCTGCGGGCCTACTCCCAGCGCGACCCGCTCGTGGAGTACCAGCGCGAGGGCTTCGACATGTTCGCCGCCATGATGGACGGCATCAAGGAGGAGTCGGTCGGCTTCCTGTTCAACCTCGAGGTCTCCGTCGAGGACGAGGACGGCGACGGTGAGATCGACGAGGACGAGATCGAGATCGAGGAGCCGCTGCGCCGGGTCATCTCGGAGAACGTCGTCGCCGACGAGCCGGTGATCGAGTCCGGCCCGGCCGAGACGCCCAACGAGGAGCTCGAGGAGCCGGCCGCGGCGTTCGTCCGCAGCCCGCAGATCAAGGCCAAGGGGCTCGAGGACGAGCGCCGGCCGCAGAACCTCTCCTACTCCGCGCCCTCCGAGGACGGCGAGGCCGAGGTCAAGGCCGGTGCGGTCAAGACCGAGGACGACCCGTTCGCCAAGGTCGGTCGCAACGCCCAGTGCCCCTGCGGCTCGGGCAAGAAGTACAAGATGTGCCACGGCCGCCCCGGCGGTCCGACCGGCCTCACCGCCCGCGCCGCGGGCGGCTGAGCCCGTGGCGCGGTCGGGCGAGGATCGTGTCCTGACCGTGACCTCCTGACCGCCCGGTCCGACTAGCGTCTGCGCAGGTCGGATCGGGCGGGAGGCGTGCTGGCGTGTGGAGCAGGATCCGCCACCGCCGCCTGCAGGCGCTGTCGCTGGTGGCGCTGGCCGCCCTGCTGACCACCAGCCTGGGGCTCGGCCCGCTCTACCAGCGGGCCATGGAGCAGGCGTACGCCGGCTCCGTGCTCGCCGGCGCCACCGCGCCGGAGCGGGGTCTGGTCCTGCGGGGACAGGACCGCGACCCCGAGGAGCTCGAGGGGCTGGTGCCGGCCGGCGTCCGGGCGTCGTTCTCGGCGCCGCGGGCCTACCGCTACGTGCAGGTCTCGGCCACCCGCCCGAGCGGAGGGACCGCCATCGGGACCCGGCTCTACACGGTGGCCGACGCCTGCACGCGGCTGCACGTGGTGCAGGGCCGCTGCCCGTCCGAGGCGGGTGAGGTCATGGTGAGCGTGCCGGACGCCGAGCAGAACGGCTGGGCGCTCGGCGCGCGCGTGCGGGTGGACGAGCCGCGGGACCCGGTCTCGCCCAGCCCGCCCGCCCACGGGCGGGTGAGCGTCGTCGGCGTCTACGAGCCGTCCGGCGACCCGGACTGGCTGGCCGCCCCGCTGCAGGGCCGGGTCGGTGTCGTCGACATGGACCGCGGTGTCCTGACCGACGACTGGGTGACCGCGCCGGCGACCATGGACGGCCCCCGCCCCGGAGACGCCTGGGGCACGGTCACCAACGGGGCGGCCTTCCCCCTGGGCCCATCGGTGGACCACGACGAGCTGCTGCGCCTCGGTCCCGCCGTCGCCCGCCTCGCCGAGCAGCTCCGCCGACCCGACGCCGGAGCCCCGGTCAGCGTGACCAGCAGCGTGCCGAGCTTCGCCAGGGAGGTGGCGACCGGCGATGACCAGGGCCGCACCACCGTCGTCGTGCTGTCGGTCCAGCTCCTCGTGCTCGTCGCCGTCGTGCTGTGGATGGTGCTGGTGGCCGCCGGTGACGACCGGCGCGGGGAGCTCGCCCTGGCCCGGCTGCGCGGTCGCGGCCGGCGCGGCGCCGCGACGTACCTGCTGGCCGAGCTGCTCCCGCTGACCCTGGCCGGCGTCCTCGCGGGAGCCCTGCTGGCCCCCGTGCTGGTGCGCGCGATCGCCGCCGTCATGTTCCCCGTGCCGGTCCCGCTCGAGGCGCCCGACGCCTACCTGGTCTCCGCGGTTGCCGCGGCGTTCGCGGTGGCCCTCGTCGTCCTCGTGGCGACGCTGCGCGCGGTGCGCGAGCCGGTCGGCTCGCTGCTGAGGGCGGTCCCGCCGCGTGGCCGCACGGGCGTCGTCGAGGTCGTGCTCGTCGCCTTCTCGCTCACCGCCGTGGTCGCGCTCGTCTCCGGCACGCTCGAGGGCCCGCTGGCCACGCTGGCCCCCACCCTGCTGGCCGTCGCCGCCGCCCTGCTGCTGGCCCGCGGTCTGCGACCGGCCACCCTCCTCGTGGTGCGCCGGCTGCTGCGCGGCGGGCACGCGGTGGCCGCGGCCGGCCTGGTGAGCGCGGTGCGCCGCCCGGCCACCCGACGGGTCCTGGTCATGGTGGTCGTCGGCGTCGCCCTCCTCGTCTTCTGCGTCGACGCGCTGGTGACCGGCCAGCACAACCGCGAGAACGCCGCCGAGCAGGCCAACGGCGCCCGCTACGCGATGGACGTGCAGGCGAGCGAGGTCTCCGACGTCATCGCCGCGGTGGCGGCGGCCGACCCCGACGGTCAGCACCTCACCCCGGTGCTGCGCACCTCGGCCGGCGCCGGGGCCGGGCCGACCCTGGCCGTCGACCCGGTCGCCTTCGCCCGCACGGCGTCGTTCCCCCTGAGCGACCCCGGGCGGGTCGACTGGGAGGACGTCGAGGCACCCGACGTGGCGCCCCTGACGCTGACCGGCGCCGAGCTGAGCGGCACGGTCGACGCCGACCTGAGCTTCCGGGGCGTGGGGGTGAGCCAGGCGGCCGCGACCACGCTGCAGCTCCAGGTGCGGCTGCCCTCGGGCAGCACCCCGCGCGTCGACCTGGTGGCGACGCCGACCACCGCGGGCTCGGTGCCGTTCTCGGCGTACGTGCCCTGTGCCGAGGGCTGCGTCGTCACCGGCCTCGGGCTGAAGACGCCGCCCGGGCTCGAGGTGTCCGGCACCGTGGTCCCGCACGACCTGAGCCTGTCCGGGCAGCCGGTCGACCTCGGCGGGGCGGGCGGCTGGCGCCGCGCGAGCGGGGACGGCGGCGTGGTCGAGCCGTACGTCGACGCCGACGGCGCCCTGGGCCTCAACGCCGCGACCACCGGCTCGGCGCCGCCGTTCCTGCTCAACGCGTGGGTTCCCGACCCGGTGCCCGCGGTGGTGACCACCGTCGTGGACGACGACTTCGCCGCGGCCGGCCTGGGCGGGGACGTCCCGATGACGGTGGTCGGGCGGCTGCCGCGCCTGCCCGGCGGCACGACCGGCGCGCGCCTGGTCGACCTCGACGGGCTGCTGCGCCGCTCCGACGAGCTCGAGGCCACCGACTCCGTGCAGGTGTGGTCCGACGACGCCGGGGCCCTGGACTCCGTGCGCGAGGAGCTGCGCGCCCGCGGCGTCGAGCTCGGCGACGTCACGTCGGTCGGGGAGCTGCGCACGACGTACGACGCGACGCCGGCCGCGTGGAGCCTGGCCCTCTCGGTCCTCGTCGGCGGCGCCGCGGTCCTGGTGACCGTGCTGGTGATGGTCGTGGCGACCGCGACCTCCTGGCGGGCCCGGGCCACCGACCTCGCCGCGCTGCGCATGGCCGGGTTGCCCGACCGCGCCGTGCGCCGCCTCGAGCTGCTGGGCCAGCTCCCCGTGGTCGTCACCGGCGCGGTGGCCGGCGCGGCCTGCGGGGTGGTCGCGGCCGTGGTCGCGCTGCCCGCGGTGCGCCAGTTCACCGAGGCGCCCGAGGTGGACACCACCGACTTCTCGACGCCGTGGGCCCTGGTCCTGGCCGCAGCGGCTGCGGCCCTGCTGCTCCTCCTGGTCGTCGCGGTGGTGGCCTCGCGCTGGACCGTGGGCCGGGCGCGTTACGACCGGATCCGGGAGGGGGGCTGATGCTGCTCGAGACGGCTGCTGCGCCGCCGGCCCGTCGAGGCCTGAGCGTGCGCACACGGGGGCTGGTGCACGTGTACCGCGGTGAGGGGCGCGACGTGGCCGCGCTGGCGGGGGTGGACCTGAGTGTGCGGGCCGGGGAGATGGTGGCGCTCCTGGGTCCGTCCGGCGCGGGGAAGTCGACGTTGCTCTCGTTGCTGGCCGGCTTGTTCCGGCCGACCGCGGGCAGCGTGCTGGTGGGTGACCTGGACCTGACCAAGGCGGCGCAGCCGGAGCTGGACCGGTTGCACGCGTCGGGGGTGTCGTTGATGCTGCAGGGCGCGGCGCGCAACCTGCTGCCGTTCCTGACCGCGGAGGAGAACATCGCGTTCGCCCAGCACGCCGCCCGCCGAGCCGCGGGTGGCGACGCGCACCTTCCGGGGGCGCCGGAGCTGTTGGGCACGGTGGGGCTGGCCGACGTGGGTCGGGAGCCGTTGTCGTCGTTCACCCCGGGCCAACTGCAGCTGGTGACGTTGGCGGTGGTGCTGGCCACCGCGCCGGGGTTGCTGTTGGCGGACGAGCCGACCAGCCGGTTGGACCACGGGGCGCGCGAGCTGGTGCTGGCGGCGTTGGCGAGGGTGAACCAGCAGCTCGGCACGACGGTGGTGCTGGTGACCCACGACGCGGACGTGGCGCGGTGGGTGCCGCGCACGGTGACGATCCGCGACGGCCGGATCGGGGGCGAGGGTCGGGCGGGGGAGGAGTACGCCGTGGTGACCGCCGACGGGTTCCTCCCGCTTCCCGGTCACGCCCTGGAGCTGCTCGCGCCCGGGACCCTGGTGCGCTTCGAGCTGGAGGACGGCGTCTACCACCTGCGCGTCGAGGCCGACGGGGAGCAGACCGGGAAGCAGGACGGGGTGGACGAATCGTGACCGTCCCCCGGTTGGAAGTGGCGGACGTCGAGGTCCGCTACGGCGACGTGGACGCCCTGAAGGGCGTGAGTGTGGTGGTGCCGGCGGGACGGGTGCTGGCGGTGACCGGCCCGTCGGGGGCGGGGAAGACCACGCTGTTGTGGGCGATGGCCGGGGCGCTGGTCCCGGACCGCGGGCGGGTGCTGGTCGACGGCACCCCGGTGGGGACGCGGCCGGAGGCGGCGGCGCGGGGGGTGGTGCTGGCCCCGCAGGGCAACGGGCTGGCCGCGGTGCTGACCGCGCGCGAGAACGTGGTGGTGCCGCTGCTGGCCCAGGGCCACGACCCGGCCGACGCCGCGGCCCGGGCTGGGGAGGCCCTGGACACCGTCGGGCTCGGGGACTGGGGCGAGCACCTGGTCGAGGAGCTGTCGGGTGGTCAGGCGCAGCGGGTGGCGGTGGCCCGGGCCCTGGCGGCGTGGCCGGAGCTGTTGTTGGCCGATGAGGCGACCAGCGAGCTGGACAGCGGCAACCGCGAGGTCGTCCTCCGGGCACTGCGGGCCGCGGTCGAGCGGGGTGCGGCGGTGGTGCTGGCCACCCACGACCCCGAGGCCGCCGCCGCGGCCGACGCCGAGCTCGCCCTCGACGAGGGCCGCGCCACCTGGGTGCGCCCCTTCGTCTGAGCGACGGGGCCGCTCAGGCGAACTCCAGCGCGGTGCACACCCAGTGCTCCTCGCGGTGCTCGAACCGCACCGCGACGGCGCGCGAGCGGGCGCCGTACCGCACCCGGGCGCTGGCCTCGGCCACCTGCGGGGTGAGGAAGCTCGTGTGCACGCTCACCACGAGCGGCCGGACGGGTTGGGCGCGCTGCACGCCGGGGGCGTGGCCGCCGGCCCGCGCGACCAGGACCGCGCGGCGGTGCAGGTCGTCGTGCACGGCGCGGGAGGTCCAGCGCAGCAGCTGGCTCACGGGCCGGTCGCCGCCGACGATCTCCACCGCGGCCTGCACGAAGCGGTGCACCCACTGCTCGAGGTGGTCGCGCCGGGGCGGGTCGATCGGCACGACGTCGGCGACCACGGCCCGCGCCGCCCGGCGCACGACGGCCGGTGGCGCGTGGCGGGGGGTCAGGTCCAGGGCCAGGGTGCCCTGCACCGAGGCCAGGGGGACCCGGCGGAGCGGGGTGACGGTCATCGGTCCTCCTCGTTCGTGGTGGTGGTGACTGGTGGGGCGGGTCGCAGGACCTGCCCGGGGTGGAGCACGTCGGGGTCCGGTCCGACGACGGACCGGTTGGCGGCGTAGAGGCGGTGCCAGGCCGCGGTGACCTCGCGGTCGGACGCGGTCGGTTGCAGGCGGCGCTCGGCCAGTCGCCAGAGGGTGTCGCCGGCGCGGACCACGACGACGTCGGCCCGGAGCACGTGCGCCGGGCCGACGGCCCGCTCGGGGAGCGGCAGCCCGCGCAGCGCGTCGACCGGCCGGTCGTGCCGGACGACCGGGTGGACGCCCGGGTCGACGCCCGGGTCCGCCCCGGCGACGCCGCCGAGCGCGGTCAGCCCGCCGGTGACGGCCGCGCCGCACGCGACCAGGGCCAGTCGGCGCACCGCGCACGCGGTCCCGGCGCCGGGCCGGTGTGCGGCGCCGCGCCAGGCGTCGGCGACACCGGCCAGCAGCTGGACCCAGCCCCAGGCCACGGCCAGCACCAGGGCGCCCAGGCAGAGCCGGACCAGCGCCTGGTCCGCCGTGGCCGGCGCCGTGCCGGCCAGCGCCCGGACCAGCACCGCGGCCGCCCCCCAGCCGGCCGCGGTGCCGGTGGCTGCGACAGCGAGGCACCGCGTGCGCGGTGCGGCATCGGCTGGCGACATCCCGAGATCCTTGCGTTTGCTTGTGTTTGCATCAGTCAACGCTCGTTGGCGCGAAGCGTCAAGGCCTCCTCCACAGGCCCGAGACGTGGCAGGGTCGGGGGGTGGCCTGGGAGGACGAGCTCTTCGCCTACCTCGACGACCTCGAGGGTCAGGCGGCGGCGTTGTACGACGCCGAGCGCGCGCCCGACCTGCTCGACCGCAGCCGCACGGCGTACCAGGAGGTCACCCTGTCCTCCCGGCTCGTGGCCAGCACCGACCTCGAGCTCACGCTGGAGCTGGTCGGCGTCGGGGCGGTCACCGGCCGCCTGACCCGGGTCGGCGACGGCTGGTCGCTGCTGCGCGGCCCCGGTCAGGAGTGGGTGGTGCCGCACCACGCCGTCGCCGCCGCACACGGCGTCTCCGACCGCTCGGTGCCCGAGGTCGCCTGGCCGGCGCTGACCCGGCTGAGCCTGACCGCCGCCCTGGCCCGGCTGGCCGACGGGGCCGAGCCCTGCGCGCTGCACCTCACCGACGGCCGCCGCCACGACGGCACGCTGCTGCGCGTCGGCGCGGACTTCGTGGAGCTGGCCGCGGGCGCGGCGGCCCGGGTGGTCCTGGTCGCCACGGCTCACCTGGCCGCCGTGCAGTCCCGACCCGGGGCTGCCGCATGAGGCGTCTGGGACCAGTCCTCGTGGCCGGGTTGCTGCTCCTCACCGGGGCGGCCTCGGCCCCGGTCGGCAGTGCCGCGCCGCCCGCCGGCTTCGCCTGGCGGGTCCTGACGTCCGGCCCCGAGCGGTTCGCCGTGGCGACCGAGGGCCGGGGCGTGACCATCACCGGCCTCGCGCCGACCGGGGTCGTCCCGCCGTTCTGGAACCGCCGACAGGTGCTCGTCCCGCGCGGCGCCCGCCCGGCCCGCGACCAGACCGTGTGCGCCACCTGGGTGCGCGAGACGAACTGGTCCAACCAGCAGGGCCTCGCCGTGCGGGTCAGCCGACCCCACGGCGGACCGCTGCGGGCGCTGACCCTGACCAAGAACGTCTTCGGCCACGCGACGTGGTGGATCAACCTGCTCAGCTGGCGCGGTCAGGAGTTCACCACGCTGGGTCAGTTCGACATGAGCGGCGTGGTCTCGCAGGACGGCGAGCGGGTGCGCGCCTTCCCCTGGCGGATCTGCCTGCGCGCGGAGGGGGAGCGGCTCGGTTTCAAGGTCTGGCTGCCGCGCCGCGAGCCGGAGCCGGCCTGGGACGACCCGGGGCACACCGCGTGGGTGAGCGCGCCGGAGCGCTCCGGCCTGGCCGGGTGGTACGCCGGGCACCTCGCGCCCGGCGACCAGCTCCGCTACGCCGACCTCGGCGTGACCGCCGACTGACCCGGCCTGGACCTCAGGTCGCGTCGAGGTCGTACGGCGGGAGCTCGCCCGGGCGCAGCGGGCGCAGCCCGCGCCGCTTGGGCTTGGCGTCCTCCTCGGCGTCGTTCATCGCCTCGATGATGTGCTTGCGCACGATGGTGCGGGGGTCGAGGTCGCGCAGCTCGAGGTCGGCGTACTCCGGGCCGAGCTCCTCGCGGAGCTCGTCGCGGGCGGAGTCGGCGAACTGCTTGGCCTTGCGCATCAGCTGCCCGGCCTGGCGGGCGAAGTCAGGCAGCTTGTCGGGACCGAAGACGAGCACCGCCACCAGCATGATGACGGCGAGCTCCGGCAGCCCGATCCCGAACACGCCGGCAGCCTAGAGCCGGCCGGCGGGCGTGAGCCCGAGCTGCATGCCGGCCAGGCCGCGGCCGCGACCAGCGAGGGTCTCCGCGACCGAGCGCAGCACCTGGGCCGACGGGGCGGTCGGGTCGGCGGTGACGATCGGGGCGCCGACGTCGCCGCCCTCGCGCAGGGCCACGTCGAGCGGAATCCGGCCGAGCACGGGGACGTCGTAGCCGAAGCGCTGCGACAGCGTCTGTGCGACCCGGTCGCCGCCGCCGGCACCGAAGACCTCGAGCCGGTGGTCGGCCTCGGGCGGGCAGTGCGGGCACGGGAGGAAGGACATGTTCTCCACGACGCCGACGACACGCTGGTGCATCATCGAGGCCATGGTGCCGGCCCGCTCGGCCACCTCGGCCGCGGCCTCCTGCGGCGTGGTCACCACGACGACCTCAGCGCCGGGCAGGTGCTGGCCCAGCGAGATGGCGACGTCGCCGGTGCCGGGCGGGAGGTCCAGGAGCAGCACGTCGAGGTCGCCCCAGTAGACGTCGGCGAGCATCTGGACCAGCGCGCGGTCGAGCATCGGCCCGCGCCAGGCGACGACCTGGTCACGGCGCGGCTTGAGCATGCCGATGGAGATGACCGAGACACCGGACTCGGTGGGGACCGGCATGATCAGGTCCTCGACCTGGGTGGGCCTGGCGTCGGCCACGCCGAGCATGGCCGGCACCGAGTGACCGTAGATGTCGGCGTCGACCACGCCGACCTTGAGGCCCTGGGCGGCCATGGCCAGCGCCAGGTTGACCGTCACCGAGGACTTGCCGACGCCGCCCTTGCCGGAGGCGATCGCGAAGACCTTGGTCAGCGAGCCCGGCTGCGCGAACTGGATGTCGCGCTGGGCCTTGCCGTCGCTGAGCTTGTCCTTGAGGCCGGCGCGCTGCTCGGGGCTCATCACGCCGAGCGAGAGCGAGACGTCGGTGACGCCGGGGACGGCCCGGACGGCGGCGTTCACGTCGCGGTTGATGGTGTCCTTGAGCGGGCAGCCGGCCACGGTCAGCAGCACGTGCAGCGCCACCTCGCCCGACGGCGAGACCTCGACCGAGTCCACCATCCCGAGGTCGGTGATCGGGCGCTTGATCTCGGGGTCGTTGACGGTGCCGAGCGCGGCGCGGACCTGGTCCAGGAGGGCAGTGTTCATGAGAGCTCCAGCCTAGTTGCTGCCACGGCACGCTCCCTGTGCGGTCGGTGTTGATCCCGTCACCCGAGTCAGCTCGGCGCGACGTCCTCCGCAGGGTCTTCGGAGCGGTCGCCCGGAACGGATCGCTCCTCGAGGTCGGCGAGCAGCGAGCGGAGCTCGGAGCGCAGGAAGTCGCGGGTCGCCACCTCGCCGACGGCCATGCGCAGCGAGGCCACCTCGCGAGCCAGGAACTCCATGTCGGCGTGCGCCCGCGCGTCGGCCTGCCGGTCCTGCTCGGCGATGACCCGGTCGCGCGCCTCCTGGCGGTTCTGGGCGAGCAGGATCAGCGGCGCGGCGTACGACGCCTGGAGCGAGAGCATCAGGGTGAGGAAGATGAAGGGGAACTCGTCGAAGCGCCAGGAGTCCGGGGCGGCGACGTTCCAGAGCATCCAGATGACGACGAACAGCGTCATGTAGAGCAGGAAGGTCGCGGTCCCCATGAACCGCGCGAACTGCTCGGCGAAGACGCCGAACCGGTCGGAGTCGCGGGTCGGCCGCCGGACCAGCTGGCGCCGCACGTCGCGCGGGGTGTCCAGCCGGGCCCGGCGGGTGGAGTCAGCCACTGCGCACCGCCCGGTCGCGCCAGTTCTCCGGGAGCATGTGGTCGAGCAGGTCGTCGACGGTGACCGCGCCGATGAGGTGGCCGTTCTCGTCCACGACCGGCGCCGCGACCAGGTTGTACGTCGCGAGGTGGGCCGCGACCTCGTCGATGGTCGCCTCCGAGCGGAGGTTCTCCATCGACTCGTCGAGCACGCCGGCCACGAGCGAGGACGGCGGCTCGCGCAGCAGCCGCTGGATGTGCGCGACGCCCAGGAAGCGCCCGGTGGGCGTCTCCAGCGGCGGGCGGCAGACGTAGACCAGCGCGGCCAGCGCGGGGGTGAGGTCGGGGTTGCGCACGTGGGCCAGCGCGTCGGCCACCGTGGCGTCCGGGCCGAGGATGACCGGCTCGGAGGTCATCATCGCGCCGGCGGTGTTCTCGACGTAGGCCATCAGCCGCTTGACGTCCTCGGCCTCGTCCGGCTCCATCAGCTCCAGGAGCACCTCGGCGGTCTCCGGCGGGAGCTCGGCGATGAGGTCGGCGGCGTCGTCGGGGTCCATCTCCTCGAGCACGTCCGCGGCGCGCTCGTCGGCGAGGTTGCCCAGGATCTCGACCTGGTCCTCCTCGGGGAGCTCCTCAAGCACGTCGGCCAGCCGCTCGTCGGTCAGCGCGGCCACGACCGCGGTGCGCCGCTCGGGCGGCAGGTCGTGGATCACGCTCGCGGCGTCGGCCGGGCGCAGCTCGTTGAGGGCGTGGATGAGCTGGGTGGCGGCCTGGGCCGGCTCGCGCCGGGTCAGGCCCTCGACCTCGCCCCATTCCACGACGTGGGTCTGGCCCCGGCGGCGCAGACCCTTGGCCGGCTCCTGGACCGCGACCCGGCTGAGCACCCAGTCGCGGTTGCGCGCCTGCTCCATGCCGACGTCGTAGACCGTGCCCTGGACACCGGTGGTGGTGATGGTGACCTTGCGGTCGAGCAGCTCGCCCATGACCAGGGTCTCGGTGGAGCGCTGCTCGAAGCGGCGCATGTTGAGCAGCCCGGTCGTGTAGACCTGCCCGGCGTCGATGTTGGTCACGCGGGTCATCGGCACGAAGATCCGACGTCGTCCGAAGACCTCGCCCACCATGCCCAGGACCCGCGGCTGGCTGGTCTCGGAGCGGATGGCGACGACCAGGTCGCGCACCTTCCCGACCTGGTCCCCCTGGGGGTCGAAGATCGGCAGGCCGACCAGTCGGGCCGCGAAGACGCGGGAGGGGGCCGTGCTCACGCGCTCACGCTACCGGTGCCGGGCGCCCGGACGAGGGAACGCATCGGCCGCGAGAACCGTCAACTGGGGGATGGGTGCCCCTCGCGCGGGGTAACCTGTCGGAGCCGATGTCCGTCGCGCGGGGCCCCTTCGGGCGACCCCGCACAGGTGCCTGGGAGGGGGCCGTGTCCAAGCACGCCGTGCCGCGCTCCCGCTGGCTGGCCCACCTGCAGGTCGCCGGCGCCGTGGTCGTCGTCCTGGCCTTCGTCGTGTTCTTCGTCGGCGGGGCCACGGGCATGATCGGCGGCAGCAGCGACAGCGGCACCGACGAGGACACCACCAGTGCCGACGGTCCGGCGCCGCGCGTCGGCTCCGACGGCAGCTCCGGCGGCGAGGACCGCTCGGGTGACACGGGCGAGGACCCCTCGGCGGAGCCGTCGGCCACACCCTCCGCGAGCCCGACCCAGGTCGTCACCGACGTGCCGCCCCAGGACGTCAAGGACGCCCGCGAGCTCAAGCGCAGCCTGGACTGGCTGCGCCGCGGGCTCGCCGACGAGACGACGTTCCGGGTCGGGAGCCTCAACGTGCTCGGCAGCTCCCACACGGCCCCCGGCGGCAACCGCAAGGGCTGGGCCTCGGGCTACACCCGGATGGGCTGGGCCTGGTCGCTGATCTCCCAGGCGGACCTGTCGGTCGTCGGCTTCCAGGAGCTGGAGGACGTGCAGTACGGCCGGATGCGCGCGCTGTCGGGTTGGGACGCCTACCCCGGTCCCACGCTCGACCGCGGCTCGATCCGCTACTCCATCGCGTGGGACCCCGACGTGTGGGAGCTGGTCGAGGCCAACAGCGTCGGCATCCCCTACTTCGGCGGCCAGGTCATCCGCCGGCCCGTGGTCAAGCTCCGCAACATCGCCTCCGACCGCGAGGTGTGGTTCTTCAACACCCAGAACCCCGCGACGACCCCGGCGCACGGCAACAACGCCCGCTGGCGCGCGGCCGCCATCAGCATCGAGGTGCAGCTGGCCAACGAGCTGCACGCCGACGGCACCCCGGTCGTGTTCACCGGCGACTACAACGACCGCGCCGAGGCGTTCTGCCCGCTGGTTGGCCAGACGGCCCTCGAGGCCGCGAACGGCGGCAGCGCCGACGGCTCCTGCCAGCCGCCCGACCGGATGGACGTCGACTGGATCTTCGGCTCGGGCGTGGACTGGCAGGAGTTCACCAGCGCCAGCCAGGGCATCACCGGCCGGGTCACCGACCACCCGTTCGTCTTCGCCCAGGGCTACATCGAGCAGGAGCCGCTCGCCTCGACCCCGCCGGGCTACCCGACCGAGGACCCGAGCGACGACGCCAGCCCGAGCGACGCCACCAGCGACGACAGCGAGTGAGCCTCAGGGCCGCGGTGCGGCGCTGACCGTCGTGGTCGGCGAGACCGACACGGTGGGCGTCGGCGTGGGGGTCGGCGGGGGCGGCGGCGGCAGGATCGGCGTCACGTACGCCGCGATGCGTGGCGACTGCCGGCTGGTGAAGCGCAGCGTGGCCGCGAACATCGACCGGCGTGCGTCGTAGAGGTTGTCGCGGTTGTAGGTCGTCCCGCTCGGGCAGTTGCCGCCGAGCTCGGGGCAGGTCCAGGCGTGGAAGAACAGCAGCGGCTCGCCGTTCGGGCCGGTGCTGAGGTCCGCGCCACCGGGCCCGCACAACCCGCTCTTCTTGCTGTCGACCAGCACCTGCCGCTTGGCGCGCGACCAGTCCAGCAGCGAGGCGCTGCGGCGGAAGGTCGTCTTGTAGCCGCACTTGCGGAAGTCGCCCTCGGAGGTGAGCAGGAGGTACTGACGACCGCGCCGCAGCAGGGTCGGGTTCTCGATCACGCCGCCGCGGCGCACCAGCTCGCTGCTGCGCGCGGAGCCGACCGGCCGCCCGGTGTCCGGCAGCTCGACGATGCGGATCGTCGACGGGGTGCTCTGGGTGCGGTAGGTGAGGTACTGCTTCCCGCCCTTGTCCTTGAAGTGGTCCGGGTCGATGACCCCGGCCACCGGCAGGTCCTTGCCGCGCCGCTTGATCCGGTCGTACGCCCGGGGAGTGGCGGCCTGCTTCGGGCAGACCAGCGGCGTCTCGTCGGGGACGAACGCGCCGGTCGGGTCGGTCGCGGTGGCCACCCCGATGCAGCGCCCGTCGATGCCGAGCCCGGCGACCTCGGCGGAGAAGTAGAGCAGCCACACGCCGCCCACCTGGACCAGGTCCGAGGCCCAGTAGCGCCCGCTGATGGCCCAGCTCGGCTGCACGGTGAGGGCGGAGGGGATGTTGGTCCACGGCCCACCCGGCGCCGGCGCCACAGCCCGCGGGGCGCCCGGTCCGGTCGAGATCGCCACCCAGCCGCCGGCGTAGCGCGCCACGGTGGGGTCCGCGGCGCCCCGGTAGGACAGCACCGGCTGGGCGCCGAGGATGCGGTCGTGGAAGGCGCGGAACCGCGCGCCGCGCACCTGGGCGCGCCGCTCGCGCTGCGCCTCCACCTTGGCCCGGCCGGCCTTGCTGTGGCCGGGCTCCCACCGGGTGTCGGCGGACGCCTTCGCGCGCTGCCCCGACGGGAGCCCGGAGGCGCCGTCGGCCACCGAGGCCAGGAGCGTCATCGCCAGGGCGAGGACGAGGGCGGACACCGCGACAGCGGCGACCGGGGTTCTGCGGACCGAGGACATGCGCACCCAATGCTGGTCGTGGTCGGGAACAGGGGTCGTCGTCGAGGGGAAACCTCACCACGGAGACGCAGCCCGCACGAAATCGGTTGGGTCCGGGCCGATCCGGGTCGTGCCCTAGGCTCGCCGGTCATGAGCACCGCCGCCCGCCGGGTCCCGGGGCTGCGGTCCCTCGGCCGCAGCCGCGGCGGCGACGGCGGCGGCGACGGCGGCGGCGTCCAGGTGCGCGACGTCCGCGTCGACGAGCGCGGGATCACCGCGCGCTCGCGCGACGAGGTCGTCCTGGACGTGCACTTCGACGAGCGGCGGATCCTGTCGTTCTGGCTCCAGCGCGACGGCGTGGGCGAGGGCGAGGAGTGGTTCTTCGCCTGGCCCAAGACGCTGCGCGAGTTCCTCGACGGCACCGCCGAGGTGCGGGTCGTCGTCACCCGGACGGGGGCCGAGCTGTTCCGCGACGAGGTCCGCTTCGGTCGGGGCGCGGGCCGCGTCGAGGTGGTCAACGACCAGGGCCAGCCGATCAGCCTGGACAAGTACCTGCGCCGCGTCGTCGCCTTCGACACCCGCAGCCGCGCGGAGCTCGAGCCGATGCTCGACGCGATCGACGAGGTGCTGAGCGCGCTGCGCGCGGTCGGGGTGGAGGCGTTCCTCGCCTACGGCACGCTGCTCGGCGCGGTCCGCGACGGGGTGGTCATCGGCAACGACAGCGACGCCGACCTCGGCTACGTCAGTCACCTGACCCACCCGGTCGACGTGATCCGCGAGTCGTTCCGGATCCAGCGGGCCCTGGTCGAGCGCGGCTACCGGATCACCCGCTACTCGGCGCTGGCCTTCAAGGTCGACGTCGACGAGGGCGACGGCCACGTGCGCGGCCTCGACGTCTTCGGCGGCTTCCTCATGGACGGCCACCTGCACCTCATGGGCGAGATCCGGGAGCCGTTCGAGGAGTCCGCGATCTACCCGCTCGGCACCACCACCCTCGAGGGCCGCACCTTCCCGGCGCCGGCCGACCCCGAGCGGGTGCTGGCCGCGATGTACGGCGCGTCGTGGCGGATCCCCGACCCGGCCTTCCACTTCGCGCCGCCGCTGGAGACCGTGCGCCGGCTCAACGGCTGGTTCCGGGGGCTGCGCGCCGGTCGCGCGAAGTGGGACCGCGTCTACTCCCGCACCCAGCCGCCGCTGCCCACCGAGCCGTCGGACCTGGTGGCCTGGGCCGCCGAGCGCGAGCCCGACGCCGCGACGTACGTCGACCTCGGCTGCGGCCGGGGCGCCGACGTGCTGTGGATGGCCGGGCGCGGGGTGGCGTCGGTTGGCCTGGACTTCCAGCCGCGCTCCTACGCCGCGGCCGCGGCGCGCGGCGTGCCGGGGGCGGAGTTCTGGCGCTGCAACCTGCTCGAGCTGCGCGACGTCCTGCCCGCCGGGGCCGAGCTGGCCCGGCGCCCGGGGCCGCGGCTGCTGGTGGCGCGCCACCTGGTCGACACCCTCGACCCCGCGGCGCGGGCGCACCTCTACCGGCTGGCCCGGATGGCCCTGGCGGGGGAGGGCGGCGGCCGGCTGTACCTGGAGTTCCTGGCGCGCTTCGGCGACGACGGCTACGCCAAGCGGCTGCACGTCAAGCGCCGCCGCCTGCCCGCCCTCGTCGCGGAGCTGGAGGCGACTGGTGCGACGATCGTGCACCGCGAGAAGATCGCGGTGTCCGACGCGGCGCGACCCACCCGGGTGGCCCGACTGGTCGTGGAGTGGACCCGTTGACGGAGAGGTGCCCATGATCGAGCGCGTGCGTGAGGCCGTCCAGCTGCGGCGGCGGGTGGCCCGGCTCGAGGCCGAGGTGCAGGAGTGCCGCGCCCTCAACATCCGGCTGGCCGAGCTCACCGACATCGTGACCGAGCTGCTGCTGCCGGTGGCGGCGCGCGACGAGGAGAAGCTCGCGGCGCTGCTCGAGAAGTACCGCCAGAGCGTCTGACCGACAGCCGCCATGGCCAACCAGGTCTTCCTCCACATCGGGCTGCCCAAGACCGGCACCACCTATCTCCAGTCGGTGCTCTGGGCCTCGCGCGCGCAGCTGGCCCGCGACGGGTTCCTGCTGCCGGGCAGCGGGCACCGCGAGCACCTGTGGGCGGCCCTGGAGCTGCAGGAGCGGCCGCACCTGGAGCGCCGGAGCCCGGAGGCGCCGGGCGCGCTGGCCCGCTTGCTCGACGAGGTCCAGCGGCACCGCGGGCCGGCCCTGCTGACCCACGAGTTCATGTGCGGCGCGAGCCGCGAGCAGGCCGGCCGCCTGGTCGCGGCCCTGGCCCCCGCCGAGGTGCACGTGGTCGTCACCGCGCGCGACACCCTCGGCATGCTGACCGCCGGCTGGGCGGAGTACGTCAAGAACGGTGGCACCGAGCCGCTGACCGCGGTGAGTGGGCGCGGCCTCGGCGGCCGGGGGAGCGCCGGTGAGTTCGGCTGGCGCACCTGGGACCTCGGCGGGGTGCTGCGGCGCTGGGGGCGCCACGTCGCGCCCGAGCACGTCCACGTGCTCCCCATGCCCGGGCCCGGGGCCCCGCGCGACCAGCACTGGCGCAACTTCGCGGGCGTCCTCGGGCTGGCCGCGGAGCGCTACGACGCCCCGGACGAGCCGCGCAACCCCGCGCTGGGCGTGGTGCAGATCGAGCTGCTGCGGCGGGTGAACCCGCACCTGACCGACTTCCGCAAGCCGGTGGACCGGGGCACCTGGATCCGGGGCTACCTGGCCGAGCAGCACCTGGTCCGCCAGGCGGGGGAGCGGCTCGGCGCGGACGACGAGCAGGTCGCCGACTGCCGCGAGCGCGCCGAGCGCGCGGTCGGCATCATCCGGCGCCGCGGCTACCACGTGGTGGGCGACGTGGAGCAGCTCCTGGTGCCCGCGCAGCCCCCTGACCGGCCGCGCCCGGACGACGTGTCGGATGCGGCACTGGTCGACTCAGCGACTACACTCATCGCGCATCTGCTCGCGGACGTCCGCCGTACGACTCGCGAGAACCCGCCCGACCTGAACGGCGCGTGACTTCCCCGTCCACGCGCGCGTCGCTTCAGTTGATGAGAGGTTGTCGGTGAAGAGAGTCTCTGCGCTCGCGTCCTTCGCGGTCGCGCTCACGCTGGTGCTGACCATGTGGAACGGCGTCCCCGCCGCTCCCGCGTCGGCTGCCCCCTCGGTGGCGTCCGCGTCCACGTCCGCTGCGCAGGCGAGCGCCCTCGCCTCGGCCGACAAGCGCGGCGCGAGCGCCAAGAAGGGCCGCTGGAAGGCCTACTCCGGCGCCTTCTTCAACAACCCGCACCTCCCGAGCCAGCGCTACCGCATCGAGCGCCGACTGGTGGACACGCTGCGCCACGTGCCCAAGGGGCAGACCGTGCGCATCGCGCTCTACTCCTTCGACCGCATCCCGGTCGCCAACGCGATCGTCGCGGCCCGCAACCGGGGCGTGAACATCCAGATGCTGCTCAACGACCACTGGGAGAACCGGGCGATGCAGATCGTCCGCGCCCGGCTCGGCACCAACACCAAGGCCAAGAACTTCATCTACAAGTGCAAGTCCGGCTGCCGCACGCTGGTCGACCAGTACCGCAACCTGCACTCGAAGTTCTACCTGTTCCCCAAGGCCGGCAAGTCCAAGGACGTCATCGCGCTGGGCTCGCACAACCTCACGATGAACGCCGACCGCCACCAGTGGAACGACATCTACTTCTTCGACGGCGACCACGACATCTTCAAGCAGTTCGTGAAGCTGTTCAACGACATGAAGAAGGACTACAGCAAGACCCAGCCGGCCATGCACTTCTGCGGCGTGCCGACCGGCTCGTTCTGCGACGATTCGGTCGACAAGTACACCAACTGGGCCTTCCCGAAGAAGTCGACCGTCAACTCCGACCTCGTGCTCAACATGCTGAGCAAGATCCAGTGCCTGACGCCCGACGGCGCCGGCGGCCAGACCCGCACCAAGCTCGCGCTGTCGATGCACACCATGCGCGGCGCCCGCGGCAACTACCTGGCCGCGGCCATCCGCAACAAGTGGGCCGAGGGCTGCGACTTCCGGGTCAGCTACGGGCTGATCGGCTACCGCACCAAGCAGATCCTCGGTGCGCAGACCGCGCGCGGCCGGATCCCGCTGCGCTCGACCGGCCTGGACTACGACCCCGACGACGACTTCGACCTCAACAACGACGGCGACGACGACGTCATCCTGACCTACTACACCCACCAGAAGTACTTCGTCATCCAGGGCACCTACAACGGCGTCCCGAACACCAACATGGTGCTCACCGGCTCGTCGAACTGGGCCTCCCTCGGCACGGCCCAGGACGAGATCTTCTTCACCATCCAGGGTGCGGCGAACGCGCGGCGCTACGTCAAGAACTTCGACTCGTTCTGGAACAGCAACCGGTTCTCGCGCAACGCCTACACCACGACCTACACCGACTTCCGGGTGCCGGTCACGACCCGGATGGCCGACGGCAGCACGGTCACGACGTACAAGACGGTGCGCAAGCCCGTCACGACCGTCGAGCGCGACCCGTACACCGTCGGCGGGGAGTTCTGGGAAGGCGACTGAGCCCGTCCCGCGGGGCGCTCAGCCGTCGCCGGAGCCGTTGCCGCCGTCCTCGGCGGTGAGCAGCTGCTCGGCCAGGGTGACCAGGGTGTCCTGGTCCGCGCCGACCAGCACCGCGCTGGTCCCGGCCAGGGACTTGGCGAGCGCGGCGCCGTCCGCGCCGGTGAAGGCCTTCCAGCTGCCGGTGCCACTGACGTCGACGGAGCCCGCGCCCTGCCCGGCGCCGTAGGCCTGGCTGACGTGGTCGGCCAGGGCCGAGGTGTCCTGGGTCAGCGTGACCGGGCCGCTCGGGGCGGTGAGGCGGATCTCCCAGCTCCCGCCGCCCTTCGCGGTGAAGCGGGCCGACTCGACGCTCCAGCCGTCCGGGATCCCGGAGGGCACGAGGGCGGGGAAGCCGGCCCTGATCGCGCCCTTGACGGCCTTGTTCACGATCGGGGAGGGGACCGGATCGGGGGCCGGGTCGGTGGCGTCGTCGGACGGCGAGGCGCTCGCGGAAGGGGAGCTGCTCGCGGACGTCGAGGCCGACGCGCTGGCGCTGGTCGACGCCGACGAGGTGTCGTCGGCGCTGGCGTCGCCGTCGCCGCTGTCGCTCCCACAGCCGGCCAGGACCAGCAGGGCCGAGACCGCGGCGACGGCCAGCCCCTTCCGGCGGAGGGCGGGGCGCGTCCGGGCGGTGGCAAGGCGGGTCATGGGTCCAGTGTGCCTCTCGGTGCTCACCTGTGTCGGACGCCGACCCAACCCCTCGCGGTTCCGGCCCGTCATCAGCAAGGAGCGACGAGAATGGGGGCACGACGTGCGACCGCTGGGACAATTGTGAAAACTGGGACCACTGGGGCTGTTGTGCACATAGCATCAGACGAGGCAGACTGCCTGCGCGACACACCGTCGAACCTCGGAGGATCTTGATCATGACGGGCTTCCCCACCGTCGACCACGCACCCCGCTCCCGGCGGGCGCTGCGGCTCTGGTCGCTCGGCTTCCTGGTGCTCGGCGTGCTGCTCGGCGGCACCGCCCTGGCGACCGCGGGCAGTGCCAAGAAGGCGGACGAGTACGGCGAGATGGGCCCGAGCCCGATCCCGGTGGTCACCAGCGTGAGCGGCCCGACGTCGTTCCGGGTGAGCTCGTTCAACATCCTCGGCTTCGACCACACCGAGAAGGGCGGCAGCAAGGCCAAGTCCGGCTACGCCGACGGTGCGCAGCGGATGAAGTGGGCCGTCCAGCTCATCAAGAGCCACGCGGTCGACGTGGTGGGGCTGCAGGAGTTCCAGCCGCAGCAGTACGACAAGTGGGTCAAGAAGGCGTCCGCGCAGTACGACATCTTCCCGGGCTACGTCGACACCATCGGCTTCCTGCGCAACTCCATCGCCTGGCGCAAGGACAAGTTCCGCCTGGTCTCCACCTCGTGGATCAAGCTGCCCTACTTCCACGGCGACGTCCTGCGGATGCCCGTGGTCCTGCTCCAGTCACTGCAGACCGGCCAGCAGATCTACTTCATGAACTTCCAGAACCCCGCCGACGTCCGCGGCAACGCGCAGAAGTGGCGGATGATCGGCCAGAAGCTCCAGATCGCGCTGGTCAACCTGCTCAAGACCAGCAACGGGCTCCCGGTCGTGTGGACCGGCGACATGAACGCCAAGCAGCAGGTGTTCTGCCGGGTGACCAAGCAGGCGTCGATGGTCTCGGCCAGCGGCGGCTTCCGCACCGCGACCTCGTGCCAGCCGCCGAGCGGCATGGTCGTCGACTGGATCTTCGGCTCCGGCGTGCAGTTCGCGAACTACACCCAGGACCGCAGCCGCAAGGTGCAGCGCACCACCGACCACAGCATGGTGGTCACCGACGCGACCGTGCAGCCCGTCGTACCGGTCATCCCGCCGCCGACCGCCACGCCGACCCCGACGCCCACGCCGACCCCGACGGTCACCGTGACGGTGAACCCGACGCCGACCACGACGGCGACGATCACCACCCCGCCGGTCTCCTGACCGCTTGCTCCCGGTCCGCGGTGTGACGTGGTCCGAGGGTGATGTCGGCCACGGCGCGGCGAGGTGAACGGTCGGTAACCTCGCCTGCATGACGCGCCTGTGCGAGACCGACGGACTCACCGAGGAGCAGACCGAGATCCTCAAGGCGGTCCGCACCTACGTCGACGAGAAGATCATCCCGGTCGCCACCGAGCTCGAGCACGCGGACGAGTACCCGCAGGAGATCGTCGACGGGCTCAAGGAGCTGGGGATCTTCGGGCTCACCATCCCCGAGGAGTACGACGGGCTGGGCGAGTCGCTGCTCACCTACGCCCTGTGCGTGGAGGAGATCGCGCGCGGCTGGATGAGCGTCTCCGGCGTCATCAACACCCACTTCATCGTGGCCTACATGCTCATGCGGCACGGCACCGAGGAGCAGAAGCAGAAGTACCTCCCGCGGATGGCCACCGGAGAGGTCCGGGGCGCGTTCTCGATGTCCGAGCCCGGGCTCGGCTCGGACGTGTCGGCCATCAAGACCAAGGCCGTGCGCGACGGCGACGACTGGGTGGTCAACGGCCAGAAGATGTGGCTGACCAACGGCGGCACGTCCACCCTGGTCGCCACGCTGGTGCGCACCGACGAGGGACAGGACTCGCCCTACAAGTCGATGACGACGTTCCTGGTGGAGAAGGAGGAGGGCTTCGGTGAGACCGCGCCGGGCCTGACCATCCCCGGGAAGATCGACAAGATGGGCTACAAGGGCGTCGACACCACCGAGGCCGTCTTCGAGAACTACAAGACCACCAGCGGACAGATCCTGGGCGGGGAGACCGGCCAGGGCTTCTACCAGATGATGGATGGCGTCGAGGTCGGCCGCGTCAACGTCGCCGCCCGCGCCTGCGGCATCGCGCTGCGCGCCTTCGAGCTGGGCGTCGCCTACAGCCAGCAGCGCGAGACCTTCGGCAAGCCGATCGCCGAGCACCAGGCGATCCTGTTCCGGCTGGCCGAGATGGCCACGAAGGTCGAGACCGCCCACGCGATGATGGTCCGCGCCGCGCGCAAGAAGGACTCCGGCGAGCGCAACGACGTCGAGGCCGGCATGGCCAAGATGATCGCCTCGGAGTACTGCAACGAGGTCGTCCAGGACTCCTTCCGCATCCACGGCGGCTACGGCTACTCCAAGGAGTACGAGATCGAGCGCCTGTACCGGGAGGCGGCGTTCATGCTCATCGGCGAGGGCACCAGCGACATCCAGAAGATGATCATCGGCCGGGCGCTGCTGAAGGAGTACCAGCTGCGCTGAGCCGGGACGGGCCGGCTCAGCCGACCTGCACGTCGGCGACGGAGTAGCCGACCTCGTCGTCGGCCACGTCCTTCTTCCCGTCGACGTAGACGCTGGTCGGGTAGTCCTGGCCGGCCGGCCAGTCGACCTTCACCACGTCGGCCGTGAGGTCGTTGGCCTTGTCGATGATCTGGTCGAGGGTGAGCGCGAGCCCGGAGTCGTCGCCGACGACCTGGTCGTCGCGGACCGTGACGGTCATCGGGGTGCCCGCGTTGGCGCAGAAGCACTGCACGGTGAGCTGGTAGGTGTAGTCGGTCGGGCCGAAGTCCGGGTAGCTGCCGCGGGTGGGTGCGGCTGTCGGCGTCGCGGTCGCCGAGGTGGGCGCCGGGTCGGCGGCCACGTCGCCGGGGTCGTCGTCGGAGCCGCAGGCGCCCAGGGCCAGGACGCTGAGCAGGGTGGCGGCGGACAGGGCGAGGGTGCGCATGCCGGTGCGACGATCCCGGTGGCCGATCGGATCCATGAGGCCACCCTGGCACGCCGGCCGGGCCGCCCCGTGGACCGCCGCCGACCGGCCGAACTGGACTGAACTAGTGTTCTTTCCCGTGTCTCGGGTCCGCCCCCTCCTCGCCGCGACCGGTCTCGCGCTCAGCGCGTCCCTGCTCGCCCCTGCGCCGCCGGTGGGCGCCTCCGACCGGCCTCGCCTCGCCACCGCGGCCTGGGCACCGCCGGCCGACACCGGTCCGGTGGCGCTCGTCGTGCACGTCGACGCCGGCCGGCCGGCGACGTTCCGGGTCCGGCTCACGGGCGGCTCGGTCGACGTGCTCCCCGACGCGTGCGAGCCGAGCTCGGTCGTCGTGCGGCACTCCTGGCTCAGCGACGACGGCGCGTCCCTGGTCTGCCGCGTGGCCTCCCGGCAGGCCGCGGACGTGACCGTGGCGGTCGACCCGGCCGCCGGGCCGGGTGCGCTCACGGCCCGCGTCGAGGCCGACGGCGCCGTGCTGGACCCCGGCGCGCTCGCCGTACCGGCCGGCCGCACCGACGTCCCGCGCACCCTGCGGCTGCTGTCCAGCCCGGACTTCCTCAACGCCGACGTCGGTCGCCTCCCGGCGCGCGAAGTCCGCGGCACCAACCGGAGCTACGAGCGGGCGCTGGACGCGGTGCTCTCGGACTGGGCGAGCAAGGCGCCGGACGCGGTCCTGGTCGCGGGCGACCTCGTCGACGGGCACTGGGACCGCGACGACCGCCACGAGCGGGTCTTCGGTCCGGTCCGCACGCACGCCCAGCAGGTGCGCGCGGTGCACCGGGCGGCGGCCACGTTCTACCCGCAGTACCTCCGGCGCTTCGAGCGGCACGGCCTGGACCTCTACCCGGCCATCGGCGACCACGAGTACGGCGACGACCCGTGGCCGGGCGCCAAGCGGCGCCTCGCGCCGGTGTTCGCCCGCGAGTTCGCCCGGCACTTCACCCGCCGCTTCGCCGACCACCCCTCCGGGCGGCACGCCGGGACGGCGTACGCCTGGCGGCCGAGCCCGGACGTGCAGGTGGTGAGCATCGACCCGTTCGACATCACCCCGGGCCGGTCGCGGCTGCGCCTCGACGACGCCCAGCAGCGGTGGCTGGTGCGGGTGCTGGGGCGCGCCCAGGCCGACGGCGTGCGGTGGACGATCGTGCAGGGACACGTGCCGGTGCTGCAGCCGGTGCGCGCCCGCGGCTCCAGCGACCTGCACTACGCCGGAGGCGCGCGCTCGCGGCTGTGGCGGACCTTCGAGCGCTACGGCGTCGACCTCTACCTGGCCGGGGAGGTGCACGACACCACGGCCAGTGCGCACGGCGGGGTGGTGCAGCTCGCCCACGGCGGGGCGTTCCAGTACGGCCTGACCACCTACGCGCTGCTCGACGTGCACGAGGACCGCATCGACGTCACGCTCGAGGACTACGACGTCCGCGTCGGCTGGCACGGCCCGCGGCTGTGGGAGACCGCCCGGCGCGGCCTGCCCGGCTCGGTCCGGGTCCACGGCGCGCCGTACACCATCGGGACGCTCAGCATCGGCGCCGACGGCGGGCTCACCCGCCGGTCCGGGCTGCTGACGGCGTACCGGCCGTGAATCCGCTCGACGCTCGACCACCAGGATGCGAGGGTGGGAGCACCCACCCCACCCCCTCTGGAGGACGACCCATGGCCGAGTCCGGCGCCAACGACGACCTGAAGGCGAAGATGCGCGAGGCCCTCGACCGCAAGAACACCAAGGAGAAGGGCGTCCACGAGGACGGCCCGGTGCGCGAGAAGGCGCACGGCTCCGAGGTCATCGACGCCGCACCCAAGATGCACCGCCGCAAGGCCGGTGGCGGGGGCGCCTGACCCGCCCGCTCCCGCGTGAGATTGCCCATGCTGCGCCCGTCCTCCCGCCCAGGGAGGATGGGCGCATGCAGTTCGGACGCAGCTACGAGGAGTTCGAGGTCGGTGCGACGTACAAGCACTGGCCGGGCAAGACGGTCACGGAGTACGACGACCACCTGTTCTGCCTGCTGACCATGAACCACCACCCGCTGCACCTCGACAGCCACTACGCCGAGGAGACCACGCAGTTCGGCCAGAACGTCGTGGTCGGCAACTACGTCTACTCGATCCTGCTCGGCATGTCGGTGCCCGACATCTCCGGCAAGGCCATCGCCAACCTCGAGATCGAGTCGCTGCGCCACGTCGCCCCGACCTTCCACGGCGACACGCTGTACGGCGAGACCACGGTTCTCGACAAGTGGGAGTCCACGTCCAAGGACGACCGCGGCGTCGTCCACGTCGAGACCATCGGCTACAACCAGGACGGCAAGGTCGTCTGCATCTTCCGCCGCAAGGTGATGGTCCCGAAGAACTCCTACCTCGCCGCGCGCGGCGGCGAACAGCCCGGCCGCCCCACTCCTCAGCCCGACAAGAACTGGGCCGGCTGACGCCGGACCCGTTCCCGTCGGGCCCCGTCGCCGGTCGACCGGGCTGCTCGCCGCCGCGCGCCTTGAGGTAGGAGTTCTTCGGGACCATGACCTTGCGGCGGAAGGTGCCGACGACCGCCCGCGTCAGAGTGAGCCGTCGCCGCGGAGCAGGAGCTCGTTCACCACGACCCGTGCGGGCCGGACTCCTCGCCCTGGCCGACCTCGAGCTCCTCCTGGCCCGCGCGGCCGGTGTGCTCGCGCGGCTGAAGGTCTGCGCCAACCCCGACTGCGGTGCGGCGTTCTTCGACGCCTCGAAGAACTCGAGCCGGCGTTGGCACGACGTGAAGACCTGCGGCAACACCGCGAACCTGCGTGCCTCGCGGGAGCGTCGCCGGGTCGCCACGGCCTGAGCGGCCACCGGACCCGGGCGACGGCCCGGTCCTGGGCGACTAGGGTTCGGCGATGAGGTCCCGCATCCTGATCGTCCTGGCGACCGCGCTGGCGACCGCACTGACGACCGCACTGACCGCCGGGGGACCGGTCCTGCCGGCGTCCGCTGCGCCCGCGGTGGTGGAGTCGTCCCCTTCGGGCTCGCCGCGGGCGGCAGTCTTCGACGGGACGATCTACATCGACCCCGACATCATCCCGGCGAGCTCGCCGAGCGTGTTCAAGGACGCGACCTACCAGGGTCGGGACCGGCGGCAGGTCTTCGACCGCCGCAAGAACAAGTTCATCACCATCCGGGCGTTCGTGGTCCGGGTGCGGTTCAAGGACGGCACGAGGCTCGACGCCGTGGTCAACCCGGAGTTCCGCCGCAAGCGGGCCGCGGTGGGCCTGGCCCACGCGTACGGGCGGGTCACCGGACAGCTGCCGGCGTCGCTGCGTCGCGACGTCAAGGAGCTGTGGATCCACAAGGGCACGGAGCTCTTCGGCGGGGGCAACCACAGCCTGCTCATCCACACCGGGCAGGCCAAGGTCTACAAGAAGGCGGGGATCCTGGAGGAGGCCCTGGCCCACGAGGCGACGCACACGTCGCTGGATGCCCGCTTCGCCTCGTCCCCGGGGTGGCAGGCCGCCCAGGCGGCGGACGGGGCGTCCATCTCCACCTACGGGCAGGCCAACCTGCAGCGCGAGGACCTCGCGGAGAGCGTGGTGCCGTGGCTGGCGGTCCGGTTCGCCCGCGACCGCGTGGACCCCAACGTCCTGGTCGCCATCGAGCAGGCGATCCCGAACCGGCTGGCCTTCCTCGACCAGCAGGGCCTCGACCTGCGGCCCTTCGTGAAGTAGCCGCCCGCCCCGGCGAACCGCTGGTCACGCCCGGCCGGCTCCCGGTCGTCGGTGCCACCGGTGGGTGCGACCGGTGATGCAACCGGCCGGTGCAACCGCTCGGCCACCTCCCGCACGAAGTACGGGCGTGGGGCCGGACGGCCCGGCCCGCAGGGGAGGGAACCACGAACAGACTGCTCCGCAAGGGGATCGTCGCGGCCACGGTCGTGGTCAGCACGCTCGGCCTGGTCGCCGCCGGGACGGGGGCGGCGGGCGCGGCCACGCACCAGCACCAGCAGCGCGGGTCGACCGGCTACACGCAGGTCGTGGTGGCGCCGGAGGTCTACGCGCTGATCGGGTCCGTGGGCATCACGCCGGCGCCGGTCGAGGGTGCGAAGGCGCTGGCGTTCCAGGGCACCCTGGCCGCCCGGTTCCCGATCACGGGCTTCCGCCTCTCGAGCCTGCAGATCCGGCACTAGGGCGGCCTCAGCCTGAGCCTGGGCGCGCAGAGCATCGTGCTCAAGAACCTCACCATCGACCTCGGCCGGCAGCGGGTGAGCGGTGAGGTGTCGGGAGCGTCGGCGACGTCGGGCGGGTGGACCTGTTCAAGATCCGCTACGCCGACCGCCCGGGCCTCGGCCTGGTCAGGCTCACGCTCACCGACACGGCCGCGGGCGCGCTCGACGCGACGTTCGGGGTCAGCGCGTTCGCTCAGGACGCGACCTTCGGCTACGCCACGCCGAGGCCGTTCGCGCCGTTCCGGGTCGCCCGCTAGCCGCGCCGACGCCGACGCCGGCGGCGGCCCCGGGCCAGGCCCGGGACCGCCGTCGTGCGTTGTGGTGCGAGCCGGCTACGGCAGGTAGTACGTCGGGTTCGGGATCTTGTAGACGTGGTCGGCGAAGCCGCCGATCAGGTCGGAGTACTGGTCGCCGAAGTTGCCGACGACGTCGTAGCCCTGGTCCTCGATGTGGCCTCGGGTCGAGGCCTTGTACTCGATGGTCGAGCAGGCGTTGTCGCCGCCGCAGTCCACCCAGGGCTGCGTCGGGATCGAGGCGCTGCCGTGGGACACGACGACCGCGCCCTTCGTGTAGTACTGCGCCGCCGTGAACAGCGGCTTGCCGGCCGCGTCGACGTAGCCCTTCTCGGTGAGGTTGGCGATGGTGTCGGCCTGCTGGCTCGTCGAGCGACCGGTGACGCCGAAGATGGCGCACCCGGCGGCGCGGGCCGCCTTGACCAGCGCGACCATGCCGGGGACGGCCGGCATCAGGTGCCCGGAGATCCACACCTGCTGCTTGGCCGGGTCGAAGACGAACTTCATCACGCCGTCCTCGAGGTCGTAGTTCCACAGCGTGGTGTCGTCGGCGTCGAAGACCAGCGCCGGCTGGGCCGGCAGCACGACGTCGTCGCGCTTGGCCTTGTGCTTGAGGAGCCGCTGGCGCGCCAGCGCGAGCGCGCGGTGGGCGGCCTTGCGCTGCTTCGGGGTGGTCGCCTTCTTGACGGCCTGCTTGGCCTTCTTGACCGCCTTGCGGTCCCGGGCGACCTTCTTGTCCAGCGCCGCCTTCTTCGCCGCTGCGGCGGAGTACACCGCGGACCTGGTTGTGCAGGTGTTGGTGACCTGGTCGGTCCAGGGGCCTTCGAGCGCGGCCAGCTGGGCGATGTACGGCGAGCTGGTCTTGTTGGCCACGCCGTTGGCGTCCGCGCCGTAGTAGCCGCGGATCATCTTGCGGACCGGGTCGATGTTGGGGATGTCGTCCCCGCTGGCCACCGAGTAGCCGCTCGAGCCGTCCGGCTGCATGACGTACGACGTCGGCGGGACCAGCAGCGCGTCGCTGGCCGGCGCCGTCGTGAGGTCGGCCGAGGCCAGGAAGTACGTCGGGTTCGGGATCTTGGTCGTGTCGAGCGCGTAGCCGCCCTGCAGGTCGCTGAACTGGTCGCCGACGTTCATGGCGACGGTGCCGCTGGTGAGGGCCTGGATGTGCGCGCGGGTCGACGCCTTGAACTCCACCGTGGAGCAGTTGGTCGGGTTGTTGTCCGCGCCGGCGTTGCAGTTGACCCAGCTCTGGGTGGGGATGCCGGTGCCGACCACCGGGTCCTTGGTGAAGAGGGTGTTGGCGTCGAACAGCGGGGTCGTGGTGCCGGACGCGGTGAAGCCCTGGGCCGTGAGGTTGTCCAGGGTCTGCTGCTCCTGGCTGGCCGGTCGCCCGGTGACGGCGTAGAGGAGATAGCCGCGGTCGGACAGCGTCTTCAGGGTGGCCGGCATGCCGGGCACGGCCGGGAAGCCGGCCGCGACGGCGGCCGCGTTCGTGGCGGGGTCGTAGTTGAAGTTCGACCCGCCGTCCTCGTAGTCGTAGTTCCACAGCAGGGTGTCGTCGACGTCGAAGACCACGACCTGGCCCGTCGGGTGGTTCACCGGCAGCGCCTTGAGCAGCTGGGTCTCGATCGCGCGCACCTGGGTGATGTAGCGCGAGCTGGTCTTGTCGGCCTTGCCGCCGCTGGCGTTGTAGTACGCGCGGATCGTCGACTTCACCGAGTCGACGTTGGGCACGGACTCGCCGTCGGTGGGCACGTTGGTGGTGCCGTCAGCGGGGTTGACGACCATGGTGAAGGTCGACTTCGGGGTCAGCGGGTTGTCGGCGGACGCCGTGCCGGCGAACGAGACGACACCCACGGGGAGGAGGACGGCGGACGCCAGCGCGACCGCACGCAGACTGCGAGGAGAGCTCATCGAGGCCTTCCGGGACGAGGTGGACGTTGCGAGAGCGCAACCTGCACATCTCAGACCCGATCGTTGACCACGTCAACCCAGACGCGCCCTGGGCCCGCGTCCCGGGCCGGTCGCTAGCCTCGCCCCATGGCCGAGCCGGCGCCCTGGACGCCGTGGCGCGCCGTCGTCGCCGTCGGCGTGGTCAGCCTGGCCGCCGACATGGTCTACGAGGGCATGCGGGCGGTCGCCGGTCCGTTCCTCGGCTCGCTGGGCGCCTCGGCCCTGACGGTCGGGCTGGTCACCGGCGCCGGCGAGGCGGTCGCGCTCGTGCTGCGCCTGCTGACCGGGCCGTGGGCCGACCGCAGTGGTCGGCACTGGGCGCTGACCGTCACCGGCTACGCGATGACCGCGGTGTGCGTGCCGCTGCTGGCGGTGGCGCCGTTTCTGGGCGCGGCGGGCCTCGGGGTGGCCGCCGCGCTCATCCTGCTCGAACGCACCGGCAAGGCGGTCCGGAGTCCGTCCAAGTCCGCGCTGCTGGCCCGGATGACGGCCCAGACCGGTCGGGGCCGCGGCTTCGCGGTCCACAAGGCGCTGGACCAGGTCGGGGCCTTCGCCGGGCCGCTGCTGCTGGCCGGAGCACTGGCCGTCACGGACCGGTACTGGCCGGGTTTCGCCCTGCTGGCCGTGCCCGGCGTGGGCTCGCTGTTGCTCCTGGCCCAGCTGCGGCGCCGGGTGCCGTCCCTCACCCGGCCCGAGCCGGGCGACGAGGCGGGCGACGAGCCGGGCGACGGGGAGCCACGGGGCCTGCGTGCGACCGTCCTCGGCGCGGGCCTGCCGCGCGTGTTCCACCTGTTCTCGCTGGCGGCGGCGCTCACCACAGCGGGACTGATGACCTTCGGCGTCATCTCCTACCGGATGGTGGACGCAGGGGTCGTGGACGCGGCGGCGATCCCCCTGGTCTACGCCGGGGCGATGGCGGTGGAGGCCGTCGGAGCGTTGGCGACCGGGGAGCTGTTCGACCGGTGGGGACCGCGCGTCCTGCTGCTCGTGCCGGTGCTGACCGCCGCCGTGCCGCTCACGGTCTTCTCCGACCGGCTGGGCCTGGTCGTCGTCGGGGTGGTGCTGTGGGGCGCCGCGACCGGCGTGCAGGACTCCACGGTCAAGGCGTACGTCGCCGGATTGGTCGCCTCCGCGCGGCGCGCCACGGCGTACGGCGTGTTCGCGGCCGTGCAGGGCGTCGGCGCGCTCGGGGGAGGCGCGCTGGCCGGCGCGCTGGTGACCTCGCACCGCTCTCTGCTGGTGGCCGTGGTGGGCGCGCTCCAGGTCGCGGCGGCGGCGCTGCTGGTGCTCACGTCGAGGTCGGTCCGGCCCGCCTGAGCCGCGCATGCTCCTCCGTTCGGGTGGTCACCGTCCGCTGGTGAGCACGCACACGGACACGCCGGCGACCTCGGGGACCGAGGGCGCGGGGCACGGCTTCTTCGGGCAGCCCTGGCCGCTGGCCAGCCTGTTCGGGGTCGAGATGTGGGAGCGGTTCAGCTTCTACGGCATGCAGGGGATCCTGGTGATCTACCTGTACTACTCCGCGGCCGAGGGCGGTCTCGGGATCTCCGAGGCGACGGCGACCGGGATCGTCGGGGCCTACGGCGGGTCGGTCTACCTGGCCACGATCCTCGGCGCCTGGGTGGCCGACCGGCTGCTCGGACCGGAGCGCACGCTGTTCGTCTCCGCGGCGGTGGTGATGGCCGGCCACGTGGCCTTGGCGCTGATCCCCGACCTCGGTGGCGTGGCCGTCGGCCTGGGGCTGGTCGCGCTGGGCAGCGGCGGCGTGAAGGCCAACGCCACCTCGCTGGTCGGCTCGCTGTACGCCGAGGACGACGAGCGCCGGGACGCCGGCTTCTCGCTGTTCTACATGGGCATCAACATCGGCGCGTTCGTCGGCCCGCTGCTCACCGGCGTCCTGCAGGAGTCGAAGGGCTTCCACTGGGGCTTCGGCCTGGCCGCGGTCGGCATGGCGCTCGGCCTCGCGCAGTACACCTGGGGCCGCCGGTCCCTGCCGGACTCGACGCACGAGGTCTCGAACCCGTTGCCGTCGTCCGAGCGCCTGAGGTACGCCGGCGCGCTGGCCGCGTTCGTCGTCGTGGTGGCGGTCCTGGTGGTGGTCGGGCTGATCACCGCCGAGAACCTGGCCAACTGGGTCCTCGGCGTGGTCAGCGTCGCGGCGGTGGCCTACTTCGTGGTGATCTTGTCGTCCTCGGAGATCACCGACGTCGAGCGCAGCCGGGTCTGGTCCTTCGTGCCGCTGTTCGTGTGCAACGCGGTGTTCTGGTCGCTCTACCAGCAGCAGTTCACGGTGGTCGAGATCTTCGCCGACAAGCGGCTGGACCGCTCCCTGTTCGGCTGGGAGATGCCGGTCTCGTGGGTGAACTCGATCAACCCCGTCTTCGTCATCGTCCTCGCCGGCGCCTTCGCGGCCCTGTGGACCCGGCTGGGGGACCGGCAGCCGGTCACGCCCGTGAAGTTCGGCCTCGGCACCGTGGTGATGGGCCTGGCCTTCTGGATGTTCCTGCTCGCGCCCGGGGGCGCCGGCGCGGCGCCGCTGCTGCTGCTCGCGCTGATCCTGCTGGTCTTCACCCTGGGCGAGCTGCTGATCTCACCGGTGGGGCTGTCGCTGTCGACCAAGCTGGCCCCGGCACGCTTCCACACCCAGATGGTGGCGCTCTACTTCCTCTCCGTCGCCTTCGGCACGGCGATGGCCGGCAAGCTGGGTGGCTTCTACGACCCGACGGACGAGACCGGCTACTTCCTCGTCCTCGGCGCGGTCGCCGTGGCGGTCGGTGCGCTCGTGCTCGTCGCCAGCCGCCCCATCGCGCGCCTCATGCACGGAGTGCACTGACGCGCCGTACAGTCTGTCGAGGTCACCAGTCCTGCGACCGGACCCCGCGCGACTCGACCAAGCGTGTGAGTCCAGCCTGCCCGGAAGGTGTGTGTCGATGAAGCGGTCTGCCGTCCTGCTCTGCGTGGGGATGTTGCTCACGCCCCTCCTGGCCTCCTCGCCGGCCGGGGCGGCGCCGCGGGCGACCACGACGGTCACCGCGACCAAGCACCTGGCCCGCAAGGGCCACGGCGGCGGCAAGGGCCACGGCGGCGGGCACCGGTGGAAGGCGCCGAGCGGGCCGTTCTTCAACGACCCGCACATCCGCTCGCGCCACTTCACCATCGAGAAGCGGGTCATCGACACGATCCGGCACACCAAGCGGGGCTCGAGCATCCGGATCGGCGTCTACTCCTTCGACCGGATGCCGGTCGCGAACGCGCTGGTGGCGGCGTACCGCCGCGGCGTGCACGTGCAGATGCTGCTCAACGACCACCAGGACACCCGCGCCATGAAGGTGATCCGCGGGGCCATCGGCACCAACCGCTACGCCAAGAGCTTCATCTACAAGTGCAAGGAGAGCTGCCGGGGCACGGCCAACGAGTTCAACAACCTGCACTCGAAGTTCTACCTGTTCACCAAGGCCGGCAAGTCCAAGGACGTCATCGCCGTCGGCTCGGCCAACATGATGCTCAACGCGGCCGCGCACCAGTGGAACGACCTCTACTTCCTGTCCGGGCAGCCGGTGCTGTTCAAGCAGTACACCAACCTGTTCACCGACATGAAGCACGACTACTCCAAGCGGCAGCCGGCCCGGCTGTTCTGCGGCCGGCCGGTCGACGGGGTCCCGTGCGACGACTCCACCGACCCGTACACGACCTGGGCCTTCCCGAAGCTGTCCGGACCGAAGAACGACCTGGTCCTGGACATGCTCAACAAGATCCAGTGCCTCACACCCGACGGGAACGGCGGCCAGACCGTCACCCACCTGGCCCTGTCGATGCACACCATGCGCGGCAACCGCGGTGACTACCTCGCGGCGGCGATCCGACAGAAGTTCGCGGAGGGTTGCGACTTCCGCGTCGACTACGGCCTGATCGGCTTCCACACCAAGCAGATCCTCGGCGCGGCCACCGCCCGCGGTCGGATCCCGTTGCGCTCGACCGGGCTGGACTACCACCCCGACGACGACTTCGACCTCAACCACGACGGTGAGGACGACGTCATCCTGGACTACTACAGCCACCAGAAGTACTTCGTCATCCAGGGCACCTACAACGGCAAGCCCGGCACCAACCTGGTGCTGACCGGCTCGTCCAACTGGGCCAGCCTGAGCACCGCGAACGACGAGATCTGGCAGACGATCCAGGGCGCGGACGTGGCGCAGAAGTACCTCGACAACTTCAACTTCGAGTGGAACAGCAGCCGCAACTCGCGCGACGCCTACACCACGACCTACACCGACTTCCGGGTGCCGGTGACCGAGAAGCTGGCCGACGGCACCACGCGCACGACGTACCGCACCGAGCGCCGGCCGGTCGTCACCGTCGAGCGCGACCCGAAGGCGCCGGCCGAGGCCTGGGCCGACTAGCCCGGGGTCCGCGCGCTGCGAGCGCCGGCCGGGGCGAAGGCCCGGGCCAGCGGCAGCATGGCCAGGATCAGCACCATCGGCACGGCGAAGCCGAGCCGCAGCGACCCGGCGCCGACCAGCCCGGTGAGCACGGCGCCGAGCAGGCCGCCGACGTAGTTGAACTGGTTGAATCGCGCGATGACCGCGTCCACCCGGGCCTGGTCGCCGCCGGCGATCCGCGCGGCGGCCGAGAAGCTCAGTGGGGCGATGACCGAGACCCCGGCGCCGAGCAGGGTGAAGCCGAGCACCGCCACCGGCCAGGTCTGCGCGGTGACCACGACGAGCAGCGACAGCGAGGCGACGACCGCGCCGACGCGCAGGACGAGCGTGGCGCCGTACCGCGAGACGAGGGAGTCGCCGGCCAGCCGCAGCACCAGCGAGGCGACCAGGTAGGGGAGCGTGGCCAGCGCGACGAGGGCGTGGGGGGCGTCGACGGTCTCGTCGAGGTAGGTCGGTCCCCAGGTCTGCGAGGCCGTGTCGACCATGTAGAACAGCACCATCCCGAGGCCCACGAGCACGATCGGGCGCCACGGCACGTCGGTGTGCTCGGCCGCGGTGACGGCCTCGCCGTGCTCGCGCGGGAGGTACGCCGCGAGCAGGGCCCCGAGCGGGACGACCGCGACCAGGCCGGCGGTCCAGAGCGGGGCGTGCGCCGCGGCCAGGGCGTACGTCGCCCCGAGGATCCCGCCGAAGGTCCAGGCGCCGTGGAACGACGGCAGGATCGGCCGGCCGTAGCGGTGCTCGACCGCGACCGCCTGCATGTTGCTGGCCGCATCGACCACACCCAGACCCACGCCGTAGGCCGCGAGCGCGACGACGAAGACCGGGACCGAGGGCGCCGCGGCGGCCACCGGGACGGCCGCGGCGATCACGAGCAGGCCGACGCGCAGGACCGTGGCGCTCGAGGCGCGCTTGGCCACGACCTCGGAGACGACCGAGCCGACGCCGGCCAGCAGCACGATCATCAGCAGGACCAGCGACAGCTCGAGCTCGGAGAGGTCCCAGCGGTCGGAGAAGCGCGGGAGCCGGGTGGTGAGGCTGATGAAGACGAGTCCCTGGGTGGCGAAGGCCAGCGCCGCGGCGCCACGGGCGCGGCGCAGATCGGCCACCACGGGCGCCGTCTGGGGGGCGGGCATGGCCCGATCGTGCCAGTGACTCCCCGGGCGGCGTGGGGGAGGATGCCGGGGGCCTATTTCTGGATGGAGCGTGAGCATGGCACGCACGGGGCAGCAACTGCGGGTCCGCACGGCGAAGGCGATGTCCGAGCGTGGTGGTTCCACGGTCAAGGTCGCGACCGAGAAGCGGTCGGGGCTGGGCGACCGGCTGCGCTACATGTTCGACAACTCGATGAGCGCGGGCACGCCGGCCCTCGTGGCGTGGCTGTTCGCGGCGACGCTGCTGCTGATCGTGGTCTTCGCCTTCATCCTCACGGTGACCGGGGTGCACCAGGAGGGCGAGGACCGCGGCTTCTTCTCCGACTTGTTCTACAACCTGCTGCACGCGCTCGACCCGGGCACCGTCGGCGGCGACACGGGGACCTGGGGCTGGAAGCTGACCATGCTCGCCCTCACCCTGGGCGGCCTGTTCATCGTCAGCGCGCTCATCGGCGTGCTGGCCAGCGGCATCGACACCAAGCTGGCCGACCTGCGCCGGGGCCGCTCGATCGTCCTCGAGGAGGACCACACGGTCATCCTGGGCTGGTCGGAGTCGATCTTCACGATCATCTCCGAGCTGACGCTGGCCAACGAGTCCCGCAAGGACCCCGTGATCGTGATCCTGGCCGACCGCGACAAGGTCGACATGGAGGACGAGCTGAAGGTCAAGGTGCCCGAGCGCCGCGGCACCCGCATCATCTGCCGCTCCGGGTCGCCCATGGACCTCGACGACCTCCGGCTGAGCAGCCACGACACCGCGCGCTCGGTGATCCTGCTGGCCCCCGAGTCCGACGACCCCGACTCCGAGGTGATCAAGACCCTGCTCGCGCTGACCCACGACGGCGAGGACGGGCCGCGCATCGTGGCCGAGATCCAGGAGCCGAGCAACCTGGAGGCGGCCGCCCTGGTGGGCAAGCACCGCACCACGCTGCTCGACATCCGCGAGACGGTGGCCAAGCTGGTCGTGCAGACCTCGCGCCAGTCGGGGGCCGCGGCGGTCTACACCGAGCTCTTCGACTACTCCGGCGACGAGTTCTACTTCTTCGAGGACCACGGACTGGCCGGTTCGACCTACGGTGAGGCGCAGCTCGCCTTCGAGGCCGCCTCCGTGGTGGGCATCCTCGACGGCACCACCTCCAAGCTCAACCCGCCCCCGGAGACCGTCATCACCGCGGAGCAGACCCTGATCGTGGTGGTCGAGGACGACTCGGCCCTCGCCGGGCAGTCGCGCTCGATGACCGAGCCGGCGCTGACCCGGCTCGGTGAGCAGACCGAGACCGAGGTCCGGCCCACGCAGGCGCTGGTCATCGGCTGGAACGACCGGGCGCCGATCGTCGTCCGCGAGCTCGACCGCTACGCACCGCCGGGCTCGAGCGTCACCGTGCTCACGACGTACGGCGAGCCGGAGCTCCCGGCCTTCCAGAACATCGCGGTGAGCGTGGTCAAGGCCTCCACCACCAGCCGCGCGGTGCTCGAGGAGCACGTCGGTGCCGACCTCGACCAGATCGTGGTGCTCTGCTACGACCGCGACCTCGACACCCAGACCGCCGACTCGCGGACCCTGGTCAGCCTGCTCCACGTGCGCGACATCCTGCGCCGCGTCGGCTCGGAGACCCCGGTGGTCAGCGAGATGCTCGACGACCGCAACCGGGTGCTCGCCTCGGTCGCCGACGTCGACGACATCGTGGTCAGCGGCGAGATCGTCAGCCTCGTGGTCACCCAGCTGTCCGAGGACGGCCGGCTCGAGGCGGTGTTCAAGGAGCTGCTGGGCGCCGAGGGCAGCGAGATCTACCTGCGCCCCGCCGAGTGGTACGTCCAGCCCGGCGACGACGTCTCCTGGGCCACCGTGGTCGCCGGCGCCGCCCGGCGGGGCGAGACGGCGCTCGGGCTCAAGTCCGCGCTGCTGGCCGACCCGGGGATGCGGTTCGGTGTGGTGGTGAACCCGCCCAAGTCGCAGACCTACACGATCGGCGCCGACGACGCCGTCGTGGTGCTGGCCGAGGACTGATCGGGTTACCGCTGCGGCGTGGGCGACGTCTGGCTGGTCCGGCACGGGGAGACCGAGTGGAGCGCGTCGGGCCGGCACACCTCGCACACCGACCTGCCCCTGACCGACGCCGGTGAGGAGGCCGCGCGCTCGCTGGCGCCCCGGCTGGCCGAGGAGTCCTTCGCGCTGGTGCTGAGCTCGCCGCTGGGCCGCGCCCGGCGCACGGCCGAGCTGGCCGGCTTCGCCTCGCCCGAGGTCGACGACGACCTGCACGAGTGGGACTACGGCGACTACGAGGGCGTGACCACCGAGGAGATCCGCGAGCGGGTCCCGGACTGGACCGTGTGGTCGCGCCCGTGTCCCGGCGGCGAGACCGCGGCCGACGTCACCGCCCGGCTGGACCGGGTCGTGGCCCGCTGCCGGTCGGTCGACGGCGACGCGCTCCTGTTCGGTCACGGTCACTCCCTGCGGGCGCTCGCGGCCCGCTGGCTGGGCCTCGAGGTCAGCGAGGGACGCCTGCTCAAGCTCGACACCGGGACCGTCTCCACCCTGGGCCACGAGCACGAGTACGCCGTCGTCCTGCGCTGGAACGCTTGACCTGCACCCACCTCCTCCCGGACGGTTGGGCACCATGGCGCTCACCGTCGGCTGCCCGCGCTGCGCGACGCCGGTCGCGCAGACCGGCACCGCCTGGTCGTGTCCCGACCACGGCGTCGTCCCCCCGCTCTGGCGCCCGCCCGAGGCGTCCTACGACGCGTTCGTGGAGCACCTGGGCGCCTCGGCCCGCTTCCCGACGTACCTCCCCTGGCCGCTGAGCCCCGGCTGGCGGGTCACCGACTTCGCCGCCGTCGGCACCCCCGAGCGCGGCCACGCCGCCATGACCTGCGTCTCCGGAACCTCGGCGCTCGACGGCCCGGTCGACGTGCTCGTCGTCGCCGAGGAGCCCGGCACCGGCCTCGGCGCGCGGATCGCCGGCACCCCCCACGACGACCCCGGCGCCGAGCTCGGCGACGGCCCGCCCTCGGTCCGCGTCCGCATCGACTCCCAGACCGTCCCGCTCTGGCCGGTCTCCACCAGCCTCTCCGACGGCGAGTGGGACCGCTCCGTGGTCGCCGGCGAGGCCGGCGGCCGCTGGCTCTGGCTCGTCCTGCGCCCGGCCTCCGCCGTCCTGCTCCTGCGCGACGACTGGATCCTGCGCGACGTCTCCGGCCTCGGCCCCCCCGCTGGTCGAGCTGCCCTTCGGAGGCCCGGCCCCGGCCTGGTGAGGGTGCGCGCCCCTAGGGTTCAGGCGTGCGCATCGACCTCCACACCCACACGCGGGCGAGCGACGGCACGCACACGCCGGCCGAGCTGGTGCGGGAGGCGGCGGCGCAGGGGATCGACGTCCTGGGGCTGACCGACCACGACACCGCCGAGGGCTGGGCCGAGGCCGCGGCGACGGCGGCCGAGGTCGGCGTCACGCTGGTGCGCGGGATCGAGATCAGCACCATCCACCAGGGCCGCGGGGCGCACCTGCTGGCCTACCTGCCCGACCCGGCGTACCCGCCCCTCGTGCACCACCTCCGCAAGATCCTCGACGGCCGCAGCAGCCGGGTGCCGGCCATGCTGGAGCGGCTCCGGTCGGCCGGGGTCGACATCGACATCGCCGACGTGCGCCGCGCGGCGGACGGGACGGCGGCGACGGGCCGGCCGCACGTCGCGGACGCCCTGGTCACCCTGGGCGTGGTGGGGGACCGGAGCGAGGCGTTCCGGCGCTTCCTCAACCCGGGCCGACCGGCCTACGTCAACCGCTACGCCGCCCCGCTGGGCGAGATGGTCCGCGTGGTCGACGAGGCCGGTGGCGTGACGGTGCTGGCCCACCCGTGGGGCCGGCACGGGCCGGGCTCGATGCCCGAGCGCGACATCCGGGCGCTGGCCGCGGGCGGGCTGGCCGGCCTCGAGGTCGACCACCAGGACCACCCGCCGCAGGCCCGGGCCGAGCTGCGCCGGATCGCGGAGGCGCTGGACCTCGTGGTCACCGGCTCCAGCGACCACCACGGGCTGGGCAAGCGCGACCACGACCTGGGCGTCAACACCACCGCGCCGGAGCAGTACGCCCGCCTCCTCGCCCTCGCGACCGCCGCGGCCGCGCGCTCGGGCCGACCGGTCCCGGCGGTGGTCGGGTGACCCGCTACGCGATCGACGCCGCCACCCTCCTGCGGATCGTCGAGGACCAGCTCGTGGTCCACCCCGACCACCAGCTCGTGGCCCCGCAGGGGATCCGCAGCCAGGCGCTGGCCACCCTGCTGCGGCGCGTGCGGGCCGGCGAGCTCACCGACCAGCAGGCGCGGGCGCTGCACACCCGGCTCACCGAGCTCAAGATCCGGGCGCTGGGCGACCGGGTCAGCCGCTGGACGTCCTACCAGCTGGCCCGCGAGCACGGCTGGGACGACACCACCACCGCGGAGTACGTCGCGGTCGCCCGGCTCCAGGCCGACGCGCTGATCGCGCTGGACCCGGGTGTGCGCACCCGCGCCGAGGGACTGGTGCCCTCGGCCGAGCCGGACGCGCTACTTGCGCCCGAGTGACTGGAACCGCTGGAGCAGCGAGTTCGGGACCAGGCGGGCGGCGGTGGCGATCGCCTTGTACTGCACCGAGGGGATCGACCAGACCCTGCCCTTCTCGTGGTCGGCGAGGGCGGTGGCGACCAGCCGGTCGGGGTCGAGCCACATGAAGTCCGGCGCCGAGCCGCGCGAGACGTCCATCCGCTCGTGGAACTCGGTCTTGGTGAACCCCGGGGCCAGGCAGGTCACGGTCACGCCGCGGTCGCGGTACTCGTTCGCCGCCCACTCCGAGAACGAGTTCACCCACGACTTGGCCGCGGCGTAGGTGCCGCGAGGCAGGAACGCCGCCACGCTGGAGACGTTGATGACGCCGCCGCTGCCGCGCTCGGCCATCGCGGTCAGCGCCGCGTGCGAGAGCCGCAGCGTGGCGGTGACCAGGACGTCGAGCATCGCGGTCTCGGCGTCGGCGGAGTTGTCCAGGAACCGGCCCTTGAGCCCGAACCCGGCGTTGTTGACCAGCAGGTCGACCGGCCGGTCCCGGTCGAGCAGCCGCGCCTCGACCCGCTGCATCTCCTCGCGCACCGACAGGTCGGCGGGCAGGACCTCGACCGCCACGCCGTACGTCGAGCGCAGGCCGGCCGCGGTCTTCTCCAGCCGCGCAGCGTCGCGCGCGACCAGGACCAGGTCGTAGCCCTTGGCGCCCAGCTGCTGGGCGAAGGCGGCGCCGATGCCGGCGGTCGGACCGGTCACGAGGGCGGTGCGGGACATGGCCGAAGTCTCGCAGGTGGGTGCCCCACCCCGACCCCGGCGTCCGGCATGATGGGGCCTGTGACCCGGGTGCTCGCGATCGCCAACCAGAAGGGTGGCGTCGCCAAGACGACGACGGTCGCCTCGCTGGGGGTGGCCCTCGCCGAGCGCGGCAAGCGGGTCCTGCTCGTGGACCTCGACCCCCAGGCCTGCCTGACGTTCTCCCTGGGCATCGACCCCGAGGACCTCGAGCTCAGCGTCCACCACGTCCTGACCAAGGGCCTGGCGCCGACCGAGGTCATCCTCACCACCGAGGACGGCGTCGACCTGCTGCCGGCCACCATCGAGCTGGCCCGCGCCGAGGCCGACCTGCTGACCCGCACCGGGCGCGAGCACGTCCTGCGCACCGTGGTCGAGGAGCTGGCCGAGGCCGGCGAGGACTACGACTGGATCCTGCTCGACTGCCCGCCCTCGCTCGGCGTGCTCACCGTCGCGGCGCTCACCGCCGCCGAGGGCGTGCTCATCCCGCTGCAGTGCGAGACCCTGTCGCACCGCGGCGTGGGACAGCTGCTCGACACCGTGCACGACGTGCGCCGGTTCACCAACCGCGGGCTGGCCGTGTGGGGCGTGCTCCCGACGCTGTACGACGGGCGCACCAACCACGCCCGCACGGTGCTGGAGACGATCGCCGAGACCTACGACCTCGAGGTCATCGAGCCGCCGATCCCCAAGACCATCAAGTTCGCCGAGGCCCCCGCCGCCGGCCGCTCCATCCTGGCCACGAGCCGCAGCAGCAAGGGCGCCGCCGCCTACCGCGAGGTCGCCGCGAACCTCGACGCACGGGCGGCGTCCTGACCTGATGGGCCACCACCGAGCCGTCCGCCCCGGCCGCCGCGCCGCGCCGCCTCCCGGGCGGCGCCGCGCCGAGGTCCGGCCGCGCTACGGCCGGCTCGCCGTCCTGGGCGCCTCGGTCAGCGTGACCGCCATCGCCGTGCTCGGCAGCATCGGCGTGCTGCCGTCGGTGGCCCAGGGCGATCCCGGCGGGTCCGCACCGTCCTCGACGCCGGTGGCCACCGACTCGGTGGTCGACTCGGTCCTCGCGGCCGCCGAGGCGTCGGTGACGCCCGCGCCGCAGCCGGAGGCCGCCGCCGCGTCGGTGCCGTCGCCGAGCCCGTCGGGTCAGCCGGCCGCGTCGTCGGGCCAGCCCCAGGGCCCGCCCCCGGTGCCCGAGGACTCCGGCGACGGCCGCCGCGTGGTCTTCGACCAGAGCGACCAGCGCGTCTGGCTCATCGACGACGACGAGGACGTCGCCCGGACCTACCTGGTCTCGGGCAGCGTGACCGACAACCTCCAGCCCGGGACCTACGCGGTCTACTCGCGCTCCGAGGACGCCGTCGGCGTCGACGACTCCGGCACCATGCAGTGGTTCGTCCGCTTCACCCAGGGCCCGAGCGGCGCGGCCATCGGCTTCCACGACATCCCGGTCGACGACGGCGCGCCGGTCCAGACCCTCGGCCAGCTCGGCACGCCCCAGTCGCACGGCTGCATCCGCCAGAAGGAGGTCGACGCCCTGGCCCTGTGGGACTTCGCCCCGATCGGCACCGAGGTCGACGTCGTCGCCTAGCGCAGGACGCTGTCCAGCGACGCCCGCGCGAGCGCGGTGAGGTCGGCCTCGGACCAACCGAAGGCCTCGGCGCACGCGACGTAGTTGTCGGCGACGTACCCGCCGAAGTAGGCGGGGTCGTCGGAGTTCAGCGTCACCCGCACGCCGGCGTCGAGCAACCGGGGGAGCGGGTGGTCGCGCAGGTCGTCGACGACCCGCAGGCGCACGTTGGACAGGGGGCAGACGGTCAGCGGCGTGCCGTCGGCGGCCAGTCGCCGCACCAGCGCGGCGTCCTCGACGCAGCGCACGCCGTGGTCGACCCGCTCCACACCGAGGACGTCGAGAGCCTCCCAGACGTACGCCGGCGGCCCCTCCTCGCCCGCGTGCGCGACGGTGCGCAGGCCGAGGCCCCGCGCGGCATCGAAGGCCCGCGCGTAGTCCCGCGGCGGGTGGCCGCGCTCGGTGGAGTCCAGCCCCAAGCCGACCACGGTGCCGACGTGCGGCTCGAGGGACTCGACCATGGCCAGCGCCTCGGCGGGGCCGCGGTGGCGCACCGCGCAGGCGATGAACGCGACCTGCGGGCCGCCCGCCGCGACGCTCTCCTGCGCCGCGCGCGAGAGCCCGGCCACGACCTCCGCCAGGGGCACCCCGCGCGCGGTGTGCTCCTGCGGGTCGAAGAAGACCTCGGCGCGGACCACCCCGTCGGCGCGCGCCCGGTCGAGGTAGGCGGCCGCGAGGTCGCGGAAGTCCTCGGCCGTGCGCAGCACCGCCATGCACGCGTAGTACAGGTCCAGGAAGGACTGCAGGTCCGCGAAGTCGTACGCGCGGCGCAGCGCGGCCACACCGGCGTACGGCAGGCTCACGCCGTTGCGCGCCGCCAGCGCGAAGGCCAGCTCCGGCTCGAGCGTGCCCTCGAGGTGCAGGTGCAGCTCGGCCTTGGCGAGCCCGGTGACGAGCTCGCGCAGGGCCATGCCGGGCAGGCTACGCCGAGGCGGTGGCCTGCTCGCCGGAGGACGCGACCGGACCGGAGCCCGAGCCGGAGCCCGAGCCGGAGCCCGACCGGCGACGCCGACGACGGCGGTTGCGCGAGGCGCCCTCGCCGGCCGGCTCGGTCGTGGCGGCGGCACCGTCGGCCACGGGCGCGGAGCCCTCGACGCTCTCGCCGCTGCGGGTGCGGGTCCGGCTGCGGTTGCGCTGCGGACGGTCACCGCGCTCGCCGCGGCCACCACGCTCGCCACCACGCTCGCCGCTGCGCTCGCCACGGCCACCGCGGTCGCCCCGGTCGCTGCGCGGAGCCCGCTCCTGAGGCTCGGGGTCCTTGATCCGGCCCTTGGTGCCCGGCGCGATGCCCTGGTCGTGGAAGAGGTGCTCGGAGGTCGAGTAGGTCTCCTGCGGCTCGTCGAAGGGCAGGTCGAGCGCCTTGTTGATCATCTTCCAGCGGTGCAGGTCGGCCCAGTCCACGAAGGTGATCGCGATGCCCGAGGCGCCGGCGCGGCCGGTGCGGCCGATCCGGTGGACGTAGGTCTTGTCGTCCTCGGGGCAGGTGTAGTTGATGACGTGGGTGACGCCGGCGACGTCGATGCCGCGGGCGGCGACGTCGGTGGCCACCAGGACCTGGAGCTTGTCCTCGCGGAACTTGGTCAGCGCCTTCTCGCGCGCGACCTGGGCCATGTCGCCGTGCAGGGCGCTGGTGCTGAAGCCGCGCTCGGCCAGGTCGTCGGCCACCCGCTGCGCCTGGCGCTTGGTGCGGGTGAAGACGATCATCTTGCCGGCGTCCTCGGCCTGCAGGATGCGCCCGATCATCTCGGGCTTGTCGAGGTCGTGGGCCAGGTAGATGAACTGCGCGGTGGCCGGCACGGTGGCGTTCTCGTAGGAGGACTCCGCGCGGATGTTCATCGGGTGGCGCAGGTGGCGGCGCGACAGGGTGACGATCGCCGACGGCATGGTGGCCGAGAACAGCATCGTCTGCCGGGTCTCGGGGGTCTTGGAGATCAGCTTCTCGACGTCGGGCAGGAAGCCGAGGTCGAGCATCTCGTCGGCCTCGTCCAGCACGAGCGCGTGCACGTGGGACAGGTCCAGCGCCCGGCGGTCGGCCAGGTCGATGAGCCGACCCGGGGTGCCGACGACGATGTCGACGCCGTCCTTGAGGGCGTCGAGCTGCCCGTCGTACCCCACGCCGCCGTACACGGTCAGCACCCGCAGCCCGAGGTCCTTGCTGGCCAGGGCCAGGTCGTTGGAGACCTGGAGCGCGAGCTCACGGGTCGGGGCCACGATGAGGGCCTGGGGCTTGCCCTGCGGCAGGTCGGCGTACGCCGGGTCGCTCATCGTGACGCTGCGCTGCAGCACCGGGATGCCGAAGGCCAGGGTCTTGCCGGTGCCCGTGCGGGCCTGGCCGATGAGGTCGGTGCCGAGGAGCGCGACCGAGAGGGTCATCTCCTGGATGGCGAAGGGGGTGGTGATGCCGGCGCGCTCGAGGGCGTCGCAGATCTCGGGCAGGACCCCGAGCTCGCGGAATGTCGTGGTCAGCGTTCTTCGCTTTCGTGTGTGGTTGTCAGCCTGCAGGAGCGGCCGACTCGTCACACTCACGACGACCGCGCACATACTGGGAGCCGCAGGATTGCGGCCTCTACCTGCGGCAATGGTATCGGTAGGGTGCGCGCGTGGCTGAATCTGCGTCCGGTGCGGCGCCCGGAAACACCCCGGAGTTCCCCGACGACCCGCTCTACAAGGACGCGGTCCTCGATCTGCTCGGCGCCGTCGCGTACGGCGAGATCTCGGCCTTCGAGCGCCTCGCCGAGGACGCCCGCATGGCGCCCACGATGGAGGACAAGGTCGCCATCGCCACCATGGCCAGCGCCGAGTTCTCCAAGGTCGCCGCCCTCCACGCCCGCATCACCGAGCTCGGCGGCGACCCCTTCGCCGCCATGGCCCCCTTCCGCGACGCCATCGACCTCTTCCACGCCCACACCGCCCCCTCGGACTGGTACGAGAGCCTCATCAAGGCCTTCGTCGGCGACGGCCTGGCCGACGACTTCTACCGCGAGATCGCCGCCTACCTCGACCCGGGCACCCGCGACCTGGTCGTCGCCTCGCTCGACGACGAGGGGCACTCCGCCTTCGTGGTCGACCGGGTCCGCACGGCCATCGCCGCCGACCCGCGCCTCGGCGGGCGCCTCGCGCTATGGGGCCGCCGCCTCATGGGGGAGGCGCTCACCCAGGCCCAGCGGGTCGCCGCCGAGCGGGACGCGCTCTCGGCGCTGCTCGCCGGTGGTGTCGACCGGCCGGGGCTGGACCTCGCGGCCATCGGGCGGATGTTCACGCGGATCACGGAGCGGCATGCGGAGCGGATGGCGGAGCTGGGGTTGGCTTCTTAGGGGTTTTGTCTGGGTGCTGGGTCTCGTGGTGCGGGCTCTCGGGTCCGGCCGCCTGTGGACTGACCCGGCCTCCGCCGGATCCGGTGTTCACCGCCGAAGGCAACCGACGCCGTGTTGCACGCGACTGCTTCCAGCCCTCTTGCGTTGGGCATGCGTGCCCCACGCCGCGGATTCAGCCTTCGACGGCGAACCCCGGCCCGGCGGAGGCCGGGTCAGTCCACAGGCGGCCTGGTTCGGCGGCGGCACCGTCTCGTCTCCGCCTTCACGGGTGGGTGGGGGTGTGGTGCGGGTTGCCGCGGCCGGCGCCGGGAAACTTGTAACGCGCAGTTATCGGATCTTCCGACCCGTTGCAACGGGTCGACAGTTCCCGTAACTGAGCGTTACAAGTGCGTGGAGGCGGACCGCGGCGTGGTCGCCTTGGCGGCCGCGCTTGTGTGGGGCGGGGCGCAGCCTCGCCCTTAGCGCGCCCCTACCAGCCAGACCGGGTCCCGCTGTCAAGGACGGACCTGTCGCCGGAGGCCGCCGTCCGCCACGAAGTGGCGCGGAGCGTCCTTGACAGCGGGAGTCGGGGTGGTGAGCGCGCGGCCGCTACGCAATTGATCACGCCAACCAGCAGAGACGGCGACGGCAGGCGAGAGCCCAGCGCCAGGAGCGAGAGCCGCCGGCTAGACCCGTCGCCGCGGTCGACGCAGGCTGGTGACCCCCACCACCAGCAGCGCGGCTACCGCCACCTGCCAGATGTGGCGCCACCAGTCGATGCCGAAGGTCTGGGCGCGGAAGCCGAGGACGTCGACGTACAGCCAGTTGCCCAGGAACACGCCGCCGACCCCGCAGAGCACGGTCGCGTAGAGCGGGATGTCGCGGTCGCCCGGGGCGGCCCACTTGCCGAGGATGCCGATGACCGCGCCACCGATCAGCGCCCAGAGGATGGTGCCGACCATGCGTGCTCCTGCGGTGCTGCTGCCCGCTGCGGCGGGCGGGGGGTGCTAGCGGAGGAAACCGACGGTGCCGGGGGCGCCGGTGCCGATCTCGACGTAGGCGACCTTAGCGCCGGGGACGACGATGCGGCGACCCTTGGTGTCGGTGAGGGCGATCACGCCGCCCTCGGTGGCGATGGCGTCGGCGACGAGCTTCTCGACGGCCTCGGGGGTGTCGTCGACGTCGACGGTGAGCTCGCGGGCAGCCTGCTGGATGCCGATCTTGATCTCCACGGTGGTTCTCCTCAGAAGTCTGCAGTCAGGGAAGGGGGGAGGGTGGTCTCAGTGCTCGTCGGTGCGGGGGTAGCCGCCGATGCCGCGCCAGGCGAGGCCGGCCACCAGGGCGGCCGCGTCGGGGCGGCTGAGGCCACCGGCCTCCGTGAGCCAGAACCGGGCGCTGACCTGGGCCATTCCCACGAGCGAGACGGCCAGCAGCCGCGACTGCTCGTCGGGCAGGCCGGTGTCCTCGTGGATCACGCCGGCGACCAGGGCGGCGGTCTCGGTGGTGACGCGCTCGACCTGCTCGCGCACGGCGGGCTCGTTGGTCAGGTCGGACTCGAAGACCAGGCGGAACGCGCCCGAGTCGCTAGCCACGTAGTCGTAGAAGACGGCGATGGTGGCCTCGACGCGCTGGCGGTTGTCCTGGGTGGACTCCAGGGCCTCGCGGGTGTTCTCGATGATCGCGTCGCAGGAGCGGTCCAGCAGCGCCAGGTAGAGGTCGAGCTTGCCGGGGAAGTGCTGGTAGAGCACGGGCTTGGAGACCCCGGCGCGCTCGGCGATGTCGTCCATCGCGGCGGCGTGGTAGCCCTGGGCGACGAAGACCTCCAGCGCGGACTCCAGCAGCTGCGCGCGGCGCTCGCGGCGCGGCAGCCGCCCCCGCGCGGGCGCGCGGCGTCGACGTCGTACTGGCCGGTGCTCACCTGCGTGACCCTACCCACAAGGACGTCGTTGCCCGGATGACGGGACCGGGTTGGGTGCGCGCCGGGCGGCGGCCACCATGGAGGGAACAGACCGGGGCCCGTGCGGCGTTCGGTCGAGAGTCACCCTGATCCCTCCCGAGGAGCACCCGTGCCCACACACCTGGCCCCGCTGGTGGAGCCCGCCGACGAGCTGACGATCGACGAGGTGCGCCGCTACAGCCGCCACCTGATCATCCCCGACGTCGGCATGACCGGGCAGAAGCGGCTGAAGAACGCCAAGGTCCTGGTCATCGGGGCCGGCGGCCTCGGCAGCCCGGCGCTGCTCTACCTGGCCGCGGCCGGCGTGGGCACCCTCGGCATCGCGGAGTTCGACGAGGTCGACGAGTCCAACCTGCAGCGCCAGATCATCCACGGCCAGTCCGACATCGGGAAGTCCAAGGCCCAGTCGGCCAAGGAGTCCATCGCCGAGGCCAACCCGTACGTCGAGGTCGTGCTCCACGAGGAGCGCCTCGACAACGACAACGTGCTGCAGGTCTTCGAGGGCTACGACCTCATCGTCGACGGCACGGACAACTTCGCGACCCGCTACATGGTCAACGACGCGGCGTACTTCCTCGGGATCCCCTACGTGTGGGGCTCGATCTACCGCTTCGACGGTCAGGCCTCGGTCTTCGCGCCCACGCTGGCCGACGACGCGCCGTGCTACCGCTGCCTCTACCCCGAGCCCCCGCCGCCGGGCATGGTCCCGAGCTGCGCCGAGGGCGGCGTGCTGGGCGTGCTGTGCGCGAGCATCGGCTCGATCCAGGTCAACGAGGCCATCAAGCTCATCACCGGCATCGGCGACCCCGCGGTCGGCGAGCTCGTGATCTACGACGCCCTCGAGCTGTCGTGGCGCAAGCTCAAGGTGCGCAAGGACCCGAACTGCGCGCTGTGCGGCGAGCACCCCACCGTCACGGGCCTCATCGACTACGACGCGTTCTGCGGCGCGATCTCCGAGGAGGCCGCCGACGCGGCCGCCGGCTCCACGATCTCGGTCATCCAGCTCGAGCACATGCTCAAGGAGCGCGAGGAGGGCACCCGCGACTTCGTCCTCATCGACGTGCGCGAGCCCAACGAGTACGAGATCAACCGGATCCCCGGCTCGGTGCTGATCCCCAAGGACCAGTTCCTCAACGGGACCGCCCTGGAGAAGCTCCCGAGCGACAAGCAGATCGTCATGCACTGCAAGTCGGGCGTGCGCTCGGCCGAGACCCTCGCCATCGTCAAGGGCGCGGGGTACGCCGACGCCGTGCACGTCGGCGGCGGCGTGGCGGCCTGGGTCAACCAGGTCGATCCCAGCCAACCCGCGTACTGAGAGGGCCTTCCAGCCCTACCCTCGACGGGTGCGGCTGCGGAGCCTCCTCGTCCTGGCGCTCGCCGCGGGGTCGCTGGTGCTCGCACCGGCCACCCCCGCGGCGCACGCCGCTGACCCCTGCGCTGCGACGGCCTACCCCGGCGATGAGGCCGGCCAGGCCGCCGTGGCCGGCTGGATGGCCGCGGGTGCCGCGGCGCGGGGGCTGCCCGGCGAGCTGCCGGTGATGGCCGCGCTGGTCGAGTCCGGGCTGCGCAACCTGCCCGCCGGCGGCGGCGACTCGGCCGGCTACTTCCAGATGAAGAGGTCGATCTGGAAGGCGACCTACCCCGGGTTCCCGAACGACCCCGAGGTCCAGCTCGACTGGTTCCTCGACCACGCCGCGACCGCGCGCACCGCGCCGTACCCGCCCGACACCGCGTACGGCGAGTGGGTGGCCGACGTGGAGCGGCCCGCGACGCAGTACCGCGGCCGCTACCAGCCCCGCCTCGGCGAGGCCCGCGCGCTCATCGGCACGGCGTGCACCCCGGTCGACACCACCGCGCCCGTGCCGCAGGTGACCGCGGTGCGCCGGCAACCGGCGCTCACCGCGGGTGGGCTGGCGCTCTCGGTGGCCTGTCCCGCCGAGGCCTGCACCGCCGCGGTGAGCGCGGTGGTCCGGGTCGGCCGGCAGCGGCCCAAGGCCGTCGCGCCGGTCGCGCTGGCCGCCGGCCAGGTGGCGTCCGTGACCGTGCCGCTCCGGCCGTCGGTGCAGCGGCTCGTGCAGCGCGCCCTGGCGTCGGGCAAGAAGGTCCGCGCCGACGTCACCGTCACCACCACGGACGCCGCCGGCAACACGGCGAGCGTCGATCAGCGGGTACGCATCACCGGCTGATCAGCGGGTCAGCTCGGCCAGGCGGGCCAGGGCCTTCGGGAAGATCTCGGCGGGCGGGGTGACGAGCCCGGCGCCGACCTGCCCGACGCCCGCCACCCGGCCGGCCATGCCGGTGTTGATCTGCGGCAGGATCCCGGTCCGGCACACCTTGGTCACGTCGATGCCGGTGGGCGTGCCCTGGAACTCCAGGACCGGCACCGACCAGCGCGGGTTCTCGCCGAGGGTGATCTCGTGCATCCGGCGGGTGGTGGCCAGCGCGTCGGGCACCGAGCCGCCCACGAAGCGCACGATGGCGGGCGCCGTGGCCATGGCGAAGCCGCCGATGCCGGCGGTCTCGGTGATGGCCGAGTCACCGATGTCGGGGTTGGCGTCCTCGGGGCCGTAGTCGCCCAGGAACAGGCCGTCGGCCAGTTGCGCCGGGCCCGTGAACCACTCGTCGCCGGTGCCGGCGGTCTGGATGCCGAAGTCGGTGCCGTTGCGGGCCATGGCGACGACCATGGTCGAGCCCGGGATCCCGCGCGCGGCGTCGAGCGCCAGCTTGCAGGCCGGCATGGCCAGGTTGAGGAAGAAGTGGTCGTTGCCGCCCACGAAGCGCAGCGCCTCGGCCACGTCGGCGGCGTCGTACCCGCTGGTCACCATCGCGGGGGACAGGTCGCGCAGCAGCATGAGCGTGCCGGCCCGGTTGCGGTTGTGGGCCTCGTCGCCCATCTGGAGCATCTGGGTGAGGATGCCGGTCACGTCGACGGGGCCCTGCTGGTCGCGCACGGTGCGCACCGCCGCCTGGAGGAGCGGGCCCAGCACGTCGCCCAGCCAGCGCAGCCGGGTCAGCACGTCGGGGGAGTACGCGCCGTAGCGGAGCACCTTGCCCAGCCCCTCGTTGAGCGAGCAGTACGTCCGGCGGCCGCTCTCGGGGTCCTCGAGGACCCACAGCCACATCGACGGCGTGACCACGCCGGCCATCGGACCGACGGCCGAGCGGTGGTGGCACGGCTCGAGGGAGACCGACGTGCCGGCCTCGAAGAGCGGCACGGCGTCCTCGGGGTCCTCGACCAGCCCCTCGAGCGCGGCGCCGCCCATGAGCGCACCGCGTAGCGGACCGGACGCGCGGTCCCAGGTGATCGGCGGGCCGGCGTGCAGGAACTGCCCCGGCTCGAGCCCGAGCAGCTCGGAGGCGGGGGCCACGTCGACCAGGGTCGCGGTGACCGCCAGCACCCGGGCCAGCGCATCGGCGTTCGCCGCGGGCCGGCGCGGGTCGGCGGCGACCGCGACCAGGTCGGCCTCGGTGCCGGTCATCGGCGGGCGCCAGTCGACGCGGGTGACCTCGGCGGCCTGCGCGTCGAGGGCGTCGGCCAGGAGGTCGGCGCCGACGTTCACGATGCGGGTGGTCGAGCTCGTCACGACAGCAGCTCCAGGGCTCGGCGGGCCGCACCCGCGTTGGAGAGGTGGACCTCGGCGCCGGCGTCGGCCAGCGCCCGGACCTGGCCGTCCAGCCCCTGGGGGTCGGCCGCGGAGCCGACGACGGTCACGACCGCCGGCTTGCCGGCGCTCGCGAGGGCGGGGGCGAGGAGCGCCGCCGGATCCGGCTCGGCGCCGTGCCCGAGCACCACGTCGAGCAGCAGGACCGCCACGTCGGGGTCGGCCGCGGACCGGGCCAGGTGCTCCAGGCGCAGGGTCGGGTCGATCATCGGGTGCGCGCGGCCCGAGGTGTAGGCGTCGTCGCCGAAGTCGGTGACGTCCCCGCGCTCGCCCAGGACGAGCGCGGCCTCGGAGGCCAGGGTGCCGCCGACGAAGAGCCCGCGGACCCGGGAGCCGGACGGGGCCGGCTCGGCCCGGCCGGTGACCGGCCAGGCGGGCACCTCGCGGTCGAGCTCGCGCAGCAGCGCCTCGGTGGCGGCGGTGAGGTCGACCTCGCCGAGCAGCGCGCGGGAGACCGGTGTGCCGAGCGAGGCCGCGAAGTCGGTGATCTCAGCGGCGACCTCCGGCGCGGGCGGCTTGGAGACCAGGAGGATCCGCTCCACGTCGGCGTCCGCGTCGAGCCGCCGCAGCGCCTCGCGGGTGGCGAGCCCGCCGACCTCGACGGACAGGTCGCGGCCGCCGACACCGAGTGCGTGGGTGACCCCGACGCCGGCGTGGTCGAGGAGGGCGAGGACCTGCTGGGCCCCGGTGCCGGACGCGGCCACGATCCCGACGGGACCGGGCTGGACGACGTTGGCGAAGCCGAGCCCGAGCCCGCCGACCACGGCCGTGCCGCAGTCCGGGCCCATGACCAGCAGGCCCTGGGCGGCGGCGGCCTCCTTGAGCCGCACCTCCTGCTCGACCGGCACGTTGTCGCTGAACACCATCACGTCGCAGCCGGCCTCGACCGCGTCCACGGCCTCGACGAACGCCGAGGGCCCGGGCACCGAGACGAGCACGACCGCGTCACCGCCGGTCCGGCGCAGGGCCGCCGCGGTGGTCCGCGGGGGCGCCTCCTCCGACGGCCCCGGGGCGCGGCGCGTCGACTCGGTCAGCGCGCGGTCCACGCCGGCCAGCGCGGCGTCGAGCGACCCCTCGTCGCTCAGCCGGACCGCGACGACCATGTCGTTGGCCGTGGCCTCCGGCGGGACCGCGAAGCCCATGCCGGTGAGCACCTCGACGTTGAGCGCGGTGGCCATGGCCACCTGGGCCGCCGTCACGCCCTCGACGCCCTGGACGGTCCGGCTCACCTGCAGCAGCGTCACGGAGTCGGCGTACGCACCGCGCCGCAGCTCCACGTGGGTCTGGCTCATGCCGCCACCCTCTCAAGTCCGCTCAGCGCGAGCCGCGCGCCCTCCAGCAGGCCGCGCCCCGAGCTGTGCCCGATCCGCTCCACCGCCTCGGCGGAGCCCGTCCCGGCCAGCCACGCCCCGAACTCCGGCACCACCTCACCGGACATCGCGCACTCCAGCAGCGTGGCCGAGAGCAGCGTGGTCGTCGGGGCCAGGGCACGGACCTGCTCGTCCACCTCCGGCGTCGGTACGCCGGCCGCCCGCGTCACCGCCAGCCAGCCGCACAGCACGTCGTCGCCGTACGGCGTGAGCCCGTCGCCGCGCCCGACCAGGGCCGCCGGGTCGACGGCGCCCGGGGTGCCGATGAGCGGGAGGCGCGGGACCGAGACCGCGACGTACCGGCCGACCACCAGGGGCTCGTCGTCCAGGTGCAGGACGCCGCCCCGCACCGAGGCCCGCACCACGTCCGGCAGCACCGGGAGGGCGGTGCGCAGCGCGCACGGCACGGCGGTCGCGCGGGTGCCGACGACGCCGACGCAGCGACCGGCCACCTCGACGTACACCGCGTCCGGGCCGCGGTGCACGAGCGGCGCCGGGCCGTCCGGTGCGGAGCGCAGCAGCGCGGCCACTCGCGGCGGGGCGCTGACCGGGACCACCCGCCGAACCTAGCCGCCCCGACATGTACTCGCCGGTAACGCGTCGTTCACGCCCCGCGGCGCTCGACGGGTGTCTCATGTGCGCATCAGGGTGCGTGGCGCGGGAGTGCGCGCGCGGGCAGAAAGCAGGTCAGTCATGTCGATGTTCAACTGGGCGGTCGTCGACCCGGGTCCGGGCCAGCCCGTCGGTCCGCAGCAGCGGCTGCCGTGGGGCAAGACCATCGGGGTCGGTGCGCAGCACGTCGTGGCCATGTTCGGCGCCACGTTCGTCTTCCCGCTGGTCATGGGGCTCGACCCCAACCTGGCCATCCTGTTCTCCGGGATCTGCACGATCCTGTTCCTGCTCGTCACCACCAACCGGGTGCCGAGCTACCTCGGGACGAGCGCGTCGTTCGTGGCCGGTGTCGCGGCGATCCGCGCGCAGGGCGGCGACTCCGCCGACGTGACCGGCGCGATCCTCATCAGCGGGCTCGTGCTGCTCGCGGTCGGCGTGCTGGTGCACTTCGCCGGCTCCGGGCTGATCCACACGGTCCTGCCGCCCGCCGTCACCGGTGCCGTGGTCATGCTCATCGGCTTCAACCTGGCACCGGTCGTGGCCGGCCTCTACTGGCCCGAGGACCAGTGGGTGGCCCTGCTGACCGCGACGTTCATGGTCTGCGCGGCCGTGCTGCTGCCCGGCTTCTGGGCGCGGATCGCCGTGCTGCTGTCTCTGGTCTTCGGCTACCTGATCTCCTGGATCTTCGACGGCGTCTTCGGCCAGATCAACTCGGTCATCTCGGGCGCGAGCGAGGCCACCGACCACGACCGGATCTGGAACTGGGGCGCGGTCGGGAGCTCCGACTGGATCGGCCTGCCCAGCGGGACCCTCAGCGACGGCGTGGACGTGGTCCACGGCCCGAGCTTCTCGCTCACCTTCATCCTGCTGGTCCTGCCGGGCGTCATCGCGCTCATCGCCGAGAACACCGGGCACGTCAAGGCGGTGGCCGAGATGACCGGAGACGACCTGGACCCCTACATGGGTCGCGCGCTCGGCGCCGACGGCTTCGCCACCGCGCTGGCCAGCGCGTTCGGCGGCTCGCCCACGACGACGTACGCCGAGAACATCGGCGTCATGGGCGCGACCAAGGTCTACTCCACGGCGGCGTACTACGTCGCCGGCGCGGTGGCGATCCTGCTCGGCCTGTGCCCGAAGTTCGGCGCGATCGTCAACGCCACCCCCGGTGGCGTGCTGGGCGGCATCACCGTGGTGCTCTACGGGATGATCGGCCTGGTGGGCGCCAAGATCTGGGTGGAGAACCGGGTCGACTTCGGCAACCCGGTCAACCTGGTCGGCCTCGCCGCCGGCCTGATCGCCGGCATCGGCGGCGTGACGCTCAAGATCACCGACGACTTCTCGCTCAGCGGCATCGCACTCGGGACGATCCTGGTCATCGTCTACTACCACCTGGTCAACCGCGGGAGCCGCGGTGGCACCGAGACCGGGGCGCATGAGGTAACAAGGGCACTGTGATGACGCTGTGAAACCGGCGCCCTTCGACTACCTGCGGCCGGGGTCGCTCACCGAGGCGGTGAGCGCCCTGGCCGGGGACCCGGGGGCCAAGGTGCTGGCCGGCGGCCAGAGCCTGGTGCCGCTGCTCTCCATGCGGCTGGCGGCGCCGACGTTGCTCGTGGACATCAACGGGCTGCCCGGCCTGGCCGACGTCACCGTCGACGACGCGGGCGTCACCGTCGGCGCGCTGGCCCGGCACGCCGACGTGCTGGCCTCGGCCGACGCCCGACGGGTGCAGCCGCTGCTCACCCTGGCGCTGTCCCACGTCGCGCACGCCACCATCCGCAACCGCGGCACCACCGTCGGCTCGCTGGTCCACGCCGACGCCGCGGCCGAGCTGCCCGTGGTGCTGCGGCTGCTCGGCGGCTCGGTGACCGTCCAGGGCGCCGGCGGCTCGCGCACGATCCCCGCCGACGAGCTGTACGTCGGGCCGCTCGAGTCGAGCCTGGCCCACGACGAGATCGCGGTCTCGGCCTTCTTCCCGGCCCTCGCGCCGGGCGCGGGCGTGGCCTTCGACGAGATCGCCCGGCGCCACGGCGACTACGCGCTGGTCGGCGCGGCCGCCCTGGTGCACGACGACTCCGTGCGCGTCGGGTTCCTGTCGGTGGCCGACGTGCCCACCGTGGTCGACCTGTCCGGCGTACCCGACGACCGGCTCGGCCGGGTCGCACTCGAGCACCTCGACCCCGCCGGCGACGTGCACGCGACGGCGGAGTACCGCGCCCACCTCGTCACCGTGCTCACCGCCCGCGTGGTGCAATCGGCGCGACGGCAGGTCGAGGGGGCGCACGCATGAGCGAGGAGCAGCACGACGTCGTGCTGAGCGTGAACGGCACGCACCACCCGGTGCGCCTGCCCGCGCGCCGTCTGCTCTCCGACGCGCTGCGCCACGACCTCGGCCTCACCGGCACCCACGTCGGCTGCGAGCACGGCGTCTGCGGCGCCTGCACCGTCCTGATGGACGGCCGGCCGGTCCGCTCGTGCCTGGTCTTCGCGGTCTCGGCCCAGGGCAGCGACCTCACCACCGTCGAGGGGCTGACCGAGCCCGACGGCACGCTCGGGCCGGTGCAGCAGGCGTTCCTGGAGTGTCACGGGCTCCAGTGCGGCTTCTGCACGCCCGGCTTCCTCACCACCATCACCGCCGGGCTGCGCGAGAACCCCGAGCCCACGCACGAGGAGGCCCGCGAGATGGTCGCGGGCAACCTGTGCCGCTGCACCGGCTACCAGAACATCGTCAAGGCGGTCGAGCGCGCGGCCGAGCTGGCGGCCACGGTGGCTGAGGAGGTTGTGCAGCAACCGTCTCGAAGCCCCGGAGGTCCCGAGACAGGCGCTAGCGCGCCTTCCTCAACCACCGTGGTGGACCGCGACGACGACAACGCCTCGACCGGTCTCGGCGCATGAGGGCGCGAGCATGACCACCAAGCTGATGGGCCAGGGCGTCCAGCGCGTCGAGGACCAGCGGTTCCTGCGCGGCCAGGGCCGGTACGCCGACGACGTGGCGGTCGGCCCCGCCACCCTGCACGCGGCGGTGCTGCGCAGCCCGCACGCCCACGCCCGCATCCTCGACATCGACGTCTCGGGCGTGCTCGACGTCTACGGGGTGCACGCGGTGTGGACCTACGACGACCTCACCGGTCCCATGGCCGAGCCGCTTCCGTTGCTCATCCCGCACCCGGCACTGACCCACGGCCGCACGCAGTACGCCCTGGCCAAGGACGAGGTCAACTACGTGGGCGAGGCCATCGCCTTCGTGGTGGCCGAGGACCGCTACGTCGCCGAGGACGCCCTCGACCGGATCCGCGTGGACTACGAGCTGCTGCCGCCCGTCGTCGGCATCGACGCCGCCCGCGCCGCGGACCGGCTGGTGCACGACGACGTGCCCGGCAACGTCGGCGCCCGCCTCGAGCAGGAGGTCGGCGACGCCCGCGCCGCGATCGCCGCCGCCCCGCACCGCCTCGCCCTCGACCTCACCGTCGAGCGCAGCGCCTGCCAGCCGCTCGAGGGCCGTGGCACCGTGGCCCGCTGGGACCCCGACCTGAACCGGCTCCAGGCCTGGACCTCGACCCAGAGCTCCACCGGCGTCCGCGCCGCGCTCGCGGTCAAGCTCGGCCTGGACCTCGGCCAGGTCGACGTGATCACCCCCGACGTGGGCGGCGGCTTCGGCGTCAAGATCAACCACCCCTGGCCCGAGGAGCTCCTGGTCCCGCTGGCCGCGAAGACGCTGGGCCGGACGGTGAAGTTCACCGAGGACCGCCGCGAGCACTTCATCAGCACCGCCCACGAGCGCGGCCAGGTCCAGCACGTCGAGGTCGGCTTCGACGACGAGGGCCAGCTGCTGGGGCTGGACGTGGAGTTCTGGCACGACCACGGCGCCTACACGCCGTACGGCCTCATCGTCCCGATCATCACCTCGACCCAGCTGCTCGGGCCCTACAAGCCCGGCGCCTACCGCGTGGTCTTCGAGTCGCTCTACACCAACACCGTCATGGTCACGCCCTACCGCGGCGCCGGGCGGCCCCAGGGCTGCTTCGCCATGGAGCGGACCATGGACGCGATCGCGGAGTACCTCGGCCGTGACCGCACCGAGGTCCGCGCGGTCAACTTCATCCAGCCCGACGAGTTCCCCTACGACCACGGCCTGGTCTTCCAGGACGGCCGCGAGCTGGAGTACGACTCCGGCGACTACCCGGCCATGCTCGAGAAGATCAAGGCCCTGGTCGGCTGGGACGAGTTCCCGCAGTTCCAGAAGCACATGGCCCTCCAGGGGCGGCGGGTCGGCATCGGGCTCGCGGCGTACGTCGAGGGGACCGGTGTCGGGCCCTACGAGGGCGCGCACGTGCACATCGAGACCTCCGGCAAGGTCAAGGTGGCCACCGGCCTCACCACCCAGGGCCAGGGCCACGCCACCGTCTTCGCGCAGCTGGTCGCCGACGAGCTCGGCTGCCGCTTCGAGGACGTCGAGGTCGTCACCGGCGACACCCGCCGGATGCCGTACGCCGTCGGCACCTTCGCCTCCCGCGCAGCGGTGATGAGCGGCTCGGCCATCCACCTCGCCGCCAAGCGCGCCAAGGAGAAGGTGCTCAAGATCGCCGCCGACGCCCTGGAGGCGGCCGAGGAGGACCTGCAGATCGTGGACGGTGTCGTGTCGGTGATCGGCGCGCCGTCCTCGTCCCTGGACCTCGGCACCGTCTCGGTGCTGTCCAACCCGCTGCGCTATGCCTTCGACGAGGCCTCCAAGCGCGCCACCCAGTTCTCCGTGGGCGACCCCGGCAAGCCGCCGGTGCCCGAGGACGAGGAGCCCGGGCTGGAGGGCAAGGACTTCTACTCGCCCGAGCGCGCGACGTTCGCCTCCGGCATGCACGCGGTCATCGTCGAGACCGACCCGGACACGGCCGAGATCACGATCCTCAAGTACGCCGTCGTCCACGACTGCGGGCGCCTGATCAACCCGATGATCGTCGAGGGCCAGATCCACGGCGGCGTCGCGCAGGGCGTCGGGGGAGCGCTGTACGAGCGGATGGCCTACGACGAGTCCGGCCAGCTGCTCAACGCCTCGTTCATGGACTTCCTCATGCCCTACGTCACCGAGGTGCCCGACGGCATCGACATCGACCACCTCGAGACACCCTCGCCCCTCAACCCGCTCGGCATCAAGGGCGCCGGGGAGGCGGGCGTCATCCCCTCGGCCGCGGTCTTCGCCGCCGCCATCGAGGACGCCGAGCGCATCCCCATCACCGCGATGCCGATCTCGCCGTCCGACCTGTTCGCCCTGCGTGCCCACCTGCCACCCACGGAGGAGCGCCCGTGAAGATCACCGGCTCCCACGTCGTCGACCAGCCCGTGGACCGGGTCTGGGCGGCGTTGCTCGACCCCCAGGTGCTGGTCTCCACCATCCCCGGCTGCTCGCGGCTGGAGGAGACCGGGCCGCACGCGTACGACATGACGGTCACGGCCGGGGTCGCCGCCATCAAGGGGACCTACGACGGCTGCTGCGCCCTCGCCGACCTGCACGAGCACGAGTCGCTGACCATGCGCCTCACCGGCGCCGGCGCGCCCGGCACCGTCGACGCCACCGTCGCCGTGCGCTTCTCGTCGCCCGGGCCCGGCCAGACCGAGATCGCCTACGACGCCGACGCGGTCGTCGGCGGCATGGTCGGCGGCGTCGGCCAGCGCATGCTGAGCTCGGTCTCCAAGCGGATGGCCGGCGAGTTCTTCGGCAACGTCGCCGCCGCGCTCGAGGCTGGTGGGGCTGGTGGGGCGCCTGCGCATCTGCCAACAGCTGAATCGTTAAGCGGTGCGCACACTTCCCCGCCTGAAGGTGTGCCAACCGCTCAATCGTTAACCGGTGGGCGTACCTACACCGCCACCCCGAGCCCGGGCGCAGCGGGGCGCGGCGACTTCCTCAAGGGCGTGGCGGTGGGCGCAGGCCTGGTGACCCTCGGCGTGGTCATCGGCGGCCTCTTCGGACGCCGCCGGTGAGCGACCTGACCGTCGACTCGACGGCCCGCGCCCAGGCCGCGGCGGTCGCCGCCCGCGACATCAGCGCTCGCGAGCTGCTGGACCTCCACCTCGAGCGCATCGGCGAGCGCAACCCGGAGCTCAACGCGATCGTGAGCCTCGACGAGGAGCGCGCCCGGGCGGGGGCCCGCGCAGCCGACGAGGCGCTGGCCCGCGGCGAGGAGGTCGGGGCGCTGCACGGCCTGCCGTTCGCGGTCAAGGACACCCACGCGGCGGCGGGGTGGCGCACGACGTACGGCTCGCCGCTGTTCGCCGACCACGTCCCCGACCAGGACGACCTGCTCGTCGAGCGGGTCCGCCAGGCCGGCGTGGTCCTGATCGGCAAGACCAACGTGCCGGAGTTCGCGGCGGGGTCGCACACCTTCAACCGGGTCTTCGGTACGACGCTCAACCCGGTCGACCCCGCTCGTTCGGCCGGCGGGTCGAGCGGGGGCGCGGCGTGTGCGCTCGCGGCCGGGATGGTGCCGCTGGCCGACGGCTCGGACATGGGCGGATCGCTGCGCAACCCGGCGTCGTTCTGCGGCGTGGTGGGGCTGCGGCCGAGCCTCGGGCGGGTGCCGGACTGGCCCACCGACAACTACTGGGAGACCACGGCGACCGGTGGTCCGCTGGCCCGCAACGTCGGTGACCTCGCGCTGCTGCTGAGCGTGATGGCCGGCCCGGACCCGCGGGTGCCGACGGCGCTCGGCGACCCCGGCCTGGTCTTCGCGCCCCCGGTCACCGGCGAGCTGGCCGGCCTGCGGGTGGCGGTCGCGCCCGACCTGGGCGGTCAGCTCGAGGTGGACCACGAGGTGGCCGAGATCGTGGGCCGGGCCGCCGGGGTGCTGGCCGGGGCCGGCGCCACCGTCGACGGGCAGTACCCCGACCTGGGCGAGGCCGACGACACCTTCCGCACCCTGCGGGCCTGGCTGTTCTGGTCCGGGTTCGGCCCGCTGCTGGCCGAGCACCCCGACGACCTCAAGCAGAGCCTGGCCGACAACATCCGCGCCGGGGAGCACCTCACCGGCGCCGACGTGGCCCGCGCGTACGCCCAGCGGACCGCGCTGAGCGAGCGGATGCGGCTGTTCTTCGCCGACCACGACCTGCTCGTGCTGCCGACGGCCCAGGTGCCGCCGTTCCCAGCCGACCAGGAGTACCCCACCGAGATCAACGGCCGGGCGATGCCGGACTACCTCGACTGGATGCGCGCCTGCTACCTCATCACCGTGACGGGCTGCCCGGCCATCTCGGTGCCCTTCGGCCGCACCGCCGACGGCCTGCCGGTCGGCGTCCAGCTGGTCGCGCCGTTCGGCCAGGACCGGTTCCTGCTCGAGGTCGCCGCCGGCCTCGAGGAGGCCCTGGCGTGACCGGTACGGCGCGCGTCGTCCTCGACGTCCGCCGGGACCGCGGCGCCCTCGACCGGCGCCTGTTCGGCAGCTTCGTCGAGCACATGGGCCGCGGCGTCTACACCGGCCTCTACGAGCCCGGGCACCCCACCGCCGACGAGCACGGCTTCCGCGGCGACGTGGCGGAGCTGGTCGACGAGCTCGGTGTCACCGCGGTGCGCTACCCGGGCGGCAACTTCGTGTCCGGCTACCGCTGGGAGGACGGCGTCGGCCCACGCGCCGACCGGCCCCGGCGCCTGGACCTGGCCTGGCGCTCGGTGGAGACCAACGAGGTCGGCACCGACGAGCTGCTGCAGTGGGCCGAGCGGCGTGGCCTGGACCCGGTCCTGGCGGTCAACCTCGGGACCCGCGGCGCCCAGGCGGCGGCCGACCTCGTGGAGTACTGCAACCAGCCGGGCGGCACGCACTTCTCCGACCTGCGGGCGCAGCACGGCCGGGCCGCGCCGTACGCCGTGCGGACCTGGTGCCTGGGCAACGAGATGGACGGCGACTGGCAGGTCGGGCACAAGACCGCGCACGAGTACGCCCGGCTCGCCACCGAGACCGCCCGGGCGATGCGCCTGGTCGACCCGGACCTCGAGCTCGTGGTCTGCGGCAGCTCGCACCACCGGATGCCGACCTTCGGCTACTGGGAGTCCGAGGTGCTCGAGGAGGCCTGGGACGTCGTCGACCACGTCTCGATGCACGCCTACTACGAGGAGCAGGACGGCGACCGGCGCAGCTTCCTGGCCTCGGCCGCCGACATGGACGCCTTCATCGACGGGGTGGCCGCCACCATCGACGCGGTCGCGGCGCGCAAGCACAGCGGCAAGCGGATCGGCATCGCCTTCGACGAGTGGAACGTCTGGTACTGGTCGCGCTTCCCGCCCGACGGCCTGGCTGAGGTCCGCGAGGCGCCGCGCCTGATCGAGGACGAATACACCAACCTCGACGCGGTCGTCGTCGGCGACCTGCTGATCTCGCTGCTCAACCACGCCGACCGGGTCCGGATCGCGTGCCAGGCGCAGCTGGTGAACGTCATCGCGCCGATCCGCACCGAGCCCGGTGGGCCCGCGCGCCGGCAGCCGACGTTCCACCCGTTCGCGCGGACGGCGGCCGCCGCCCGCGGCGCCGTGCTGCACGCGGACGTCAGCGCGCCCGTGCTGTCCACCGAGCGGTACGGCGAGGTGGCGGCCGTCTCGGCGGCCGCGACGCACGACGCCGACTCCGGCGCGTGGAGCCTGTTCCTGGTCAACCGCGCGCCCGAGCCGGTCGACGTCGAGGTCGAGCCGCACGGGCTGCGCGACGCGGCGCCGACGGCCAGCACGACGACCGCCGACGCGGCGTACGACGGGACCGACCCCGGCGTGCCGCTCGACGTCGTGCGCACGGACGGGGGAGGGTGGCGCCTGGTGCTGCCGCCCGAGTCCTGGAGCGTGCTCACCGTCAACGGGGGAGGAGCCGCATGAGTGCGGAGCAGGAGGCCGAGCGCTACGTCCGCGGCGGGGTGCCCGAGTTCGTCGTGGTCTACGACGTCGTGCTCACCCACCTGCGCTCGGCCGGCTTCGGCCCGGGGCAGCGGCTGCCCGGCGAGGTCGGGCTGGCGCAGGAGCTCGGCGTCGAGCGGGACCTGTTGCACGAGGTGCTGCTGCTGCTCGAGGAGGACGGGTACGTCGTCCGCGGGCGCGACCGGCTGTGGGCCATGGCCCCGCCGCCCGCCGGGCCGGTGCGCTTCGCGGAGAGCTTCCACCGCCTCCTCGGCGCCGGCGTCCGCCCCGTCCGCCGGCTGCACGTCTCGCTCGAGGAGGGCAGCAGCTGGGCCCACGACCTGCTCGGCGTCGCGCAGACCATGCTGGCGTGGGAGACCGTCTTCGCCCTCGACGACGTGCTCCTGGCCTCGTCGCTGGAGCTGATGCTGCTCGACGCCGTGCCCGAGGAGCTCACCCACCAGCTCGACCCCGAGAAGCACGACCCCGTCGCCCAGCCCACGATCCTGGAGTGCCTGGGCGCCGAGCGCCGGGCCGGGCTGGTGCCCGAGGTGTGGCGACTCTCGTCGCTCTCGCGGGCGACCGAGCGGCTGGCCTGGATGGAGCTGCCGCTGCACGGCATCCCCGCCGCGCTGACCGTCGTGCTGTCCGAGGGCGGCCGGCCGGTCTACCTGGCCAAGAACATCTTCGACCTCGGCACCTTCGACCTCATGGTCAACCAGCTCACGCGCTGAGGCCTCAGAGCGTCAGCGCCACCTTGCCCACGGTGCGCCCGGATTCGACCTGCTCGTGGGCCGCGCGCAGGTTCTCGCCGGTCAGGCCCTCGAAGGTCGTGGTCAGCGTGGTGCGCACCCGGCCGGCGTCGACCAGCCGGGCGACCTCCTCGAGCAGCTCGCGCTGGGTCGGGTCGGTCTTCGCGAACAGCGGGCGGGTGAACATCAGCTCCCAGTGCCAGGTGATGCTCTTGTCCTTGAGCGGGAGCAGGTCCAGGCCCGGCGGCTCGTCGATCGCGACCACCTCGCCGCGCGGGGTGAGCAGCTCGGCGTAGGCCTCGACGTTGTCGCCGGAGACCGGGGAGAAGACGTACTGCACGTCCGGCACCAGCGCCCGCACCGACGCCACCAGGTCGTGGTGGTCGGCGACGTGGTCGGCGCCCATCTCGCGGGCGAAGGCCGCGGACTCCTCGCGCGAGGCGGTGCCCACCACCTCGAGGCCCGTCAGCGTCTTGGCCAGCTGGGTGAGGACCGAGCCCACCCCGCCGGCGGCCGAGACCACGAGCAGCCGGCCGGTGCTGTCCGCACCGAGCCGCAGGGCGTCGAAGAGCGTCTCCCACGCGGTGATGGTGGTGAGCGGCAGCGCGGCCGCCTCGGCCCAGTCGAGGCTCCGGGGCTTGTGGCCGACCACGTGCTCGTCGACCAGCTGCAGCCCGGCGTTGGAGCCGGGCCGGTCGATGGAGCCGGCGTAGTAGACCTCGTCGCCCGGTGCGTACGCCGTGACGTCCGACCCGACCGCGCGCACCACCCCGGCCGCGTCGAAGCCGAGCACCCGCGGGGCGTCGAGCCCGGCGCGGACCTTGGTGTCGACGGGGTTGACCGAGACCGCGCGCACCTCGACGAGCAGGTCGTGCGGGCCGGGGTCGGGGACCTCGTGCTCGATCTCGGTGAAGGTGAAGGCGTCGATCGCGGTGGTCGTCGTGCTCATGCTGCGAACCTAGCCACGCGGTCCGACGGGACCGCGCCCGCGTCTCAGCTGAGGTAGCCCTCGACGGTCCCGGAGTCGCGGACCTCGGCCGAGGCGGGGTCCTCGCCGTACTCCCGCTTGGCCCGCCGCTGCCGCAGCAGGTCCCAGGCCTGGTCGAGCTCCACCTCGGCCGCCTTGAGGCGCTCGTGCTCCTCCGCGGCGCTGATCTCACCGGCCGCCAGGGCCGAGCGGAGGCGGTGCTCCTCGTCGATGAGCGAGGCGATGCGGGCCCGGAGGTCGGTGTCGTCGGCCATGGCGCCCAGTGTGCACCCTGGCGTACGCCCGGCGCCGCCAATGAAACAGTACGGCTATGGCTGCCCGTCGCATCCGCATCGGCATCGACACCGGGGGGACGTTCACCGACGTGGTGGCGTTCGACGAGGACAGCGGCGAGCTGGTGACGACCAAGACGCCGTCCACGCCGAGCAACCCGGCGGACGGGTTCCTGGCCGGCATCGACAAGGTGCTCGGGCTGCTGGGCGCGAACGGGGCCGACATCGACGCGGTCAGCCACGGCACGACGGTGGCCACCAACCAGCTGCTCGAGGGCAAGGTCGACCGGCTGGGCTTCGTGACCAACGCAGGCTACGAGGCGATGCTGGAGATCGCGCGGCAGTCGGTGCCGGACGGCTACGGCAACAGCTACTTCTGGGTCAAGCCCGACCGGATCGTCCCGCGCGACCTGGTCCAGGGCGTCGAGGGCCGCCTGGACGTGACCGGCGCGGAGGTGCGGCCCTTCGACGAGGCCGGCGCCCGCGCGGTGGCGCGGTGGTTCCGCGAGCGGGGCGTGGACACCCTCGGCGTCTGCTTCCTGCACTCCTACGCCAACCCCGAGCACGAGGAGCGGATGCGCGCGGTGCTGGCCGAGGAGCACCCCGACGCGGTGGTCAGCCTGTCGAGTGAGGTGCTGCGCGAGTACCGCGAGTACGAGCGCGCCATGACCACGCTCGTCGACGCCGCGGTCAAGCCGCGCCTCTCGGCGTACGTCGGGAACATCACCAGCCGGCTGCGTGCCTACGACGAGCGCGAGATCCCGTTCTACGTCATGAAGTCCAACGGCGGCGTGCTCTCGGCCCACGAGGTCGTGCACCAGCCGATCACCACGGTGCTGTCCGGGCCGGCGGCCGGCGCGCTGGGGGCGGCCCTCATCGCGAAGGTGGCCGGCTTCGACCGGGTGCTGACCAGCGACGGCGGCGGCACGTCGACCGACGTGTCGGTCGTCATCGACGGCGAGCCGACGCTGACCACGGAGGGCTCGGTCGGTGCGTTCCCGTCCAAGATCCCGATGATCGACGTGGTCACCGTCGGGGCCGGCGGCGGCTCCATCGCCTGGCTGAGCCCGGAGGGCACGCTCAAGGTCGGGCCGCAGTCGGCCGGCGCGGACCCCGGGCCGCTCTGCTACGGCAAGGGCGGCACCGAGGTCACCATCACCGACGCCCACGTGGTGCTCGGCCGGATCCCGCCGCACCTGCTCGGCGGCGAGATCCCGCTCGACGTGCCCGCCGCCCGGACGGGGGTCGAGGCGCTCGCCGAGCGGCTCGGGCTCAGCCCGGAGGCGTGCGCGACCGGCGTCCTGGAGATCTCGGCCTGGAACCAGGCCAACGCCCTGCGCCAGGTCACGGTCAAGCGCGGCCTCGACGTCCGCGACTTCACGCTGACGACGTTCGGCGGCTCGGGCTCGCTGCTGCTGTGCCGGCTCATGGACGTCCTCGGCGTCCCCACCGTCCTGGTCCCGCCCGACCCGGGCAACGTCTCGGCGTTCGGGCTGCTCACCGTCGACGTCAAGAACGACTACGTGCAGACCCATGTCGCCCTGGCCGACCAGCTCGACCCGGCCACGGTCGAGGGCGTGTACGCCGACCTCACCGCGCAGGCCGCCGAGGCGCTGACCGGCGAGGGCTTCGCCGACGACGAGCACGTCTTCACCCGGACCGCCGACCTGCGCTACTTCGGCCAGGCCTTCGAGGTCCGCGTCCCCGTCGCCGCCGGTCCACTGGACCCGGCCGCGGTCGCCGCGGCGTTCCACGCCGAGCACAGCGCGCTCTACGGCTACGACTTCGCCGGCGACCCCACCCAGCAGGTGGAGTGGGTCAACCTCCGCGTCTCCGGCATCGGCCCCATCCGCCGCCCCGAGATCCGCCGCCACGAGGCCAGCGAATGGCACGTGGAGTCCGACCCGCCGACCCGGCCGGTCTGCTTCGACCCCGCGGAGGGGTACGTCGACACGCCGCTGCACCAGCGCGCCGACCTGCCGCCCGGCGCGCGGCTCGCGGGCCCGGTCGTGATCGAGGAGTTCGGTTCCACGGTGCCGGTCCACCCGGGCTTCGTGGCCCGGGTGGACGAGCACCTCAACCTCATCGTCACGAGGACCGGGTCGTGAGCCGCGGGTCAGTCCTGGCAGCTGCGCAGCTGGGACTGCAGCACCGCGAGCTGTCGCTGCAGGTCGCGGATCTCGGCCTGCAGGCTGTCGTAGGCGTCCGCGTAGGCGTCCGCCTGGGCCGCCGCCCGGGTGTAGTCGTACTCCGCGGCGTGCTCCTCGAGGAGCTCCTGGCTGAGGTCGTCCATCGCCGCGATGAGCCGACGCCCGCTGGCCAGCGTGCGGTCCACGCCGGCCCGGGTCACGTCGGCCGGGCGCACGACCACCGCACCGTTGCGCATCTCGCGCTCGATGCCGTCGATGCCGGCCTCCGCGAGGTAGGCGACCTTGGCCGCGTTGACGGCGTCCTGGGCGTCGTCCACGTCGTCGCGCTCGCCCTCCATGACCGCCCACAGCGCGGCCTCGGCGGTGCGCGCCGTCGTCAGCACCGCGGCCGCCACGGACTCCTCGCGCCGGTCGCTCTCCAGCCGGGCGCGCACGTCGGCGAGCTGGTCCTTGACGTCGACGCACGTCCTCACGGGCGGCTCCTTGCCCCCGCCGCCGGCGCCGGGCGGCACCTCGCCCGGGTCACCGTCCTTCACCGGATCCACGATCGGCGGCTCCCAGATCCACACGTCGCAGCGCGCCTCGATGACGTACACCTCGCCGTACTCCGGGTCCTCGATCGGGTAGCCCTTCTGGCTCCAGTGGCCGCACCTGACGTCGTCCAGGGCCTGCGCCGAGGGCGGTGCGGCGAGGGTGAGGCCGGTCGCCACGAGGGCGGCGGCGGGCAGCAGGCGGGTCAGCCGGTGTGTGGTCATGCCCGGAGGAGTCGCCGACCCGCACCCAGATACAGCCACGAGAGGAGCGCCCGGTGAGCAGGCGCGTGGAGACCCGGTTCCCCTACGGCCACCTGACCGACGACGCCGGCGCGAGCGCCGACCCGGTGCTGGTCGAGATCGTCCAGGGCTCGCTGGCCAGCGTGGAGATGGAGGTGGAGACCGCCATCGCGCGCACGAGCCGCAGCCCGATGATCCGCGACGCGCACGACTTCCGCGCGGGCATCCACGACCGGCTGCTGCGCAAGCTGACCGGCCGCTCGTACTCCGCGCTCGTCCACCCCGTCGCCCGCGACTTCCCGATCGAGCAGATGCGGGAGGGCGACGTGTTCTTCCACAACGACGTCTACCGCTCCGAGGGCGGCATCGGGCACCTGCCGGACCTGTGCGTGACCGTGCCGGTGTTCAGCGACGGCCGGGTGGTGGCCTTCGTCCAGGCCTTCGGCCACCACGACGACATCGGCGGCGCGGTGCCGGGCTCGATGCCCTCCCACGCCACCAGCGTCTTCGAGGAGGGGCTGATGGTCCCGCCGATCCGGCTGTGGGACGCGGGTGTGCCCAACCGCGCGGCGCTGACGATCATGACCCGCAACTCACGGATGCCGGAGTCGCTCGCGGCCGACCTCGACGCCGAGTGCTCGGCCTGCCTCATGGGCGCGCGGCGGCTGGGCGAGCTGTTCGACCGGTACGGCGTGGCGACGGTCGAGTCCTGCTTCGACGCGATCCTCGAGCGCACGACGCAGACCTACCGCCGCGAGATCCTGAGCAAGATCCCGGTCGGCAGCTGGACGTGGGAGGACTACGCCGAGCACGACGGCGTCGAGGAGCCCATGCTGCACACCCAGCGCATCACCCTGACCCGCACCGCGGCCGACGACCCCGACGGTGAGCGCCTGGTGCTGGACTTCGACGGCACCGGGCCGCAGGCCAAGGGCCCGATCAACCACGTGGGTGACGCCAGCGACGGCGTCTTCCTCAAGAAGTGGCTCGCGCCGATCCTGCGCAACCTGGCCGACACCCCCGAGCGGATGGCCGAGCTCGACGTCAACGAAGGCATCGTGCCGCTCATCGAGATGCGCTTCCCCGAGCCGGGGACGCTGCTCACGCCGGTCTTCCCGGCGCCGACCAACGCGCGCACCTTCGTGATCCTGCGGCTGCTCGGCGTGCTGGCCGGTGTGGTGGCCAAGGCCGTCGACGGCCGGATGCCGGCCGACCAGGAGACCATCCGCTACACCGGTGTCTACGGCGAGGACCTGGACGGCCGCCCGTACCTCATGCGCGAGGTGCTCGGCGGCGGCTCGGGCGGGCGCTACTACGCCGACGGCGAGGACACCATCCACGTCGTACCCGACTCGCGGAACCTGCCCACCGAGTTCACCGAGGCCCGCTTCCCGTTCCGCGTCGAGTCGCTCTCGCTCGCGGTGGACAGCGGGGGAGCGGGGCAGTACCGCGGCGGCCTCGGCTACGAGAAGCAGATCCGGATGCTCGAGGACGGGCACTTCATGTCCATCGCCGACCGCTCGATCCTGGCCTGCTGGGGCGTGCGCGGCGGGAAGGCGGGTGCGCCGTTCCAGGTCACCATCGACCCGGGCGGCCCGCACGAGCGCGAGGTCGACGCGCTGGCCGACGCCGAGCCGGTGCGCGCCGGCGAGGTCATCCGGATCCGCACGACCGGCGGCGGCGGCTGGGGCGACCCGCTCGAGCGCGACCCCGCGCTCGTGGTGCGCGACGTGCTCTGGCACAAGGTGTCGCCCCAGGCCGCCTTGGCCGACTACGGCGTGGTCCTGGCCGGGGACTCCTTCGACGCGGACGCGACCGCCGCCGAGCGCGCGTCCCGACCGCCGCGGGGCGAGGCGTTCTTCGACCGCGGCCCCGGGTACGCGCGACTGTCCGGCGGCGCCGCGCACGCCGAGGTGGACGTCCGGTGAGCGCTGAGGCGCTCCTCGCGCTGCACCACGGCGACGGGTTCGTGCTGCCCAACGCCTGGGACGCCGGCTCCGCGCGGATCCTCGGCGGGCTCGGGTTCGCGGCGATCGCCTCCACCAGCGCCGGGATCGCCTGGTCCCTCGGCGTGCCCGACGGGGGCGCGCTGGACCGCGACACCATGCTGGAGTCGGTCGGCCGGATCGTGGCCGCCGTCGACGTGCCGGTGAGCGCCGACCTGGAGTCCGGGTACGACGACGTGGCCACGACCGTGCGCCGCGCGGTCGACGTCGGCGCGGTCGGCGGCAACCTGGAGGACCAGGTCGGCGGTGTGCTGTTCGGTGCGGAGGAAGCGGCGGACCGGGTGGCCGCGGCGCGGGCCGCGGCCCCGGCCGGCACCTTCGTGCTCAACGCCCGCACCGACGTGTGGATGACGGGCAGCCGCTCCTTCGACGAGGGGCTCGCCCGGCTCACGGCGTACGCCGAGGCCGGCGCGGACTGCGTCTTCGCGCCCGGCCTGGCCGACGAGGACCTCATCCGCGACCTGGCCGCCTCGGTGCCGGTCCCGCTCAACGTCGTGGCCGGCCTGGCCAGCACCACCGACGCCCGGACGCTCCTCGCGCTCGGCGTGCGGCGGGTCAGCCTGGGCGGCAGCCTGGCCCGCGCGGCGTACAGCCACCTCGAGCGCGCTGGCCGCGAGCTGCTCGAGACCGGCACCCTCGGCTTCCTCGACGGGGCGGTCTCCTACGGCGAGCTGCAGCAGCGGTTCGGCGCCGGGTGATCGCCGTCGTCGGCGGCCACGGCAAGACCGGCCGCGCGGTCCGCGCCGCGCTCACCGCGCGCGGGGTCGAGACGGTGGCCACCGGCCGAGCGGAGTGGCCGGCCCTGGCCGATGCGGTGGCGGGCTGCGCCGCGGCGTACCTCATCGCGCCGAACCTGCACCCCGACGAGCCGGCGTACGTCGCCGAGGCGCTCGACGCTCTGCGCGCGGCCGGGGTGGGCCGGGTGGTCTACCACTCCGTCGCCTCGCCGTACTGCCCGGCGATGCCGCACCACCTCGGCAAGGCGGTCGCGGAGGACCTGGTGCGCCGGTCGGGCCTGGCCTGGACGGTGCTGCAGCCGGGGGCGTACCTGCAGAACCTCGACCTCACCCGCGACGTCGCGGTGCCCTACGACGTCGACGCGGTCTTCGGGTTCGCCGACCGCGACGACGTGGCCGAGGTCGCGGCGCTGGTGCTGACCGAGACCGGGCACGAGGGCGCGACGTACGAGCTGGCCAGCCGCACCGCCACCGTCGCCGGGCTCGCGGCGGAGGCCGGGGTGCGCGCCACCCGGACCGACGAGCAGCCGGACGGCTGGCTGGGCGCGATGTTCGCCCACTACGACGCCCACGGGCTGCCGGCGGGCCCGCGCACCATGGCCGGGCTGCTCGGCCGGCCCGGGCGGTAGCGTCCCCGCATGGCGCTCACCGAGACCGACCTGACCCACCTGCGGCGCTGTGTCGGGCTCGCGCGCGAGGGGCTGGACGACGGCGACGAGCCGTTCGGCTCGGTGCTGGTCAGCGGCGCGGGCGAGGTGCTCTTCGAGGACCGCAACCGGGTCGGGGACGGCGACGAGACGCGGCACCCGGAGCTGGAGATCGCCCGCTGGTCGGCGCGCCTGGACCCGGCCGAGCGCGCGGCCGCGACGGTCTACACCTCCGGCGAGCACTGCGCGATGTGCGCGGCCGCGCACGGCTGGATGGGGCTCGGCCGGATCGTGTGCGCCGTCTCCACCGCCCAGCTCTCCGCCTGGCGGGCCGACTGGGGACTGCCCGCCGGTCCGGTGCTGCCGCTGAGCGTGGGGGAGGTGGCGCCCGGCGTACCCGTGGACGGGCCGGCGCCCGAGCTGGAGGACGAGGTGCGCGCGCTGCACCGGCGCCACGCCGAGCGGCGCGGCGCTGGGGGCTGACCCTCGTCAGCCGGCCAGCGGGTCGCCGGTCGCCGAGGCCGCCGTCTGCGCGACGCCGTCGCAGCCGGCGTAGAACGCCTGCCGCTTCTCGGCCAGTGCCTGGACCCGGTCTCCGTAGACACCGCGCCGCGCGGCGGTGCGGATCGCCGTCATCGCCCGGCGCTGCTCACGGGGGCCGAGCGACCGGGCGGCCCGCACGTCGGCCTTGAGGGCGGCCGGGAACGAGCGGTAGACCTCGGCGCGACGGGCTCGCAGCCGCTCGGCGGCCTGCTGCACCTGCTCGCCGTACACCCCGTGGAGCGCAGCGGTGCGCACCGCGACGAGGGCGCGGCGCTGCGCCCGCGGGGGCAGCGAGACCGCGGCTGCGATGTCGTCCTGCATGGCCTCCTGCAGGCGGTCCCAGACCCGCTGGCAGGCGGTCGGGTCGTCGCCCGAGGCGATCGGTGCGGCGTGGGCAGGCGTGGTGACGAGGCCCGCGGTGAGGGCGGTGGTGAGGGCGGCGCCCGCCAGCGAGGCGGACAGGGCGGTCTTCAGCATGGCTCCTCCAGGGAGGTCGAGGGTCGGACACCGACGACGGTGGCCGGCGCAGGTGGCGGGCGGGTCAGCCGCGTGTACGGGTTCGGTAAGACCACGCGGACCCGGCCCCGCACGGCGTACGGCGCCACTAGCGTTCGGCGGGTGGGCGAGGGGCTGGTCGTGGTCGTCGAGGACGAGCCCGCCATCGCCGAGCTGGAGCGGCGCTACCTCGCCCGGGCCGGCTTCGGGGTCCACGTCGAGACCCGGGGCCTCGCCGGCCTGGACGCCGTACGACGGCTCCGGCCGGTCCTCGTGGTGCTCGACGTCGGTCTGCCGGACCTCGACGGGATCGAGCTGTGCCGCCGGCTGCGCGAGGACGGGGACTGGACGCCGGTGCTCTTCGTGACCGCCCGCGACGACGAGGTGGACCGGGTGCTCGGGCTGGAGATCGGGGGCGACGACTACCTGACCAAGCCGTTCTCCCCGCGCGAGATGGTGGCCCGGGTCAAGGCCGTGCTGCGCCGGGGCCGGGAGGCGGTGCGGGCGGAGGCGCTCGTGGCGGGCCCGGTGCGGCTGGACCCCGCGACGCGGCAGGTGGGCGTCGACGGCGTGCCGGTGGCGCTGACCGCCACGGAGTTCAACCTGCTGGAGGTGCTGTTGCGCGGCCGTGGGCGGGTGCTGGGCCGGTCCGAGCTGCTCGCGCAGGCGTGGGGCCAGGTCGACTACGGCACGAGCCGGACCGTCGACGTCCACGTGGCCCAGCTGCGCGCCAAGCTCGGCGACGACTGCCCGATCGAGACCGTGCGTGGCGTCGGCTACCGGGTGGCGCGGTGACGCGCCCGCCCGGGGTGCGCACCCTGCTGACCGCCGCGACCGTCGGTGTCGCCCTCCTCGCCCTGGCCCTGGCCGCGGTGCTGACCGGGCCGCTCGTCCGGTCTGCGGCCGAGGACGCGGCGCGGCAGTCGCTGGCCCGCGACGCCGACGTGGTCGCGAGGCTGCCGCTCACCGAGCGGCTGAGCGAGCGCGACCCGGTCCGGGCCACCCGGGAGCGGCGCGGGCTGCTCGTCGGCCTGGTCGAGCCGGACGGCTCGGCCCGCGGCGCGGGTCTCGCGCTCAGCGACACCGACCGCCAGCGCGCGCTCGCCGGCGCGCGGGTCTCGACCTCCGGCAGGCTGGCGGGCGAGCCCGTGCTGCTCGAGGCCCGGCGGCTCGACAACGGTGTCGTGGTGGTCCTCGCCGACCCGGCCTCGTCGGTCGACGAGGGCGTGGCCGCGCTGCGCCGCCGGCTCCTGCTCGCGCTCCTGCTCGGCCTGGTCGTCGCGCTGGTGGCCGGCACCTTCGTCGCGCGCCGGCTCAGCCGGCCGCTGGCCCAGGTCGCCGGCACCGCGCGACGGCTCACCGACGGCGAGCGCGGCGTGGCGACGGAGCCGACCGGCGGGCCCCGCGAGGTCAGCGAGGTGGCCGACGCCCTGCGCCGCCTCGACGAGGCCCTGGCGACCAGCGAGGACCGCCAGCGGCGCTTCCTGCTCTCGGTCTCCCACGAGCTGCGCACCCCGCTCACCGCGCTGCGTGGCTGGTCGGAGTCGCTGGTCGACGGCGCGGTCGCGCCCGACGAGCTCCCCGAGGTCGGCGCGACGATGGTGCAGGAGGCGACGCGGATGGAGCGGTACGTCGCGGACCTGCTCGCCCTCAGCCGCCTCGAGGCCGACGACTTCACCCTCGCCGTGACCGAGGTCGACCTCCCCGCCCTGCTGGCCGAGGGCGCCCGGGCCTGGGCCGACCGGGTCGCTCGCGCCGGCGCCGCCCTCGACGTGGTCGCCACCCCCGGCCTGCGTCTGCGCACCGACCCCGGCCGCGTCCGCCAGATCCTGGACGTCCTCACCGACAACGCGCTGCGCGTCGGCGCGCCGGGCGACCGCGTGGTCTGGGAGGCCCGCCCCGGCCCGGCCGGCGCCCGCCTGGAGGTGCGCGACTCCGGCCCGGGGCTGACCGAGGATGACCGCGCGGTCGCCTTCGAGCCCGGCGCCCTGCACGACCGGTACGCCGGTCAGCGCCCGGTCGGCCACGGCCTGGGCCTGGCCATCGCCCACCGCCTGGTCGTCCGGCTCGGCGGGGCGATCCGCGTCGAGCCGGCGCCCGAGGGCGGCGCTGCGTTCGTGCTGGACCTGCCCGACACCGCGTAGGTTCGGCCCGTGAGGGTCCTGCTCGCGCTCGGCGGCAACGCCATGACCAACGCCGAGGGCCGCGCCCGACCGGAGGACCAGATCGCCGCCGCCCGGGTGGCCATGGCCGCGGTCGCCGACCTGCTCGCGCACGACGTCGAGGTGGTCGTCACGCACGGCAACGGCCCCCAGGTCGGCAACCTGCTGGTCAAGAACGAGCTCGCCGCGTCCGTCGTGCCGCCCGTGCCCCTGGACTGGTGCGGCGCGCAGACCCAGGCGACGCTGGGCTTCGTCCTGGTGGACGCGCTCGAGGCCGCGCTGGCCGCGCGCGGCGTCGAGCGGCGCACGGCGGCGCTGGTGACGCGCGCGCTGGTCGACCCCGACGACCCGGGCTTCACGCACCCGACCAAGCCGATCGGGCGCTACCTGCCGGCGGACGAGGCCGCGGTCCTCGTCGACCACGGCGAGACCTGGGAGGACCGTGGCGAGAAGGGCTGGCGCCGCGTGGTGGCCTCGCCCGAGCCGCTGGAGATCCTGGACGCGCCTGCCGTCCAGGCCCTGGTCGAGGCCGGCTTCGTCGTGGTGGCCAACGGCGGCGGCGGCATCCCGCACGTCCGCGACGCCGACGGCACGCTGCGCGGCGTCGAGGCCGTGATCGACAAGGACCTCGGCGCGGCCCTGCTCGCCCGGACCGTCGGCGCCGACGTGCTGGTCGTGGCCACCGACGTACCGCACGCCGTGCTGGCCTACGGCACTCCCGACGCGCGCGACGTCGGCACGGTGAGCGTGGCCGAGCTCCGCGCGTACGCCGGCGAGGGCCACTTCGCGTCCGGCTCGATGGGACCGAAGGTCGACGCGGTCTGCCGGTTCGTCGAGGCCGGCGGCCGCAAGGCGGTCATCACCGACCTCGGCCACATCGTCGAGGCCGTCACGGGCGAGGCGGGCACGACCGTCCTGCAAGGATGAGCCCATGCCCGACGCCATCGAAGTACGCAAGGTCCCGATCCACTCCGTCGCCGACGCCAGCGAGCTGGCGAAGCTGATCGACGACGGCGTCCTGCACGCCGACCGCGTCATCGCGGTCATCGGCAAGACCGAGGGCAACGGCGGCGTGAACGACTACACCCGCATCATCGCCGACCGCGCGTTCCGCGAGGTGCTCATCGCCAAGGGCGCCCCCGCCGACCAGGTCAAGCAGGTCCCGATCGTCTGGTCCGGCGGCACCGACGGCGTGATCAGCCCGCACGCCACGATCTTCGCGACCGTCCCGCCCGACGAGGTCACGCCCACCGACGAGCCGCGCCTGACCGTCGGCTTCGCGATGAGCGAGCAGCTCCTGCCCGAGGACATCGGCCGCACCGCGATGATCACCAAGGTCGCGGACGCTGTGAAGGTGGCGATGGAGCGCGCCGGCATCACCGACCCCGCCGACGTGCACTACGTGCAGACCAAGACCCCGCTGCTCACGATCCACACCATCCGCGACGCCAAGAGCCGCGGCAAGAGCGTGTGGACCGAGCACACCCACGAGTCCATGGACCTCTCCAACGGCACCACCGCCCTCGGCATCGCGGTCGCCCTCGGCGAGATCGACATGCCCACCGACGACGACGTGATGCACAACCGTGAGCTGTTCTCCTCCGTCGCCTCCTGCTCCTCCGGCGTCGAGCTCGACCAGGCCCAGGTCGTCGTGGTCGGCAACGCCCCCGGCATCGGCGGCCGCTACCGCATCGGCCACGCGGTGATGCAGGACGCCCTGGACCAGGACGGCATCTGGGACGCCATCCGCGATGCCGGTCTCGAGCTGCCGGAGCGTCCCCACACCTCCGACCTCGACGGCAAGCTGGTGAACGTCTTCCTCAAGTGCGAAGCCTCGGCCGACGGCGAGGTGCGCGGACGCCGCAACGCGATGCTGGACGACTCCGACGTGCACTGGCACCGCCAGATCAAGGCGGCGGTCGGTGGGGTCACGGCTGCGGTGACCGGGGACCCCGCGGTGTTCGTCTCGGTGTCGGCTGCGCACCAGGGGCCTGATGGTGGTGGGCCGGTGGCGGCGATCGTCGACCTCGGCTGAGGCCTCTCCACGCACCGGTGGTGGTCGCGTGCCGTGCGGCGTGTGGCTGCCTGCGGGTCCGGAGCCGCTCGAGGCCCGCAGGGCCGACGCAACCACTGCCGCCGAGTGCAGGGGCGCCTAGCCGTCGGAGGCGAGCCACCCTCGGATGGCGTCCCCGTGCTCGTCCAACCGCGGCGGCGCCAAGTGCTCGGCCCGCCCGCCGGAGTACGCGTTGTCGTCGAACCGCAACGGCGAGCCGGGCAGGTCGACGGCGCCGAGGGTGGGGTGGTCGACGGTGAGCTTGAGGCCCTGGGAGAGCACCTGGTCCCAGGAGTACACGTCGTCCATCGACCGCACCTTGCCGGACGGCACGCCGGCGTCGGCCAGCAGCGCCAGCCAGTGCTCGGCGTCGGCCGTCGCGAAGAGCGCCTCGAGCCGCGCGATCAGCTCGTCGCGGTGCTCGACGCGCAGCGCGTTGGTGGCGAAGCCGGCCTCGGCCGCGTCCCAGGACAGCGCGGAGCACAGCGCGCGCCACAGCGCTTCCGAGCCACAGGCGATCTGGATGGGCGCGGAGCCGGTGGCGAACATGCCGTACGGCGCGATCGAGGGGTGGTGGTCGCCGGAGAGGCCGGGGACCTCGCCGGCCACGGTCCACTTGGTGCCCTGGAAGGCGTGCACGCCGACCATGCCGGCGAGCAGCGAGGTGCGCACGACCCGGCCGCGGCCGGTGGTGGCGCGCTCGTGGAGCGCGGCGAGCACGCCGTACGCGCCGTTCATGCCGGCGATGAGGTCGGCGATGGGGACGCCGACCTTGGTCGGCTGGGTGGTGCCGGTGATCGACATCAGGCCGCCCTCGCCCTGGGCGATCTGGTCGTAGCCGGCGCGGTTGCCCTCGGGGCCGTCGTGGCCGAAGCCGGTGATGCTCAGCACGACCAGCCGCGGGTTGAGCGAGTGCAGGCGCGAGACCGGGAAGCCGAGCCGATCCAGGACGCCGGTGCGGTAGTTCTCCATCAGCACGTCCGCCCGCTCGACGAGCCGGGCCAGCACGTCGGCGTCGGCGGGGTCCTTGAGGTCGAGGAGCAGGGACTCCTTGTTGCGGTTGGCCGAGAGGAAGTACGTCGACTCGCGGTCGTCCTCGGGGCCGACGAACGGCGGCCCCCAGCCGCGGGTGTCGTCGCCGGCCGGCGGCTCGACCTTGATGACGCGGGCGCCGAGGTCGCCCAGCATCATCGCCGCGTGCGGGCCGGCGAGCGCGCGGGTGAGGTCCAGGACGAGCAGGTCGGAGAGGGGTCCGTCGGCCATGGGCGCACGCTACCGACCGGCGCAGACCGCCCGGGACTAGTCACAAATGACTACTCGCGCGTAACCCGTTCGGGCCCCCTTCGTTGTGCTGGGCAGACCGCGCCCGGTGATCCGGGACACACCACCCAGCTGTCCAGCGCGAAGGAAGACCCACCCGATGAGCACCCAGACCACCCTGCGCCGGGGCCTCGCCGGCGTGGCCGCCCTGGCCACCGCCCTGCTCGGGGCCGCCGCCGCCACGACCGCGCCGGCCCAGGCCGCCCCGTCGTGGGCCCCGGCCGACACGGCCACGATCCACCCCGGCACGATGATGTACACCGAGGGTGCGCAGTGCACCGCGAACTTCGTCTACACCGACGGCGCGGGCGACGTCTACGTCGGGTACGCCGCGCACTGCGCCGGGCTCGGCGAGGCCACCGACACCAACGGGTGCCAGGCCGAGTCGCTGCCGCTGGGCACGCGGGTGAGCTTCAACGAGGGCGGCAGCCTGGTCGACGAGGGCACCGTGGTCGGCGGCGGCACGCTCGTCTACTCCTCGTGGCTGACCATGCACCAGCTCGGCACCACCGACGCCAACACCTGCGCCTACAACGACCTGGCCCTGGTCAAGGTCGATGCCGGGGACGTGTCCGAGGTCAACCCGTCGATCCCGTTCTGGGGCGGCCCGACCGGCATCGACACCGACGGCACCGCCGCGGGCGACCGGGTCTACACCTACGGCAACTCCAGCCTGCGCGCCGGCATCTCGGCGCTCTCGCCGCACACCGGCATCAGCCTGGGCGACGCGGCCGAGGACGGCGGCTGGAGCCACCCGCTCTACACCGTGACCCCGGGCGTCCCGGGCGACTCGGGCTCGGCGTTCGTCTCCGCGGACGGCAAGGCCATCGGCGTGCTGTCCACCCTGGGCCTGGCCCCGCTGCCGCTGTCCAACAACATCGGCGACCTGGGCCTCGAGCTCGCCTTCGCCCAGCAGCACTCCGGGATCAGCGGCCTGTCGCTGGCCAACGGCACCGAGCCGTTCAACCCGGTCCTGTGACCCACCGCCGGTAGGGAGCACCGGTCCGACTCGGCGGACCGAGCAGCACGAGGGCCCGGGCCCCGTCCACGCACCACGGACGGGACCCGGGTCCTCGCACGCCCGCGGCACGCCGGTTACCGTCCCGTGGTGACCCCGGCCAAGGCAGGCTCGTCGGCGGTGCTCGCCGTCGTGGGCGCCACCGTGCTGGTGGTCGTGCTGGTCACGTGGGCCGCCTCCATCGGCCCGGACCGCGTCCTGTCCGGCGGCAGCATCGACCCGGTCACGCCGCTCGCGCCGACGTCCACCGCCACCGGGCGCGGCCAGGACCCCGACCCGGTCGAGCAGGCCCGCAAGGACCACCAGGACGACCAGTGGCCGGCCTGGGTGGGCGTCCTCGCGCTCGTGCTGCAGGCGGCCGCGGTCGGGCTGGCGGCCTACCTCGGCTTCCGGCTGTGGCGCTGGCTGCGGCAGCGCTGGCGCTGGCTGCGGCGCCGGGCCCGCGAGGGCGACGCACCGGACGAGGTCGACTTCGAGGTCCTCGGCTCGCCCGGACAGGTCGAGGCCGCCATGGAGGACGACGCCGCCGCCCAACGGGCGGCGCTGGTCGAGGACGCCGAGCCGCGCAACGCGATCGTGGCGTGCTGGCACCGGTTCGAGGACCAGGCCGTCCGTGCGGGCGCCGCGCGCCGGGAGTGGCAGACCACGGGCGAGTTCGTGCTCGAGGCCCTCGAGCACGTCGGCGCCGACCGGGGCGCGGTCGGCCGACTGGCCGACCTCTACCGCGAGGCGCGCTTCTCCGACCACCCGATGACCGAGGACCACCGCCGCGCGGCCCTCGAGGCGCTGGACGCGGTGCACCGCAGCCTCGGCGGCGCCGGGGTGCGGACGTGAGCGGGCGCCGGCGCTGGTGGTGGCGGCTCGGGGCCGCGGTGCTCGCCTTCGCGGGCATCGAGGGCGTCGTGCTGCTCATCGACGCCCGCGCCGACGAGCTGCGCCTGGCCCTGCTCGTCGCGCTCTGCGTGGGCGCCGCCTCCCTGCTGCTCGACGCCACCGGCGCCGCGCCGGCGGTGTGGACCGAGCACACCGAGCACGAGGCCGGGCTGAGCCGGCTGGACCCGCGCACCTCCTCCTACCTGCGCGTCGTGGAGGGCCACCTGTCGGCCCGCGAGCCCGACCCCGCCCTGTGGGGCCGGCTGCGGGGGCTCGCCGACCAGACGCTGCGCGCGCGGCACGGCGTACCCCTCGAGGACCCGCACGCCACCGACCTGCTCGGACCCGAGCTGGCCCAGGTGCTCGCCCAGCCGCCGCGCCGGATGAGCACCGACGAGATCGACCGTTGCGTGAGAAGGATCGAGGACCTGTGACCACACCCACCGTCGCCGAGGCCGCCGAGGTCGCCGAGCGCGTCCTGACCGAGGTCGGCAAGGCCGTCGTCGGCAAGCAGGAGGCGCTGCGCCTCGTGCTGTGCGCGGTCCTGGCCAAGGGTCACGTGCTGCTCGAGGACTTCCCGGGACTCGGCAAGACCCTGGCCGCCCGGTCCTTCGCGCAGGCCCTCGGCCTGGACTTCGCCCGCGCGCAGTTCACCCCGGACCTGCTGCCGAGCGATCTGACCGGCTCGTTCCTCTACGACCAGCGCACGTCGAGCTTCGAGTTCCGGCGCGGCCCGCTGTTCACCGGCCTGCTGCTGGCCGACGAGATCAACCGGACGCCGCCCAAGACCCAGTCCGCGCTCCTCGAGGCGATGCAGGAGCGGCAGGTCACCGTGGAGGGCGAGACCTTCGCGCTGCCCGAGCCGTTCCACGTCCTGGCCACCGCCAACCCCATCGAGTACGAAGGCACCTACCCGCTCCCCGAGGCGCAGCTGGACCGGTTCCTGCTGCGGGTCAGCTTCGGCTACCCCTCGGCGAGCGAGGAGTACGACGTGATCGCGCGCCGCGTGGCCCGCCAGCAGGAGGAGGTCCAGCTCTCCGCGGTCACCGACCCGGCCGGCCTGCGCGCGGCCCAGGCCGCGGTGGAGACGGTGCGCGTCGACGAGAGCGTCGGCCGCTACTGCGTGGCGCTGGCCGCGGCGACCCGCGAGCACCGCGACACGCTCACCGGCGCCTCGCCGCGCGGCTCGCTCGGGCTGGTGCTGACCGCCCGCGCCTTCGCCCTGCTGCGCGGCCGCGACTACGTCATCCCCGAGGACGTCAAGGCCGTGGCCCGCCCGGTGCTGGCCCACCGCGTCACCGTCCGGCCCGAGCTGTGGATGACCCAGACCACCGGCCGCACCATCGTCGACGCGGTGCTGGCCCAGGTGCCCACGCCGTCCACGCTCGAGCGCCGGTGACGTGACGGGCACCTGGCGGCCCACGCCCGCCCTGGTCCGGGCCACGCTGCTCGGCGCGCTCGCCGTGGTGGTCGCTGTGGTCGGGGCCGCCCCGGTGGCGATGGTGCTGGGCGCGCCGTTCGTGCTCCTGGCCGGGCTGGGTCTGGTCCACCGCCCGCGCTCGAGTCCGGCGGTGAGCGCCACGCTGGACGAGCGCTGGCTGCACGAGGGCCAGGGCACCACCTCGCGGCTGCACCTGAGCGACGGCGAGGACGTCGAGCACGTCGCGCGGGCGCTCACCCGGACGCCGTACGTCGCGGTGCACCCGGCCGACGGCCGGGTCGCGGCGCTCGCGCCCGAGCTGCCCACGGTCGAGATCGGCCCGCGCCGCTGGGGCCGGCGGGTGCTGGGGGAGGAGCAGGTCGCGCTGACCTCGCGGTGGGCCGGCTACCGCTGGGGTCCGGTGCCGCTGCCCGGCGAGGCCCGGCGGGTCGTGCCGTACACCCGCGGCTTCGACTCGCGCGCCGAGACGCCGCGCCCGGTCGGGCTGGTCGGGCTGAACCGCTCGCCGCGCCTCGGGGCCGGCGTCGAGTTCGCCGACATCCGGCCGTTCCGGCCGGGCGACCGGCTGCGGCGGATCAGCTGGCGGGTCTCGGTGCGCAGCCAGGAGCTGCACGTCACCACCTCGCCGTCGGAGGAGGACAGCGGCGTGCTGCTCGTCCTCGACGCCCTCGGCGACCACGGCCGCTCGGAGGGGCTGGACGGTGCCGCGAGCAGCCTGGACCAGGGCGTGCGCGCGGCCGCGGCGGTGGCCGAGCACCACGTCGCGGCCGGTGACCGGGTCGGCCTCCGGGTGGTCGGCGGCGACGGCGGCCTGGTCGGGTACGGCGCCGGCACCCGCCACCTGCGCGTGCTCCTCGACCAGCTGTCCGGCGTGCAGCCCGGAGAGCTGCCGAAGGCCCTCGCCGACCAGCTCCAGCTCCGGGTGACCGGCGGCAGCGTCGTGGTGGTGTTCTCGCCGATGCTGAGCCCCGCCATCGTGACCGCGACCGCCGGTCTCGTGCAGCGTGCGCTCCCGGTCGTCGTGGTCGACACGCTCCCGGCCGACGCCACACCCAAGGTCCCCGAGGGCGCCGACCCGCGCGTGGTCGACCTGGCCTGGCGGATGCGCCGGCTCGAGCGCGACCAGGTCCTGGCCGGGCTCGCCGGGCTGGGCTGCCCGGTCATCGCCTGGCGCGGCTCCGGCACCCTCGACGACGTGCTGCGCCGGCTCGCCCGCCGCGCCGGCGCACCGCGGGTGGTGTCGCGGTGAGCCCGCTCCTCGCCCTGCTCCACGAGACCCGGCCGCGGCTCCTGCTGCGGGCCGTGGTCCTGCTCGCCCCTCCGCTCGCGCTGCTCAGCGCCTGGCCGGCCGAGCAGCCGGGCGGCTGGCTCACCGCCCTGGTCGTCGTGCTCGCCGCGGGAGCGGCCGTGCTCCCGGAGTCGTGGCTCGCCGCCCTGGCGCTGGGGGTCGTCCTGCTGTGGTGGGCGCTCCAGGTCGCCGACGCGCTGCCGGTCACCGCCCTGCTGGCGGCGCTGCTGCTCGTCGCGGGGCACCTGGCCGGCGTGCTCCTGGCCTACGGACCGACCGGCGCCGCGGTCACCGAGCCCGTGGCGCGGCTCTGGGTGCGCCGCGGTCTCCTGGTCGGCGCCGCCGCGCCCGTGGTCTGGCTGCTGGCCCTGGCCGTGCGGGGTCAGCCGGAGCCGCCCGGCGTCTGGGTGGCTGGGCTGGTCTGCGGCGTGCTGCTCTGCGTCGTGGCCGCGGTCGCGGTGGGCCAGGACCAGGACGTCGCCTAGCCTCACCGCCGTGGACCCCGAGGAGTACGTCGAGCGCGTCCTGTCGCTCGTCGAGGAGGTCCCGTGGGGCCGCGTGACGTCGTACGGCGCGATCGCGGGCGTCGTCGGCGGGGGGCCGCGCCAGGTCGGCTCGGTGATGGCGCGGCACGGCGGGCCGGTGCCGTGGTGGCGGGTGGTGCGCGCCGACGGCTCGCTCCCGCCCAGCCACGAGCAGAACGCCCGGCCGCACTACCTCGAGGAGGGCACGCCGCTGCGCGCGAGCGGAGCCGTCGACATGGCCGCCGCGTTCTGGGAGCCCGGCCCGGCCTGACCTGTGCACAAGACCGCGCGTGCTGTGGACAACCCGGTCGCAGCGGTGGAGGACGTTGTGGAACCAGAGGAATGTGGCGCCGAACCCTTGCGCCGGAGGTGACGACGGGCATAGAACTGGTGGTGCGCCGCTCCTCCGGGAGAGGCGCCAGAAGGGCCCGAACAACTCATACTTGTTCGGGCCCTTCGCCTTTTCCCCTGCCCCGACGGCCAGGCACCGGACCCGATTCGGCGTACGCGCGGGTAGCGGCCAGGATCGACCCGTGCTCTACGACGTGATGCACGCCGTGCTGCCGCCCGTCCTCAAGGCCGTGTGGCGCCCGACGGTGCGCGGGCTGGAGCACGTGCCGCGCGAGGGCGGCGTCATCCTGGCCAGCAACCACCTCAGCTTCGCCGACTCCGTCGTCATCCCGACCGTGGCGCCGCGCAAGGTGGTCTTCCTGGCCAAGTCCGACTACTTCACCGGCACCGGGCTCAAGGGGCTCGCCTCGCGCGCGTGGTTCGAGGGCATGGGGATGCTGCCGGTCGACCGCGACGACACCAAGGCCGCGCTGGCCAGCCTGGACATCGCGCTCGACGTGCTCGGGCGCGGCGAGGCGTTCGGCATCTACCCCGAGGGCACCCGCTCGCGCGACGGCCGGCTCTACCGCGGCCGCACCGGCGTGGCCCACCTCGCGCTGACCGCCGGCGTCCCGGTGGTCCCGGTAGGACTGAGCGGCACCGAGCGGCTCCAGCCGGTCGGCTCGAACCTCCCGCGCGTGGTCAAGGTCTCGGTCGCGTTCGGCCCGCCCCTCGACTTCGCCGGCCGCTTCGACGGCGTGCCGGCGGGCCGGGCCCGCCGCGAGGCGACCGACGAGATCATGGCCGCCATCGCCGCGCTCACCGGTCAGGTCGAGGCCGGGGTCTACAACGAGCGGCCCGTCGACGCCTAGGCCAGGGCGGTCCAGGTCCAGGCGCCGAGCAGCGCGCCGGCCGAGCTGAGCACGGCGTACGCCGGGACCCACCAGCGCGCGCCGTCGTACTGCGGCGACGGCCTGGGCGCCGGCACCACCGCGCGGTGGACCGCGACGAGCACCGCGTAGACCGCGGGCGCGGCCATCAGCCAGAACACCGCGCCGCACACCAGCCAGCCCCAGACCACGTCCGGGCCCAGGACGCCGTACTCCATGAAGTTCCAGCCGAGCGCCCCGAACAGCCCGGCCCACAGGGGGATGAGCAGGTTGGGGGCGTCGACGGAGGTGGCCAGGGCCGAGCCCGCCATCGCGGTCAGCAGCATGACCGGGATCGCGATCGAGATGAGGACCGCGCCGTCGGGACAGGGCTGGGCGCTCACGTAGGGACCGCCGTCCGCGCACGACCCGCCGACGGCCAGGACCGCGCGCATGGACAAGAACGCCCACGTGATGCAGACCGCGACGACGAGCACGCTCACGGCGGTGCCGAGGTAGATCTTCGTCGGCGGCCGGTGCACACCGGGCGGCACGGTCCTCGCCACAGGCAGCACTCTGGCAGAGCCGCCGATACTGCTGCCATGACCGACACTCCCGCTCTCGCCGGGTCGCTGGGCCTGGAGCCGCACCCCGAGGGCGGGTGGTTCCGCCAGACCTGGGCCTCGCCCGTCCAGGTGACGCTCGACGACGGCCGGGTCCGGCCGACGGCCACGCTCATCCACTTCCTGCTGCCGGCCGGGGAGCACTCGGCCTGGCACCGGGTGGCGAGCGACGAGCTGTGGCTGGCCCACCAGGGCACGGTCACGCTCGAGCTCGGCGGCGCCGGCGACGCGCCCGCCACCGCCGCGTCGGTACGGGTCGGGACCGACCTGGGCGCAGGGGAGCAGCCGCAGGCCCTGGTCCCCCGCCGGCGTGTGGCAGCGCACCGTCCCGCACGACGACGACGCCCTGGTCAGCTGCCTGGTCTCACCCGGCTTCGACTTCGCGGACTTCGAGCTGGCCTGAGGCGTCCGCGGAGGACTGTCGGTGCCACCCGTCAGGGTGGCCCCATGAGGACGTCGAGCATCGCGCTGCGTGGCCCCTACTCGGTCGAGGAGGTCGCGCTCATGGACTTCGGCCACCGCGCCGAGGCCAGCTTCGACGGCGTGCTCCGACTCGCCTTCTGCCTCGACCGCGACCTCGAGCAGCAGGTCGGCGTCGAGGTGCGCCAGGCGGGCGACCGGCTCGACCTCGTGGTCCACGGCGAGGGCGACCTCGACGCGGTCACCCGCCAGGTCGCGCGCGTGGTCTCGGCCGACGGTGACGGCGCGGCGTACGCCGAGGTGTGCGCGAGCGACCCGGTCCTGGCCGAGCTGCACGCGGCGGCGCCGGGGTTCCGCCCGAGCAACTTCCACTCGGCGTACGACGCGTGCGTGTGGTCGGTGCTCAGCGCGCGCCGGCAGCGGCGCCAGGCCATCGGGCTGCGCGCCCGGCTCTCGGCCGAGCACGGCCGCACGTTCGAGCTGGCCGGTCAGTCCGTGCACGCCCTGCCGACCCCGGCGACGCTGGCCCGCCTCGACCACGTGCCCGGGCTCCAGGACGTCGCGGTGCCCCGCCTGCACGCGATCGCCGAGGCCGCCACCGCAGGGCGGCTGGACGTCGACCGGCTCGTCGCCCTCGGCCCGGATCTGGCCGTCGCCGAGCTGCAGACGCTGCCGGGCATCGGCCCCTTCTACAGCTCACTGGTGGTGGTGCGGGCGTGCGGGCTCACCGACGTGCTCACCGTCCCGGCGCACACCCGCGACGCCGTGCGTCGGGTCTACGGCCTCGACCACGATCCCGACGACGCCGAGCTGGCCGCACTCGCCGAGGCCTGGCGACCGTTCCGGACCTGGGTCGCGGTGGCGCTCCGCGCGGTCGGGACGCGACTCGGGACAGGTCCGGGACACGGTGCCGCGGCCTGAGGGACGCTCGGCCCCCTAGCGTTCGGTCCATGCAGCTGCGCCGGACCCTCCTCCCGCTCGTCCTCCTGACCGCGACCACCCTCGCGGCCTGCGGTGGCGGCGACGACAGCGACAGCGGTGCCGCGCGGGACGACAGCTCGCCCAGCGCGTCGAGCGGTCCGAGCGACGGCAACCAGGTCGGCGTGTCGGCCTGCGACCTGCTCACCACCGACGAGGTCGCGGCCGCCGTCGGGTCCCCGGTCAAGGAGGGGATCGAGCAGTCCGGTCAGCCGATCACCGGCGGGACCTTCACGTCCTGCCAGTGGATGTCCGACGACCCGGACAACCCGGCCGACGCCGCCTCGCTCTACCTCTACACCAACACCGCCGCCGCGGACTCCGCGCGCGAGGACGACTCCCAGGTGCTCGAGGGCATCGGGGACCAGGCCTTCTCGGTCGCCTTCGCCGGCGTCTGGGTCTACGAGGGCGAGCAGTCCTTCCTGGCCCAGTGGTACACCTTCAGCGGAACCGACGAGGAGAACCTCCCCACGAGCGAGGCGCTGGCGCGCGCGGCTGTGGAGAAGCTGTCCGCCTGACCCCTTCCCGGGGTCCGCGTGTCGGTGCCCCGTGATGGAGTAGCCGCGTGCCCGAGACCGCGACCGCCTACCAGCTGGTCCGGCCCGACCTGTCCGCGGCGCCCCCGCCGCTCGACGCGCAGCAGCAGCGCGTGGTCGACCACCCCGGCGGCCCGCTCCTCGTGCTCGCCGGTCCGGGGACCGGCAAGACCACGACCCTCGTCGAGGCCGTGGTGCGGCGCATCGAGGACGGCACCCACCCCGACCGGGTCCTCGCGCTCACCTTCTCCCGCAAGGCGGCCGAGCAGCTGCGCGACCGGGTGGCCGCGCGCGTCGGCCGGACCATGTCGGCCAGCATCGGCTCGACGTTCCACTCCTTCGCCTACGGGCTGATCCGCCGCTACGCCCCGGCCGAGCTCTACGTCGGCCCGCTGCGCCTGCTGTCCGCCCCCGAGCAGGACGTCGTGCTGCGCGAGCTGCTCCAGGACCACCCCGAGTCGGTGCGCTGGCCCGCGTCGCTGCGGCAGGCGCTCGGCACCCGCGGCTTCGCCCGCGAGGTCCACGCGGTGCTGTCCCGGGCCCGGGAGAAGGGCCTCGACGGCGACGAGCTGGCTGCCCTGGGCCGCGAGCACGACGTGCCCGAGTTCGTGGCGGCCGGCGCGTTCCTGGAGCAGTACCTCACGATCCTCGACGACCGCAGCGCCGTGGACTACGCCGACCTGATCCGGCGCGCCACCATCGAGGCCTGGACCCATCGAGACGAGCTGCGCGCGGAGCTGGCCCACGTGTTCGTCGACGAGTACCAGGACACCGACTCCGGCCAGGTCGCCCTGCTGCGGGCCCTGGCCGGCGACGGTCGCGACCTGGTCGCGGTCGGCGACCCGCACCAGTCGATCTACGCCTTCCGCGGCGCCGAGGTGCGCGGGATCCTCGACTTCCCGACCGTGTTCGCGCAGGCCGACGGTCGGCCAGCCGACGTGGTCGCGCTGGCCACCACCCGACGGTTCGGGCCGCGGCTGCTGACCGCCACCCAGCGCGTGGCCGGGCGCATCGGCCTGCCGGGCTCGATCGGCGACGAGGCCAAGGCGGCGTTCCTGGCCCCCAGCGCCGACGGCGGGCCGCACGGCCCCGGCCGGGTCGTGGTGCGGACCTACGACAGCGACCGCGCCGAGGCCGAGCACCTCGCCGACCTGCTCCGTCGCGCTCACCTCGAGGACGGCGTCCCCTGGGACGAGATGGCCGTCCTGGTCCGCTCCGGCCGGCAGAGCATCCCGCCCCTGCGCCGCTCACTGGGCGCCGCGGGCGTGCCGGTCGAGGTGGCCGCCGACGAGCTGCCGCTGGTCCGTGACCCCGCCGCGCTGCCGCTCATCGACGCGCTCCGCGTGGTGCTCAACCTCGACAACGACGACCCCGACCACGTCGACCACGTCGACGCCGCGCGGGCCGAGGCCCTGCTCACCGGCCCGCTCGGCACCCTCGACGCCGGCGACGTGCGCCGCCTGGCCCGGCTGCTGCGCCAGCGCGAGAAGGAGCTGGCCCACGCCGAGGGCCGGCTGCCCGCGCCGTCGCGCGAGCTGGTCCGCCGGGCGGTCCTCGACCCGACCCAGCTCGACGGGCTGCAGGGCGCCGAGTCGACCCGCGCCCGGGCGGTGGCCGAGCTCATCGCCCGGACCCGCGCCCAGCTGGAGGCCGGCGCGAGCGCGGAGGAGCTGCTCTGGACCCTGTGGTCCGGCACCGGCTGGCCGGCCCGGCTGCGGCGCGGGGTCGAGCGTGGCGGCGGGGCCGCGCGGCGTGCTCACCGTGACCTCGACTCGGTCGTCGCGCTCTTCGAGTCCGCGGCACGGGCCGAGGAGACCCGCGACCACGTGGGCGTGCGCGAGTTCCTGGCCACGCTGGTCGCCCAGCAGATCCCCGCCGACACCCTGGCCGAGCGCGGCGCCCGCGGGGCCGCCGTACGCCTGCTGACCGCCCACCGCGCCAAGGGGCTGGAGTGGCGGCTGGTCGTCGTGGCCCACGTGCAGCAGGACGGCTGGCCCGACCTGCGCCGCCGGGCCACCCTGCTCGGCGCCGACCGGATCGGCACCGACGGGCTGGTGCCGCCCACCAGCGCCCGCGAGGCGCTGATGGAGGAGCGGCGGCTGTTCTACGTGGCCTGCACCCGCGCCCGCGAGCGGCTGGTCGTCACGGCGGTCGCCTCGCCCGAGGACGACGGCGAGCAGCCGTCCCGCTTCCTCGACGAGCTCGGCGTCACCGTCGAGCAGGTCACCGGTCGCCCGGCGCGGACGCTGTCCATGGGCGGGCTGGTCAGCGAGCTGCGCCGCACCGCGGCCGACCCCGCGGTGAGCGAGCCGCTGCGCCAGGCCGCCGCGCGCCGGTTGGCCCGGCTCGCGCCCGAGGTCGCGATCGCCGACCCCGCGACCTGGTGGGGCACCCGCGCCGCGAGCCGCTCGGCCACACCGGTGCGCGACCCCGAACGGCCGGTCCCGGTCTCGGCGAGCGTGCTCGAGCACATGGAGGTGTGCCCGACCCAGTGGTTCCTGTCGCGTGAGGCCGGCGGCGTCACCCGCCAGCACCAGTCGGCCAACCTCGGCGAGCTCGTGCACGCCCTGGCCCAGCGGGTGGCCGCGGGCGAGGTCGAGGCCGGCGCCGACGACGTCGACGCCCTCATGGCCCACGTGGCCACGGTCTGGGACCGGTTGGAGTTCCGCACGCCCTGGGCCAAGGCCCGCGAGCTCGAGCGGGTCGAGGCCGCCCTCAGCCGGTTCCTGCGCTGGCACCACGCCGACCCGCGCACCCTGGTCGGCGTCGAGGCGCCGTTCCGCGCGGTGCTCGACCTGCCCGGCGGTGAGCGCGTCCAGCTCACGGGCTACGCCGACCGCCTCGAGCTCGACTCCGAGGGCCGCCTGGTCGTGGTCGACCTCAAGACCGGTCGCGGCAAGCCGAGCGACAAGTCCGTGCTCACCAACGTCCAGCTGGGCCTCTACCAGCTCGCGGTCGACCACGGCGCCGTCGACGAGCTGCTCGAGCGCGACGTCGAGGCGGGTGGGGCCGAGCTCGTCCAGCTCGGGCTGCTCGGCGACGCCGAGGACGCCGACGTGCAGCGTCAGCCCGAGCAGGCCGACGACGGCCCCGAGCGCGCCGCGCTGCGCGGTCAGCTCGCCCGCACGGCCGCGCTGCTGCGAGCCGAGCAGTTCCCGGCCGTGGCCGGCCAGCACTGCCGCGACTGCGCCTTCGTCCCGATCTGCCCGGCCAAGTCGGCCGGGTCGGTGGTGAGCCAGTGACCCCCCGGGCGATCCGCTCGCCGCGCGAGCTCGCGGTGGCCATGGGCACGCCGTGGGAGGCCAGCGCGCAGCAGTGGGCGGCCATCACCGCGCCGTTGGCCCCCGCGGTGGTGGTGGCCGGGGCGGGCTCGGGCAAGACCACGCTGATGGCCGCCCGCGTGGTCTACCTGGTGCTGACCGGACAGGTCCGCCCCGACCAGGTGCTCGGCCTGACCTTCACCACCAAGGCCGCGAGCGAGCTGCGGTCGCGGATCCGCGAGGCGTTGCGCGACGCGGGCGCCCTCGACGAGCTCGACGACGGCGAGGACGTCCTCGAGCCGACCGTGGCGACCTACAACGCCTACGCCGCGAGCCTGCTCACCGAGCACGGCCTGCGCATCGGCCACGAGCCCGACACCCGGGTCATCACCGACGCCGCGCGCTACCAGCTCGGCTCCCGGGTGGTCGACCGGCACACCGGCGAGGTGCTGCTGCTCACCGACCACCCCCAGACCGCCATCCAGAACCTCCTCGCCCTCGACAGCGCGATGAGCGAGCACCTCGTCGGCCCCGACGACGTGCGCCGCATCGACGAGGCCGCCTCGCACCGCTTCGCCGAGGCGCGCGAGGAGGAGCGGGCCGCGCCCAAGCCGCGCTCGACGTACGTCGAGGCGTGCGACAAGGCCATCAACGCCCTCGAGCGGCGCGGCGAGCTGCTCGGGCTGGTCGACGGCTACCGCCGCCTCAAGGCCGACCTCGGACTCATGGACTTCTCCGACCAGATCGAGCTCGGCGCCCGGCTGGCTGCGGAGAAGCCGGAGGTCGGCGCCGAGGAGCGGGCCAAGTTCACCGTCGTCCTGCTCGACGAGTACCAGGACACCTCCGTGGCCCAGGCGATCATGCTGTCTCGGCTGTTCTCCGGCCCCGACGCCGAGCACGGCCGGGGCCACGCGGTGACCGCCGTGGGCGACCCCAACCAGGCCATCTACGGCTGGCGCGGGGCGTCGGCGTCGAACATCCTCACCTTCGCCGAGACCTTCCCGGCCGCGACCGGCGAGGTCCCGTCGTACCCGCTGACCGTGAGCCGCCGGTCCGACCGGCGCATCCTCGAGGTGGCCAACCGGCTGGCCGAGCCGCTCTACGCCGCCTCCGACGCGGTCCGCCCGCTCGACGCCGCCGAGGGCGCGGGGGAGGGTCGGGTGACGACCCAGGTCTTCGAAACCCACCGCGAGGAGCTGGCCTGGCTGGGCGAGGAGGTCACCGCGACCCGCGACCGCGGCGGGGCCTGGTCCGACATCGGCGTCCTGACCCGCGACAACGCCCACGCCGCCGAGGTCTTCGACGCGCTCACCTCGGCCGCGGTGCCCGTCGAGATCGTCGGCCTGTCCGGCCTGCTGCGGCTGCCCGAGGTGGCCGAGGTCGTCGCGGTGCTCCACCTGCTCCAGGACGTCACCGCCAACGCCGCGCTGCTCACCCTGCTCACCGGGCCGCGCTGGGCCATCGGGCCGCGCGACCTGCGCCTGCTCGGCGAGCGCGCCCGCGAGCTGGCCGGCGCCCAGGGTCGCGGCGCCGTGCCGACCACGCTCGACGGCCACCTGGCCGCGATCGCGGACGGCATCGACCCCTCCGAGATCGCCTGCCTCGACGACGCGCTGCACGACCCGGGCCCGGCGGCGTACTCCGTCGAGGCGCTGGAGCGCTTCGCGCTGCTGGCCGGTGAGCTGCGCCAGCTGCGCAGCCACGTCGGCGAGCCGCTGCTCGACGTGGTGCGCCGGATCGTGGACACGACGGGCGCGGACGTGGAGCTGGCCTCCGCGGTCAGCCCTGCGGCCGCGGCCCGGCGCGACAACCTGGACCTGTTCGTCAAGGCGGTGGCCGACTTCCAGTCCGTGGACGGCGACGTGTCGCTGCAGGCGCTGCTGGCCTACCTCACCGCCGAGGACGACCAGGGCAACGGGCTCGACGTGGCCACGCCGACCGCCGCCGACTCGGTCAAGCTGCTCACCGTGCACCGCTCCAAGGGCCTGGAGTGGGCCTCGGTGTTCCTGGTCGGCGTCGGCAAGGACCGCTTCCCCTCCAACCGCTCCCGCACCCTGTGGACGTCCTCGCCGGCGGTCCTGCCGGCGCCGCTGCGGGGCGACGCGGCGGACCTGCCGCAGCTGGGGGGCCACGACAAGAAGGCGCTCGACGCCTACCGCGCCGCTACCCGCGACCACGACGCCACCGAGGAGCTGCGACTGGGCTACGTCGCCTTCACCCGCGCCGCGCACCGGCTGTCGGTGACGTCGTACTGCTGGACCCAGCGCGCCACGCCGTTCGGCCCGTCGTCCTACCAGGAGACCGTGCGCGAGCAGCTCGAGGCGTGGGGCGAGCCGGTGGACGGCTGGCTCGACGCGCCGGCCAAGGGCGACCCCAACCCCTACGCCCTCGAGGACCCCTCGAAGCCGTGGCCGGTCGACGGGATGGGCGCCGAGGCGCTGCGCCGGCTGGCCGCGGCCGAGCTGGTCCGCGCGGCCGACCCGAGCGAGGAGGACCTCGACCTCGACCTGTCCGAGGTGGCCCTGGTCGCGGAGTGGGACGCCGAGGTCGAGCGGCTGCTGACCGAGCTGCACGCCGAGCACGCGACCACCATCGAGGTGCCGTTGCCGTCCTCGCTGTCGGCCACGAGCGTGCTGCGGCTGCGGGCGGACCCCGAGGCGTTCGCGGCCGAGCTGGCCCGCCCCATGCCCCGGCCGCCGTCGCGCTCGGCTCGGTTCGGCACGCTGTTCCACGCCTGGGTGGAGGCGCGCTTCGGCCAGCAGCCGCTGCTCGACCCCGACGACCTGCCCGGGCGGCACGACTCCGAGATCGACGACGACGCCGACTTCGACCGGGTGGTCGAGGCCTTCGAGCGGGGTCCGTTCGCCGACCGGGTGCCGCTGGCCGTCGAGGCGCCGTTCGCGGTGGTGCTGGCCGGGCAGGTGGTGCGGGGCCGGATCGACGCGGTCTACGCCGAGCCCGGCGGCGGCTACCTGCTCGTGGACTGGAAGACCTCGCGTCACGAGGACGCCGACCCGCTGCAGCTCGCGCTCTACCGCGTGGCCTGGGCCGAGCTGCGCGGCGTGGCGCCGGAGCAGGTGCGCGCGGTGTTCCACTACGTCCGCCGCGGCCACACCGTCGAGCCCGAGGAGTTGGCCGACCGTCAGGCGCTGGAGGCCATGCTCGGCCGGTGAGCGTCGAGCCAGGCCGCGACCCCGCGGGCGGCGACCCGACCGGCCCGGTTGGCGCCGATGGTGCTCGCCGACGGTCCGTAGCCGACCAGCTGCACCCGCGGATCCGCCACCGCGGTGGTGCCGTCGAGCTGGATCCCGCCGAACCGCGAGGTCAGGTGCAGCGGGGCCAGGTGCCCGACCGCGGGCCGGAACCCCGTCGCCCAGAGGATGGCGTCGGCCGCCCACAGGGTGCCGTCGGGCAGGCGCACGCCGTCCGGCTCGATCCGCGTGAACATGCCCCGTCGCTCGTAGGCGCCGAGCCGCTCCGCCTCACGCTCCTGCTCGCGCAGGGCCAGCCCGGTCACGCTGACCACGCTGGCCGGCGGCAGGCCACGCCGGACCCGCTCCTCGACCAGGGCCACCGCCGCCCGGCCCACGTCGGGGGTGAAGTCGTCGGTGCGCCACACCGGTGGCTTCCTCGTCACCCACAGGGTGTCGGCCGCCACCGGCGCGATCTCGCCCAGCAGCTGCACCGCCGATGCGCCGCCACCGACCACGACCACGCGCTGCCCCCGGAAGGCCGCGGGGCCGTCGTACTCGTGGGTGTGGAGCTGGCGGCCGCGGAACGTCGCCGCCCCGGGGTAGGCCGGCACGAAGGGCCGCGACCAGGTCCCGGTGGCGTTGACCAGGGTCCGGGTCCGCCAGGCGCGGTCGCCGGCGCGGACCTCGAGCAGCCCGTCCTCGGCCTCGCCCACCGCGTCCACGCGCACCGGGCGCACCACTGGCAGGCCGAAGCGCCGCTCGTAGTCGGCGAAGTAGGCCGGCACCACCTCGTTGGCCCGGCCCTCGTCCAGCGTCGGCGCCGCCACGCCCGGCAGTGCGGCGATGCCGTGCACGTCGCGGACCGTCAGCGAGTCCCAGCGGTGCTGCCAGGCGCCGCCCGGAGCCGCGTCGGCGTCCAGCACGACGTGGTCGATCCCGCGCCGCTGCAGGTGGTACGACGTCGACAGGCCGGCCTGGCCCGCACCGACGACCACCGAGTCGAGGACCTCCACCCCCGGTGAACACCTCGGCGGCGACGCTTAGTCCGCGCTCAGGCCCGCCGCCAGTGCGATCTCCACCATGTCGCCGAAGGTCCGCTCGCGCTCCTCGGCGCTGGTCGACTCGCCCGTGACCACGTGGTCGGAGATCGTGCAGATGGCCAGCGCCTCGCGACCGTGGCCGGCGGCCAGCGTGTAGAGCGCCGAGGCCTCCATCTCCACCGCCAGCGCGCCGTACTCCACCATCCGCATCATCAGCTCGGGCTTCGCGGCGTAGAACGAGTCCGCGCTGAACAGCAGCCCGACGTGGACGTCGTCCCGTCCGGCCGCGGCCGCGGCGGCGGCGGACAGCAGCGGCCAGGACGCGACCGGCGCGTAGTCGAGACCGTCGAAGCGGATCCGGTTCATGGAGGAGTCGGTGCAGGCGCCCGAGGCGATGACGATGTCGCGCACCCGGAGCCTCTCGCTGAGCGCACCGGCCGAGCCGACGCGCACGACCCGCTGCACGTCGTACTCGGCGAACAGCTCGGTGACGTAGATCGCCATCGACGGCTGGCCCATCCCGGAGCCCTGCACCGAGACCGGCGCTCCGCGCCACGTGCCGGTGAAGCCGAGCATCCCGCGCACCTCGGAGTAGCACCGCACGTCGTCGAGGAAGGTCTGCGCGATCCACTTCGCGCGCAGCGGGTCGCCGGGCAGCAGCACGAAGGGCGCGACGTCGCCGGGGGAGGCGCCGATGTGGGTGCTCACCGGCGGAGACTAACGTCAGGAAGCGTGGAGTACCCGCACGAGCGCATGGCCTCCGGAGCGCACGACCGCATCGGCGTCCGGCGTCGCGACGAGGCCTGGATGGACGAGCGCTGGGCCGACCCGGAGACCCGGGTCCTGGTCGTCAGCGGCACCCGCGTCCGGCCCCGCGACGGCGCCGTCCCGTGGGTCGCGCCGGGCGATGCGCCGGCCGACGGCACGCGGGTCCTGCTCGGCGAGGGCCGCGACCGGACCTGGTTCGCCCTGGTCACCGGGCCCGAGGCGGCGCAGGCCGCGCCGGAGGAGTGGCTCCCGCTGCGCGCGCTGCTCCCGCGGCTGGCCGGCGCCGACCAGGAGGGCGTCGACCTCTCCGAGGCGCCCCTGGTCTTCCACGCCCTCGGCATCGCCGAGTGGCTCTGGGCCACCCGCTTCTGCCCGCGCTGCAGCGAGCCGCTCACGCCCCAGGCGGCCGGCCACGAGCTGGTGTGCCCCAACGGCCACCGGCACTTCCCGCGCACCGACCCGGCCGTGATCATGCTCGTCGCGAGCGGTGAACCCGGCAGCGAGGACGAGCGCTGCCTGCTCGGGCGCCAGGCCGTCTGGCCCGAGGGGCGGTTCTCGACCCTGGCCGGCTTCTGCGAGCCGGGGGAGACCCTCGAGGACGCCGTGCGCCGCGAGGTGGCCGAGGAGACCGGCGTCGCCGTCGGCGAGGTCACCTACTTCGGCAACCAGCCCTGGCCGCTCCCGGCCAGCCTGATGCTCGGCTTCGTCGGCCGCGCGACCTCCACCGACATCGCCGTCGACGACGACGAGATCGAGGACGCCCGCTGGTTCACCCGCGCCGAGATGCGCGCCGAGGCCGAGGCGGGCACTCTCGTGCTCCCCGGCGGCGTCTCGATCAGCCGCTCGCTCGTCGAGCACTGGTACGGCGGCCCGCTCCCGGGCCAGTGGTGAGGCTCAGCTCGCCAGCGCGGCGAGCTTCTCCTTGACCTGGGCGAGCGACGGGTTCGTCATGGACGTGCCGTCGGCGTACACCAGCGTCGGCACGGTCTGGTTGCCGCCGTTGGCCGACTCGACGATCTGCGCGGCGTCGGGCTGCTGCTCGATGTCGACGACGTCGTACTCGATGCCCTCACGGTCCAGCTGGCTCTTCAGCCGGTGGCAGTAGCCACACCACGGGGTCGTGTACATCGTGAAGCCTGCGCTCATCTGGGACTGTCGCCTCCGACATCTAGGGTGATTTCTGCACCCCCTTCAACCACCAAGACCCCGGAGATGTTCCGTGCCCGACCCCGCCGAGCTCCTCGCCGCGCTGGACCCTGAGCAGCGCCAGGTGGCCGAGGCCCTGCGCGGCCCGGTCCGGGTGCTCGCCGGCGCCGGGACGGGCAAGACCCGGGCCATCACCCACCGGATCGCGCACGGCGTGGCCAGCGGCCTCTACGCCCCGACCGAGGTGCTGGCCGTCACCTTCACCACCCGCGCCGCCGGCGAGATGCGCACCCGCCTGCGGGCGCTGGGCGCCGGCGGGGTCCAGGCCCGGACCTTCCACTCCGCGGCGCTGCGCCAGCTGCGCTACTTCTGGCCGCACGTGCACGGCACCGAGCTGCCCCAGCTCACCGAGTCCAAGCTCGGCATGCTCGCGGCCGCGACCCGGCGCCAGCGGATCAACGCCGACCAGGCCCTGCTGCGCGACCTGGCCTCGGAGATCGAGTGGGCCAAGGTCAGCAACGTCAGCCCGTCGACGTACGTCGCGGTGGCCGAGGCCCGCGGCCGCAGCGTGGCCAACCAGACCCCGGAGGTCGTGGCCCACGTCTTCGAGGCCTACGAGGAGGTCAAGCGCGACCAGGGCCGCATGGACATGGAGGACGTCCTGCTCCTCGACGCCGGGCTCCTGGCCGAGGACGAGCGGGTCGCCGCGCAGGTGCGCCGGCAGTACAAGTGGTTCGTCGTCGATGAGTTCCAGGACGTCTCGCCGCTGCAGTCGGCGCTGCTCGACCTGTGGCTGGGCGGGCGCGACGAGCTGTGCGTGGTCGGCGACCCGGCCCAGACCATCTACTCCTTCGCCGGCGCCAACGCCGACTTCCTGCGCGACTTCCCCAAGAAGCACCCCGGCACGACCAGCGTCGAGCTGGTCCGCAACTACCGCTCCACCCCGCAGGTGGTCGAGGCGGCCAACACGCTGCTCGCCGGCACGTCCAGCCAGGGCGTCGACCTGCGCTCGCAGCAGCAGCCCGGTCCCGCGGTGACCTACGACGGGCGCCCCGACGAGGTCGACGAGGCCGAGCACGTCGCCGCCAAGGTCCTCGCCCTGCGCGACGGCGGCCGCGAGCTGGGCGAGGTGGCCGTCCTGTTCCGCATCAACGCCCAGTCTGAGGCCTTCGAGGAGGCGCTCGCCGCCCGCGGCCTGCCCTACGTCGTGCGCGGCGCGGCCCGCTTCTTCGACCGGCCCGAGGTCCGCGAGGCCGTCACCCGGATCCGGGGCGCCGCCCGCTCCGGCGAGGGCGAGGGCGTGCTGACCACCGTGAGCTCGGTCCTCTCCGGCATGGGCTGGACGCCCGAGGCGCCCACCGCGCGCGGCCAGACCCGCGACCGCTGGGAGTCCTGGCAGGCGCTGGTCGACCAGGCGAGCGAGTTCGAGGCCACCGGCGGCACGCTCGACGGCTTCGTCGACGACCTCGACCGCCGCGCCGCCGAGCAGCACGCGCCGGTCGCCGACGGCGTCACGCTGGCGACCTTCCACGCGGCCAAGGGGCTGGAGTGGGACACCGTCTTCCTCTGTGGCCTCCAGGACGGCACGCTCCCGATCACCTACGCCGAGACCCCCACGGCCATCGAGGAGGAGCGCCGGCTGCTGTACGTCGGCATGACCCGCGCCCGCCGCGACCTCGCCCTGTCCTGGTCGGCCGCCCGCCAGCCCGGGGGCCGCGCCTCGCGCAAGCCGTCACGCTTCCTCACCCCGCTGCTGCCCCAGGAGGCACTGCCGCTGCCCAAGGCCGCCCGCGGCGGCAAGGGCGCGCGGATGTGCGTCGAGTGCGGCAAGCCGCTGCAGACCGCGGCCGACAAGGCCCGCCGCCGCTGCGCCGACTGCCCGGCGCCGTACGACGAGGAGCTGTTCGAGCGCCTGCGCGAGTGGCGGACCCAGCGCGCCCGCGAGGAGGAGATCGCGGCGTTCATGGTGTTCAGCAACGCCACGCTCGAGGAGATCGCCACCCGCCGGCCCGGCTCGGAGCGCGAGCTGCTCAAGGTCAGCGGGGTCGGCCGCGAGAAGCTGGCCAAGTACGGCGACGACCTGCTCGACCTCGTCGGCTGACGCGACCCGGTCCAGCACCGCCCCGGCCGGCAGTCCCGGGACCGCGGTCCCGGCGAACGCGGGACGACGTGGCAGAAAATAGTCGCGAAATACCCACAAAATCGATTGCCCCTTACCGCGGGCGTTCGGTACGTTTCTGCAACCCAAGACGTTCAGCGCACCACGGGACTGACGATCCCGGCGCTCGAGGAGTGAGAAGGAGGTGGCCCAGATGAAGCTCAACACGATCCCGATGACGGCTCAGATCCCGTCCGGCTTCGCCATGCCCATGTGCGGCCACACCTCCGTGGTGCGTCAGGGCTTTGCCACGACCTCCGTCGTGCGCGAGCGCCGGGCCGCCGTCATCACGGGTGACGTCAAGGGTGACATGGGCCTCGCTGCCTACGTCCCGGGGACCAGTGCCTGGAGTCCACCTCTCAGTTGAGACCACTGATGAGCAGCCTCCAGGCCGCGGAACCCGAAACCCGGGATCCGCGGCCTTTCTGTTTCTCGGATCGGCGATGGATCCACGGCACCACCGCAGTCCTACCGACCAAGCAACCGCGATGAAGGTGAAACGAGGAGGTGAAAAAATGACCATCAGCACTCTCGACCGTGCCACTGCTGAGCCGACTCTGGGCAACCTCCACGACGAGGCCGGCAAGGTGGACGAGGCGACCCTTCCCTGCCGGGCGAACAACCCGGAGCTCTGGTTCGCCGAGTCGCCGAGCGACGTGGAGTTCGCCAAGGCCCTCTGTGTCGAGTGCCCGGTCCGTGCCCTGTGCTTCGACGGCGCTCTCGAGCGTCGCGAGCCATGGGGTGTCTGGGGCGGACAGCTCTTCATCCAGGGCGTCGTCGTACCCCGCAAGCGTCCGCGTGGCCGCCCCCGCAAGAACGAGGTGGCCGCGTAGCCGCCACGAGGCTGTCCGCCGCCCGGCGGGCCGCATCCCATCCGAGGAAGACCCACACCACTCACATGAACCAGACCGATCTGATCAGGAGCACCGAGATGAATCTCATGAACGAGAACCTGGCGCGCGCGCAGATGTCCGCGCGCCTGGGAGAGGCGCAGCAGCTTCGGCGCGGCCACCAGCTGGCCCGCGCACGCCGTCTCAGCCGCCGGGCTGAGCAGGCAGCGCAGCAGGCGCGTCTCGCCCTCGCCCGCGCTCTGTAGGACCTCACGGGATGCCGCCAGTCAGCGGCCCTCTGCGGGGACACCCTGATCGCGGGTGCCACGGACACCGGGTACGGCTTCGGCCGTACCCGGTGTTCTGCGTTCCGGGGCCCGACGCAGGTGCGGGCGAGGCAGGATGGGCGTGTGAAGACCTGCGACTTCTGCGGACGCCAGGAGGCCGACGACGCGAAGACGCTCACCTGGAGCACCGCGGTCGAGAACGGTCGGACAAGGACCTACTGCGACACCTGCTCGCGCGAGCACCTGCGGGCCATGGAGGGCAAGCTCGACTCCGAGTACTGGTGAGCCGCCCCGGTCGGTCCGACCCGGACCGGTTCAGCCCGCTCGGGCCACACCTCCCGGGTCCGGGGCGGCCAGCTCCTCGGCCCAGGTGCACCCACAGTGGACGTGGCGGTGGTACGCCGTGAGCTCCGGCGGCAGCTCGCCGAGCGCGATGGTGCTCGACCAGGTCGCCGGCACGCCGCCCTCGGCGGCGGTGGCGAGGTCGCGGACGGCCCAGGCCAGCGCCAGCGCCCGCCGGGCCGGGTCCGGCGCGGCCGGGCGCAGCGGCCCGGAGGTGGCCAGCTGCTCCACCACCAGCGGGTGGCGGGGGTCGCGCTGGGCGGCGTGGGCGTCGACGCAGCGCAGGCACGCGGTCGCGCCGGGCACGACGTAGGGCCCGAGCACCGGGCCGTCGGGCGTCTCGCGGACGGCGAGGTGCGGGGTCGCGGTGCGCATCCAGCCGTCCAGGCGCGACCGGGACAGCTCGCCGACCGCCCAGACCAGGGCGACGTCGACCGCGTCGGTCGCGCCGGCCACGGACAGGCCGGCCTCACCGAGGAGCCGGAGGGCGGCGGGCAGCAGGTCGGGCGGCACGTCGAGGTGCACCGCGCAGCCCGCACGGGCCGCGGCGCGCGCGGCCTCCTCCTCGGCGGGGGCGACGAGGCCCGCCTCGGCGAGGGCACGCAGCGCGCGACCGGCCACGTCGTCGAGGGTGGTGAGCGGGGCGCCCGCAGCCAGCTCGCGCAGCAGCCGGCGCACGGCGGGCACCGCGGGCAGCACCGCGCGGCGCGCGCCGAGGCCGAGCTGGAGGTGCTCGCCGTCGCGGCGCACGACGGCCAGGCCGGGACGCAGCAGCCAGGTCATGGACCCACCGTCACACGGATCGCGGGACCGCGCGGAGCTCCTCCACAGGCCCGCGCCCGGCGGGGTCGCCACCACGACGCGACGGCGCCCCCGGTCAGACCGGGGGCGCCGTCGAGAGTCGGGTGGGGCGAAGGGTTAGGCCTTGCCGAGGATCCGGTTGAGGTTGGTCCCGCAGACGGGGCAGACGGCCTTGGCCATCCGGGTGCCCTTGTCGTTGACCTTGACCTCGCCCTCGGCCTCGCGCTTCTCCTTGCACTTCACGCAGTAGAACTCGCCGCTCCAGGTCTCCGCCATGACGGCCTCCTTGCTGTTCGTGGTCGTCGCGGCGGGGTGGTGCTGGATGGTGGTGCTGTTCCCGCCGGAGGCCCTCGGACGGGTCCTCGGGCCGTCTCGACCGTACTCCGAACCCCCGAGAACCGCCGCCAGGCGGCTCGGCGCGCCGAGCGGCGCCTTCCCGACCCCTGGGCGGGCCCATGGGCCGCCGGGACGGCGTGAGGCCGGTCACGGCGGGCCCGGCGCGGCTGCGCATAGGGTGCGCGCCATGGTTGCTGCCTCCCACCTGCGCGTCGAGCGGCCCGCCGACGGCGTGGCCCTGCTGGTCCTGGACAACCCCGACATGCGCAACGCGATGTCGGACGAGATGACCGCGTCCTGGACCGAGGCGGTCGACGCCCTGGCGCAGGACCGGAGCGTGCGCGCCGTGGTGGTCACGGGGGAGGGGTCGGCGTTCTGCTCCGGGGGGAACACCTCGTGGATCGCCAGCGAGCCCGACGCCAGCGTGGACCGGCTGCGCACCAGGATGCTGCCGTTCTACCGCTCGTGGCTCTCGATCCGCCGCCTCGAGGTGCCGACCATCGCGGCCGTCAACGGCGCGGCCATCGGGGCGGGGCTGTGCCTGGCCCTGGCCTGCGACCTCCGCTACGCCGCGAGCGGGGCCAAGCTCGGCGTGCCCTTCGTCAAGCTCGGGATGCACGCCGGCATGGCCGGCACCCACCTGCTGCCCGAGGTGGTCGGCGAGGCGCACGCCCGAGACCTGCTCCTGACCGGGCGGGTCGTCGAGGCCGACGAGGCCCTCCGCATCGGCCTGGTCTCGCGCGTCCTGGACCCCGAGGGCTTCCTCGACGAGGTCCTGGAGATCGCGGCCGGTGTGGCGGCCAACGCGCCGATCGCCACCCGGCTCACCAAGCTCGCCCTCCTCGACGGCGGCCACGCCGACCTGGAGACGGCGCTGCAGTGGGAGGCGCTGGCCCAGCCGATCACCCTGGCCACCGCGGACCTGCAGGAAGGCGTCCGCGCGAGCAAAGAGCGCCGCGCGCCCCGCTTCGAGGGCCGCTAGCCCACCGTCGGGCCGAGACGCACGGAGCCCCCGGTCCCGTCGGCGCAGACCTGCCTTCCCCTTGCGGATCTGCGTCGTCGGGCCCGGGGGCTCCGTCTGTCCGCAACGCTAGACAGCCCCGGCGGTGAGGGCAACAGCGCGCACCCCCACCCTGTGGAGGAGCCTGTGGACAAGTCTGTGCAGAACGCCCTTCTCAGGTGGAGGACACGCCTGGAGGTCGTGCACAGGCCTGTGGACAACCGGTGGATGCGGGCGACGACACCCGGCCCGACCTGCGACGACGTCCGTCCACGGGCTGTGGAGGAAAATTACCCACCAGGAATCTTCCACCGGTGGCCGAGCGACCCGGGCCTAGGCTGGCGACGTGGTGGAGGCGTACGACGGCGGGCCGGTCGCGGCCCTGCGGCGGATCGGGTTCCTGCTCGAGCGCGGGCGCGAGGAGACCTACAAGGTCAAGGCCTACCGCAACGCGGCGGCGGCGATCCTGCCGCTCGGGGACGACGAGGTCCGGGCCCGCGTCGAGGCCGGGACCATCCAGGAGATCCCCGGCGTCGGGGCCAGCACCGCGAAGGTCATCGCCGCGGCGAGCCGGGGCGAGCTGCCCGAGCGGCTGCAGGTGCTCGAGGACGAGCACGGCGGCCCGCTGACCGAGGGCGGCCAGGCGGTGTGGGAGGCGCTGCGTGGCGACCTCCACTCGCACTCGGACTGGTCCGACGGCGGCTCGCCGATCGAGGAGATGGCCTTCACCGCGATGGAGCTCGGCCACGAGTACCAGGTGCTGACCGACCACTCGCCCCGGCTCACCGTGGCCAACGGGCTGAGCGTCGAGCGGCTGCGCAAGCAGCTCGGGGTGGTCGACGCGGTCAACGAGCACCTGGCCCAGCGCGACGGCGGCTTCACCCTCCTCAAGGGCATCGAGGTCGACATCCTCGACGACGGCAGCCTCGACCAGACCGACGAGATGCTGGACCGCCTCGACGTGCGCGTGGCCAGCGTCCACTCCAAGCTCAAGATGGACCGGGCCGACATGACCAAGCGCATGGTGATGGCCGTGCGGAACCCGCGGGTCAACGTCCTGGGCCACTGCACCGGCCGGATGGTGATGGGCGCGCGCGGCACGCGCGCGCAGTCGCAGTTCGACGCCCGCCGGGTCTTCACGGAGGCGGCCAAGCACGACACCGCGATCGAGATCAACTCCCGCCCCGAGCGCCGCGACCCGCCGACCGACCTGCTCGAGCTGGCCCGCGACCTCGGCTGCCTGTTCTCCATCGACTCCGACGCCCACGCGCCCGGCCAGCTCGACTTCCTCTGGTACGGCGCGGAGCGGGCCGAGGCCGCCGGCATCGACCCCGACCGGATCGTCAACACCTGGCCGCAGGACCGCCTGCTGGCGTGGGCCAACCCGGGCTGACGTCCCGGACGTCGGCGCCCCGACGGGCTAGATTCCCGGCATGGCGGTCGCGCCGGAGCCGGCACCCGAGGTGGAGGTGCGCCGCAGCAAGCGGCGCCGCCGCACCGTGTCGGCGTACCGCGACGGCGACAAGATCGTGGTCCTCATCCCCGCGTCGATGACCCGCAAGCAGGAGGCGGAGTGGGTCGACGAGATGGTGGCGCGCGTCCGCAAGTCGGAGGAGAGGGAGCCGCTGACCGACGCGGAGCTGATGGAGCGGGCGCTGCTCCTCAACGACCGCTACCTCGGCGGGCTGGCCGTGCCGGGCTCGGTGCGCTGGGTCGGCAACCAGAAGCAGCGCTGGGGCTCGTGCACACCGGGGGACCGCACCATCCGGCTCTCCGAGCGGCTGCACGGCATGCCGCTGTGGGTCACCGACTACGTGCTGGTCCACGAGCTCGCGCACCTCATCGAGCCGGGCCACGACGCGGCGTTCTGGGGGTGGGTGGACCGCTACCCGCAGGCCGAGCGGGCCAAGGGCTACCTGCTGGGCTGGTCCGCGGCGGCCAGGGTCGAGCCGCCGCCGGGCCAGGACGTCGACTGAGCGAGGCGCTCGAGGGACCGGGCCACGAGCCCGGTGTCCGGCTCGGGCAGCGCGCCGACCGGCCACCACCGCACGTCGGTGGACTCATCGCTGACCACCGGGACGGCGTCGACCGGTGCGAGCGCCACGAACCGCACGTCGAGGTGGTGCACCAGCCCCGGTGCGCCGCAGAACGTCACCGGGTGCTCGTCGAGGTGCACCGGCTCGGGGTCGAGGACCAGTCCGGGCACGCCGGACTCCTCGGTCGCCTCGCGCAGCGCGGCCGCGGCCAGGGAGGCGTCACCGGGCTCGCAGTGCCCGCCGAACTGGAACCACCGGCCGGCCTTGGCGTGCAGCGTGAGCAGGACGTGGGTCCGGTCGGCCGAGACCACGAGCGCGCTCGCGGTGAGGTGGTCGGGCCGGCAGGAGCGGTACGCCGCGTCGGCGTGCGACTCGAGGTGCGCGACGTAGCGGTCCCGCAGCGCGGTCTGCCCGGCGTCGGGCGCGGCCCAGCCCCGCAGCGTGGCCAGCGCCCCGTCGCGCAGGCTCACTCCTCGTCGGAGGGTGCGGAGTCCGACGGCCCGTCGAGCAGCTTGCGCAGCTCGGCGTCGAAGTCCTCCTCGCTGAGCTCCGTCGGTGCTGTGGCGCCCTCGCGGAAGCCCAGCGGGTCGTCGAGGTCGGCCTCGGTCGGCAGCAGGTCGGGGTGCATCCACACGCCGTCGCGGGCCTCGACCCCCTGCCGGGTGCGCAGCGAGCCCCACAGCGTCGAGGCGTCACGCAGCCGGCGCGGGCGCAGCTCCAGGCCCACCAGGGTGGCGAAGGTCTTCTCGGCGGGACCGCCCTCGGCGCGGCGGCGGCGGACCGCCTCCTGCAGCTTGGCGGCGGTCGGCATCCGGCCCTCGGTGGCCTGGCCGACGACCTCGTCGACCCAGCCCTCCACGAGCGCCAGCGTGGTCTCGAGCCGCGACAGCGCGGCCTTCTGCGCGGGGGTGTCGGGCATCTCGAACATGCCGCCCTCGAGCAGCTGCTGCATGGCCTCGGGGTTGCCCAGCTGGGCCGGGTCGATGCCCCGCATCTGCTCCTCGACGCGCTGCTGGATGCCCTCGACGTTGACGTCCACGCCCTCGGCGTACGCCGTCACCGCGCCGACCAGGTGCTCGCGCAGCCACGGCACCCCGGCGAAGAGCCGCTGGTGCGCGGCCTCGCGCAGCGCGAGGTAGAGCAGGACGTCCTGCTCGGGCACGTCGAGTCCGGCCGCGAACGCCGTGACGTTGGCCGGCACCAGCGTGGCGCGGCCCGCGGGCGCGAGCGGCACGCCGACGTCGGACACCGAGAGGACCTCACCGGCCAGCGCACCGATGCCCGAGCCGACCTGGTTGGCCAGCAGCATGCCGATGGCGCGGCCGAGGATGCCGAGCAGCGGCCCGGCCTGCGCGCGGGCCTCCTCGGGCAGTGCGGTGCTGAGCGCGCCGACGGACTGGCGGGCCACCGGCTCGACCAGCACCTTCCAGACGTCGAGGGTGCCGACGACCCACTCGGCGCGGCTCCACGCCGCGGTGGTGGTGACGCCGGAGGGGAACGACGTGGTCGCGTCGAGCCAGTGGTCGGCGAGCTGCAGGGCGTCGGCGACCGCGGCCTGCTGCGCCGAGGTCGGCGAGGGGTCGGGCGACTGCGCGACGGTCTTGCGGGCCAGGTCGACCGCGACGTCCCAGTTGAGCGGGCCGTCATAGGGCTGGAGCATCGACTGCAGCTGACCGAAGAGCTGGTTGAGGTCGGGCATGCCCTGACCGCCGGCTCCGCCCGGGCCGGCCATGCCGCCGAGGCCTTGGGCGAAGAACTGCTCGAACGGGGTGCCCTTGAACGGGTTCTGGGGCTCCTCGGGCTCGTCTGCCATGGCTCCACGGTACGCCGCGGGCGGTTGCCGGAGCGGCCGCACGCGGACCTCCCAGGGAGATCTCAGGGACGACCTAGGGCGAGCCCACCCACTCCTCGGAGCCGTCGGTGAAGCGCTGGTGCTTCCAGATCGGCACCTCGGCCTTGAGCGTGTCGATCAGCATGCGCGAGGCGTCGAACGACGTGCCGCGGTGGGCCGAGGTCGTGGCGACGACGACCGCGATGTCGCCGATGTCGAGCGAGCCGACCCGGTGCACCGCGGCCACGCCGTGCACGTCGTGGGCGGCGGCCACCCGCTCGCAGACCTCGCGCAGGGTGTCCATCGCCGTGGGGTGCGCGCTGTAGTCGAGGCCGACCACGCCTTGCCCGTGGTCGTGGTCGCGGACCCGGCCCACGAACAGCGTCAGTCCCCCGGAGGCGTCGTCGTCCAGTGCGGCCACCACCTCGGCGACGTCCAAGGGCGCGTCGCGCAGGTCGACGAGCCGGACGGGCGTGGGCTCCGACATGCGGGGCACGTTAGTCCCTACCCTCGACGGGTGGAGATCCTGCTCTGGCTGGTGCCGCCGGTCGTCGTGACCGTCGTGGCCATGGCCTGGGTGGGCTGGCTCGGCCGGGAGGGCCGTGGTGAGGTCGACCACGACGAGGCCGTGCGCCGGCTCGGCGCTGCCCTCGAGCGCGACGCGGACCGGCCCCGCGCCACCCGCTTGCCGCGGCGCCGCGAGCGGTCCACCGGGGTCGCGGTCCGGCGTACGCCGCGCACGGGCGACTCGCCCCGCGAGCAGCGCCGCGCCTCGTGAGCCGGCGCCAACCAACCGTCTGAGACAGTGTGCGGCATGAACCAGCGTGTCGTGGCGGCGCTCGTCGCCGTGCCGCTGGTGGCCGCGCTGGCCATCGCCGCGCTGCTCACGCCGCTGCCGTACACGATGTACTCGCCCGGCCCCACCATCAACGTGCTGGGCGCGCCCGACGGCAAGGAGATCATCCAGGTGCCGGGGCAGAAGACCTACCGCGACGAGGGCCAGCTGCGGATGACGACGGTCTCGGTGACGCCGAAGGACAGCGACCTCAACCTGTTCCAGGTGATGGGCGCGTGGCTGGACCCCGACGACGCGGTCTACCCGAAGGACGCGGTCTACCCCGACGACAAGACCGCCGACGAGGAGCGCGACGAGGGCCAGGTGCAGATGGTGTCCTCCCAGGACACCGCGGTCGCCGTGGCGCTCACGGCGCTGGGCAAGAAGGTGACGCCCGCGCTGGAGGTGCTCCTCATCGCCCCCGGAACGCCGGCCGACGGCGCGCTCGCCGTGCGTGACCTGTTCAAGGCGGTCAACGGCCAGCCGCTGTCCAGCGACGTCCAGCGGGCGTCCTCGGACCTGCGGGCGGCGATCAAGGGCACGCCGCCGGGCGGGAAGGTGACCTTCACCGTGCTGCGCGACGGCAAGGAAGTCGACGTGCCGGTGACGCCGGAGCCGGGCGACGACGGCGCCCCGCAGGTCGGCATCCAGCTCGGGCAGGGCTTCATCCTGCCGTTCCCGGTGACGGTGACCATCGACCCGCGCATCGGCGGGCCGAGCGCCGGGCTGATGTTCTCGCTGGCCATCTACGACACGCTCACGCCGGGCTCGCTGACCGACGGCGGCGCCATCGCCGGCACCGGCGAGATCAGCGCCGACGGCAAGGTCGGCGCGATCGGCGGGATCCAGCAGAAGATCGCCGGCTCCGACCACGACGGCGCCCAGCTGTTCCTGGTCCCGGCCGAGAACTGCGACGACGCCCAGGGCGCCCACCACGGCGACATGCGCCTGGCCAAGGTCGACACGTTCCAGTCCGCGCTCGACGTCGTGCAGACGTGGGCGGCCGACCACGACGCGAAGCTGCCGAGCTGCTGATGAGCGACGCCCTGGACCCGCTGTCCCTCGACGAGGATCTCGACCCCGCCCTGGCGGCGGCCGTGCTCGAGATCGAGTCCCACCACGCGCAGGGCGGCTGGGACCAGCCGAGCCGGCTCTACGCCCTCGTCCCCACCGCCGACCTGGTGCTCCGCGAGCCCGCGCTGGCCGCGGCCATGGGCCTCGACGACGCCTCGGCCGAGGGGTCGCTGACCCCGATCGAGCAGGAGCAGCTGCCGCCGGACCGCTTCGAGTCGTCGTTGGCCGAGATCGCCTGGGGACCCGACGTCGCGGGCTGCGCGGCGGTGGTGGAGCGCCTGGTGCTGCCGCCCGACGCCGACGACGAGCTGCCCGACGACCCGAGTGCCGCGGCGGCGTACGCGGCCGAGCACCCGGACCGCCAGGAGGTCCGGATGGTCGTCGGCGTGACCCGCGCCGGGGCGACGTACTGCGCGCTGCGGCTGCGCGCCCACGACGACGACCAGTCGGTCGTCGGCGGACCCGACCTGGTCCCGGAGCTGGTCGCTCTGCTGACCGCCACGCTGGAGCCCGTCGAGGAGGACGAGGAACTGTGAGCGAGCTGTTCGACGAGGACCCGCGGGACACCCCCGCGGACCGCCCGCCGTCCCGGCGCTCACGCGCCCTGGTGATCACCGCGATCGTGCTGGTGGTCGCCTTCTTCGCGCTGACGACGTTCGCGAACTTCTACACCAACGTGCTGTGGTACCGCGACATCGGCTTCGGCTCGGTCTACAGCCGGCTGCTGTGGACCCGCGTCGTGCTGTTCCTGGTCTTCGGCGTGCTCATGGGCGTCGTGGTCGCGGTGAGCATGGTCGTCGCGTTCCGCACGCGCCCGCTGTTCCACCCGCAGTCACCGGAGCAGTCCGGCCTCGACCGCTACCGCCAGGCCGTCACGCCGATCCGGACGTGGCTGGTCATCGGTCTCGCGCTGCTGCTCGGCATCTTCGCCGGCACCTCCGGTGCGGGGGAGTGGCGCAGCTACATGCTGTGGCGCAACGGGGTGCCCTTCGAGCGCAAGGACGCCTACTTCGGCAAGGACATCGGCTTCTTCGTCTTCGACCTGCCCTGGTACCACTTCCTCACCGACTTCGTGATGGCCGTGACCGTGGTCGCGCTGCTGGCCGCGGCGGTCGTGCACTACCTCTACGGCGGGATCCGGCTGCAGAGCCCCGGCGACCGGCTCTCCGGAGCCGCGCAGGCGCAGCTCTCGGTGCTGCTCGGCGTCTTCGTGCTGGCCAAGGCGCTCGACTACTGGCTGGACCGCTACGACCTGGCCTTCCAGAAGGGCTCGCTGCTCACCGGCATCACCTACACCGACGACAACGCGGTGCTGCCCGCCAAGGCGATCCTCATGGGCATCGCGCTGATCTGCGCCGTGCTGTTCTTCGTCAACGTCTGGCGCCGCACCTGGCTGCTGCCCTCGCTCGGACTCTCGCTGCTGGTGCTGTCCGCGATCCTGCTCGGGCTGATCTGGCCCGGCATCGTGCAGCAGTTCCAGGTCAAGCCGAGCGAGGCCGACAAGGAGTCGGGCTACATCTCCAAGAACATCGACGCCACGCGCGCGGCGTACGACATCGACACGGTGGCGGAGTACCGCCTGCCCGCGAGCGGGACCCCCGCCGCCGCGGTGGACGCCGAGAACGACCAGAACATCACCTCGGTCCCGCTCGTCGACCCCGCGCTGGTGCGCGACGTGTTCCAGCAGAACCAGCAGGTGCGCGGCTACTACTCGACCGCCGACGTGCTCGACGTGGACCGCTACGACATCGAGGGCAACGACCGCGCGCTCGTGCTCGGCGTGCGCGAGCTCGACCAGGGTGCCCTCAACAGCGACGTCAAGAACTGGCTGAACCTGCACACCGTCTACACCCACGGCAACGACGTGATCGCGGCGTTCGCCAACCAGCGCGGCGTGCAGAACACCCCGCTCGAGCTCGGCGACACCGACCGCACCCAGTGGGCCGAGGGCAACCAGCCCGGCCAGGACGCGCTGGAGCAGGCGGTCGGCAAGTACGAGACGCGGGTCTACTTCGGCGAGAACAGCCCCGACTACTCCGTGGTCGGCAAGGCCAGCGACGACGCCCCGAGCGTCGAGCTCAACCTCAACACCGCCGCCTCCGGCGACGAGGACGCCGAGACCACCACGACCTACGACGGCGCCGGCGGCGTGCCGGTCGGCTCGACGTTCCGCCAGCTGCTCTACGCCATCAAGTTCGGCAGCACGAACTTCCTGCTGTCCGGGCGCGTGAACGCCAACTCCGAGGTGATCTACAACCGCGACCCGGCCGACCGGGTGCGCAAGGTCGCCCCGTGGCTGACCCTCGACGACGACATCTACCCCGCCGTGATCGACGGCAAGATCGAGTGGATCGTCGACGGCTACACCACCACCGACCAGTTCCCGGGCTCCGAGCGCGAGTCGTTCAAGACGATGACCGACGACACGCTGCAGGACGAGACCGGCCTGCGCACGCTGCCGACCGACGAGATCAACTACATGCGCAACTCGGTCAAGGCCACCGTGGACGCCTACGACGGCACCGTGACGCTCTACGCGTGGGACGACCAGGACCCGATCCTCAAGGCGTGGTCCGCGGCGTTCCCCGGCACCGTCAAGCCGAACTCCGACATCCCTGACGACCTGCGCGAGCACCTGCGCTACCCCGAGGACATGTTCAAGGTCCAGCGCTACCAGTACGCCCGCTACCACGTGACCGACCCCAACGCGTGGTTCCAGGACAACAACCGCTGGGACGTCCCCGAGGACCCGAACCCGACCGGGACCGCCAAGAGCCTGCAGCCGCCGTACCGCATGTTCGTGACCCAGCCCTCGGGCCTCATCCCCTCCGGCTCGGACTCCGAGACCGAGGACACCGTCCCGACCGACGCCACCTGGTCGATGACGTCGACGTTCGTGCCCTACAAGCGCAGCAACCTCGCGGCGTACGTCTCGGTGGACAGCGACGCCACGTCCGACGACTACGGCCAGATCCGGGTCATCGACGTCATCGACGAGCAGCAGCAGGGCCCCGGCCAGGTCGCCAACAACATGCGCTCGGACCCGACCGTCTCCGCCACGCTCGCCGAGTTCAACCGCTCCGGCAACTCGGTCAGCTACGGCAACCTGCTGACCGTGCCCGTCGGCGACGAGCTGATGTACGTCGAGCCGGTCTACGTCCGCCTGGCGACCACCAATGCGGCCAACTTCCCGATCCTGCGCTACGTCCTGGTCTCCTACCAGGGCGACGTCGGCATCGGCCGCTCGCTCTCGGCCGCCCTCGAGTCCGCCCTGGACGGCAGCCAGCAGAACTCGGACGACCCGACCGACGGGACCACGCCCACCCCCACCCCCAGCGGTGAGCCGTCCGACCAGCCCACCGACGAGCCCACCGGTCAGCCCGGCAGCGTCCGGGAGCTCCTCGCCCTGGCCCAGCAGGAGTTCGAGGCCGCCGACCAGGCCCTCTCGGCCGGCGACCTGGCCGAGTACCAGCGCCACATCCAGAAGGCGCAGGACTACGTCAACCAGGCCCTCGGCACCGAGGGCGGCGGTGGCGGCGCCGGCAGCGGCGGCGCGACCGACACCCCGTCCGCCTCACCGTCGGGAGCCAGCCCCACCCCCTGACGGCACCCGATTTGAGCCCACGACCACCCGTGCCGTAACGTTGGGTTCACCGACGCGGGGTGGAGCAGCTCGGTAGCTCGCTGGGCTCATAACCCAGAGGTCGCAGGTTCAAATCCTGCCCCCGCTACGAGAAGTGGCCCTGACCAGCAGAAGTGCTGATCAGGGCCACTGTCTTTCTCCAGGGGAGCCTGGGTCCCCACAAACTCCCCCCAGACGATGCTCGGGAGCCCCGGCACCGACACAAGCGCCCTGGCCCAGCTCGGTGCGCGTACGTCACCCTGAGATGAGCCCGGCGCTTCCGTCGAGCTCGGCACAGGCCCGCGGCCCCAACGGGGGCGGAGGCGCGTCTGGTGTCGACGTGCCGCAGACGACAGCTGTCGTGCGCGATCGACTTCGTCCGTCGTGTCAGCGCCTCGTCGCGCCGGACCTGCGGAGCACACCCTCGGGGTCGTAGCGCTGCGCCAGCCGACGTACACGGTCGCCGGTGGGCCCTGGGAATGCGCGTCGGAACGTCTCCTCGGACGGGTGGCTCTCGAAGTTGCGGTAGGCACCAGTGGCGTGACGCCGCAGTGACCTGGCCGCACTGTCCAGCCCTCGACGATCCTGGGGTGGGAACACGGTCGCGGTGACCAGGACCTCGGCGCTGCGGTGGGCGAAGGCGGTGGCGTCACGGTGGACGTCGTTGATGGCGCCGCCGATGGCACGGATCTGCAGGAACGGTCGCTCCGGGTGCCTCGCCGTCGCGATGAGCGCACGCGCCGAGTCGTCGTCGAGCCGCCTGAGGAGTGCGTTCGTGGTCGTCGCGGGCTGCTGGCCGACGTTGGCGTGCAGGTGGTTGGTGGGCACGAGATCGGAGTAGTGCGCGGGCTCGAACGCACCGCCGTGCACTCCTCTTCGGGCGAAGAGGGGAGCGAGGGCAGCGTCGGCGGCGCGTGGGTCGGCGCCGGCGAAGACCGCCGTCAGCACCAGGACGAGCTGGTGCCCGGAGGCGGCGACGATGCCGCTCATGGTGAGCTCGCGGGGTGCCGTGTGCATGAACCCTGACCACCGGCGAAGGGCCACACCGTGGTCGTCGAGCTCGATGACGACCTGGCTGAGCTGGACCGCCGGCAGGCGCATCGGCTCGATGTCGAGGTCGGTGACCACGCCGACGAAGGATCCCGCGCCGCGCACCGCCCAGAGCAGGTCGGGCTCGGCGTCGTCGGCGCGGAGGACCTCTCCCGACGGCAGGACGACGGTCGCGGCGCGTACGTGGTCCACGGTCAGGCCGTAGGTGCGCACGAGCCAACCGAGGCCACCGGCGGTGGCGAGTCCACCGACGCCGACGTTGCCGTGGTCGCCGGAGCTGATCGCGAGCTCGTACGGCGCGAGCGCGGACGCGACCTGCGCCCAACGGGCGCCGGCCCCCACGCGGACGAGAGGTGGCTCGGCGCCCGCGGGTGCTTCCAGCAGCGAGACGGAGTTCATGGCGCCGAGGTCGACGACGATGCCACCGTCGTTGGAGGAGAGCCCGTCGAGCCCGTGGCCACCGCTGCGGATGGAGACGGGCAGCCGTGTCGCCGCGGCGTAGCGGACGGCCTGGGAGACCTCGTCGACCGAGCGCGGCACGAGGATCTGGGCCGGCGAATGGCGGGTCGTGTAGGTGGACCGGAGGAACCGGTACGCGTCGTCCTCGGGTGTGACCGTCCGGACGGAGTCGGGCAGGGTCGGCTGACCGACCGGCGTGGTCACCGGGCCCTCCTGAGGTCCGCGACGCTCTGCCGGACGGCGGGTACCACCTCGGTCGCGAAGAGCTCGAGCTGCTGCTCCTCGGTCCGGTCCGAGTTGGCCACGGGCCAGAAGATGAACGTGTCGAAGCCGAGCTCGACCACGGCGTCGGCCAGGAAGTCGACCCACGTCGAGGTGTCGCCGGTGAGCCCGCCGGTGGGGCTGTGGCCGGCCCCCTCAGTGCTGCTGGCGATCGTGCCGATCACGTTCCAGATGCGCGCGATGTCGGCGGGTTCGCGTCCGGCGGCGCGGGCGCTGTTGTCGATGAGCTGTTGCTTGGCGGGAACGTCCTCGGCCGGCACGTAGATGTTGAGCGGGGAGATCCAGCCCTGGGCCCTGCGACCCACCAGGTCGAGCATGCGCTTCTTCTGTGCGCCCAGCCAGACCTGGGGGCTGCTCGGTGCCGCCGGCCCGGCGACGTAGTCGACCCTGTACTCCTCATTTCCGCCCTGAGTCGGGCCTCCCCGGAGCGCCTTGATGAGGATCTCGACGGCAGCGTCGGCGTAGGTCACCATGACGGACGGCTCGCGGCGCGATGCGCCCATCCCGGCGATGGCGTCGGGGAACGGGCCGCCGCCCACGCCCAGCTGGACGCGACCGCCGTTCATCAGCGACAAGGTCGACGCGGCCTTGGCGAGCACGGCGGGCGGGCGGAGCTGGAGGTCGGCGACGTCCGGCATGACCGAGATCCGCTCGGTCGCCGCCGAGAGGTAGGTGAGCAGCGTCCAGGTGTCGAGGTGCGACGGCTGGTAGGCGTGGTCCTGGACGGCCAGCAGGTCGAGGCCCAGTCTGTCGGCCTGTCCGGCCAGCTGGAAGGCCCTGCTCAGGCCACCGACTCCAGGGTCGATGCTGAGTCCGAAGCGGACCTCGTGTCCGTAGTCGGTCAAGGGAGTGTCTCCGTATCTTGGCGTAGTCTCAACTTAGAGCGACAGCCTCAACTTGAGAGTCCATCAATCTATTCCGAGAAGGGGAGACTCGATGCGAGCCGACGCCCGGCGCAATGCGGAGCGGATCCGTGCCGCGGCGGCTGAGGCCTTCGCTGAGCACGGGATCGACGTCCCGCTGGAGGACATCGCACGGCGAGCGGGCGTGAGCCCGGGCACGATCTACCACCGGTTCGGCAGTCGGGAGGGGCTCACCGATGCCGTGGTCGCCGACGTCGCCGCGGAGAAGCTCGCTACTGCGGTCGCGGCCACCGCCGGCGCGACCCCGTGGGAGCGGTTCTCGAGCTACGTGTTCGCGTTGGGCGCGGCTCAGGCGGCTGATCCGACCTTCAACGCGATCGTCGCGCGCCGCCATCCTGAGTCGGTCGCTCTGCGCGAGGTCACGTCGCAAGCGGTCGCGCACGCCGCTCCCCTCATGGAGGCCGCCCAAGCAGACGGCACGCTTCGCGACGACGTCTCCGGCGAGGACCTCGACCGACTCATCTGGCTGAACGCGCAGGCCGTCCGGTTGGGCGACGACTGGTGGCGCCGCTCGCTCGAGATCTTCCTCAACGGCCTGCGGGCGGACCGTTGAGCTGCCTTCAGGTTGCCGGGTGTCGCAGGTTTCCGGTGTGACCGGTGTCGGTGACGACAGAGCGACTCGCTGTCCGCGACGAGCCTAGGACCGACGGCGCAGACGCATGGAGCCTTGTTCGGGGAACGTCCAGTCACGACGCACCGCGGCCAGACGCACAGCGACCGTCACGGTTGCCGAGCCTGCCCCCGCGATCAGGATCGGGGTGGAGAGTGCGACCAGGACGATGAGAGCGGCCGCGCCTGCAGCGGCGGCCACGGCGTACAGCGTGCCGACGTGGAGGACGGAGACCGGCCGGTTCATCAAGATGTCGCGCAGCACGCCACCGCCGATCGACCCGATGACGCCCACGACCAGCGCTCCGACGTCGCCCACCCCCAGGGAGAGCGCCTTCGAGGTGGCGATCGCCCCGAACAGGCCCATGACGATGGCGTCGAGCACCGTGAGCGGCCACTCGGCGCGGGTCAGCGTCTGCTGCAGCGTCATTCCCAGGACGGCGGCGGATGCAGCGACCAGCAGGTAGCTGTTGGCCCAGATGACGACAGGTGGCTGGTCGAGCACCACGTCGCGCAGCAGGCTGCCGCCGAGCGCGACGCTCAGACCGATGATGACGACACCGAGCACGTCGACGCGGCGGTCGCGGTGCGCGGCCGCGAAGAGAGCACCCTGAAGTCCGCCGAGGGCGGCGGCGAGCAGCTCGATCCCGAGGGGGATCTCGAACGTCGCGACTCGCATCGCTCCTCCTCTCACGAGGGTCCGGCCGGCTCGCGGGGGTCGCGCGAGCCGGCCGGGACTGGTGGGTGTGCGTCTCAGTTCGCGCTGACGAGGGCGTGCTCGGCGGCGTCGACGATGACGTCCGCGACGACGGTGGCCTGAGTGAGGTAGACAGCGTGGCTGCCTGCGACCGTGGTGATCTGCGCACCCGCCCGCTGAGCCATGTGCTCGAGCATCGCCCGGTCGAACGCCTTGTCCTCGGTGCCGATGACCGCCCACGACGGCTTGCTGCGCCAAGCGGCGGTGGTGACCGGGCTGCCGAAGACCGACATGTTGATGGGGACCTGCGAGTCACGCATGAACTCCGCCTCGGCATCACTGGCGTCGGCGGCGAAACCGACCTTGAACTTCCCGGGGTTGAGGAAGCCGTAGCCGTCATCGCCGACATCGATGACGAAGTCGGGCGTTGCGGCGAAGCCCTCGTACTGCTGGGCTGTGGTCTGGCCGGAGTCAGGCGCGAGCGCTGCGACGTAGACCAGCCCGGCGACGTTCGGGTGGGACCCTGCCTCGGTCACGACCGTGCCGCCCCACGAGTGCCCGACCAGGATGGTCGGCCCGTCCTGGCGGTCGAGGACTCGCCTGGTCGCGGCGACGTCATCCGCGAGCGAGGTGAGCGGGATCTGCACGATCGTCACCCGGTAGCCGCGGCCGGTCAGGTCGTCGTACACGCCGCGCCAGCCGGAGCCGTCCGCGAACGCGCCGTGGACGAGCACGACGTTCTTGATCCCGTGATCGGTGGTGGTGTCCATGCTGCTGTTCCCTTCGGTGCCCGCAGACCGCGTCCGCGGAGTGTGTGGTGGACGTCGTGGCGTCGGAAGGCCGGTTCGACCGTCCTCACGCTGACGAGTCCCAACGTAAGAAGGGGCGCGCGCTCTTCGCGTACGTCACATGACGGTCATGCCGACCGTGCGCTGGTCCGTGGGTTCAGAGACCGAGGGCTTCGCGCAGGGCAGCGCGGGAGGTGATCCCCAGCTTGGGGAAGAGGCGGTGCAGGTGGGTGCCGACCGTCCGGTGTGAGAGGTAGAGCCGCGCGCCGATCTCGCGGTTGGTGAGACCTTCCGCGGCCAGCTGGGCGATGAGCAGTTCCTGAGGACTCAGCTGTTCGCGAAGGTCGGCGTTGCGTGGCCTGCTCTGCTCACCCGAGGCGCGCAGCTCCTGACGCGACCTCTCACCCCAGGCCACGGCACCGAGCGCGTCGAAGGTGTCCCGAGCGGCCCGGAGCGGCGCCCTGGACTCGGCCCCCCGCCGGCGCCTGCGGAGCCACGCGCCGTACGCCAGCTGCAGCCGCGCACGGGCGAAGGGCCAGGCGCTCAGGTCTGCGGCCAGCGCGGCCTCGTACAGCCGCTCGGCCTCGTCCTCGGCTGCCAGCAGCGCGCGGCCGTACCGCATCCCGACGTGCAGCATCGGGGAAGGCGTGGCGTGGGCGACCCTCTCGAGCTCGGCCATGACCTGCTCGGCCTCAGCGCGGTGTCCACTGTGCACGGCTGACTCGACGAGGTCGGCCGCAGTGTAGGTGTGCACCACGGCGTGATAGGCGGGATCAGCGGGGTCGGCGACCCGGATCAGCTCCTCCCAGGCCTCGTGGTGACGCCCCCCGCTGAGTGCGATGGCGCCGCGGGCGACCTGCACCACCGCCAGGACCCCGTTGGACTGGACCTGGATCCCCAGTCGAGACGCCTCGTCGAGGCGTTCCGCAGCATCTCGCTCAAGGTCTTCCGTGGCGCGCAGCGAGGACACGACGGACTGGACGACCAGTGAGATGGCCCGCACCAGCGGCTGCTCGGTGTCCGCGGCGAGCCGGCCGGCCTCGTCGGCTGCCGTGGCGGCGAGGTCGAACCGGCCGACCATCAGCGCACTCCAGGCCTGCACCATCAGGACCCGGCACAACAGTCCGAGTTCTCCGCCGGCCCGCAGACCAGGGAGCGCAGAGGCCAGCAGCTCGACGGCGAGGGGCATGTCGCCGGCCACGCTCGTCGCGAACCCGGCGGCACGTGTGCGCGCCGGGTCGAGGAGACCAGGGGAGTCAGCGCGCAGGCGTTCCAGGACCACGGCTCCGCGCTCGAACGGCAGGACGTACCCGATGCACTCGAGCGCGAGGGGGTCGTCGGGCTCGAGTGCCTGCTCGACGACTTCCACGACGCGGGCGCGCGTCGCCGCGCTGGCATCGGCCCACATGCACTGCAACGACGCCGCCTGGAGGAACACCAGAGCCTGATCCGTGCGACCGTCCGAGGCCGCCGCAGCGGCTGCCTCGGTCAACCTCCTGGTGCCCGCGCCCTCGAGGCCCTCCGCGAAGTTGTCGCGGATCACTGCCATCCGTGTTCGTTCCAGGGCAGGTACGTCGAGGGCGGCCGTCTCCTGCAAGAGCCGGTCGACGATGTCGGGTCTACCCCACTCGAACGCGAGCTCAGCGGCCATCAGGTAGCGCCTGATCCGGGCCGCCGGGTCCGCGCTCAGCCGGGCGGCACGCTCGAGTGCCGCCTGTGCTGCCGCCACCCCTCCGCGGTGCCGGGCGCGTGCGCCGACCTCCTCCAACTCCGAGGCGAGCTCCTCGTCCGGCCGGTCGGTCGCGGCGGCCCGGTGCCAGACCTGGCGGTGCGGGTCCACCAGTGTCTGCGCCAACGCGCGATGGGCGCTCTGCAAGTGGGGCAACGTGGCCTGCTGCCGGATCGCGTGGCGGACCAGAGGGTGACGGAACTCCAGCCTCCCGCCGGCCAGAGCGGCCAGTCCGGCCTCGACGGCCGGGACCACAGCCTGCGCAGACACCTCCTCGCCACGCAGAGCAGCAGCGGCCCTCAGAGCGTCTCCCAGGTCTCCTTCGCCTTCCAGGGCGGCGACGAGCAGCAGGTCTTGCGTCACGTCGGGAAGAGCGGGGAGCCGGGCTGCGAAGGCGCGCTCCAGGCGCGCGGTCAGGGACGGGGGCGCGGAGTCGTCGTACACGCCGTCGAGGGGCAACTCGGTCAGCGCAAGCGGGTTGCCCGCTGCCACGTCCAGCAGACGACCCAGGTCGGTCGACCCGAGGTGCGGCGCGCGGTGCGTGAGCACCTGTTCGGCCAGGTGGCGGTCCAGGCGTCCCAACGGCAGCTCGTGCACGACCGAGCCCGCAATGACAGGCGGGAAGTCGTCGCGTTGAGCGACCACCATGACCACCGCCTCGGACTCCAGACGTCTGGCGATGAAGCCGAGGACGTCAGCGCTGGGCCGGTCCAACCAGTGGGCGTCGTCGACCGCCAGGACGAGGGGTTGGCCCGCCGCGCTCTCGCTGAGCAGGTTCAGTGCCGCCAGGCCGATCAAGAAGGGCTCCGGCGCGGCCTCATCCGTCATGCCGAAGGCCGCCATCAGCGCGCGCAGCTGGGGGGGCGGGCAGTGTCGAGAGGCCACCCAACATCGGTTGGATCAGCTGGTGGAGGCCGGCGAACGGGAGCGTCATCTCGCCCTCGACGCCAGTGGCGCGCAAGACGCGCAACCCGCGTCGGGCCGCGGACTCGCGGCCGAGACGCATCAGTTCAGACTTGCCGATCCCTGCTTCTCCACGGAGGAGGACGACGCGCCCGTGGAGCCGGATGTCGCGGAACAGCTCATCGAGTACTGCCAGTTCGGCGTCGCGGCCGACCACGCCCTCAGTCGTCATCTCCGCGCCCCTGTCCCTCGTGCCGGCCGTCGTGGGGATCCGCGATCGGCCCACGGCGACGCCAGGGTAGGCGAGAACGTGGTCGGAGACGCCGACGTCCCTATGGGTGAAGCAGGCGGAACGGCCTCCTGGTCGACCTCAGTCCTTCCGGTCCACGCGCTCCACCAGAGCCAACGTCGGGGAGACCGTCACCTGACGTACGCGAGGAGGTGGCGCCCGTTCCTACGGTCGTCCCATCAGCGCACACGGCGGCCAGTTCTGGTCGTCCACGGCCGCTGCGGATCGAGAAGGACAGTGATGATGCTCAGTCGAAGGGGCCGGGAGCACGAGGGGAGTCCGGGAGCCGCGGCGCGTGGACGCTACGACTACGTGGTCGTGGGTGCAGGGTCGGCCGGTTGTGTGGTGGCCGCCCGTCTGTCCGAGGACCCGGCAGCTCGGGTGCTGCTGCTCGAATCCGGGCCGGCGGACAGTCTGCCGGACATCGCCGCGCCGCCGGCGTGGCCGGCCCTGTGGGGCACTGAGGTCGACTACGCGTACCGCACGGTCCCGCAGGCCGGCACTGATGGCGCCTCCCACAGCTGGCCACGAGGCCACACGCTCGGCGGTAGCAGCAGCATCAACGCGATGGTCTACCTGCGTGGTCACCGCAACGACTTCGACCAGTGGGCCGCGTCCGGATCTCCAGGCTGGGACTACGAGTCGGTGCTGCCCTACTTCCGCCGGATGGAGACGACCGTCGGACGGGACCCGCGGTACCGGGGGACCGAGGGGCCGATGCGGCCGGCACCTGCGTCCGGTCCCAACCCCCTCTCCCAGGTCTTCCTCGACGGTGCGGCAGCCGCTGGCTACCCGTCCACCGACGACTTCAACGGCGAGCACGCCGAAGGTGCTGGCTGGCACGACCTGTCCATCGCTGGGGGAGTGCGTCAGAGCACCGCAGTCGCGTACCTCCATCCAGTACTCGGTCACAGGCCCAACCTGACCGTCGCCACCAACTCACGGGTGCGGAGGCTGCGGTTCGACGAAGACCGCTGCGTGGGCCTCGAGCTCGAGCGCGACGGGCACCTCGCCACGGTCCACGCCGACCGTGAGGTCGTGATCACCGCAGGTGCGGTGGACTCGCCCCGGTTGTTGCTCCTCTCCGGGGTCGGCCCAGCTGCCGAACTCGAGGCCGCAGGGGTCGACGTCGTGATCGACCTGCCGGGAGTGGGCCGCAACCTGCACGACCACCCCCTGTGCGGGGTCGTATACGAGGCGGCCCAGCCGATCGCCCCGGGCCGGAACAACCACGCCGAGACATCGATGGTCTGGCGCAGCGAGGTCTCGCTGAGTGGTCCGGACATGCAGCTGATGTTCATCCACGTGCCGTTCCACCCACCGCACCTGGCGGCGCCCGCGAACAGCTTCACTCTGGCGGTCGCCACGGTGCCGGAGGCACGAGGCACGATCCGCCTCGCCGGGCCGGACCCTGCGACCGCGCCTCTCATCGACCCGAACTACCTGGGCACGGAGTCCGACGTCCGGCGGATGGTGCACGGAGTGCAGGTGGCACGCGAGATCGCAGCGAGCGAGCCGTTCGCGCCCTGGCGCGCCCGCGAGGTGCTGCCGGGACCGCACGTCACGGACGAGGCGGCTCTGCGTGCGTTCGTCGCCCGCGGCACCAGCACCTATTACCACCCCGTGGGCACGTGCGCGATGGGCACAGGCGCGGATGCGGTGGTCGATCCCGAGCTGCGCGTCCACGGTCTGGCTGGTCTCCGCGTCGCCGACGCCTCAGTCATGCCACGCATCACGCCGGTCAACACCAACGCGGCGACCATCATGATCGGCGAGAAGGCAGCCGACCTGATGCGCCGGTCGGGGGAGTGGACGCGATGAACAGCAGAGGCGGCCAGACCCCCTCCGTCAACCGTGCGGCACGGCCGTTCGGCGACCTCGTCGCCGATCTCACCGGAACCGACGACAGCAGGCCACCGGTCGTCCTCGTGCACGGACTCACCTTCGATCGCGGTATGTGGGCACCGGTGGTGGAGACCCTCGAGGGCCGCCGGTCCCTGGCCATCGACCTGCCTGGGCACGGCGACTCGCCAGCGAGGAGCTCCTACGACATGGCAGATGTCGCGGACGTCCTGCGCGGCGCCATCACCGCGGCGGGCCTGGACGCCCCGGTGGTCGTGGGGCACTCGATCGGAGCGCTGCTGGCCACGGTGTACGCGTCGCGCCACCCAGCACGGGCAGTGCTGAACATCGACCAACCGCTGTTGGCCGGGCCCTTCGCCGACATGTTGCGTTCAGTGGAACCAGTGCTGCGCGGGCCGGACTACCTGAGCGTGTGGGGACAGCTCTTCAACGACATGGCCACCGACGAGCTCAGCCCACGGCAGCGGGCGCTCTTGCGCTCGACCCCACGCCAGGACCTGCTGATCGGATACTGGGCGGAAGTCTTGGAGAAGTCGGCAGACGAGCTCCGGCAGCAGCGGACCGACGAGCTCGCGGCACTGCGGGCGCGCGGGGTCGCGTACCACCACGTCAGTCGCACTCCGCTGCCTCCGCCCTACCTCGAGTGGCTGCGCGCGGTGCTGCCCGCGGTGGAGATCACGGTCCTGCCGGGCGGTGGGCACTTCCCGCACGTGGCCCACCCGGCCGTGATCGCAGAACTCGTCTCCCGCTGGGACTGAGCTGCTCGGCGGCCCGACCTGCCCTGGACCTGCGGAGCGGGAGCCGGTCGACGTCACCGTGGGCGACGCTCGCTGCGACTCGAACGCATGACGGGGTCGAACGTTCCGTCTCTGGGGCGGAGGGACCCTCGGTCCGATCATCGCGGCCGAGAGGCTCGAGCAACGTCCTGCTGTCCTCTCATACGACCTGGGAAAGGATCACTCGTGAAGATCGTCTGCTGGGCCCTCGACTGGCTGGCTGAGCGAAAGCGCCGGCGGACACTCGGGTGAGGTGTCGTCGTCGTGGGTGACGTGTCGGAGGCAATCACAGCGTTGCCTCGTGGGCGGTGTCGACGAATCAACGGCTCCCGCACGTCGATCGGATGTGCCGGCTCCGGCGCGCGACCCACCACGACGGTGCGGCTACTGCCCGCCTGATCTCGTGGCGGGGCCGTGGTTCAGTTGGTGGTCGTCGTGCCGGTGGTCAGCGAGTCGACCTTGACGAACGACACGGTGGAGAACTCATTGCCACTCGTGTAGATCCTCGTGGCGCCGCCGCTCTGAACCCCCCACTGGAGTCGCGCGACTGAGCCGGCGGCAACCACGACGATTCCGGAGCTGGCGCACGAGGTGACGCCGCCGTTCGTCGTGGTGTAGACGAGGCCCTCCTCCTCGATGCTGGTAGCGCTCGGCTTCAGGTAGCACAGGACGGTCGACGGCGGGTCCCAGATGGCGTTGAAGCTGAAGGCGTAGGTGCCAGGTGCCAGCCCGGGGAAGTTGAAGTGACCACTGGTCGCGGTGGCGCCGCCCTGCGGCAGTCGGTAGCGGTAGGCCGCGGTCTGGTAGGTGCTGGCCGGCTGTCCGTTGAGGTTGGTGGCGTTGGTGGCGTTGGTGGCGTTGGTGGCGGTCGTGGCGGTAGTCGCGGTGTTGGCTGTCGCGGCGTGAGCCACGGACAACGACGGGGCGGCCTTCTTGATCACTCTGGCCGCGATCTTCTTGACCGAGGACTTGGTGAGAGCGCCTGCAGCTTGCCCGGGTGACCCGGCGCCGGCCATGAAGGCGACCGCCATGAGGGCGACGACGGCAAGGGCGGTTGCTGTTCTTCTCTTCATGCCGTCATCGTGGCCGCCCGTCGCCGTTCGCGCCTGACCCGAAGTGACCATCTGGTCGTGAGCTGTGGCAGGACGGCCGGGGTTCTGGCCCTGGACCTGGAGGAACAGCGCGGACCGGTCGTGGAGCTGGGCGGTGTCGTCGAGGGCGAGGCCGTTGCCGGCGCGGCAGACGACCAGCGCGCGGGTCAGGGTGGTGAGGGCTTCGAGGACCGCGACCTTGAGCGCGAGCCGCTCGTCCAGGCGGGCGGGGTCGGCCTCGTCGGCGAGGGCGTAGGCCTCGGTGCGCCAGCGGGCGACGTGCGGACGCCCCGTGGCCGTGACGTCCTGGCCGGTCCCGGGCTGCTCCAGCTCGAGCAGCACCTGCTCCGCCAGGCCGAAGCGGTGCGCTCGGGCGTCGCCGGCCAGGTCGGCGTCGCTGCGGCGCCGCTCGTCCCGGGTCTGCACCGAGAGCACCCGCTCGTCCGGGACCGGCGCGTCAGCCACGGCGACGCGGTGGGTCCGCGAGCCGGGGACCACGCTCAGCTCCAGCGGCACCAGCAGGGTCCGGTCGTCCACCAGCACCAGGGCGGTCACCACCCGCTCGGTCTCGGGCTCCACCGCAGCGATCGTTAGCGCGTCGTGCAGCCCCCAGCCGCTGACCCACGAGATGGTCCCGCTGCACGGGCGCGGTCCCCGCCGCCGGCGTCTGCGCCAGTCGCCCCACCGCCGGTGCGTCTGAGCCACACCAGCCAGGTGTCCAGGGCACGCCCCGGCCACCAGCTCGTGCCCGTGCCGGTCCTGGGCCGGGCTCAGCCCCGCGCCGCCGTACGCCGCGGGCGCCAGGGCGTTCAGCAGCCCCAGGCGGCCGAGTTCCGCGACCCGCTCCCGGTCCACCCCTCGCGGTCGGTCCGCAGGGCACTCGGGCGGAGCACGCCCTCGGCGTACTCCCGGACGCGGGCGACGGACGGGTGCTCCGCGCCCCGCTCGGCCTGCGCTCGGGGCGGGAGGTCGCCGTCAGGCGTCCCGGCGGTCCAGGGCGACGGCGGCGGCGACGAGACCGGCGGCGACCGACGCGACCATGACGCCGAGGCCGACCCAGGGCGACAGGGCGTGCGGCTGGGCGAGCGTGGTGGAGAAGCTCTGGCCGGCGCCGGTGGCCAGGTAGGCGGCGATGTAGCTGCCCCAGCTGGGGAAGACCCCGGTGCCGCCCTGCGGCGCGGGCGGCGCCAGGGCCGCGGGACAGCCCACGGCCTCATGACCCGCGAGGAGGCGGAGCCCGATGAGGACGAGGTACGCCGCCCCGACGTACCGGATCGCCAGGAAGGCCGGCTCGGAGGCCACGAGCACCGCCGTGAGGCCGACCAGCGAGGCCACCATCCAGACCAGGTCGGCGACGAAGACGCCGAGGGCAGTCGCCGCGGCGGCGCGGGCACCCCGGCGGGCGGCCGAGGTGGAGACGAGCACGACCGCGGGGCCCGGCACGGCGACGAGCACGATCGCGAGCCCGACGAAGGCGCCGTAGGCCGTCACGAGCGACGAGTGTGGTAGCCCTCACGTCTCGTCGCACCCCACGGGGTGGTCCCGCGGGTGGGGCCATCGGCCCACGATGTACAGACATGGACACCGGACTTGGACAACTCGTGCAAGGTCTCGTGCCGGTGCGGGTCCTGGCGGCGGCGGGCCTGCGGGTGCCCGGCGGGTCCGGGCCGCACGTCGTGCTGGTGACCGGGGCGTCCAGCGGCATCGGGCGGGCGACCGCGCTGCTCGCGGCCGAGCGGGGCGACCGGGTGGCGCTCATGGCCCGCAGCGAGGGTGCCCTGGACGACCTGGCCGACGAGTGTGTCGCCGCGGGCGCCGAGTCCGCGGACGTCGTGACCGCGGACGTCACCGACGACGCGTCGGTCGCGCGGGTCGTTGACGACCTGGTCGAGCGCCACGGGCGCATCGACGCGGTGCTCCACTGCGCCGGCGTGGTCACCTACGGGCGCACCGAGGACGTCGCCGCGGACGACTTCGAGCAGGTGGTGTCCACCAACCTGCTCGGCTCGGCCACCGTGGCACGGCACGTGATCCCGGTGCTGCGCAGGCAGCGGTACGGCGTCCTCGTGCTGGTCGGGTCCCTCCTCGGCCACGTCGCGGTGCCCGACATGACGCCGTACGTCGTCTCCAAGTGGGGCGTGCGCGCGCTGGCCAAGCAGCTGTCGCTGGAGAACGCCGACCTGCCGGACGTGCACGTGGTGCACGTGGCGCCGGGCAGCGTCGACACCCCGATCTACGGCAACGCGCTCGACTCGGCCGGCGCCGTCAACACCCCGCCGCCCCCGGTGATCAGCCCGGAGCGGGTGGCCCGGGTCATCTACCGCCAGCTGCGCTTCCCGACCGCGGAGTCGCAGACCGCGTTCAGCAACTACGCCATGATCTGGACCCACAACCTGCTGCCCTTCGTGTGGCGCCGGGCCGTCGGCCCCGTGTTCCGCGCCGTCTCGCACAAGGGGTAGCGGCGCGGGCCTCGTGGTGACGGTCGGCGCGCCTCACCGCCCGGCGTGCCGGTACGCAGCGCCGGCGGCGACCAGCACGAGCGCGACCTCCAGCGCGCCGTACGCCACGGCCGTGGTCTCGAGCCCGAAGCGACCAACGGCGAGCCCGGCCGCCAGGGCCGGGACGCTGAAGGCGAGGTAGCTGACGATGTACATCGTCGCGAAGACCTCGCCGCGGTGGTCGGCGGGCGCGGCGGCGCCGATGGCTTCGACCGCCGAGCGGAACGTCGCGCCGAAGCCGAGGCCCGCGACCAGGGAGCCGAGCACGTAGACCGGCAGGGTGTCGGTGTGCAGGGCCGCGATGGTCAGCACGACGCCGAGGGTGAGGGTGGCGAAGCCGAACGGCGCGCGCCGGTGAGCGGGGAGCGCGGCGGCGAGGACCGGGCCGGTGGCGCCCGCGGTGAAGAACACGCCGAGGACGGCGCCGACGAGGAAGTGGTTCTGCACCGAGAGCACGGTGCGCAGGATCGACGATCCCAGCGAGAGGTAGAGGCCGCCGAGTGCCCAGGTCGCGGCGATCGAGGGCAGCAGCGCGAGGAAGACCGGTCGCGTGACGGGGGGAAGCGCCGCCCGGGGGCGGAGCGAGCGCCAGAGCGATCCGCCGTTCTCCGGCTCGGGGCGGGGGCGCTCGGGGACGAGCCAGACCAGGGCGGCCAGCGCGAGGTAGGCGGCGCCCAGGATCCAGAACACGAGCTGGCGGGGGAGCGGGGCGTACTCGACGAGACCGCCCGCGAGGACCGCTCCGACGGCGATCCCGAGGGAGGGCACCGCGCTGCTGACGACCGAGCCCGACCGCGGGTCCGGCGCGTTGTCCATGATCATCGCGGTCGTGGTGCCGGTGGCGGCGCCGACGGCGAACCCCTGCACGATCCGCGCGGCCATCAGCCCGCCCGTGCCTGCGGCGGTGGCGAACAGCACCATCCCCACCGCCAGGAGCACGAGGGCCGCCGACGCGACCGGCCGCCGTCCCACCCGGTCCGACAACGACCCGACCGTCAGCAGGGCGAGGAGGAGCGCGAAGACGTAGACCGCGAAGACCAAGGTCAAGGTGAACGCCGAGAAGCCCCACAGCCGCTGGTAGACCGGGTAGAGCGGCGAGGGTGCCGAGGCCGCCGTCAGCGTCGCGGCACCCGCGGCGCCGGCGACGACGAACGAGAGCGGTCGGCCGAGCACGTGTCCTCCTGAAAGCAATGATCTTGGCTTTAGAGACACTAGAGGGAGTCCGCTGGAAGGGCAAACATCTTTGCTTTAGCCTGGCTGGATGGCACACGCACAAGCCACGACCCGCCCCGGTGGCCGGAGCAGTCGGGTGCTGGCGGCCATCCACACCGCGGTCGGCGAGCTGGTGGCCGAAGGGTCGGACAAGATGACCTTCCCCCTCATCGCCGCGCGGGCCGGGGTCAACCCGACGACGCTGTACCGCCGCTGGGCCGACGTCGACGAGCTCCTCGAGGAGACCGCCGTCGCCGCCCTGACCCAACAGGGCGGGGCCGTGCCGGACACGGGCACGCTCGAGGGGGACCTGAGCGAGTGGGCGACCCTGATCGCTCGCGACATCACGCGCCCGGTGCGCGTGCGCTACCTGCGCGCCATGGTCGGCGCGCGCGCCGACCTCGTGACGCACTGCCCGGTCACGGAACGGCGCACCGAGCAGGCCGCGGAGATGCTGCGGCGCGCGGAGGCGCGAGGGGAGGAGGTGCCCACGGTCGCGCAGGTGCTCGACCACGTGGTCGCGCCGCTGTACTACCGGGTCACCTTCGCGCTCCCGGTCGACGAGGACCACGCCCGCCGGCTGGCCCGAGACGTGCTGGCCATGAGGCGGTAGTCCGGACCGGCCGACCCGCGCCGTCCCGGCGCCAAGTGCCGTGTTTCCGCGGCTGCGGGAGGCGCCTGCGCACACGCAACATCGAGGGCATGACGACGACGACACCGACCGACGAGATCTGGCACACCCACCCCGACCTGGCGCTGGCCGGGTCGCTGAGCGAGGACTGCGTGGTGGGGCTGCTCGGCATCGAGTTCACCGACGCGGGCGCCGACTGGCTCACCGCCCGGATGCCGGTCGACCGGCGCACGCGGCAGCCGCTGGGGCTCCTGCACGGCGGCTCGTCGGTCCTGCTGGCCGAGACCCTGGTCAGCTTCGCGGCGAGCTTCGTGGTGGAGCCCGGCCGAGCGTGCGTGGGCACGGAGATCAGCGCCCACCACCTGCGCTCGGTCCGCAGCGGGTGGGTGACGGGGACGGCCCGGCCGGTCTCGATCGGGCGGCGGACCCAGGTCTGGGACACCCGGATCGAGGACGACGAGGGCCGGCTGGTCTGCGTGTCCCGGTGCACCGTCGCCGTGGTCGAGGCGCGGTGAGGTGCCCCGACCACGGCGGCCGGTCCTGCTGACGACGCCTAGATCGCCGCGAGCTGCGCCCGCGTGGGGGCGTACGGCGTGAGGTGCAGCCGCAGGCCCGCCTCGGCCGGGGTGCGGTTGGCCTTGCGGTGGTTGCAGGGCGCGCAGGCGGCGACGGCGTTCAGCCAGGTGGTGCCGCCGCCGCGGCTCTGGGGGAGCACGTGGTCGACGGTGGTGGCGTGCCGGCCGCAGTAGGCGCAGGTGTGGCGGTCACGGGTGAGCACGCCGGTGCGGGAGTAGCCGGCCGTGCGGTGCAGCCAGTGGGCGGCGACGTAGCGGACCAGCCGGATGACGCGAGGCCACGGGTGGGGGCCGATCATGCGCTCGCCGTGCTGCTCCTCGACGAGGGCGACCTCGCGGAACAGCATGCGCACGGCGTGCTTGAACGACACCTTGCCGAGCGGCTCGTAGGAGGCGTTCAGCAGGGCGACTTGTTGGGCGCTCACCGCTGGACCTCCTTCCGGTCAACTCTGGTCGGCGGTGGACCGACACGCGACGCCGAGCGCGCGGGCCTCGTCCTCGAGGCACGGCACGCACGGGGCGAGGCGGCTGGTCACGCGCACAGCGTACGGCGGGGGGCCAGCGGCAGACGAGAGATTTTGCGGCGGTTCGGTGAACAGGCGGTGGCGCCGACAGTGGTGCTGGCCCCACCCCGGCTCGGGTCCTGGCACTCCTGTCCGCGGCGCCGGACGCCGAGAGGCTCGAGGGCATGGCGACCACGACCTCGACGCTCCCCGCCCGCCCCTCCCGAGCCGCCGGCACTGGCAGCGACTTCGCCGAACTTCGCCGGCGCGTCGACGCGACCGGGCTGCTGGAGCGCAGGCCCCGCTACTACACGGTGCGCATCGGCGCGGTGGCGGCGGCGCTGGTGGCCGGCTGGTCGGCGTTCTTCGTGGTCGGGGCGAGTTGGTGGACGCTGCTGGTGGCGGCGTTCCTCGCGGTGGTCTTCGCGCAGGTGGCGCTGGTCGCGCACGACCTCGCGCACCGCCAGGTCTTCCGCAGCAACCGCACGAGCGCGCGCGCCGGGCTGGTGGCGGGCAACCTGGTCATCGGCATGTCCTACGGCTACTGGATGGCCAAGCACACGGCGCACCACGCCAACCCCAACCACGACGACCTCGACCCCGACGTCGGGCCCGGGCTGCTGGCCTGGGACGCCGAGCGGGCGCGGGGGTTCGTGGCGAGGCACCAGGCCTACCTGTTCTTCCCGCTGCTCACGCTGCTCGGGATCTCGCTCAAGCGCGACAGCGTGCGCGCCCTGCGCGACGGCACGGTCAAGCGGCCGCGGCTCGAGGGCGGGCTGCTGGCCGTGCACGCGGTGCTCTACGTCGGTGCCGTGCTCGCCGTGCTCGCCCCCTGCAGGCGCTGGCCTTCGTGGTGGTGCACCAGGCGCTGTTCGGGGTCTACCTCGGGCTGACCTTCGCGCCCAACCACAAGGGCATGCCGCACCCGGACGGCACCGAGGACTTCCTGCGCAAGCAGGTGCTCACCTCGCGCAACGTGAGCGGCGGCCGCCTGGTCGACGTGGCCCTCGGCGGGCTCAACCACCAGATCGAGCACCACCTCTTCCCGGCCATGCCGACGCCGAACCTCCCGCTGGCCAAGCCGATCGTCCGCGCGTACTGCGCCGAGCTCGGCGTCGCCTACGAGGAGACCACGCTGGTCGACTCCTACCGCCAGGCGCTGCGGCACCTGCACGAGGTGGGAGCCGGGCTCAGAACAGGGCGCGCACCAGGGCGGTGAGCGCGACCGCCACGACGACCGCGAGGACCACCGACCGGCCCCGCCACAGCAGGACCGCGCCGGCCGCGACGCCGACCACCTCGGCCCCCACCCCGAGGTGGCGGCCGTCGGCGAAGACCGAGGTCACCACCAGGGCCGCGAGCAGCGCGGGTGCCATCATCGCCACCACGGCCAGGAACCGCGGCCCCGGTGTCCGGCCGCCGAAGACCACCGGCCCGGCCGCCTTGATGAGCGCCGTGGTCAGGGCGAGCAGCCCGATGGCCAGCCAGATGGTCACCGGCGCAGCCCCAGGAGGGCGGCGGTGGCGGCGGCCATGATCGGTACGCCGGGCGGGGTGAACGGCACCAGGGCCAGCGCGACCACGGCGCCGAGCAGGGCGACCACCCGCGAGCGCGGGTCGCGCAGCTCGGCCAGCAGGATGCCGACGAAGAACGTCGGGTAGACCGCGTCGAGCCCGAGGCGGTCGGTGTCGCCGAGCAGGTCGCCGCCGAAGGCGCCCAGCGCCGTCCCGAGCGCCCACCCGACGTACTGCGGGAGCGTGGTGCCGAACAGCAGCCACCGGTCGAAGGTCCCGTCGCCGCGGTTGGCCAGCGCCCACGACGCGTCCACCATCGTCTGGCCCTGCAGCGCCCGCTTGACCGGGCCGCCGGGCAGTGACGGCGCGAGCGCGGTGCCCATGGCCAGGAACCGGCCGTTCATCAGGGTCCCGGCGGCGACGGCGGCCAGCGCGGAGCCGCCGCCGGTCAGCACGGCCAGGGCCGCGAACTGCGCCGAGCCCGCGAACACCACCAGTGCGGTGACGATGGTCTGCAGGGCGCTGAACCCGGCCTGGCGCGCGAGGACCCCGAAGGACATGGAGAGCACGAGCCCCACCGCGGCGTACGGCACCCCGAGGCGCACGCCGCGCGCGAACGAGCCCGTCACGGGCACAGGCTAGGTCCACCTCTTACCGCGGAATCATCCGGGCCACCGCGGCGTTCGTTGAAACGTGAAGAACATCGGCTTCCTGTCCTTCGGGCACTGGACCCCGTCGCCCCAGTCGCAGACGCGGTCGGCCTCCGACGCCCTGCTGCAGTCCATCGACCTGGCGGTCGCCGCCGAGGAGCTCGGCGCGGACGGTGCGTACTTCCGCGTCCACCACTTCGCCCGCCAGCTCGCCTCGCCGTTCCCGCTGCTGGCCGCCGCGGCCGCCAAGACCGCGCGGATCGAGCTCGGCACGGGCGTGATCGACATGCGCTACGAGAACCCGCTCTACATGGCCGAGGACGCCGGCGCCGCCGACCTCATCGCCGAGGGCCGGCTCCAGCTCGGCATCAGTCGCGGATCACCGGAGCAGGTCATCGACGGCTTCCGCTACTTCGGCTACCAGCCCGGCGAAGGCCGCGACCACGCCGACATGGCGCGCGACCACACCCAGGTCTTCCTCGAGGTCATCGAGGGCAAGGGCTTCGCCGAGCCGAACCCGCGCCCGATGTTCCCCAACCCGCCCGGCCTGCTCCGCGTCGAGCCGTACGCCCCCGGGCTGCGCGACCGGATCTGGTGGGGCGCCGGCAGCCGGTCCACCGCCGTGTGGACCGCCGAGCAGGGCATGAACCTGATGAGCTCGACCCTGCTCACCGAGGACACCGGCGTGCCGTTCCACCAGCTGCAGGCCGAGCAGATCCAGATGTTCCGCGACGCGTGGAAGGCGGCCGGCCACGAGCGCGAGCCGCGCGTGTCGGTCAGCCGCTCCATCTTCCCGCTGGTCAGCGACATGGACCGCGCGTACTTCGGCCACGACCGCAGCAGCCAGGACCAGGTCGGCCAGATCGACGGAGGACTGGCGCGCTTCGGCAAGTCCTACGCCGGCGAGCCCGACCAGCTGGCCGAGGAGCTGGCCGAGGACGAGGCGATCGCCGCGGCCGACACGCTGCTGCTCACCGTGCCGAACCAGCTCGGCGTGGACTACAACGCCCACGTCATCGAGAGCGTGCTCAAGCACGTGGCGCCCGAGCTCGGCTGGCGCTGACCCGCCACCCAGCCGCCGTCGCACGACCACCCCGAAGGGGCACCGCCGACTCCGGCGGTGCCCCTTCGCCGCATCGTCGCTGGTCAACCGGAGGGTCAGGGCCATTGCCAGCCATGACTAGACCAAGGTTGACTGAAAGGTGGACAAACCCGAGGCATTCCCCGATTCCGCCTCGGGCTGGGGGGAGCACTACCTACTGTGAACGCGATCTGGACCGGTCCCGTCGCCGCTGACCACGGCGTACCGACCTCGACTCAACCGGGTGGGTGGCATGTCTGAGGAGAAGCGTCGCGGCAGCGCGGGACGCATGGCGTCCGCCATCGCGCTCCCGGAGTGGTCGCTGCGCCGCAAGCTGGCCCTGGCGCTGACCATCCCGATGCTCCTGGCCGCCACCTTCGGCGGCCTGCGGGTGCAGAAGGAGCTCTCGGAGTCCGACAACTACTCCGCCACCGCCAAGCACGTCACGATCCTGCGCCCGGCGCTGGACTACCTCGCCTCGGCCGAGCAGGCGATCATCGTCTCCCGGCAGAAGCCGGCGCTGGACGACCCCGAGCGCGCCTCCGCGATCGAGGCGGTCAACACCGCCGCCCAGCGGCTCGAGGACGCGGCCGGTGCGGCCGACCTCAGCGCGGCCCAGCAGAACCGCTTCGACAGCATCCTCAAACTGAGCACCCAGCTGCGCGACGGCTCGGCGTACCCCTCCGCTGGCGGTGCGGTCGCCCAGGTCCGCCAGCTCCAGCGCGGCATCACCGGCCTCATCGACGCGATCGTCGCCGAGCAGCGCCAGCCCGAGCCCAAGCTGGCCGCGCTGCAACAGGCCATGGACGGCCGCGTGTCGCTGGCCATGCAGCAGTTCCAGACCTACGGCCCGGCCGCGAACATCAACGACGTCGACCTCGCCGCCGAGCTGGGCGTCGAGCAGGTCATCATCGACCGCCTCGGCTCCTACCTCGGCACGGACGACCCGCAGGTCTCGACGCTGAACCAGCAGAACGCCGCGCACTTCGGCGTCATCCGCAGCGGCAAGCACGACCTGGGCGACGCCGAGGCGTTCACGCCGTACGACGACCTGAGCAACACCCTGCTCAACCAGATCGACGGCAACCTGAGCAGCGCCGCGAACGACGCCCGTGCGCTGGCCATCGCCAACGCCGTCATCACCGCGGCCCTGCTGCTGGCCGCGATCTTCCTGGCCCTGCTCGTCTCGCGCCTGCTGCTGAACCCGATCCGCCAGGTGCGCGAGGGCGCGCTCGAGATCGCCAACGACCGGCTGCCCGCGATGGTTGCCCGGATCCGCGCCGGCGAGGAGCCCGGCGAGATCACGCCGATCCCCGTCACGACGCACGAGGAGATGGGCCAGCTGGCCCGCGCGGTCGACGACATGAACCGGCAGGCCGTCACCCTGGCCTCCGGGGAGGCGCGGCTGCGCTCGCAGGTCGCCGACATGTTCTCGACACTCTCGCGCCGCAACAACTCCCTCATCAACCAGCAGCTGAGCCTCATCGAGCGGCTGGAGAAGGACGAGGAGGACCCGCAGCGCCTCGAGTCGCTGTTCCGCCTCGACCACCTCGCCTCCCGCATGCGTCGCACAGCGGACTCGCTCATGGTCCTCGCCGACGCCCCCGTCCAGGCCAGCGACTCCGACGCCCTCGAGCTCGGTGACGTCTTCCAGGCCGCGATGGCCGGTGTGCAGGAGTACCAGCGCGTCCAGATCGAGGCCGCTCCTGCCGAGAAGGTCACCGGCGCCGCGGCCGCGGACATCGTGCACCTCATGACCGAGCTGGTCGACAACGCGCTGGCCTTCTCGCCGCCCACCGCGCCGGTGAAGATCACCAGCAAGATGGCCGGCGACAGCGTGGTCGTCGAGGTCAGCGACGGCGGTCTGGGCATCGCCGCCGACGTCCTCGCCTCGCTCAACGACGACCTCCGCTCCGGCGGCGAGGTCACCGTCGAGACCGCCCGCCGGATGGGCCTGCTCGTGGTCAGCCGGCTGGCCAAGCGTCACGCGCTCACCGTCTCGCTGGCGCGCAACACGCGTGGCGGCACGACGGCCACCGTCCTGCTGCCGCCCAGCGTGCTCCGGCGTACGGCGAGCGCCCCGGCGCCCGCTCCCGCCGCCAAGCAGCGCCCGGGTCTGGGCAGCATGACCTCGCTGCGCCAGGCCGAGCCGGTCCGCGAGGAGCTGAGCAACGACGCGCCGGCCGCACCCGAGGCTCCGGCCGCTGCCGCTCCGGCGGCTCCGGCGGCTCCGGCGGCTCCGGCGGCTCCGGTCGCCCCTGCTGCCGAGCCGTTCGCCCGCCCGACCGTGGTGCCGCCCGCGGTCGAGCCGGTCGCTCCGGCGGCTCCGGCCTCGACGCCGGCCGGGCTGCCGCTGCGCAGGCCCGAGCCGGTGGCCCAGGCCGCGCCGCCCGCGCCGGCTGCTCCGGTCGAGTCCGAGCCCGCGGCTGCCGCCGCCCCGGCCGCCTCGGCCGGGTCCGACGTGGACCCGATCGCGGCCGCGATCAACGCCGTCACCCGGCTGCCCCAGCGCTCGCCCGGTGCGACCCGGTCCGGCGGTCCGATGCCCGGCTCCGCGCCCGTCGGCACCACCGGCGGCTCGCTGTTCCAGCGGCTCCAGGCCCGCAAGGCCGAGGAGGCCGCCCAGGACGACGCTGTCGACCAGCCGGCCGAGCCAGCCGCCGAGACCGCCGAGCCCACCGAGACCGCCGCCGCCGAGGCGCCGGCCGCGGAGGGCACCGGCAGCGACCTGCCGCAGCGTGAGCCGGCCGCCCCGACCGGGGCGTTCGCGGCCATCGACGAGGCGACCGCCCAGGCCGACCCGCACGCGCTGCGCGAGGAGGCCGACCAGCAGGCCGGCTCCGCGCTGGCGGCGTTCACCGGGATGGCCGCGGCCCCGCCCGCACCGGCGGGTGACGACGCGCCGGCGCTGCCGCGCCGCAACGGGTTCAGCAACTTCCACGCGCTGAACCGTCCCGGCGTCAACGGCGCCGTCAACGGCGCCGTCAACGGCGTGGCGAACGGCAGCCTGAACGGCCATGCCGCCGAGCACGACGAGCCCGCCGCGGAGCCCACTGAGCAGTCCACTGAGGAGCCCACTGAGGAGCTCGTGGAGCCCGCCGAGGCGCCGGTGGCCGAGGAGGCTCCGGCCGCGGAGGAGTCCGTCGTCGAGGAGCCGGTGGACGCCGAGAGCGCGGAGATCGACGCCTCGGCGCCGGTGGCGAGCTGGGTGACCAGCCCGGCGGCCGGCGTACCGGCCCCGCCGCCGGCCCCCGCGAGCGCCTACGACCTGCTCGACTCGCGCACGCCGGTGGCCGAGACCGACCTGGCCGACGCGCCGCTCTACCAGACCCTCCGCTCGCGCTGGCTCAGCACTGACGAGGACGGCGGCGAGTGGACGACCTCGGAGATCGAGGCCGGCTGGGAGGCCGCCGAGCAGGTCGCGGAGAAGCCGCCCCTGCAGCGCCGCGAGTCCGGGCTGCCGGTGCGCCGGCCGGGCAACCGGCTCGTGCCGGGCGGCGTCTCGCCCACCCCCACCATCGTCCGGCGCGACCCGGAGGCCATCCGGGCGCGGCTCGCCGCGCACGCCGCGGGCGTCTCTCGTGGTCGCTCCGCGGCCACGGTCGACGAGTCCGTCACCACCACCGAGGAAGGCCCCGCATGACCGAGAACCTCACCGAGACCGACGAGCGCGGGCTCGACTGGCTCGTCAGCAAGTTCGTCGACGAGGTGCCGTCCGCGGCGCACGCGGTCCTCGTCTCCGCCGACGGGCTGCTGATGGCCAAGAGCTTCAGCCTCCCCGACGAGCGGGCCGAGCAGGTCGCCGCGGTCTCCTCCGGACTGGCCAGCCTGGCCGTGGGCGCGGCGCGGCTCTTCGAGGGCGGTGCGGTGCTGCAGACCGTGATCGAGATGCAGCACGGCTACCTGCTCCTCATGAGCGTCGGCGACGGCTCGCACCTCGCCGTCCTGACCGAGGACTCCGCCGACATCGGGCAGGTGGGCTACGAGATGGCCCTCCTGGTCGACCGCGTCGGCCGCATGGTCCAGGCCACCGCCCGCGTGAACCTCAGCGGCGTCTGAGGGAGAACCAGAGACCGTCATGGCACTGCCGACCCAGCCGTGGGAGCCGGAGGACGACGCGCCCGTCGCGCGCGTCGTCCGCCCCTACACGCTGACCGGCGGGCGCACGGCTCCCAAGGTCGAGCTGCCCTTCGAGGCGACGCTCCGCCGGGAGTCGGGAACCGGGGAGCCCACCGACCCCAAGCTGGCGCAGATCCTGGCCGTGTGCGACAAGCGCTCGGTCGCCGAGGTCTCCGCGCACGTGCACATGCCGATCGGCGTCACCCGGGTGCTCCTGGGCGACCTGATCGAGCAGGGCTTCGTCCGGGTGCAGGCAACACTCACCGCTGATTCGTCGCACGACGAGCGACGAGAGCTCATCGAAAGGACCCTCCGTGGACTACGCACGCTCTAGCGCTCAGCGCTCCGCTGCGTCGACGAAGATCGTCGTCGCCGGCGGCTTCGGCGTGGGCAAGACGACCCTCGTCGGGTCGGTCTCGGAGATCATGCCGCTGCGCACCGAGGCTCTCGTCACCAACGAGTCCGAGGGCGTCGACGACCTCGCGGCCGTGCCCACCAAGGCCACGACGACCGTCGCCATGGACTTCGGGCGGATCACGCTGGCCGAGGACCTGGTCCTCTACCTGTTCGGTACGCCGGGCCAGCGCCGCTTCTGGTTCATGTGGGACGACCTGTGCCTGGGCGCCATCGGCGCGATCGTGCTGGTCGACACCAACCGGCTCGACGAGGCGTTCTCGCCGCTGGACTACTTCGAGTCCAAGGGGCTGCCGTTCATCGTGGCGGTCAACATGTTCGACAACGCCACCCGCTACCCGCTCGACGAGATCCGCGCGGCGCTGGCGGTCCCCGAGCACGTGCCGATGATCGAGATCGACGCCCGCGACCGCGAGTCGTGCAAGAACGCGCTGATCAAGATCACCGAGTACTCCCTCACCCAGCTGATGGAGCCGGCCCCGGCCCCCGCGCCGGCCTACTAGAGGTACTGCTCGACCAGCCGTCGCTTGACCAGCTTGCCGGTCGGCGTGCGCGGCAGGTCGGCCACGAAGTCGACCGAGCGCGGCGCCTTGACGTGTGCGATGCGGGCGCGGACGTGGTCGATGAGCGCACGCTCGAGCTCCGGCCCGGGAGTGGCGTCCTCGGCCGGGACGACGACGGCCTTGACCACCTGACCCATGTCGTCGTCGGGCACGCCGATCACCGCGACGTCGTAGACCGCCGGGTGCAGGGCGAGAGCGTTCTCGACCTCCTGCGGGTAGATGTTCGCGCCGCCGCTGATGATCATGAACGCACGACGGTCGGTGAGGTGGAGGAAGCCCTCCTCGTCGACCCGGCCGATGTCGCCCGTGGTCGCCCAGTTGTCGTGGTGCGGGTGCTGCGCCTCGCGGGTCTTGTCCGGGTCGTGGTGGTAGGCGAACGGCATCACGTCGCGCTCGAAGTAGACGAGCCCGGTCTCGCCGACCGGCAGCTCCTCCTGGTCCGGTGAGTCCGGGTCGACCACGTGCAGGACGCCGAGCGCGGAGCGGCCGACCGAGCCCGGGTGGGTCAGCCAGTCCTGCGGCGTGATCCAGGTCAGCCCGATGGCCTCGGTGGCGGCGTAGTACTCGTAGAGCACCGGCCCCCACCACTCGATCATCCGCTGCTTGACCTCGACCGGGCACGGCGCGGCCGCGTGGATGGCCACCCGCATCGAGGACACGTCGTACGCCGCACGCACGGCGTCGGGGAGCTTGAGCATCCGCACGAACATCGTCGGCACCCACTGGCTGTGGGTGACCCGGTGCTCCTGGATGAGCGCCAGCGCCTCCTCCGCGTCGAAGCGTGGCATCATCACGACCGTCCCGCCCGTCGCGGTGATGACCATGCAGAAGCGCAGGGGCGCCGCGTGGTACATCGGTGCGGGGGAGAGGTAGACGGTCTCGGCGTCGAAGCCGAACATGGCCGGGAACAGCGCGACGTAGGTGTTGCCGGGCTCGTCGACCTGGTGGTCCTTGAGCGGCGGCTTGACCGCCTTCGGGAAGCCGGTGGTGCCGCTGGAGTAGAGCATGTCCGAGCCGGCCGGCTGGTGCTCGAGCGGCTCGGCCGGGACCGACGCGATCGCGTCGAGGACCTCGGCGCCGAGCAGCACGGTGCGTACGGCGGGCGCGCGGCTCGCGATCGCCGTGGCGCGCTCGGCCTGCGCGGCCGAGGCGAGGAGCAGCTGGGCGCCGGAGTCGTCGAGGACGTAGGCCTGCTCGTCGGCGGTGAGGTGGTGGTTGAGCGCCACGAGGTAGAGCCCGCTGCGCAGCGCCGCCCAGTAGGCCACGAGGAAGAGCGGGCTGTTCTCGCTCAGCAGCGCGACCGCGTCGCCGTGCCCCAGGCCGGCGTCGCGGAAGACGTGCGCGAGGCGGATGGACTGGTCCTCGAGCTCGGCGTAGGTCAGCGTCTCGCCGGTGTCGGCCATGACCACGGCCGGCTTGTCGGGGGTGGTCTGGGCGAAGAGGCCGGGGTACACGACGTCACTCCAGCACAGCCAGGTTGGCCGGTGGTGTGCTCAGCGGTGGTGCTTGTGGTGGCCCTTGGCCTTGCCGGGCTTGCCCGGCTTGTGCTTGCCGGGTCCGTGGGGCTTGTGCGTCTTGTGCGTCTTGTGGTGCTTCTTCTTCGCGTGGTGGTGCTTGCCCTTGCCAGCGTGGTGCTCCGCCCGCGGCGTCCTGGCCCTCGTCGGGGTGGGCTGCGGCGCGACAGCGGGTACGACGGCGGCGGCCTCGGGCGTCGGGGCCGCGGCCTGGCTGGGCTCGGGTGTCGCGGACCCGGCGCGGGGTCGGTCGGCGGCGGCCGCGGGGGGGCGCGGCGTCGGTGGGCCAGATCGACCAGGTGAGGCCGCCGACGGCGAGCAGCGCGGCGACCGCGACGGCGACCAGCGCCGAGCGGCGGCGCGGAGCGGCGACGGCGGGCGGGGCGACCGGGCGGGCCACCGGGTGGGCGAGCCCGGGGACGACGTCGCCTCGGCGGACGGCGCGGATCCGCTCGGCGACCTCGGCGGCGCTCGGGCGGGCGAGGGGGTCGCGGGCCGTCATCTGCGTGAGCAGCGCGGTCCAGGCCGCGGGCAGGGTGGTCGGGACCTCGGGCTGGCGGGCCAGGCGGGCGAACGCGCTCTCGACCGACGAGCCGGCGTACGCCCGGACGCCGGTGAGCGCCTCGAGCAGGACCAGGCCGAGGGAGTAGACGTCGACCGCGGTGCTGACCGGCTCACCGGCGACCTGCTCGGGACTGAGGTAGGCGACGGTGCCGACCAGGAAGCCGGTGCGCGTGTGGTGGACGGTGTCGTCGACCAGGCGGGCGATCCCGAAGTCGGCCAGCTTGGCCGTGCCGTCCTGGTCGAGCAGGACGTTGCCGGGCTTGACGTCGCGGTGCACGATGCCGGCCGCGTGGACGTGGGCCAGGGCGTCGGCCACCTCGGCGCCGATGCGCGCGACCTCGTCGGCGTCCAGCCCGTCGTCCATGGCCTCGGCCAGCGAGCGGCCGCGCACCAGCTCGAGCACGAGGTAGGGGCGGTCACCGTCGATGCCCGCGTCGAGCACGCGCACCAGGCCGGGGTGCGACAGCCGGCCGAGCAGGCGGGCCTCGTCGGCGAACCGGGCGCGGTCCTCCGCGCTCGTCGCGGTGTCACGGAGCAGCTTGACCGCGACCCGGCGGTCCAGGCGGCGGTCCTGCGCCTCGTGGACGACGGCGACGCCGCCCTCGCCCAGGCGCGTGGTCAGCTCGTAGCGCTCGGCCACGACCCCGGTCGAGCGCCCGGCCCCGAGCAGTGCGGCCATGTCGGCGACGACGGTCTCGTCGTCGTCTCCCACGGAGCCGGCAGCAGGGCGCGCGTCGTCGACCACGGGTCAGTCCTCGCGGTCAGCGGCCAGCAGGTGCGGTCTGCGCCGGCGGCGCAGGCGCCGGGGCGGCGGCGTCGATGGCCCACGCCGCACCCGTGACGCCCAACGCCAGCAGCGCGCCGGCCAGAGCCGTGGCGAGCGGCTGCCGGGCGAGAGGTGCGGTGGACATGGGTGCACGGTTCCCGCCCCGAGGGCATTTCAACCGCCGCGCTAGAACTCGTACCCGTACGCACGCAGGTCGGCCTCGAACAGCTCGGCCACCCGCTTCCTGGTCCGCTCGCTGTAGACGTCGCGGTAGTCGGGCCGACCCGGGTCGATGTTGACGCTCTGCAGCCCGGCCCACGGCAGCCCGAGGTGGTCGTAGATGTGGTGCAGGTCGGCCTCGAGGCTCTCCTGGCGACCGGTGAAGTCGGCGCGCTTCTGGTCGTTGTTGAGGAAGGCCACCTGGGGCTTGCGCAGCCGTGGGTGCTCGTCCGGCGCGTGCATGATGAACGACTCGAAGTCGGGGTGCGCCTCGAGGATCGAGGCGATGAACCGGTTGCGCTGGAGGTGCTCCACGTGGCGCTCGTTGCCGGCCGCGGCGCCCTCGCGGAAGCGCTCCATCATCCGCCACCACGAGAGCATCCGGGCCCACGGGTTCCGCACGAAGCCGGCCGTCCAGTACGACGCCAGCCCCGGCTCGAGCTGCAGCAGCCGGTCCAGCGGGGCGTGCCGGTTGGCCGCCGAGATGCGTCGCACGTCGCCCAGGGCCGCGGTGAGCCCGTTGTCGATGGTCGACCCGCCGGTCTTCTGCACGTGCACGAAGAGGAACCGGTGCGAGTCGGAGATGAGCACCGGTGCAGTATTGCTGCACTCGAGGGCCCTCGCTCCGCTCGGGCGTGCTCGGCGCGCTCTGACGAACCGTCCCGCGGGCCTCGCTGGCTCGCCCAGGGGCTCGCTCCGCTCGACCCGCGGGACGGTTCGGCGCGCCGAGCGGGCCCGCCTGTCGGTGGTGCGTGCCAGGCTGCGGACGTGCGGGAGCTGGGGGACCTGGTGGTCGACCTCAGCGTGCGCGGGGACCGGACGACGGCGCTCTACCGCGCGCTGCTCGAGGCGGTGCGGGGCGGGCGGTTGGCGCCGGGGGAGCGGCTGCCGCCCACGCGCGCGCTGGCTGCGGACCTGGGGGTCGCGCGCACGACGGTGGCCACGGCGTACGACCGGCTGGTGGCGGAGGGCTACCTCACCACCCGGGTGGGGGCCGGGACGTTCGTGGCCGAGGCGGCTCGACCGGCGCCGGCGCCGCGGCGCGGCACCGACCTGGCGCCGCGGGGCGGGTGGGAGCGGCGACCCCAGCCGACGAGCGGGGGCGCGCCGAAGCCGGCGTACGACTTCCGGGTGGGGATCCCCGACGCGCGGTTGTTCCCGTTCGACACCTGGCGCCGGCTGGTCACCGCCGAGCTGCGGGTGGGCGCGCACGACCTCGGGACCTACGCCGACCCGGCGGGCCACCGGCCGCTGCGCGAGGCCATCGCCCGGCAGGTGGCGCTGGGCCGCGGGGTCACGACGACGGCCGACGAGGTGCTGGTCACCCAGGGGACCCAGCAGGCGCTCGACCTGGTGACCCGGGTGCTGGTGTCACCCGGTGACGTGGTCGCGGTGGAGGAGCCCGGCTACCCGCTGGCGCGTGAGGTCTTCGAGGCCCACGGCGCCCGGGTCGTGCCGGTCCGCGTCGATCTCGAGGGGCTGGTCGTCGACGAGCTGCCCGAGCGGGCGCGGCTGGTCTTCACCACCCCGTCGCACCAGTTCCCGACCGGCCCCCCGCTGTCGATGTCGCGGCGCCGGGCGCTGCTCGCCTTCGCCGCGCGGCACCGGTGCGCGGTCGTGGAGGACGACTACGACAGCGAGTTCCGCTACACCGAGCGCCCGCTCGAGACGCTGCACGCGATGGACGACGCCGGCCGCGTGCTCTACCTCGGCACGTTCTCCAAGTCGCTGGTGCCGGGGCTGCGGGCGGGCTACCTCGTCGCACCCGCCCTGCTGCAGGACGCGCTGCGAGCCGCGCTCCAGCTCAGCGTGGGCTACGTCGACGTCCCCGCCCAGGCCGCGCTGGCCCGCTTCCTCGAGGACGGCCTCTTCGCCCGGCACCTGCGCAGGGCGAGGGCGGCGTACGCCGAGCGGCGGGCGCTGCTGCTCGAGCAGGTCCACGGCCCGCTGGCCGACCACCTCGAGCTGGTCCCGTGCCAGGCCGGGCTGCACATGACGACGGTGCTGCGCGACCAGTCCCGCGACGACGGGGCGGTGGTCCGGGCCGCGGCCGAGGAGGGCGTCGCGGTCGAGGCGCTGTCGTCCTACGCCGTCGGCGGCGCGCCGCGCGGGGTGGTGCTGGGCTACGGCGCGGCCGACCCGGCGACGATCAGGCCGGGGCTGGCGCGACTGGCCGGGGTCCTGGCCTCAGCACCGTCCACAGCAGGGCCCCGACCCCGATGAGCGCCGGGCCGAGCAGGTGCGCCCCGGTCATGGCCAGCAGGGCCAGGGTCGCGACGAAGGCCACGCCCGCACCGCGCCGGACCCAGGTGCCGCGCGGCAGGAGCTTGAGGGCGGCGGCCGTCCCCACGGCGTACACCAGCGTGAAGGTGCCGGTCGTCATCATCAGCGGGGCGTTGATGGACAGGTCGCCGATGGCGATCACGCCGAGCGAGGTCAGCGCGCCGAGGCTGAGGAACGCCAGCGAGCGGCGCGGCACCTCGCCGGCGCTGGAGCCGCGGGCCAACCAGACCGGGAACGAGCCGTCCCGGGCCAGCGCCGCGCCGAGGCGCGCGCCGCCGGAGAAGTAGGCGTTCATCGCGCCCACGGACAAGAGCACCGCCACCACCGTCACCACCGGCCGTGCCCACTCGCCGAGCCCGAGGACCAGCAGATCCGACAGCGGCGCCCGCCCGGGCTCGTCGCCCAGCACGACCACGGTGGCGAAGGCGATGCCGAGGTAGAGCACCGCGATGACCACGATCGCGATGCCGGTGGCACGGGTGATGTCGCGCGCCGGGTCGCGGTACTCCCCGCTCAGCGACGTCACCGCCTCCCACCCGGCGAAGGCCCAGACCAGCAGGGCGGCGGCCGAGCCGACGGCCAGCCACCCGTGCGGGGCGAACGGCGTGAGGTGGCCGAGCTGCGCGTGCGGCAGCGAGACCACGGTGGCCCCGGCCAGCAGCACCCCGAGCACCCCGGCGATCCCGAGCTGGACGCGGCCGGAGACCTTGAGCCCGAACCAGTTCATGACCGCGACCAGCGCGATGATCCCGGCGGTGGCCAGCAGCATCGTCCGGCGCCCGCCGCCGGCCGCGTCCGCGACGTACGCCCCGGCGAACCCTGCAGCCGTCGGCGCGCCGACGAGCACCGCGAAGAAGAAGCACCAGCCGATCACCGTCGCCGTGCGCGGACCGAAGGCCCGCCGGGCGTACGTCGACACGCCGCCGCCGTCCGGGTGCCGTGCGCCCAGGGCGGCGAAGGTCGTGGCGAGCGGGATGGACAGCAGGAGCAGCCCGGCCCACGCCAGCAGCGACGCCGGCCCGGCCTCCTGGACGGCCAGCGCCGGCAGCGAGATCACCCCCGTGCCCAGGACCGCGCCGATGGTGAGGGCCGCGCCCTGCGGCACGTCGAGGCTGGCCCCGGTGACCGCGGGCGTGGTGGGCGGAGCGACGGACGTCATGGCTCGATCCTGACGGGCCAGGTGGCCGGGTTGAACGGCCAATCCGGGCCGTTCCGGACCGGCCAATCCCCACCTGTGCCCACCGGGTAACGGTTAACCGGTGTGCACACTGCTGAGCGTGAAAGTGTGCACACCGCTTAACCGTTGAGCGGTGGGCACATCTCAGGCGAGGTCCGAGATCTTCTCGATGAGCGCGGTGGTGGAGATGGCGGGGGTCCGGGGCAGGTAGACCACCTCGCAGATGTCCTCGAACTCGTCGAAGCGGCCCTTCCAGTCGTCACCCATCACCAGCACGTCGGCGCCGAACTGCTCGATGTAGTGCCGCTTGAGTTCCAGGCTCTCCTCGACGAAGACCTCGTCCACCGGCTTGAGCGCGCCGACGATGGCCAGCCGCTCGGCCTGGCTGAAGACCGGCTCGCGACCCTTCTTGCTCACGTTGAGCGCGTCGGAGGAGACGCCGACGACCAGGCGGTCGCCGTACGCCGCCGCCCGCTCGATGACCCGGAGGTGGCCGACGTGGAAGACGTCGAACGTGCCGAAGGTCAGGACGGTGCGGGGCATGGGCGGATTCTTCCAGCCGGCGCACGTCGGTGAGAATCGAGGCCCATGACCACCACGGCCCCGATGATCGCCGGCGACCCCGCGGCCGACGCGCGGCGGCGCTCGGCGCTGCGCCGGATGCGCGGGGTGGCGACCGGGCTGCTGGTGCTGGCAGCCGTGGTCTACCTGCTCACCCGGGACCGGGACGGCTTCCTCGGCTTCGTGAACGCCGGCGCAGAGGCCTCGATGGTGGGCGCGATCGCGGACTGGTTCGCGGTCACCGCGCTCTTCCGGCACCCGCTGGGGCTGCCGGTGCCGCACACGGCGCTCATCCCGCGCAAGAAGGACGAGCTGGGCCGCGGGCTGGAGGAGTTCGTGGGCGAGAACTTCCTGCAGGAGGCGATCATCCGCGAGCGGCTCCTGGCCGCGGAGCCCGCGCGGCGGCTGGGGGAGTGGCTGGCCGAGCCGGCCAACGCCCAGCGGGTGGTGGACGAGGTGGCCGACGTGGCGGCCATCGCGCTGTCCAAGGTCCGCGACGACCACATCGAGTCGCTGGTCCGCGACGCGCTGACGCCGCGGTTCCGCGAGGAGCCGATCGCGCCGCTGCTGGGCGGTCTGCTGAGCGAGGCGCTGGCCGACGACCTGCACCACGGGCTGGTCGACCTGGCCCTGGACGAGCTGCACGGCTGGCTGGTCGACAACCCGGACACGGTCACCGAGGTGCTCGGCGAGCGGGCGCCGTGGTGGGCGCCGCCGCGGCTCAACGAGGCGGTGACCGGCCGGATCCACACCGAGCTGGTCCGCTGGGTCGGCGACATCCGCGACGACCCGCAGCACCGCGCCCGGCAGGCGCTGGACTCGGTCCTGCGCCAGCTGGCCGACGACCTGCTCCACGACGCCGACACCCAGGCCCGCGCCGAAGGGCTCAAGGAGCGCATCCTCGACAACCCCGCGGTCATCCGGTCCGCGATCTCGCTCTGGGACGCCCTGCGCCGGGCGCTCACCACCTCGCTCCAGGACCCCCAGGGCGCGGTCCGCGCCCGGCTGCTGACCGAGGCCACCGCGTTCGCGGCCCGGCTGCGCGACGACGCCGCGCTCCGCACCCGCCTCGACGGCCTGGCCGCCGACGCCGCGGTCTTCGTCGTGGACCGGTACGGCGCGGAGCTCACCTCCGTCATCACCCAGACCATCGAGCGCTGGGACGGCAAGGAGGCGGCCGAGCGCATCGAGCTGCACGTCGGGCGCGACCTGCAGTTCATCCGCATCAACGGCACCGTGGTCGGCGGCCTGGTCGGCGTCCTCATCCACGCGGTGAGCGTCGCGCTCGGCTGATTTGGGGTCGCGACACGCCCGGGAGGACAATGAGCGGGTGAGCGACTACAACGACGTGCCGGTGGAGGACGACTCGATCAAGCTCGGGCAGTTCCTCAAGCTGGCCGACCTCATCGAGTCCGGTGGCGAGGCCAAGCAGGTGCTCTCCGGCGGGATCGTCCGGGTCAACGGCGAGGTCGAGACCCGCCGCGGCCGCCAGCTCGAGCGCGGCGACGTGGTCAGCGTCGCCGCCAAGTCCGCCCGCGTGGGCGGCGAGCGCAACTGGGAGTGAGTCTCGGGGACGTCCGCGACCTTCCGTAGCGTAGCCAGCCCCGCCGGGCTACCCCCGACACGGACTATTCCGAAGCCTGGACAGCCGGTGGGATGGTCCGTGCATGACCAGACTCACCTCGTTCACGCGATCCTCCGGGCGGATGCTCGGTGTCGTCGCCGTCGTCATCGCGCTGTGCAGCGCCACCTTCGCCGTCACGTACGCCACCACCGCCGAGAAGGGCGGCACGATCACGGCGTGCGTCAAGAAGGGCACCGGTGCGCTCTACTCGGCGAAGAAGTGCGCCAAGGGCGACAAGAAGCTGACCTGGAACAAGATGGGCGTCGCCGGCCCCGCAGGCCCGGCCGGGCCCGCCGGGCCCGCCGGCGCCGCGGCAGGCTACTCCGCCTCGCAGACCGGTTCGCTGACGATCAACAGCAACCACAACGTGCAGAACACGGTGCTGTCCAAGAACCTCCCGGCCGGCAGCTACGTCGTGAACGCCAGCTACACGCTGAGTGCCTCCGACGACACCGACGACAGCTTCGCCAGCATCGAGTGCCACCTCGGCGGAGCCGGCTCCCAGTCGGTGCAGTCGTGGACCGAGGAGCTCGGCGGCGTCATCCTCGTCTACGCGTGGACGGCCAGCACGGGGCAGACCGTCGCGGTCACCAGCGCGAGCCCGTTCACCGTCACCCTCAGCTGCGAGGACAACCACACCTCCAGCCAGACCAACTTCACGGAGTCCGTGAGCAACGCCAAGCTGACCGCGGTGCAGACCGCGTCCAACTCCTGATCTCCACAGCGCGCCCCGTCCCGGTCCTCGGGGCGGGGCGCGCTGTCGTGTCGGAGGTGGGTCTCAGCTGACGCCCAGCAGGTCCACCACGAAGACCAGGGTCTCGCCGGGCTTGATGACGCCGCCGGCGCCGCGGTCGCCGTACCCGAGGTGCGGCGGGATGACGAGCTGGCGGCGGCCGCCGACCTTCATGCCCTGCACGCCGGTGTCCCAGCCCTGGATGACCTGGCCGACGCCGAGGCGGAACTTCAGCGGCTCGCCGCGGTTGTAGGAGGCGTCGAACTCCTCGCCGGTCGAGTGGGCCACGCCGACGTAGTGGACCTCGACGGTCTGCCCGCTGCGCGCCTCCTCGCCGTCGCCCTCGCGCAGGTCGGTGACGACCAGGTCGGTGGGCGGGGTGGGGTCGACGAAGTCGATCTCGGGCTTCTCGGTGCTCATGCCGCGAGCCTAACGACCGCCTGCGACCCGCAGCGTGGTGCCGGTGACGTAGGACGCCTCGTCGCTCATCAGCCAGGCCACGGCGTCGGCCACCTCCTCCGGCTCGCCCGCGCGCTGCAGGGGGATGAGCGGCGCGACGCGCTCGAGCCGGCCGGGCTCGCCGGCGTCGGCGTGGATGGTGGTGCGGATCATCCCGGGGGCGACCCCGACCACGCGCACGCCGTCCTGGGCCACCTCCTCGGCCAGGCCGAGGGTGAGCGCGTCGACACCGGCCTTGGCCGCGGCGTACTGGACGTACTCGCCGGGTGAGCCCTTGGTCGCCGCGCCGGAGCTGATGTTGACCAGCACGCCGCCCTGCCCGTCGTACGCCGTGGAGAGGGCGCGGACCGCGGCGCGGGCGACCAGGATCGCGGTGGTGAGGTTGAGGTCGACGGTCCGCCGGATCACCTCGACCGGCGTCTCGGCCAGCGGCCCGATGTGGAACGTCGCGCCGGCGTTGTTGACCACCCCGGTGAGGGCGCCCGCGGCCGCGAACAGGTCCTCGACGCCGTCGTCGTCGAGCAGGTCGCAGCGCACCAGCGTGCACTCGCCGCCGGCCGCCTGCACCGCGGCCTCGGCCAGCTCCGCGGCGGCGTCGTCGTGGGCGTAGCCGAGCACCAGGTCGTGGCCGGCGCGGGCCAGCCGCTGCGCGACGGCGGCACCGATCCCGCGGGTGCCGCCGGTGACGAGGCTGCGGGGTCGGGCCATGGGCCCCAGCATGCCGGTCCCGCGGTCCGCAAGGGCTCAGTCGAGTCATTCTGGGCGCCGGGTGCAAAGACGAGGATGGCGAGCATGAACCGCCTCGTCGCCTCGGGAGCGCTGCTCCTCGCCCTGGCCGCGCCGACCGCGCTGCCCTCGCCCGGACAGGCCGCCGCACCGGACCAGCCTCGCGCCGGCACCGGTCTCGGCCTCACCTCCAAGGCCCTCGACGTCGTGATGACCAACGACGGCGCTGCGGTCGTCGCCCTGCTGGACCGGGCCGCGGTCGGGCAGCCGTACGCCGTCCGCATCTGCCGGATCCCGGCCGGCGGCTCCGCCTGCGCCCTGACTGCGACGCTCTCCCCGCCCACGCCGGACGACGTCGACGACAGCACCGGGCCGTGGCTGGTCACCGACGGCACCAAGGTCGTCGTGGCGATCGGCAACCACGACGGTGCTGCGGAGCGGACCTACGCCGCGGCCTCGGCCAACGGTGGCGCCACCTTCGGTCCGATGGCCAAGGTCGCCAACGTCACCGCCACCGACGTCGAGCTCGCCCCTGGGAGCAACGGGCTCTGGATCGCCTCGAACAGTGGCCCTACGGGGGCCGCCGCTGACTACCAGGCCTTCACCGCGGCGCCGCTCCCCGGTGGCGCGCCCACCTCGGGCGCGACGTTCAGCACCGGCGGTGGCAGCGAGAGCGTCGACGGACTCCTGGTCGGCGTCACGCCGGAGGGTCGGCCCCTGGCCTTCCTCAGCGGCTTCGCCCCGGGCCTGGCCAACGGCACCTACTACCGGGCCTTCAACGGCAACGTCGTCCCCACCGAGATCAACGACATGAGCAAGTGGTCGAGCACGCCCACGAGGTACGACCTCGGCGCGCCCTGGGAGCGCAACGGCTCCTATGACGTGACGTCGGGCGCGGGTCGCCTGTGGCTCGGCTACGAGGGGCTGCAGCGCGACACGGTGCTCCGGCCGTTCGCCGGCGGTGCCTTCGGTGCGCCGGTGTCCCCAGACTGCGTGAGCAGCCGCTTCAGCTCGGGGACCCAGGACGCGCCGGACGTCGCCATCACCCGTACCGGCGACCTGCTCGTCACCGAGACCGGCAGCAACGGCAACGGGATGTTCCTGGGCTTCTTCCACGGCACGGCGGACGGGGCGACGTGGTCGGCGTACAGCGAGCTGGCCGCGGCTCCCGGCATCCGCGACGTCGAGACGGCGGCGGATCCGACGTCCGACACGACGGGCATCGCGGTGTGGACCGCGGACGACATCTACGGCGGCCCGGTCTCCTTCGCGCGGATCCCGTCTGCGCCCCCGGTGGGCTGCAGCTCCGACGTCGGCGCCAAGGTCGGCAGCGCGACCGTCACCCTGGACGGTCCCGAGGGCTGTGTGCCGTCGGGCAAGAAGTACCAGCTCAAGGTGACCAGGACCAAGGGCAAGGGCACCATCCGCCTAGTCGTCTTCAAGGCCACCGGCGCCAAGAAGAAGACCGACAAGGCGGCACCGTTCAAGACCAAGCTCAAGGTGAAGAAGGGCGCGGCCAGCGGCTCGACGGTCAAGGTCAAGGCCAAGGTCACCGTCAGGCAGCCGAGCGGCAAGCTCAAGACCAAGAGCCTGAAGACCAGCTTCACGGTCTGCTGACGCCGCCGGGCCCGGGCCCGGTCGCCGCGCGGCGGCCGGGCTCAGGTCTGGTGCACGTAGGAGTCGAGCTGGTCGCGCTCGAACTCGAGCTGGCTCATCTTGTGCTTCACCACGTCGCCGATGGAGACGATGCCGACCAGCCGGCCGTCGTCCACGACGGGCACGTGCCGGATCCGGCGGCGGGTCATCGTCTGCATGAGCTCGTCGAGCGTCGCGTCGGGCTCGGTGGTCTCGACGACCTCGGTCATGATCGCGGCGACGGTGTTGTTGATGACGGTGCCGTCGTGGTGCAGGTGGCGCACCACGTCGCGCTCGCTGACGATCCCGGCCACCGTCTCGCCGTCGGCGCTGACGATGAGCGCCCCGACGTTGTGCTCGGCCAGCTTGGCGATGAGCTCGCGCACGCCGGCCTCGGGGGTGATCGTGACGACCCCGGCCTCGGGCTTGGCGTTGAGCACCTCGACGATCTTCACGCGGACCTCCCAGGACGGTTCGGACCTCGACCGTAGCGAGGTGCGGCGGCGCTGGGAACCCTCGCGCCGCCAGGCGGGCCCCGTCTCGGGCTCAGCCCTCGGACCCGTCCTCCGGGCCGTCCTCGGCGGCCGGCACCGGCCGCGGACCCCGCGGACGCAGCTCGGAGACCGAGCCGGGCCCGGTCGGCTGCCAGTCGGGGTCGCTGTCGTCGTCCACCGAGCCCAGGAAGGACAGGGCGGCGTCGTGCAGGTGGCCGTTGGTGGCCAGCGCGTTGCCGCCCCACGGGCCGTCCTCACCGGACAGCGAGGTGAACGTCCCGCCGGCCTCGCGCACGATCACGTCGAGCGCGGCCATGTCGTGCAGCGCGAGCTCGGGCTCGGTGGCGATGTCGACCGCACCCTCGGCCAGCAACGTGTAGGACCAGAAGTCGCCGTACGCGCGGCTGCGCCACACCCGCCGCATCAGCGAGACGAAGTCGTCGCTCTGGCCGCGCTCCTCCCACCCGTGCAGCGAGGAGTAGGACAGCGAGGCGTCCTCGAGGCGGCGCACGTCCGAGACGTGGCACTGGGTCGCCTTCAGCAGCGAGCGGCCGGTCCAGGCGCCGGAGCCGGACGAGGCCCACCAGCGCCGCTGCAGCGCCGGGGCCGAGACCACGCCGAGCACCACCTCGTCGTCCACGGCCAGCGCGATGAGCGTGGCCCAGACGGGCACCCCGCGCACGAAGTTCTTGGTGCCGTCGATCGGGTCGATGATCCAGCGCCGCTGGCTGTGCCCGGTCGAGCCCTGCTCCTCGCCGGTGACTGCGTCGCGCGAGCGCACCCGTGACAGGGTGCGGCGCAGGCTCTCCTCGACCGCCTCGTCGGCGTCGGAGACCGGGGTCAGGTCCGGCTTGGTCATGACGTGCAGGTCCAGCGCCTTGAAGCGCGCCGTGGTCAGCGAGTCGGCGTCGTCGGCCAGCACGTGGGCCAGGCGGAGGTCGTCGGTGTAGTCCGCCACGGGCGCCACCCTATGCTGCGGTGAACCGTTCGCCGTGGAGGTACGTACAGCAGACATGTGGGAGTTCAACGGGTTGCCGCTCCACCCCCTCATCGTGCACGCCGCGGTGGTGTTCGGGCCGGTCTCCGCGCTGGTGGCCATCGCGTACGCCGTGCTGCCGCGCTACCGCGACCGGCTGCGCTGGGTGACGCTGGGCCTGGTGGTCATCGCCTTCGTCACGATCTGGGCCGCCTACCTCAGCGGGGACAACTTCCTGGAGAAGGGGCAGCAGTTCGCCAACCTGGGTGGTGAGGCCGCGGAGCGGATCGAGCACCACGAGGAGCTGGCCGACGTGCTGCGCTGGATGACCACCGGCTTCCTGGTCGTCACGGTCCTCGCGGTCTGGCAGCACGCCAAGGCGGGTGCGACCCGCTACGCCCTCGGCGGCCTGGTCGTGGTCGGCGCGGTGCTGACGCTGGTGTGGACGGCGCTCACGGGCGACGCCGGCGCGCAGGCCGTCTGGGGCAGCTGAGGCTCAGTACGCCGGCTCGGAGCGTGCGGCGAGCAGCCGCCGGAACGACGCCACCCGCTCGGGGTCGGCCTCGCCGCGGGCCACGGCCTCGTCGAGGCCGCACTCGGGCTCGTCGGTGCCGTGGGTGCAGCCGCGCGGGCACTCCTCGGTCATCTCGTCGAGGTCCGGGAACGCCTCGATGAGGTGCTCGGGCTGCACGTGGGCCAGCCCGAACGAGCGGATGCCGGGGGTGTCGATGATCCAGCCCTGGTCGTCGGGCAGCGCCAGCAGGTAGGCCGAGGTCGACGTGTGCCGGCCGCGCCCGGTGACGGCGTTGACCACGCCGACCTCGCGGTCCGCGTGGGGCACGAGCGCGTTGACCAGCGTGGACTTGCCGACACCGCTGGAGCCGAGCAGCACGCTGGTCCGGTCGGCCAGGCTCTCGCGCAGCTCGGCCAGGTCGCCGCCGCGGTGGGTGACGACCCAGGGCACGCCGAGCGAGCGGTACGTCGCGAGCAGCGGCTCGGGTGAGGCGAGGTCGGACTTGGTCAGGCACAGCAGCGGCGCCAGCCCGGCGTCGAACGCCGCCACGAGGGCGCGGTCCAGCAGCCGCGGCTGCGGCTCGGGGTCGGCGATCGCCACCACCACCACGAGCTGGTCGGCGTTGGCCACGATCACGCGCTCGACGGGGTCGTCGTCGTCGGCGGTGCGCCGCAGCGTGGTCGTGCGCTCGTGGACCTCGACGATGCGGGCCAGGGTGCCCTCGTCGCCGGTGACGTCGCCCTCGACCTTGACCCGGTCGCCGACGACGACGCCGCGGCGCCCGAGCGGGCGTGCCTTCATCGCGTAGACGAGGTGCCCGGCAACGAGGACCGTGAACCGACCCCGGTCCACGGTGACGACCACGCCGTCGGCGGCGTCGTCGTAGGTCGGGCGCTCCTTGGTGCGGGGGCGGGTCCGGCGTCGGGGACGGTCGTAGTGCTCGACGTCCTGGTCGGAGTACCGCCCCGTGGGCATCTCAGAACAGCCCGGACCAGAAGCCGGCGAAGTCGGGGAACGTCTTCGACGTCGTCGCGACGTCCTCGACGAGCACGCCCTCGACCGCGGCGCCGACGACGACACCGGCGTGCGCCATCCGGTGGTCGGCGTAGGTGTGGAAGACCCCGCCGTGCAGCGGGGCCGGGCGGAAGGACAGGCCGTCGGGGTGCTCGGTGACGTCGGCGCCGAGGCCGCCGAGCTCGCGGGCCAGCGCGGCCAGCCGGTCGGTCTCGTGCCCGCGGATGTGGGCGACCCCGCGCAGGTGCGAGGGACCGTCGGCCAGCGCGCACAGCGCCGCGACGGCCGGGGTGAGCTCACCGTGGTCGTGCAGGTCGACGTCGATCCCGCTGAGCCGGTCCGGACCCTGCACGGTGAGGCCCTCGTCGGTCCGCTCGACCGTGCAGCCGAATGACGTGAGGATCTCGCGCAGCGCGTCGCCGGCCTGCGTCGTCGACCCGGGCCAGTCGCGCACGTTCACCGTGCCGCCGGTGACCGCGGCCAGGGCCAGGAACGGCGCCGCGTTGGACAGGTCCGGCTCGATGACGTGGTCGACGGCCCGGATCGGGCCGGGAGCGACGGCCCAGCGGTGCGGGTCGCTGTCGTCGACCTCGACGCCGTGCTTGCGCAGCATGGCCACGGTCATGTCGATGTGGGGCAGCGAGGGCACGGGCTTGCCGTCGTGGCGCACGTCCACGCCCTCGTCGTACCGCGCCCCGGCCAGCAGCAGCGCGGAGACGAACTGCGAGGACGCCGAGGCGTCGATGACCACGTGGCCGCCGCGCACCGAGCCGGTGCCGTGCACCCGGAACGGCAACGAGTCGCCGGGGGAGACGTCCACACCGAGCGAGCGCAGGGCCGCGAGGACCTCGCCGATCGGACGGGTGCGCATGTGCGGGTCCCCGTCGAAGGAGACCGTCCCGCCCGACAGCGCGGCCGCGGGTGGCACGAACCGCATCACGGTGCCGGCCAGGCCGCAGTCCACGTCGGCGTCACGGTCGAAGGGGCCGGGGGCCACCGCCCAGTCCTCGCCGGCCGTGTCGACGGCCGAGCCCAGCGCGGTGAGGGCGGCGGCCATCAGCAGGGTGTCGCGCGAGCGCAGCGCGCGGCGCACGACGGAGGGACCGCCGGCCAGCGCGGCAAGCAGCAGCGCGCGGTTGGTCAGCGACTTGCTGCCCGGCAGCGAGACCACGGCCCGGACCGGGCCGCTCGCCCGGGGCGCCGGCCAGTCCGGCGCCGCGGGCGCCGTCGGTGCGGTCAACTCAGGTGACCTTGGCCTTGGCGAGGGCCGCCTCCCGCCGGGCGGAGCGGGCCAGCACCTTGGCCTCGCGGCGGGCGTCCTTGGCGGCGCGCCGGGTGCGCCACACCACGCCGGGCTGCCCCTCGGTGTCGCCCGAGGCGATGATCAGGCCGCCGAGCATCGAGACGTTCTTGAAGAAGTGCACCCGCTGCTGCGCCTTCTGCGCCGGGTCGCTGGCCTCCCAGAACCGGTGGCCGGCGGCGGTGGTCGGCACCAGGCTCGCGGCCAGGACCGCCGCGGACAGGCGCGGGAACCGGCCCGTGGCCAGCGCCAGACCGGCGGCGACCTGCACGCCGCCGTTGAGCCGGACCAGCGAGGCGGGGTCGGACGGGAGCTGCGGCACGGCGCGCTGCAGGAGCGGCGCGACCCTGTCGGTCACCGGACGCGCGGCCTCGGCCTTGGTCCGGGCGTTGCGCACCGAGTCCAGGCCCCCCACGATGAACATCGAGGCGAGCATCGGGCGCGCGAGCAGTCTGCTGATGGCCATGGCTCAGTCAAGCACGTCGACCTCACGGCGCCGCGGGCGACGGCACGAGCGCGGTGAGCACCGAGGCCACCACGGCGACCGGCTCGATCCCGGCGACCCGCAGGGTGGGGTCGACCTCGACCAGAGGTGGCGGACCGGCGGTCGGCTGCTCGGTCGGTACGTCGGTGGGTGCGGCCGTCGGCGCGGTGGTCGGCGCGGTGGTGGGCGCGGTGGTGGGCGCGGTGGTGGGCGCAGCGGTCGGCCCTGTCGCGACGAACTGCGCCGCGGGCCCGGCGGTCGGCGTGGGTCCCGGACCGGTGGGGGGCGAGGCGGTCGGCGTGCTGGTCGAGGGGACCGCGCGCGGCGGGCGTGCGGGCTGGCCTCCGCGCGGCGGCTGGACCGCCGGCGGCGCGGCCACCACGCCGGGGTCGGAGCGGTCCGGCGACCGGTCCCCTGGGCCGGCGCCTAGGAGTACGGCGGCGACCAGCCCTGCCGCCGCGCCGCCGACCAGCAGCCGGCCGGTGCCGGCCGGGACGACGAGACCGCGCCGCACCAGCCGGGTCCGCGCGTCCAGCATCCCGGCGTACGCCTCCGAGCACGCCGCACAGCAGGCCAGGTGCGCCGCGACCCGCGCCGCCTCGGCGCCGGTGAGCGCCGCGCGCGCGTGCGCGGCCAGCCTCGGACGCACGGCGAGACAGCCGGCCCGGGCCGGAGCCGTCGTCGAGGTCGGGCTCACACCGCACCAACGGGGCAGCGGCCGTTTCAGCACGCTCGGTCCAGACCACCGCGCGCTCTAGGCTGGCCCCATGTGCGGCCGCTACGCCTCCAGTCGGCGCCCCGAGGACCTCATCGAGGAGTTCGAGGTGGTCGACGACCGGGTGCCGCAGCCCCTGGCCCCGGACTACAACGTCGCGCCCACCAAGGAGGTGTACGCCGTCGTGGAGCGGCCGCCGTCGAGGGAGGCCGGCGACGCGGGGGAGCCGGCCGAGCGGCAGCTGCGGACCCTGAGGTGGGGCCTGGTGCCGTCGTGGGCCAAGGACGTCAAGATCGGCAGCCGGATGATCAACGCCCGCATGGAGACGGTGGCCGAGAAGCCGGCGTTCCGCCGCGCCCTGGCCGCGCGACGCTGCCTGCTGCCGGCCGACGGCTACTTCGAGTGGTATCCGACCGAGGAGCTGACCAAGGCGGGCAAGCCCAAGAAGCAGCCGTTCTTCATCCGCCCGTCGGACGGCGGCACGCTGGCCATGGCCGGGCTCTACGAGATCTGGCGCGACCCGGACAAGGCCGAGGACGCCGACGACCGGTTCCTGTGGACGTGCACCGTCATCACCACCGACGCCCCCGACGACCTCGGCCGGATCCACGACCGGATGCCGCTCATGGTCGAGCGCGACCGGTGGGCCGCCTGGCTGGACCCGCGCACCGAGAAGGACTCGGTCCTGGACCTGCTCACGCCCGCGGCGCCCGGACGGCTCGAGGCCTACCCGGTCTCACTCGCCGTCAACGCCGTGAAGAACAACGGCCCCGAGCTCCTCGAGCCGCTCGCCCTGTCCTGATGGGGCCCCGGTGAGCACCGAGCGGGAGGTCGCGACACCCCACGGCCCCGCCCGGCTGTCCGTACGCCGCGCGCGGTCGCCGTACGCCACCCTGCTGCTCTCCCACGGCGCCGGCGGCGGGACCGGCGCGCGCGACCTCCAGGCGCTGGCCGAGTGCCTGCCGCGGGAGCGGTTCAGCGTGGTGCTGCTCGAGCAGCCGTGGCGGGTCGCCGGCCGCAAGGTGGCCACCGCGCCACCGACCCTGGATGACGCCCTGGTGGCCGCCTCGCGCTCGCTGCGCCTGCGCACCCTGCTGGTGGTCGGCGGCCGCTCGGCCGGCGCCCGCTCGGCCGCCCGCTCGGCCCGGCAGGTCGGCGCGGTGGGCTGCCTGGCCCTCTCCTTCCCCCTGCACCCGCCGGGGCGACCGGAGAAGTCCCGGCTCGAGGAGCTGCGCGGCGCCGGCGTACCCACGCTCGTCGTCCAGGGCGAGCAGGACACCATGGGCCGGCCCGAGGAGTTCCCCGACGACCTCGAGCACGTGGACTTCGCGGTGGTGCCCGGCGGCGACCACGGGCTGCGGGTCCCGAAGGCGGCCGGGCTGACCCAGGACGAGGCCATGGAGATCGTGGTGGAGTCGACGCTGGAGTGGCTGGTGCGAGAGGTGACCGGCGTCCGGGAATGACCCCGGCGTGCGCGGCGTTCTGTCGACGTGATCGCGCTGATGGAGCCTCCCGCCTCGCGCGTAGGCTTGGGGGCGATGACTGAGACTCCCGACGACCTGTCCTCGCTCGACGCGCTCGAGCTCGAGGAGCCGGTGGACGTCGCCACCGAGACCGAGGACGAGCGGGCGCTGCGCTTCGAGCGCGACGCGCTGCCGTTCCTCGACCAGCTCTACTCCGCCGCGATGCGGATGACCCGCAACCCGGCCGACGCCGAGGACCTGGTGCAGGAGACGTTCGCCAAGGCGTTCTCCTCCTTCCACCAGTTCCGCCCCGGCACCAACCTCAAGGCGTGGCTCTACCGCATCCTGACCAACACCTTCATCAACAACTACCGCAAGAAGCAGCGCCAGCCGCAGCAGTCGATGTCCGAGGACGTCGAGGACTGGCAGCTGCACCGCGCGGAGTCGCACACCTCCTCGGGCCTGAAGTCCGCGGAGACCGCCGCGCTCGAGCACCTGCCCGACTCGCAGGTCAAGGACGCGCTGCAGCGGCTCCCGGAGGAGTTCCGGCTCGCGGTCTACCTCGCCGACGTCGAGGGGTTCGCCTACAAGGAGATCGCGGAGATCATGGACACCCCGATCGGCACCGTCATGTCGCGGCTGCACCGCGGCCGGCGCCAGCTGCGCGACATGCTCTCGGACTACGTGCGGGCCAACGACCTGCGCCGCCCCGAGCCCGTCAAGGCCGGAACCGAAGGGGACTCGTGATGGCTCACGACCACGGCGACCCGAGCGCGAGCGACTGCGCCGACTTCCTCGAGCAGATCGTCTACTTCATCGACAACGAGCTCGACGCCGCCGACTGCTCGGCGGTCCGCGCCCACCTCGACACCTGCAACCCGTGCCTGGAGCGCTACGACCTGCAGCGCACGGTGAAGTCGATCGTCGCGCGCTCGTGCTCCGAGGCCGCCCCGGCCGAGCTGCGCCAGCGCGTGATGGTCCGCATCCGCGAGGTGCAGGTCCGCATCACCGAGAGCTGAGCGGAACAGCCCGCGCCCACCCCTGCAGACAGCACGAGCCCCAGCCTTCCGGCTGGGGCTCGTTGCGTTCAGCGCCTGCGCTCAGGCGTTGGGGCGCTTGCCGTGGTTGGCGGCCTTCTTCTTGCGGCCGCGGCGCTTGCGTCCGGTCTTGCCCATGGTGACCTCCTGCGGTCTCTTCGATCGCTCCAGTGTCCCAGGCCGTGGGGAGGCGGTCTAATCGGCGCCCTGGTCGGGGGCGGGCCGCAGCCGACCGAGGAACCGCTCGGCGTCCACCACCACCCGGGTCACCTCGCCCGAGCCGACGACCTTGCCGTCGACGTGCCGGGCGGTGACGGTGAAGCGCCGGAGCCGGCCGTCGGCGTACGCCACCTCGGCGGTGACCTCGAGCTCGGCGCCGACCGGGCTGGCGGCCAGGTGCTCGAGCTGGACGCGGGTGCCGACCGAGGTCTCACCGTCGCGCAGCTCGTCCTCGAGGGCGGCGCAGGTGGCGGCCTCGCACCAGGCCAGGAGTCGCGGGGTGGCCAGCACGGGCAGGCTGCCCGAGCCGAGGGCCGCCGCGGTGTCGTCGTCGGTCACGGTGAACCTCACGCCAGCACCCTCTCGAAGCAGATGAGGTCGACGCCGGGCAGCGGCGACCAGTCGCGGTCGGGGAGCCGCTCGAAGCCGAGCCGGCCGTAGAGGCGGTGCGCGGCGCTCATCTCGGTCAGGCTCGAGATCACGACGGCGGGCGCGCCCTGTTCGCGGAAGTGGTCGAGGCAGTGCTCCACGAGGGCCAGCCCGACGCCCTGGCCCTGGGCGGCGGGGTCGACGGCCAGCATCCGGAACTCGCCCTCGTCGCCGCGCGCGACCTCGCGCCACGACGAGCCGTCGGGGCAGAGCGTGACGGAGCCGAGCACGGTCCGGTCGTCCTCGGCCACCGCGACCCAGAGCTCGGCCTCGCGGTCGCGCGCCCCGGCGTCGCGCAGCTTGTCGAGGTAGGGGTCGTTGCGCCCGGCGACGAACGAGGCGTACGCCGCGACCGTCGCCTCCCCGACCGCGGCCAGGTCCTCGGGCCGCGCGCGTCGCAGGTGCACGGGAGGCCTCAGATGCCGAACGTCGCCCGCGGGTAGCCCGCCTCGACGTCGGTGATGACGTTGACCAGGTAGGGGATCCCGCTGGCGAAGGCGCGGTCGAGGGCCGGCCCGATCTCCTTCGGGTCGGTGACGGTCTCGCCGCCACCGCCGAGGGCCTGGACGACCTGGTCGTACGGCGTGCGCGGGGCCAGGTCGGCGATCACGTCGTAGCCGTAGAGCATCTGCATCGGGCCCTTCTCCAGCGCCCAGGCGGAGTTGTTGCCCATGACCATGACCACCGGGAGTCCGTGGCGGACCATGGTGTCGACGTCCATGAGGGAGAAGCCGGCCGCGCCGTCGCCGAGCAGCAGCACCACCTGCGAGGACGGCCGGGCCAGGCGGGCCGCGATGGCCGCGCCGGGGCCGGCGCCGAGGCAGCCGTAGGGGCCGGGGTCGAGCCAGCCGCCGGGCCGCTTCGGCTCGACGTACTTGCCGGCGAAGCTGACGAAGTCGCCGCCGTCGCCGATGACGACCGCGTCCTCGGCCAGCCGCGGGACGAGCTCGCCGTAGATGCGCGCGGGGTGGATCGGGTCGGCCTCGGCGCCGAGCAGCTCGGCGTCGCGGGCGGCGGCCGCGGCGACGGTGTCGGCGAGGGTGGTGCGCCACGCGGACCAGTCCGGCTTCGCGCCCCGCTCGACCGCGGCCTGCAGGGCGTCGAAGACCGCGGTGAGGTCGCCGGACACCGAGCCCGCGAGCTCGGCGTGGGCCGCGACCTGGCCGGGGGAGTCGGCCACGTGCACCACGCGGGCGGGGGTGGAGCCCTCCTCCTTGCCGCCGAAGACGCCGTACCCGAGCCGGAAGTCCAGCGGGGTGCCGACCACGACGACCAGGTCGGCGCCCCCGAGCCGCCGCGCTGCGGGCCTTGGTCACCAGCAGCGGGTGGCCGCCCGGCACGACGCCGCGGCCCATGCCGTTGGTCAGTGTCGGGACGCCGAGGTCCTGCACGAAGCGGAGCGCGGCCTCCTCGGCGCCGTCGGCCCACACGTCGGTGCCGAGGACCAGCACCGGCTGCCGGGCCTCGCCCAGCAGCCGGGCGATGGCCGCGATCGCGTCGCCGTCAGGCTCGACCCGCTCGCGCACCGGCGCGGTGGGCGCGGGGCCGGAGGCCTGGTTGAAGAACTCGTCCATCGGCACGTCGACGAACGCCGGCCCGCGGTGCGGGCTGCGCGCGGCGAGGAACGCCTCGTCCATGCCGGTGAGCACCTCGCCGGCGGTCATGATGGTGCGCGCCAGCTTGGACACCGAGGCCACGATCGGCGGCTGGTCCAGCTCCTGGAGCGAGCCGGAGCCCCAGCGGTTCTGCGGGGCGCGGCCGCCGACCACGACCATGGGCGAGCCGGCGAACTGCGCCTGGGCGATCGCGCTCACGCCGTTGGTCACGCCCGGCCCGGCGGTGAGCACCGCGAGACCCGGGACGCGGGTCAACTTGCCGGTCGCCTCGGCCGCGAAGGCGGCGGTCTGCTCGTGCCGCACGTCCAGCAGCCGCATCGGCGGGTCGGCCTGCACCGCGCCGTCGTACATCGGGAACACGTGCGCCCCGGACAGCGTGAACATGGTCTCGACGCCGTGCGCGCGGGCGACCTCGACGGCGAGCTTGCCGCTGTGCCCCTCGGTGGTCCCCGTCGTGGTGCTCTCCGTCATGGGCTCACTCTGGCAGAGCCCTCGTGGGCCCGGTCGCCGAGTCTGCTCAGCGCGGCGACACGGACCGCTGCAGCTGCGGGTTGGTCGCCCGCAGCACGTCCACGAGGACCAGCAGCAGGTCCGAGCGGCACTGCGGCGGCTGGGTGCCGAGCGCGAGCTGGAGGTACAGCGCGCGCAGGTAGGCCTCGGCGTTGCCGCTGCGCAGGTGCGGGTCGCGGTCGTCGTACGACGCGCGCGCGGCCGCGCTGGCCGCGATCCGGGCGATCCACGGCTCGATCACCTTCATGGTGACGATGTCGCGGCGCAGCACCGCCATGGTGGCGGCGGCCAGGCGGTCCGGCTCGCCGTTGCTGAACAGCCGGTCGACCGGCAGCAGCAGCCGGTCGGCGATGACGTCGAGGAGCACGGTCAGCTCGTTGACCGCCACGTGGGGGGACTGGGCCAGGGTGCCGAGGGCGTCGGCGCCGTGGGCCACCGCGTGCGCCCACCCCTTGCCGGGCACGAACCCGCGCAGGTCGCGCTCGCGCAGCAGCCAGGTGGCCAGCCGGTCGCCCCACTCGAGCACCTTGCTGCCGGGCACGAGCGGACGCTGGTTGTCGCGGCCGATGCACTCACCGAGGATCAGCGCAGAGAAGCTGCGGCGGAAGACCGAGTCGGTCTCGCGCTCGCCGAGCCCGACGCCGAGCCCGGCGGCCATGCCGTCGCCGAGGCCGGACAGCAGGTCGTCGTACACGCCCCGGGTGACCCAGGTCGCGAGCGTCGGGTACGCCGTGCCGTCGCGGGTCTCGGGGTCGGCGTCGCCGAGCATCCGCGTGAGCTCGGCGGTGAGGTCGTCCAGGGCCCGGTCCTGCGGGACCGCCAGCCCGGAAGCGGCGACCTGCTTCCAGTACTGACCCGGCATGCGGCCCATCCTGCCAGGGTTTCCGGCCGCGCTGCAGACTTGCGTCAGCACGCCGAACATGCTTGCGGCACACCACCTACGCTGACCTGCGTGGCGTCCCTGATCGAGCTCGTCCGCGCCCACACCGACCTCGACGAGGACGACGTCGCGTGGCTCCAGCTGCTCCAGGCGGACTGGCAGATCATCGCCGACCTGAGCTTCGCCGACCTGGTCCTGTGGCTGCCCGACCGCGACGGCCACGGCTTCTGGGCCGGCGGCCAGATGCGGCCGACGACCGGGCCCACGGCGTACACCGACGACGTCGTCGGCACCTTCGTCCCCAGCGGCAAGCGGCCCCACCTCGACATCGCGTACGCCGAGGGGCGGCTCGTGCGCGAGGGCGACCCCGAGTGGCGCGACGACGTGCCGGTGCGGGCCGAGACCATCCCGGTCCGCCGCGGCCAGGAGGTCATCGCGGTGGTCGGGCGGCACACCAACCTGCTCGGCGTCCGGACCCCCTCGCGCCTGGAGCTGACCTACCTCCAGACCGCCGCCGACCTGACCCAGATGATCGCCGGCGGCCACTTCCCGGTGCCGGGACAGCGCAGCGACCACGCCGACACCCCGCGGGTCGGCGACGGCTTCCTGCGGGTCGACGAGCAGGGCCGGGTCGCCTACGCGAGCCCCAACGCGCTCTCGGTCTACCGCAGGCTCGGCCACTCGGGCGACCTGGACGGCCTCCGGCTGTCCGAGGTCACCCGCGAGCTGGTCCCGCCGCGGCTGCGCCCCGACGAGGAGACCCTGTCGGCCGTCCTCGGGGGTCGGGCCAACCGCGACGCCGAGATCGGCACCGACTCGGTGTCCCTCATCGTGCGCGCCATCCCGCTGCGCCCGCACGGCCGGCTCATCGGTGCGCTCGTGCTGGTCCGCGACGTCACCGACCTGCGCCGACGCGACCGCGAGCTGGTGACCAAGGACGCCACCATCCGCGAGATCCACCACCGGGTGAAGAACAACCTGCAGACCGTCGCCGCCCTGCTCCGCCTCCAGGCCCGCCGGATGAGCAACCCGGACGCCAAGGCGGCGCTGGAGGAGGCCGTGCGCCGGGTCGGCTCGATCGCGATCGTGCACGAGACGCTGAGCCAGGCCGGCGAGGAGAGCGTGGAGTTCGACGAGGTCGCCGACCGCCTCGGCGGCATGGTGGCCGACGTGTCCTCGGTCGGTGCGCGGCTGCGCGTGCACCGTGAGGGCTCCTTCGGGGTGCTGCCCTCCGAGACCGCGACCACCGTGGCCATGGTGCTCACCGAGCTGGTGCAGAACGCCGTCGAGCACGGCTACGCCGCCGGCTCCGCCGGCACGATCACCATGAGCGCCGCCCGGACCGACGGCCGGCTCACCTTCACCGTCGACGACGACGGTCAGGGCCTCCCGGACGGCTTCGACGCCGCCGGCTCGACGACTCTGGGGTTGTCGATCGTGGGCACGCTGGTGGAGTCCGAGCTGGGCGGCCGGCTCACCCTCGGGGCGTCACCGACGGGCGGCACCCGTGCGGAGATCGACGTCCCGGTCTGATCGGCGGTCCAGAGTCACGCGGTGCGGACGCGGGCGCGGGCGTTGCGGCGCTTGAGCGCGCGGCGCTCGTCCTCGGACAGCCCGCCCCAGACGCCGTGGTCCTGCCCCGCCTCGAGGGCCCACTGCAGACACTGCTCGCGCACGTCGCAGCGGCGGCACACCTGCTTGGCCTCCTCGATCTGGAGGATGGCCGGACCGGTGTTGCCGATCGGGAAGAACAGCTCCGGGTCCTCATCGAGGCACGCGGAGCGGTGGCGCCAATCCATGGCTGGGCTTTCCTACTTTCTGGAGCGGCAAACAGTTCGTCGGGTGGGGGCGTCATGGCCCCGGAGGGTGGGCTGCTGGCACAGCAGCGGGCACGGCGCGACGACACCGGCTCACCCGTGCACCTCCAGCGTGCCGAGAATTGTCGCTCCGCACAAGAGGAATCGCGGGTCTCGTGGATCACAAGCTTCCCGACGACGGATTCCGCAGGACTCCTGCCTATTCTCCCACCGTGACCTCGGGCGCCCGCACACACCCCCCTGTACCCCTCCTGGGGGCCGCCACCCTGGTCGCGCTGCAGGCCCTGGCCCTCGTGGTGCTGGGCGTCGTGGAGGTCGTCAGCGCCGACTCCGAGCGGGTCGCGCTGGCCGTGACCACCACGCTGTTCTTCGTCCTGCTGGCGGCCGGACTGGCCGCCTGCGCGCGTGGTCTGGTCCAGGTGAGCTCGTGGGCGCGCGGCCCGGTGGTGGCGGCCGAGCTCATCGGGCTGCTGCTCGCCTACAGCTTCTGGGGCGGTGGGACGACACCGGTCGCCCTCGCCCTGCTCGCGGTATCCGCGCTCACCCTCGTCGGCGTCCTGCACCCGGCCTCGACGCAGGCCCTGGCGGCCGGGGACGAGCCCGACGAGCTCTAGGCCGGCCCGCTACGGGGACTCCGCCTCCAGCGAGGTCCGCAGCTGCTCGAGGGTGCGCGAGAGCAGTCGGGAGACGTGCATCTGCGAGACGCCGATCTCCTCGGCGATCTGCGACTGGGTCATGTTCTTGAAGAAGCGCAGCAGGAGGATCCGCTTCTCCCGGGCGTCGAGCCGGTCGAGCAGCGGCTTGATCGACTCGCGGATCTCGACGTGCTCGAGGTTCTCGTCGTCCACGCCGATGGCGTCGAGCATGGTCGCCGCGCCGTCCTCGTCGTTGTCGCTGGCGTCGAGGGAGAGCGTGGAGTAGGCGTTGCTGGACTCGATGCCCTCGAGGATCTCCTCGACCGAGCAGCCGATCTTGTCGGCCAGCTCGCGCGGGGTGGGGGAGCGGCCCAGGCTCTGGGTGAGCTCGGCGCTGGCCGAGCCGATCTGCATCCGCAGCTCCTGCAACCGGCGCGGGACGCGGATGGCCCAGCCCTTGTCGCGGAAGTAGCGCTTGATCTCGCCGATGATCGTCGGGGTGGCGTACGTCGAGAACTCCACCCCGCGCTCGAGGTCGAAGCGGTCGATGGACTTCAGCAGCCCGATGGTGCCGACCTGGACCAGGTCCTCGAACGGCTCCCCACGGTTGCGGAAGCGGCGCGCGCAGTGCTCGACCAGCGGCAGGTGCAGGTGCACGAGCCCCTCCCGCGCCGCCTCGTGGGAGGTGGTGGAGCCGTCCTCGTCGCGCAGCTGCGCGAAGAGCTCGGCACTGCGGCGCCGGGTGGCCTCCACGGCGGAGGACCGCTCGGAGGCCGCGTCGAGCGTCGCGTCACCGGTCATCACTGGACCACGCTCAAAGCGCGGGCTCCGAGAGGGTCGACTGCATCGAGAGCGAGATCGTGAAGCGCCCGCTGTCGGTGGTCGCCGAGGTCTTGGAGGCCAGCGTGTTGAGCACCTGCCAGGCGAAGCTGTCCTCGTCGGGCGGGGTCGGCTGCCGCGCCGGCACGCCGACCGCGATGGTCAGCTCGTTGGAGCGCATCCAGAACTCGCACGACAGGTCCGAGCCGCTCTCGGCCTCGGGCAGGACGAGCGCACAGGCCTCGCCGACCGCCATGCGGAGGTCCTCGATGTCGTCGAGGGTGAAGTCCAGCCGCGCCGCGAGCCCGGCGGAGGTGGTGCGCAGCACCGACACGTACGCACTATCGGCGGGCAGGCGGAGCTCGACGTCGGCGCGCGGGTCGGCACCGGGTCCGTTCACGGACATCCTCAGTCCTCCGGGTGGGGTCGTGGGTGGAGCGTAGACCGTGTCCGCCGGTCATCCGAGGCGCTACCCGCGCGCGCCGCCGCCGAAACACCGGACGTCCTCCCGGTCCGGACCGCTGCGCCGTGCGCCGCTCCGAGGCGGTCGGGGACCGCTCTCAGACGCGCCAGTCGTGCGCGCCGTCCGCGGGCAGCTCCGCCCGCTCGGCGGCCCGCAGGAGCCCGATCCGCTCGATCCAGGTCATGCCGTCGGACCACGCGCAGCGCAGCGACAGGTGACCGTCCGGTTCCTCCACCGTGAGCAGCACGACCGCGCCGCACACCTTCTCGTCGGGGTCGATCTGCTGCGTGACGCCCAGCTGGTCGATCAGCTCCCCGAGCTCCCGCTCGTGCGGCACCTCAACCACTTCTTCCCGTGTCGTCTGCCCCAGATACGTCGGTGCCTCCACGGTTCCCGACCGCGCCGCGGTTCATGCACCGTCTCAGGCCCGTCGGGCCGGTCCCGCAGGCCCGGACACAGCACGACGCCCCCGGTCACAGGACCAGGGGCGCCGCGGAGCTGCGGGGCGCTGCGTGGGGCCAGGCGAGCGATCTGCGTGGTTCCGGGTGGTGCCGGGCCCCGTCAGGAGGCGACGGCGTCGCCCGCACCCAGCTCGGTGCGGAGCTGGTCGAGGATCCGCTTGAGCAGGCGCGAGGCCTGCATCTGGGTGACCCCGAGCTCGTTGCCGATCTCCTGCTGGGTCTTGTCCTCCACGAAGCGCATGTGCAGGATCTTGCGGTCGCGCGGGCTCAGGTGACGCACCGCGGGCCCGAGCATGAGCCGGGCCTCGAGGGCGCGCTCGTCGCCGTCCTCGTCGGAGGCCAGCTGGTCGATGGCCGGGCGGCCGTCCTCGGTGACCGGCACGTCGAGAGAGACCGGGCGGAAGCAGCCCTCGGCCTGCAGGGCCTCGGAGACGTCCTGCACCGGAAGGTCGAGCTGCTCGGCGATCCGCTCCGCCGAGGGAGGGGCGCCGTGCTCCTCGCCGCGGTGGTAGGCGTGGATGACCTTGGACTGGATCTCCTGCACGCGCCGCGGCGGGCGGATGGTCCAGCCCTGGTCGCGGAAGTGCCGCTTGATCTCACCGGAGATCGTCGGCACGGCGTAGGTCAGGAAGTCGCGCTCCTGGGAGACGTCGAACTTGTGCGCCGCACGCACCAGCGCCATGCAGGCCACCTGCTCCAGGTCCTCGACCGGGACGGAGCGGTTGCGGTAGCGGTGCGCGATGGCGTGCGCGACGCCGATGTTCAGCACGATGACCTGGTCGATCACCTGGTCACGCGCGGTGCCCTCGAGCTCGCTCGCCTCCTGCAGGAGTCGAGCGGTCTCCTCGCGGCGTACTGCTCGCGAGGGAGCTTCGTCAATCGCCGAGATCGTCATGGGCGGCCACCTACCCCTGCGGGGACGGCGCGGAAACCTGGTGGTTCACAATTCACCCTTCGGGGTGAGCGACACCACATCGACCCGTCAGGTCCGCCTGTCTGACGGTGTGCCCGTCCGCCCGGTTCCCGAAACCGCCCGGACGCAGGCGACGGGCCCGACCACGAGGTGGTCGGGCCCGTCGCGGGCGGAGCGGGAGCGGGGCTCAGCCCTGCTTGGTCTCCTTGAAGATCCGGTCGATCTCGTCGATCTTGTCGAGCAGCTCCTGGGCCTTGCCGGCGTCGAGCGCACCCTTGGTGCCGCTGGCCCCGGCGAGCTTGGTGGCCTCGTTCACCAGGGTGTGGAGCTCGGGGTACTTCTCGAAGTGCGGCGGCTTGAAGTAGTCGGTCCACAGCACCCACAGGTGGTGCTTGACGAGCTCGGAGCGCTGCTCCTTGATGATGATGGCCCGGGTGCGGAAGTCGGGGTCGTCGTTGCCCTCGACCTTCTTGCAGATCTCGAGGACGGACTGGGCCTCGATGCGGGCCTGCGCGGGGTCGTAGACGCCGCACGGCAGGTCGCAGTGGGCCGAGACCTCGATGGTGGGCGCGAACAGGCGTCGGAACATGCTGGTCCTTCCGGTGGTCAGATCGGTGTCGTACGTCGTGGGCTTGCGACACTACTCCGCGTGTCGCGCAGCCGTGGACCGGTACCCGAGGGCCGGCCGTCGACACCGCGGTGGGGGTTCGCGGTGGTCCGCGGGGACTCCATGCGACCCGGGCTGCGCGCCGGCGACCGGTTGCTCGTGGACCACCGCGCGACGCCCCGCGAGGGCGACCGCGTGGTCGCCCGGCTGCCGGGGCGCGGGCTCGGCGTGAAGCGCGCCACCGCCCGTCGTACGACGGACCTCGGCGAGCCCGGCTGGTGGCTGACCAGCGACGACCCCGAGCACGGCACCGACTCCCGGACCTTCGGTGCCGTCGCCGAGGCCGACGTGGTGGCCGTGGTCGTCAGGCGGATCTGGCCGCCGGGGCGCCGACGCGCTGTGCCAAACTCGCGGCGTGGCTGAACCGACCCATCCCCTCGCCGGCGACCCGGTCTTCGACCTCCACGTCGGTGGCAAGATGGAGGTCCGCTCCACGGTCGGCGTCGGCAGCCGCGAGGACCTCTCGATGGCCTACACCCCGGGCGTCGCGCGGGTGTGCACGGCGATCGCCGAGCAGCCCGAGCTGGCACGGCACTACACCTGGATCCCCAACGTGGTCGCGGTCGTCACCGACGGCACGGCGGTGCTCGGCCTCGGCGACATCGGGCCCGCCGCCGCGATGCCGGTGATGGAGGGCAAGGCGGTGCTGTTCAAGTCCTTCGGCGGCGTCGACGCCGTGCCGATCTGCCTGGACACCACCGACGTCGAGGAGATCATCGAGACCGTCGCGCGGCTCGCGCCGTCGTTCGGCGGGATCAACCTCGAGGACATCTCCGCGCCCCGCTGCTTCGAGATCGAGGACCGGCTCAAGGAACGCCTGGACATCCCCGTCTTCCACGACGACCAGCACGGCACGGCCGTCGTCGCCCTGGCCGCGCTCCAGAACGCCCTCAAGCTCACCGGCCGCGACCCGGCCACCACCCGCGTGGTCATCTCCGGGGCCGGCGCGGCGGGCGTCGCGGTGGCCAAGATCCTGCTCGAGGCCGGCATCCGCGACCTGGCCGTCACCGACCGCAAGGGCGTCCTGCACTCCTCCCGCGGCGACCTCACGCCGGTCAAGCGCGCGCTCGCCGTCCTCACCGCCGACCAGACCGGTCGTTCCGGCAGCCTGGCCGACGTCCTCGAGGGCGCCGACGTCTACATCGGCGTCTCCGGCGGCACCGTGCCGGAGGAGGACGTCGCACGCATGGCGCCGGAGTCGATCATCTTCGGGCTGGCCAACCCCGACCCCGAGGTCCACCCCGACGTCGCGCACAAGTACGCCCGCATCGTCGCCACCGGCCGCTCGGACTTCCCCAACCAGATCAACAACGTGCTGGCCTTCCCCGGCATCTTCCGCGGGGCCTTCGACGTGCACGCCACCGCGATCACCGAGGGCATGAAGCTCGCCGCCGCCACCGCGCTGGCCGACCTCGTCGGCGACGACCTGTCCGAGGAGCTGATCGTGCCCTCGCCGTTCGACCCGCGCGTCGGCCCGGCGGTCTCCGGCGCCGTGGCCGAGGCCGCCCGCCGCGACGGGGTGGCGCGACTCTAGAGTCGGAGGCGTGCAAGCCGTCTACGCCGAGTCCTTCGACCGCGACAACCCGCTCGACGGCCTGGTGGTCGGCGAGCGGCCCGAGCCCGAGGTGCCGGACGGGTGGACGACGATCGAGGTCAAGGCGGCTTCGCTCAACCACCACGACCTGTTCTCGCTGCGCGGCGTCGGCCTCAAGCCGGAGCAGCTGCCGATGATCCTCGGCACCGACGCGGCCGGCCTCGACGAGGACGGCAACGAGGTCGTGGTGCACGGCGTCATCAGCAGCCCGGGCTGGGAGGGCGACGAGACCTTCGACCCGTTGCGCTCGCTGCTCTCCGAGCGCCACCAGGGCTCGATGGCCGAGCGGGTGGCGGTGCCCCGGCGCAACGTGGTGCCCAAGCCGGCCTCGCTGTCCTTCGCCGAGGCGGCGTGCCTGCCCACGGCGTGGCTCACGGCGTACCGGATGCTGTTCACCCGCGGCGAGCTGCGCCCGGGCGAGACGGTCCTGGTCCAGGGCGCCGGCGGCGGCGTGGCCAGCGCGGCGATCGTGCTCGGCCGGGCGGCGGGCCTGCGGGTCCTGGTCACCAGCCGCGACGAGGCCAAGCGGGCCAGGGCCCTCGAGATCGGCGCGCACGAGGCCTACGAGAGCGGCGTCCGGCTGCCCGACAAGGTGGACGCGGTCATCGAGACGGTCGGCAAGGCCACGTGGTCGCACTCGGTGCGCTCGCTGCGGCCCGGCGGTCGCATCGTCACCAGCGGCACGACGTCCGGCCCGGACCTCGACGACGCCGAGCTCACGCGCACCTTCTTCCTGCAGCTCTCGGTCATCGGCTCGACCATGGGCACCCGCGACGAGCTGGCCGCGCTGACCCGCTTCCTCGACGCGACCGGCACCAAGCCGCTCATCGACCGCGAGCTGCCCTTCGCCGACGCGCGCGACGGCTTCGCGGCCATGGCGGAGGGCGACCTGTTCGGCAAGGTCGTCTTCACCCGCTGATGGCCACCCACCTGCTCACCGGCGCCGGCTCGGGCATCGGGGCGGCCCTGGCCGAGCGGCTGCTCGAGCGCGGCGACGCGCTGGTGCTGACCGCACGCAACCAGGAGCGCGCCCACGACCTCCGCGCGGACCTGCCGGGCGCCACCGTGCTCGTCGCCGACCTGGCCGACCCGGCCGCGCTCGACCGGCTCGAGCTGCCCGCGTCGCTGGACTCGGTCGTGCACGCAGCCGGCGTCGTCCAGCTCGGCCCGGTCGCCGAGCTGACCGCCGACGACTGGCACGAGCAGCTCGTCGTCAACCTGCTGGCGCCCGCCGTGCTGACCCGGCTCGCGCTCCCGGCCCTGCGCGCGGCCCGCGGCACGGTGGTCTTCGTGAACTCCGGGGCCGGCCTGTTCGCCCACCCGCAGTGGTCGGCGTACGCCGCCTCCAAGCACGGCCTGCGCGCCCTGGCCGACGCCCTGCGCGCCGAGGAGCAGGAGCACGGAGTGCGCGTCTCCTCGGTCTACCCCGGACGCACCGCCACGCCGATGCAGCAGGAGGTGCACCGCCAGGAGGGCAAGGACTACGACGCCGCCGCGTGGATCGACCCCGCGACCGTCGTGGACGCCGTCCTGCACGTGCTCGACCTGCCGGCGGACGCCACGGTCAGCGACCTCACGATCCGGCCCCGCTAGAACACCAGCCGCGGGTCCTGCAGCAGCGTCCGCACCGCGGCCTCGTCCAGGGTCCACCCCTTGCGCGGGGCGCCGTCGAGCACGGCCGTCACGAAGCCGTCCGGGCGCACCAGCCACACGCCGCGCCAGGTCAGCCCGCCGGAGGTGTAGACCTGCTCGTGCAGCGTGCCGCCCGGCACCTGCTGCTCCACGCACTGCGGGCACGCGAACGGCTCGGCGGGGGAGCTGACCATGACCAGGACCTGCTCGGCGCCCACGGTGTAGGCGGCCTGCCAGTCCTGGGCGGCGGCGAAGTCGGCGTCGGGCAGCGGCCCGGCGGTCTGGCCGTCGCTGGGGTAGACGTCGTCGGGCGTGGGCAGCGAGGGGGAGGGCCGCGGCCACGGCGGCCGCCAGCTGTTCGTCGGTGTCCGTGCCCGGCACGAAGTCGCCCGGCCCGGACGCCGGGGCCGGACCGGCCGCGGGCGGCGCGTCGTGCACCACCGAGGGACCGGGGTCGTCGCGCACCAGCGCACCGACGCCGACGGACCCGGCGCCGACCACGGCCGCCGCGGCGAGGGCCAGGCCGGCCCGGGTCGTGCGCCGCCGGCGCCGGCCGGCGCGGATGCTCACCGCCTGGTCGGGCACGCGCGGCACGTTCTCGGTCAGGTCGGTCAGGGCCTCGCGCAGCTGCTGCTCGGTCACGGGTTCCTCCTCGGTGGTGGGGTGGTCGTGAGGACGGACCGGAGCCGGTCCAGCGCGCGGGCGGTCTGGCTCTTGACCGTGCCCTCGGGCACGCCGAGCACGGCGGCGACCTCGACGACGGGGAGGTCGTCGAGGAAGCGCAGCGCGAGCACAGCCCGGTCGCGGACCGGGAGCCCGGCCAGGGCCTCGAGCAGCCCCGACGGCTCGACGCTGGGCGCCGGCTCGTCCGGCACCCGCTCGGTGGGCAGCTCGCGCCGCCCGCGGCCGGCCATGCGCAGGCACGTGCGCACCAGCGTCGTCCGGGCGTAGGCGTCGACCGCGCCCGGCTGGATCCGCGGCCAGTGCACGTAGAGCTGGGTCAGCGTGGTCTGCGCGGCGTCCTCGGCCGCCGGCCAGCTGCCCAGGACGGCGTACGCCGTGCGCGTGAGGGCATGGCGCCGGGCCGCGAAGTACTCGCAGTAGGCGCCCTCCCAGGCCGGCCCACGCGCCACGTCGCCTCCCGTCGTCCGGACCCTCCGGTCGTCCTCACCTACTCAAGAGCAGCTGGGACGCCCGGAGGTTCCGTCGGACGTGAGCTTTCTGGATCAGAGCTTGAAAGGTGTGGGCACCAGGAGCTCGACGTTGCGGTCCTCGACGGCGCCGCGGCGACCGTCCTTGCCGTCCTCCATGCGGGTGCGCTCCTGCCAGTCGTTGGCCGCGAGCTCCCGGGAGAGCGAGGCCAGCTCGATCGGCGAGGTCGGCTTGGTGGCCGGTGCCGGCGGCGCGACGTGGTCGACGATGGTGCCGAAGACCGAGAGCGTGCCGTCGCGGTTGTCGACCAGCTCGACGGTGCGCGCCTGCTGGGGCCAGTCGACGTGCGAGGCGGTGTTGACCTCCCAGAAGCCGCCGGGGGCCTTGGCGCTCTTCTTGCGCTTGTGGGCGAGCACCGAGTTGCGGTGGGTGTGCCCGTTGACCCAGAGGATCACGTTGGGGAAGCGGAGCAGCAGGTCGCGGACCTGGGGACCCAGCACCCGGCCGGGGCCGGTGTTGTTGTCCATGCTGTCGATGGTGTGGTGGGAGAACAGCACGAACAGCTTGTCCTTGCTGCCGCCCTTGACCCACTTCCCGCTCTCGTCGAGGTAGCGCCGGCTGCCCTTGATGAGCTGGGCGGTCAGCCACGCGAGCTGGGCCTGGTCGATCGAGCCCTCCGAGCCGCCGTTCGGGTTGACGGTGTCGAGGGCAATGCCTCGGACCTTGCCCTTGCCGAAGGTGTAGTAGGCGTTGCCGGTCGCGACGTTCCACGCGGTGTAGCCGTGGCCCTGCGGGGCGCCGGTCGACTTGAAGTACTCCGCGATCACCTCGCTGCGCGAGAGCGGCCGGCGGTTGGGGTCCGCGCTCACCTGGCGCGAGGGGCCGCCGAAGAGGGTCTGCAGGCCCTTCGGGTCGTTGTTGACCAGCTGGCCGGCGAGCTCGCCGACGTCGGCCCCGGGCGGCAGGTTGGTGATCTTGCGGTCACCGGTCGCGATCGCGGCGATGGCCGGGCTGGAGGGGACCGTGCCCTGCGCGAGCCCGTCGTGGTTGCCGAAGACCGAGATCCACGGCATGCCGAGGCCCTTGGCCTTGAACGGCTGGCGGCACGTGTCGAGCAGCCCCGGCACCTTCGGGAAGCCGAACTGCGCGATGCGGGTGTCGTCCGGCTGACCCGGCGGCGGGCCGTCAGGGTGCCAGTAGGCGGTGTCGTACGCCGTCTGGTCGGCCACGCCCTCGTACTTGCCCAGGTCGCCGGAGTCCGGGCGGACCGGCTGGCCGTCGAGGAGGTCGATCTGCCAGCGCAGCTCGTTGTACTGGGTGTTGTCGACGTTGTCGCCGGTGGTCACGGTGAAGGCCAGCGGCAGCCCGGTGACCGGCCCGCGGCGGACCTTGCGCAGCGCCCGGATGGTCGCGTCGGCCACGTGCGCCGTGAGCATCTCCTGCGGCCGGTAGGCGCCCTGGAACGGCAGCACGACGGCGTACGGCGAGCCCGGGTCGTCGAAGCGGTCCAGGAACTCGGTCCGCGCGGGCGACTGGGCGTCGAGCAGGTGCATGTCGGTCAGCTGACCCATGGCCAGCAGCCCGCGGCGCGCGCCGCGGCGCTCGCCCTTCTTCGTGCCCCGGACCAGCTCGCGCCGGACCAGGTGGGGCTCACCGGGGCCGACGACGATCTTGCGGTAGCCGCCCTTGCCCTTCTTCTTGCTCTTGACCAGCGTCTGCGCGAGCGTCGTGCCGCGGGCGCGCGGCTTGGCGGGCAGCACGCCGGCCGCCGCCGGGTCGACCGCACCGGCGCCGAGCGCCACACCACCGGCGACGCCGGCCCCCAGCACGCTGCGGCGCGACACTCCGCCGTCGCAGTACTCCTGCTCCTCCACCGGGGACTCCTCCCGCTCGGCACCTTGGTGTCCGGAGAGTAGCCACCGTGTGACACGGGTGTGAACCCCGGTACGGGTGAGGCGCGAGACGGCGGGCTGTCGGCGGCCGCTGCCAGACTCCGGCCCGTGCCCCGACCGCCCCGCACCGAGCCGACCGCGGAGGTGGTCGCGCGGGTGGGGGAGACCGCGTCCCGGCTGCCCGAGGCCGTGGAGGAGGAGGCGTGGACGGGCGTGCGGTGGCGGGTGCGCGGCGCGACGTTCGCCCACGTGCTGGTCGCGCAGCAGGGCTACACCTCGGCCTACCGCGAGGCCACCGGCGTCACCGAGCCGACGACGGTGCTGACCTTCCGCTCCGCGGGCGACGAGCTGCTCGCGCTGACCCACGCCGGGCCGCCGTTCTGGAAGCCGGCGTGGTCACCGACCGCGATGGGCATGGTGCTCGACGACGCCACCGACTGGGCGGAGGTCGCCGAGCTGGTCACCGACAGCTACCGCTGCTGTGCGCCACAGCGGCTGGTGCGCCGGCTCGACGCGCCGCCCTGAGCCGGCTACGGCCGGTCGTACGGCTCGTCGTCGGGCCCGTCACCGGCCCCGTCGCCGTGCCCGTCCTCGGCCGCCTTGCGCGAGGCCTCGCGGATCTCGAAGACCTCCGTGGCGAAGTCGCCGATCGCCCGGGTGATGTCGCCGACCGCGGCGGTCACGATGGTCGCGACCTGGCCCACGGTGGTGGCCGCCGCCTCGAGCGTGGACTGCACCGCGTCCTTGCCGATCTCGGCGCCGGACAGCTTCTCGCCGTGGTCGCTCTCGCCGTGCTGCTCGCTCATGGCGTCCAGTCTCGCGCGGGGCCGGTCAGGCGGCCAAGACGTCGTCGGTCGCGGTGGCCGGGCCGCTGTCCTTGGACGAGCCCGGCAGCGCCATCCGGCAGATCTTCCTGGCCACCGAGAACAGCTGCTGGGAGAGCCCGCCGGTGTTGTACGGCAGGTCGTAGCGCTCGCAGATCTCGCGCACCTCGACCGCGATCTCCGGGTAGCGCCGGGCCGGCAGGTCCGGGAACAGGTGGTGCTCGATCTGGTGCGAAAGGTTGCCGCTCATCACGTGGAAGAGCGGGCTGCCGGTGATGTTGGCCGAGCCCAGCAGCTGGCGGTAGTACCAGTGCCCGCGCGTCTCGTCCTCGCACTCGTCCTGGTGGAACGTCGCGACGCCGGCCGGGAAGTGGCCGCAGAAGATGATGTTGAAGGCCCAGATGTTGCGGACCAGGTTGGCCGTGGCGTTGCCGGCGAGGGTCAGCGGGAACAGCGGGCCGGTCAGCGCCGGGAACAGCAGGTAGTCCTTGAGCGTCTGGTTGCGGATCTTGCGGATCAGGCCGGGGTAGAGCGGCTTGTTGTCCGCGTGGCTGCGCTGGCCGGAGACGATGTTCTCCACCTCGAGGTCGTGCAGGGCCACGCCCCACTCGAAGAACAGCATCAGCAGCGTGGCGTACACCGGGTTGCCCAGGTAGTAGGGGTGCCACGGCTGGTCCTCGTCCATGCGCAGGATGCCGTAGCCGATGTCGCGGTCCTTGCCCAGGATGTTGGTGTAGGTGTGGTGGATGTAGTTGTGGCTGTGCTTCCACTGCTCGCCGGGGCACACGGTGTCCCAGTCGTACATCCGCGAGTTCAGGCCGGGGTCGCCCATCCAGTCGTACTGACCGTGCATGACGTTGTGGCCGATCTCCATGTTGTCGAGGATCTTGGAGATGCTCAGCGAGGCCACGGCGAAGGGCCACAGCGGCGGCACGTAGAACATCAGCCGGCCGGCCACCTCGAACTGCTGGCGGCGCTTGACCACGTTCCTGATGTACGCCGCGTCCTGCTCGCCGAGGTCGGCCAGGACGCGCTGGCGGATGGCGTCGAGCTCCTCGCCGAAGCGCTCGAGGTCCTCGTCGCTCAGCGTGGTGTTGTTGGACTTCATCTTCTTGGTCCTGGTGCTCATGAGTGGCTCCTCTCAGAGGTCGACGACGCAGTCGCCGACGGGGGCAGAGACACAGACACGGATCTCCTCGTCCGGCAGCGAGGACTCCTCGCCACTGAGGACGTTGCGGACCGTGCCCTCGCGCTTGAGTGCGGTGCAGGAGAAGCAGATGCCCATCCGGCACCCGAACTCCGGGGTGAGCCCGGCGGCCTCGGCCTGCTCGAGCAGCGGCGCGCCGGTGTTGGGCGCCTCGACCCCGGACCGGGCGAAGGCCACGTCGCCCTCGGCGGAGGTGCCCGAGGTGCGCGGGGGCTGGAAGTACTCCACCCGCAGGGCGGGGCTGTCGTCGTACGCGCCCCGGACGGCCTCGATCATCGGCGCCGGGCCGCACGCCCAGGTCGGGACGTCGCGGTAGCCGGGCACGAGCCGCTCGAGGAAGGCGGGGGAGAGGTTCGGGTCGCCGAGCTCGGGGTGGAGCAGGTGCACGTCGGTGCCGTGGCCGGAGCGGCGGACCTCGTCGAGCTCGGCGGCGAAGATCTGGTGCTCGGGGCTCTGCGCGTAGTGCAGGAAGGTGACCTGTCCCCGGTGCGTGCGGCGCTGCAGCGAGCGCAGCATGGACATCACCGGGGTGATGCCGGAGCCGCCGGAGACGAAGAGCAGCTGCTCGGGCACGCGGTCGGGGAGGACGAAGTCGCCCTCGGCCTGGCTGAGGTGGACCATCGTGCCCGGCCGGGCGCGCTCGACCAGGAACCGGCTCACCACGCCGTCCGGGTTGGCCCGCAGGGTGATCGTGAACCGGTCGCCCTGGCGCGAGTCGGGGCTGGAGATGGTGAAGACGCGCGTCGTGCGCCGTGCTCCGTCGACCTCCACGCCCAGCTGGACGTGCTGACCGGCCCGGTGGCCGCGCCAGGTCGAGGTCGGCTGGAGGGTGATCGTCGCCACCGGCGGGTGGCCGGGCACGTCGACCTCGCGGTGCACGTCGACGATGCGGGCGCGCACCTCGTGCGCGGCCCACATCGGGTTCACGTGCTCGAGGTAGCGGTCCACGCCCTGCGGCGAGGTCAGTGCGGCCACTGCGCGCGAGCGGAGGATGGTGTCGGCGAGTCCCACGGTGCCTCCTCGGTCATCGAGATTTGAGTGAACGCCTGTGCACTCAAACGATGCCCAAGCCGCCAGGTCACGGTCAAGCACGTCGCCGCGTGAGTGTGGACACACGTGCACCGACTAGGATGGCTCCATGTCCGAGGCCCGCGCGGAGTCGAGGGGTGAGCGCAAGGAGCGCACCCGCCGGGCCATCCTGGACGCCGCCATGCACCTGTGCGAGGACTCCTCGCTGGTCGCGCTGTCGCTGCGCCAGGTGGCCAAGGAGGTCGGGATCGTGCCGACCGCGTTCTACCGCCACTTCGACTCCATCGAGTCCCTCGGCCTGGCGCTGGTGGACGAGTCCTTCGTCTCGCTGCGCGCGATGCTGCGCGACGTGCGCCGCGGCGACCCGTCGTACGCCGCGATCGTGGACCGGTCGGTCGAGATCCTCTACGACCACGTGCAGCGCCACCGCGACCACTTCAAGTTCATCGCCCGCGAGCGCGCCGCCGGCCCGCCCCTGGTGCGCGAGGCCATCCGGCACGAGATCGAGCTCTGCGAGCGCGAGCTGGCCACCGACCTGGCCCGGCTGCCCGGCACCCAGCCCTGGTCGGCCGAGGACCTGCGGGTGCTCTCCAACCTGATCGTGACCGCGATGGTCTCGACCGCCGAGCAGATCATGGCTGCCGCCGGCCGTCCCGGCGCCGAGAAGCAGATCGTCGAGACCGCCCGCACCCAGCTGCGCATGGTGCTCATCGGCGCGCTCAACTGGCAGTCGCGCACCTGACCCTGCGGCACGCTGTCGTCCCGGGCGCCCGCCGTTCGTGGTAGTCGTGAGCGGCACCTGTCCGAAGGTGTCGCCGCCCGAGCGCAGGGAGCCCCGATGCAGTACTTCGTGTCCGTGATCGACGACCAGAGCAACTCCGGCACCGACGAGGAGATGGCCGCGATCGACGCCTTCAACGCCGACGTGCAGGCGCGCGGCCAGTGGGTCTTCGCCGCCGGCCTCGCCTCGCCCGACACCGCCACCACCGTCGACAACCGGGCCGGCCGCGCGCTGGTCGTCGACGGGCCGTTCGTGGAGACCAAGGAGTGGGTGGCCGGCTTCTGGGTCTTCGAGGCCCCCGACCTCGACGCCGCCCTCGAGCTCGCCGCCGCCGGCTCCCTGGCCTGCAACCGCCGCGTGGAGGTGCGGGCCTTCCTGCCCGAGCCGTCCTAGCCGGCCGTCCTGGCCGGCGGCCTCACCCGAAGGACATCCGGAAGCCGGCCTGCCGGAACGACGCCAGCTGCCGCGCGCCCACCAGCCAGCCCAACGGGCCGTCGGGGTTGACGTCCCAGCGCGCCCGCGCCGGCAGCGCCCGCGCGGCGCCCTGCATGACCGCGGTCCGCTCGGCGCCGCCGGTGTCCGCGATCCCCGGCTGCCACACCGTGGCCTTGAACGGCAGCCGCGGCGCCGCCCGCGACACGTCGCGGAACGTCGCGCTCGCGATCGGCGTACGCCCCTCGTGCGCCGTCCACCGCGTGGTGGACAGCGGCCCGGCGTGCACGGTCTCGAAGGAGAAGTCGCACAGGCCCTTCGGGATCGCCCACAGCTCCCGGCCGCCCGCCACCGACTCCGGCGAGTCCACCCAGATGTCGGTGATGCTCACCCGCCTCCCACGCTGGCCGCCCGCGGCCACCGGCCGGGCGACCAGCAGCTCGGCGTACTCCAGCGGGCTGCCCTCCTCGTAGGAGACGAACGCCGCGCCGTACAGCCCCGCCGGCCGCAGCTCGTCCACCGCTCGCGGCACCCGGAACAGCGTCAGCCACAGCGAGCCGACCATCTCCCACGGAGCGGCGGGGTACTCGACCCCCTCGCTGACGGTGGACGGGAGCCACTCGGTCTGCGCGGTCACGCACCCAGCCTAGGGTCCGCGCGCCCCCCGACCCTCAGTCCTCGGGGTCGTCCAGCCGCGCCAGCCACGTGGCCAGCCGCTCCACGGCGTTCTCGAACTCCGGGTGCACGTCGGTGAACTCGCTCAGCCGCTCCGCCAGCCACGCCAGCGAGACCTCCTCGTCCCCCCGCCGCTGCGCCAGCTCCTCGATCCCGCGGTCGGTGAAGTACACGCCTGCTCCTTCCGTTCGACGTCCATCCTCCCAGGCGGCAACGGACCCGAGCCCTGACGCACCGAGGGCCGGTCGCGTCAGCGACCGGCCCTCGGTGGTGCCGCTCAGGCGAAGGCGCGGGCCATGAGGTCCTTCTGCTCCTCCTGGTGCCGCTTGGCGGTGCCGACGGAGGGGCTGGAGGACTCGGTGCGCGTGACGGGCTCGACGGTGGCGTCGACGTGCGGCCAGACGTTCAGCGCGTAGTGCGGCCAGGGGCCCATGTTCTGGGGCTCGTCCTGCACCCAGCGGACGGCCTTGAGGTTGGGGTAGCGGGCGATCTCGTGCCTGATGTCGTCGAGCGGGCGGGGGTAGAGCTGCTCGACGCGGCCGATGGCGAAGCGCTCGCCGTCCTCGCGCTTGCCGCGCTCGACGGAGAGGTCCCAGGTGACGCGGCCCGAGCAGAGCAGCAGGGTGTCGACCTTGCTGGTGTCGGCCTGGGCGTCGCCGACGAACGGCCGGAAGGTGCCGGAGGTGAAGTCCCCGGGCTGCGAGGCGGCCTCCTTGCGCTTGAGCATCGACTTCGGGGTGAAGACGATGAGCGGGCGGTGCACCTCGCCGAGGGCGTGGCGGCGCAGCAGGTGGAAGTACGACGCGGGCGTGCTCGGCTGGGCCACGACGAAGGCCTCGTCGGCGGCCATGGTCAGCCAGCGCTCGATGCGGGCCGAGGAGTGGTCGGGGCCCTGGCCCTCGTAGCCGTGGGGGAGCAGCAGCACGACGCCGGACTTCTGGTTCCACTTGGTCTCGCCGGCGGTGATGTACTCGTCGATGACGCTCTGGGCGCCGTTGACGAAGTCGCCGAACTGGGCCTCCCACAGCACCAGCGCCTCGGGGCGGGCCACGGAGTAGCCGTACTCGAACCCGAGGGCGGCGTACTCCGAGAGCAGCGAGTCGTAGACGTGGAAGCGGGCCTGGTCCTCGGTCAGGTTGCTCAGCGGCGTCCACTCGTCGGCGTTGCGCCGGTCGATGATCGTCGCGAAGCGGGACACGAAGGTGCCGCGGCGGCTGTCCTGGCCGGCCAGGCGGACCGGCCGGCCGTCCATGAGCAGGGCGCCGAAGGCCAGGATCTCGCCGGTGCCCCAGTCGATCGGGCCGTCCTGGATGGCGGCGGCGCGGCGCTGGAGCTGCGGCATCACCTTGGGGTGCACGGTGAAGCCCTCGGGCGGGGTCACGTAGGCGTCGGCGATCCGCTTGAGCACCTCGGGCACCACCGCGGTCGCGGTCTCGCCCTCGGGCTTGTCGGGGTAGTCCGGCACCGTGGTCCACTCGGTCGGCGTGCTGCCGGCCTCGCGCACTTCGGTGAAGACCCGCTCGAGCTGCTGCTGGTAGTCGCGCAGGACCTGCTCGGCCTCCTCGATCGTGATGTCGCCACGACCGATGAGGGACTCGGTGTAGAGCTTGCGGACCGAGCGCTTCTGCTCGATGAGGTCGTACATCAGCGGCTGGGTGTACGACGGGTCGTCGCCCTCGTTGTGCCCGCGCCGGCGGTAGCAGACCAGGTCGATGACGACGTCCTTGTTGAACGCCTGGCGGTACTCGAAGGCCAGCCGCGCGACGCGGATGCAGGCCTCGGGGTCGTCGCCGTTCACGTGGAAGATCGGCGCCTGGACCATCCGTGCGACGTCGGTGCAGTACAGCGACGAGCGCGACGAGCCGGGCGAGGTGGTGAAGCCGACCTGGTTGTTGATGACCACGTGGATGGTGCCGCCGGTGCGGTAGCCGCGCAGCTGGGACAGGTTCAGCGTCTCCGCGACCACGCCCTGGCCGGCGAACGCCGCGTCACCGTGGACCAGCAGCGGCAGCACGGGGTACGCCGCGCCGCGGTCGAGCACGTCCTGCTTGGCCCGGGCGATGCCCTCCAGGACCGGGTCGACGGTCTCCAGGTGCGAGGGGTTCGCGGCCACGGAGACCTTGATGGTGTCGCCGGAGCCGGCCTCGAACTCGCCCTCGGCGCCGAGGTGGTACTTCACGTCGCCGGAGCCCTGGACGGTGCGGGGGTCGATGTTGCCCTCGAACTCCCGGAAGATCTGGGAGTACTTCTTGCCCACGATGTTGGCCAGCACGTTGAGGCGGCCGCGGTGGGCCATGCCGATGGTGACCTCGTCGAGGTCGGCCTCGGCGGCGGCCTCGCAGATCTCGTCGATGACCGGGATCGTGGTCTCGCCGCCCTCGAGGCTGAAGCGCTTCTGCCCGACGAACTTGGTCTGCAGGAACGTCTCGAAGGCCTCGGCCTGGTTGAGCTTGAGCAGGATGCGCAGCTGCTCCTCGCGCGGCGGCTTGCTGTGCGCCTGCTCCACGCGCTCCTGGATCCACCGGCGCTGCTCGGGGTCCATGATGTGCATGTACTCGATGCCGGTGGTGCGGCAGTAGGAGTCGCGCAGGATCTTGAGGATGTCGCGCAGCCGCATGAAGCGCCGGCCCTCGCCGCCGAACGACCCGGTCGCGAACTCGCGGTCGAGGTCCCACAGGGTCAGCCCGTGCGACTCCACCTCGAGGTCGGGGTGGGAGCGCTGGCGGTACTCCAGCGGGTCGGTGTCGGCCATCAGGTGCCCGCGCACCCGGAAGGCGTGGATCAGCTCCAGGATCCGGGCCTGCTTGCTGATCTCGTCGTCGTGCGAGGTGGCGATGTCGCTGGACCAGCGGATCGGCTGGTAGGGCACGCGCAGCGCCCGGAAGATGTCGTCGTAGAAGCCGTCCTCGCCCAGCAGCCGCTGGTGGATCCGCTTGAGGAACTCACCCGACTGCGCGCCCTGGATGACCCGGTGGTCGTAGGTCGAGGTCAGCGTCATGACCTTGCTGATGCCGTTGCGGGCGATCGCCTCGACCGAGGCGCCCTGCCACTCGGCGGGGTACTCCATCGCGCCCACGCCGATGATCGCGCCCTGCCCCGTCATCAGCCGCGGCACCGAGTGGGTGGTGCCGATGCCGCCGGGGTTGGTCAGGCTGATCGTGGTGCCCTGGTAGTCGGCGATGGTGAGCTTGTTGTCGCGCGCCCGGCGCACGATGTCCTCGTAGGCGGTCCAGAACGCCGCGAAGTCCATCTGCTCGGCGGCCTTGATCGACGGCACCACGAGCTGGCGGGTGCCGTCGGGCTTCTGCAGGTCGATGGCCAGGCCGAGGTTGATGTGCGCCGGCTGGACCAGGTTGGGCTTGCCGTCGCGCTCCTCGAAGCCGACGTTCATCTCCGGCATCGACTTCAGCGCCTGGACCATCGCGTAGCCGATCAGGTGCGTGAACGACACCTTGCCGCCGCGCGCCCGGGCGAGGTGGGAGTTGATGACGATGCGGTTGTCCCACAGCAGCTTGACCGGGACCTCGCGCACCGAGGTGGCGGTCGGCACGCTCAGCGAGGCGTCCATGTTCTGCACGGTGCGGGCCGGGGCGCCGCGCAGGACGGTGTACGTCGGCTCGTCCTTGGCGTCGGACTTCTCGGGCTGCGGCTGGTCCTTGGGCACCGGGCTGGCCGTGCCCTTGGCCGGCTCGGCCGCCTTGGACTCCGGGCGCGGCTTGGCCTTGGGTGCCGGGGTCGGCGTCGGGTCCACGTGCTCGGTGGCCTTGGGCTCGGCCTGGGCGGCCGGCTTCGGCTCAGCCTTGGGCTCGGCCTTGGGCTCGGCCTTGGGCTCGGTCTTGGGCTCGGCCTGGGCGGCCGGCTTCGGCTCAGCCTTGGCCTCCGGCTTGCTCGGCGCGGCCTGCGCCGCCGGCGCGGTGCCGTTGCCGTTGCCGCTGCCGTTGCCGTGCGTCTTGAAGTACTCCACCCAGCGCTCGTCCACGCTCCCCGGATCGGCCCGGAACTGGTCGTACATCTCCTCGACGAGCCACTCGTTGGCTCCGAACTCCTCCGGCACGGTGGCCGCAGAGGTCGACGAGGACGGATTGCTTTCGGGCACGGAACGGATCGCCTCTTCCTGGGCGCGGTGGTGGACGGCGTACCCCTCAACGTTAGTCCTCCCGACCAGCAAATACAGGGCGGGAGGGTGAGGCCGTGTGAGGCTGTGGCCATGAGGTGGGTCACCCGACGTCGCGCGGGCGGCGCGCTGGTCGTGCTGGCGCTGGTGGCGGGCGTGTCCGGGTGCGACTCCGGCGACGACATCTCCGGCGACGAGGACCAGCCGCGCTCGGCCGCCAGCCAGGCCACCGAGACGCCCGAGGTGGCCACCGTGCTCACCCTCCAGCACGTCGGGGACCGCCTGGACGCCGCGCACCGCGAGAAGGTCAAGGACGGCGTCACCCCCGTCGTGGACTCGTTCTTCGACGGCGCCTACCTCGGCGACTTCCCGCGCGAGGACTTCTCGGCCGGCTTCGCCTCCTTCACCGAGGGCGCGGCCGCCGACGCCCAGCGCGACCTCGAGCTGCTGACCAGCGCCTCGCTCTCGGACCGGATCGAGACCGCCACGGCCACCAAGCGCCGCGTCACCCTCGACGTCCTGGCCGTCGAGGGCCACGCGCGGGGCGCCACGGCCCACTTCTTCCTCGACTTCGACACCACCGGCGACCTCGAGGAGTCGCTGCGGGTGCGCGGGGAGCTCTACCTGACCAAGCAGGACGGCGTGTGGTCGGTCTTCGGCTACGACGTCGACGAGCCGGAGGTGCTGGCGTGAGCACGGACGCCCGGACCCGTCGTACTCCGCTGTGGCGGGCCGTCCGCCTGGTCGCGCTCGGCGTCGTGCTGGCCGTCTGCGCCACGCTGGCGCCGTCGTCCTCGGTCAAGCCGACCGACCTGGCCCTGGTCAAGGTCAAGCGCGCCACCGCCGTCGACGTCAGCCCCGACGTCGTGTGGATCATGGCCGTCGGCTCCGACGCCCGGCCCGGCGAGGACATGACCCGCACCCGCGGGGACGCGCTCCAGCTGATCGGGATGGACGTCAAGACGGGCGCGGCCGCCGCGATCGGCGTACCCCGCGACTCCTGGGTGGACATCCCCGGGGTCGGCAACGACAAGATCAACGCCGCGCTCTACTACGGCGGCCCGCAGCTGCTGGCCCAGACCGTCGGCGACCTGATCGGCATCGAGCCGGACTACGTGTTCGTCACGCGCTTCGAGAAGTTCAAGAACATGGTCAACGGCATCGGCGGCATCGACGTCGACAACCCGATCTTCTTCAGCGACACCTACCTCAAGCCGCAGGGCTTCGAGGCGGGGGAGCAGCACCTCAACGGCTACCTCGCCCTGGCCTTCTCCCGCATCCGCAAGAGCCTGCTGCGCGGCGACTTCGACCGCTCCGCCAACCAGCAGCGGGTGCTGCGCGGCATCCAGGCCAAGATCCGCGAGCGGGCCGGTCGCCCCGGCTGGCTCGAGGACGGCGTGCTCTCGGCCATCCAGAACATGGCCACCAACGCCTCGCCCGTCGAGCTCTACCGCCTGGCCCGGGCCGCGGCCGCGGTCAAGCCGTCCAAGATCACCACCTGCGTGCTGCAGGGCGGCATCGGCGACATCGGTGGGGCCAGCGTGGTGCTGCCCTACACCGACCAGGCCCAGCGACTCGGCGAGCGGGCCCGCGACGACGCGACGCTGGAGTCCTGCGACTGAGGGCCCGGCTCAGAGCGCCGTCGCGGCGGCCTTGAGCTCCTCCAGCGCGCCCAGGGCGTACGTCGCCAGGTCGGTCCGCCCGTCGCTCCCGGACCACTGGCTCCAGCCGTGGTGGAAGGCGAGCACCCCGAGCTCGCCGGCCAGGCGTGCGGTGACCTGCGGGACGCCGCGGGCCTCCAGCGCCTCGGTCAGCGCGACGGCCAACCCGACGCTCTTGAGCGCGTCGCGCTCCTGGAGCTCGGCGCTCGCGGCGACGGCGGCCTTGAGCCGCGGGCCCAGCTCGCGGTTGAACGACGTCATCTCCCCGGACACCTTGCGCAGCGCGGCCGCCACCGCCTCGAGCGGGGTCGCACCCTCGGGAGCCTCGGCCACGCCCTCGGTCAGCAGGGCGCTCAGGCTCTGCTGACCGGCGACGAGCACGTCGCGCTTGTCGGGGAAGTGGCGGTGGAAGGTGCTCTTGGTGACGCCGGCGCGCTCGGCGATCTCGGCGACCGTCGTGGCGTCGTAGCCCTGCTCGGTGAACAGGTCGACGGCGGCGAGCACCATCCGCTCCCGCGCACCGGGCTCCCACCTCGCCATGAACCCATCCTAGTGATGCGACACTTGTCGCATCGAGTGCTACGGTGATGGGACAACTGTCGCATCACTACTCGAGCCCCTGGAGGCACGATGCAGGTCTTCGTCACCGGCGCCACCGGCAACATCGGCTCGGCGGTCGTCGCCGAGCTCCTCGCCCACGACCACACGGTCCTGGGCCTCGCACGTTCGGAGGCCTCGGCCGCCACGCTGCGCGGCTGGGGCGTCGAGCCCGTGGCCGGCGCGCTCACCGACCTCGACGCGATCCGCGCGGCCGCCGCGCGGGCCGACGGCGCGGTGCACCTCGCGTTCAGCAACGACTTCAGCAGCCCCGAGGCGCTCGCCTCCGGCATCGAGGAGGAGACGGCGGCGATCCTGGCCGTCGCCGAAGCCTTCGGCGGCACCGACAAGCCGTTCGTGGTCTGCTCCGGCACGCCGTGGATCCCCGGCCGCCCCTCGACCGAGGAGGACCCGCTGCCCACCGTCGGGCCGGTGGCCGGCCGGGCGCTGACCGTCGAGAGGGTGCTGGCCACCGACGGCCTGCGCGCCAGCGCGGTCCGGCTGCCCCGCACCGTCCACCAGGGCGGCCAGGGCGGCTTCGCCGGCCTGCTCACCCAGATCGCGCGCGACACCGGCGTCAGCGGCTACCCCGGCGACGGCACCCAGCGCTGGCCGGCGGTGCACTCGGCCGACGCCGCGTCGCTGTTCCGGCTCGCGCTGGAGCAGGCTCCGGCCGGTACGTCGTGGCACGCGGTCCAGGACGAGGGCGACGCGGTCAAGGACATCGCCGAGGTCATCGGCCGGCGCCTCGGGCTGCCGGTGCGTGCGGTGCCGGTGGAGGAGTACGGCCCGATCGGCGAGGTCTTCGCCATGGACCAGCCGGCCACGGCAGCCCACACCCGGGCCGCGCTGGGCTGGGCGCCCACCCACCCCACGCTGCTCGAGGACCTGGAGCTGCTCCAGCCCTGAGTCACCCCGAGTCAGCCGGCCCGCTCGTAGACCTCGAGGTCGCGGGCGAAGAACTCCTGCAGCCGCGCCCGCGTCGCAGCGTCCACCTCGCCCTCGCGGGCGGGGGAGACGTTGGTGGGCTCCAGGACCGGCCGGTCGATGCCCAGCCGGTCCGACATCCACGCGGTCATGGCGTCGAGGTGCTCGTAGCGCCACAGCCGGTCGACGATGACCCGCCCCTGGGCGTCGGTGACGAAGTTGCTCGACGTACCGAGGGTGACCTCGCCACCGACGAGCCGGTCGGCGAACTCCGCGAAGCTCCAGTCGCCGGTGTAGTTGGGCTGGCCGGCCGCCTCCGGCCGCGCGCGGTACTTCCACCACGACACCGCCCGGTCGATCGGGTGCCGGACCAGGCAGGTCGTCTCGTACGACGGGCGCGGGTGGCCGTACTGCTCCAGCCAGGGCGCCAGGACGGACTCGAAGGTCGAGGCGCTCATGTGCTTCATGCCCGGCGGCTGGCGGAACAGGATCATCGCGTGCCGGGCGAAGTGCCGCTGCAGCACCGTGGACCCCGCCTTGGGCATCGAGAGGAACACGAAGCCGCGGTCGGCGAAGCACATCACGGCCTCATCCTCCCCCAGAAGGCGCGCGACGCCGCGCCGCGCGAAAGCGGGCCGAGTGGGGCCACGCACCTACGATGCTGGGCGTGCAAGCGGGTTTCCGGCCGGACATCCAGGGGCTCCGGGCCCTGGCGGTCCTGCTGGTCATCCTCGACCACGCCAAGATCGGCCCGTTCCACGGCGGGTTCGTCGGCGTGGACGTCTTCTTCGTCATCTCCGGATTCCTCATCACCGGCCTGCTGGTCTCTGAGGCCGAGCGCACCGGGCGGGTCTCGCTGCTGGGCTTCTACGCCCGCCGGGCCCGCCGGATCCTGCCGGCGGCGACCCTGGTCATCGTCGTCACCGTCTGGATCGGCACCCGGCTGCTCAGCGGCGTCGAGGCCGACGGCGCGGTCAAGGACGCGCTGTGGGCGACCTTCTTCCTGGCCAACTTCAAGTTCGCCAGCGACGGCACCGACTACTTCCAGAACGAGAACCCGCCCTCGCCGCTCCAGCACTACTGGTCGCTGGCGGTCGAGGAGCAGTTCTACGTCGTCTGGCCGCTGCTGGTCCTCCTGCTGTGCGTGTACGCCACGTGGCGGGCCAAGCGCAGCTCCGGCCAGCGCAGCCTCGGCCCGCGGGTGCGCGACCTGGGCGTCTCGCCGCTGGTCGTCATCATCGGCATCTCGTTCGCCTACTCGGTCTCCTACAGCACGACCGACCCGGTCTCGGCGTACTTCTCGCCGTTCACCCGCGCCTGGGAGCTCGGAATCGGCGCCCTGGCCGCCTGCCTGACCACGCGCCTGATCCTGCTCAAGCCCGGCGTGCAGGCCGCGCTGTCGTGGGGCGGGCTCGTCGCGGTGGCGGTGGCCTCGCTGGCCTTCGACGGCACCACGGTCTTCCCCGGGTACGCCGCCGCGCTGCCGGTCGTCGGGACCGCGGCCCTGCTGGCCGGCGGGCTGCGCCCGGCCGGGTGGGGGCCGCAGCGACTGCTCTCGATCAGGCCGATGCGGCTGGCCGGCGACTGGTCGTACTCCCTCTACCTCTGGCACTGGCCGGCGCTCATCATCATCGGCGAGCGGTGGGGCTGGGACAGCGGGTGGCGCGGCGCGGTGGTGATGGCCGGCGTCGTGCCGCTGTCGGCGCTGTCCTACCACTACGTCGAGAACCCGCTGCGGCGCGCGAAGCTGTTCCGGGTGCGCCGGATGCGCGGGGTGCTGCTCTACCCGGCGGTCGTGGTGCTGACGCTCCCGATGCTCGCCGCGGCCAACAACGTGGTGCAGAACGAGGTCAACGGCGGCGGCCCGCCCATCCTCGTGCCCGAGTCGGTGGCCCAGGACCCGCAGCAGGACCAGGTCGTCGCGCTGGTCAAGGCGTCGATCACCGCGGCCCAGGCCGACCAGGACGTCCCGGGCGACCTCAAGCCGCCGATCCTCCAGCTCGGCGAGGACATCCCCGACCTCGGCGAGTGCCAGTACTTCAAGATCAATGAGGACCGCCCGCTCTGCCCGCGCGGTGACACCGACGGCGACAAGACGCTGGTCCTCATCGGCGACTCCCACGCCCGGCAGTGGGTGCCGGCGCTGGACGAGCTGGCCCAGCGCTACGGCTACGTCGCCTACTACCTCATCCGCGAGGGCTGCCCGTCGTCCGACGTGACCCCGTGGATGGTGCACGGCGGCCCGAGCACCGACTGCGCCGCGTTCCAGGACTGGGCGCGCGAGCAGGTCGCCGACCTGCAGCCGGACGCGGTCTTCCTCGGCTCGGAGGCCAACCGGCGCGGCTTCACCAGCGACGACGACGAGCTCGTCGACGACGTGCCGACGATGGCCCAGATGTACCAGGAGGGCATGGAGCGCGAGATCGACTACCTGAGCCCGCACGCCGGGAAGGTGACGATCATCGGCGACCCGCCCGCGGTCTCCGAGGAGCCCGGCCCGTGCCTGTCCGAGCCCGGCGCGACCCTCGGCTCGTGCCTCATGACCGAGGACCCGGTCTCGCTCACCTTCATCGACTCGCTGCGCCAGGCCGCGGCGGCCAAGGGGGTGCCGTTCGTCGAGACCGGCTCGTGGTTCTGCTCCGACGGGCTGTGCCCGAGCGTGGTCGGCGACTACATCGCGCACCGCGACCGCACCCACATCAGCCGCAGCTACGCCGGCTTCCTCACCGACGAGCTCGAGGCGCAGATCCACCTCGACCCGGCGTACGTCGCGCCGGGCGCGGCGTGAGCGCCGCGCGCCCCGCGAGCGTGGTCAGCAGGGCCCCCCAGCTCGCGCACCGCGACGACGTCCAGGGGCTCCGCGCGGTCGCGGTGCTGACCGTGATCGCCGCGCACGCCTCCGTGCCGTTCCTCCCTGGCGGCTTCGTCGGCGTCGACGTGTTCTTCGTGATCTCGGGCTTCCTCATCTCCCAGCTGCTCTTCCGCGAGGTCGAGCGCTCCGGGCGGGTCTCGATCCCCGGCTTCTACGCCCGCCGGGCCCGGCGGATCCTGCCCGCGGCCACCCTGGTCACCGTCGCGACGGTGGCCGCGTCCGCGATCTGGCTCTCCGCGATCGACCTCAAGACGGTGGCCGAGGACGCCTTGTGGGCGACCTTCTTCGCGGCCAACATCCACTTCGCGGCCGTCGGCACCGACTACTTCGCCCAGGAGGAGCCGCCCTCACCGCTGCAGCACTACTGGTCGCTGTCGGTGGAGGAGCAGTTCTACCTCCTGTGGCCGGCGCTGCTGCTCGTCCTGGTGCTCCTCGCGCGGCGCCGTGCGCTGCCGCGTCGGCTCGTGCTGGCCGTGCTCGGGGTGCTGACCCTGGCCTCGTTCGTGTGGTCGGTCGTGTCCACGTCGTCGGACCCCCTCGCGGCGTACTTCTCGACGCCGGCGCGGGCCTGGGAGCTCGGGCTCGGTGCCCTCACCGCGCTGGTCGCCGTACCGCTCGCGTCGCGGCTGCCCGCGGCCGTGCGCGGGGTGCTCTGCGCGGCCGGGCTCGGCCTGATCCTGGCGGCCTGCCTGGCCTACTCCGACGCCACGCCGTTCCCCGGCTGGCAGGCGGCGGTGCCGTGCGTGGGCTCGGCGCTGGTGCTGCTCGCCGGCGCGGCGCCGGGCCCGACCCAGCCGCTCCCGGTGCGGCTGCTCGGCGTACGACCGATGGCCGTGGTGGGGGACTGGTCGTACTCGCTCTACCTCTGGCACTGGCCGGTGCTCATCATCGCCACGCGCAAGGTGGACCCGCTCGGCCTCTGGCGCACGCTGCTGTGCGTGGCGGCGGTGTTCGTGCTGTCCGCGCTGACCTACCGCTTCGTCGAGCAGCCGTTCCGCTCGTCGCGGCGCTTCCCGACCCGGCGCGCGCTGGCGCTCTACCCGGGCGCCGTCGCGCTCGTCGTGGTCGGTGCGCTGGGGGCCAACTGGTACAGCGAGTACTCCACCGGTGCCTTCGAGGACAACCCGCCGGTGACGCTGTCGAACTTCGGGGTCAAGGACCCCGGGTCCTTCGACCTGTCGAAGGACAAGACCGTCGCGCTCGTCCAGGCCTCGGTCATCGCCGCGCGCCACCACATGGCCATCCCCTCCGACCTGAAGCCGGACCTGCTCACCGTGCGCGACGACGAGCCGGACGTGGGGGAGTGCGACTACGAGGCCGACTCGCGCCAGCTGTGCCCGCGGGGCGACACCTCCGCGGACCGCACCATCGTGGTCTTCGGCAACTCCCACGCGCGCATGTGGATCCCGGCCTTCGACGAGATCGGGCAGCAGCTCGGCTACCAGACCTACTACTTCGTCAAGCCCAACTGCGCCGCCACCCTCGTCACCGTCGGCGAGCTCGTCCCCGGCTCACCCGCGTGGCCGCAGTGCGACGACTTCCGCACCTGGGCGCTCTCGCAGATCGAGGAGCTGCACCCGTCGCTGGTCGTGGTGGCCTCGTCCGGACCCAACCCCGTCCTCTACGACTCCGACGGCACCCGGATCCCCAAGGCCGGCATCCCCGGGGCGGTGCAGGCCGGCTACGAGGACCTGTTCGACCGGCTGGAGACCACCGCGGACCGGACCGTGCTGATCCGCGACGTGCCGAAGTCCACCGACCTGCCCGACGAGTGCCTGACCAAGAAGGGCAACGACCTGGGTGACTGCCTGTTCAAGCCGCTGCCGGCCTCCACCGAGGACGCCGACCTCTCGGTCGCGGCCGCCCAGGCCACCGGCACCGAGGTCGTCGACTCCACGCCCTGGGTGTGCTGGGACGGCCAGTGCCCGGCCGTCGTCGGCGACACCCTGCCCTACCGCGACCGCGGCCACCTGACCACCGTGTACGCCGCCTCGCTGGCCGACGAGCTCGCGAGCGCCATGGGACTCACGTGACGCTGGTCCCCTTCGCCGCCGACTGCGCTCCGCTGGTGGTCGGCTGGTGCGGCGCGTCGCCGTACTCCGCGGAGTGGGTGCCCGTCGGGCGCACCGCCCCCGAGGTGGTCGCGGGCTGGCTGGACGACCCGGACATCAGCGGGCACCTGCTGCTCGGCGAGGACTCGGTGCCGGTCGCCTACGGCGAGGTCTGGCTCGAGCCCGACGGCGACGAGGCCGAGCTCGCCCACCTGGTCGTCGACCCGGCGCTGTGCGGCCGCGGGCTCGGCGCCCACGTCGGTCGGGCGCTGGCCGCGACGGTCCCGCCCGAGCGCGCCGTGTTCCTGCGCGTGCACCCCGACAACGTCGTGGCCCAGGCGTGCTACCGCTCGATCGGCTTCGCCCGCGTCGCCGCCGAGGACGAGGCCGCCTGGAACGCCGGCCAGCCCACGGCGTACTGGTGGATGCGGCTGGACGACGCTCAGCGCTCCCGCTGAGCCTGCTCCAGCGCCGCCAGCCGCGCCGAGATCTCCTCGAGCCGCCGCAGCAGCTCGTCGTCGCGCCGCTCCTCCAGCCGCTCGCTGGACTGCACGTCCTCGCGGATGAACACCGCCGCCAGCGCCGCGCTGGCCAGGGACAGCAGCAGGAACCCCGTCACCATCAGCGCCACCGCCACGAACGACCCCGCCACCGTCTCCGGCGGCCCGTGCAGGAACCCCGCCGTCGTCATCAGCGTCACCGCCCACAGCAGCCCCTGCCCGAAGCTGCCCACGGTGTCGGACTCCAGCGCCGCCCCCGCCCCCGCGCCCGCGGTCAGGACGCACAGCCCGGCCAGCGACCCCACGATCAGCCAACGACGGCGCACCGGCGCGCGCCAGGGGGACGACGTGCTCACGAGCCCGAACCTACTCAGACCGCCTCGCGCACCTCAGCGGGCTGCGTGCGGCGGGAACGCCGCCGCGAGCTCGGTCGCGACGGCACCGACGTCCATGCCTTGCGCGTCCTGGGCCGTGATCTCCTTGACCAGTCGTCTGGGCCACACCACCCGCACGCCGCGGACGGCGAGGTGACCGCCGATGACGGGCCAGTCCGCGTCCACGAAGCACAGGGCGGCACGCACCGGCACCTCCGGGCCGACCGTGCCGGACACGCGCTCGACCTGCCGCAGCACCCCCTCGACGAGGGCGGTGCGGTCGCGACCACCGACGAACAACCTCTCCACGCGTGGTCGGAGCAGCCCGCCCTCGGCGCGCATCGTCGGACGGCGGTTGCGGTACCGCTTGCTGTCCACGACCCACACGGCGCTCGACGTCACCACCAGGTGGTCGATGTTCGCCCGGGTGCCGCGGATCCGCCGGTCGTGCAGGACGGCGAGGCGGGGTCCGGCCACGGCGTCGAGGCGCCGGCCCACCGCCTCCTCGCCGACGGCCCCGGTCTCCCACACCGCGGTGGTCGTCGGCTCGCCGGTCATCGCGAGCAGCGCGCCGCCGAGGCGCGGGTGCCGCGCACGGACCCGCTCCTCACGCAGCGCGCGGCGCCGCTCGTGCTCGCGCCGCGCCGAGCCACCCGCGCGGCCGCGGTCGTCCTCCAGGTCCACGCCGGGACCGTAGGGCGGACACCACGGCGCACGTCGGCGAACGGCGAGGGACCACCCGCGGGTGCGCGGGCGGTCTGGTCCGCCCGTCAGCGCACGCTGGTGACGTCCTCGACCTCGCCGACCAGCACCTCGAGCACGTCCTCCAGGAACAGCAGCCCGGTCGTCCGCCCGTCGGCATCGACCACCCGCGCCAGCTGGTCACCGTGCTGACGCATCCGGCGTACGGCGTCCTCGAGCTCGGCCCCCGCAGGCAGCGCGACGAGGCGGCGCACGCGCTTGGCGGGGACCGGCTCGTCGAGGGCGTCGAGGTCCATGACGTCCTTGACGTGGAGGTAGCCCGAGGGCTCGCCGCTGCGGTCGGGGACGACGTAGCGCGAGTAGCCGTGGCGCAGGGTGGCGTCGCGGACGTCGCGCGGGGTGGCGGCGTGGGGGAGGAGCACGACGTCGGCGAGGGGGACCTCCTCGTCGGCGACGGTCTTGTCGGTGAACTCGAAGGCGCCGGCGAGGGTGCCGGCGGTGTCGGCGAGCGTGCCTTCGCGGCGGGAGTGCTCGACGATGCCGGCGACCTCCTCGAGCGTGAAGGTGCTCGCGGCCTCGTCGACGGGCTGGACGTGGAAGAGGCGGAGCACGGCGTTCGCGACGGCGTTGAGCGCGCGGATGAGCCAGCCGAAGATCCGCGAGACCAGGACCAGCGGCGGCGCCAGCACCAGGGCGGCGCGGTCGGGGACGGAGAAGGCGGTGTTCTTGGGCACCATCTCGCCGAAGACCACGTGCAGGAACGTCACCAGCAGCAGCGCGACGGCGAAGGCCACCACGCTGATGAGGTCGGCGCTGAGGCCGGTGGCACCCAGCGGGATCTCGAGCAGGTGGTGGATGGCCGGCTCGGAGACGGTGAGGATCAGCAGCGAGCAGACCGTGATGCCGAGCTGGCTGGTGGCCAGCATGAGCGTGGCGTGCTCCATCGCGTAGAGCGTGGTCTTCGCGGCGCGGCTGCCCTCGGCCGCGCGCGGCTCGATCTGGGAACGGCGCGCGGACACGACGGCGAACTCCGCGCCCACGAAGAACGCGTTGCCGACGAGCAGGACGACGAGCCAGACCAGGCCGGGGAGGTACTCAGCCACGGGGCGTCACCTCCTGCGCGGTCAGCGGTGCCACGGGTGCGGGCTGGTGGCGCAGCCGCGTGATCCGCGCGCCGTCCACGTGCTCGACGCGCAGCGTCCCGCCGTCGGGCAGGCTCACCTCGTCGCCGGGCTCGGGGACGCGCTCGAGCTGGTCGAGCACGTAGCCGGCCACGGTCTCCCACTCCTCGGAGTCGGGTACGGCGACGCCGGCGCGGTCGAGCACCTCGTCGGGCCGGAGGGAGGCGTCGAAGACGGCGCTGCGCCCGCGCCGCACGACGTCCGAGCGGGTCCGGTCGAACTCGTCCTCGAGCTCGCCGACCAGCTCCTCGACCAGGTCCTCCAGGGTGACGATGCCGGCGGTGCCGCCGTGCTCGTCGGTGACCACGGCCAGCTGCAGGCCGCTGCCGCGCAGGGTGCCGAGCAGCGTGTCCACGCCGGCGGTCTCGCCGGTGCGCACCGGCTCGGTCATCAGGTCGGTGACGGCCGCGGAGGGCGCGGCGGTCCACGCCTGCTTCACGTGCACCACGCCGAGCACGTCGTCCGGACCGTCGCCGACGACCGGCAGCCGCGAGTGGCCGCTGGCCAGGCTCTGGCGCACCACGTCCGCGGCGGTGGCCGTGCTCGGCACGCTCGACATCCGCACCCGCGGCGTCATCACGTCGGCCGCGTCGAGGGCCGAGAACCGCAGCGTGCGGTCCAGCAGGTCCGCATCGTGCTCCTCGAGCAACCCGGCCTGCGCGGAGCGCCGGACCAGGAAGGTCAGCTCCTCGGCCGACCGCGCGCCCGACAGCTCCTCCTGCGGCTCGACCCCGAAGGACCGGATCACCCGGTTGGCGGTGCCGTTGAGCAGCGCCACGACGGGCCGGAACACCGCGGTGAACGCCACCTGGAACGGCACGACCAGCCGCGCGGTCTGCCGGGGTACGGCGAGCGCGAAGTTCTTCGGGACCAGCTCGCCCAGGATCATCGACAGCAGGGTCGCCAGCACCACGCCGACCACGGCGCTCACCGCCCGCGCGGCGCCGCCCTCCAGCCCGACGCCGGCCAGCGGGTCCTCGAGCAGGCTGCTCACCGCCGGCTCGAAGGTGTAGCCCGTCAGCAGCGTCGTCAGCGTGATGCCCAGCTGTGCGCTGGACAGGTGCGTCGACGTGCGCCGCAGCGCGCCGATCGTCGTACCCAGCCCGCGCTCCCCGCGGGCCTGCCGCTGCTCGATCTCGTGCCGGTCCAGGTTGACCAGCGCGAACTCCGAGGCCACGAACAGCCCGGTGCCGACGGTCAGCAGCAGTCCGACCCCGAGCAGCACCCACTCACTCACCGTGCGCTCCTCCCGACCTCACGGGCGCCGGTGTGCGGCGCGGTGGTGGGAGGGCAGGGACTTCGGTGGCGCGATCGCTTGCGACGAGACCTCACACCGCGGCCAACGGACGAGGCGTGTGACGGGTTCCCACCGGTCCCCGCGAGGGGCATGACCTAGGCCACGCCCACCTCGGCCAGCGCGTCGTCCAGCGTCGGCCAGATCCGCAGCACCTGGTCCAGGCCCACCATCTTCAGCACCTGCAGCGCCGCGCCCCGCCCGGCGACCAGGCCGAGCTCGGCCTCACGCGCCTGCAGCCGCCGCCGCGACGAGACGAGCGCCGCGATCCCGGTCGAGTCGAGGAACCCGACCGCGGTGAGGTCGACGAGCACGTACGGGCGCAGCGACAGGACCGCCATCGCCACCACGTCACGGAACGCCATGACGCTGTAGATGTCCAGGTCGCCGGTCGCCACGACGACGTCCACGCCCGCGTGCTGCTCGAGGCGGGCGGTCGGTGTGTCGTCGCCGGGAGGCGGCGCAGGGGTGCTCATGGGGCAGGGGTCCAGACGCGCAGTGGGTGTCGGGTCTTGCTCACCCCGAGCGGGAGCAGCGGCCTCGGTAGGGCTCAGCCTCTCAGATCCGGGCCTCCCCGCGCTCATCAGCGACGCTGTGCCTCGCGCCACGTCCCGTGCCGTCAGTGCTGCGTCAGCCCGCACGCCCGCGCCCTCAAGGAAGCGTCAGCGCGGCCCCGCCGCCGCCCCGCCCGGCGCAGCATCGTGGTGTGCACATGACCGCCGACCTCGACGCCCTGCTCCGCACCACCTCGGCCGCCTTCTGCGACGTCCTCCACGCCGTCCTCGACGACGACGTCCCGCGGGCCCGCGAGGTGCTCAAGGGCTCGGCCACCCGCCGCCGGCTGGTCGCCACCGCCGGCGACGACCTCCGCTCGCACCCCTGGGTGCCCGCGCCCCAGCTCAACGACCAGCTCCAGTTCGTCGACGACATCCGCCGCGTCGGCGACCTCGTCGACCAGCTCGCCCGCCACGTCGTCGCCGCCGACGACCGCGTCGCCGTCACCCCCGCCCGCCGCATGGAGGTCGCCGTCCTCCTCGACGCCGGTCACCGCCGCCTCCACCAGCTCCTCGCCGGACCGTCCGGCCCGGCCATGGACCCGGCCTACCGGCACTGCGGCGCCGCGCTCTTCGAGGTCGCCGACCACGGCGGCCGCGACGCCTCGGTCGTCGTCGAGGCCTGCGGTGCCCTCGCCGCGCTGCTGCTCCAGGCGTCCCGGCACGCGACGCGCGCCGCCTGACCGCCCGGCCCTCGCCAGAGCGGCGGCACCCCGCCGGACGACACAGACCGGTTCGAGCGCTGCCCTCCGGAGGCGGGAGCATGGCGGCGGACCCGGACGGGGGTGCCGCGAGCGAGCGGAGCGAGTGTGTACCCCCGGTAGGATTCGAACCTACGCTCCCGCCTCCGGAGGGCGGTGCTCTATCCCCTGAGCTACGGGGGCTCAGGTTCGGAACCATACCGGGCGGCTGTCCGCGCGGAGAAACTGGTGCGGGGTGGGCGCGGGGGCGCCGATAGGCTTGGCCGGTGACTCCCGAGCAGCTGTCCGCCGCGATCGTCGACGTGCTGGCGACGCTGTCCGGCGAGGGTGTGCTCACCCTGCCGGACGGTGTGCCGAGTGCGGTGACGGTGGAGCGACCCCGGGTGCGGGAGCACGGCGACTACGCGACCAACGTCGCGCTGCAGCTGGGCAAGAAGGCGGGCATGAACCCGCGCGACCTGGCCACGCTGGTGCAGGAGCGGCTGCGGCAGGTGGCGGGCGTGGCCGGCGTCGACATCGCGGGCCCTGGCTTCCTCAACATCCACGTCGAGGCCGGCGCGCAGGGCGTGGTGGCCGAGCAGGTCGTGGCGGCGGGTGCGCGGTACGGCGCCAGCGAGTCGATGGCGGGGGAGAACATCAACCTCGAGTTCGTCAGCGCCAACCCCACGGGCCCGCTGCACATCGGCGGCGTCCGGTGGGCGGCGGTGGGCGACGCGCTGGGCCGGGTCTTCGAGTTCTGCGGCGCGGCGGTGACGCGGGAGTACTACTTCAACGACCACGGCGCCCAGATCGACCGGTTCAGCTCCTCGCTGCTGGCCAACGCCAAGGGGCTGCCGGCGCCGGAGGACGGCTACGGCGGCGACTACATCAGCGAGATCGCCCAGGCAGTCATCGCCAAGCGCCCCGACGTCCTCGACCTGCCCGACGAGCAGGCGCAGGAGGTCTTCCGCAACGAGGGCGTCGAGATGATGTTCGCGGAGGTCAAGCAGAGCCTCATCGACTTCCGGGTGAGCTTCGACGTCTTCTTCCACGAGGACGACCTGCACAAGAGCGGCGCCGTCGACCGGGCCATCGAGCGGCTGCGGGCGCTGGGCAACACCTACGAGGCCGACGGCGCGCTGTGGCTGGCCACCGAGAGGTTCGGTGACGACAAGGACCGGGTCATCGTCCGGAGCAACGGGCAGCCGGCGTACCTCTCCGGCGACCTGGCCTACTACCTCGACAAGCGCGAGCGCGGCTTCGACCGCTGCTTCATCATGCTGGGCGCGGACCACCACGGGTACGTCGGCCGGATGATGGCCATGTGCGCGGCGTTCGGCGACCAGCCGGGCGTCAACCTCGAGATCCTCATCGGCCAGCTGGTCAACCTGCTGCGCGACGGCGAGCCCCTGCGGATGTCCAAGCGGGCCGGGACGGTCATCACCATCGACGACCTGGTCGAGGCCATCGGCGTGGACGCGGCCCGCTACGCGCTGGCCCGCTACACCAGCGACTCCACGATCGACCTGGACCTCGACCTGTGGGCGAAGGCCTCGAGCGACAACCCGGTCTACTACGTGCAGTACGCCCACTCCCGCAACTCCTCCCTGCTCGAGAACGCCGCGGCGCTCGGCCTGGCGCCGGAGTCGCACCCGGAGTTGCTCACCCACGAGAAGGAGGGCGAGCTGCTGCGGGCCCTCGCGGAGTTCCCGCGCGTGGTGGAGACGGCCTGCCAGCTGCGCGAGCCGCACCGGATCGCGCGCTACCTCGAGGACCTCGCGGGCTCCTACCACCGCTTCTACGACAACTGCCGGGTGCTGCCGATGGGCGACGAGGAGCCGACCGACCTGCACCGCGCCCGGCTCGTGCTGGTCGCGGCGACCCGCACCGTGCTGGCCAACGGCCTGGGCCTGCTCGGCGTGAGCGCGCCGGAGCGGATGTGAGCACCACCCACGAGGCGGGCTGGGCGCACGCCTCCGGGGCGCTCCGGGCGCCCGCGTGGCTGCGCACGCCCGGCGATGCCAACGCCCTCGTCGAGCCGCTGTGGTCGCAGACCGCGTCCAAGGAGGCCGGCGTCCTGCACGTCGGCGGCGTCGCGCTGACCGACCTGGTGCGCGAGCACGGCTCGCCGGCGTACGTCCTCGACGAGGCCGACTTCCGCGCCCGTGCCCGGGCCTTCCGCGACGCGTTCCGCACCTACGACGTCTTCTACGCCGGCAAGGCGTTCCTCTGCACGACGGTGGCCCGGTGGGTGGCCGAGGAGGGGCTCAGCCTCGACGTCTGCAGCGGCGGCGAGCTGGCGGTGGCCGAGCGGGCCGGCTTCCCGATGGCGCGGGTCGGCTTCCACGGCAACAACAAGTCGCCGGCCGAGCTCGAGCGCGCGGTCGAGCTCGGGGTCGGGCGCATCATCGTGGACTCCTTCCACGAGATCGAGCGGCTGGCCGAGGTGGCGCGGGAGCTCGGGCGGACCCAGCCGGTGCTCGTGCGCGTGACGGCCGGCGTCGAGGCGCACACCCACGAGTACATCGCCACGGCCCACGAGGACCAGAAGTTCGGCTTCTCGATCACCAACGGCGCGGCGTACGACGCCGTGCAGCGCGTGCTCGCGGCCGAGAGCCTCGAGCTGCGCGGCCTGCACAGCCACATCGGCAGCCAGATCTTCGACTCCGCCGGCTTCGAGGTGGCCGCCCGACGGGTGCTCGCCCTGCACGCCCGCGTGTCCGACGAGCTCGGCGTGGAGCTGCCCGAGATGGACCTCGGCGGCGGCTTCGGCATCGCCTACACGACCCAGGACGACCCCTCGGACCCCGCGCAGCTGGCCACGGAGATGACCACGATCGTCGAGCACGAGTGCCGCGCCCTCGGCATCCCCGAGCCGCACCTGTCCATCGAGCCCGGCCGCTCCATCGTCGGCCCGGCGGTGTGCACGGTCTACGAGGTCGGCACGGTCAAGGAGGTCGCGCTCGACGGCGGCTCCTCGCGCTCCTACGTCAGCGTGGACGGCGGCATGAGCGACAACATCCGCACCGCGCTGTACGACGCCGACTACTCCTGCACGCTGGCCAGCCGGAGCTCCGACGCGGCGCCCGTGCTCAGCCGGCTGGTCGGCAAGCACTGCGAGGCCGGCGACGTGGTGGTCAAGGACGAGTTCCTCCCCGGCGACGTGCGCCCCGGCGACCTGGTGGCCGTACCCGGCACGGGCGCCTACTGCCGCTCCATGGCCTCCAACTACAACCACCTCCTGCGCCCGCCGGTCGTGGCGGTCCGTGACGGCGTCTCCCGGGTCGTCGTGCGCCGGGAGACGTTGGACGACCTCCTGTCCACTGATGTAGGGATCGACGCGTGAGCACACCGCTGAAGGTCGCCGTGCTGGGCTGCGGCTCGGTCGGCTCGCAGGTCGTGCGCCTGCTGCAGGAGCAGGCCGGGGACCTGGCCGCCCGGGTCGGTGCGCCGCTGGAGCTGGTCGGGGTCGCCGTACGCCGCCTCGACGCGGCCCGCGAGGTCGACGTGCCCGAGGGGCTGCTCACCACCGACGCCCAGGGGCTGGTGGCCCGCGACGACGTCGACCTGGTGATCGAGGTCATCGGCGGCATCGAGCCGGCGCGCTCGCTCATCCTCTCGGCGCTCGAGAACGGCGCCAGCGTGGTAACCGCCAACAAGGCGCTGCTGGCCGAGGACGGCCCGACCCTCTACGAGGCGGCCGAGAAGGCCGGCCGCGACCTCTACTTCGAGGCCGCCGTGGCGGGTGCGATCCCGATCATCCGGCCGCTGCGCGAGTCGCTGGCCGGCGACACCGTGACCCGGGTCCTCGGCATCGTGAACGGCACCACCAACTTCATCCTGGACAAGATGGACAGCTCCGGCGCCGGCTTCGCCGAGGCGCTGGAGGAGGCCCAGGAGCTCGGGTACGCCGAGGCCGACCCCACCGCCGACGTCGAGGGCTTCGACGCCGCGGCCAAGGCCGCGATCCTGGCCTCGCTGGCCTTCCACTCCCGCGTCACCGCCTCCGACGTGCACCGCGAGGGCATCTCGGAGGTCACCGCGGCCGACGTGCAGTCCGCGCGCGACATGGGCTCGGTGGTCAAGCTGCTCGCGATCTGCGAGCTGAAGGACGACGCGGTCGCCGTCCGCGTGCACCCGGCGATGATCCCGCGCAGCCACCCGCTGGCCTCGGTCCGCGAGGCCTACAACGCCGTCTTCGTGGAGTCCCAGGCGGCGGGCCAGCTCATGTTCTACGGCCCCGGCGCCGGCGGCGCGCCCACGGCCTCCGCGGTCCTCGGCGACCTGGTCACGGTGGCCCGCAACGTGCTGGCCGACAAGCGCGGCGCCGGCGAGTCGGCGTACGCCGACCGCGCGGTGCTGCCCATGGGCGAGACCACGACGCGCTACCACGTGGCCATCGACGTCGACGACAAGGCCGGTGTGCTGGCCACCGTCGCCCAGGCCTTCGCCGAGCACGGCGTCTCCATCCAGACCGTGCGCCAGGAGGGCCGCGACGACGACGCCCAGCTGGTCGTGGTCAGCCACAGCGCCACCGACGCCGCGCTGGCCGCGACCGTGGAGCACCTGCGCGGCATGGACATCGTCCGCGAGGTCACCTCGGTGATGCGCGTGGAAGGCGGCGAGGAGTGAGCACCGGGCGCACCCACCAGTGGCGCGGGGTCGTCGAGGAGTACCGCGACCTCCTCGACCTCCCCGACGGCGTCGCCGCGGTCACGCTGCGCGAGGGGGGCACCCCGCTGGTGCACTCCGAGTGGCTGTCCGGGCACAGCGGCGCGGACGTCTGGCTCAAGGTCGAGGGCGACAACCCGACCGGCTCGTTCAAGGACCGTGGCATGACCGCCGCGATCTCGGTCGCGGTGCACGAGGGGGCCGAGGCCGTGGTGTGCGCCTCCACAGGCAACACCAGCGCGTCCATGGCGGCGTACGCCGCGAAGGCCGGGCTCACCCCGCTCGTCCTGGTCCCCGAGGGCAAGATCGCGGCCGGCAAGATGGCCCAGGCGATCCTGCACGGCGCCCGCGTGATCATGGTCCGCGGCAACTTCGACGACTGCCTGGGGCTGGCCAAGGGCCTCGCGTGGGAGTACCCCGTCGCCCTCGTGAACTCGGTGAACCCCGTCCGCCTCGAGGGGCAGAAGACCGCGGCGTTCGAGATCGTGGACTTCCTCGGCGACGCCCCGGACTACCACCTGCTGCCGGTCGGCAACGCCGGCAACATCTCGGCGTACTGGCTCGGCTACACGCAGTACCTCGAGCTCGGCGAGGCCACCCGCCGCCCGCGCATGCACGGCTTCCAGGCCGAGGGCGCGTCGCCGCTGGTGACCGGCGAGCCGTTCCCCGACCCCGAGACCAGGGCCACCGCGATCCGGATCGGCAACCCGGCCTCGTGGAAGCTGGCCGAGGTCGCCGCCCACGAGTCCGGCGGCCGGTTCCGGGCGCTGAGTGACGACCAGATCCTGGCCGCCCAGCGCGACCTGGCCGGCCACGACGGCGTGTTCGTGGAGCCCGCCTCCGCGGCCGGCGTCGCGGGCCTGCTGGCCGACGTGGCCGCGGGGGACTCCTACGCCGGCAGCACGGTCGTCGTGACCGTCACCGGCCACGGGCTCAAGGACACGGTCACGGCGCTCGAGGGGTTCGGGCCGATGGTCGAGTCGGTGGTCGACGCCGACGTGACCGCGGCGGCGGAGGCCGCCGGGCTCGCGTGAGCGTCCGGGTCACGGTCCCCGCCACCTCCGCCAACCTCGGTCCGGGCTTCGACTGCCTGGGCCTGGCCCTGGGCCTGCGCGACGAGCTCGAGGGCGAGCTGACCGACACCGGCATCGGGGTGGACGTCGTGGGGGAGGGCGCCGGGTCGGTGCCGCTGGACGAGACCCACCTGGTCCTGCGGGCCATGCGGCTGGCCTTCGACGCCCTCGGCGAACGGCCCTCCGGACTGCGGCTGTCGTGCCGCAACGCCATCCCGCACGCCCGCGGCCTCGGCTCGTCCTCGGCCGCGATCGTCGGCGGCCTGGTGCTCGCCCGCGCGCTCGTGGTGTCCGGGCCCGAGCGCCTGTCCGACGACGACCTCCTGGCGCTGGCCGTCGACCAGGAGGGCCACCCCGACAACGTGGCGCCGGCGCTGCACGGCGGGTTCGTGCTGTCCGGGACCGACGAGCGCGGCGAGCTGTACGCCGTCGGCTCGCCCGTGGACCCGCAGGTCTCCGCCGTCGTGTTCCTGCCGCCCGAGCCCCTGTCGACCGAGGTCGCGCGCGGGCTGTTGCCGGCGAGCGTCCCGCACGCCGACGCCGCGGCCGACGCCGGCGCCGCCGCCCTGCTCGTGGCCGCCCTCGCCGGCCGGACCGACCAGCTGTGGCGGGCCACCCGCGACCGGCTGCACCAGGAGTACCGCCGCCCCGCCATGCCCGCCTCCCTCGACCTGGTCGACCGGCTGCGCGCCGACGGCCACGCCGCCGTGGTGTCCGGCGCCGGGCCGACGGTGCTCGTGCTGGTGGCGGGGGAGGACGGCGCCGGGGCCGACCTCGCGGCGTACGCCCCGGACGGCTGGCGCCACCTCCGGCTGCCGGTCAGCGCCGACGGCGCCCGGGTCGAACCGTCCTGATATGTTCGGCCCAGCGCCGGATCTGTCGGCGCGGCACCGCATCTGAGGTGCACCACTTCCACTCTCGTGCCGGCCCCTGTCGTGCAGGTTGCGCCGGCACAGCGAAGGACCACCGTGACCGAAGCAGACAACGAGACCACCGCCGCCCCCGCCGCCCAGCCCAGCGCTGAGAAGCCGGTGAAGAAGGCGGCCAAGAAGAGCGGCGGCCTGGGCGGCATGCTGCTCGCCGACCTGAAGTCGATGGCCGGCGGCCTCGGCATCAAGGGCTCCGGGTCGATGAAGAAGGCCCAGCTCGTCGACGCCATCAAGGCCGCCCAGGCCCAGCCGGCGCTGCCCACCGAGACGCGCGAGCAGCCGCGTCGCGCCGAGGTCAAGGCCGAGCCCCAGCCCGAGCGCCGGGAGCGCCAGCCCGAGCGGCAGCCGGAGCGGCAGGAGCGCCAGGAGCGGCAGGAGCGCCAGGAGCGGCAGGAGCGCCAGGAGCGGCAGCCCGAGCGCCAGGAGCGGCAGCGGGACCAGCAGAAGGACCAGCAGAAGGATCAGCAGAAGGACCAGCAGGCCCAGCGCGACCAGCAGGCCCAGCGCGACCGCCAGCAGAGCCGCCCGCAGCGGGACCAGCAGGGCAACCAGCAGGGCAACCAGCAGCGGGACCAGCAGCGCGACGGCCAGCAGCAGCGGGACCAGCAGCGGGACCAGCAGCGCGACGGCCAGCAGCAGCGGGACCAGCAGCGGGACCAGCAGCGCAACCAGCCGCAGCAGTCCCAGCGCGAGCCGGAGCCGGTCGACGCGGACGACGAGGACGGCGAGGGCGGGCGCCGCAGCCGGCGCCGCCGGGGCCGCGACCGCGACCGCACCCGCCAGCCCGGGAGCCGCAGCGAGCCGGACACCACGATCCTCGACGACGACGTCCTGGTGCCGGCGGCGGGGATCCTCGACGTGCTCGACAACTACGCGTTCGTGCGGACCAGCGGCTACCTGCCGGGCGTCGACGACGTGTACCTCTCGCTGTCGATGGTGCGCCGCTACGGCCTGCGCCGGGGCGACGCGGTCGTGGGCCAGGTGCGCCAGCCGCGCGAGGGGGAGCGCAAGGAGAAGTTCAACCCGATGGTCCGCATCGACGCGGTCAACGGCGCGGACCCCGACGCGGCCAAGAACCGCGTCGACTTCACCACCGCGACGCCGGTGCACCCGCGCGAGCGGCTGCGGCTGGAGACGGGCGCGGACGACGTGGTCGGCCGGGTGCTCGACCTGGCCGCGCCGGTGGGCAAGGGCCAGCGCGGGCTGATCGTGGCGCCGGCGCGCTCGGGCCGGACGACGATCCTGCAGGCCGTCGCCGCGGCCGTGACCGCCAACAGCCCCGAGGCGCACCTGATGGTCGTGCTCGTCGACGAGCGGCCCGAGGAGGTCACCGACTTCCAGCGCAGCGTCAAGGGCGAGGTCATCGCCTCGACGTTCGACCGCCCGCCGGCCGACCACACCACGGTCGCCGAGCTGGCCATCGAGCGGGCCAAGCGGCTCGTCGAGCTCGGCCACGACGTGGTCGTGCTGCTGGACGGGCTGACCCGGCTCGGCCGCGCGTACAACCTCACCGCCTCGACCGGGGGCCGCACCCTGGCCGGCGGCGTGGACGCGGCGTCGCTGTACCCGACCAAGCGCTTCTTCGGCGCCGCCCGCACCCTCGAGGACGGCGGCTCGCTGACTGTCCTGGCCACCGCGCTGGTCGACAGCGGCTCGGCGGTCGACGAGCTGCTGGTCGAGGAGCTCACCGGCACCGAGAACCTCCTGCTGCGGCTCAGCGGCGACCTGGCCGAGGCCCGGGTCTTCCCGGCCGTGGACCTGGCGCAGTCCGGCACCCGGCACGAGGCGGCGCTGCTCGGCACCCGGGCGGCGGCGCTGGACCGGCTGCGCACCCGGCTGGCCGCGAAGACGCCCGAGGAGGCGCTGCGCGAGCTGCTCGACCGGATCGCCAGGACGGGCTCCAACGACGAGCTGCTGGCCTCCGTCTAGCCGGCACGTCGTCCGGACCACCCGTTCGGAGGGTCCCCGGCCCGGTGCCGGGGACCCGATCGGGTGGTCTCGGGGCCGGATCGCGACTTCCTCGGCGTTTGGCTGCGCGGGGTGTGCGGATGCGTCGATACTCGACAGCGACCGACGGGGGAGAAGGAGCATCTGTGGCGCTCATCGTGGTGGCTGACGACGACGTGGACATCCGCGATCTCGTGGAGTTCAAGCTCGCCACCCTCGGTCACCAGATCGTCACCGTGGCCGACGGCAGCGCCGCGGTCGACGCCTGCCGCGACACCCACCCGGACCTCGCGGTCCTCGACGTGATGATGCCGGGGCTCACCGGCCTCGAGGCGGTCCGCGAGATCCGCAGCAACCCGGCGCTCAAGGACATCCCGGTCATCCTGCTGACCGCCCGCGCCCAGCAGTCCGACGTGCAGACCGGCTACGACTCCGGTGCCGACGACTACATCACCAAGCCGTTCAGCCCCAAGGACCTCGCCTCGCGCGTCGAGGCCCTGCTCGCCCGCGCCGCCGTCTGAGCCTCGCGGGGCTCCCGGTCGGCGGGAATGTGACGGGTGGGTGCGGCGTTGCCTAGCATGTACTGCTGGCTCCGGTTCACGTCGCGCGTCCCGCGCTGACGACCCGGGGCGCCGAGAGAGGACACCATGAAGGCCGACATCCACCCGGACTACCACGACACCCAGGTCACCTGCACCTGCGGCGCGTCGTTCACCACGCGCAGCACCGCGAAGAACGGCGCGATCCACGCCGACGTCTGCTCGCAGTGCCACCCGTTCTACACGGGCAAGCAGAAGATCCTCGACACCGGCGGCCGCGTGGCCCGCTTCGAGGCTCGCTACGCCAAGGCGGCCCAGAAGAAGGACGCAGCGGCGGCCGACAGCAAGTAGCTTCCCCCCAGCGCCGACCCGTGCCCGTCAGGGCGTGGGTCGGCGCTGGCGATTTCACCCCCTGTTCCACCACCCACCCGTACGGCGAGAGGAGGTCCCGGTGTTCGAGGCGGTCGACACGATGGCAGCCGAGCACGGCGAGCTGGAGAAGCAGCTGGCCGCGCCGGAGACGCACGCCGACGCGCGCCTGGCCAAGCGGCTCAACCAGCGCTACGCCGAGCTGAGTCGCATCCTCGCCGCCAAGCACGAGTGGGACAGCCTCGGCGGTGACGTCGAGGCCGCCCGTGAGCTGGCCAAGGAGGACGAGGCCTTCGCCGAGGAGGTCGAGACCCTCGGCCAGCGCCGTCACGAGGCGGAGGAGAAGCTCCGGCTGCTCCTGGTCCCGCGCGACCCGGCCGACGACAAGGACGCCATCCTCGAGGTGAAGTCCGGTGAGGGCGGGGAGGAGTCGGCGCTGTTCGCCGGCGACCTGCTGCGCATGTACTCCCGGTACGCCGAGCGCCGCGGCTGGAAGGTCGAGCTCCTCGACGCGGCCGAGTCCGACCTGGGCGGCTACAAGTCCGTGACCGTCGCGGTCAAGGCCAAGGGCGCCACCGAGCCGGGCGAGGCGCCGTACGGCCTGCTCAAGTTCGAGGGCGGCGTGCACCGCGTCCAGCGGGTCCCGGTGACCGAGTCCCAGGGGCGGGTGCACACCAGCGCGGCCGGCGTCCTGGTGCTGCCCGAGGCCGAGCAGGTCGACGTGGAGGTCAACGACAACGACCTGCGCATCGACGTCTTCCGCTCCAGCGGCCCCGGCGGCCAGAGCGTCAACACCACCGACTCCGCGGTCCGCATCACCCACCTGCCCACCGGCATCGTGGTCAGCTGCCAGAACGAGAAGTCGCAGCTGCAGAACAAGGAGCAGGCCCTGCGCATCCTGCGCGCCCGGCTCCTGGTCGCGGCGCAGGAGGAGGCCGACGCGGCCGCCAGCGACGCCCGCCGCAGCCAGGTGCGCACCGTGGACCGCTCCGAGCGGATCCGCACCTACAACTACCCGGAGAACCGCATCTCCGACCACCGCACCGGCTACAAGTCCTACAACCTCGACCAGGTCCTGGACGGCGACCTCCAGCCCGTCCTCGAATCCTGCCTGGAGATGGACCTCGCCGACCGGCTGGCGGCCCTCGAGCAGTGAGGCCCCGGGCGCTGCTGGGCGCGGCGACCGCGCGGCTGGAGGCCGCCGGCGTGCCGAGCCCCCGGCACGACGCCGAGGAGCTCCTCGCGCACGTGGTCGGCGTCGCGCGGGGGCGGTTGTTCCTGCTGGACGAGGTGGGCGAACGCGAGCTCGCGGCGTACGACGGGCTGCTGGAGCGCCGGGCCCTCCGCGAGCCCCTGCAGCACCTGACGGGCGAGGCGTGGTTCCGGCACGTGCGGCTCGAGGTCGGTCCCGGCGTGTTCACGCCCCGACCCGAGACCGAGCTGCTGGCCGGGTGGGCCATCGAGCAGGCCCCGGACGGCGGCGTGCTGGTCGACCTCTGCACGGGCTCGGGCGCCATCGCCAAGGCGGTCGCGGACGAGGCGCCCGACGTCGAGGTGCACGCCGTCGAGCTCGACGAGGCCGCGCACGCCTACGCCGCCCGCAACCTGGCCGGCACCGGTGTCGACCTGCGGCTCGGGGACGCCTTCACGGCCTTCGACGACCTGCTCGGCGGCGTCGACGTGGTGGTCTGCAACCCGCCGTACGTCCCGCTGGAGGCCTGGGAGTCCGTGGCGCCCGAGGCCCGCGACCACGACCCGCACCTGGCGCTGTTCTCCGGCGACGACGGCCTCGACGCCATCCGCCGACTGGCCGTCCGCGCGGCCCTGCTGCTGCGGCCCGGGGGCGTGCTCGGGGTCGAGCACGCCGACGTCCAGGGCGAGGCGGTGCCCGCCGTCCTGACCGCCACGGGTCGGTGGAGCGAGGTCCGCGACCACACCGACCTCGCGGGCCGTGCGCGCTTCACCACCGCGCGACTGGCACCATGACCTCCGTGCCCCAGCGCTACCCGACCTCCACCGACGAGGAGCGCGAGGCCGCGGTCGAGGCCGCGAGCCTCGCCATCCAGCGTGGCGAGCTCGTCGTGCTGCCCACCGACACCGTCTACGGCCTGGCCGCCGACGCCTTCGACAAGGACGCCGTGCAGGAGCTGCTCGACAGCAAGGGCCGCGGCCGCGACATGCCGCCGCCGGTGCTCGTCTCGGCGCCCACCACGCTCGACGCCCTCGCCGTCAAGGTGCCGGCCTGGGCCCGGCGCCTGGTCGAGGAGTTCTGGCCCGGGGCGCTCACCCTGGTCTGCCACGCCCACACCTCGCTCCAGTGGGACCTCGGCGACACCCGCGGCACGGTCGCGGTCCGGATGCCCGACCACGACGTGGCGCTCGAGGTGCTCAACCGCACCGGGCCGCTCGCGGTCAGCTCGGCCAACCTGACCGGCCGCCCGGCCGCCACCGACGTCGATCAGGCGGAGGAGATGCTCGGCGACGACGTCGACATCTTCGTCGACGGCGGTACGTCGCCCGGCGGCGAGGCCTCCACGATCGTCGACGCCACCACCACCCCGGGCCGCGTCCTGCGGGTCGGCGCGATCAGCGTGGCCCGGCTCAACGAGGTCCTCGAGCCGCTCGGCCACCCCCTGCCGGATCCGGACGCCGCGGCGGCGCCGGACGGCCCCGACCAGGAGGACGAGCCCGCCGGCGGGGAGAGCCCGGCGGAGTGAGGGAGTACGTCCTCGTCTTCCTGGTGGCCTTCGCGGTCACCTACCTGCTCACGGTCATCGCCCGCGAGATCGCCCTGCGCTCCGGCGCGGTGGCCCGGGTCCGCGACCGTGACGTGCACGACGAGCCGATCCCGTACCTCGGGGGCCTGGCCATGCTCGGCGGCCTGGTCGCGGCGTACCTCGTGGCCCGCGAGCTCCCGTTCCTCTCCCTCAGCGGCCCCTTCGTCTTCCGCGACGCGGGGATCGTGCTCATCGCGGGCTGCCTCATCTGCGCGGTGGGCGTGCTCGACGACCTGTTCGAGCTCGACGCGCTGACCAAGCTGGGCGGGCAGGTCCTGGCCGCGGGGTTCCTGGTCGCCTTCGGCATCCAGTTCGTGTTCTTCACCGACGCCCAGGGCCAGGTCTACTCCGTCGACAACGCGCAGGGGCAGCTGCTGGCCGGGCTCCTGGTCGTGGCGACGATGAACGCGGTCAACTTCGTCGACGGCCTCGACGGGCTGGCCGCCGGGGTGGTCGGCATCGGCGCGCTGGCCTTCTTCGTCTTCTGCTACTCCCTGACCGTGGCCAACGGCACCGAGCGGGCCACCACCGCGGCGTTCCTCAGCGTCGCGCTGGCCGGGGCCTGCGCCGGGTTCCTGGTCCACAACTTCCACCCGGCGCGGCTGTTCATGGGCGACAGCGGGTCGATGCTCATCGGGCTGGTCCTCTCGGCCAGCGCGGTCACGCTCTCGGGCCAGTTCTCGCCCGACCAGCTCAGCAAGGGCGGCGGCGGCTCGTCGGCCAGCCTGCTGCCCACCCTGCTGCCGGTGCTGCTCCCGGTCTCGCTGCTCATCGTGCCGCTGGCCGACCTGATCCTGGCCGTGGTGCGCCGCACCCGGGCCGGGCGCTCGCCGATGGCGGCGGACAAGCAGCACCTGCACCACCGGATGCTCGAGATCGGCCACAGCCAGCGCCGCGCGGTGCTGATCATGTGGCTGTGGGCCGGGCTGGTGGCCTTCGGCACCGTGCTGGCCAGCCTTTACAGCGGCATGTGGGTGGTCGCCGCCCTCCTGGCCGGGACGCTGGTGACGATCGTGCTGACCTTCCTCCTGCCGCGGCTGCGTGGCCCCCGCTTGCAGGCGGCCGAGCGGGACTGAGAGGGTAGGCCGACCCCGGTTCCAAGCGCACGGGGACTTTGTGCTAGTTTTCACAAGCACTCAGGACGCTCTCAGTTCCACCCTCGACCAGGACGGCCGCCGACGATGACGACTGCCCCTCTTCACCCGATCGGGGCAGGGGCGCGCCGTGTTAGGTTCGCGGCGTGGATGCAGCCTCCGGCGACGGCCTCAGTGGCCGTGACCTCATCGGTCTCGGAGGCCTCCTCGTCGGTGCGATCGTGGTCGGCACGCTGCTCGGCCTCTGGATCGACAGCGCTGCGGGCACGAGCCCGGCGTTCACGGTCGTCGGTGTCTTCCTCGGGATGGCGCTCGGTGCGCTCGGTTTCGCCGTGCGCGTCCGCGCCGCGTCGCGCTGACGCCCCGTCGTGCCAGGACCAGAGCCGGATCGAGGTGGCCGCATGACCGAGCAGCGCCTCGAGCAGGAGCCGCAGCAGGACCAGGACCTCGCGCAGCCGCAGGCCGCCTCGGACGCACCCGCGCCCGCGCTGCCCCAGGGCCGCGCCACCGTCGGCCGGGTGCTGCGCGACCAGCGCAAGACCATCGCCGTGGCCCTGTGCCTGGCCGTCGCGTCGTACTGGATCATCGGCCAGCTGGGGGAGTGGCGCCTCGCCGGCGCCCTGGCCATCGGTGTCGCGCTGGGCCTGCTCAACCACCTGGCCACCGAGTTCTGGCTGCTGCGGATCATCACCAACGGCTCGAACCCGAGCCGGGGCCAGATGATCCGCTCCACGATCTCCCGCCTCGCGCTGCTCTCGGTGGTGGCCGTGGGCGCCGCCGTGCTGATGTGGCCCGACGGCATCGGCGTGCTGCTGGGCCTGGCCGTGTTCCGGCTGATCGCCCTGATGATGACCAGCCTGACCCTCCTGAAGGAGCTGAAGAGCGATGACCCTGCGTAACCTCAGCATCGCGAGCCTCGTGGTGTTCGTGGCGGCGCTGGCGACCGGCACCGTCCTCAACCTCACCTCGGACGAGAAGCGCAACACCGAGATCGAGATCGGGCACCACGTCACGGCCGGCCGCGGCTTCATGACCTTCAACCTCGACACGATCTGGACGACGGCCATCGCCGGCGTCGCGGTGCTGCTCCTCGGCTTCCTGGCCAAGCGCGCGCTGACCCGCAACCCCGACGACCACGTCCCCACCAAGCTCCAGCTGTTCTGGGAGGCGATCGTCAAGCAGGTCAACGAGCAGGTCGCGGACAACCTCGGCAAGGTGCACCCCTACGTCACCCCGCTGGCGATCTCACTGTTCTTCTTCATCCTGTTCGCCAACTGGCTCGAGCTGCTGCCGACCGAGCTCAACCACGACACGCACCTGACGCCGGCGCCGACGGCCGACACCAACCTGACCTACGCGCTCGCGCTGCTCACCATGGTCAGCGTCTGGGTCTACGGCATCCGCCAGCAGGGCGCGCGGGGCTACTTCGGCCACTTCTTCGCCAACGGCCCGCTGCTCGCGCCGCTCAACATCCTCGAAGAGCTCATCAAGCCGGTCACCCTGGCGCTTCGACTCTTCGGCAACATCTTCGCCGGTGGCATCATGCTGGCGCTGATCGGTCTGCTCCCGGTCTACGTGCTGTGGGCGCCGAACCTGATCTGGAAGCTGTTCGACATGGCGATCGGCGGCATCCAGGCCTTCATCTTCGCCCTGCTGACCGTGCTCTACTTCGCCATGGCCGGTGCCGGTCACGGCGACGACCACGCCGAGGAGCACGGCCACGACGCCAAGTCGGCGGAGAAGACCCCCGTTCCCGCGTCCTGACCGACCGGTCCGGACCGCACCAGAGGTAAACCCCGAGCGCCACGCCCGGCGCTAGACAAGAGGAGAGAAATCCCATGGCAGCAACTGACACCGGAGTTCAGCTCGCTGGCGCCTTCATCGGTGGTGGCATCGCCCTCGCCGGTGGCGCGATCGGCGCCGGTATCGGTGACGGTCTGGCTGGTTCGTCCTACATCCAGGGTGTGGCTCGCCAGCCCGAGGCCCAGGGCCGGCTGCAGACGATCTTCTTCCTGACCGTCGGTCTCTGCGAGGCGGTGTTCTTCATCAACCTCGCGTTCATGGCGCTGTTCGTCTTCGTGCTCGCCTGAGCCCGCGTCACCGCTGAACCACCCCTAGTCCGAAGGACATCAGATGCACAGCCTCACCACCGCGCTCGTCGTGAGCGCTGCCGAAGACGGTGGCGGCGGCACGGAGAGCAACTTCCTCGTGCCGAACGCGACGTTCTTCGTCGAGCTCGCTGCGTTCGCGCTCGTGTTCTTCATCCTGACCAAGTACGTCATCCCGCCGATCAACAAGGCGATGACGGCGCGGCAGGAGGCCATCCGGCAGGAGTTCGCCGAGGCCGAGCAGGCCAAGAAGGACGCGAACTCGGCCGAGGCGGAGTTCAAGGCCCAGATCGCCGACGCCCGCAAGGAGGCCGCCCGCATCCGCGAGGAGGCCCACGAGCAGGGCAAGCAGATCATCGAGGAGGCCAAGCAGCAGGCCCAGGCCGAGCAGCAGCGGATCAAGGAGCAGGCGCAGGCGCAGATCGCCGCCGAGCGTCAGCAGGCCCTGACCTCGCTGCGGGCCGAGGTCGGCACGCTGGCGACCTCGCTGGCCGGCCGCATCGTCGGTGAGGCGCTGGAGGACGACGAGCGCAGCGGTCGCGTGGTCGACCGCTTCCTGGCCGACCTCGAGTCCCTCGAGACCAGCAAGGCGGCGCGGAACGGGGCGCCGTCCTGATGCTGCGCGGAGCCTCAGCCGACGCGCTGGCCGAGCTGAGCCAGCAGGCCACCGGGACGCGCACGCTCGCGGACGCGGCGACCCTGGGCAGCCAGCTGTTCGGCGTGGCCGACGTGGTGCGCCGCGACGCGGCCCTGCGGCGGGCCATGACCGACAGCTCGGTCGAGCCCGAGGCCAAGTCCGGGCTCGCCCGGGCGGTGTTCGGCAACGCCCTCGACGAACCGGCCCTGGCGCTGGTCGCGGACGCGGCCAGCCGGCGCTGGATCTCCGGCAACGACCTGCCCGACGCGCTCGAGCAGGTGGCGGTGGCCGCCACCGTCCGCTCGGCCGGCGCCCAGGGCAACCAGGTCGGCGACGAGCTCTTCTCGGTCAAGCAGATCGTGGCCCACGACGTGGCGCTGCGGGGTGCGCTGTCGGACCACTCGCGCTCGGCGGCCGACCGCAGCGCGCTGCTGCTCGGCCTGCTCGGCGGCAAGACGCTGCCGGCGACCGAGGTGCTCGTCGGTCAGGCCGTGACCCGCGGGCGCGGTACCGTCGAGAGCGCCCTCCAGGAGTACCTCGACCTCGCGGCCGAGGCGCTCGACGAGGGTGTCGCCACCGTGCACACCGCGCGGGAGCTCACCGCTGACGAGCAGCAGCGGCTGGTCGCGGCACTGAAGAAGCAGTACGCCCGCGACATCCAGCTGCACGTGGTCGTCGACCCCGAGCTGATCGGCGGCCTGCGGGTCGAGATCGGTGACGACGTCATCGACGGCACCGTGGCCAACCGGCTCGACGACGCCCGCCGGCGACTGGCCGGCTGACCCACCCAGACCTGAACGAACACCCCAAGGGAAGAGGCAGGAACATGACGGAGCTGTCCATCCGCCCGGAGGAGATCCGGGACGCGCTCCAGAAGTACGTCGACGACTACAAGCCGTCGGCTGCTGCGAAGGAAGAGGTCGGCACCGTCGCCCAGACCGGCGACGGCATCGCCCGCGTCAGCGGTCTGCCGTCGGCGATGGCCAACGAGCTGCTCGAGTTCGAGGACGGCACGCTGGGCCTCGCCCTGAACCTCGACACCCGCGAGATCGGTGTCGTCATCCTCGGTGACTTCGAGGGCATCGAGGAGGGCCAGAGCGTCCGCCGCACCGGCGAGATCCTCTCGGTCCCCGTCGGCGACAACTTCATGGGCCGCGTGGTCGACCCGCTGGGCAACCCGATCGACGGTCTCGGCGAGATCGAGTCCGAGGAGCGCCGCGCGCTGGAGCTCCAGGCTCCCGGCGTGATGATGCGCCAGTCGGTGAGCGAGCCGCTCGCGACCGGCATCAAGGCGATCGACTCGATGACCCCGATCGGTCGCGGTCAGCGCCAGCTGATCATCGGTGACCGCGCGACCGGCAAGACCACGATCGCGATCGACACGATCATCAACCAGAAGACCAACTGGGAGTCCGGCGACCCGGACAAGCAGGTGCGCTGCATCTACGTCGCCATCGGCCAGAAGGGCTCGACCATCGCCTCGGTGCGTGGCGCCCTCGAGGAGGCCGGCGCGCTGGAGTACACCACCATCGTCGCCTCACCGGCCTCCGACAGCGCGGGCTTCAAGTACCTCGCGCCGTACACCGGCTCGGCCATCGGCCAGCACTGGATGTACGACGGCAAGCACGTCCTGATCATCTTCGACGACCTGACCAAGCAGGCCGAGGCCTACCGCGCGGTGTCGCTGCTGCTGCGCCGCCCGCCGGGTCGCGAGGCCTACCCGGGTGACGTCTTCTACCTGCACAGCCGGCTCCTCGAGCGCTGCGCGAAGCTGTCGGAGGCCCTCGGCTCCGGTTCGATGACGGGCCTGCCCATCATCGAGACCAAGGCCAACGACGTCTCGGCGTACATCCCGACCAACGTCATCTCGATCACCGACGGTCAGATCTTCCTGCAGTCCGACCTGTTCGCGGCCAACCAGCGCCCGGCGATCGACGTGGGCATCTCGGTGTCCCGCGTGGGTGGTGCGGCCATGACCAAGGCGATGAAGGCGGTCACCGGCTCGCTCAAGGTCGACCTGGCGCAGTTCCGCGCGATGGAGGCGTTCGCCATGTTCGCCTCCGACCTCGACGCGGCCTCGCGCCAGCAGCTCGACCGCGGCCAGCGCCTGATGGCGCTGCTCAAGCAGCCGGCGTACTCGCCCTACCCGATCGACGCGATGACCGTGTCGCTGTGGCTCGGCACCAGCGGTCGCCTCGACCGGGTCCCGACCGACGACGTGCTCCGCTTCGAGAGCGAGTTCATCGACTACCTGCGCCGCTCGCACGACGAGCCGCTGGCCGCGATCCGCGACACCCTGAAGTTCGAGGAGGGCACCGAGTCGTCGCTCAGCGACGCCTACGACTCCTTCCTCGACCAGTTCGAGACCTCCGAGGGTGGCTCGATCCAGGTCGGCAACGAGGCCAAGGAAGAGGCGCTCGAGGACGACGAGCTCGAGCAGGAGCAGATCGTCAAGCAGAAGCGGGGCTGACGGCACATGGCTCTCTCGCTGCGTGAGTACCGCGCGCGGATCAGGTCGACCGAGTCGATGAAGAAGATCACGCGCGCCATGGAGCTCATCGCTGCGTCCCGGATCATCAAGGCGCAGCAGCGGGCTCAGGCGGCCGCGCCGTACGCCCGTGAGCTGACCCGTGCGGTCTCGGCGGTGGCGACGTTCTCCAACGCCAACCATCCCCTGACCAAGGAGGAGGAGGACCCCAAGCGCGCGGCGGTGCTGGTCATCACCAGCGACCGCGGGCTCGCCGGCGCCTACTCCTCCAGCGTGCTCAAGGAGGCCGAGCGGCTCAACGAGCGGCTGCGCTCGGAGGGCAAGGAGATCGACACCTACATCACCGGCCGCAAGGGCGAGGCGTACTACCGGTTCCGCCAGCGGCCGATCGTGCAGTCCTGGACCGGCTTCAGCGACCAGCCGTCGTACGACGTGGCCGCCGAGATCGGCCGGACCCTCATCGAGTCCTTCGTCAAGGACCCGGGCGAGGAGGGTGACGTCGACGAGGTGCACATCGTCTACACGCGGTTCCGGTCGATGCTGACCCAGGAGCCCACCTCGCTGCGGCTGCTGCCGCTGGAGGTGGTGGAGGGCGAGGAGAAGCCCGCCGCCGACGAGATCCTCCCGCTCTACGAGTTCGAGCCGTCGGCGGAGGCGGTGCTGGACGCGCTGCTCCCGCAGTACGTCCAGAGCCGGATCTTCTACGCGCTGCTCCAGGCCGCGGCGTCCGAGCTCGCGGCCCGCCAGAAGGCGATGAAGTCGGCGACCGACAACGCCGACGAGCTCATCAAGAAGTACACCCGGGTGGCCAACCAGGCCCGTCAGGCCGGCATCACCCAGGAGATCAGCGAGATCGTCGGCGGCGTGAACGCGCTCGCGGACGCCCAGGCAGAAGCCCAGTAGGGCGAGAGGGAGACAGACATGACTGCAACGGTCGAGGAGACCAAGGAGACCTCGGGCGCCGGCACCACCGGCCGCATCGCCCGGGTCATCGGCCCCGTGGTCGACGTGGAGTTCCCCGTCGACGCGATGCCCGACATCTACAACAAGCTCGAGTCCGACCTCGAGCTCGGCGGCGAGACTCGCGTCCTGTCCCTCGAGGTCGCTCAGCACATCGGTGACGGCATGGTCCGCGCCATCTCGCTGCAGCCGACCGACGGTCTGGTCCGCGGTGCGCAGGTGCGCGACACGGGCAGCCCGATCACCGTGCCGGTGGGCGACGCCACGCTCGGCAAGGTCTTCAACATGCTGGGTGAGCCCCTCAACCTCGAGGAGGGCGAGGAGCTCGACGTCAAGGAGCGGTGGAGCATCCACCGCAAGGCGCCGGCCTTCGACCAGCTCGAGGCCAAGACCGAGATGTTCGAGACCGGCATCAAGGTCATCGACCTGCTCACCCCCTACGTCCAGGGCGGCAAGATCGGCCTGTTCGGCGGCGCCGGCGTGGGCAAGACCGTGCTGATCCAGGAGATGATCGCCCGCGTCGCCCGCGACCACGGTGGCGTGTCGGTGTTCGCCGGCGTCGGTGAGCGCACCCGCGAGGGCAACGACCTGATCGTGGAGATGGAGGAGGCCGGCGTCATCGGCCAGACCGCCCTGGTCTTCGGTCAGATGGACGAGCCGCCGGGCACCCGCCTGCGGGTCGCTCTCTCGGCGCTGACCATGGCGGAGTACTTCCGCGACGTGCAGAACCAGGACGTGCTGCTGTTCATCGACAACATCTTCCGGTTCACCCAGGCCGGCTCGGAGGTCTCGACCCTGCTCGGCCGCATGCCGTCCGCCGTGGGCTACCAGCCCAACCTGGCCGACGAGATGGGCACCCTGCAGGAGCGGATCACCTCGACCCGTGGTCACTCGATCACGTCGCTGCAGGCGATCTACGTGCCGGCCGACGACTACACCGACCCGGCCCCCGCGACGACGTTCGCCCACCTGGACGCCACCACCGAGCTGTCGCGCGAGATCGCCTCGCTCGGCATCTACCCCGCCGTGGACCCGCTGACCTCGACGTCGCGGATCCTCTCGGCGGAGTACATCGGCCAGGCGCACTACGACTGCGCGATCCGGATCAAGCAGATCCTCCAGCGCAACAAGGAGCTCCAGGACATCATCGCGATCCTCGGTGTCGACGAGCTCTCCGAGGAGGACAAGATCATCGTCTCGCGGGCGCGCCGCATCCAGCGGTTCCTCTCGCAGAACACCTACGTGGCCAAGCAGTTCACCGGCCTCGAGGGCTCGACGGTGCCGGTCGCGGAGACCATCGAGGCGTTCAACAAGATCGCCGACGGTGAGTACGACCACGTGGCGGAGCAGGCGTTCTTCATGTGCGGCGGTCTGGACGACGTCGAGCGCAAGTGGGACGAAATCCAGAAGAACCTCTGATCGGGCTGCTGAGACATGGCTGACGCACTCACGGTCGAGCTGGTGGCCGCCGACCGGACCGTCTGGTCCGGCACGGCGACCATGGTCTCGGCCAAGACCGTCGACGGTGACATCGGCATCCTCCGGGGCCACTCACCGGTCCTCTCGGTCCTGGCCGAGGCGATCGTCGAGATCACCCCGGAGGACGGCGAGTCCGTCTTCGCGGTGACCGACGGCGGGTTCCTCTCGGTCGCGCACGACCGGGTGTCGATCCTGGCCGAGCGGGTCGAGCTGGCGAGCGAGGTCGACGTCAACGAGGCGCGCTCGCAGCTCGAGGAGGCCCGGTCCGGCGACGGCGGCGAACAGCAGGAGCGGGCGGTTCGGCTCGCCGAGGCCCGCCTGCGCCTGGTGGAGAAGGACTCGAGCTCCTCCTAGCGGGGGAGTCCCCGGCCCCGTGCTGGGCTGGGCTGGAAGGATGGGGGAGTGCCGCTCTGGTTGGAGCTGCTGGACGCAGCCGGCCTCGTGGTGCTCCTCGTCCTGCTCTACGGTCTCGCGCTCGTCGTGCGCCGAAGGGTGCTGGCCCGGAACGGGGGCACCTTCGAGCTGAGTCACCGCATGCGGCCGGGCCAGGAGCCCGGCCGCGGCTGGCTCCTGGGCCTGGGCCGCTACTCCGGCGAGGACCTGCAGTGGTTCCGCATCTTCACGCTGTCCCCGCGCCCGAAGTGCGCGTGGCACCGCGCGGCGCTGACCTACGACGACGTACGTGACCCGGAGGGGGTGGAGCGGACCGTGCTCTACCCCGACCACGTCGTCGTCGACTGCACCTCGCCCGAGGGGCCGGTCGAGCTGGCCATGAGCCGCGCCTCGCTCACCGGCTTCCAGGCCTGGCTCGAGGCCCGGCCGCCCGGGACGGACTGGTCGCGCTGAGCCCCGCTGCCCCACCCGCCCACGTGCTGGCCGCCCGGAACGCCGTCGTCCTCGTCTTCGCGCTCAACGGCCTGCTCATGGCCTCGCTGGTCGCGCGCGTGCCCGACCTGCGCTCGGGCCTCGACCTCGGCAACGGCGCGCTCGGGCTGCTGCTGCTGTGCATCGCGTTCGGCTCGGTGCTGGCCCTGCCCTCGGCCGGCTTCCTCATCCACCGCCACTCCGCCGGCTGGGTGGTCCGCCTCGGCGTGGTCGCCGACGGCATCGGGCTCATCGTCGGCGGCACCGGCGCGGCCCTGGGCTCGGTCCCGCTGGCCGGAGCCGGCCTGTTCGTCTTCGGCATCGGCACCGGCGTGTGGGACGTGGCCATGAACGTCGAGGGCGCCGAAGTCGAGCGCGGGCTGCGCCGCTCGATCATGCCCCGCTTCCACGCGGCCTGGTCCTTCGGCTCGATCGCCGGCGCTGCCGTCGGCGTACCGGCCGCCGCGCTGCACGTGCCGCTCCCGGTCCACCTCGGCGTGCTCTCCGTCGTGGCCGGCGTCGCGGTCTCGCGCGGCACCGGCTCCTTCCTGCCCGCGCTCGAGAGCGCCCCCACCGAGCGCGGCCTCTCCGCCTGGCGCGAGCCGCGGGTGCTGGCAATCGGCGTGATGGTGCTGGCCTTCGCCGTCGTCGAGGGCACGGCCAACGACTGGCTCTCCCTGGCCCTCATCGACGGCTACGACGTGGCCCACTGGGTCGGCGTCAGCGGCTACGCGCTCTTCGTGTGCGCCATGACCGTCGGCCGCCTCACCGGCCCCGTCGTCCTGGACCGCTGGGGTCGCGCGCCCGTCCTCTGGGTCACCACCGTCGCCGCGGCCGCCGGCATCCTGCTCGTCGTCCTGGGCTCGCACCCCGTCGTCGTCGGCCTCGGCATCCTGGTGTGGGGCCTCGGCGCCGCCCTCGGCTTCCCCGTCGGCATGTCCGCCGCCGCCGACGACCCCACCCGCGCCGCCGCCCGCGTCTCGGTCGTCTCCACCATCGGCTACGGCGCCTTCCTCGGCGGCCCCCCGCTCCTGGGCTGGCTGGGCGACCACGTCGGCACCCTCGACGCGCTCCTCGCCGTGGCCTTCCTGATGCTCCCCGCGGCCCTCACCGTCTTCGCCTCCCGCACGCCCGCCGTGACCTCGGCCACCTCTGCCTGAGCCTCGGCGCTCCGCCTTGAACGCCCCAGCCGATCTGGGCACCGTGGGCGGGTGATCCCCCTCCTCGTCCTCGGTGCCGTCGTCCTGCTCGCCCTGCTCTACACCGGCTCCCGCCTGCTCTGGGCGGGCCGCCAGCTCGACTCCGCGGCGCCCGCGCCGGCCGGCACCGTCGCGGCCAAGGTCGACGCCCGCCTGGCCGCCGCCCGCTCGGCCGTGGAGACGCTGGTCATGCCCGAAGCGGTCCCCGCCGACGAGCTCCGACCCTCCGCCTCGGCCTTCCGGGAGCGTGCTCAGACCTACGTCGTGCTCGGCTGCGGCCTCCTCGGCGTCGCCGCACTGCTGGTGACCGGCGTGCTGTTGCTGCTCTGAAGGCCCTCGGATCTCGCCTCCCCGTCGGCGCTTCTTGCTTGTTGGTGTGATCAATTGCGTTGCGGCCGCGCGCTCACCACCCCGACTCCCGCTGTCAAGGACGCCTTCGGCGCCGCAAGCGGCGAACGGCGGGGGCCTTCGGCCCGAGTGATTCGTCCTTGACAGCGGGACCCGGTCGGGGCGGTAAGAAGCGCTCAAGGGCGGGGCAAGCCCCGCTCGCAATGCGCGGCCGCCTCTGGCGGCCACGCTGCGGTCCGCCTCCACGCACTTGTAACGCTCAGTTATCGGATCTTCCGACCCGTTGCAACGGGTCGGAAGATCCCATAACTGCGCGTTACAAGTTCTCGGCGGCGCCGGCCGCGGCAACCCGCACCGCCCCCACCCCACCCAGGTGAAGGCGGAGGCGAGGGTGCCGCCGCCAAACCAGGCCGCCTGTGGGCTGACCCGGCCCCCGCCGGACCGCAGCCCCCTCGCCGAACGCTAGACCCGCGGCGTGGGGCACGCACACGAGACGTAAGAGGGCTGGGAGCAGTCGCGTGCAACACGGCGTCGGTTGCGTTCGGTGAGGGGCTGCGGTCAGGCGGGGGCCGGGTCAGTCCACAGGCGGCCGGACCCGAGAGCCCGCACCACGAGACCCAGCACCCAGACCCCTAAGAAGACCTCTCCCCACCCGGCACCCACAACACATCCCCTGCCGCACGGTTCGAGTACCGCGCGAGGATGAACAACAGGTCGGAGAGCCGGTTGAGGTACCTCATCGCCAGCGGGCTCATCGAGTCCTCGTAGACCTCGAAGGCGGCCCAGGCCGAGCGCTCGGCGCGGCGCACGACGGTGCGGGCGACGTGCAGGTGGGCGGAGCCGGGGGTGCCGCCGGAGAGGATGAAGCTCCGCAGCGGCTCGAGGTGCTCGTTGTAGGTGTCGCACCAGCGCTCGAGGCGGTCGACGTAGTCCTGCTCGACGCGCAGGGGCGCGTACTCCGGCTCGGGGACGACGGGGGTGCAGAGGTCGGCGCCGACGTCGAAGAGGTCGTTCTGCACGTGCACGACCACGTCGGTGACGTCGGGGTCCAGGCCGCCGAGGGCGACGGCGAGGCCGAGGTGGGCGTTGGCCTCGTCGACGTCGGCGTAGGCGTGCAGGCGGGGGTCGTTCTTGGAGGCGACCGAGTTGTCGCCCAGGCGGGTCTCCCCGGCGTCGCCGGTCCGGGTGTAGATCCGCGTGAGGTTGACCATGGGCGCACAGTAGTAGCCGTGCCCCGGCATCCCTTCCTCCTCGGCGTCCCGGGCCTGGCCCTCGCGCTGGCGGGGCTCTTCCACCCGCACCACCTGACCTACGACACGTCGATGCGGTGGTACGCCCTGCACCTGCCGGGGCTGCTGGTCTTCCCGCTGGTGGGGTGGGCGCTGGCCGAGCTGGTGCGCGGTCGTCGCGACGCGCTGTCGTGGCTGGTCCGGCTGGCGGCGTACGGGTACGCGACGTTCTACACGGCGCTGGACGTGATCAGCGGGATCGCCGCCGGCTACGTGACGCACGAGCTGGGGCCGGGGGTGCCGCGGCCCGACGCGGTGCGACTGCTCTTCCGCATCGGTACGCCGCTCGGGGAGGTCGGCTCGGTGTGCCTGGTGGTGTGCTGCGCGCTGCTGACCGTGGACCTGCTGGTGCGGTGGCGGGCCTGGCCGGTGCTGCTGCTGGTGCCGGGGGCGCTGCTGGTGCACGCCGACCACATCTTCGCCCCGAAGGGTGTGCTCGGGATGGCCCTGCTGGGCGCAGGATCGGCTGCCACAGCACTCGTGACCGCGCGTCGAGCAACCTCGGGGCCCCCTGCGGCGTCATAGTGGTGTGACCTCGGACACCCTGGAGCAGCCGGTGGACATCATGAGCGACGGACCCGTCCTCGTCCTGTCCGGCGACCTCGACGTGCGGAGCACCATGGAGGTGCGCACCGCGGTGCGCGACCTGCTGCTCAGCTACGACGAGGTGGCCATCGACCTGAGCGGCGTGGAGAGCGCCGACGTGACCGCGCTGCGGGTGCTGGCGGCGGCCACGGTGCAGGCGGTGCGCGACGGCCACCACCTCACGCTGCGCCAGCCGTCGCCCGCCGTGCGGCGCATGCTGCACCTGAGCCACCTGGCCCGGATCGTCGAGGTGACACCGGCCGAGGGTGTCGGATAACCCACACGTCGCAGGCGGTGACTGACGAGTAACCACCGCCCTACCCTCGGGGGATGAGCGACCAGGACCGGGCCACCCGGCCCACCAAGGACCGGCCGTGGGTGATGCGGACCTACGCCGGGCACTCGACCGCGGAGGCGTCCAACGCGCTGTACCGCGGCAACCTGGCCAAGGGTCAGACCGGCCTGTCGGTGGCCTTCGACCTGCCCACGCAGACCGGCTACGACCCGGACTCGCCGCTGGCCCGCGGTGAGGTCGGCAAGGTCGGCGTGCCGGTGCCGCACCTGGGTGAGATGCGCAAGCTGTTCGCCGACATCCCGCTCGTCGAGATGAACACCTCGATGACCATCAACGCCCCGGCCATGTGGCTGCTGGCGCTCTACCAGGTCGCCGCCGAGGAGCAGAACCCGGACCTGTCGCCGGAGGAGGTCGCGGCCCAGCTGGCCGGGACGACCCAGAACGACATCATCAAGGAGTACCTCTCGCGCGGGACCTACGTCTTCCCGCCCGAGCACTCGTTGCGGCTGATCAGCGACGTCATCTCCTACACCGTCCACCAGATCCCGAAGTGGAACCCGATCAACATCTGCAGCTACCACCTGCAGGAGGCCGGGGCCACGCCGACCCAGGAGCTGGCCTACGCGCTGTGCACCGCGATCGCGGTCCTCGACACGGTCAAGGGCTCCGGCCAGGTCTCCGACGAGGACTTCGACAAGGTCGTCGGCCGGATCTCGTTCTTCGTCAACGCCGGCGTGCGGTTCGTCGAGGAGCTGTGCAAGATGCGCGCCTTCGTCGAGCTGTGGGACCAGATCACCCGTGAGCGGTACGGCGTGCAGGACCCCAAGATGCGCCGCTTCCGGTACGGCGTGCAGGTCAACTCCCTCGGCCTGACCGAGGCGCAGCCCGAGAACAACGTCCAGCGCATCGTGCTCGAGATGCTCGGCGTGACGCTGTCCAAGAACGCGCGGGCGCGCGCCGTGCAGCTGCCGGCGTGGAACGAGGCCCTCGGGCTGCCCCGGCCGTGGGACCAGCAGTGGTCGCTGCGGCTGCAGCAGGTGCTGGCCTTCGAGTCCGACCTGCTGGAGTACGACGACCTGTTCGACGGCTCCACCGTCGTCGAGGCCAAGGTCGCCGAGCTGGTGGCCAGCGCCCGGGAGGAGATCGACCGGGTCCAGGCCCTGGGCGGCGCGATCGCCGCGGTCGAGTCCGGCTACATGAAGGAGGCGCTGGTCAGCTCGCACGCCGCCCGGCGCGCGCGCATCGAGTCCGGCGAGGAGATCATCGTCGGCGTCAACCGCTTCGAGACCACCGAGCCCTCGCCGCTGACCGCCGACCTCGACACGGCGATCCAGGCCGCCGACCCCGAGGCCGAGCGCTCGGCGCTGGCCAGCGTGGAGGCGTGGAAGGCCCAGCGCGACCCGGCCGAGGTCGAGGCGGCGCTGAGGCAGCTGGCCGAGGACGCCAAGACCGAGACCAACCTGATGACCGCCACCCTCGCCGCGGCGCGGGCCGGGGCGACGACGGGGGAGTGGGCCGGCACCCTGCGCGAGGTCTTCGGCGAGTTCCGCGCCCCGACCGGCGTCTCCGGCGCAGTGGGTGTCGCCTCGTCGGTGGGCGAGGCCGGCGAGGAGCTCGCCGCGGTGCGCCGCAAGGTCAAGGAGACCGGCGAGGAGCTCGGCGGCCGGCTCCGGCTGCTGGTCGGCAAGCCCGGGCTCGACGGCCACTCGAACGGCGCCGAGCAGGTGGCCGTGCGCGCCCGCGACGCCGGCTTCGAGGTCGTCTACCAGGGCATCCGGCTCACCCCGGAGCAGATCGTGGCGGCCGCGGTGGCCGAGGACGTGCACTGCGTCGGGCTGTCCATCCTGTCCGGCTCGCACATGGAGCTGGTGCCGGCGGTGCTGGACGGGTTGCGCGAGCAGGGGCTCGACGTGCCCGTCATCGTCGGCGGGATCATCCCGGACTCCGACGCCCGCCGGCTGACCGAGGCCGGGGTGGCCGCGGTCTACACGCCGAAGGACTTCGGGCTGACCGAGATCATGGGCGGCATCGTCGACGTGATCCGGAAGGCGAACGGGCTGCCGGTCTGACTGGTCTTTAGGTTAGGCTGCCCTTCGTGGGCAAGGCCAAGGTGCAGAAGCTCCCCAAGACGGAGTGCTGCGAGTCGAGAACCAAGTGCAGCCGGTGCCCCCTGCGCATGCTCAAGGAGGGCAGCCTGCCCTCGGGGTATACCGTCAAGCGACGCAAGCTCGTGCGCGTCGACGGCAAGAAGGTGACCAAGAAGCGGCTGCGCAAGGCCGCCTGAGCCCCGACCCCAGGAGACTCCCGTGCCCGCGCAACGCTTCATCGAGGCGCTCAACGCCCAGATCGGCAACGAGCTGGCCGCGCACAACCAGTACCTCGCCTGCGCCGTCCACTACGACGCCGAGACGATGCCGCGGATGGCGGCGTTCTTCTACGGTCAGGCGCTCGAGGAGCGCGACCACGCGATGATGATGGTGCAGTACCTCCTGGACACCGACGCGCCGGTGACCATCCCCGGCGTGGAGTCGCCGCAGTCGCTGTTCCCCGACGTCGTCGCCCCCGTCGCGCTGGCCCTGGAGCAGGAGAAGCGGGTCACCGAGCAGATCAACGGGCTGCTGCGGATCGCGCGCGAGGAGTTCGACTTCGCCAGCGAGCAGTTCCTGCAGTGGTTCATCAAGGAGCAGGTCGAGGAGGTCGCCACCATGACCGACCTGCTCGCGGTCGTCACCCGCAACCAGGACGACGTCGAGGACATCGAGGAGTACGTCGCCCGCGAGGCCGGCGGCGAGTCCGCCGACCCGACCGCTCCCCGGGTGGCCGGCGCCTGACGTAGGTTCCTGCCCGTGGGCAGGGTGGTGGTCGTCGGCGCCGGCGTCCTCGGGCTGTCGTGCGCGGTGCGGCTGCTCGAGGCCGGGCACCGCGTCGACGTGCTGGCCCGCGACCTGCCGCGGGAGACGACGTCGGCGGTGGCCGCGGCGATCTGGTACCCCTACCGCGCCTGGCCCGAGGACCGCGTGCTCGGCTGGTGCACCACGACGTACGCCGCGTTCGCCGACCTGGCCGCGGACCCGCGGTCCGGCGTGCGGATGCAGGTGGGCACCGAGGTCGTCGCCTCGCGCGGGAGCCGGCCGTGGTGGGCCGCGGCGGTGCCGGACCTGCGCGAGACGCTCGAGGTGCCGGCCGGGTACGACGGCGGGTGGAGCTTCACGGCGCCGGTGGTGGAGATGCCGGTCTACCTGGCGTGGCTGGCCGCGCGGGTGCTGGAGCTGGGCGGCTCGGTGACCCGGCTCAACCTCCAGGCCCTGCCCGCCGCCGGTGCGGGTGGCGCGGACGCGGTCGTGGACTGCGCCGGGATCGGCGCCAAGCACCTGGCCGCCGACCCCTCGGTGCACCCGGTCCAGGGCCAGGTGGTGCTGGTCGAGCAGGTGGGCCTCGCGCGCTGGTGGCTCGACCCCGGGACCGCCGGCAGCCCGACGTACGTCGTGCCGCGCTCGCGCGACGTGGTCGTCGGCGGCACCGACGTCGAGGGGGAGTGGAGCCGCACGCCCTCGCCGGAGGTGGCCTCGGCGATCCTGCGACGGGCGCTGCGGCTGGTGCCCGAGCTGGCCGGCGCCGAGGTGCTCGGGCACAAGGTCGGGCTGCGTCCGGGCCGGCCCGAGGTGCGCTTGGAGCGGGTCGGCGACGTGGTGCACTGCTACGGGCACGGCGGGGCCGGCGTGACCCTCAGCTGGGGCTGCGCGGACGAGGTCGCGGGGCTCCTGGCCTGATTGGGGCGGCCCCGGCGGCGCCGGTACCCTCAGCCGGGTGTCTCGGTCCCGTCTGGTCGCCCTCGTGGTGGCGGTGTGCGCGGTCTTCGCGCTGGCCGGCCTGGGGCTGCACGACGCCGGCTCCGCCACCGAGCGGAGCCCCGAGGACGCCTCGCTGGCCTCCGGCGCGGACCGCCCCGACGAGCCCGGCACGCCCTCCGCGCCGAGCCCGGCGCCGCAGCCGAAGCCGAACGTCGTCGTCATCCTGACCGACGACCTCGACACGTCGCTGATGCCGTACATGCCCAACGTCAACCGGCTGATCAAGGACCAGGGCGCGGAGCTGACGAACTTCTACGTCGAGCAGTCCAGCTGCTGCCCGTCACGGGCGTCGATCCTGTCCGGGCTCTACGCGCACAACCACGGCGTGATCGGCAACGTGTGGCCCGAGGGCGGCTACGAGCGGTGGAAGCAGACCGAGCAGGACGACGACCTGCCGGTCTGGCTGCAGCAGGCGGGCTACCGCAACGCGCTGCTGGGCAAGTACTTCAACGAGTACCCCTTCCACCCCGGAGCCCACCTGAGCGACGAGGAGAAGGACGCCCTCCGCGCCTACGTGCCGCCGGGCTGGGCGTCGTGGGCCTCGCCGGTGCAGGGCAACGCCTACGCACAGGACCACTACAAGCTCAACGTCGACGGGCAGATCGACCCGCAGTTCCACACCGACTACCTCGACTCGTTCCTCGGCGAGCGCGCGCTGTCGCTGGTCAACGGGGCCACCGACGGCTTCGACTTCGCCGACGGCGGGCAGTTCCTCTACTACGCGTCGTACTCGCCGCACACGCCGTACGCCTTCCCCGACTCGCTGGCCGGCTCCTTCGCCGACGTGACCTACCCGCGCACGCCGGACTTCGACGAGGGCGACACCTCCGACAAGTTCGGGCTCACCCGCCAGCGCCGCCCGCTGACCGCCGCGGACGAGGCGCTCATCGATGAGACGTTCCGCAAGCGGGTGCGCTCGGTGCAGGTCCTCGACCAGAACGTGGCCCGGCTGGTCCAGGCGCTGGCCGACCAGGACGCGCTGGACGACACCTACATCATCTTCACCAGCGACAACGGCTACCACATGGGCAACCACCGTCGCGAGATCGGCAAGTACACCCAGTTCCAGACCGACGTCCGCGTGCCGTTCTACGTGCGCGGGCCCGGCATCCCCGCCGGGTCGACGTACGACGACGTGAGCGGCAACATCGACATCGCGCCCACGATCGCGGCCATGACCGGCGCCACCGCCCCCGCCACCGTCGACGGGCTCTCGCTGCTCGACCGGCTGCGCGGCGGGCCGCCGTTGGCTCGTCGCTACTACCTCCTGGGTCGGGCGCTCACGCCCGACAACGCCACGCCCACCGGCGGCATCGAGGAGGTCCCCGAGACCCTGCTGCCGTCCTCGCGCTCCAGCGAGCTCAACGACTTCACGGGTGTGACCAACGGGCGCTACAAGCTGATCCGCTACACGCACCTGCCGCACGAGGAGCTCTACGACCTCAACAAGGACCCGTACGAGCTCGACAACCTGCTGGCGGACGACGAGGCGTCGTACCGCGCCATGTCGCCGCGGGGCCGCCAGGCCGTGGACACCCTCCGCGCCGCCCTCGACCGGCTCGTCGACTGCTCGGGCGTCAGCTGCCGCTGAGCAGCCTCGCGTGGGTGACCGCGCTCGGGTGGAGTGGGCCGTAGACGTGCGGGAACGTGTCGTCGCCGACCGGGTCCTCGCGCCACGGGACGTCGAGGAGGTCGGTGTCGATCTCGAGGAGCAGCAGCGGCTCCTCGACGTCGGCGTAGTAGCGCTCGCGCACGAACTCCCACTGGTCCGCGCGGCTGGCGTGCAGGAAGCCCTCCTGCTCGAGGCTCACGCCGCGGGTGCTGGTGGTGTAGGCGCCGGTGCGCTGGGCCTCGTCCCAGTCCGACTGGGTGGCCAGGTGGTAGATCAGCACGGGGTCATCGTGGCAGGCGGCCTAGGCTGCGTCGTGTGTCGCGCTGGAGTCGGCGGGCCGACCGCCCTGAGAACTCCCGCGGGGTCCCGGACCTGACGCAGCTCACGGATCCCGCTGCGTCGTACCACCAGCAGCACCTCGACGCTCTTCGCGACGGCGACTTCCGTGCGCGGGCCACGGCCTCGTGGGGGCTCATCGCCCGAGGGAGGGAGTCCCTGCCGTTCCTCGGATCGATGCTGGCCAGTCGGGACCCGGACTCCGTGGCGGACGCCGCCGGCGTCCTCGCCTGGCTGGGGCACGCCGACCCGACGTTCGTCGACGGGCTCGTCGCGGCGTTGCCGCGGCAGGCCGACCACGAGTCGACCGACGCGATCGTGCTGGCGCTCGGCGCCCTGGGGAGCCGCAAGGCCGTACCCGCTCTGGCCGCGCTCGTCCGGGACGACGGCACCGACGGCGACACGATGGCGTGTGCCGTCGAGAGCCTCGGCAAGGTCGCCCGGCGACGCTTCGACCGCCGGCCCGACCCACGGGCGGCGGCGCGCGCCTGGCTCGATGCCCAGGACCGCTGACGGCTCAGAAGAGCCGGTGCTCGGGGTCGTCCATCCCGCGCAGGCCGTCGTAGTCGACGACCGCGCAGGCGATGCCGCGGTCCTCGGCGAGGACGCGGGCCTGGGGCTTGATGAGCTGGGCGGCGAAGATGCCGCGGACGGGGCCCTTGGCGGTGAGGCGGGGCTCGCGGTTGAGGAGCTCGAGGTAGCGGGTGAGCTGCTCGACGCCGTCGATCTCGCCGCGGCGCTTGATCTCGACGGCGACCGAGAGGCCGTCGGCGTCGCGGCACATGAGGTCGACCGGGCCGATGGCGGTGGGGTACTCGCGGCGTACGAGCGTCAGGCCGGCGCTGAGGGTGGTGGGGTGCTCGGCCAGGAGCTCCTGGAGGTGCTTCTCGACGCCGTCCTTCTGCAGGCCGGGGTCGACGCCCAGCTCGTGGGAGGAGTCGTGCTGGACGTCCTCGAGCAGGATGCGCAGCGTGTCGCCGTCTTTGCCGGTCACCGTCCACTCGAGCTGGCCGTCGTCGGTGGTGCCCTCGCGCACGGAGCACGGCGGGCTCATCCAGTTCAGCGGCTTGTAGGAGCCGCCGTCGGAGTGCACGAGCACCGAGCCGTCGGCCTTGATCATGAGCACGCGGTTCGCCATCGGCAGGTGGGCGGTCAGCCGCCCGGCGTAGTCGACCTGGCAGCGCGCGACGACCAACCTCACGGGGGGCGAATCTACCCGGGACCGGCCGCGGGCACCGACACGCGCTCGGTCAGCACCACACCGTCGCTGGCGCCCTCCTGGCCGTAGCGGTTCGCCACGACGTACAGCGTGTGCCCGTCGTCGCCGCCGAGGACGCACGAGAAGGCGCCGCGGTCCACCTCGACGCGCTCCAGCTCGGCGCCGCCGGACGCGACGCGGACGCAGGCCTGGAGCGGCACGGAGGCGAACCAGACCGCGCCCGAGGCGTCGGCGCAGATGCCGTCGGGCGCGGAGCCCTCGGGCAGGGCGGCCCACGTACGGCGGTCGGTGGCGCGGCCGTCGGGACCGATGGTCCAGGCGGTGAGGCGGTCGGCGTGCGACTCGGCCACGACCAGCGTGGTCTCGTCGATGATCGCCATGCCGTTGGGGAACCACACGTCGTCGTCGACGACCTCGGTGGCGCCGTCGGGGTGCACGACGGCGACCACGCCGGGCCTGCGCTCCTCCCACGGCATCGACCCCGGCATGTCGACCCAGCAACGGCCCCAGCGGTCGACCACGACCTCGTTGAAGCCGCCGTCGGCGTAGGCCTCGCCGTCCACGAGGACGCCGTCCGGCGTGGTCAGCACCCTCCGCCCGTCCGGGAGCCAGTCGATCGAAGCGGGGAGCCCCGAGAAGCGGGCCTCGACGGTGCGCTCGCCGTCCGACGCGAAGGACAGCACCTCGCCGGCCAGCCAGTCGCACATCCAGAACCGGCCGTCGCGCCACCGGGCCGACTCGCCCATCCGCAGGTCGCGCGCGAAGATCTCCACCATGGACGGCCAGACCGGCGCGGAGGACGCGACTCATCGGGTGCGGCCCGCGACGGCCGAGGACCTGCACCACTTGGCGGCGGTCGAGGACTCCGGCGCCCAGCAGTACGCCGACCACTTCGGCCCGGCGGTGGAGCCGGTGCTGCTGTCACCGGCGAGCGACGGCCGCTGGCGGGCCCGGCAGCCGGGCTTCGTCCTGGTCGTGGGGCAGGAGCGGCCGGTGGGCTTCGCGCACGTGCTGGAGATCGAGGGCCACGCGCACCTGGAGCAGCTCTCGGTGCGGCCCGAGCACCAGCGCCGGGGCCTGGGCCGGGCGCTGGTCGAGGCGGCCGAGACCGAGGCGCGGAGCCGGGGCTTCGCGCGGCTGAGCCTGTGCACCTACCGCGACGTGCCGTGGAACGGCCCGTACTACGAGAGCCTGGGGTTCCGGGAGGTCCCGGACGCCGAGCAGGCGCCGTTCCAGCGGCGCCTCCGCGAGAAGGAGCGCGACCTGCGCCTCGACGTCAACGGCGCGCGGTGCGTGATGGACATCGCACTCGGCTGACATGTTACTCGTCGGTCACTATGGTCGGCGCATGACGGAGCAGGCCTCGGACACCCGGACCTTCCAGACCATCGGCGTCGTCGGCCTCGGGACCATGGGGGCCGGGATCGCCGAGGTGTTCGCGCGCAACGGCTTCTCGGTCGTCGGCGTCGAGCTGAACGACGAGGGCCTGGCCCGCGGGCGCCAGCACCTGGAGAACTCCACGGCCCGGGCGGTCTCTCGCGGCAAGCTCAGCGAGGAGGAGCAGGCCGAGCTGCTCGGCCGGATCAGCTTCAGCACCCACCTCGAGGACCTGCGCGAGGCGGACTTCGTGGTCGAGGCGGTGGTCGAGTCGCTGGAGACCAAGAAGGCCATCTTCGCCGAGCTCGAGGCGGTCGTGGCGCCCGAGGCGGTGCTGGCCACCAACACCTCGAGCCTCAGCGTCACCGAGATCTCCACGGCCAACGCCCACCCGGGCCGCGTGGTGGGCGTCCACTTCTTCAACCCGGCGCCGGTGCAGGACCTGGTCGAGATCGTGCGCACGGTCGTCACCGAGCCGCGCGTGCTCGACGACGTCACCGCGCTGGTCCGCCAGGTCGGCAAGCACCCGGTGGTGTGCGGCGACAAGGCCGGCTTCATCGCCAACACGCTGCTGTTCGGCTACCTCAACCACGCGGTGTCGATGTTCGAGGGCAAGTACGCCTCCCGTGAGGACATCGACGCCGCCATGCGCTTCGGCTGCGGCTACCCGATGGGCCCGCTCCAGCTGCTCGACCTGATCGGGCTGGACACGGCTTATGAGATCCTCGAGACGATGTACCGCCAGGGCCGCGACCGGCTCCACGCGCCCAGCCCGATCCTCAAGCAGATGGTCACCGCGGGCATGCTCGGTCGCAAGACCGGCCGCGGCTTCTACACCTACGACGGCCCGGACAGCCCGCGCACGGTCGTCGACGACCTCACCCCGGGCGCCGACGACCGGCCGCAGCTGCGGCACGGCGTCAAGCGGGTCGGGGTGGTCGGCACCGGCACCATGGCCGGCGGGATCGTCGAGGTCTTCGCCAAGGCCGGGTACGACGTGCGGTACGTCGGGCGCAGCCAGGACAAGGTCGACGGCGTGGTCGCCCAGATCAACAGGAACCTCGACAAGCAGATCGGGCGCGGCCGGGCCACCGAGGACGACAAGACCGCGCTGCTCGCGCGGGTCACCGGCACCCTCAGCCTGGACGACCTCCAGGACGTCGACCTCGTGGTCGAGGCGATCGCCGAGGACCTCGCGATCAAGCGGACCCTGTTCGGCAACCTCGACGACATCTGCAAGCCGGGCGCGATCCTCGCGACGACGACGTCCAGCCTGCCGGTCATCGAGCTGGCCCGGGCCACCGAGCGGCCGCAGCACGTCGTGGGCATGCACTTCTTCAACCCCGCGCCCGTGATGAAGCTGGTCGAGGTGGTCTCCACGGTGATGACCGACGAGGACGTCACCGAGACGACCCGGGCGCTGTGCGAGGCGATCGGCAAGGTCCCGGTCTCGTGCACCGACCGGGCCGGCTTCATCGTCAACGCGCTGCTGTTCCCCTACCTCAACGACGCGGTCCGGATGCTCGAGGCGCACTACGCCACCGCCGACGACATCGACACCGCGATGAAGCAGGGCTGCGCGCTGCCCATGGGGCCCTTCGAGCTGCTCGACGTGGTCGGGAACGACGTGTCGCTGGCCATCCAGCGCGAGCTCTACCTGGAGTTCCGCGAGCCCGGCTTCGCGCCGGCACCGCTGCTGGAGCACCTGGTCACAGCCGGCTACCTCGGCCGCAAGACCAAGCGCGGCTTCCGCGACTACTCCAGCCGCTGACCACCGGGAGGCAACTCTCGACGCGCGGGCCGCGTCGCAGGACCATGAGCACCGTGCTCCGCAAGCTGACCGTCGCCCTGCTGCCCCTGGCCTTGGCCGTCCCGGTGGCGCTGGCCGCGCCCGAGGTGGCCGACGCGCAGGCGCCGGCCGCCGCGCAGTGCCGGCGCACGCTGCCGGCCTACCCCCAGCTCGACCCGGGCGACCGGTCCGAGGCGGTCCGCACCCTGCAGTGCGCGATCAACGACCTCGGCTTCGGGCCGGTCACCGTGGACGGCTACTACGGCCCCGAGACCAAGAAGGCGCTGGCCCCGCTGATCGGCGGCCGGGAGGGCCAGCCGCCGCACCCCTACCGGATCACCCCACTGTTCTGGCACCAGCTCTACGGGCTCCAGCTGCCGCACCGCACCCTGGCGCAGGGCGACCGCGGTCCGGCGGTGCGCACCCTCCAGCGGGCCCTGCGCGCGTGGGGGCTCACGGTCGTGGTGGACGGCGTCTTCGGCCCGCAGACCACCGCGGCGCTCCGGGACTACCAGCGTCAGCACGACGTGCGCCCGACGGGCCGCACCGACCGCGCCACGCGCTACTTCCTGGTCGGCGGCGACTACTACTAGGAGATCACCGCGAGCCGCAGCAGCAGCGAGGCCAACCGCGGGTCGTCGGCGTCGACCACCGCCACCAGGTCGTCGCCGTCCAGGGCCAGGCCCTCGACCTTGGCCGGGGCGCCGTCGACCGGCGGCAGCTCGACCCGCTCCACGACCTCCTCGCCGTCCAGCACCGCGAGCGCCGAGCCGGCCAGCGGCCCGTCGTCGTACGTCGACGCGCTGTCCTCGGCCACCGCGCTGACCAGCACCGTGCCGTCGGGCCGGGTGACGGCGTCGGTCACGGCCAGGGGTACGCCGGCCACCGCGCCCAGGTCGTAGCGCAGCACCCCTCCCACGTGGACCGCCGCGTCCTGGCCGGAGACGGCGTCCAGGAACGCCCCGAGCGGCAGGTCCACGCTCGCGCTCGGGACGCCGGCCACGGGCAGACCGCGCTGGAACCACCGCAGCCGGTCCCTGACCACGCACGCCCCCTCGAGGTTGAGCCGGTCCGGCCCGACCTCGAGCGCCTCGGCCACCCGGGCGAGGACCGGGCCCAGCGCCGCGACGCGGACCGACTCGGGGGAGAGCAGCACCGAGCGCATCCGGGCCGGCGTCGAGCCCGAGCCGAGGACGAGCGTGCGCCCGTCGGGCAGCGCCACGCACGCCTCGAGGTCCGGCTTGAGCGCCTTCGTCCCGGCCGACTCGCCGAAGACGTCGTGGCCCTGCACCGGTGCCAGCAGCCGGCGCCGCTCCCCGCGGCCGTCGCGCCACAGGCAGGCGTGGGTGGCGTCGTCCTGGACCACCAGCCAGCCCCCGTCGTACGCCGTGATGCCGGAGGCCGCGCGGACCGGGCTGCCGTCGTCGAAGCGCAGGGGCGTGGCGGAGACGACCTGGACCCGCATCAGCCGCGGCCGTAGCCGCGGCGCACGGTGCGGTCCAGGATGCCGAGGGTGCCGCGCAGGGCGTGCTCGGAGATCACGGGGAAGACCGCCTGCCACTCCGGGCGAGCCGCGGACCAGTCGTAGTAGGACGTCACGCGGGTGCCGCCGTCCTCGAGCGGCTCGAGCCGGTAGCCGTAGACGTGGCCGATGGGCGGCTTGATCGTGCCGACGATGGACCAGGCGATCTCGCGGTCCGGCTCGAAGGCCTCGATGACCACCGTGACGTCGTACTTCCCCATCTCGGGGACGTCGCCCAGCGACTCGCGGTCCATGTGCACCACGAAGGTGTCGCCCACGGCGGCGACCGGCGCGCCCGTGGCGTCCTGGAGCATCCCGGAGGAGTCGATGGCCACGTGGCCCTGCGGGTCGCACAGCAGGGCGAAGATCTCGGGGGCCGGAGCGGCCACGACCCGGTCGGTCTGGAGGCGCTGGGACTCGGACATGTGACGATCCTCTCAGGGGTACCGATCGCGGCATGAGCGTGGAGACAGGGCGCATCACCACCGACATCCCGGCCCGGCTCGACCGGCTGCCGTGGGCGCGGTGGCACTGGCTGGTGGTGATCGGGCTCGGCACCGTGTGGATCCTCGACGGTCTCGAGGTCACCATCGTCGGCTCGATGTCGGACGCGCTCAAGCCGGACGGCGACGGGCTCGGCATGAGCAGCTTCCAGGTCGGCTTCGCCGGGGCGGCGTACGTGGCGGGTGCGTGCGTCGGGGCCCTGTTCTTCGGTCAGCTCACCGACCGGCTGGGCCGCAAGAAGCTGTTCATGGTCTCCCTCGGCGTCTACACCGTGGCGACCGTGCTGACGGCGTTCTCGATGAACCCGGCGTGGTACTTCGCCGCCCGGTTCCTCACCGGCACGGGGATCGGCGGCGAGTACGCGGCGATCAACTCCGCCATCGACGAGCTCATCCCGGCCAAGTACCGCGGCCGCGTCGACGTGGCCATCAACGGCTCGTTCTGGGTGGGCGCCGCCGGTGGCGCGCTGCTCACCATCCCGCTGCTCGACCCGACGGTCATCGACCAGGCGTGGGGCTGGCGCCTCGCGTTCGGTCTCGGCGCGGTGCTGGCCGTCGGCATCCTGCTGGTGCGCCGCAACGTCCCGGAGAGCCCGCGCTGGCTGTTCATCCACGGTCGCGAGGAGGAGGCGGAGAAGATCGTGCGCGACATCGAGCGCACGGTCGCCGACGAGAGCGGCGAGCAGCTGGGCGACGTCTCCGACACGATCACCATCCGACAGCGCAAGACCATCGGCATCCCGCTCATCGCCAAGACCGTGTTCACGCTCTACCCCAAGCGCACGGTGCTGTGCTTCTCGCTGTTCGTGGGCCAGGCGTTCCTCTACAACGCGTTCTTCTTCACCTACGGCGACACCCTCAGCACGTTCCTCGACGTCAAGCAGACCGGCTGGTACATCGCGGTCTTCGCGGCCAGCAACTTCATCGGCGCCCTGGCCCTGAGCCGGCTGTTCGACTCCCTGGGCCGGGTCACCATGATCACCGGCACCTACGTCGCATCGGGCGTGCTGCTCGCGGTCACCGGTGTGTTCCTCGGCAGCTTCAGCGCGGTCACGCTGACCCTGATGGGCTCGATCATCTTCTTCATGGCCTCGGCCGGCGCGAGCGCGGCGTACCTCACCGCGAGCGAGGTCTTCCCGATGGAGACCCGCGCGCTGTGCATCGCGTTCTTCTACGCCATCGGCACCGCGGCCGGCGGCATCTCCGGCCCGCTGTTCTTCGGCTGGCTCATCGACCGGGGCACCGCCAGCGGCGACATCGGCACCATCGCGATCGGCTACTACGTCGGCGCCGCGCTGATGGTGATCGGCGGGATCACCGAGGCCGTCCTGGGCGTCAAGGCCGAGGGCCAGTCGCTGGAGAGCATCGCCCAGCCGCTGACGGCCGACGACGACGCCGACAGCTCGGGGCCGGCCAAGGAGCCGGCCCCGGCCTGATCGCCTAGCGCCCGAGGGCGTCCAGCTCGGCCACCGCGTCCTCGGGCAGGTGCAGGCCCGCGCCGGCGACGTTCTCGCGCAGGTGGGCCCGCGAGGACGTGCCCGGGATGAGCAGGATGTTGGGTGAGCGCTGGAGCAGCCAGGCCAGGGCCACGGCCAGCGGCGTGGCGTCCAGGCGCGCGGCCACCCGGTCCAGGCCCTCGGACTGCAGCGGGTTGAAGCCGCCGAGCGGGAAGTACGGCACGTAGGCGATGCCCTGCTCGGCCAGGCTGTCGACCAGCGCGTCGTCCTCGCGGTGGGCGATGTTGTACATGTTCTGCACGCACGCCACCGGCGCGATGGCCTGGGCCTCGGCGACCTGCCCGGCGTTCACGGTGCTGAGCCCGATGTGCTTGACCAGACCCTCCTGCTGGAGCTCGGCCAGGGCCTCGACCTGCGGGGCGACCGTGCCCGCTCGCGGGGTGTCGAAGTCGCCCATCCGGATGTTCACCACGTCCATCGCCTCGAGGCCCAGGCGCTCGAGGTTGTCGCGGACCTGCTGCTTGAGCTGCTCCGGCTCGCGGGCCTCGGGCCAGTTGCCCTCGTCGTCGCGGTAGGCGCCGACCTTGGTCACCAGGACCAGGCCGTCGGGGTACGGCGCGAGCGCCTCGCGGATGATCTCGTTGGTCACGTAGGGGCCGTAGTAGTCCGAGGTGTCGATGTGGTTGATGCCCAGCTCGACGACCTCGCGCAGCACGGCGACCGCCTCGTCGCGGTCCTTCGGCGGTCCGAACACGTGCGGGCCGGCGAGCTGCATCGCGCCGTACCCCATCCGGGTCACCTCGAGGTCGCCGAGGTGGTAGGTGCCGCCGGGCAGTTCCTGGTTGGTCATGACCCCAGCCTGCCCCGCGCGTGGGCCCCGCGGGTAGGAGGGTCGGTCCCACCCTCGGCCACCTACCATCGTCGGCGTGGTGAACGACGCCCGCCTGGGCACCCCGCACGCGCCCACCTTCGGCCTGGACACCTTCGGCGACCTGGAGCGCACCGCGGACGGCGACCCCGTGCACCACGCGGTGGCGCTGCGGCAGGTGGTCGAGGAGGCGGTGCTGGCCGAGGAGGTCGGCCTGGACTTCTTCGGCGCCGGCGAGCACCACCGCGCCGACTTCTCGATCAGCGCGCCCGACGTGCTGCTCGCGGCCATCGCCGGTCGCACCCGCCGGATCCAGCTCGGCACCTCGGTGACGGTGCTCAGCTCCGAGGAGCCGGTCCGCGTCTTCGAGCGGTTCGCCACCCTCGACGCCGTCTCGCGCGGCCGGGCCGAGATCACCGCCGGGCGTGGCTCGTTCACCGAGTCCTTCCCGCTCTTCGGGCTGCCCCTGGAGCAGTACGAGGTGCTGTTCTCCGAGAAGCTCGAGCTGCTGGTCGCCCTCCTGGAGGAGAAGCCCGTCAGCTGGCAGGGCACGGTGCGCCCGCCGCTGGAGGGCGTCGAGCTGTTCCCCAAGACCGAGGACGGGCTGGCGCTGTGGGTCGGCGTCGGCGGCACCCCGGAGTCCGTGGTCCGCGCCGCGTCGTACGGCCTGCCGCTCGTCGTCGCCGTCATCGGCGGCTCACCCGAGCAGTTCGCCCCGCTGGTCGACCTCCACCACCGCGCGCTCGAGCACTACGGCCACCCGAGCCGCCCCGTGTCGATGCACAGCCCGGGCCACGTCGCCGCCACCGACGAGGAGGCGCGCGAGCAGATGTTCCCGCACCAGGCCGAGTCGTTCACCCGGATCGGCCGCGAGCGCGGCTGGGGCGCCTACACGCGCGAGCAGTTCGACGCCAACGCCGGGCCGACCGGCTCGATCTTCGTGGGCTCGCCCGAGACGGTGGCCCAGAAGATCGCGTGGGCGATGCGGACCCTGGGCCTCTCGCGCTTCCAGCTCAAGTACGCCGTCGGCGCGCTGCCGCACGAGCAGCGGCTGGAGTCGATCCGGCTCTACGGCACCCAGGTCGTGCCGCGGGTGCGCGAGCTGCTCGGCGTGCAGCCCGCCGACTTCTAGCGCGTCGCGTAGAGGTCGCGCAGGAGGGCGACCTCGGCGCCGTGGTGGATGACCTCCCGGTGGATGTGGGTCACGATCGCGGCCTTCGGCGCGTCCGACCACGGCCCCTCGGCCGGACCGCAGGGCGTCAGGAGCCCGTCCTCGCCGAGGTCGCGGACCCCGGTGGTCCAGGTCTCGTACTCCTCGTCCAGGCGGTCCAGGGCCGCGGCGGCGGTGGTGCCGAACGGGTAGTCGGCCTCCGCCACCGCAGCACGGCCGAAGTGGCGGGCGCTGCGGTCGGCCAGGGCGTAGGTGACGTGGTCGAGCCGCCAGGAGATCGTGGTGACGTCACCGCCGGGCTCCCAGTGCAGCTCGGCGTCACTCAGCCCGTCCAGGCGCGGGCGCAGCTGGTACTCCCAGTGCCAGGTGAGCTGGTCCAGGAGGAGCGCGTTCCAGCCAGGGGCGGTCATGGCGTCACCGTACGCTCGGACCATGGAGTGGTTCATCGTCCTGCTCGTCGTCGTCGTGCTGGGCGCGGTCATCTTCGTGGCCGGTCGCCGCAACCAGGAGCGCCAGCTCGAGGCCAAGCGCGCCGAGCTCGAGCCCGTGCGCCAGCTGGCCGACGAGGACGTCACCGCGCTGGGGACCGAGCTGCAGGAGCTCGACCTCGAGCTGAGCGGGCGGGCGCTGGACACGGGCGCGCGCTCGGACTACCAGCGGGCGTTGGACGCCTACGAGTCGGCCAAGGTGGCGGTCACCCGGATCGAGCAGCCCGAGGAGGTCCGGCACGTGACCGAGATCCTCGAGGACGGGCGCTACGCGATGGCGTGCGTGCGGGCACGGGTGGCGGGGGAGCCGCTGCCGACCCGGCGCGCGCCGTGCTTCTTCGACCCCCGCCACGGGCTGTCGGTGGAGGACGTGGACTGGACGCCCCCGGGCGGGGCGCCGCGCCAGGTCCCGGCGTGCGCGCTCGACGCGCAGCGGGTCCACGCGGGCGCGGAGCCGGACAGCCGGCAGGTCATGGTGGGCGCCCAGCGGATGCCCTACTACGAGGCCGGGCCGGCCTACTCGCCGTACGCCGCGGGCTACTTCGGCGCCGGCATGCCGATGCTGTTCACCGGCCTGTTCGTCGGCTCCATGCTCGGCGGCGGCTGGGGTGACGGCGGCTACGACCAGGGCTACGACCAGGGCTACCAGGACGGCGGCGACTCCGGCGACGGTGGCGGCGACGGTGGCGGCGGCGGGGACGCCGGCGGGGGCGACTTCGGCGGTGGCGGGGACTTCGGCGGCGGTGACTTCGGGGGCTTCGACTTTTGATCGCGGCGCTCGTCGGTCTGCTGGCCGTCGCGGTGACCGCCCTGCCCACGGGCACCGACGTCGACTACCAGCTCGGCGGGGCGGCGGCGCCCGCCGCGAACGTCGGCATCGTGGTGCGCGACCGCACCGAGCCGCCCGCGCCGGGGGTCTACGACGTCTGCTACGTCAACGGCTTCCAGACCCAGCCGGACGCGCAGCGGTTCTGGCGCCGGCACCCCGGCCTGGTGCTGCGCCACGCCGACGGCACCCCGGTGGTCGACGAGGCCTGGGGCGAGCAGCTGCTCGACCTGCGCACGCCGGCGAAGCGCAAGGCCCTGGCCCGCATCGTCGGGGGCTGGACGCGAGGCTGCGCGGCCGACGGCTACCAGGGCGTGGAGTACGACAACCTCGACTCCTTCACCCGCAGCGACGGCCTGCTGAAGCGCCGCCAGGCCACGGCGTACGCCGCGCTGCTCGTCCAGGGCGCGCACCGGGCCGGGCTGGCCGCGGGCCAGAAGAACCTGGCCGGCTGGGACGGCACCCGTGTGGGCTACGACTTCGCGGTCGCCGAGGAGTGCGGGCGCTACGACGAGTGCGGCGACTACGTCGACGACTACGGCGACCAGGTGCTGATGGTCGAGTACCGCCGGCGCGACTTCGAGCGCACCTGCGCGGCGTACGGCACGACGCACGCCGTCGTGCTCCGCGACCGCGACCTCACGCCCACCGGGGTCCACGCGTGGTGCTGAACGACCCCCTGCACACCCTCGAGCTCGGCGACGCCGGCAGCCGGGTCGTCTTCTGCCACGGGCTCTTCGGGCAGGGCCGCAACTTCACCGGGATCGGCAAGGTGCTGGCCGAGCGGCACCGCGTCACGCTGGTGGACATGCCCGACCACGGGCAGTCGCCGTGGAGCGATCGGTTCGACTACCTCGCGGCCGCCGACCAGGTCGCCGACCTGCTGAGCACCGACGACCCGGTCGCGCTGGTCGGGCACTCCATGGGCGGCAAGATCTCCATGCTGGTCGCCCTGCGCCACCCCCAGCTGGTCGAGCGGCTCGCGGTCGTGGACGTCTCGCCGGTGCCCTACGACCACTCGGCGGAGTTCGAGGGCTACCTGCGCGCCATGCGGGCCATCGACCTGGACACCCTGGCCTCGCGGGGCGAGGCGGACCACGCCCTGCGTGAGGCGGTGCCCAACCCGACCGTGCGCGGCTTCCTGCTGCAGAGCCTGCGCCGGGAGGGCGACGGCTGGCGGTGGTACCTCCACCTCGACCTGCTGGCCCGCGACCTGGACCGGATCACCGACTGGCCCGAGGACCGGCTGTCCGGCACCGCGCCGTACGCCGGACCGGTGCTGTGGATCGGTGGCGCGGAGTCGGACTACACCCACGCCGACTACGTGGCGGCGATGGACCGGTGGTTCCCGCACAACCGCCGGGTGCGGATCAAGGGCGCCGGGCACTGGGTGCACAGCGAGCAGCCCGAGGTCTTCGTCGAGGTGCTCAAGCGCTTCGTCGACTGAGCGGGTCGCGGGTCAGCGGGAGACGAAGTCGTCCCAGTTCGTGGCCAGATAGTCCACGAACGCCGGGCCGACGTGCTCGGCCTCGAGGTGCTCCCGGCTGACCGGCTGGGATGTGGAGACGAAGCCGGGGTCGGCCAGCACCCGCCGCGCGAAGTCGTGGTGGAGGATCGCGCCGGTGCCGATGCTCACGAAGTCGGCGCCGCGGTCCAGGCACCAGGTCACGTCCGGGCCGGACAGCACCTTGCCGGCGTATCCCAGCCGGACGCCGTGGCGCGGCAGGTCGGCGAAGTGCTCCAGCAGCAGCGGCCCGTCCTCCCGGCCGTGCGGGTGCTTGCGGACGTCCCACAGCGACAGGTCGAGGTAGTCCAGGTGGCCGCCGGCGAGCACGGTCGCGGTCAGGTCGGCCGCCTCACCCAGGTCGATGCCGAAGCGCTCGGGGGAGAGCCGCAGCCCGAGCTGGAACGCCGGGCCGGTGGTCTGACGGATGCCCTCGAGGACCTCGAGCAGGAACCGGGAGCGGTCCTCGGCCGAGCCACCGTAGCCGTCCTCGCGGTGGTTGTGCCGGCCGTCGAGGAACTGGCCGATGAGGTAGCCGTGGGCGCCGTGCACCTCGACGCCGTCGAAGCCGGCCCGCTCGGCGCGCCCGGCCGCGGCCACGAACGCGTCGACGGCTGCGTGCACCTCGCCGGTGCTCAGTGCCCGCACGCCCTTGGCCTCGTCGGTCCACGGCGCGACGAGCCTGTGCCCGGAGACCGCGGCGTCGGCGCGCAGGCCGCCGTGGTGCAGCTGCACCGACGACACGGCGCCCTCGGCCCGCAGCTCCTCGGCCAGCCGGGCCAGGCCGGGCCTGTGCCGCTCGTCGCTGATGCCGAGCTGGCCGTCCCACGCCTGGCCCTCCGGGGCGACGTACGTCGCGCAGCTGAGCACCATGCCGAACCCGCCGCGGGCGCGCGCGACGAGCCAGTGCCGCTCGTCGTCGCTCAGCGTGCCGTCGGTCTCGCTCTGCTTGTTGGTCAGCGGCGCGAGGGCCATCCGGTCGGACCACGCCGGGCCGCGGAGCAGGTCGAGGGGAGCGGCGGGGTCGGTCACGCCCCCATCCTCGCGTGCGGCCTCAGCGCTGCCGCGCGCGGTAGGCCGCGACCGCGTTGCGGTTGCCGCAGGTCGTGGAGCAGTAGCGCTTCGAGCGGTTGCGGGACAGGTCGAGCACGACCCCCTCGCAGGTGTCGTCGGCGCACACCGAGAGCCGGGACAGCTCCTCGGCGCGCAGCACGTCGACCATGGCCATCGCGGTCTCCACCACGATCCGCTTCTCCAGCGGGGCGTCGGGGTCGATGGCGTGGATGTGCCAGCCCAGGTCGTCGTGACGGACCAACTGGGGGACCGCGTCGGCCTCGTGCAGCATGGCGTTTAGCAGCGCCACCGCCTGCTCCTCGTCGGCGGTGAGCAGCTCGCGCAGCCGCCCCCGGACGGCTCGCACCGACTCGAGCTCCGCGCGGGTGCGCTCGTGGCGGCCGGTGTAGCCGTTGTCGTCCCAGACCCGGTCCAGGTCGGCCACCTCGGTGAGGGTGTCCGGCTCCAGGGCGCTGTTGGCCAGCGTGACCGCGGCGCTCAGGGCGAGCTCCGTGTCATGAGTGAAAAGCACGTTGACAGATTACCGCACTCCTTCGTAGTGTCATCTGTCATGACGGCTGTGACTCATGACAGGGCGCCGGCGGCGGCGCCGGCCTCACGGCTCGGGGCCGGGATGGCCCTGGCGGTCGTCTCGGCGGTGAGCTTCGGGCTGTCGGGCGCGTTGGCGCGCGGGCTGTTCGACACCGGCTGGAGCGCCGGCGCGGTCACCCTGGTCCGGGTCGGGCTCGCCGCGGTGGTCCTGCTGCCCTTCGGGCTGGCGTCCCTGCGCGGGCGGTGGCACCTGCTGCGCAGCAACGCGCGGGTCGTGCTGGCCTACGGCACGCTGGCCGTCGCGGGTGCGCAGTTCTGCTACTTCTCGGCCATCCAGCACATGCAGGTCGGCCCCGCGATCCTCATCGAGTACACCGCCCCGGCCGCCGTGGTGGTCTACCTCTGGCTGCGGCACGGGCAGCGACCCGGGCCGCTGACCCTGCTCGGGGCCGGCCTGGCCGCGCTCGGGCTGGTCCTGGTCCTCGACCTGCTCTCGGGCGCGGAGCTCTCCGTGGTCGGCGTGCTGTGGGCGCTCGGGGCCATGGTCGGCTGCGCGTCGCACTTCGTGATCTCGGCCCGCGAGGACGGCGGGCTGCCGCCGCTCTCGCTGGCCGCCGGCGGCCTCCTGGTCGGCACGGTGCTGCTCGGCGCGCTCGCCCTGGTCGGCCTGCTGCCCATGCGCGCCGCGACCGTCTCGGCGACGTACGCCGACCGGGCCGTCGGCTGGTGGCTCCCGGTCCTGCTGCTCGGGCTGGTCACGGCGGCGGTGGCCTACGTCAGTGGCGTGATGGCCAACCGGCGGCTCGGCTCGCGGCTGGGCTCGTTCGTCGCCCTGCTCGAGGTGCTGGCCAGTGTGTGCTGGGCCTGGTGGCTGCTCGACGAGCTCCCGGGGGCGGTCCAACTGCTCGGTGGCCTGCTGATCCTGGCCGGTGTCGTCGCGGTCAAGCTGGGGGAGCGGGCCGTGGTCACGGCCGAGCCCGTCCCCGCCTGAGCGCTACTCCGCGCCCTCGCTGCGCGGTCGCTCGTCCTCGTCGTAGCGCACGGCCTCGTCCGGGAAGCTCTCGCCCACCGGGTGCTCGCCGGCGGGCGAGCCCTGAGCCGGGTCGTAGCGGCCCTCGGCGGCCGCGCCCTCGGTCGTCGAGGAGGGCTCCTGCTCCTCCTCGGCGTCGTCGAGCCGGCCGGTCCGTCCTGTGTCGCCCTGGTCGCTGGTCATGGCTGAGCCGTACCCAGGCCGGGTGGCAGCACACGCCGCGGGAGTGGGGTACCACTCCTCCGGATGGGTGTCGGTCCGGCGCCGTGTCAGCCCGAGGCTGACGCGCTAGAGTCGCGCCGTCCGACCAGAGGGAGCATCGGGGGGTGCCGGTTGGAGAGCGGTGACGGCGCGCCGACGCGCTTGGAGCGGAGCATGCGGCTGAACCACGACCCGGGGGCCGGGATGCTGGCCCGGGCCGCCGTGCGCGACCTGCTGGCCGACCACCAGACCACCGACGAGCTGCGGCACGACGCGGCGCTGGTGGTCTACGAGCTGGTGGCCAACGCCGTCCTGCACGGCCGGCCCGAGAGCGACGGCCGGATCAGCCTGGACTGCCAGGTGCGCGGCGACGAGCTCGTCGTCGTGGTCACCGACGGCGGCACCGACGGCGAGGTCCGGATGGGGGACCTGGACCGCGACGCCCCGCGCGGGCGCGGCCTGGCCATCGTGGACGCCCTGGCCAGCTCGTGGTCGGTCGACCGCTCCGACGGCACCGTGGTGCGCGCCGTCGTACCCCTGCGCTGGCCGGTCGCCGTCGAGGACGGCGCCGAGACGGAACGGGCCGGCTAGGGCCCACGCCGGCTCAGGAGGTGAGGCCGCCGAACTCGGTCTCGTGGTCCAGGCCGCAGATGGTCAGCAGGCGCTGGGCGATGGTGCCCTCGGGGGCCACGAGCACGAGGTCGCCGCCGTTGCGGCGCAGCTTGGCCTGCGAGGTGGCCAGCACGCCGATCGCGGGGCTGGGCATGAACGTGACGTCGCCCAGGTCGAGCCCGAGGCTCTGGGTGTACTCCTTGGTCACCTTGCCCAGCTGGTCACGCAGCTCGACGGTGGCGGGTTCGTCCAGCTCTCCGTGCACGACGAGCAGACCCCGTCCCTCGTCGAACTCAGCCTGGAACTCTGGGGCGGTCACAGCGGCACCCTAACCTGCCCCCCCTCGGCGTCGGACCGCCCCAGGGGGTGTCCCGACCCGGGGGGTCGCGCAGGTCACGTCCGGCTCAGACGTCGAGCCCGAGCCGGACCGTCACCTCGTCGCCGAGGCCGAACCCCTCGGCCGCGCGCAGCCGGTCCTTGAGGGGCACGTAGTACGACCCGTCCTTGGGCCAGAGGGCCGTGGAGACGGTGGTCGCACCGACGCTCACCTGCACCGGGACCATGCCCCAGCCGTAGGTGATCGCGCCGGCCACGTCGGCGATGGCGGCGGCGTCGTCGTCGGGCACCCGCACGAAGTGGTACGGCGCGGGGCCGCGCCACTCGAAGACCCGCTCGGTGAACTCCAGCTGCACGGGCGGGCTCCCTAGCGGCCGTGGAAGTCGTCGAAGCGGTCGCGCACGTCGCTCAGGATCCCGTCGAGCACGGCCATCAGCCGGTCGTGCTCGCCGCGCAGCTCCTCGGGCCGGTCGTGCATGGTGCGGATCTCGCGCCGCACGTCGGTGAGCCGCTGCCACAGGTCGGCCCGGTCACTGAGGATGGCCAGCCGCCCGATGGCGGCACGGGCCTTGGAGTTGTGCTCGTAGACCACCTGGGCGCGGGCGGCGTCGTCCTCCGGCGTGCCGGTCGGCTTGTGCAGCGCGCGGTCGAAGGAGACGCGCTCGAGCTCGTAGAGGGCCTCCGCGCAGTCGCCGTACGCCGCGACCTTGGCGGTCACCAGCTCGGTCTCGACCAGGCCGCGGGTCTGCCAGCGCGCGGTGAGGTACGCCGCGAGGAGGGTCGAGAGGAAGCCGAGCGCGGCGACGGCGACGGTCGCGTCCACCCCGGCTACCCGCGGGCCCCTGCTACCGGGCGTCCTGGCGGCGCACGAACACCTCGCGCGTGAGCATGAGGACGGCGGCCGCGGTGGGGATGGCCAGCAGCGCGCCGACGACCCCGAGCAGCGCCGCACCGACGAGCGCGGCGATGACGGTGACCGCGCCGGGCACGTCGACCGACTTCGACATCACCCGTGGGTAGATGAGGTAGTTCTCCACCTGCTGGTAGACGACGTAGAAGACGATGCAGAGGATGCCGGTCTTGGGGTCCTCGGCGAACGCGATCGCGGTGACCACGACGGCGCCGATGGTCGCTCCGATCATCGGGATCACGTCGAGCAGCGCCACGACGAAGGCCAGCGCGACGGCGTACTTGCCCAGGCCCACGGCGAACAGGAAGACCAGCGACGACAGCCCGGCGCACATCGCGACGATGAACGCGCCGGAGACGTAGCCGCCGACGCTCTCGACGATCCGGTTGCCCAGCCGGCTCACCCGGTCGCGGCGGCTGGCCGGGGCGAGCCGGTAGAGCGCCTTCTTGGTGGTGTCGAGCGAGGACAGGAAGTAGAGCGTCAGCACCAGGATGATGAAGGCGTTGAACAGCGCGCTGAGCACGCGCAGCCCGATGCCGATCGCGCCCCCGAACAGGGTGCTGACGAAGTCACCGCCGGTGACGTAGTCGCGGGCCTTGTCGATGACGTCGTACTCGTCGTCGAGGTCCTTGACCGTCTGGTTCTGCTGGAGCTGGTCGAACCACGTCGGCGCCTGGTCGGTCAGCGACTTCACCTGGTCGGTGATGACCGGGACGATCGCGACCAGGAACAGGACCACCGCGACCAGCACGGCCGCGATGACCACGACCACGGCGTAGCTGCGGCGCAGCCCACGGCGCTCGAAGAAGGTGACGGCCGGGTTGAGCCCTGCGGCCAGGAACAGCGAGACCACGATCAGGATCAGCGTGGAGCCGATCGCGGCGATGTTGGTCAGCAGCCAGTAGGCCACCAGCGCGCCCACGGCTCCGACGAAGCCCATGTAGAACGGGGCACGGTGGTCCAGCGGTGGGCCGGGCTGGCCGAGCCGCGAGTCGTCGGCGTCGCCCTCCGGGGGGGTCCTCGACACCCTCGTCGTCGGTCCCCGGGTCCCGGGCCTCCGCGGGCGCATCCGCCACGTCCTTGCTCACGCCTGCCAGTGCCCGGTCGTGGCCCGGCTCAGGCGTCGTCGTCGCCGAAGCCGGCCACCACGTCGCGCAGGGAGGCCAGCTGGGCGGTGATCGCGTCGCGGCGCTTGGCCAGCCGGTCGACCTCGGCGCGCAGTCCGGCGACCTGGCGCTCGAGCTCGGCGTCACCGCTCGCGGTGACCGACTCGGCCTGCGTGGTGGCGGCCTTGACGATCTGCTCGGCCTCGCGGCGGGCGCGGACCAGGATCCCCTCGGCCTCGCTCTGCGCGGCGCTGCGGGCCTCGGTGGCCTGGGTGACCGCCTCGCGGGCGCGCTCCTCGGCCTGGGTGGCCCGGGCCTCGGCCTCCTCGACCAGCCGCTTGGTCTCGGCCAGGGCGCTGGTGTGGTGCTCGGCGGCCTCGCGCGCCAGGCGCTCCTTGTCGACGGCGAGCATGCGGCGGGCCTCCTGGACCTCGCGGTCCACGGCGGCCTTGGCCTGCTCGGCCTCGCGCTGGGTGCCGGTGCGCAGCTCGGTGGTCTCCTGCTGGGCGGCCAGGCGGAGCTGGTCGGCCTCGCGCTGGGCGCTGGCCACCAGGTCGGAGGCCTGGGCCTTGGCGTGCTGGCGCTCCTGCTCGGCCTCGGTCGTCACCCGGGAGCGGTGGTCGTCGAGCTCCTTGGTGTGCACGACCCGCAGCTCCTCGGCCTCGCGCGAGGCGTCGGCCTTGATGGCCTGGGCGTCGCGGGCCGCCTGCTCGCGGATCTCGTCGGCGTCGCGCTGGGCCACCGCGCGCATCTCCGCGGCCTCCTCCTCGGCCAGGCGCAGCATCGCGCTGGCGCGGCCGCCCAGTCCGGCGTACGACGGGGTGGAGGCCTCCTCGGCCTGCCGGCGGGCCTCGGCCAGCTCGGCGTCGAGCGAGGCGGTGCGGGCCTCCGCGGCGGCGACGCGCTGCTGGAGGTCGGCCTGCTCGCCGGCCAGCTGCCGCAGCCGCGCGTCCACCGCGACCTTGTCGTAGCCGTTGCGGCGCACCGTGGGCAGCGGCGGGGGCGGCGGCACGGGGGCGGCCGCCGGCTGGGGAGCCGGGGCCGCGGCAGTCGCGGCGACCGGGGCGCCCGAGCGGGGGAACGGCGTCGTCTCGCTGGGCGGCGGGGGCAACACCGGCCGCTTGGGGACCTGGCGGGTCTGCTCGGGCCGCGCGGACGCGGGCGTCGCCACGGCCACGGACTCCTCGCTGTCGGCCGCGTCGTCGAGCGTGAGCTGCTCGTCCCCGGCCTCGGCCGCTTCGGCGTCGTCCGTGGTCTCGGCCACCTCCGCCACGGCCTCGTCCTCGTCGAGCTCCTCGGCGTCCTGCGCGTCCTGGGCGTCGGCCGGCAGGGCGGGGATCACCTGCGTCTTCTCGCCGTCGACGTCACCGGTGGCCCGGTCGCGCGGCGCCTTGTCGAAGATCGAGAGACCCTGGTCCTGGTTGCTCATGGGGGGACGAGCTCCTTCGCATGGGGACGAGCGGACGCCGCCCATCCTCCACGATCCGGCCGCCTTTGGCACACCCGGTCTGGCGGGTCGCGTGAGGCGGGAGGTCAGGAGGCGACGACCGCCACGCCGGTGCGCCCGCCGTCCACGTCGAGCACCGTGCCGTGCACGAACGCCGCGTCGTCCGAGGCGAGGTAGACCGCCGCCACGGCGATCGCCTCGGGCCGCCCGACCGCATCGGCCGGCGTACCACGCATCATGCCGACCGCCAGCCGCTCGAGCTCCGAGCCCGCGTCGGCCACCACACCCGGCGAGACCGCGTTGACCCGGACGCCGCCGGGACCGAACTCGGCCGACCAGGCCCGGGTGAGGGTCTCCACCGCCCCCTTCGAGGCGGAGTACGCCGACCCGCCCGGCACGCCCAGGCGCGCGATCCAGGAGCCGATGTTGACCACCACGCCGCCGCCGCGCTCGGTCATGCCCGGGACCAGGGCGGCGGTGAGGAAGAACGGCGCCTTGACGTTGACCGCGAAGATCCGGTCGAAGGTCTCCTCGTCGGTGGTCAGGGTGGTGCCGGCCGGGTAGACCCCGGCGTTGTTGACGAGCACGTCCACGCGGCCGAGCGCGGCCACCGCGGCGTCGGCCAGGGCCCGGGACCGCCCCGGGCTGCCGTCGAGGTCGGCGGGGACGAAGTCGGCGCGGCCGCCGGCCGCGCGCACCTGCGCGATCACGGCCGCGCCGCGCTCGGGGTCGCGCCCGCTCACCGCGACGTGGGCGCCGGCTGCGCCGTAGGCGAGGGCGATCGCTCGCCCGATGTTGCTGGTGGCGCCGGTGACCAGTGCGGTCCGGCCCTGCAGTCGGGTGTCCATGCCGGCGACGCTAGGGAGCAGAAATTGGACTTCCAAGTCCAGGATCCGGGTGGCAGGCTCGACGGCGTGGTGGGGCTGAGTGCCAAGGGCGCGGCGACCCGGGAGCGGATCGTCAGCGGTGCGGCCGAGCTGCTGCGGACCGAGGGCATCGTGCACACCACGCTGGACGACGTGCTGGCCCGCACGCGCACCAGCAAGGGCCAGCTGTTCCACTACTTCCCCGGTGGCCGCGAGGAGCTGCTGCTCGCCGTGGCCGAGCTCGAGGCGGCCCGGGTGCTGAGCGACCAGGAGCCGCACCTGTCGGACCTGACCTCCTGGGCGGCGTGGCAGGACTGGCGCGACGCGGTCGTGGCGCGCTACGTGCGGCAGGGACCGGACTGCCCCCTGCACGCCGTGATGACCCAGGTCGCCACCGGGACGCCGGGCTCGCACGCCGTGGTGGTCGCCCTGATGTCGGCGTGGGAGGGCGCGCTCCGGACCGGCGTCGAGGCCATGCAGGCCGCGGGGGAGGTGGCACCCGAGGTCGACGCGGCCGCGGCCGCACGCGCCCTGGTGGCCACCGTGCAGGGCGGCGTCCAGGTGCTGATGGCGACCGGCGACGCCGGCCACCTCGAGGCGGGCCTGGACCTGGCCCTGGCCGGGCTCAGACCCCGCGGAAGCGGTTGATCGCGTCCTCGTGCTGGGCCCGGAACTCCGGGTCGCGCACGCCGAGCCCCTCCTCGGGGGCCAGGCAGAGCACGCCGACCTTGCCCTGGTGGGCGTTCTGGTGCACGTCGAGGGTGGCCTGGCCGACCTCGGTCAACGGGTAGCTCCTGGACAGGGTCGGGTGGATCCGGCCCTTGGCCACCAGCCGGTTGGCCTCCCACGACTCGCGGTAGTTGGCGAAGTGGCTGGAGATGATCCGCTTGAGGTTCATCCACAGGTAGCGGTTGTCGTACTCGTGCATGTAGCCCGAGGTCGAGGCGCAGGTGGTGATGGTGCCGCCCTTGCGGGTGACGTAGACGCTCGCCCCGAAGGTCTCACGGCCGGGGTGCTCGAAGACGATGTCGATGTCCTCGCCGCCGGTGAGCTCGCGGATCCGGGCGCCGAAGCGCTTCCACTCCTTGGGGTCCTGGGTGCGCTCGTCCTTCCAGAACCGGTAGCCCTCCTCGTTGCGGTTGATGACGAGCTCGGCGCCCATGGAGCGGCAGACCTCGGCCTTGTCCTCGGAGGAGACGACGCAGACCGGGGTGGCGCCGCCGTTGAGGGCGTACTGCGTGGCGAAGCCGCCCAGGCCGCCGCTGGCCCCCCAGATGAGGACGTTGTCGCCCTGCTTCATCTGACCGCCGTGGTGGCTGACCAGCTGGCGGTACGCCGTGCAGTTGACCAGGCCGGGGGAGGCGGCCTCCTCCCAGGTGAGGTGGTCGGGCTTGGGCATGAGCTGGTTGGCCTTGACCAGGGCCACGTCGGCGAGGCCGCCGAAGTTGGTCTCGAAGCCCCAGATCCGCTGCTGGGGGTCGAGCATCGTGTCGTCGTGGCCCATGTGGTCCTCGAGCTCGACGCTCAGGCAGTGGGCGACGACCTCCTGGCCGGGCTTCCACTTGGTCACGCCGGGTCCGACGCGGAGCACGACGCCGGCCAGGTCGGAGCCGACCACGTGGTAGGGCAGGTCGTGCCGCTTCGTGAGGGGGGAGAGCCGGCCGTAGCGTTCGAGGAAGCCGAAGGTCGAGACCGGCTCGAAGATCGAGGTCCAGACGGTGTTGTAGTTGATCGCCGACGCCATCACCGCGACCAGGGCCTCGCCGGGTCCGAGCTCGGGGACCGGCACGTCCTCCACGTGGAGGGACTTGCGGGGGTCCTTCTCCTTGGTCTCCATGCCCTCGAACATGTCGACCTCGTCCTTGCGGACCAGGGCGGCCCGGTAGGACTCCGGCACGTCGAGGTGGGCGAACTCCTCGGGGGCGGTGTCACCAGCGAGGATGGCGTCGAGGATCTGCTGCATGGCCGGAGGTTACCCTTCAGTAACAGTCGGGATGAGCGAAATGTGACCTGGTCGTCAGTGGTGGGTGGCGGCCGGCTCGACGAGCTCGACCAGGACGCCGCCGGCGTCCTTGGGGTGCACGAAGTTGATCCGCGAGCCGGCGGTGCCGCGCCGCGGCTCGTCGTACAGCAGCCGCAGGCCGCGCTCGCGCAGGGTCGCGCTGACGGCGTCGACGTCGGTGACGCGGTAGGCCATCTGCTGGATGCCCGGGCCGGAGCGGTCCAGGAACTTGGCGATCGTGGACTCCTCGCTCAGCGGGGCCAGGAGCTGGATGCAGGAGCCCGAGTCGCCGACCGCCATCATCGCCTCGCGCACGCCCTGCTCCTCGTTGACCTCCTGGTGCACCAGGCGCATGCCGTACGTCGAGGAGTAGAACCCGATCGCCGCGTCGAGGTCCGCGACCGCGATGCCGACGTGGTCGATCGCGGTGAAGAGACCGGGGTCGAGGGCTGACGTGTCCGAGGTCATGCCCGGCATGGTTACAGATCCCTAACCGCGGAAGTAGTCTCGCCGGAGAGTCGTTGGTCACGTCCTGGAGGTCACCGCATGTCAGAGAACCCGTCCGTCATCGTCGCCGGCGCACGCACTCCGATCGGACGGCTCCTGGGCGGTCTGAAGGACCTCAGTGCGGCTGACCTGGGCGGCGTGGCCATCCAGGGCGCCCTCGAGAAGGCGGGTGTCGCGCCCGAGCAGGTCGACTACGTGATCATGGGCCAGGTCATCCTGGCCGGCGCCGGGCAGAACCCGGCCCGGGGCGCCGCGGTCGCCGCCGGTATCCCGATGACCGTCCCGTCGATCACCATCAACAAGGTGTGCCTGTCCGGCCTCAACGCGATCGCGATGGCCGACCAGCTCATCCGCGCCGGTGAGGTCGAGGTCGTCGTGGCCGGCGGCATGGAGTCGATGACCAACGCGCCGCACCTGCTGCCCAAGTCCCGCGAGGGCATCAAGTTCGGCGACGTGAAGCTGGTCGACTCGATGGCCTACGACGCGCTCTTCGACCAGGTCACCTCCCAGGCCATGGGCATGCTGACCGAGGAGATCAACGGCGCCGCGCAGAACCTGACCCGCGAGGAGCAGGACGAGTTCGCCGCCCGCTCGCACGTGCGGGCCGCCGAGGCGTGGAAGAACGGCGTCTTCGACGACGAGGTGGTCCCGGTTCCGGTGCCGCAGCGCAGGGGCGACCCGGTCATGGTCACCACCGACGAGGGCGTGCGCGGTGACACCACCGCAGAGTCGCTGGGCAAGCTGCGCCCGGCGTTCAGCAAGGACGGCACCATCACCGCGGGCTCGTCCTCGCAGATCTCCGACGGCGCCGCGGCCGTGGTCGTGATGAGCAAGGCCAAGGCCGAGGAGCTCGGCCTGGAGTGGCTGGCCGAGATCGGCGCGCACGGCATGGTCGCCGGCCCCGACACCTCGCTGCAGCTGCAGCCGGCCAACGCCACGACGCTGGCCTGCCGCAAGGAGGGCATCGAGCCCACCGACCTGGACCTGGTCGAGTTCAACGAGGCCTTCGCGGCCGTGGGCATCTCCTCGGCCCGCGAGCTGGGGCTGCCCGACGACAAGGTGAACGTCAACGGCGGCGCCATCGCGCTCGGCCACCCCGTCGGCATGTCCGGCACCCGCGTCGTGCTGCACCTCGCGCTGGAGCTCCAGCGCCGCGGCGGCGGCGTCGGCGCGGCCGCGCTGTGCGGCGGCGGCGGGCAGGGCGACGCCCTCATCGTGCGTGTCCCGCAGCAGTAGCCAGGACGTCGGCGACCTGGTCGCGCGCGCCCGGGCCGGTGAGCCGCGGGCGGTCGCGCGACTGGTCTCGATGGTCGAGGACGGCTCGCCGCAGCTGCGCGAGGTGATGGCGGCGCTGGTGCCGCACGCCGGCCACGCGCACGTCGTCGGCATCACCGGCTCGCCCGGCGTCGGCAAGTCCACGACCACCAACGCCCTGGTGGGTGAGCTGCGCGCGGCCGGGAAGCGGGTCGGCGTGCTCGCGGTGGACCCGTCCTCGCCCTTCAGCGGTGGCGCGCTGCTCGGTGACCGGGTGCGCATGCAGGACCACGCCACCGACCCGGGTGTCTACATCCGCTCGATGGCCTCGCGTGGGCACCTCGGCGGCCTGTCCTGGAGCACCCCGCAGGCCCTCCGCGTGCTCGACGCGGCCGGCTGCGACGTGGTCCTGGTCGAGACCGTCGGGGTAGGCCAGAGCGAGGTGGAGATCGCCGGGCTGGCCGACACCACCGTCGTGCTCATGGCCCCCGGCCTCGGCGACGGCGTGCAGGCGGCCAAGGCCGGGATCCTGGAGATCGGCGACGTCTACGTCGTCAACAAGGCCGACCGTGACGGCGCCGAGCAGGTCCGCCGCGAGCTGCGCTCGATGATCGCCCTGGGCGAGCGCCCCGAGGGGGCGTGGAAGGCGCCCATCGTGCTCACCGTGGCCCCGTCCGGGCGCGGGCTCGACGAGGTCGTCTCCGAGCTCGACCGGCACCGCGCGTGGCTGGGGGAGTCCGGCGAGCTGGCCCGGCGGCGTACCCGCCGGGCCCGCGAGGAGATCGAGGCCATCGCCGTCGCCGCGCTGCGCGAGCGGTGGGAGGGGCTCCAGCACGACGACCTCGACGCGCTGGCCGAGGCCGTCGTGGCCGGGGACACCGACCCCTACGCCGCGGCTGACGAGCTGGTGGCGAGCGCCGCCCGCTGAGCCGGCGCGGTCCGCGGCCGGCCCGGCAGGAACGCCGCGGCCGCGGCCACAGCCAGGGTGGTCACCACCAGGTAGACCAGGCCGGCCTCGAACGCCGCCGGGCCCGTCCGGGCGAAGAAGACGATGCCGACCAGGGCGACGCCCAGGGCGTTGGCGACCTGCTGGACCGTCGACGAGGTCGCCGAGACCGTGCCGGCCTGCGCGGGCGCCACCGAGCCCAGGGTCACGCCGACCAGCCCGGAGAGCGCCACGCCCATGCCGGCGCCCCCGACCGCCAGCCCGGGCACCAGGGCGGCGAGCGGGCCGTCCGCGGCCAGCAGGAGCAACAGGTGGCCGGCCCCGAAGGTGAGCGCGCCGGCCGCCACGCCCAGGCGCGGCCCGAGACGACCCAGGACGGCGCCGGCCTGGCGGCTGCCGGCCATGTAGGGCAGTGCGACCGCGGTGAAGACCGCGCCCGAGGCGAGCGCGCCCAGGCCGCGGGTGTCCTGGAGGTAGAGGGCCAGGACCAGGAAGTACGCCGCCATGCCCGAGAAGAGCGCGCCGAGCCCGAGCAGCCCGGCGGCGACCGGGCGGCTGCTCAGCGCGGCCAGGTCCACGAGCGGGTGGGTGAGCCGCCGGCCGCGCAGCACCGCCAGGGCGCCGGCCGCGACCGCCGCGGCCAGGGTCAGCCACGTCCACAGCGGCCAGCCGAGCCGCTCGCCCTCGACCAGGGGCAGCACCAGCGCGGTGAGCGCGCCGACGACCAGCACCGTCTCGAGCGGGTCCGGACGGGGAGTGGTCAGCCGGACCTCGGGCAGCAGCCGCGGTCCGGCGACCAGCGCGGCGAGGCCGATCGGCACGTTGATGAGGAAGATCGAGCGCCAGCCCGACCCGGCGACGTCGAGGTGGATCAGCAGCCCGCCGACGAGCTGTCCGGAGGCCGCGGCCACGCCCATCACGGTGGCGTACGCCGCGAGCGCGCGCAGCCGCGCCGGGCCGGCGTACACGTCACCGATGAGGGCCAGCACCGTCGGCCCGACCGCCGCGGCGCCGGCGCCCTGGAGCAGTCGGGCGGCCAGCAGGGTGTCCGCGTCCGGGGCCAGTCCGCAGGCCGCGGAGCTGATGACGAACAGTGCGGTGCCGAGGAGGAAGACGCGCCGGCGCCCGTACCGGTCGGCCAGTCGGCTCGCCGGCAGCAGCAGGCCGCCGAAGGTGAGCCCGTAGCCCGCGACCAGCCACTCCAGCGTGGTCGGGTCGGCGTCGAGGTCGCGCTGCATCGAGGGGAGCGCGACGTTGACGATGAAGAAGTCGAGGACGATCAGGAAGACGCCGGTCAGCAGGACCGCGAGCGGCCCTCGGCGGAAGGTCTGGTTCATGACGACGGTTCTCGCGCCTCCCGCCACGGGAGGGTCAAGACCCGCCGCGCGCGTCTGGACCCTCCCCCTGCAGGAGAGTGCAGGCTGGGGCCATGAGCGAGCTGAGCATCGGGGACTTCTCCCGGATGACCTTCCTGACGGTGAAGGCGCTGCGGCACTACCACGACGTCGGCCTGCTCGAGCCCGCGCGGACCGACCCGAGCAGCGGCTACCGCTACTACGCCCCCGCGCAGGTCGCCCAGGCCCGGCTCATCCGGCGGCTGCGCGACCTCGACCTGCCCGTCGAGGAGGTGAAGGCGGTGCTGGCGGCCCCCGACGACACGACCCGCGACGCCGTGCTGGTCGAGCACCTGGACCGGATGAGCCGCCAGCTCGCCGAGGTGCAGGGGACCGTCGAGTCCCTGCGGCGGATGCTGTCGCCGGACACCGAGCCGATCGGCATCACCTACCGCGACATGGACCCGCAGCTGTTCGTGGCCATCACCGAGCACGTCGGTGGCGACGACGCCGTGGCCTGGTGGCTGGACGTGTTCGCGGAGCTGCACCGCTTCGTGCGGACCCGGGGCCTCACCCGGGCCGGGACGGACGGGACGGCGTTCCCCACGGCGTTCTTCACCGAAGGCGCCGCCGAGCTCACGGCGTTCATTCCCGTCGACCGCGTCTCGTCCCTGGGCGGTCGGGTCGAGGTGCTCTCCCACCCGGGTGGGCGCTACGCCGTGGCGACGCACGACGGGCCGATGGTCGACCTGGACGCCGCCTACACCGCGGCCGGCCGCGCGGCGCTGGAGCAGGCGCTGGCCTCGGACGGACCGGTGGTCGAGCGCTACCTGCCGCTCGGCGACCCCGAGGACCTGCTCGCGCACCGCACGGAGGTCTGCTGGCCGGTGGCCTGAGCGGGACGGGCCGAGGTCAGCTCAGGACGCGACCGCGTCGTGCTCGTAGAGCGAGTGGAGCTGGACGTAGCAGGTGCTCCACCGCCGCACGCCGTCGATGTCGCGGTGCTCGAAGGCGGTGGCCGCCATCCGCGAGGCCAGCCCCATGGCGAACTCGGGCGCGCGGGCCAGGCTCGCGTACAGCAGCACGTAGGAGGAGTTCGGCAACGCGGTCACGGACTGGCTCCTGTGCCGGTACGTCGGGAGTGGTGGTCCAAGTCAACGACATGCGGTGCCCTCCCGGTCGGGTTTTCGACGCGGTCGCCACCGACGCTGGGGTCGGATGGCCCGGACGGGCCATCCCGGGCGACCGATAGCCTCCGGGCGTGGCGGAGGAGCGGGTCGCGGTCGTGACCGGCGTCGGGGACGGCTCCCTGGGCGAGGCGACCGCCCGCGCGCTGCGCGAGCGGGGCTTCCGGGTGCTGACCTCGACGCGCACCTGCGCGACCACCGACGACACCCACGCCCTGGAGCTGACCAGCCGCGACTCCGTCGACGGGTTCGCCGACTGGGTCGAGCGCTCCTCGTCCCGCCTCGACGTGCTGGTCAACAACGCCGGCGTCCACCTGGACCTGCGCTCGGCCTGGCACGAGCCGCACCTGGTCGACGGCTACGAGGTGCACTGGCGCACCAACTACCTCGGCACCGCCCAGCTCACCCGGCGGCTGCTCCCGCTGCTCCTGGCCACCGCTGGGGCCGAGGGCGAGGCCCGGGTCGTCGAGGTCGTCTCCCAGCTCCACGCCCGCGGGCGCAACGAGGGGCTCGACGGCCACCTCTCGCCGTACGACTCCTGGGCGGCGTACGGCACCTCCAAGCTGGCCCTGGTCCACGAGGCGCACGAGATCGAGCGGAGGTACGGCGCCCAGGGGCTGCACGCCTACTCGGTGCACCCCGGCGCGATCGCCACCAAGATCGCCGACCGCGGCCTGGAGACCGCGCCGCTGCTGGCCCGGCTGCGCAAGCTGGCCGCGCCGCTGGAGCGCAGGGCCCTGCTCACCCCCGACGACGGCGCCCGCACCGTCGTCTTCTGCGCCACCTCGCCGCTGGCCGAGCCCGGCGGCTACCACCGCGCCTCGGCCCCGGCCGCCGCCTCCGAGGACGCCCGCGACGAGGAGGCCGGCCGCATCCTGTGGGACGCCACCACCCGCTGGGTCGAGCGCGGCGAGCGCCCCTGACGAGGCGGCTCCGGCGCGTCGTACCCGGGTCACAGCAGTCACTCTGGTACCAAAGGGACGTACCCGTGCCCACTTCCCCAGCACGACAGGACGGACCACCATGAACAAGGGCGTAGTCGCCGTGCTCGTGGTCTTCTTCGGCTTCTGGTTGTTCACCGACCCCCACGGCCTGGCCGGCTTCACCGCGAACAGCGCCGACGCCCTCAGCAACTGGGGCGAGAAGCTGTTCGACTCGGTCATCACCTTCCTCGGCGACCTCTAGTGCTGGCTCGCCTCACCGAGCCCGACGTCGGCCGCTACCTGCTGCGCGACGAGGACGAGGTGGTGGTCGACGAGGTCCGCCGCCACTGGATCGTCTTCGTCCTCCCGGTCGTCGAGCTCCTGGTCGCCGTCGTGCTCATGTTCGTCGGCACCTTCGTCATCGCCCCCGCCGACCCCGGCGGCTGGCTGGTCCTCGTCGGCCTCGCGCTCTGCCTGCACTCCGCCTGGGTGACCGTCCGCGAGCGCCGCGAGTGCTTCGTGGTCACCAACATGCGCGTCTTCCGCCTCCACGGCGTGCTGAACACCCACCGAGCGACCATGCCCCTGAGCCGGATCCTCGACATCACCGTCGACAAGCCGATCACCGGCCGCATCCTCGGCTACGGCCACCTCACTTTCGAGTCCGCCGCCCAGGACCAGGGGCTCCGCGAGATCAAGTACGTCGGTCGGCCCGATGCTCGGGACCTCAAGATCCAGCGGGTCGTCCAGGTCGTGGGGCTCCGAGGTCCTCGGCGGTAGTTCGGTTCTGGCGGCTTCGGCTCGTGGTGCGGGCTCTCGGGTTCTCGGCCGCCTGTGGACTGACCCGGCCCCCGTCGGATCCGGTGTTCACCGCCGAAGGCAACCGACGCCGTGTTGCACGCGACTGCTTCCAGCCCACTTGCGTTGGGTGTGCGTGCCCCACGCCGCGGATTCAGCCTTCGACGGCGAACTCCGGCCCGGCGGGGGCCGGGTCAGCCCACAGGCGGCCTGGTCTGGCGGCGGCACCGTCTCGTCTCCGCCTTCACGGGTGGGGGTGGGGTGCGGTGCGGGTTGCCGCGGCCGGCGCCGCCGAGAACTTGTAACGCGCAGTTATCGGATCTTCCGACCCGTCGCAACGGGTCGGAAGATCCGGTAACTGAGCGTTACAAGTGCGTGGCGGCGGACCGCAAGCGTGGCCGCCGGAGGCGGCCGCGCATTGCGGGCGGGGCTTGCCCCGCCCTTGAGCGCGTCTCACCGCCCCGACCGGGTCCCGCTGTCAAGGACGAACCACTCGGGCCGAAGGCCCCGCCGTTCGCCGCTTGCGGCGCCGAAGGCGTCCTTGACAGCGGGAGTCGGGGTGGTGAGCGCGCGGCCGCAACGCAATTGATCACCCGAACCAGCAAGAACCGGCGACGGGGAGCAGAGCCAGGGCGGTACGGAGGGGAACCGCTTCTCTAGGATGAAGACCATGACGCAGCAGCCGTTCACGCGCCCCGGAGCGATCGACCTGTCGGGCCTCAAGCGGCCGGCGGCGGGCGGTGGAGCGCCGAGTGGGGAAGCCCCGGGCGGCGGCGCGGCGGGCGGCGGTGCGTCGTACTGGCTCGACGTCACGCAGGAGAACTTCCAGGCCACGGTGGAGGCGTCGCTGACGGCTCCGGTGCTGCTGGTGTTCTCCTCCGCCTCGCGGATGCCCGAGAGCGCCCAGATGGCCCGCGACCTGGCCACGGTGGCGGAGGAGTACGAGGGCCGGTTCCTGGCCGGACTGGTCGACGTCGACGCGCAGCCGGCCATCGCGCAGGCGGTGCAGCTGCAGTCCGTGCCGTTCGTGTTCGCGGTGCTGGACGGGCGGCCGCAGCCGTTGATGCAGGACCTGGCCACGCTGGACCAGCTGCGCTCGGCCATCAACTCGGTGATGCAGCAGCTGACGCAGCAGGGGATCACCGGACGGCACCAGCCGCGGCACGCGGCGCCGGCCGAGGGCGACGAGGACGGCGAGGCCGGCTTCGACCCGCGGTACGCGCCGGCGCAGGACGCGCTGGAGCGCGGGGACTACGACGGCGCGGTGGCGGAGTACGAGAAGCTCATCGCCGCCAACCCCGCGGACGCCGAGGCCGCGGCCGGGCTGGCCATGGCCAGGGTGCTGCAGCGCACCGCCGGCGCGGACGAGGCGCAGGCGCGGGCGGCGGCCGAGGCCGCGCCCGACGACGTGGCGGCGCAGACGATGGTGGCGGACCTGGACCTGCTGACCGGACAGGTCGACGCGGCCTTCGGGCGGCTGGTCGAGCTGGTCCGGCGCTCGGCCGGCGACGAGCGCAACCAGGCGCGCGAGCACCTGCTGGGCCTGTTCGCCGCGGTCGGCAACAAGGACCCGCGGGTCCTCAAGGGCCGGCAGGCGCTGGCCAGCGCGCTGTTCTGAGCTGAGGCCCAGGCGCGGTCGACGAGCTCGGCCCGGTGGGCGCTCACCGCGGAGCTGACGTGGATGGGCGCTCGTGCGGGTTACCGGGCAGCACGTGGGGGAGGAGCTGGACGAGGTCTGCGCGGCGGTCCGCGACGTCTTCGCGGCCCGGGCGTGCGTGTGCGGGCTGGTCCGTGGCGACGTGGTCGAGTTCGTGGCCGGGGACGGGCAGGGCGCCGAGCGGCTCAAGGGCACCCGGCTGCGGGTGGGCCAGGGCATCGCGGGGTACGTCGCGCAGGCCGGCGTCGCGGTCGAGGTGCACGACGTGCCCACCGACGAGCGGTTCGCCTCACACCTGCCCGTCCACGAGGAGTACGTCCCGGCCACCCTGATCGGCGCGCCGCTGTTCGACGACCACGGCGCCGTCCGCGGCGTGCTGCACGTCCTCGACCCCGCCTGCGAGGTGCTGGACGAGCTCCGCGACGCGGTCGGCTCGCCGCTGCCGGTCCTGCGCGTCGTGGCCGACGAGCTGGCCCGGATGGCCGGTCAGACCCGGCCCGACTCCGAGTACGCCGTGCCGCCGCCGGTCTGGACGTTGTCGAGGGCCGAGGCGATCCGGCGGGCGGTGAAGTCGGCGCAGCGCTCGCGCACCTCCTGAAGCGTGCAGAACGCCGCGTCGCGGATCTCGCGCTCCTGGCGCACCACGTCGTCGAGGATCGACGGGTCGTGCACGCCGCCGTCGAAGACCAGGCACAGTGCGTCGTCCCAGCCGCTCCACGGCGGCAGCCAGTCGGTGAGCAGCAGCCGGCCGGCGGGGAGCTGGAGCGCGAGCTCCTCCTCGATCTCGCGGGTCACCGCGAGCTGCGGCGACTCGCCGACCTCGACCACGCCGCCGGGCAGGTCCCAGTCCTGCTTGTAGGTCAGCCGGCACAGCAGCACCCGGTCCTCGGGGTCGCGGACCAGCATCTGCGCGATCGCGCGCTTGCGCGGCAGGAACGAGTTGAGCAGGGCCCGGAACCCCTCCGGCTCCTGGGCGGGCAGGTCGCCGGCCAGTCGCGCGTAGACGATCCGGTCGGTGGCGACGCCGTCGACCGCCACCCCGCCGCGCATCACGCCCTCGCGCCGCAGCCCCGACCAGGTGGCCACGCGCTGGGCGCCCGGGTCGGTCGGGTCCACCCACGCCTCGACCCGCTCGTGGTCGGCCAACGCCTGCGCCACGGCCGCCTGCACGTCCTCGATGGGCTGGCCCTCGGGCCACTCCACGCGCGCGACGCCCTCGCCGACGGTGGTGACGCGGACGCCCCCGGGATCACTCACAGGCGCAGGCTAGTCGGCCTTGCGGAACCACACCGTGGCCAGGGGCGGCACCACGATGTCGGCGTACGCCGGCTGGCCGAGGTGGTCGCCCGCCACGGCCGTGACGCCGCCCATGTTGCCGACCCCGGAGCCGGTGTAGGAGGACGCGTCGGTGTTGAGGACCTCCTCCCACGTGCCGGTCGACGGCAGGCCGAGCCGGTAGCCCTCGTGGGGGATGGCCGCGAAGTTCGCCAAGCACACCAGGTCCGGGTCGTCCGCGGAGACCGGCCGGCGGATGAAGGAGAACGTGTTGCGACCCGCGTCGTTGGCGTCGATCCACTGGAACCCGGCGGGGTCGTCGTCGCGCCACATCGCGGGGGAGTCGGTGTAGACCCGGTTGAGGTCACGCACCAGGCTGTGCACGCCGCGGTGCTCGGGGTGGTCGAGCAGCCACCAGTCGAGCTCGCGGGCCTCGGCCCACTCCGACTCCTGACCCATCTCCGCGCCCATGAACAGCAGCTGCTTGCCCGGGTGGGCCCACATGAAGCCGAGGTACGCGCGGAGGTTGGCCAGCTGCTGCCAGCGGTCGCCGGGCATCTTGCGCAGCAGCGAGCCCTTGCCGTGCACGACCTCGTCGTGGCTGATCGGCAGCACGTAGTTCTCCGACCAGGCGTAGACGAGCGAGAACGTCATCTCGCCGTGGTGGTAGGAGCGGTAGAGCGGGTCCTCCTGCACGTAGCGCAGCGAGTCGTGCATCCAGCCCATGTTCCACTTGAAGCCGAAGCCCAGGCCGCCCGAGGAGGTCGGTCCGGTGACCTGCGGCCACGACGTCGACTCCTCGGCGATGGTGGTGACGCCGGGGGTGCGCTTGTAGACGGTGGCGTTCATCTCCTGCAGGAACTGCACCGCCTCGAGGTTCTCGCGGCCGCCGTACTTGTTCGGCGTCCACTCGCCCTCCTCGCGGGAGTAGTCGAGGTAGAGCATCGAGGCGACGCCGTCCACCCGCAGGCCGTCGGCGTGGAACTCCTCGAGCCAGAACAGCGCGTTGGCGTAGAGGAAGTTGCGCACCTCGTTGCGCCCGAAGTTGAAGATGTGCGAGCCCCACTCCTTGTGCCAGCCGCGCTGGGGGTTGGGGTCCTCGTAGAGCGGGGTGCCGTCGAAGTTGGCCAGCGCCCACGGGTCGGTGGCGAAGTGGCCGGGCACCCAGTCCAGGATCACGCCGACCCCGGCCTGGTGCAGCTTGTCGACCAGCAGCCGGAAGCCGTCGGGGTCGCCGAAGCGGCTGTCCGCGGCGAAGTACGACGTGACGTGGTAGCCCCACGAGCCGCCGAAGGGGTGCTGCATGACCGGCATCAGCTCGACGTGGGTGAAGCCCAGGTCCGCGAGGTACGCCGGCAGCTCCTCGGCCAGCTCCTCCCAGGTCTTGCCGCGGCGCCACGAGGCCAGGTGCATCTCGTAGACCGACATCGGCTCCTGGACGTGCCGCTTCTCCGGGCGCACCGCCATCCACGCCTCGTCGCCCCACTCGTAGGTCGACTCGAAGACCCGGGACGCGGTCGCGGGCGGCTGCTCGGCCCACGTGGCCATCGGGTCGGCCTTCTCGCGCCACTGCCCGTCCGCACCGAGCACGGCGTACTTGTAGGACGTGCCGCTGCCCACGTCGGGCATGAACAGCTCCCAGACCCCGGAGCTGCCGAGCTCGCGCATCGGGTGCTCGCGGCCGTTCCAGGCGTTGAAGTCGCCGAGCAGGCGGACCGCGCGGGCGGCCGGCGCCCAGACCGCGAACGACGTGCCGGAGATGGTGTCGCCGAACGGGGTGTCGTAGTGGTGCACCCGCGCGCCGAGGACCTGCCACAGCTGCTCGTGGCGGCCCTCGTTGATCAGGTGCAGGTCGACCTCGCCCAGGGTGGGCAGGAAGCGGTAGGGGTCGTCCTGGACGTGGGCGTGCCCGTCGCCGTACTCGACCTCGAGGCGGTAGTCGGGGACGTCCTCGACCGGCAGCACGCCGACCCAGACGCCCTCGTGCTCGTGGGTCAGCTCGTAGGTCGTGCCGTCGCCGTGGCGCACCGCGACCCGCTGGGCCATCGGTCGCAGCACGCGCACGGTGACGCCGCCGTCGTGCGGGTGCGCGCCGAGGATCGCGTGCGGGTCGCCGTGCTCGCCGCGGACCAGCTGGTCGAGCAGCGCGACGTCGACGGGCAGGACGGACGGGCTCGTGCTGCTGCTGGGAGGGGTGGTCATCAGGCTCCGATCCTGGCCACGGCCTGGAGGGGGATGACCACCCAGGACGGCCGGTTGCGCGTCTCGTAGACGGATTCGTAGACGGCCTTGTCGGCGACGTAGGCGTCGAGCAGCGTGTGCTCGGCCTCGCTCAGCCCACCGCCGGCGTACGCCGTCAGGAAGTGGTTCTTGTTCCGCTCGGCCCACTCCTCCGCGCGGGTCGCGACGAGCGCCGCGTCGGTGTCGTCGGAGGTGCCCAGCGAGCGCTCGACCACGCGCGGGGCGTAGTCGAAGCTGCGCAGCATGCCGGCCACGTCGCGCCACGGGGAGTCGGGCAGCCGGCGCTCGGCCAGCGGCTTGACGGGCTCGCCCTCGAAGTCCACGAGCTTCCAGGCCAGCGAGGTGCGCAGGGTCTGGCCGAGGTGCAGGTCGCCGTGGACCCGCTGGACGTCGAGCGAGCCGAGCCCCGCGACGCGGGCGAACAGCGCGCGGAGCCGGTCGGCGTGCTCGGCCAGCTCCGGCACGGCACCCACGGCCGACTCGAGGCGCTGGGTCATGGTCGCGGCCAGCTGGGCGGTGTCAGTGCTGCCGGTCGGGAACTGCTCGCGCAGCCGCTCGTGCACCTCGCGCAGGGCCTCGCCGAGCCGGTTGGCCTCGCCGGCGAAGTCGCCGCCGGAGTCGTGGGCGTGCACCTCGGGGTCGGCGTACAGGCTGCGGACGCTGGCCAGCGCCAGGTCCCAGCCGTCGGTGGCCGTGCGCAGGAACTGCTGGATCATGGCCAGCTGCAGCGGCTCGCCGTCGTCGTCGGCCGCCTCGAGCCAGCCGTAGAGCGCGGCGATGTTGCTGCACTCGCTGCGGGTGAGCGCCTCGTGGATCTCGATGTCGGGGTTGAGCCCCGGGGTGACCTTGCGGAACACCTTCATCAGGGCGTCCTCGCCGAAGGCCACCGAGGAGTTGGACTGCTCGCCGGAGAACAGCGTGGAGTGCGCCTCCAGGTCGAGGTCGTGGCCCGGCAGCCGGTGGAAGACCAACGGGGGAGCGGAGGTCTCACCGTCCGCGGCCGAGGCGAACGCGCGCTGCCACAGGGCCATCGCGTCGCGGTCGTGCAGCGCGTCGTAGGCGTGCACCCAGCCGTGCTGGGCGTCCTCCCACCAGCCCACGAAGGCGTGGTCGAGCCGGTGCTTCGGGTGCTCGTAGAAGCTCAGCGGCACCTGGTAGAGCTCGGTCCCACCCTCGGGGTCGGTGTAGGCGACCTCCACGAGGTGGATGACCACCAGCGGCGGCCCGTCGGGCAGCTGCGCGACGGTGCGGACGTCGGTGACGGCGTACGGGCGTCCCTTGCCACCGAACCAGCGGGTGCGGTCCAGGTAGTCCGAGATGACCTGGGGGTCCGGGGTCACAGGAGCTGCGCCTCCTCGGGGTCGTCGACCGCGGTCAGCCGGAACCAGTAGAAGCCGTAGCCGCCCAGGGTCAGCAGGTACGGCAGCTCGCCGATGGCCGGGAACGGCGCACCGCCGATCAGCTCGACCGGCACCATCCCCTCGAAGCGGCGCAGGTCGAGCTCGACCGGCTGGGGGAACCGCGACAGGTTGTTGACGCACACCACGACCTCGGTCGAGCCGTCGTCGTCGACGTGCTCGCGGGCGTAGGACAGCACCGAGGGGTTGGAGCCGCCCAGGTCGGCGAACGAGCCGAGCCCGAAGGCGTCGTGGCGGCGGCGGATCTGGAGCATCCGGCGCATCCAGTGCAACAGCGAGGAGGGGTTCTCCAGGTGGGCCTCGACGTTCACGCTCTGGTAGCCGTAGACGGGGTCCTGGATGGCCGGCAGGTGGAGCTTGCCGGGCGTGGCCGACGAGAAGCCCGCGTTGCGGTCGGGCGTCCACTGCATCGGGGTGCGCACCCCGTCCCGGTCACCGAGCCAGATGTTGTCACCCATGCCGATCTCGTCGCCGTAGTAGAGCACCGGCGAGCCGGGCAGCGAGAGCAGCAGCGCGTTGAACAGCTCGATCTGGTTGGTGTCGTTGTCCAGCAGCGGGGCCAGGCGCCGGCGGATGCCGATGTTGGCCTTCATGCGGGGGTCCTTGGCGTACTCGTCCCACATGTAGTCGCGGTCCTCGTCGGTGACCATCTCGAGGGTCAGCTCGTCGTGGTTGCGCAGGAAGATGCCCCACTGGCAGCCCGACGGGATGGCCGGGGTCTGCTCGAGGATCTCCGAGATGGGGAAGCGCGACTCGCGGCGCACCGCCATGAAGATGCGCGGCATGACGGGGAAGTGGAAGCACATGTGGCACTCGTCGCCACCGGACTCGTAGTCGCCGAAGTAGTCCACGACGTCGGCCGGCCACTGGTTGGCCTCGGCCAGCAGGATCTTGCCGGGGTACTTCTCGTCGACGTGGCGGCGCACCTTCTTCAGGAACGCGTGGGTCTCCTGGAGGTTCTCGCCGTTGGTGCCGTCGCGCTCGTAGAGGTAGGGCACCGCGTCGAGCCGGAACCCGTCGAGGCCCATGTCGAACCAGAAGTCGACGGCCTCGAGGATCGCGTCGTGCACGGCCGGGTTGTCGAAGTTCAGGTCGGGCTGGTGGGAGAAGAACCGGTGCCAGAAGTACTGCTGGCGCACCGGGTCCCACGTCCAGTTCGACGGCTCGGTGTCGACGAAGATGACCCGGGCGTCCTGGTACTTGTCGTCGGTGTCGGACCAGACGTAGAAGTCGCCGTACGGGCCGTCGGGGTCCTCCCGGCTGGCCTGGAACCACGGGTGCTGGTCACTCGTGTGGTTCATGACGAAGTCGATGATCACGCGGATGTCGCGCTTGTGGGCCTCGTCGAGGAACAGGTGGAAGTCGTCGACGGTCCCGATCTCGGGGAGGATGTTGACGTAGTCGGCGACGTCGTAGCCGCCGTCGCGCAGCGGACTGGAGAAGAACGGCGGGATCCACAGGCAGTCCACGCCCAGCCACTGCAGGTAGTCGAGCTTCTCGATGAGGCCGCGGAAGTCGCCCGTGCCGTCGCCGTTGGAGTCGCGGAAGGAGCGGACCAGCACCTCGTAGAACACCGCGCTCTTGAACCAGTCGGGCGTGCTGCCCTCCTGGTCCGGGAACGGGTCGGCGTCCGGCGGTGCCTCGGTGTCGGTGCTCTCCACCGGCTCGGCCGGTGGCGCCACGACCTCCAGGTCGGTCCCCGCGTCGGTGCTCAACCGTTCCTCCTCACGCTCAGGACGTGCGCCGGCTCCGCGTAGGGGTCGAGTCGCACGTAGTTGTGCTGGCCCCAGCTCCACTCCTGGCCGGTGATCTCGTCGTGCACGGCGAAGGTGTCGCCCCACTCCATGCCCAGCGCGGGCAGGTCGAGGTGCACGGTGGTCTCACGGGTGGCGTGGGGGTCCAGGTTCACGACCGTGATGACCACGTCGTCGTCGCGCTGTTTGGAGAAGACCAGGACGTTCTCGTCGTCGCTGCTGTGCACCACGGTGTTGCGCAGCAGCTGCAGCGCCGGGTGGGCGCGCCGGATCTGGTTGAGCCGGGTGAGGTACGGCGCGAGCGTGCGCCCCTCGCGCTCGGCGGCGTCCCAGTCGCGGACCCGGATCTGGTACTTCTCGCTGTCGAGGTACTCCTCGCTGCCCGGGCGCACGGCCACGTGCTCGAACAGCTCGTAGCCCGCGTAGACGCCCCAGCTCGGGACGCTGGTGGCCGCGATCGCCGCGCGGATCTTGAACGCCGCCGGCCCGCCGTACTGCAGGTAGGCGTGGAGGATGTCGGGGGTGTTGACGAAGAAGTTGGGCCGCATCACGTGGTCGCTCTCGGCCGACACCTCGCGGAGGTACTCCTCCAGCTCCCACTTGGCGTTGCGCCAGGTGAAGTAGGTGTAGCTCTGGTGGAAGCCCACCGCACCGAGGCCGTGCATCATCGGCGGCTTGGTGAAGGCCTCGGCCAGGAACAGCACGTCCGGGTCGGTGCGGCGGATCTCCTTGAGCAGCCACTCCCAGAACGCGACCGGCTTGGTGTGCGGGTTGTCCACCCGGAAGATCCGCACCCCGTGGCTCATCCAGTGCTTGACGACGCGGAGCACCTCGCGGCAGATCCCGACCGGGTCGTTGTCGAAGTTGATCGGGTAGATGTCCTGGTACTTCTTGGGCGGGTTCTCGGCGTAGGCGATGGTGCCGTCGAGCCGGGTGGTGAAGAACTGCGGGTGGGTCTTGACCCACGGGTGGTCCGGAGCGGCCTGCAGGGCCAGGTCGAGCGCCACCTCGAGGCCGAGCCCGCGGGCGTGCTCGACGAAGGCGTCGAAGTCCTCGAGGGTGCCGAGGTCGGGGTGCACGGCGTCGTGGCCGCCGTCCTTGGACCCGATCGCCCACGGGCTGCCCGGGTCGGCCGGGCCGGGGGTGAGCGTGTTGTTGGGTCCCTTGCGGTTGACCTCGCCGATCGGGTGGATCGGGGGGAGGTAGATCACGTCGAAGCCCATCGCGGCCACCGCGTCCAGGCGCTGGGCCGCGGTGCGGAAGGTCCCGCTGACCGCCGTCCCGTCCTCGTCGAGGTAGGCGCCCTCGGAGCGGGGGAAGAACTCGTACCAGCTGCCCCAGAGCGCTCGCGGGCGGTCGGCGTACGCCGGGTAGGGGCCCTCGACGGTGACCAGCTCGCGGAGGGGGTGGCGCTCCATCACCTCGACCAGGGCCGGGTCCTGGAGCACGGCCAGCCGCGCGGCCGGCGGCCGGCCGGGGTCGCCGGCGGCGTCGATCGCGCCCTGGAGGACCTGGCCCTCGGCGCTCTCGGGCGCGACCTGGTCCAGGACCTTCTGGCACAGGAGCTTGCCCTCCTCGAACATCAGCTCCACGTCGACGCCGGCCGGGATCTTGAGCCCGGCGTTGTGCTCCCAGGTGGCGACCGGGTCGGACCAGGCGTGGATCTCGAAGGTCCAGGCGCCGGTCGCGTCCGGGGTGACCCAGGCGTCGTAGCGGTCGGGGACGGTCTCGTGCTTGACCATCCGCACCGGGGGTCGCTGCTCGCCGTCCGGGCCGGTCAGCACGACCTCGGCGGCGAGCCGGTCGTGGCCCTCGCGGAAGACCGTCGCGCGGACGGGGAACGGCTCGCCGACCGTCGCCTTGGCAGGCTGACGGCCCAGGTCGACCACGGGCATGACGTCCATGACGGGGATGCGACCGACCATTGCTCCAACCTAGCGAGACGACGGGGGCGGGGGACAAGCGCGGGACCGCTGCGGACCGAGCGCGAGCGACCGCCCTGTACCCACCCCTGCTCGACTCGTGCAGGCCGTCTCGGGGACGCGCTCCCGGGGCCTCGCCGGGACCGTGCCGCGACGCAGGTGCGGGTGGGTGCGTCCCCATGTCGCACCCACCCGCGCTGGCTCAACGACGCTCCACCCCGTCCGTTATGGCCAGGTCGGCACGGCGACGAGTAGTCCAGGCGGGTGGGTTCTGGACGAAGGCTTGGAACGATCAAAGAACCTGCGTTAGCGTCGGTGGGTGCGTGCGATCCGTCGGTTCACCGTCCGTCCTGTGCTCCCCGAGGCGCTCTCGGCGCTGGGGGACCTCGCGAACAACCTGAGGTGGTCCTGGCACCCGCCGACCCAGGACGTGTTCGCCGAGGTCGACCCGGAGCTGTGGGAGTCCACCGGCCGCGACCCGGTCAAGCTGCTGGGCGCGGTGCCGAAGGCCCGCTTCGAGGAGCTGGCCTCCGACCCCGGCTTCGTGGAGCGGCTCGGCGCGGTCCAGGCCGACCTCACGGCGTACCTCACCGAGGACCGCTGGTACCAGCGCAAGGTCCAGGACGGCCCGCGCGCGATCGGCTACTTCTCGCCCGAGTTCGGCATCACCGCCGTGCTCCCGCAGTACTCCGGCGGCCTCGGCATCCTGGCCGGTGACCACCTCAAGGCGGCCAGCGACCTCGGCACGCCGATCATCGGCGTCGGCCTGCTCTACAAGCACGGCTACTTCAAGCAGTCGCTGTCGCGCGAGGGCTGGCAGCAGGAGAGCTACCCCGTCCTCGACCCCGACGGGATGCCGATCTCGCTGCTGCGCGAGGCCGACGGCACCCGGGCCAGCATCGAGATCGAGATGCCCGACGGCCCGCCGCTCGTGGCCCGGATCTGGGTGGCCTCGGTCGGCCGCGTCCCGCTGCTGATGCTGGACACCGACGTCGAGGGCAACCCGCAGCACTTCGTCGACATCACCGACCGCCTCTACGGCGGCAACAGCGAGCACCGGCTGCGCCAGGAGCTGCTGCTCGGCGTCGGCGGCGTCCGCGCCCTGCGCGTGTTCTGCCGGCTCACCGGCCACCCCGCCCCCGAGGTCTTCCACACCAACGAGGGCCACGCCGGCTTCCTCGGCATCGAGCGGATCCGCGAGCTGACCGTGGCCGAGGACGGCCCGAAGGTGGACTGGGACACCGCGCTGGAGATGGGTCGCGCCTCGACCGTCTTCACCACCCACACCCCGGTCCCCGCCGGCATCGACCGGTTCCCGCGGACCCTGGTCGAGCAGTACTTCCCCGGCGAGACCGGGGCGACGCCCGGCGTACCGCTGGAGAAGCTGCTGGCCCTCGGCACCGAGGACTACGCCGGCGGCGACGCGACCGTCTTCAACATGGCCGTCATGGGGTTCCGCCTGGCCCAGCGCGCCAACGGCGTCTCCCAGCTGCACGGCCACGTGAGCCGGGAGATGTTCAACGGCCTGTGGCCCGCCTTCGACGAGGCCGAGGTCCCGATCGGCTCGATCACCAACGGCGTGCACGCCCCCAGCTGGGTGGCCCGCGAGATGTTCGACCTGGCCGCCTCCCAGGGCGCCGACGTGCACACCGACGACGTCGAGGCGTTCCTGTCCGTCGTGGACAAGGTCCCCGGCAACGAGGTCTGGGCGGTCAAGCGCGTGCTGCGCGAGCGCCTCGTCAAGGACGCCCGCCGCCGCCTGGCCAGCTCCTGGCGCAAGCGCGGTGCCGCCGCCGCCGAGCTCAAGTGGATCGACAACGCCCTCGACCCCGACGTGCTCACCATCGGCTTCGCCCGCCGCGCCGCGTCGTACAAGCGGCTCACGCTGATGATGCGCGACCCCGAGCGCCTCAAGCGCCTGCTGCTCCACCCCGAGCGCCCCATCCAGCTCGTCATCGCCGGCAAGGCCCACCCCGCCGACGACGGCGGCAAGAAGCTGATCCAGGACATCGTCCGGCTCTCCGACGACCCCGAGCTGCGCCACCGGATCGTCTTCCTGCCCAACTACGACATCGCCATGGCCAAGCCGCTCTACCCCGGCTGCGACGTGTGGCTCAACAACCCGCTGCGTCCCTACGAGGCCTGCGGCACCTCCGGCATGAAGGCCGCCCTCAACGGCGGGCTCAACCTCTCCATCCTCGACGGCTGGTGGGACGAGTGGTACGACGGCGACAACGGCTGGGCGATCCCCACCGCCGACGGCGTCGACGACGTGGACAAGCGCGACGACCTCGAGGCCGAGGCCCTCTACGACCTCATCGAGAACGACGTCGCGCCCCGCTTCTACGACCACGACCACGAGGGCGTCCCCGGCCGCTGGCTCGAGATGGTCCGGCACACGCTCAAGAGCCTCGGCCCCAAGGTGCTGGCCACCCGCATGGTCCGCGACTACGTGCGCGACCTCTACGCCCCCGCCTGCCACAACGCGCGCCTGCTGAACGCCGACTACACCGGCGCGGCCACGCTCGCGGCCTGGAAGAAGCGCGTCAAGAGCGCCTGGCTATCGGTCCGCGTCGAGCACGTCGAGTCCTCCGGCGTCGGTGACGCCGCCGAGGTCGGTGCGGTGCTCTCCGTGCGGGCCTTCGTGTCCCTGGGCGACCTCGCGCCGGACGACGTGCACGTGCAGGTGCTGCACGGCAAGATCGACAGCAACGACGTGCTCGCCGACGTCACGGTGCGGGACCTGGCGCTGGCGGAGACCTACGACGGTGGGCGCTACCGGTTCGACGGCGACGTCGAGCTCGACCGCGGTGGGCCGTTCGGGTACACCGTGCGGGTCATCCCGCGCAACGAGCTGCTGACGTCGGTGGCGGAGCTGGGCGTCGTCGCGGTCGCCTAGCAGCTGCGTCGGTCTGACAGCCGCGGTCCGGGGCACCACAGGCCCACGCCACGCCCGAGCCGAGCAGCAGCGTGGCGGACGTACCTACAAACGGTGATGGCGTGACCAGGGCGACTGCCTAGCGTCAGGTGTGCCGTGGCGGCCCGAGGCTGCCCACACCTCTGCAGGGAGTCTTCATGACCGATCGTCGGCACCGGACCGCGCTGGCTGCTGCCGCCGTCTCCGCAGTCTCCGCCGCGCTGCTCGCCGTGGTCCCCGGCCCAGCCGGCGCTGTGAACGCGGACCTCGGCAGCAGTGTCGTCGCCGCCAAGCCGGTGGCGTTCACGCCGCACGTCATGAACGGGTCCGTGCAGGCCATCACCCAGATCGGCAACCGGATAGTCGTCGCCGGGACGTTCACCAAGGTGAGCCCGGCGGCCACCTTCAAGGACACCTCGGACGACCTGGTGCGCAACCGGATCTTCGCCTTCGACGCCACCACGGGGGTGATCGACCCGTCGTTCAACCCGAACCTGAACGGCGCCGTCAACTCCCTGGACACCGACGGCACCTACGTCTACGCCGGTGGCGCCTTCAGCGCCTCGGGCGCCAACACCGCGACCAAGCGCGTGGTGAAGCTGACCGCGACGGGCAGCGTGGTGACCACGTGGACCCCGCAGCCCAACCTCGCCGTCAACGAGGTCGTGGTGCGCGGGTCCCGGGTCTTCATCGGCGGGGCCTTCACCGCCGTCAAGGTGGGTCGCGTGAGCACGCCCCGCGGGGCTCTCGCGGCGCTCGACAGCAGCACCGGCGCCGTCCTGGCGGGGGTCGACGTGCCGTTCACCGGGGTCTACGACCCGGCCAACGACGGTGGCGGGACGACCAACATCACCCGCTTCGACATCAGCGCAGACGGTTCCCGCCTCGCCGCGATCGGCAACTTCGCGACCGTCGGCGGGCTGCCGAGGGTCCAGCTCGCGGTCCTCGACACCTCGGGAGCGACCGCGGTGGTGGCCCCGTGGGCGACCAACCGCTACGACCGCGCGCACAACTCCTGCGCAGGCGTCTTCGACACCTTCACCCGCGACGTCGACTTCGCCCCGGACGGTTCCTACTTCGTGGTGTCGGCCACCGGCGCCTTCGCCGGTGGAGCCGCGGCCGGCACGATGTGCGACACGGTGAGCCGCTGGGAGACGGCCAGCGTCGCCAACGACCCGACCTGGGCCTCCTACACCGGCGGCGACACGACGTACGGCGTGGCGGTGACCGGCGGTGTGGTCTACGTCGGTGGCCACATGCGCTGGCAGAACAACCCGTACCAGGGTGACCAGGCCGGCCCCGGCGCCGTGCCGCGGGAGGGCATCGCCGCCCTCGACACCGTCAACGGGCTGCCGTTGAGCTGGAACCCCGGACGGGCCCGCGGGGTGGGCGCTCAGGCGCTGTTCGCAACGCCCGTCGGGCTCTGGGTCGGCAGCGACACCACGCAGATCGGCGGTGCCACCCGCGGCCGCCTGGCGCTGATGCCGCTCGCCGGCGGCACCACCGTGCCCACCGTGGCGGCTGCCACGCTGCCCAACGACCTGTTCGTGGCCCAGCGGACCACCGGTGCCGGCAGCAACGTGCTGTACCGCGTGGATGCCGCCGGCCCGCCGCTCCAGGCTGCCGACGGCGGGCCGGACTGGAGCTCGGCGGACGGTCTGGTCGACGGCGGGAGCGTCGCCGACTGGGGCGCGACCGTCCCCCGGGACGCCACCGTGCCCGCCACCACCCCTCCCTCGATCTTCCAGGCCGAGCGCTACGGCCAGCAGGACTGGAACCTCCCTGTCGCGGCCGGCAAGCACGTGACCGTGCGGCTCTACTTCGCCAACCAGTACGGCGGCACGTCGCAGCCGGGCCAGCGCGTCTTCGACGTCCTGGTCGACGGAAGCACCTTCCTCGACGACTTCGACATCGCCGCCGCCGCCGGTGACCGGACCGGGACCATGCGCTCGCTCCAGCTCACCACCGACGGTGATGGCATCGACATCGACCTGCGCGCCGTCGCCGAGAACCCGCTCATCAACGGCATCGAGGTCATCGACAACGACGCGAGCACCGGCACGGGGACCGCCGGAGTGCTGCAGCGGCGGGCGGTCGACGCCAACGGCACCCCGACCGGGCAGCCGGGGACCGCGAACACGGCGATGGACTGGTCCACGGTCCGCGGCGCCTTCCTGCTCAACGGCACCGTCTACTACGGCAAGGCCGACGGCTCGCTCTACAAGCGCACCTTCACCAAGTCCTCGGGTGCGACCGGAGCCGAGAAGGTGGTCAACCTGTACGACGACCCGGAGGACGGCACCCGGATCCCGTTCCCCATCGGCAACCTGACCGGGATGTTCTACGACCCGACCCTGCACCGGATCTACTACACGGTCTTCGGGGACAGCCGGCTCTGGTACCGCTACTTCACCCCGGAGAGCGGCGTCGTCGGCGCCCTGACCTTCGAGGCCGACGCGGGCGGGGTGAGCTTCGCCAGCGCCGCGGGGGTGACGCTGGCGTCGGGCCGGATCCTCTACGGCTCCTCGGTCGACGGCTCGCTGCGCAGCGTGCCGTTCGCCGGAGGCAGAGTGACGGGCTCGCCGACGGTGGTCAGTGCGGACGGCACGTGGCGCTACCGCGCGATCATGGTGCCCAACACCTGAGCCGCGCGACGACCCGGCGACGGGCGATCCTCGACGGCTGGGCCCGGGGGGCGCGTAGATTCGGCAGGCATGGCCCTGCTGATGACCCTCGCGGCGCAGCCGTTGAGCGCCTCAGGGCTGGCTGCGGTGCTTCTGGCCGGCATCACCCTGGCCGTCGTCGCCCACGTGGCACGACCGGTGCCGGTCCTCGTCGCGGTGGCCGTCCGCGAGCCGGGTCGTGGGTTCGTGGAGGTCCCGCTCGTGGCGGGACGGGCCACGGACGGGCCGCGGCACCCGCACGCTCCGCGGGCTCCCGGGGTGCGCTGACGTCCGTCAGCCCACCCCCCTCACCCCAGGAGCCCCGAAGGTGTCCCTGCTCGACCCGTTGTCCCATGCCCTCGCGACGGTCGTGGCCGTCGCCCACGCCGGCCTCACCGGGGCCGGTCTCGATCCCGGCTCCGGCACGACCTGGGTGCTGAGCGTCGCGGCGGTGGTCGTCACCGTGCGGCTCGCCCTCGTGCCGCTGGCCGTGCACGGCGCCCGGCAGGCGCGGGCGGCGGCCCGGGCGCGGCCGCAGCTGCGGGCGCTGGCCGAGCGCTACCGCGACCGGCGCGACGCCGCGAGCCTCCGCGCGTACGCCGAGGAGCGGCGCGCGGTCGCGGCCGAGCACCGGCTGTCGCCGTGGGGCTGCCTGCCGCTGCTGGCGCAGCTGCCGGTGTGGTTCGCGCTCTACCACCTGCTCACCGACGTGGCCGCCGGGACGCCGGTCGGCGCCCTCGACGGCGGCCTGGTGGCCTCGCTCGGGGCGGCGACCGTGCTCGGCGTACCGCTGGCCCAGCGGGGCTACCTCGGCGCCGGTGCCGCCCACCTGGCCGTCGTGGCCGGGCTGGCGCTGGGCGCCGCGGCGCTGTCGTTCCCCACCCAGCGGCTGGCGCTGGCGTCGGCGGACGTGCCCGAGGCGATGGCCCGGGTGCAGCAGCTGCTGCCGGCGCTGTCCGTGGCGGGGCTCCTGGTCGCGGGCGGGTTCGTGCCGCTGGCCCTGCTCGTCTACTGGGGGCTCAACAACGGCTGGACCCTCGGGCAGACCGTGGTGCTGCGCCGCCTGGTCCCAGTCGGCTCGGGCTAGCCTGCGGGCGTGCGACGGGTGCTGGCGGGGCTGCTGCTCGGACTGCTGCTGACCCTGGCGGCGGCCCCGGCGCTGGCCGACCCCGGCTTCCCTGGCGACGACTGCACGCCGAGCGCCACGGACCCCGGCACCCTGGACTGCGGGAGCGACGAGCTCGACGACGGCGGCCTCAGCCCCGGCGACGACGTCGGTCAGGTCTTCGCGGTGGTGGCGGTCCTCGTCGTGGTCCTGGGCGTGTGCGGGGTGATCGTCAAGGTCTCGCTCGCCCGGGGCATGGCCCGACGCTCGGGCATGGACGAGACCGAGGCGACCGCCATGACCCTGCTCAGCGACGACGGCCTGGACGCGACCTACCTGGCCAGCAACCTGCGACCCACCCAGCCCGCGGCCCCGACGCAGCGGCCGGTGGCCGAGCGGCTGGCCGAGCTGGACGGCCTCCGGTCCCAGGGGCTCGTCACCGAGGCGGAGTACGCCGAGCGGCGGGCCGCGATCCTCGCCTCGCTCTGAGCTCCGAGCCGGGCCTCAGACCTCGCGCAGCACCACGACCGAGCGCGCGCCCAGCCGCATCCGGTCGCCCGCCTTGACCTGCGTGCCCACGGGGAACCGCGGGTTGGTCGAGAGCACCGCCTCGCCGACCTCGACCCAGTCGGCGACGGGCAGGTGGACCTGGACGGGCTGGTCGCCGGCGTTGAGGAAGATGGCGAAGGACTTGTCGTTCTGCTGCTCGCCGCGCGGGCCGGGGGAGCGCAGGGGGGCGCCGGAGACCACCATGCCGAGCGAGGTCAGCGAGTGGTCGTGCCAGTCGTCGCCGGCCATCTCGCGGCCCGAGGGGTGCAGCCAGGCCAGGTCCTTGGGGCCGCCGCGGATGGTGGGCCGGCCCTCGAAGAAGTGCCGTTGGCGCAGGGCCGGGTGCTCGCGGCGCAGCCGCAGGGCGGCCTTGGTGACCTCGTAGACGTCGAGCCAGGCGTCGTCGGGGCGCCAGTCGATCCAGGAGGTCTCGTTGTCCTGGCAGTAGGGGTTGTTGTTGCCGCCCTGGGTGCGGCCGCGCTCGTCACCGGCGGTGATCATCGGCACGCCGTTGGACAGGCACAGCGTGGCCATCAGGTTGGCGGCCTGGCGCCGGCGCAGGCCGAGGATGGTGGCGTCGTCGGTCTCGCCCTCGACGCCGTGGTTCCAGGAGCGGTTGTTGTCGGTGCCGTCGCGGCCGTGCTCGCCGTTGGCCTCGTTGTGCTTGTGGTCGTAGCTGACCAGGTCGCGCACGGTGAAGCCGTCGTGGGCGGTGACGAAGTTGACCGAGGCGTACGGCGAGCGGCCGTCGTCGGCGTACAGGTCCGAGGAGCCGGCGAGGCGGGTGGCCACGGTGCGGATGCCGGAGGAGCGGCCGTTCCAGAAGTCGCGCAGCTCGTCGCGGAACTGGTCGTTCCACTCCACCCACGGCGGGGGGTACTCGCCGACCCGGTAGCCGTCGGCGGAGGCGTCCCACGGCTCGGCGATGAGCTTGACGTGGCGCAGGACGGGGTCCTGGCCGATGGCCACCAGCAGGTGGCTGCGCATGTCGACGACCTGGCCGGTGCGTGCCAGCGCGGAGAGCAGGTCGAAGCGGAAGCCGTCGACGTGCATCTCGGTGACCCAGTAGCGCAGCGAGTCCAGGACCATCCGCAGCGCGAAGGGGTGACTGGTGTCGACGGTGTTGCCGCACCCGGTCACGTCCCAGTAGGTGTCGTGGAACGGAGCGCCGGCCGGACCCGGCGCGACCCGGTGGTAGACCTTGTCGTCGAGCCCGCGGAAGGACAGCGTCGGTCCCTCGACGCCGGCCTCGGCGGTGTGGTTGTAGACCACGTCGAGGATCACCTCGAGCCCGGCGGCGTGGAAGGCCTGGACCATCTGCTTGAACTCGGTGACCTGCTGCCCGCGGTCCCCGCTGGAGGAGTACGCCGCGTGCGGGGCGAAGAAGCCGATCGAGTTGTAGCCCCAGTAGTTGACGAGCCCACGAGCGGCCACGGCCGGCTCGGTGACGAACTGGTGGATCGGCAGCAGCTCGACCGCGGTGACGCCGAGGTCGCGCAGGTAGTCGATGACCGCCGGGCAGGCCAGCCCGGCGTAGGTCCCGCGCAGCGGCTCGGGCACCCGGTCGTGCAGCTGGGTCATGCCCTTGACGTGCAGCTCGTAGATGACCGAGTCGCGCCAGCGGCGCCGCGGCGGGCGGTCCGCGCCCCAGTCGAAGGTCTCGTCGACGACCACGCTGAGCGGCACCTTGCCGAGCGAGTCCTGGGAGTCGCGGGCCTCGGGCGCGCCCACGGCGTACCCGAAGATGGCCGGGTCGTAGGAGAGCGTGCCGCTGACGGCCCTGGCGTAGGGGTCGAGCAGCAGCTTGTGCGGGTTCAACCGCAGCCCCTGCTCGGGCGCCCACGGCCCCGCGACCCGGAAGCCGTAGCGCTGTCCGGGCCGGATCCCCGGCAGCGCGCAGTGCCAGATCCCGAGCGACTGCTCGGTGAGCCGGTGCCGGGTCTCGACGCCGTCCTCGTCGATGAGACAGACGTACGCCGCGGTGGCCTCGGGCGCCCACACGGCGAAGTTCGTCGCCTCCTCGGTCCAGGTCGCGCCGAGGTGGTGGTTGGTTCCGGGCCAGACGGGCTGCACCTCGTCGCGCGTCCGCCAGAGTCCGGGCATGGGGGCACTCTAGAGAGCGCGGGCTCCTGGGTAGGGTCCGGCCATGGGTGAGTTCGTGAGGCTCGAGGTCAGCGACGGCGTGGGCACCATCCGCCTCGACCGGCCGAAGATGAACGCCATCAGCTTCCAGGTCCAGGCCGAGCTGCGCGAGGTCGCCGCGGAGGCCACCGAGCGCGACGACGTCCGGGCCGTCGTGGTGTACGGCGGGGAGCGGGTCTTCGCCGCCGGCAACGACGTCAAGGAGATGGCCGAGCTCTCCTACGCCGACATGGTCAAGCACGGCGCCTCGGTGCAGTCCGCGGTGACCGCGGTGGCGCGGATCCCCAAGCCGGTCGTCGCGGCGATCACGGGCTACGCACTGGGTGGCGGCTGCGAGCTGGCCCTGGCCGCCGACGTCCGCTTCGCCGCCGAGGACGCCCAGCTCGGGCAGCCCGAGATCCTGCTCGGCATCATCCCCGGCGCCGGCGGCACCCAGCGGCTCGCCCGGCTGGTCGGGCCGAGCCGGGCCAAGGAGCTCATCTTCACCGGCCGGTTCGTGAAGGCCGACGAGGCGCTCGCCATCGGACTGGTCGACCGGGTGCTTCCCCGGGACGACGTGTACGCCGAGGCCGTGGCCTGGGCGGCGCGGTTCACGTCAGGTGCCGCGCTGGCCCTGCGGGCGGCCAAGGAGGCCGTCGACCGCGGCCTGGAGGTCGACCTGGACACCGGGCTCGAGATCGAGCGCGCGGCGTTCGCCGGCGTCTTCGCCACCGAGGACCGGACCACCGGTATGCGATCCTTCGTCGAGAACGGACCGGGGAAGGCGACCTTCGAAGGCAGGTGAGCCACGTGGCGGACAAGACTGACACCAAGGCGGAGGCGTCGGGCACGTCCGGCGCGAGCGGGCGCGGGGCCGAGAGCGTGCGGCTGGTGCGGCTGCGGCTGGCCCAGCTGCTCTGGCTGGTCTTCCTCCTCGCCGCGCTGTTCCTGGCCGTCGGCGCGCTGCTCATCGCGGTGGACGCCAACCGCGACAACGACCTGGTCAAGTTCGTGCTCGAGGGCGCCGACCGGGTCGATCTCGGCATCTTCTCCAAGGACAACGGCATCAAGCAGTTCGGCGGCGACGACCCCGAGACCAAGAACGCCCTCTTCAACTGGGGCATCGGCGCTGTGGCCTGGCTGATCGTCGGCCGGATCGTGGACCGCCTCGTCCGTCCCTGATCCTCCCGCCGGCACGACCGTGACAGTCCTGGTGTGAGGAAGGCGACGCGCGAGGCCCGTGTCACCCGTCGTGACACGACGGTAACCTCCGAAGCACCATGAACATTCTTGTCTGCGTCAAGTACGTCCCCGACGCCACCGCTGACCGCACGTTCGAGGACGACGGCACCGTCGACCGGGTCGGAGTCGACGGGCTCCTGTCCGAGCTGGACGAGTACGCCGTCGAGCAGGCCCTCCAGCTGAAGGAGAAGGGCGAGGACATCACCGTCACCGCCCTCTGCGTCGGGCCGGAGAAGGCCGTCGACGCGGTCCGCAAGGCCCTGCAGATGGGCGTCGACCAGGGCATCCACGTGGTCGACGACGCGATCGCCGGCTCCGACTACGCCGCGACCTCGCTGGTCCTGGCCAAGGCCGTGGAGAAGGTCGCCGGCGACGGCGGCGTCGACCTGGTCATGTGCGGCATGGCCTCGACCGACGGCGCCGCCGGCATCATCCCGGCGATGCTCGCCGAGCGGCTGTCCTGGCCGCAGGTCACCATGGCCTCGGTCGTGGAGACCCAGGGCGACCAGGTCCGCGTCAAGCGCGACAGCGACACCGCGACCGAGGTCATCGGCGCGACGATGCCGCTGGTCCTCTCGGTGACCGACCAGTCGGGCGAGGCCCGCTACCCGTCGTTCAAGGGGATCATGGCGGCCAAGAAGAAGCCGCTCGAGACCTGGTCGCTCTCCGACCTCGGGGTCGACGCGGGCCAGGTCGGCCTCTCCGTCGCCTGGACCACGGTCGAGGACACCACCGCCCGCCCGCCGCGCAGCGCGGGTGAGGTCGTCAAGGACGAGGACGGGTCCGGCGCCGGCGCGCTGACCGACTTCCTCGCGTCCAAGAAGTTCATCTGAGCCACCGACGCTTCCGAACGAACAGGGATCCTCATGTCTGAAGTACTCGTGCTCGTCGACCACCTCGACGGTGCGGTCCGCAAGCCGACCTACGAGCTGCTGACCATCGCCAAGCGGCTCGGCGAGCCGTCGGCGGTCTTCATCGGCCCGGCCGACAAGGCCACCGAGGTCGCCGACAAGGTCAAGGCGTACGGCGCCGAGAAGGTCTACGCCGTCGACGACGCCCAGATCAAGGGCTACCTCGTGGCCCCGGCCGCCGAGGCCCTCCAGCAGCTGGCCGAGAAGGCGTCGCCGGCCGCGATCCTGATCCCGTCCTCGGTGGGCGGCAAGGAGATCGCCGCGCGCCTGTCGATCAAGCTCGAGTCCGGGCTGATCACCGACGCCGTCGACGTGCAGGCCGAGGGCGGTGCCCCGGTCACCACCCAGTCGGTCTTCGCGGGCAACTACACGGTCACCGCCAAGGTCACCCAGGGCACGCCGATCATCACGGTCAAGCCCAACTCGGCCGCGCCCGAGGAGTCCGCGGGTGCGGGCAGCGTCGAGGAGTTCACCCCGGAGATCTCCGAGGCCGCCAAGACCGCTCAGATCGTGGCCTCCCAGCCGCGCAAGGCCTCGGGTCGCCCCGACCTGAACGAGGCCGCGATCGTGGTCTCCGGCGGTCGCGGCACCGGTGGCGACTTCGAGCCGATCGAGGGCCTGGCCGACGCGCTCGGCGCGGCCGTCGGCGCCTCGCGCGCCGCGGTCGACTCCGGCTGGATCGCGCACACCTTCCAGGTCGGCCAGACCGGCAAGACCGTCAGCCCGCAGCTCTACATCGCGGCCGGCATCTCCGGTGCCATCCAGCACCGCGCCGGCATGCAGACCTCCAAGACCATCGTCGCGGTCAACAAGGACGAGGAGGCCCCGATCTTCGAGCTCGTCGACTTCGGCGTGGTCGGCGACCTCAAGACCGTCCTGCCCGCCGCGACCGAGAAGGTCAACGAGCGCAAGGGCTGAGCGCCCGCCCCCGGCTTGTAACGCTCAGTTACAGGAACTCCCGACCCGTTCGAACGGGTCGGGAGTTCCCGTAACTGAGCGTTACAAGCGGGCGGGGCGTCGTGCGGCCAGCCCGAAGCAGACCGCGGCCAGGGCGAGGGCCACGGTGCCGCCGGTGAGCCCCGCGGTCAGGTGCAGGACGACGCCGGCGGCGCAGACGCTCGCGGCGCCAAGCAGCAGCCGGGGCCTCCCGAGCCGCCAAGCCAGCACGACCAGCAGCACGGCGCCGACCACGAAGAAGCGGGCCGTGCTCGTGGTGCCCGTCACCGAGCCGTCGAAGCCCGGCACGTAGTAGCCGGGCTGGTAGGTGCCGGAGTAGCAGTAGCCGTCGTAGTCGCAGTAGCCCGAGGTGTAGTAGCCGGTGGTGACGTAGCCCGGCACGGCATACGCACCCCACGGCAGTCCGAGGGCCAGCACGGCCAGGGCGAGCCCGACGGCGCGCAGCCGGCTCACGTACGTCGGCCGGGCAGCACCCAGCAGTGGGCCACCGCGCAGGCCACGGCCGCGGTCATCGCGAAGCCGGTGCCGGTGGTGACCGAGGGCAGGAAGGCCGCCACCCAGAAGAACAGCAGTACGCCGGTCGCCAGCGCCACGGCGTCCCAGGACTTGGTGCGCGGCTCGGGCTTCCAGCCGACCGGGAGCAGGTGCACCAGCGCGGCCAGGGTGGCCACGACCGACCAGGTCGTCCAGACCTCGTAGCCGCGCCGGGCGTCCTCCATCACCGCGAGCGCGACGACGGTCAGCGCGATGGTGGCCACCGCGAAGGCCAGGCTGACCAGGGTGGTGCGGTCCGCGGGCTGCGGCGCGGCGGCTGGCGGCGCGGCCGGCGGGGGCGGCAGCGGCGGCGGCGGCGGGGTCGGGCTGATGGGCCGGGTGGCGTCCTCGGGAGGCTGGGTCACGGCAGGACCCTACGACCGGACGAGCGGGTACCACAGCAGCGTGACCGACATCCCGCAGCCGGCGCTGGCGACGCTGTCGCACGAGCGCTTCTGGGCCGACGGGTGGGTCTACGAGCGCAAGCTCGACGGCCAGCGCTGCCTGGCCGTGCGCACCGGCCGGGGCACCCGGCTCTACTCCCGCTCGGGCCGCGACGTGACGGTGGCGTTCCCGGAGATCGCGGAGGCGCTGGAGGAGCAGGCGTCGACCGACTTCGTGGTGGACGGTGAGGTGGTGGCCTTCGAGGGCTCGCGCACGTCGTTCGCCCGGCTCCAGCCGCGCATCCACGTGAGCAGCGCGGACAAGGCGCGCCGCAGCGGCGTCCCGGTCTTCTTCTACGTCTTCGACGTGCTGCGCGCGGACGGCGAGGACCTGCGCGGCGAGCCGCTGCTGGCCCGCAAGCGGCGACTGCGCGCGCTGCTCACCTTCGACGGCCCGATCCGCTACACGCCGCACCGCAGGCAGGGGGGCGAGGAGTACTTCGCCGGGGCCTGCCGCAAGGGCTGGGAGGGGCTGATCGCCAAGCGCGCGGACGCGGCGTACGCCACCGGCCGCACCGACCGCTGGCTCAAGTTCAAGTGCGAGGCCGGCCAGGAGCTGGTCGTCGTCGGCTGGACCGACCCGGAGGGCTCGCGGGTCGCGCTGGGTGCGCTGCTGCTCGGCTACCACGAGGGCGACGACCTGGTGTACGCCGGCAAGGTCGGCACCGGCTTCTCCGAGGCGGTGCTGCGCGACCTGCACGCGCGGCTCGGCCCGCTCGAGGTCGACCCGTCGCCGTGCACCCAGGGCGCGCTCCCGCGCAAGGGTGTGCACTGGGCGCGGCCCGAGCTGGTGGCGCAGGTCGCCTTCACCGAGTGGACGCGGACCCACCAGCTGCGGCACCCGCGCTTCCTCGGGCTCCGCGAGGACAAGGCCGCGGCCGAGGTGGTGCGGGAGACGTGAGCGACTCGACCGTCGCGGGCGTGGAGATCTCCAAGCCGGACAAGGTGCTGTTCCCGGACGACCCCCCTCGATCCGGCAGCGTCACCAAGCTGGACCTCGCCCGTTACTACGACTCCGTGGCCGACGTGATGCTGCCGCACCTGCGCGGCCGGCCGGTGAACATGGAGCGCTTCCCGGACGGGCTGGGTGGGTTCAGCTTCTACGAGAAGAAGGTGCCGTCGCACTTCCCGGACTGGGTGCACACCGTCGAGGTCGCCACCGCCCAGGACCCCCAGCGGCAGGTCGTGGTCGACGACCGCCGCAGCCTGGTCTACCTGGCCCAGCAGGCCTGCGTCACGCCGCACACGTGGCTGTGCACCACGAAGGCGCTCGACCAGCCGGACCAGCTCGTCTTCGACCTCGACCCCAGCGACGACGACCTGGCCAAGGTGCGCAAGGCGACCCGGATGGTGGGCGAGCTGCTCGACGACCTCGGCCTCACGACGTACCTCAAGACGACCGGTTCGCGCGGCTACCACGTGCTGGTGCCGCTGCGACCGCGGCTGGGCTTCGACGAGGTGCGCGACTTCGCGCACCGCTGCGCCGAACTGCTGGTCGAGAAGGCGCCGGACCTGCTGACCGTCGAGGTGCGCAAGGCCAAGCGGGGCAGGAGGGTCTACGTCGACGTGGCCCGCAACGGCTACGCGCAGACCGCGGTCCCGGCATACGCCGTCCGCGCGCGGCCCGGTGCGCCGGTCTCGACGCCGATCACCTGGGACGAGCTGTCGCGGGTGCCACCGACGAAGTACACCGTGCGCACCGTCGGTCGCCGCCTGGCCGCCAAGCCCTGCCCGTGGCGCGACGTGCGCCGGCACGCCCAGTCGCTGGCCCGGGCGGACCGAGCGCTCAGAGGGTCCGGTCGCTGAGCACCGAGCCCAGCTCGTCCTCGGCCCAGACCTGACCCGGCGCCGCGCCCTCGTCGTCCAGCTTGAGCAGCAGCCAGCCCAGCCGGGTCTGCTGCAGTGCGAAGCCACCGTGCAGCCGGTGGCCCTCGAGGGTGAAGCGCAGGTGGCCCTCCTCGAGGGCCGGGCCGGGGTCGGTCGCCGGCTCGAAGGTCCCGGTGTCCCAGACGACCTTGTGGTCGTCCTCGTAGGCCAGGTGCTCCTCGAGGTCGTGGTCGTCGACCCGGATGGCCAGCCGCTTCACCGCTGGGTCCAGGCTCGGCCCCTTCGGCACCGCCCACGACGCGAGCGCGCCGTCGACCTCGAGCCGCAGGTCGAAGTGGAGCGTGGTCGCCTGGTGCCGGTTGACCACGAACCGCAGTGGTGCGCTCACGACCGGGTCAGCGCGAAGGCGGTGATGAAGCCGAGCGTGACCACCAGCCCGGTGAGCAGGTGGGTGCGCGCGTACGCCTCGGGGATCATCGTGTCGGCCACCATGGTCAGGATGGCACCCGCCGCGACCGCGGTGATGACCGAGATCGTGGCGTCCGCCGCGCCGTCCAGCAGCAGGCAGCCGAGCAGGCCGGCCAGGCCGCTGGCCACGGCGATCGAGACCCAGACGCCGAAGACGTAGCGCGCGCTGCGGCCGTTGGCCTTCATGCCGGCCGAGCTGGACAGGCCCTCGGGCAGGTTGGAGATCGCGATGGCGGCCAGCACGGGTACGCCGACGCCGTGGCCGCCGAGCAGCGAGAGCCCGAGGACCACCGACTCCGGGATGCCGTCGAGCAGGGCGCCGACCGCGATGGCCGTGCCGCTGCCGGCCTGGTCCTGCTCGGAGGACTGCTCCTCGCCCGAGCTCTTGCGGCGGGCGGCACCGCGACGGTTGAGCACGGCGTTGGCGGCGACGTACACCGCGGCTCCGCCGGCCAGCCCGATGAGGGTCGCGGTGAGCCCGCCCGAGCGCTCGGCCTCGTCGACCAGGTCGAAGGCGAGCGCGGAGAAGAGCACGCCCGAGCCGAAGGCCATCACCGTGGCGACGACCAGCCGCGGCACGCGGAGCAGCCAGGCGATCGCGGCGCCGACCACCAGCATCCCGCCGGCGACCAGCCCCCACAGTCCAGCCTGCAGGTACACGGGCACGGTGCTGCCTCCTCACGCCTATCCTCGCGGCTGTGGGTACCCAGGACGTGCTCGACACCGCACGCCGCGCGCGTGCGGCCAGCCACGGGCTGGCCCTGGCCACGCGGGCCGAGAAGGACGCGGCCCTGCTGGCCATGGCCGACGCGCTGGTCGCCCGGTGGTCGGAGGTCCTGGACGCCAACGCCGAGGACGTCGCGCGCGCCGAGACCGGCGGCACGGCCGCGAACATCGTGGACCGGCTCCGGCTGACCCCGCAGCGCCTGGAGGACATGGCCCGCGGGCTGCGCGAGGTGGCGGCGCTGCCCGACCCGGTCGGCGAGGTGGTGCGCGGCGGCACCCTGGCCAACGGGCTCGAGCTGCGGCAGGTGCGGGTGCCGTTCGGGGTGGTCGGGATGGTCTACGAGGCCCGGCCCAACGTGACCGTCGACGCCGCGGGCATCTGCCTCAAGAGCGGGAACGCCGTGCTGCTGCGCGGCTCGTCCTCGGCCCGGTCGTCCAACGCCGCCCTGGTCGGGGTGCTGCGCGACGCGCTGGCCGGCTCCGGCCTGGACCCCGACGTCGTCCAGCTGGTGCCGGGCGACTCCCACGAGTCGGTCAAGGCGCTGATGCGCGCCCGCGGGCTGGTCGACGTGCTCATCCCGCGCGGGGGAGCGGGCCTCATCCGCTCGGTGGTCGAGGAGTCCACGGTGCCGGTCATCGAGACCGGGGTCGGCAACTGCCACGTGTACGTCGACCGGGCGGCCGACCTCGAGAAGGCGCTGGCCGTCGTCCTCAACGCCAAGACCCAGCGGACCAGCGTCTGCAACGCGGCCGAGTCGCTGCTGGTGCACGCCGAGGTGGTCGAGGCCTTCCTGCCGCGCGTGGTCGCCGCCCTCCAGGAGGCCGGGGTGACGATCCACGGCGACGAGGCCTTCCTGGCCCACGCGGGCGTCGTGCCGGCGACGGACGAGGACTGGGGCGAGGAGTACCTCTCCCTCGACATCGCCGCCCGCGTCGTGCCGGACCTGGACGAGGCGCTGGCGCACATCCGCCGCTGGTCGAGCCAGCACAGCGAGGCGATCCTGACCGAGGACCAGGCGGCGGCGCGGCGGTTCGTGGCCGAGGTCGACTCCGCGGCGGTGCTGGTCAACGCCTCGACCCGGTTCACCGACGGCGGGGAGTTCGGCTTCGGGGCCGAGATCGGGATCAGCACGCAGAAGCTGCACGCCCGCGGCCCGATGGGGCTGCCGGAGATGACGTCGACCAAGTACGTCGTGGTGGGGGACGGGCACACGAGGTGACGGCGGGGCTGGGTAGGCTGCACGCATGACCGCGCAGATCCTGGGCTTCGGGGAAGAAGTCGACGTCGCGCTGAGCTTCGGCATCGGCGCCCTCGCCTTGGTGATCCTGCTGGCCCTCATGGCCGCGCTGGTCGCCTTCGGCGGCGGGCGGGAGCACTCCTGACCTCGGCGGTCGGCCCGTGACCCGCCGTGTCGGGGTGATGGGCGGCACGTTCGACCCCATCCACCACGGCCACCTGGTCGCCGCCTCCGAGGTCCAGTCCTGGTTCGACCTCGACGAGGTCCTCTTCGTGCCCACCGGCGACCCGTGGCAGAAGTCCGACCGCGCCGTCACCGAGGCCGAGCACCGCTACCTCATGACGGTGATCGCCACCGCCTCCAACCCGCGCTTCTCGGTCTCGCGCGTGGACGTCGACCGGGCCGGCCCGACGTACACCGTGGACACGCTGCGCGACCTCAAGAACGCCGAGCCGGACAGCGAGCTCTACTTTATCACCGGCGCCGACGCGCTGGCCGACATCTTCACCTGGCGCTCGGCCGAGGAGCTGTTCGGGCTGGCGCGGTTCGTGGGCGTGACCCGGCCCGGGCACGAGATGGACCCGGCCACGCTCGCTGCCATCCCCGCCGACAAGGTGACGATGGTCGAGATCCCGGCCCTGGCCATCTCCTCCACCGACTGCCGCGCGCGCACCCGCCGCGGCGAGCCGGTGTGGTACCTCGTCCCCGACGGTGTCGTGCAGTACATCGCCAAGCACCACCTCTACCCCGCACCCGCTGGAGCCTCCTCGTGACCGCCACCGACCACGCCGTCGAGCTCGTCGTGACCGCCGCCCGCGCGGCCTCCGACAAGCTGGCGCAGCAGATCATCGCCTTCGACGTCAGCGACCAGCTGGCCATCACCGACGCCTTCCTCCTCGCCTCGGCCACCAACGACCGCCAGGTCCGCGCCATCGTCGACGAGGTCGAGGACAAGCTCCGCGAGATCGGCGCCAAGCCCATCCGCCGCGAGGGCGAGCGCGACGGGCGCTGGGTGCTCATCGACTACGGCGAGATCGTCGTGCACGTCCAGCACGAGGAGGAGCGGCAGTTCTACGCCCTCGAGCGGCTGTGGCGCGACTGCCCGACGATCCCGCTTCCCGCGGACGTCACCGCCCCGCACTCGCGCGGCTGAGCCTGGTGTCCGAGCTCGTCCTCCTCCGGCACGGCCGCACCGACTGGAACGCCGAGCGTCGCCTGCAGGGCCAGTCGCAGTCCCAGCTCGACGAGCTCGGCCGGGCCCAGGCCGCGGCCACCGCGCCGGTCCTCGCCGCACTAGGGCCCACGGTGCTCTGGTCCTCCGACGCTGACCGCACCCGCGCCACGGCCGCCTACGTCGCCTCGGCCACCGGTCTCGAGCCCCGCTTCGACCCGCGCCTGCGCGAGTACTCCTTCGGCGCTCTCGAAGGGTTGCTGGCCACCGAGTTCGAGGCGGCCGACCCCGACGGCTTCGCGGCGTACCGCGTGGGGGAGTGGGACCGCGTGCCCGAGGTGGAGCGCTACGCCGACGTCGCCGCCCGCACCACCGCCGCCCTCTCCGAGCTCGCCGGCCTGCTCGGCCCGGGCGACACCGGCGTCGCCGTCTCCCACGGCGCGGCCATCCGCACCGCCACCGCCACGCTCCTCGGCTGGGGCCGCCCCCAGGCCGAGACCATGACCGGTCTCGACAACTGCGGCTGGGTCGTCCTGCGCCGCCGGGGGCCCGACGCACCCTGGCGACTGGCCGCCTACAACCGCACCGTGGCACCCGATTTCATCCAGACGACACCGGTTGGCTAAACTTCCGCGGGTTGCCCACCGGGACACCGGGGGCGGCCGAGATGGGGCTGTGGCGCAGCTGGTAGCGCATCTGCATGGCATGCAGAGGGTCAGGGGTTCGAGTCCCCTCAGCTCCACCCACCGAGAAGGCCCGCCGCGCTGAGCGCGGCGGGCCTTCTCGCTTCGTCGGAGCCGACGGGACCCGAACCCCTGACCCTCTGCCCGCCACGCAGCTGCGCGGGCTCCACCCTGCGGGTGGCTCAGGGGAGCACGACGGCCAGGCGGCTGCGGGACCCCTGCCTCACGGCAGGGAGTACCCGTCGCCTCAGGCGGGCGTCACCCGGAGCAGCTGGTCCTGGCCGTCGCCGTTGTCGGTGGTGACGTACAGCGCTCCGTCGGTGCCCAGCTGCGGCGTGCGGATGCGGCCGTACTCCTCGAGCTCGGGGAGGCGGAACTGGTCGACCAGGGCGCCGGCGTCGTCGAGGCGGAGCGCGAGGACGCCGGTGTCCTTCTGGACGCCGAGGAGGAGCAGGCCCTCGTCGTCGCCCCACTGGTCGCCGTCGAGGAAGGTGATGCCGCAGACGGCGATGGTGGGGTCGCCGGAGGACCAGACGGCCTCGATGGCGCCGGGGATGTCGGTGTCGGTCATGGGCACGCTCTCGTCGTACTCGCCCTGGCCGACGGGGTTCCAGCCGTAGTTGCCGCCGTCGACGGCGAGGTTGACCTCGTCGTCGCGGGAGCTGCCCTGCTCGGCGGTGAAGACCTGGTCGGTGCCGGGGCGCACGGCGATGCCCTGGACGTTGCGGTGGCCGTAGCCGACGACCTGGGGCCGGCCGCCGGTGGCGGGGTCGACGCGCAGCAGCTTGCCGGCCAGGGAGTCGAGGTCCTGCGGGTTGGTGCCGAGGGCGTTGTCGCCGGTGCCGATGAGCAGTTGGCCCTGCGGGTCGAAGCGGAGCCGGCAGCCGCCGTGCCGGCCGATGGCGCGGTTGACCGGGATCTCGCCGACCAGGGGGTCGGCCACGCGGGTGGCCGCGGACCAGTCGTCGTCGACGGTCCAGCTCACGACCTCGATGGCCGGGCCGCCGTCCGCGCCGCCGTCGACGGCGCCCTGGCAGGTGTAGAAGGTGCGGTTGTCCGCGAACGCCGGGTCGAGCACGAGCCCCATGAGCCCGGTCTCGCCTTCGGCGAACAGGTCGGAGAAGTCGGCGTCGACCTCCTGGTCCGAGCCGTCGGGGAGCACGGCGGTCAGCCCGCCGCCGCGCTCGTCGAGCAGCAGGGTGCCGTCCGGCGCCTGCGCCACGTCCCACGGGTGGTCCAGGCCGTCGAGCACGGTCTCGACCCGCAGCGCCGGGGCGTCGGCGGGCGGGGGAGCCGACGTCCGCGCCTGCGCCGCTGTCGCCGGACGCCGTGCCGCCGCTGCCCCCGCTGTCGGCGCTGTCGGCGTCGTCACCGCACCCGGCCAGCAGGCCGGCGAGCAGCAGGGCGGCGACCGCGCCGAGCGCGGCGGGGCGGCGGCGTCGCGGGCTCACGCCAGCGACGCTACCCGGCGCTCACCAGCGCAGCCGGGCGGAGACCTCGGTGCCGTGGGAGCGGTCGACGTGCCAGGACTCGCAGATGGCGGCGACCATGACCAGGCCGCGCCCGGAGGGCTGGTCGTCGGACCAGGGCCGGGGCGTGATGGCGCCGCCCTCGCCGGCGTCGCGGACGGCGATCTCGAGGTGCTTCTCGGCCAGCGTGCAGGCGACGGCGATGAGGCCGTCGGCGTCGGGGCGGCCGTGGGTGACGCCGTTGATGACCAGCTCGTGCAGGACGAGCTCGGCGTCCTGGACGAGCAGGCGCGGCACCCGTTCGTCCAGCAGGTCGTCGAGCAGCTGCCGGGCGGTGCGCGCGGAGTCCAGGTGTGCGGGCAGGCGGACCGCGAAGGAGGAGCCGTGAGCGGCCGCGTCGGCGCCCATGGTCATCGTGTCCTTCCGTGCCCGTCCGCGCCCGCCGGAACGGGCAGCCCCCGAGAGTGGTCACCGGCGCCCCGTCGCGCCGGGGAGGTCGGTTCCCCATCCCGGCCCGGAACATGCCCACCCGTCTCACCCCTTCGGTGGGTGTGCCTAGGGTTCTCCCGGGGCACCAGCGGTGCGGCGCGGGGGCTGAGCAGGGGAGTGGAGATGCTGGGCGGACGCGCATGAGCACGACGGCGACGGCGACGACCTCGCCGACGGCGACGACGGCGACGTCGGCAGCACCGGCCGCGGTGCGGACCAGTGCGGAGCGGCTGAGCGCCGAGGACGTCGCGGCGATCGGGCGCGAGCTGGACGCCATCCGCGAGGCGGTGGTGCGCAGCCGGGGCGCGCGCGACGCGGCGTACATCCGCCGGGTGGTGGCCGCCCAGCGCGCGCTCGAGCTGGGCAGCCGTGCGGTGCTGCTGGTCGGCAGCCGCTGGCGGCCGGCGTGGGTGCTGGGCACCGCGAGCCTGACCCTGGCCAAGGTGCTGGACAACATGGAGATCGGCCACAACGTCCTGCACGGACAGTGGGACTGGATGCGCGACCCCAGGATCCACTCGACCACCTGGGACTGGGACCACGCCTCCCCGGTCGGGCAGTGGAAGCGCGCGCACAACGAGCTGCACCACCGCTACACCAACATCGTCGGGCGCGACAACGACCTCGGCTACGGGATCATGCGGGTAAGCGAGCACCAGGAGTGGCAGCCGCGGCACCTGGTCCAGCCGCTGTGGAACCTGATCACCGCGTGCATCTTCGAGTGGGGCATCGCGATGTACGACGCCGACCTCGGCGACGCGCTCCGCGGCGGCGAGGGCGTGCCGCCCGAGACGCGGCAGCGGGTCCGCGCGGCGCTGGGCAAGGCGGGCAAGCAGGCGCTCAAGGACTACGTCGTGCACCCGGTCCTGAGCGGCCCGGGCTTCCGGCAGACGCTGGCCGCGAACGCGCTGGCCAACCTGGTCCGCAACCTGTGGAGCCACTCGGTCATCATGTGCGGCCACTTCCCGGAGGGCGTGGAGACCTTCGAGCAGGACGAGCTCGACGAGCGCGAGGACCGCGCGCAGTGGTACGTCCGCCAGATGCTCGGCTCGGCCGACATCTCCGGCCCGCCCCTGCTGCACCTGCTGACCGGCAACCTGTCGCACCAGATCGAGCACCACCTGTTCCCCGACCTGCCGAGCAACCGGTACGCCGAGATCGCGGTCCAGGTCCGCGACCTCTTCGAGCGCTACGGGCTGGCCTACAACGCGCGCCCGCTCGTGCCCCAGGTGCTCTCAGCGTGGCACCGCGTCGTGCGCCTCTCGCTGCCCGACGGCTGGCTCGACGAGACCCGGCGCGGCGGGCTGCGGCCCCAGCTGCGCCGGCTGGCCCGCCAGGCCCGCGAGGCCCGGCACGCCAGACGGGCGCTGCGCCCGGCGCCCGCCTGAGGCCCGGACGGCCGCGGGCCGGGTGCGGTAGACCGCCAGCCGACCGGCCCCCGTCTCCGCCTCGCGTCGCGTCCGGACCGGACGGCGTGCGCTCGCGTTCCCCCCGATGATCATGACGATCCCGCCCCCCACGACGTGGGCCCCGAGCCCCACGCCCGGTCCCGATCCGCAGGCGCCGCCCCCGGCGACCTGCTGGTGGGGGTCTACCCGGCGCCCCGGCCCCGGACACCGCGGTCTGGACCGCGCCGAGCGCGCGGGCTCCACCCGAAAGGGCGGGTGCCTGGTCCCGACCGGGCTCCCTAGGGTGGAGTCGTGGGCGAGGAAGCAGGCGGCGGTCGGGGTGCCGGGGGCTGACGGCGGTGCTGACCCCGGGCTGGCGCCCCTGCTCGTGGCGGTCATCAGCCCGCGTGAGGTCGTGCGGCGGGGCGTGGTCGCCATGCTCGGCGACGCCGGTCGCACCATCCGCGTGAGCACGGTCGCCTCCGACGCCCGCAGCGGCGACGTGGGCCTGGTGGACGTCGTGCTCTACGACCTCGAGCGGCTGACCGGCGCGCCGCACACCGAGTTGAGCAGGCTGCTGGCCGGTTCGGCCGTGGTGGTCGCCTTCGAGGTCGTGGACCGGCCCGACCTGGCCCAGCGCGCGCTGTCGCTCGGCGTGACCGACTCGGTGCCGCCCGATGTCGGGACGCGCACCCTCATCGACGTGCTGCGGCGCGCCGCGCGGGGCGAGGGGACCAGCGCCTCGGCGTACCGCGCCGACCGGCACGCCGAGGCCGTGCGGCGCTACGGCATCACCGAGCGGGAGGCCGGCGTCCTCGCGCTCATCGCGGCCGGGATGAGCAACGAGCAGATCGCCGCCCACCTGTTCCTCAGCATCAACTCGGTCAAGACCTACATCCGCCAGGCCTACCGCCGCATCGGCGTCGGCTCGCGGACCGAGGCCGTGCTCTGGGCGGTGCGGCACGGGCTGGCCGAGCCGGACCCGCGCGAGGCCGAGCGGCGCGCCCGGTGAGGGGTACCGGGCCGCGGTGGCAGCGTCGGGAGAGCAGGTCGTCTACGGCGGCCCGAGCCTGCCCGACGTCGACGTGTGGGTCGAGGACGACCTCGGCGGCCAGTGGGTGCCCGGCGAGCTGCTCCGGTCGGTCCGGCTGGCGGACGGGCGCTGGCGCCACCTGGTCCGCTGGTGGCCGGTCGCGCACCGCCCGCCGCGCCGGCAGGTCGTGCCCGAGGAGCGGGTCCGGCGCGACGACCCGCTGCGCTACGACGAGCTCTAGGCGCGACGCATGCCGATGGCCCGCGTGGGTCACAGGCAGCGGGTGAGCGCGGACTTCGACGGGGGCATCGACGCCTGGGGCATCCAGCACCGCTGGCTGGACGCGGCGGACGCCGAGCACGAGGTCGCCGACGCCACCGTCGACCGGCTCCGCACGGTCATCGGCGAGCCGCCGGTGGACCTCGAGGCGACGGCACCGGTCGTGACCCGGCCCGGCCGCGACCTCGGTCTCGGCCGGGTGCAGGTGACCTGCGAGGACGGCAGCGAGCGCGTCGTGGACGGCGTGCTGCCCGCGGACTTCCCGCTCGGCTACCACCAGCTGCGCACCGCCGACGGGACCGAGCGCCGGCTGGTCGTCTCGCCCGGGCGCTGCTGGCTGCCTCCGCAGGCGACGTGGGGCTGGACCGTGCAGCTGTACGCCGCCCGCTCGGCCGCGAGCTGGGGGATCGGCGACCTGGCCGACCTGCGGACCCTGCGGACGTGGACCGAGGGCGACGGCGGCGGCTTCCTGCTGGTCAACCCGCTGCACGCCGTCGCGCCGACCCTCCCGCAGGAGGCCAGCCCCTACCTGCCGGCCACCCGGCGCTTCCGCAACCCGCTCTACCTCCGGGTCGAGGAGGTCCCCGGCCACGAGCCGGTCGACGTCGACGTCGACGCCGTGCGCACCCTGGCCGCCGAGTCGCTGGTCGACCGCGACGCCGCCTGGACCCTGAAGCGGGCGGCCCTCGCCGCGGCGCACGCCCGCAGCGGCGGCGACGACGCCTTCGCGGTGTGGCGCGCGGGTCGGGGGGACGCGCTCGAGGGTTTCGCCACCTGGTCGGCCCTCGCCGAGGAGCACGGGCCGGACTGGCGGCGCTGGCCCGAGGCGCTGCAGGACCCGACGTCCGCTGACGTGGCGGCGTACCGCGAGGCCCATGCCGGCGAGGTCGGCTTCCACGCCTGGCTCCAGTGGCAGCTGGACGAGCAGCTGCGGGCGGCCACCGGTGCGCTGACCGTCATCCAGGACCTGCCCATCGGCGTCTCCGGTGGCGGGGCCGACGCCTGGGTCTGGCAGGACACGCTCGCCCAGGGGATCACCGTGGGCGCACCGCCCGATGCGCTCAACACGCTGGGCCAGGACTGGGGCTCGCCGCCGCTCACGCCGTGGCGGCTCCGGGCGGCGGACTACGAGCCGTTCATCGAGTCGGTGCGCGGCACCATCGCCGGGGCGGGCGGGCTGCGCATCGACCACGTGATGGGGCTGTTCCGGCTCTGGTGGATCCCGGACGGCTCGGGCGCCGCGGACGGCGCCTACGTGCGCTACCCGAGCGACGACCTGCTCGACATCGTGGCCCTGGAGTCGCACCGCGCCCGGGCCGTGGTCGTGGGGGAGGACCTCGGCACCGTCGAGCCCGGCGTGGCCGAGGCGCTCGCCGAGCGGCGGATCCTGTCCTACAAGGTGCTGTGGTTCGAGGAGGACGACCCGGCGCAGTGGCCGGGCGCCGCCCTGGCCGCGGTGACCACCCACGACCTGCCCACGGTGGCCGGGCTCTGGACCGGCACGGACGCCGAGGACCAGCTCGAGGCCACCGACATGCCCGAGGCGGACGTGCGGCGCGGGCGCGCCGACCTGCTGGAGAAGCTGACCCGCGACGGCCTGGCCGAGGGCGCGAGCGCGGCCGAGGCCGTCGCGGCGGCGTACCGCCAGCTGGTCCGCGCGCCCTCGCTGCTCGTGTCGCTGTCGCTGGAGGACGCCGTGCTCGAGCAGCGCCGCCCCAACGTCCCGGGCACCACTGAGCGTGAGAACTGGCGGATCCTGCTGCCGGTCCCGGTCGACGAGCTGGGCGCCTCCGAGGACGTCGCCCGGCTGGTCCGGCTGGCCTCCGGGGAGGTCTAGGCCCGCTGGTGCGCGGGGTGGTCGAGGTACGCCGCGAGCCGGTCGACCACGTCGCGGGCGTCGTCCTCGATCCCGTGCAGGAACGTCGACTTGCGCCGCCGCAGGACCGGGAGGCCGAGGACGTAGAGCCCGGGGCTGTCCTCGACCACGCCCCCGTCGTGGCGCAGCGCGCCCTTGGCGTCGAGCACCGGCACGTCGAGCCAGGAGTAGTCCGGGCGGTAGCCGGTCGCCCACAGCACCGAGGACACCTCGCCGGAGCCCAGGTCGAGCTGGAGGCGCGCGGGCGACGGCACGCGCGTCGGCTCGGGCCGCTCGGCCTCGGGCCCGTCGACGCCGTTGGCCGCGGCGAACAGGTCGAAGCCGTCGAGCAGCCGCTGCTGCTTGAGGTCGGCCAGGGAGAAGACGTTGCGCAGTCCGCCGGAGAAGAGCGCCACCCCGTCGCGGACGGCCGCCCAGCGACCGACCAGCTGGACCCCGAGGTCCTGCACCGCGTTGAGGTCGAGCGTGGCCCGCTCGGGCGTGCCGACCAGCTGCGGCGAGGGCAGCCGGCGGGCGCGGGTGAGGTCGTCGAGCTCGTCGTACCGCTCGTCCCAGACGCCCGAGGCGTGCATCCACCACAGCACGTCGCGCCCGCGGTAGGTGCGCGGCAGCCGGGTGTGCTCACCGACCGAGAGCACGACGTGCCGACCGGCGCGGGCCAGCTCGGCGGCCAGCTGCGTCCCGGTGGCCGAGGCGCCGACCACGAGCACGCCGCCCTCGGGCAGCGAGGCGGGGTTGCGGTAGTCGAAGGCCGTCGTCTGGTGCAGGCCCTCGGGCAGAGAAGCGGCCAGGGCCGGCACCGCGGGCCGGTTGCAGGCGCCGGTGGCGATGACCACGCTGCGGGCGGTCAGCCCACCGGTGCTGGTGTCCACCGCGTAGCCGCCCTCGGTGCGCCGCACCGAGGTGACGGTGGTGCCGGTGCGCACCGGGGCCGCCGAGCGCACGGCGTACGCCGCGATGTGGTCGGCGACCTCGGGTGCGGACAGGTAGCCGTCCGGGTCCGGGCCCGCGTAGGGGTGGCCGGGCAGCCCGTTGAGCCAGTTCGGGGTCAGCAGGCGCAGCGAGTCCCAGCGCTCGTGGCGCCAGGAGTTCGCGACGTCGCCGCGCTCGAGGACCAGGTGGTCCACCGAGCGCGCGGCCAGGAAGTGGCTCGCGGCCAGCCCCGCGTGGCCGGCCCCGAGGACGAGGACGTCGGTGTGCTCGCTCAGGTCAGACGACCTCGACGCTCACGTCGGTGGGGTTGGTGAGCGCGTCGAAGACGGCCGAGCGCTTCTGCGACTGCGCGACCAGGGCCTCGATCTCCTCGCGCGAGGCGTCGGCGTCGATCTTGAACGACACGTGCACGTCGTTGAAGCCGTTGCGCACGTCGCTGTCGGCGCCGAGGATGCCGCGGATGTCGTGGTTGCCCGAGACCGAGGCCTCGACGGAGCGGAGCTGGATGCCGCGGTTCTGCGCGACCGAGGCGACACCGGCGGACAGGCAGCTGGCCAGGCCGACGAGGAGGTACTCGATCGGGGTGATGCCGTTGTCCGTGGCCCCGAACACGGCCGGGTGGTCGGCGTCGAAGGTGTGCTCGCCCTCGTGACTCTGCTCCGCGCCGAGACCGAAGAACGGCTGGACCTTGATCTGGGTGTGCACGCCACGGTCCCAGGTCGAGGTCGCGCGCCACTGGAACTGGGCGGCCTCGGGCGCGTCGGTCAGCGCCGCGCGGGCGTCGAGCAGGTGCTGGACGTTGACGCCGTTGTCGGCGGTGGGGCTCTCGGTGGTGGTCATGGCGCCACGCTCCTCGGGTTTTGTCTAGTGGACCGGTCCACAATGAAACCAGATGCGGCGCTAGCATCACGGCCATGTCACCAGTCGAGACGGCAAGGCCCGGCTCGGTGGGCGTCGTCGAGACGCAGTACGTCGACCTCCCGGGCCCGCTGGCCCTCGACTGCGGGCGCGAGCTGAGCCAGGTCCGGGTGGCCTACGAGACCTACGGCGAGCTGTCCCCGACGCGCGACAACGTCATCCTCGTCTGCCACGCGCTGAGCGGGGACGCGCACGCGGCCGGCGTCTCGGCGACGCCCGGCGCCGAGAGCACGCGCGACGGCTTCGCCGCCGAGGAGCGCGACGGCGCGGCCGGCCGGGCGCTGGGCTGGTGGGACGGGATGATCGGGCCGGGCAAGGCCTTCGACACCGACCGGTTCTTCGTGGTGAGCACCAACCTGCTCGGCGGCTGCCGGGGCACCACCGGACCGGGCTCGACCGACCCGGCCACCGGGGCGCCGTACGGCGCGGACTTCCCGGTCATCACCGTGGCCGACATGGTCCGCACCGAGCGGGCCTTCCTCGACGCGCTCGGCATCGAGCGCTTGTACGCCGTGGCGGGCGGCTCGCTGGGTGGCATGCAGGCGCTGCAGTGGGCGGTGTCCCACCCCGACCAGGTCGACCACATCGTGGTGATCGCCAGCACGCACGCGCTGCACCCGCAGGGCGTGGCCTGGAACGCCATCGCGCGCGAGGCGATCCGCGCCGACCCCGACTGGCAGGGCGGGCACTACGAGGGCACCGGCCGCAAGCCCGACGCCGGCATGGGTGTGGCCCGGATGATCGGCCACGTCACCTACCTGTCCGGGCAGGCGCTGGACGACAAGTTCCACCGCCGACTCCAGGACCGCGACGACCTGGCCTACTCGATCACCGAGCCGGAGTTCCAGGTCGAGAGCTACCTGGAGCACCAGGCCGCGTCGTTCGTGAAGCGCTTCGACGCCAACACCTACCTCTACACCTCCCGCGCGCTGACCTACTTCGACCTGGCTCGCCAGCACGGCGACGGCTCGCTCGCCGACGCGCTGGCCGGCGTCCGGGCCCGCACGCTGCTCATCGCCTTCAGCTCCGACTGGCTCTACCCGCCCGTGGCCTCGGAGGAGATCGAGGCGGCCCTGCGCGCGGACGGCAAGGACGTCGAGCTGCACGTCATCGACGCGCCGTACGGTCACGACTGCTTCCTGCTCGAGGAGGCCAGGCAGACGCCGCTGATCCGGGCCTTCCTGGGCGAGGGAGGATGAGGACGTGAGCGAGGAACCCGACCACGACTTCGGCTTCGAGACCCGGCAGCTGCACGCCGGCCAGCGGCCCGACCCCAACACCGGGGCGCGGGCGGTGCCGATCTTCCAGACCTCGAGCTACGTCTTCGAGGACCCGGAGTCGGCGGCGGCGTACTTCAACCTCCAGGAGTACGGCAACACCTACTCCCGGATCATGAACCCGACCACCGCCGTGCTCGAGGAGCGCGTGGCCAACCTCGAGGGCGCCGCCGGCGGCGTGGCCTTCGCCAGCGGTCTCGGCGCGCAGGCCGCCGCGCTGTTCACGCTGCTGGTGCCCGGCGACCACGTGGTGTCCTCGGCCGCGCTGTACGGCGGCTCGGTCAACCAGCTCAAGCACCTGCTGCGCAAGATGAACGTCGAGCTGACCTGGGTCGACCCCGACGACCCGGAGGCGTGGCGGGCCGCGGTGCAGGACAACACCAAGGCATTCTTCGGCGAGACCATCGGCAACCCGGCCGGCAACGTCCTGGACATCGAGACGGTCTCCAGCATCGCGCACGAGCACGGCATCCCGCTGCTGGTCGACAACACCTTCGCCACGCCGTACCTCTGCCGGCCGATCGAGTGGGGCGCCGACATCGTCATCCACTCCGCCACCAAGTTCATCGGCGGCCACGGCACCTCCATCGGTGGCGTGGTCGTGGACTCCGGGGAGTTCGACTGGAGCAACGGGCGGTTCCCCGTCGTGGCCGACCCGTCGCCGGCGTACCACGGGCTGCAGTTCCACGAGACCTTCGGCACCTACGGCTACCTCATGAAGCTGCGCGCCGAGACCCTGCGCGACCTCGGCGCCCCCATGTCGCCGTTCAACGCGTTCCTGTTCCTGCAGGGGCTCGAGACGCTGTCGCTGCGGATGGAGCGCCACGTGACCAATGCGCTCGCGATCGCGACCTTCCTCGACGAGCACCCGCGGGCCTCCAACGTCACCCACCCCGGCCTGCCCGGCAGCAAGTACGCCGCCCTGGTCGAGAAGTACCTCCCGCGCGGCGCCGGCGCGGTCTTCTCCTTCGACGCCGCCGGCGGCCGCACCGGCGGCACCTCGCTCATCGGCCACCTCACCCTCTGGTCGCACCTGGCCAACGTCGGCGACGCCAAGAGCCTGGTCATCCACCCCGCCAGCACCACCCACCGCCAGCTCAGCGACGACGAGCTCGCCGCCGGCGGCGTCGGCCCCGGCACCATCCGGCTCTCCGTCGGGCTGGAGTCGGTCGACGACCTGATCTGGGACCTCTCCCGCGCGCTCGACGGGCTGGCGTCGTGACCGACACGGCGCTCGACCTGGGGCGCTACCAGGACCCGCTGACCATCCAGCGGGTGCTGCACTCGGCGAGGACCATCGCGGTGGTCGGTCTCTCGAGCAACGAGCTCCGGGCCAGCCACTTCGTCGGCTACTACCTGAAGCGGCACGGCTACCGCGTCATCCCGGTCAACCCGCGCGAGCCGGAGATCCTCGGCGAGAAGAGCTACGCCTCCCTCGCCGACATCCCCGAGCCCGTCGACATCGTCGACGTCTTCCGCGCTCCCGACGCCCTCCCCGGCATCGCCGAGGAGACCGTGGCCATCGGCGCACCCACGCTGTGGTGCCAGTTCGGCGTGGTCAACGACGAGGGCTTCCGCATCGCCGAGCAGGGCGGCGTGACGGTCGTCGCCGACCGCTGCCTCAAGATCGAGCACGCGCGGTACGTCGGCCGCATGCACTGGCTCGGCTTCAACACCTCGCGCATCACGTCGGTCCGCTCGGGCCTGCAGTAGCCGCCTGCTCGGCCCCACCCCCCATGTAACGCTCAGTTACCGGTACTCCCGACCCGTTGCAACGGGTCGGGAGTACCGGTAACTGAGCGTTACATGGGCGCGCCGGCGTCGCCGGCCGCGGCCAGGACCTCGGGTAGCAGGGCGGCGGCGATGACGGCGTAGCCGGCGCTGGACGGGTGGAAGCGGTCGGCGGCGAACATCCGGCCCGGATCGTCGTGGAAGGCACGCGACGTGGCGCCGTCGGCGTCGGCGACACGGGCGCCGAGGGCGAGGGCGACCTCGCTCTGCCGGGCGCGCATCTCGGCGCTGGCGACCTGGACGAGGGGGCGCAGCGGCGCCGGCACGTGCGGCACCATGCTGAGGTCAGGAGCGGGGGCGACCACCACCTCGCTGCCGACCTCGCGCAGCCGGCGCACCGCCTCGCCCAGCGCGGCCGCGGCCTCGGCCACGGGCTGCAGGTGCGTCAGGTCGTTGGCACCGATGACGACCACGGTCAGCTCGGGCGGCCAGGCGACGGCGCGCTGGACCTGCGCCGCGAGGCTGCTGCTGCGCGCCCCCGGGACGGCGTAGACGTGGGTCTCGGTGGTCGTGCCGCGCGCCTCGAGGGCCCGCGCCAGGCGCGGGCCGAGTCGGTCGGCCTCCGCGGACGCGCCCACGCCCCAGGCGATCGAGTCGCCGACGAGGGCGAGGCGCACGCTAGTCCGGCTCGAAGCCGTGCGTCAGCGCCCACCGCACGGCCTGCCCGCGCGAGCGGACGCCGATCTTGCGGTAGCCGGTGCGGATGTAGGTCTTGACCGTGTTGACGCTCAGGAAGGCGCTGGACGCGATCTGCTCGTTGGTCAGCCCCCGGGCGATGAAGCCCAGCATCTCCGACTCCCGCGCGCTCAGCCCGTGCTCCTGCCCGGGCCAGGTCGGCACGCTCTCCTCCTCGTCGGCCTCCGGGACCGGCGACTCAGCGTACTCACCGCGGTGGATGGCCAGGATCGCCGCCACCAGTTCCTCGGGCGGCAGCCCCTTGTGGATGTAGCCGGCCGCGCCCTGCGCCATCGCGGCGTCCACCGGGTAGGCCTGCCAGCTGTAGACCACCACCTTGGCGTCGTTCTCGGCCACGATCCGCTCGAGCTTCTCGTCGTCGCCCGCGAGCCGCCCGAACGTGTCGTAGAGGATCACGTCCACCGGCTCCTCGATCTCCCGGTCGGTGGTCAGCTCGACGACCCGCACCTGGTCGGCGTACTGCGCGAGGATGGTGGCGACGCCGGCGATGACGACGTGGTAGTCGTTCGACAGGGCGATCCGGACCGGTCTCACGCTGTCCCTGTACCCCAGCACCGCGCCCAGTCAGCCCCGTCGGCCGGAGGCCAGGATCGTCGATCATCCGGGCGGCGGGACAGGGAACATGCCGGCGATCGCGCAGGATTGTGGACAATCTGATGTTCATTCAGATAGAACTGCCTGCGTGAGCGGTCCGCTGGAGGGTGTGCGGGTGCTGGAGCTGGGCAGCCTGATCGCCGGCCCCTTCGCGGGTCAGCTGCTGGCCGACTACGGGGCCGAGGTGGTCAAGGTCGAGCTGCCGGGAAGCGGCGACCCGATGCGCCGCTGGGGCATCACGGTGGACGGCCAGAGCCTGTGGTGGCCGGCCATCGCGCGCGGCAAGAAGTCGGTCGCGGTCGACGTGCGCACCGACGAGGGCCGCGACGTCGTGCGGCGCATCGCCGCGCAGTGCGACGTGGTGCTCGAGAACTTCCGGCCGGGGACGCTGGCCCGCTGGGGTCTGGGGTACGACGACCTCCGCGCCCTCAACCCGGGGATCGTGGTGGTCCACGTGTCGGGGTTCGGGCAGAGCGGCCCGCGCTCCGGTGACGCCGGGTTCGGCAGTGTCGGCGAGGCGATGGGCGGGATCCGGCACACCACCGGCGACCCGGACCGGCGCTCGAGTCGCGCCGGGGTGAGCCTGGGTGACTCGCTGGCCGCGGTGTTCGCGGTGATCGGCACACTGGCCGCCCTGGTCGAGCGCGGCCGCAGCGGCGCCGGCCAGGAGGTCGACGTGGCGATCTACGAGGCGGTCGCGGCGCTGATGGAGTCGACGATGGTGGACTTCGAGCGCGCCGGCGTGGTCCGGCAGCGCTCCGGCAGCGTGCTGCCCGGAGTCGCGCCGTCGAACGTCTACACCTCGGCCGAGGGCACCGAGGTCCTCATCGCGGCCAACGCCGACGCGGTCTTCGCCCGGCTGTGCCAGGTGATGGGCCGACCCGAGCTCGCCGCCGACCCGCGGTACGTCGACCACGGGTCGCGCGGGAGCAACGCCGCGGAGCTCGACGAGCAGATCGAGGCCTGGACGCGCACGGTCGGCACCGAGGAGCTGCTCCGGCTGCTGTCGGAGGGCGGCGTGCCAGCCGGGAAGATCTACACCGCCCCCGACATGGTGAGCGACCCGCACTACCTGGCCCGCGACATGGTGCTCCGGCCCGAGGTCGACGGGGTGCGCCACGGCCCGATGGCCGGGGTCGTGCCGAAGTTCTCGCGGACCCCGGGCGAGGTGACCCGGGTCGGCCCGGCGCTGGGGGAGCACACCGACGAGGTGCTGGCGCGGCTCGCCCAGGAGGAGCGGTGACCGGGCTGCGGCTGGTCGCGGCCGACGACGACCGCACCCCGGCGTACGTCGCGCTGCGGCAGGCCATCGTCGAGGGTCGCTACCGGCCGGGCGAGCGGCTCCAGGAGCAGCGGATCGCCACCGAGCTGCAGCTGTCGCGGACGCCGGTGCGTGAGGCGCTGCGCAGCCTCGAGGCCGAGGGGCTGGTGGTCATCGCGCTCAACCGCGGCGCGGTGGTCCGTCCGATCGACGTGGGCGAGGTGGAGGACCTCTACGACCTGCGGGCCCGGCTGGAGTCCTACGCCGCGCACCGGGCCGTCGGCCGAGCCGGCCCCGCGGACCTCGAGCGGATGGACGAGGCCATCGCCGACTTCGACGAGCACGCCGACCGGGCCGCGGGCGGCGACCCCGACGCGCTCCGCACGGTCAACGACGCCAACGCGCGGTTCCACCAGGCGGTGCTCGAGGCGGCGCGCCACGAGCGGCTCGGCGTGCTGCTGCGCCGCGCCACCGACGTGCCGCTGGTGTTCCAGGCCTTCCGCCACTTCGACCGGGCCGCGATGGAGCGGTCCAACCTGTTCCACCGGCTGATCCGCGCCGCGGTCGCCGGGGCCGACGCCGGACGCGCCGAGGCGCTGATGGCCGAGCACATCGACCAGGGCCGCGACGTCCTGCTCGAGCGGCTGGCCCACAGCGGCTCGGTCGACGCGCTGTTCGACACCGATCCCCACCACGACAGGAGCACGCAGTGCCACGACTGAGCGAGGTATCCCGCGCCGACACGACCGACGAGGTCGTCCTCGGGTCCTACCAACGGCTGTTCGGCGACCGGGACCCGGTCGCCGAGCCCGGCACCGCGACCGGTACGCCGGGCAACTGGTGGACGGTGTTCGCCCTGTCGCCCGACGTGCTCAAGCACGCGATCCGAGGCTTCGCGCTCTACCAGAGCCCGAAGCGCCGGCTGCCGGGTGACCTGCGCGAGCTGGGGCAGACCCGCGCCGGGTGGCGCTCGGGCAGCCAGTTCGTCTTCTCCCAGCACGCGAAGGCGGCCCGGGCCAACGGGGTGAGCGCCGACAAGGTCGAGGCCATCCCGCACTGGCAGGTCTCCGACCTCTTCACCCCGGTCGAGCGCGCGGTGCTGGCCTACGCCGACGCGCTGGCCGGCGACGGTGGCCGCGTGCCGGACGGCGTCTTCGACGCCCTCCGCGAGCACCTCGACGACGTGCAGATCCTCGAGCTGACCTACATCACCTCGCTCTACGTCCAGCACGCCGTCATGGCGCGCGCCCTGCGGGTGGAGTTCGACGACCGGGACGAGCCCGTGGTCGAGGTGGCGGCCCCCGAGGGCTACGCCGAGGGCGACCTGGACATCGCGGGCCGGGACGCATGATCCTCGCGACCGCCTACTTCCACGTGCGACCCGGTGCGGCCGACGAGTTCGCCGCGGCGGCGCGCGAGGTCATCGCCCGCACCACCGCCGACGAGCCGGGCTGCGTGGCGTACTCCTGCTACCGCGAGGTGCTCGACGAGGACCAGTTCGTCTTCGTCGAGGAGTGGCAGGACCTGGCGGCGATCGGCGCCCACGCGCAGAGTGAGCACTTCCTCGCCTTCGACGCGCTGGCGCGCGACCTGGTCGACGCCCAGCGCGTCGTGCTGCACACCGTGGAGAAGAGCCGCACCGTCTGAACGGGGCGGACGCCTTCAGGAGCCGGCCGGCTGGTCCTCGACCCGGTCCGGCCGCTCCTGGAGGCCGATGGCGTCGGCCCACAGCCCGGTGAGCAGGTCCACGATGTCGTCCACCGGGGGAGCCTCCTCGCCGCGGCGCGGGCCGACCACGAAGACGTCGGAGCAGTAGCCCTGGACCATGAGGTTCATGGCGCGGGCCAGCTCGTGCGGGTCCTGGGTCGAGCGGACGTAGCCGAGCTCCATCCCCTTGCGCATCTTGCGCGCGAAGCCCTCGCGGAACTGGCTCTCGAAGTCGGCCCGCAGCTGCGACAGCCGGTCGTCGACGTGGCTGGCCACCTCCCAGATGGAGAAGAACGGGCTGCTCTGCGAGTAGAGGTTGACCAGGGCCGCGATGGCCCGGCGCAGCCCGAGGCGGCCCGCGGTGGGGTCCCAGTCGTCGGCCCCGGCCTGGAGCATGCCGAGCGCGTGGTCCGCAGCCAGGGTGGCGACGATGTCGTTGCGGTCGGCGAAGTACTGGTAGATCGTCGGCAGGCTGACCCCGGCCTCCTGGGCCAGGTCGTTGAGCGAGGTGTTGACGTAGCCGCGCTCGGCGAACAACCGTGCCGCCGCCTCCAGGAGCTTGCCCCGCGTGCGCAGCGCGCGCGGTCCGACCGGGGTCTCGCGACCGTCCTGTCGGCGTACGGCGAGTCGGATCTCCTCCGCGGCCTGGATCAACCGGTTGAGCCGCGGGGGCTCCTCGTCGGTCCCGATGCTGTCGGCACTGGTCATGCGCTCACCGCCCCCTTCCTCTGCCACGGCCTGCCGCGCAGGCCCTGACGTCCAGGAGGGATGCTAGACCCTGGTCGGCCCGATGCCCTGATGAACCCTCAGAGTCGACGGGGTGAGCGGTCCCGGCGCTTCCCGCGCGATCCGCTCTTGCCGTCGCCGGGACTTTCTGAATAATGTTCAGAAGTGCGGCCGACTCGCCGGCGGCACGTGAACGGGAGCGACACGTGATGCAACTGTCCAGGCTGTGCCCGGGCGACTGGGTGACCCTGAACGCGCGCTACTTCCCCGGGAACGACTGCCTCGTGGCCGCCGACGGCCGGGTGCGCACCTTCGCCGAGGTCGACGCCCGCGTGACCCGGCTGGTGCGGGCCCTGCGGGCCGCCGGGGTCGGCCGCGGCGACCGGGTGGCGATCATGGCCGTCGACTCCCCGGAGTACGTCGAGCTGGTGCTGGCCTGCATGAAGCTCGGCGCGACGTACGCCGCGCTGAACTTCCGCCTCGCCGGGCCCGAGCTCCGGACCGTGCTGACCGCGAGCCAGGCCAAGCTGATCTTCCTCAGCGCCCGCTACGAGGAGCTCGTCGAGGGCTGCTTCCCCGCGGCCGCCGCGCACGTGCAGGAGCGGATCGCCTTCGACAAGACCGAGGCCGGGCTGACGACCTACGAGGACTTCCTGGCCAGCGGCGAGGACGGCGGCGAGATCGAGTCGGTGACCACCGACGAGGAGATCCTGTCGATCTCCTTCACCAGCGGCACCACCGGCGTGCCCAAGGGCGTGCTGCAGTCGCAGCGCATGATCAAGGCCGTGACCCAGTCGGGCGCCCTCGAGCTGGGGGTCCGCCCGGGCGACCTGCTCATGTCCGGGGCACCGCTGTTCCACGCGGGTGGCTTCGGCCACGTCCTCTACGGCGTCTCGCGGGCGGCCGGCTCCGTGGTCATGCCCCAGTGGGAGCTCGAGACGGCGCTGCACTGGCTGCAGTCCGGGCGGGTGACCGAGGCGATGCTCGTGCCGAGCATGATCATCCAGCTGCTCGGCCACCCACGGGTCACCGACGCCGACTACGCCGGCCTCCGCTCGATCATGTACGGCGGAGCGCCGATGCCGACATCGGTCATCCGGCGGATGAGCGAGGTCTTCGACTGCGACCTGCACAACGGCTTCGGGGCCGGGACCGAGGCCGGTGGCCAGCTGACCCTGCGGCCCGAGGACCACCGGCGCGCCCTGGCCGGCGAGGAGTGGCTGCTCGGCTCCATCGGCAAGCCGGCCTTCGGTTGCGACGTGCGGCTGCTCGACCCGGAGGGGAACGAGGTCCGCGACGGCGAGGTCGGCGAGATCGCCAGCCGCGGCGACACGGTGATGAGCGGCTACCTCGGCCAGCCCGAGCTCACGGCCCGGGCGGTCCGCGACGGCTGGTTCATCGCCGGGGACCTGGCCTGGAAGGACGAGGAGGGCTACCTGCACCTGGCCGGCCGTGCGGACGACATGATCATCCGCGGCGGCGAGAACGTCTACCCGGTCGAGATCGAGGACGTCGTCGGCGCACACGAGGACGTCGAGGAGATCGCCGTGGTCGGCGAGCCCGACGCCCAGTGGGGGCAGGTCGTGACCGCGGTCGTCGTCCTCCGCGACGGTGCGGCACCGCTGACGGTCGAGGCGCTGCGTGAGCACTGCCGGGGTCGCCTGGCCAGCTACAAGGTCCCCACCCGGGTCGTCGCGCTGCACGAGTTCCCGCGCAACGCCTCGGGCAAGATCCACAAGCAGGAGCTCCGTCGCCAGCTGGGAGAGGGGCTCGCGTGACGACCCCCGACGAGATCGAGGCGGAGGCGCGCGCGTTCGCGCAGGCCCAGGGGCTGCCGCGCCGGAGCACCGACGCGCGGATCGGCGAGGGCCCCGACGACGTGATGGGCGTCGGGCTCGACTCCGGCGTCCCGGAGGAGGTCGAGGTCGCCGCGGCGCGCGCCTTCCAGGCCCCGCTGTACGACGCGGGGCTGGCCTGGGTGGACGGACCGCCGGAGCTCGGCGGCCGCGGCCTGGGCCTCGAGCACCGCCAGCGGGTCGAGCACGTGCTCAACCAGTACGAGCGGCCCAACACCACCTGCTTCATGGTCGCCCACGACATCGTCGGTCCGGCGGTCCTCGCCCACGGCGACGAGCGCCAGCGCAAGGAGTACCTGCCCGCCATCTGGCGCGGCGACCTCATCTGCTGCCAGCTCTTCTCCGAGCCGGGCGCGGGGTCGGACCTGGCCAGCCTGCGCACCACCGCCCGCCGCGTCGAGGACGGCTGGGTCGTCAACGGCCAGAAGGTGTGGTCCTCCTTCGCGCACCTGGCCCAGGTGGGGGAGCTGCTGGCCCGCACCGGCGAGCCGGCCGACCGGCACCGCGGCATCACGGCGTTCCTGCTCGACATGTCCTCCCCGGGCATCGAGGTCCGACCCCTGAAGCAGATCACCGGCGTCGAGCACTTCAACGAGGTCTTCTTCGACGACGTCTTCATCCCGGACTCCCAGCGGATCGGGGACGTCGGCGGTGGCTGGCCGATCGCGCTGACCACCCTCGACAGCGAGCGCGCCATGATGGGCGAGGAGCACAACGGGCTGCTCATCGACCCGGTCCGGCGCCTGTTCGCGCTGGCCGAGGCGACCGGTCAGGCCGGTGACCCCGAGGTGCGTGAGCTGCTCGCCGAGGCCTGGGCCCGTGAGCAGATCGTCCGCCAGACCGCCCGGCGCAGCCGCACCGAGCCGCCCGCGGGCCAGTGGGCCTCGGTGCTCAAGCTCCTCAGCACCGAGGACATGGAGTTCTACCTCGCCGTCGCCACCCGCCTGCTGGGCTCGCGCCTGGTGCTCGACTCCGGCGGCTGGGGGACCTACGCCTGGAGCCAGCTGCTCCTCGGCGCGCCCGCGCACCGCATCGCCGGCGGCAGTGACGAGATCCAGAAGAACATCCTGGCCGAGCGGATCCTCGGCCTGCCGCGTGACCCCCGGCCGCCGATCCCGGCGCGCCCGACCACTCCCGAGAACCCGAGGACCACCTGATGCTCACCGGAGACCAGTACCTCCAGTCGCTGCGCGACGGCCGCCAGCTCTACGTCAACGGCCACGCGGTGCCGGACGTGACCGAGGAGCCGCTGCTGCGCGCGAGTGCCCTGGCCGCCGCGGAGGGCTACGACCGCCACTACCAGCCGGGCGAGGACGCCAGCGGGCCCTACTTCCTCATCCCGACCTCGGTGGACGAGCTGCGCCAGGTGCAGGACATGTACCTCGACTGGGACTTCCCGACCATCTCCACGTCCAACGGGCTGCTCATGGTGCTGACTGCGGCCAGCCGGATGCGCGCGGACTTCCCGCAGTACGCCGAGCGCGCGCTGGCCTACTTCGAGGACGCCAAGCGCCGCGACATCCGCATCGTGCAGACCATCACCGACGCCAAGGGCAACCGCTCGCTGTCCCCGAGCAAGCAGGACGACCCGGACCTGTACGTGCGGATCGTGGACCGCTCCGCGGACGGCGTGGTCATCCGCGGGGCCAAGCTGCACATCTCCTCCGCGGCGATCGCCCACGAGCTCATGGTCATGCCGACCAAGCGGATGAAGCCGGGCGAGGAGGACTACAGCGTGGCCGCCGCGGTGCCGGTGAACGCGCCGGGCGTCAAGATCATCAACGCCTCGTTCGCGCCGCGACCCGACCTGGACCCGGACTTCTACCCCTACAGCTCGCGTCACGTGATGACGGAGGGGTTCATCGTCTTCGACGACGTCTTCGTGCCCAACGACCGGCTCTTCCTGGCCGGCGAGGTCGAGCACTCCGCGACCTTCGCCCACGCCCTGGGCCTGTGGGAGCGGCTCGGCTCGGTGGGGAGCTACGTCCGGCTCGCCGACACCCTGGTCGGGCTCGCGCAGCTCATCGCCGAGGCCAACGGGCTCGAGCGCATCGGCCACATCAAGGACAAGATCGCCGAGATGATCACCTACGCCACGCTCATCCGGGCGGGCTTCGAGGCGGCGGTCCAGCACTCGACGTTCACCCCGGAGGGCTGGGCGTCCCCGGACGAGATGTTCACCAACGCCGCGAAGTACCACGCGGCCGCGGAGTTCAGCCGGATGGTGCGCCACCTGCACGACATCGCCGGCGGCTCGGTGCTCACCGCGCCGTCGCTGCGCGACCTGCGCAACCCCGAGACGGGCCCCTACCTCGAGAAGTACATGCGGACCATGGAGGGTGTCGACGCGGAGTACCGCATGCGCCTGTTCCACACCATCCGCGACTTCACCGCGGACGCGTTCGGTGGGTGGAAGCACGTGACGGTCATCCAGGCCGGCGGCGGGCTCTACGCCCAGAAGGTCGTGGTCACCAACCACTACGACATGGAGAACGCCAAGGCCCTGGCCCTGGAGACCGCCGGCATCACGCCGGACGGCACGGTCGTCTCCGCCGCCGAGGTGCCCTCCGCGGAGCTCACCGACGGGTACGCCCCCCTGTGAGCAGCGCCCCCCGCAGTCAGGACGCGAGCAGCGAGGAGGAGCGCCGCGCCCTGCGCGAGGCCTCCCGGCGCCTGCTGGTGTCGCACACGCCGCAGTCGGCCGACGAGCACGGGGCGGCCACCGCGGCGGCGCCCGACCGGCAGGCGTGGACGGCGCTCGCCGAGCAGCTCGGCCTGCTCGGTGTGCGCGTGCCCGAGGAGCTGGGCGGCGTCGGGCTCGGCCTGGCCGAGGAGCTGCTGGTCCACGAGGAGGCCGGCCGCGCGCTGCACGGCGGTCCGTTCCTCCCGGTGCTCGCCCAGACCGTGCCCGCCCTCGTGCGCCACGCGCCCGATCGGCTCGAGGCGGTGCTGGCGGGCGTGGAGGTCGTGGTCCCGGCCTGCACGGCGTGGTACCGACCCGACGCGGCGCCCCTGGTCCTCGACCGGTCCGGCCGCGTGAGCGGCACCGTGCCCTCGGTGCTGGAGCCGGTGGGGGCCGACCGCCTGCTCGTGGTGGCGGAGCGGGACGGCGCGCCTGTGCTCGGGCTGGTGGACGCGGCGTCGACGACGATGACCCGGCTCACGGGTGTGGACCTGACCCGTCGCTTCGCCGACGTCCGGCTGGACGACGTACCCCTCGACGAGCTGGCCCGGGGCGACGACGCACACGAGGCCGTCACCGCCCTCGAGTCCGACGGCGCGCTCGCGCTGTGCGCCGACGCCGTCGGAGCCGCGTCCGCGGCCTTCGCGATGAGCGTGGACTACCTGACGGTGCGCGAGCAGTTCGGCCAGGTCATCGGGGCCTTCCAGGGCCTCAAGCACCAGGCGGCCGACCTCCTGGTCCTGCTGGAGTCCGCGCGCTCGGCCCTGGCCTTCGCCGCCGACGCGCGGCAGGGCGACGACGAGGGGCTGGCGCGGGCCGCGCTGGCGGTGGCGCGCCGCCGCTGCGGCAGCGCGGCGTTCCGGATCACCAACGAGGCCATCCACCTCCACGGCGGCATCGGGTTCACCTGGGAGCACCGGGTGCACCTCCACCACCGCCGCGCCAAGACCGACGAGGTGCTGCTCGACGCCCAGGGCGCCCAGGCGCGGGTGCTGGCCGACGCCGTCTTCGGGCTGTACGCCGCGCAGGGCTGAGGCGTGGACTACGAGGAGTCGACGCCGGCCTGGCGTGACGACCTCCCGCAGGTCGACCTCGACCCGGGGGCCTTGACCCGGGTGCGCTTCGGGCTCGCCGACCGCGTGGCCGTGGTGACCCTGGACCGGCCCGAGCAGCGCAACGCCATCGACGGCCGCAGCCTGGTCGAGCTGACCCGGGTCCTGCACCACTGCGACCGCTCCGACGACGTGGGCGCCGTCGTGCTCACCGGCGCGGGGACCGTGTTCTGCGCCGGCTCGGAGCTGGCCGACGACGGCTTCGGCGGCGAGCCCGCCACCGACCGGGACGAGGTGCCCTGGCTCTCGCCGTGGCAGGTCCGCAAGCCGGTGCTGGCCGCGCTCAACGGCCATGCCGTCGGCGCCGGGCTGACCCTGGCCATGCAGTGCGACGTGCGGTACGTCGCGGAGCAGGCGATCCTGTCCTTCCCGTTCGTGCGCCTGGGCGTCGTCGGGGAGTGGATGGGTCACTGGACGGCGGTGCGCCACCTCGGGGTGGGCCGGGCGGCCGAGCTGTTCTTCACCGGCCGCCGCTTCTCCGGCGCCGACGCCGAGGCCTGGGGGCTGGCCGGTCGGGCCCTGCCCGCCGAGCAGGTGCTGGACGAGACCGTCGCGCTCGCGCGAGAGATCGTCGCGCACGCCTCGCCGGTCTCCCTGGCCGTGACCAAGCGGCTGCTGTGGGAGGCGACGACCGCGGACGCCTCCCGGGCCGGCCACGACGAGCGGCTGCTCCTCGAGGCCCTGCTGGCCGGCCCCGACCCGCGGGAGGGCGTCGCGGCGTACCTCGCGAAGCGGAGCCCGAGCTGGGCGGGCCGGGCCACGACGGACCTGCCGCCATGGCCCGCACCCTGACCCTCAGCCCCTGACCAGGTCGCGCCCGATGATGTGCTTCATGATCTCGTTGGTGCCACCGAAGATCTTCTGGATGCGGGCGTCCTGGTAGTCCCGGGCCACGGGGTACTCCAGCATGTAGCCGTAGCCGCCGTAGAGCTGCAGGCACCGGTCCACCACCCGGTTCTGCACCTCGGTGGCCCACCACTTCGCGTGCGCGGCGTCGACGTCGGTGAGGTCGCCGTCGTCGTGGGCGCGGATGCACTGGTCGAGGTAGGCCCGGGTCACCGTGAGCTCGGTGCTCATCTCGGCCAGCTCGAAGCGCGTGTGCTGGAAGTCCGCGACCGGCTGGCCGAACGCGGTGCGGTCCTTGACGTAGTGCAGCGCCTCGCGCAGCGCCACGTCGGCGCTGGCCACGGCGTGCGCGGCGATGGACAGCCGCTCTAGGGGGAGCAGCCGCTTGAGCTGGCCGAAGCCACCGCCGACGCTCCCGAGGACCTGGTCGTCGGGGACGAAGACGTCGTCGTAGGACAGCTCGGCGGTGTCCTGGGCGTGCAGCCCCATCTTGGCCAGCTTGCGGCCACGGCTGAAGCCGGGCGCGTCGGTCTGCACCACCATGAGCGTGAAGGCGTGGTGTCCGCCCGCGGGGTCGGTGCGCACCACCGTGACGACGAGGTCGGCCGCGGTGCCGTTGGTGATGAAGGTCTTGGTGCCGTTGACCACCCAGCCGCCGTCGACCCGCCGCCCGGCGGTGCGGATGCCCTGGAGGTCGCTGCCCGCGCCGGGCTCGGTCATGGCGATGGCGCCGACCAGCCGGCCCTCGGCCATCCCGGGCAACCAGCGCTGCTTCTGCTCCTCGGTCCCGATCTCGACGAGGTACGGCGCGGCGATGTCGTCCTGCAGCGAGAAGCCGGAGGCCACGGAGGCGGCGTGCACCCGCGCGAGCTCCTCCTGCACCACGTTGCGGAAGCGGTAGTCGTGGAGCCCGGCGCCGCCGTACTCCTCGGGGATGCCGAGCCCGATCACGCCCTGCCGCCCCGCGGCCTCCCAGCAGCCGCGGTCGACCAGCCGCTCCTCCTCCCAGCGCTCGAGGTGGGGGGCGACCTCGCGGTCCACGAACGCCGCGACGCTCGTGCGGAACGCCTCGTGGTCCTCGCCGTACAGGGTGCGCTTCACGGGTCCTCCTGGGGGCCGGTGGGAGACAGGGGATCAGCGGTGCTGGTAGTGCGGGGGCCGCTTCTCGAGGAAGGCCGCGGTGGCCTCGTGCCGGTCCGCGGTGAGGCCGGCGAGCACCTGCTGCCGGTTCTCCAGCTCGATGGCCGCCTCGAGCGACGGCACCTCCAGGGCGAGCCACATGCCCTGCTTGGTGAGCTGCACCGACGCGGGCGGGTTCAGTGCGACCTGGGCCGCCTTGGCCAGGGCCGCGTCGAGCAGCGCGTCGTCGTCGACGACGTCGAGGACGAGTCCGATCTCGCGGGCCTCGTCGGCGTCGAAGAGCCGCCCGGTGAGCATCAGCTCGTGCGCGCGGGCCGCACCGACCAGCCGGGGGAGCAGCCAGGACACGCCGAGGTCGCACGCGGAGAAACCGGCGCGGATGAACGAGACGCCGAACCGGGCACTGCGGGCCGCGATCCGCAGGTCGCTGGCGCACACCAGCGCGAAGCCGCCGCCGGCGGCCGGTCCGTTGACCGCGGCGACCACGGTCTGCGGCATCCGGTGCAGGCGCAGGCTCAGCGCGGCGAGCTCCCGTTGGCGCTCGAGCTCGGCGAGCGGGGTGCCGAGGGTCGCCACCCGTTCTGAGTCACCGTAGTCCTCGAGGTCCAGGCCGGCGCTGAAGGCGCGCCCGGCACCGGTGAGGACCAGGCAGTGGCAGTCGCGGTCCGCGGCCACCTCGTCGAGCGCGGCGCCCAGCGCGCGCACCAGCGCGTCGGTGAGCGCGTTCAGCCGGACAGCCCGGTCCAGCGTGAGGATGCGGACACCCGGGCCGGCGTGCTCGAGCCGCACGAGGGGACGCTCTCCGTCGTGCTCGGGCTCGGGCTCCAGGGGCACGGCGCCGTCTCCGTCCTGTGGGTCTGATGTTCTGATTGTTTGTCAGATTAGCCCGTACCGACCGTTGACACCCAGGATGTGACTGCGATTACATGTGCGCCGTCTGATGAACCTTCAGACATGTCCGCGCGACGAGGATCGGTCGTCCTGCGGCCCGGCTGCTCCAGGCGAGAGAGGACTCCAGATGACCAGAGGGCGACGACTGCGGGCCGGTCTCGGCGTGCTGGCGGTGACAGCGCTGCTGCTGTCCGCGTGCGGCGACGACGGCGACTCCTCGAGCAGCGGCTCCGACGGCTCGAGCGGCTCCGGCAGCTCGGGCGACACCTCGGCCGAGGTGACCAACCAGGACGCCCAGGACATGGTCGACGCCCTGCTCGCCGGCGACGTCGAGTACAACCTGCCGACCGAGTCGGTCGACCCCGGTGAGCACCACATCGCCATCATCGCCAGCGGCCTGGCCTCACCCGGCCCGGCGGTGCTGGCGCAGAACGCCGAGGACGCCGTCAAGGCGATCGGCTGGACCGCGGACCCGACGACCGACGGCAAGTTCACGCCGACCACCCAGGCCCAGCTGATCCAGCAGGCCGTGCTCGACAAGGTCGACGGCATCATCCTGGTCGCGATCACGCCCGCCGCGGTCGACGCGGCCGTGCAGGCGGCGGCGGACGCCGACATCCCCGTCGTGTGCGCCCTCTGCGGACCAGGCCTGCCGGACGGCATGGTCGGTGTGGGCAACGACCCGGACGCAGCGGGCGAGGCGCAGGCGGCGTACGCCGCGTCGGTGGCGAAGCCCGGGGACACCGTGGTGGTCTACCAGAACAGCGAGTTCCAGCAGTCCGAGGAGCAGATGAGCCACGCGGCCGACACGGTCGAGGAGCTGTGCCCCGACTGCAAGGTGGAGCGGCCTGACCTCACCCTGGCCGAGTCCGCCACGCCCAACGCGCCGATCTTCACCTCACTGCTCCAGCAGTACGGCGAGGGCGACCTGAGCTCGGTCCTCGTGCCCTTCGACACCCCGGCCAGCGTGCTCGCCAACTCCGCGCAGGCCCTCGGCCGGACCGACTTCAACGTGGTCGGACTGGGTGCGCTGTCGCCGTTCGTCGACATGGTCGGGGCCGGCCAGCCGGTCGTGGCCAAGGCCGACGTGCTGCTCTCGACCCCGCTCTACGGCTGGGCCTCGGTCGACGAGCTGGCCCGCGTGCTGGCGGGCGCCGACACCTGGGACGCGGAGTCGATGCCGGTCGGCCTGGTGGACGAGTCCACCTACGGCAACTACGAGAAGGGCAACCTGTTCATCCTTCCCCAGGACGACTGGAAGGGCACGTTCACCAGCCTCTGGGGCAAGTGAGCCAGCGGGGGCCACGCGACACCGACTGACCGAACGGACCGGACGAGGGAGCGCATGAAGACGACACCGGAGCTGATGGCGGACTCCTACGCCTACGCCGAGGCGCCGTTCGCCTCCCTCGTCCGGTTCGACGACACGGTCGCGGTGGTCACCGGTGGCGCGGCCGGCATCGGTCGCGGCATCGCCTCGCGGCTGGCCGAGCTCGGCGCCGCGGTGGTGCTCCTCGACGTCGACCCGCAGGTGACCGGGACCGCCGCGGAGCTCGCCGAGCGCCACGGTGCCGAGGTCGAGGGCCGCCTGGTCGACGTGCGGCGCAGCGCCGACCTCGACGCCGTGGCGCGCGCGGCGGCGGCGCGGACCCCGCGCAAGCTGGTGTGGGTCAACGCCGCCGGCATCTACCCCTCCCACCTCCTCGGCGACCTCGGCGACGCCGAGTGGGACGCCGTCGTGGGGCTGGACCTCACCGGGTCGTTCTACGGCTCGCGGGCCGCCGCGCTGGCGGCGCGCGAGGCCGGTCGCGAGGCCGTCGTCATCAACATCAGCTCGGTCGCGGGGTTCCGCACGGGCCGGCCGCCGGGCCTGACGCACTACGCCTCGGCCAAGCACGGTGTGCAGGGCATGACCAAGGCTCTGGCGGCCGAGCTCGGACCCGACGGCATCCGCGTCAACTGCATCGCGCCCGGCGCGGTCGTGACCGACACCCTCGAGTCGAAGTTCGGCTCGATGGACCTCGAGGCCGGCACCGACTACTTCTCGACAAGGGCCCAGGAGATGCCGATCCGGCGGCCCAGCCTGCCCGACGACGTGGCCCGCGCGGCGTGCTTCCTGGCCTCCGACGCCGCGGCCAACATCACCGGCGTCATCCTGCCGGTCGACGCGGGACACCTGACCACGTGAGCGGGATCCTGCCCCTCGACGCGACCGCCGCCGACGACGTGATGATCGAGGTGGACGCGGTCCGCAAGCGCTTCGGTGCGACCCAGGCGCTGGCGGGCGTCTCCTGCACCTTCGGTCGCCACGAGTTCGTCGCGCTGCTCGGACCCAACGGCGCCGGCAAGTCGACGCTCATCAAGGTCCTCGACGGCGTCCACACCGCGGACGCCGGCGCGATCCGCGTCCGTGGCGGGCGTGGCGGCCTCGGCGTCGTCCACCAGGACCTCGGCCTGGTCGAGGAGCTGACCGTCGCCGAGAACATGTTCCTCGGCCAGCCTCGCGCCCTGGTCAACCCCCGCCGCGACGCGCGCCGGGCCGCCGCCGCGCTCGAGGCCGTCGGCCTCACCACCATCGACCCGCACGCCCTCGTCGGCTCGCTGGGGCTCGGTCAGCGCGCCATGGTCGCGGTGGCCCGCACCTTCGACCGCGGCGCGGAGACCGTGGTCATCGACGAGGTCACCGCCGGGCTCCACCCCCACGAGGCGCGCTGGGTCGTGGAGCGGCTCCGCGTCGCCGCCGAGCTCGGTGCCACGGTCTTGATGGTCACCCACAAGCTGGACGAGGCCCTGGGCGTGGCCACCCGGTACGTCGTGCTCAGCGACGGCCGGGTGGCGCTCGACGCCCCGGCCGCGGAGGTGACCAAGGCCCGGCTGGTCGACGTGATGTCGCGCGACCGGCGGGCCGTGGCCGCGCCGGAGCGGAGCGCCCAGGACGTCGAGCGCGACGACGTCGTGTGCTCGCTCGAGGGCGTCCACGCCGGACCGGCCGGCCCTGTCAGCATGGCCGTCCCCGCCGGCCGGGTGACCGCGCTCACCGGGCCGCTCGGCTCCGGGCTGCACGAGGTGGCCTACGTCGCCGCGGGCCTGCTCGAGGCCACCGCAGGCCGTGTGTTGGCGGCCAGGGGCCTGCGCCGCGCGTGCGTCCCGGCCCACCGCGAGAGCGAGGGCGTCTTCCCCGAGGCCAGCGTGGAGTTCAACGTCGCGGCGGGAGGCTGGCGGCGTTGGCGCGGCCCGCTGGGTCTGCTCGACGTCCGCGCGATGCGCCGCGACTGCGACGCGGCCGTCGCGGCGCTGAGCGTCGTGCCGCACCGGCTGGACGTGGGCGTCTCCGACCTCTCCGGCGGCAACCAGCAGAAGACGCTCTTCGCCCGTGCCCTGATGCGAGACCCCCAGCTGCTGGTGCTGTGCGAGCCGACCCGCGGTGTCGACGTGGCCACCCGGCGCGAGATCTACGCCCAGGTGCGCGAGGTGGCCGAGCGCGGCGCCGCGGTCCTCGTGGCGTCGACGGACTACGAGGACATCGCCGCGCTGGCCGACACCGTGGGGGTGCTCGACGCCCGGGGCCGGCTCACCGGGTGGCTGCCGCCCGACCGCTTCTCCGAGCTGACCGTCGAGCTGGCCTGACGCCCCGCAGACCGACCTGCACCCGAGGAGACCGATGAACACCGACGAGGTGACCGACGCGATGACCGTGCAGGACCCACCCCCGCCCGCGACCGAGCCCGACGCCGCAGCGCCGGCTCGGCGCGGACCGACGCTGGAGATGGTCTCGTCGGTGGCCACCGTCGTGGCCTTCGGCGTGGTCTTCGTGGTCTTCGCCGTCTGGCTGGGCACCGAGTTCTACGACGTCACCCGGCTCTCCTTCGACGCCAGCCGCAGCGCGCCCCAGCTGGTCCTGGCCGTGGCCGTCGCGGTCTGCCTGAGCGGTCACCAGTTCGACTTCAGCGTCGCGGCGGTGGCGACCGGCGCCTGCTTCATGAGCGTCGGCCTCTTCGTCAACAACGGGTGGTCGATGCCGCTGGCGCTGCTCGCCGCGGTGGTCGCCGGCGCCCTGGCCGGCCTGGTCAACGGCCTGCTGGTCACCCGGCTGCGGGTCAGCGCGTTTATCGCCACCCTCGGCACCAGCGGGCTGGTCGCCGGCCTCGGCGTCGCCTACTCCGCCGGCACCGTCGTCGGCCCCACGCCCGACAGCGGGCCGCTCCCGGACTGGTTCTCGGGCGCAGGCTCGATCGGCGACTTCCAGAACAAGGTGCCCCTGGTCGTCGGCCTGGTCGTGGTGGCCGCGGTCGTGCTGTCCGCGCTCATCTCGCTCGACCAGCGCTTCCCGGGACCGGACCGGCTGCGCCCTGCACGCACCATCGGCCTCGTGGTCGTGACCGCCCTGCTGGTCCTGGGCGGCTGGGCGCTCGGCGTGCCCCGCGAGATGGACTGGATGATCGTCTTCGTCGTCGCCCTGGCCGTCGTGGCGTGGACCGTCATGAAGTACACCTCGCTCGGTCAGGCGGTGTACGCCGTCGGCGGCAGCCCGAAGGCCGCCTCCTTCGCCGGCATCCGCACCGACCGGGTGTGGCTGTGCCTGTTCGTGTTCTCCGGAGCCATCGCCGCCGTGGCCGGCTGCCTCATCGCCTCGACCCAGGGCAGCGCGGCGCCGGGCGTCGCGGACCCGCTGCTCCTCCCGGCGTACGCCGGCGCCTTCCTCTCCACGGTCATCATCAGCCGGGGCCGCTTCCACATCTGGGGCACCGTCGCGGGCAGCCTCGCCCTCGTCTACGTCACCGACGGGCTCGTCGTCGGCGGCGTGCCCTACACGTGGACCCAGGTCATCAACGGCGCCGTCCTCATCGTCACCGTCGCGCTGAGCACGATCCTGCAGCGCCGGCCCGGTCGATGACGACGGGCACCGACGTCGCCGTCGTCACGGTCCGCACCACCGCGAGCGCGGTCGTCGCCACGCTCGACGACGGGAAGGTCAACGCGCTCGGGCTCGAGCACGTCCACGGTCTGCGCGCCGCGCTCACCACGGCGACCGAGCACGAGCTCCCTCTGGTGCTGGCCGGCCGTCCGGGCGTGCTCAGCGCGGGCTTCGAGCTCGCGCTGGTCGAGGCGGACGACGACGAGGACTTCCGGCACCTGCTGGTGGAGACCGAGCTGCTCTGCCTGGACCTGCTGACGGCACCGGTCCCGGTCGTCGTCGCCTGTACCGGCCACGCCGTGGCCGCGGGCGTCCTGCTGCTGCTGTGCGCCGACCACCGAGTGGGGACGACGGGGGACCACCTCGTCGGCTTCACCGAGGTCCGCCTCGGCATGGTCCTGCCGGACTTCGCGCTCACGCTGGCGCGGGCCCGGCTCGACCCGCGCGCCTTCGTCCGTGCCACCGTCCTGGGCGAGGCGCTGGCGCCCGGCGCCGCCGTCGACGCGGGGTTCCTCGACGTCGTCGCCGACGACCCGGTCGCCGCGGCCGAGGCGGCGGCGGCCGACCTCGCGGCCCTCGTCGGACCCGCCCTGGCCACCACCCGCCGGCTCGCGCACGCGCCCACCGTGGACACGCTGCTGCGCCAGTCGCTGCTCGCCCCGGACCGGCAACCGTGACCGCGACGTACGACGGTGCGGTCGCCGTGGTGACGGGCGCGGCGTCGGGCATCGGAGCGGCCACGGCGCGCCGCCTCGAGGCGCTCGGGGCCACCGTCGTCGGGCTGGACCGAGCCTGGGGCTGCGACGTGCGCGACGACCGGTCGGTCGAGGACGCGCTGCGCGGCGTGGAGCGCGTCGACGCCCTCTTCAGCTGCGCCGGCGTCACCGGGGCGAGCGGACCCGAGACCACGCTGGCGGTCAACGTGCTCGGCCTGCGGCGCGTCACCGAGCGAGTCCTGGAGCGGATGCCCGACGGCGGCTCGGTCACGCACGTGGCCTCCGTCGGCGGCTGGGCGTGGGAGCACCACTACGACCTGGTCACCGAGTTCCTGGCCGAGGTCGACGACGCCGGGCTGCCGGCGTGGTGCGCGACGCACGCCGACCTGCTGGAGCCCAGTGCCTACCCCTTCAGCAAGCAGTGCGTGGTCGTCGAGACCCTGCTCCGCGCGGCCGGCCTCGCCCCGCGCCGGATCCGGGTCAACGCGACCTGTCCCGGGCTGGTCGACACCCCCATGGTCGACCAGGCGCCCGCAGCCTCGGGACCGGGCTTCGTGTCCGGCTTCCCGCTGCCGTTCGGGCGCCTCAGCACCGTGGAGGAGCAGGCGGCGGCGCTGACGTTCCTCGGCGGCCCCGACGCCGGTGCACTCTCGGGCGCGGTCGTGCCCACCGACCACGGCCTGCTCTCGGGTGTCCGGGTCGGCGCCATCGCCTCACCGTTCGTGGACGACCCCAGGAGGACAGCGTGATCGTGGTCAGCGGCTCGATGCGGATCGGGCAGGACTCCCTGGAGGCCTTCCGGGACGTGAGCCGAGTGCTGGTCGAGGAGACCCTGCGCGAGCCGGGCTGCGCGGCGTACTCCTTCGCCGAGGACGTCTGCGAGCCCGGCCGGTTCCTCATCTTCGAGGAGTTCGCCGACGACGCCGCGCTGGAGGAGCACGTCCGGGCCGAGCACTACCGCACCTGGGGACGCGCACTGCGCGACCTCGAGGTGCTCGAGGTCGCGGTCGCGAAGTACGACGCCTCGGGACGCACGGTGCTGCGGTGACGGGGGCCGACGTGCTGGACTTCCCGGACGGCGTCGCGCTGAGCGAGACGCTGCGGATGATGGGCCAGGCCCGCGCGATGCGACGGCTCCGGCCGGACCCGGTGCCGGACGAGCTGGTGCGCGCGCTGGTGTGGGCCGGGACGCGGGCGGCCAGTCCGAACAACACCCAGCTGTGGCGCTTCGTCGTGGTGCGCGAGGCGGAGCAGCGGGCCGCGATCGGCGGCACGATGGAGGAGTTCTTGTCGTGGATCGACGCGCTGGGGGAGCCGGCCGACGAGCACGACGCGCACATCCGCGCCGAGGCCCGCCACCTCGTCGCGAACGTGGCCCAGGCGCCGGTGCTGATCTTCGTGTGCGCTGAGCACGCCTACCCCGAGCGCGGCCCCGACCCGCGCTACCTCTGGTCGGTGGTCAACACGGCCAGCCAGAACATCCTGGTGGCGGCCCGGGCCCTCGGCCTGGGCGCGACGCTGACGATGATGCAGGTGCGCAACGAGCAGAGCGTGCGCGAGGTCCTCGGCCTGCCCGAGAACGTCCAGATCGGGACGATGATCCCGGTCGGGTGGCCCGACCGGGCCTTCGGTCCGGCGCGTCGGCTGCCGCTGGACGACGTGGTCCACCTCGAGCGCTGGCAGGAGGGGTCGTGAGCGGCCCGTTCGACGGCGCGCTGCCCGAGCGCGTGTCGGTCCGGGAGGTGGGCCTGCGCGACGGCCTGCAGATCGAGGCGCCGGTGCCCACCGAGGCCAAGCTGCGACTGCTCGAGGCGGTCGTCGCCACCGGGGTGCCGCGCGTGGAGCTCACCAGCTTCGTGTCCGCGCGGGCCGTGCCGGCGCTGGCCGACGCCGAGCGGGTGGCCGCGGCGGCCCTGGAGCGGTTCGACGACGTCCTCTTCTCGGCCCTCGTCGCCAGCCGCACCGGCGTCGACCGTGCCCTCGCCGCCGGCCTCACCGACGTGGAGTACGTCGTCTCCGCCAGCGACACCCACAGCCGGGCGAACGTCGGGCGCGGCACGGAGGAGTCGGTGGCCCTGACCGCCGAGCTCGCCGAGACCGTGCACGCGGCCGGCGGCCGGCTGGAGGCGGTCATCGCCATCGCCTGGGACTGCCCGTTCGAGGGGCCGACGCCCCCGGAGCGGGTGCTGGGCATCGCCGAGGCGGTCGTCGCCGCGGGCGCCGACGCCCTGTGCCTCGCCGACACCATCGGCACCACCACGCCCCTGCGCCTGGTCGAGCTGGTCCGCGCCACCCGCGAGCACGCACCCGGTCTCGACGTCGGCATCCACCTGCACGACACCCGGGGGATGGGCGCCGCGAACGCGCTGGCGGCGGTCACCGCGGGCGTGACGTCGCTGGACGCCTCCGTCGGCGGCCTCGGCGGGTGCCCCTTCGCTCCGGGGGCGAGCGGGAACGTGGCCACCGAGGAGCTGGTCTACCTGCTCGACGGGATCGGGGTCGCGACCGGGCTCGACCTCCGGGCGGTCCTGCACGCGGCCGGCGTCGCGCGTGACGCGGTCGGGCACGAGCTGACCAGCTCGCTGCTCAAGGCCGACGGGGGTGCCGCGTGACGACGTACCTCCCGCCCACCGAGGAGCAGCAGGCGCTGCGGGGCACGTTGCGCGTCTTCTTCCGCGAGCGGTGGCCCGAGACCGAGCTGCGCGCCTCGCTGGAGCTGGCCGACGGTCACCCGCGCGGACTCTGGCGCGCGATGGCCGACGAGCTCGGCCTGCACGGAGTCGCGGTCCCCGAGGAGCTCGGCGGCAGCGGCTTCGACTACGCCGACCTGCTCGTGGTGCTGGAGGAGATGGGCAGTGCGCTCGTCGGCGGCCCGTTCTTCGCCTCGGTCGCGCTCGCCGCGCCCCTGCTGCTGGCGCTGCCGGACTCCGCCGACGTGCGGGCCGAGCTCGACGGCGTCGCCACGGGCGCCCGGGTCGCCACCGTCGCGGTGGCCGAGCAGCCGACCCGGTGGCACGCCGACACGTTCGGCACGCGCGTGGAGGGCGCGGGGCCGGAGCGCCGGGTGACCGGCGAGAAGCTCTTCGTGCTGGCCGCCGAGGTGGCCGACACCTTCCTGGTCCTCGGCCGGCTCCCGGACGGCCAGCCGGCGGTGCTGGCGGTGGAGCCGGGGGCAGGGGTCGGCGTCGAGCCGATGCGCACCGTCGACCTCACCCGGCGCCAGGCCCGGGTCCGCTTCGACGGGGCGCTCGGCCACCTGCTGGCCACGGGCGCGGCCGCCGAGGAGGCGGTGGCCACGATGACGTCGTACGCCTGCGTGGCCCTGGCCGCCGAGCAGGTCGGTGGGGCCCAGCGGGTGGTCCGGATGGCGAGCGAGTACGCCCAGGTCCGCGAGCAGTTCGGTCGCCCCATCGGGGCCTTCCAGGCGATCAAGCACCAGCTCTCCGACGCGCTCGTCGCGGTGGAGGCGGCCCGCGCGGCGCTGGCCCACGCCGGCGCGGCGTACGGCACACCGGGCTTCGCACGCGCCGCCAGCGTCGCCAAGGCGTTCTGCTCCGAGGTCTACTCCGCGGCGGCCGAGACCACCATCCACGTCCACGGCGGGATCGGGTTCACCTGGGAGCACCCGGCGCACCTGTACTACAAGCGGGCGGTGACCAGCGAGGTCCTGCTCGGCGGGCCGCGTCAGCACCGCGAGCAGATCGCGCAGTCCCTGCTCGCCCCGGGCACGCAGGAGACAGCACGGTGAGCAACCTGTCGTCGGCCAAGCCGGCCAACTGGGTCAGCCTGCACGCCCGCACCTTCCCCGACCGGCCGTGCCTGGTGACGGCCGAGCGGACGCACACCTTCGGCGAAGTGGCCGGGCGCATCAACAGGATGGCGCGGGCGCTGACCGAGCAGGGGATCGGCCGGCACGACCGGATCGGCATCCTGGCCACGGACTCGGTGGACTACATGGTGCTACTGATGGCGTCGATGAAGGTCGGCGCGACCTACGTGCCCTTCAACTACCGGCTGGCTCCGCAGGAGATCGGCACCTTTGCGCGGGCGGCGAACCTCCAGGGGCTCGTCACCATGGCGCGCTACGCGGACTACACCGCGGTCGTCGAGAGCGTGTGCCCCGAGCTGCGGTTCCGGGCGTCCTTCGACCCCGTCGAGGGCTGGCCGCTCGTCGCCGACCTGATCGAGGCGCAGGAGGACGACAGCGACGTCGACGTGCCCACAGAGGACGAGGACGTCGTCTCGATCATGTTCACCAGCGGCACGACCGGCAGCCCCAAGGGCGTCATGCAGTCGATGCGGATGATCGGCGTCTCGACCAACGTCTCGCTCGTCGACTTCGGCTACCGCGTCGACGAGCTGCGCTACTCGGCGTCGCCGATGTTCCACGCCGCCGGCATGGGGTGCGTCTACTACGGCTTCGCGCGCGGCTTCGCCTCCCTGATCCTCGACCAGTTCGACCCGGCCGTGCTGCTCGACTGGATCCGGCGCGGCGAGCTGACCGGCGCGCTGCTGATGCCCACCATGCTCCGCGCGGTCCTGGACGTGCCCGGGGTGCGCGACCAGGCCTACCCGAACCTCCTCTCGATCGCCTACGGCGGGGCGCCGATCGGCATCGCGCTGTTGCGCGAGGCTCTCGAGGTCTTCGACTGCGACTTCATCAACACCTTCGGCGCCGGCACCGAGGCGGCCGGGCAGGCGATGTTCACCCCGCGCGACCACCTGCGGGCGCTGGCCGGCGAGGAGCACCTGCTCGGGTCGATCGGACGGCCGGTGTACGGCGTGGAGCTCAAGCTCTGCGACGACCAGCTGCGCGAGGTGCCGCGCGGCCAGGTCGGTGAGATCGTGACCCGCTCGAACACCATCATGAGCGGCTACCTCGACGACCCCGAACGCACCGCGCAGGCGGTCGTCGACGGGTGGATCCGCTGCGGCGACCTGGCCTGGATGGACGACGACGGCTACCTCTTCCTGACCGGCCGCAAGTCCGACATGGTCATCCGCGGCGGCGAGAACGTCTACCCGGTCGAGATCGAGACCGTGCTGCTGGAGCACCCGTCGGTCGCGTCGGTCGCCGTCGTCGGGCAGCCGGACGAGTACTGGGGCGAGGTCGTGGTCGCGGCGGTCGAGCTCGCCGACGGCCAGGTCCTCGACGAGGCCTCGCTCGCGGCGCACTGCCGTGAGCGGCTGGCGGCGTACAAGGTGCCGGTGCGGTTCCTGGCCATGACCGAGCTGCCGCGCAACGCCAACGGCAAGCTGCAGAAGTTCGCGATCGGGCCGCTCGTGGCGGCCCGGCTGGCCGAGCAGGAGGACGAGTGACCAGCACCGACGAGGCCCAGCGCGCCGACGCCTTCGCGGCCCGCGTCGAGGCCTTCCTGGCCGAGCGCTACCCGCCGCGGCCGCGGACGCTCGAGCACGGCTGGGGTGACGACTCCCTGGTCGGCGCGGCCTTCCGGGAGAGCCACGACGAGGTCGAGGACCTGCGGCGGGCACGGGCCCACCAGCGCGAGCTCTTCGACGCCGGTCTGGCCTGGCTCGGCGGGCCTCGGGAGTACGGCGGGGCCGGCCTCGGCCCGGCCGAGCGTCGCGCCTTCGCCCAGGTCGCGAGCCGCTACGAGGTGCCGGACGTCAACGGGCTGCTCGTCGGCCAGGAGATCCTGGCCCCCGCGGTGCTCGCGCACGGGACCGACGAGCAGCGCGCCAGGCTCCTGCCGGCCCTGTGGAGCGGCGACCTCGTCGGCTGCCAGCTCTTCTCCGAGCCCGGTGCGGGCAGTGACCTGGCGTCGCTGCGCACCCGCGCGGAGAAGGTCGACGACGGCTGGGTCGTCAACGGTCAGAAGGTGTGGTCCTCCGGTGCGCACCTGTCGCAGGTCGGGGAGCTGCTCGCACGCACCGACCCCGATCCGGAGAGCCGCAGCCGGGGGCTCACCATGTTCGTGCTGGACATGGCGGCGCCCGGGGTCGTCGTCCGGCCCCTGCGGCAGATGACGGGCACGGCGCACTTCTGCGAGGTCTTCCTCGACGACGTCTTCCTGCCCGACTCGGCGGTGCTGGGCGAGGTCGGCGCCGGCTGGGCGGTGGCCAACGTCAGCCTGAGCAGCGAGCGCGACAACTTCGGCGACGAGAGCGCCGACCTGTTCGTGCGCCTCTTCGACCGGCTGGTGCTCCTGGCCCACGAGGTCGGGGCAGACACCGACGCGACCGTGCGCGACCGGCTGGCCGACGCCTACATCCGCGAGGCGATCACCGAGCTGCTGCCGCAGAGCCTCGCCGCGGGGGGTGGGCCGGTCGCCGGGGTCGGACCCAGCCTGGTGAAGCTGTTCGCCACCGATGCGAACCGCCGGCTGGCCCAGACCGCGCTCGACCTCATCGGCCCGTCCCTGGTCACCGACACCGGCGCCTGGGGCACGTTCGCCTGGTCGCGGGTGCTGCTCGGCCTGCACGCGACCCGCATCGCCGGCGGCACCGACGAGATCCAGCGCAACATCATCGCCGAGCGCGCGCTCGGGCTGCCCCGCGAGCCGCGCCCGGCGGCACGCGGGTGAGCGCGGCCCGGGCGACCGCGCTCGACACCGCCGCGGTCGACGAGCTCGAGGACCGGCTGCGCCGCTCGGTGGAGTCCATCCACACGGGCGCGCGCCGCGTGGGCCGCTCGCAGAAGCTCGGACCGCAGGCCGAGGCGACCCGGCGCCGCCTGGCCGACAGCGCCCGGGCGCTGTTCCGAGAGCAGGGCTACACCCGCACCACGGTCGCCGACATCGCCTCGCGCTCCGAGGTCAGCCTCGGCACCTTCTACCAGTACTTCGAGGACGTCCACGACGTGACCGCCCTCGTGCTGGTCGACTTCGTGCGCGCCTCGCTGGCCAGCGGGCTGGACCGCTGGGACAGCCTGGCCGGTGAGCCCGGGCTGCGGGGCTTCCTCGACCGGTTCCTCGGGCTGTACGTCGCGCACGCGGAGCTGCTCGAGCTCTGGGAGACCGGCACGCTCGTCTCGCCCCGGCTGCGGTCGCTTTACCAGGACTACAGCCGCGTCTACCGCGGCCGGCTCGAGGCGTGCGTCGTCACCGGGGTGGCCGCCGGACGCGTGCGCGCCGACCTGCCCGCCTCGCGGCTCGCCGACCTGCTGGCCACCCTGGTCGAGCGCTACTGCTACGAGCACTTCGTGCTCCACCGCGAGACCGCTCTCGACGACCACGTCGACGTGCTGGCCGCGGGGCTCGTCGGGCTGCTCGGGCTGAGGGGACCGTCCGAGGGGGCCGACGGATGAGGACCGCGCTGATCACCGGTGCCTCGCGGGGCATCGGCCGCGCCGTGGCCCTGAGCCTGGCGGCTTCGGGCTTCGGGCTGACCGTGTCCTCCCGCCGCGACGAGGACCTGGTCGAGCTGGCCGCCGAGCTGCGCGCGGCCGGGGCGCCGCGGGTCGCCCACCGCGCCAGCGACCTCACCGACCTCGACTCGCTGCCGCCCCTCGCCGAGGCCCACGAGCGCGCGTTCGGGGCGATGAGCGTGCTGGTCCTCAACGCCGGCATGGCGGCCAAGGGTGCGGTGGACACCTTCCCGCTGCGTCGCTTCGAGCGCACCCTGACCGTCAACCTCACGTCGCAGTTCGTGCTCACCGCGGCCGCCCTCCCGCTGCTGCGCCGGGGCGCCGCCGCCGACCCCGAGCACGGCGCCCGCGTGGTGGCCGTCTCCTCGCTGACCGGCCGCTACGCCGAGCCCGGCCTGGCGGCCTACGCCGCCAGCAAGGCGGCGCTCACCTCCTTCGTCGAGACGCTCAACCTCGACGAGGCGGCCTCCGGCGTCACCGCGTCGGCGATCCTGCCGGGCTACGTCGACACCGACATGACCGCGGGCCTGGAGGGCGTGGCGGCGGAGACGATGATCCGCGTCGGCGACGTGGTGACGGTCGTGGACATGCTCGTGCGGCTGAGCCGGCACGCCTCCATCACCGCCATCCCGGTCTCGCGCAGCCTGAGCGGCGGCTACCGGGCCTGAGCCGGCGGAAGCCTTCCGTCCGCAACCGCTCCTAGCCTGGGGCCATGTTCGAGCGACGCGAGCACGACCTCACCGGCCGGACCTTCCGCAACACCGTGGTGCGCGGGGGCGACCTGCGCGGGGGCGGCGTCACGGGCCTGCGGCTGCGCGGGGTCGACGTGTGGGACGTGGAGGTGCACGGCGAGCTGCGCAACGTGGTGGTCAACGGCGTGGACATCGGACCGCTGGTCGAGGCCGAGCTGGACCGGCGCGACCCGGAGCGGGCGCTGATGCGGCCGGAGACGGGCGAGGGGTTCCGGGCGGCGTGGGAGGTGCTGGAGGGGCGCTGGGCGGCGACCGTCGCGCGGGCGCGGGGATACGACGAGGCGCGCCTGCACGAGCCGGTGGGGGACGAGTGGTCGTTCGTCTCGACCCTGCGGCACCTGTGCTTCGCCACCGACGCGTGGGTGGCGCGGATGGTGCTGGGGGACCCGTCGCCGTGGCACCCGCTGGACCTGCCGTGGGACGAGGCGCCGGGGTGGGAGGGCGTGCCGTGGGACCGCGAGGCGCGGCCGTCGCTGGACGAGGTGCTGGCGGTGCGGGCCGAGCGGCAGGCGCTGGTGCGCGGGGTGCTGGACGGGCTGGGTGAGGAGCAGCTCGCCGGCACGGTCTCGATGCCGCCGCCCGGCTGGCCGGCGTACGACGACGTGCCGGTGCGCGAGTGCCTGCTGGTCGTGCTCAACGAGGAGTGGGAGCACCGCGCGTACGCCGAGCGCGACCTCGACGTGCTGGACGCCCGGGACCGGGACGACGAGAGCGACTAGAGCGACTAGAGCGGGAGGCAGACCCGGAAGGTCGAGCCGGTGCCGGCCTCGGACTCGACCTCGAGGGCACCGCCGTGCTGCTCGACGATCTTCTTCGCGATCGAGAGGCCGAGCCCCGAGCCGGGGATGGCGTGGTGCTGGGCGAGCGAGGAGCGGAAGAAGCGGTCGAAGAGCCGCTCCTGCTCGTGGGCGGGCACGCCGATGCCGGTGTCGGCGACCTCGAGGAGGGCGCGGTCCGCCTCGGCGGTGAGCGAGACGCGGACCGAGCCGCCGTCGGGGGTGAACTTGAGCGCGTTGTCGCTGAGGTTGAGCACCACGCGCTCGAGCATGTCGCGGTCGCCTCGGACCGTGACCGGTCCGGCGGGCAGGTCGACGGTCAGCTCGACGTCGCGGCGGGCCACGGTGGGGGAGAGGACGGCGAGGGCGGCGGCGACGACGTGGTTGAGGTCGACGAGCTGGTGCTGGGCGGGCAGCTCGGCGGCGTGCACCTTGCCGAGGGTGAGCAGCTCGGAGATGAGCGAGAGCAGCCGGCTGGAGTTGCGGCTGATCCGGTCGACGGCATCGGACTGGGCCTGGGTGAGCGGGCCGAGCGCGCCCTCCTCGAGCAGCTCGGTGTAGCCCAGGATCGAGGTGATCGGCGTGCGCAGCTCGTGGCTGACGCTGGAGACGAAGGCGTCCTTGACCCGGTCCACCTCGCGCAGCTGCTCGACGGCCTTGCGCTCGGTCTCCAGGGCCTCCACCAGCGCGGCCTCGGCGCGCAGCCGGTCGGTGACGTCCTCGGAGGTGCTGACGTAGCCGATGGCCTCGCCCCGATCGTCACGGACCCGGTTGAGCGACATCTGGTGCTGCCGCTCCTCGCCGTCGTGGCGCCGGAAGCCCATCTGGGTGGGCCCCAGCCCCATCAGGTGCGCGGCGACGCTGGAGTAGTCGTCCGGCAGGTCGAGCTCGGCCGCCTTGGCGCTCACCGACGCCTCGGAGTGCAGCATCCGCGTGGACTGGCCCAGGGCCGCCGTCGCGTCGTACCCGAGCAGCCGCTCGGCGCCGGGGTTGAACAGCGTGATCGTCCCGTCGACGTCGGCGCCGATGATCGCCGTGCTGGTGATGCCGTCCACGACGTTGCGCAGCCGGTCGCGCTCGGCGGCCACCTGGCGGGCCTGGGCCTGCGCCTCGCCCACGGTGATCCGCAGGGTTAGCACGACCAGCGCGCACACGACCGCGAACGTGGCCAGCAGGATGCCCTGCATGTCGACGGGTACGCCGAACCTCTCGTCCGGTCGCGCGAAGGGGCCGTGGCCGGCGGTGGTGATGGGCATCGCGAGCCCGACGGCCACCGCCATCTGGGCCATCGCCTCGTAGGAGCCGTTGCGCAGCGCGCCCCACGCGAGCACCGGCACGATCAGCAGGGCCAGGGAGGGGAACTCGGTCGGCACCATGACCGCGACCGTGACCGCGAGCAGCACCGTCCACTGCGCGGCCCGCTCGACCGGCCCGGCGATGGGCGGCTGGATCCGGAAGCGGCAGAAGAACGGCAGCAGCGCGACCTGGGCGGCCAGGCTCGACGTGCCGGTGGTGAGCGCGAGCAGCCACGGCGTGCCCCACCCGGTCACCGCCGAGGTGATGGCGGAGACGACAGCCATGGTCAGCGCCCCCGCGGTGCAGGCGAGCAGGAAGCGGGACAGGTCGACGATGGTCAGCAGCGCGGCGCGCTCACGGCGGCCCTGGCTGGCGATCCACCAGGTCACCCCGGCCTCCGCGCTCAGCCCGAGGCCGAGCCCGAGGGCGACGTCGAAGGGCCGCGAGGCCCACAGGGTGCCGACGCCTACCGCGGCGAGCGCCGGGAGCCACCAGAGGGCGCGGGGCCGGCGGGTGAGCATCAGGGTGGCCGTGGCCAGGGCGACCGGCCAGATGCCGATGCCGCGGCCGCCCTCGGGCGTGGCGGTGACCGCCATGATCCCGAACCCGACCATGAGGGCGAGGAGCGCGGCGACGACGGCCGCGCGCAGTCGCGTGGACACCCCGTTCTCCTCGCTCAGTCAGCGGCGCCCCCGCACTGCCTTCCGTCGGTCCTGCCGGTCTTGCTCCCGCCCGTCACCCTAGGTCACAGGCGTCACGCGCCGCAGGCGAATGCGAGCCTCACTCCCGGGGCGCGTCCTCACCCACCAGGCCGTCGACCGACTCGCGGATCAGGTCGGCGTGACCGGTGTGCCGCGCGTACTCCTCGATCATGTCGACCACGCTGCGCCGGGCGTTCGGGACCTCGTCGTGCTGGGTCCAGGCGACCGGGTCGTCGAGGGTGTGCTCGGCCAGGAACGCGGCGGTCGCAGCCCGCGAGCGCTCGACCGCGGCCCGCCAGAGCGCCTCGAGCTCCTCGGGCGAGTCGTCGGCGGCGCTGCGCCACTCCCAGTCGGGGTCGGCGTCGAAGTCCACGTCGCGCCACGGCTGCGGCATCACCTCGCCGAGGCCGAGCGAGAAGTAGAAGTCCTCGATCAGCGAGAGGTGCTTGACCAGCCCGGCCAGGGTCACGGTCGACGGCGGGTGGGCGCGGTGCATCCCCCCGGAGTCGGGGCCGAAGCACTTCCAGGCGAAGGTGCGCCGGTTGCGGTCGAGGACGCCCAGCAGGGTCTGCACCTCGTCGCCGGCGGTGGGCAGCGGAGTCGCGGTCATGGACGAGACGCTAGGGGCGGTTCCGGACGTTCTTCTTCCGCTACGTCGACTAGCGTGCAGGGGTGTCCATGGACTCCGGCGACACCAGTCCGACGTCGCGGGCCCTGCTCGCCCTCGAGCTCCTCCAGGGGAGCCCGGGCATCAGCGCCGAGCGGCTCGGGGAGCGGCTAGGGGTCTCGGAACGGGCGGCTCGTCGCTACGTCGCGATCCTGCGCGAGGCCGGCGTACCGGTGGAGTCGGTGCGCGGGCCCTACGGCGGCTACCGCGTCGGCCGCGGCCTGCGCCTGCCGCCGCTGATGTTCAGCGCGGAGGAGGCGCTCGGCCTGGTCATGGCCGTGATGGAGGCGCACGGCCGGGCCTCCGGCGACGACCCGGTGGCCACCGCCGTCGGCAAGATGGTCCGCGTCCTGCCCGAGAACGTCGCCCGTCCCTTCGAGGCCCTGCGCTCGGTCGCGGCCCGGCGCACCGACCCCGACCCACCGCACCCCGAGACCACCGCGACCCTGGTCCGCGCCTCGGCCGACCAGCAGCGGGTCCGGATCGGCTACGCGCTCGGCCCGCACCGCGAGCGCACCCTCCAGGTCGACCCGTGGGCGGTCGTCGTTCGGCACGGCCGGTGGTACGTCCTCGGCTGGTCGCACCCGGCCGACGCCCGCCGGATGTACCGCATCGACCGGGTCACCTCCGTCGACGTGCTGCCCGAGCGGTTCGAGCCGCCCGCCGACCTCGACCCGCTGGCCGCGCTCGAGGAGCAGATGTCCCAGGGCTGGCCGTACGCCGTGGAGGTGGTCCTCGACGCGCCGCTCGAGGACGTGCGCCGCTGGATCTCGCGCAGCCTCGGCCGGCTCGAGGCCGTCGACGACGGGCACACCCGGCTGCTCGGGACCACCGAGAACCGCCACTGGTACGCCACCGAGATCGCCGAGTTCCCCGTGCCTTACCGCGTGGTCGGCGGTCCGGAGATCCGTGACGCCGTGCGGGACCTGGCCGAGCGGCTGAACGCGGCCCTGGACTAGCTGGGTGGGACCAGCTCGACCTCGTTGCCGTCGGGGTCGGCCAGCTCGTGCTCGGACAGGCGGGTGGCGCCGAGCCCGAGCAGCCGCTCGACCTCGGCCTCGTCGGCGCCGATGGTGAACCGCTGCGGGTTGCGCCCGAGCTTGGCCGTCTCCGGGCCGCCGCCCCACGCGACCTTCGTGCCGCCGTGCGGCGACTGGACGGCGGTCTCGCCGTCCTCGTCCCAGACCAGCGGCCAGCCCAGCGCCTCGCTCCAGAACACGCCGACCGCGCGGCTCCCGTCGCAGGCCACCTCGCCGAGGAAGCCGGTGCCGGCCAGGTAGGAGTTGCCGGGCTCGATCACGCAGAACGCGTTCCCCTCCGGATCGGCCAGCACCACGTGGCCCTCGTCCGGCCGCTGGCCCACATCGAGGTGCGAGCCGCCGAGGGCCAGGGCCTGGTCGACCGTGGCCCGCTGGTGCTCGGCCGACTCGCTGGTCAGGTGCAGGTGGAGGGTCCGCGTGCCTGGCGCCGGTGGTGTCCCCGCGACGAACCGCAGGGCCACCTGGTGCTCGGCCGACGGGACCAGCGCGTCCCAGAACGCCGTGAGCCGTTCGGGATCGAGGGCGTCGTAGGTCACCGCCGCCAGCCGCGAGGTCATGGCCTCACGCTAGGGCCTGTGGATCAAGTCGGCATCCACGCCGACTTGATCCACAGGCCCTAGATCCGGCCGAGGAACTCCAGCACCCGGGTCTCCAGCAGCTGCGCCGCCTCCGCGTCGTACGACGGGAGCGAGGAGTCCTCGAACAGGTGCTGGTCGCCCTCGTAGACGAACAGCTCGCCGTCGTCGGTCGAGGCGACCAGCTCGCGGGCCGCGTCGATGTCGCCGTCGCCGGCGAAGAACTCGTCGGCGTCCATGCCGTGCACCTGGACGGGTACGCCGGCCGGCCACGGCCCGATCGCCCACTCGCCGCTGATCGGCAGGCAGGCCTCCATGAGGACCGCACCCTTCGCGCCCGGGCGGGTCTGGGCCAGCCGCTGCGCCTGCATGACTCCCGAGGAGATCCCCGCGTAGACCAGCCCCTCGGGCAGCCCGGCGGCGACCTCGTCGGCCAGCTTCTCGAGGTCGGGACCGCCCTCGCCCTGCGAGAACGCGGCGCCGTCCTGGATCGAGTCGAACGTGCGCCCGTCGTACAGGTCGGGGGTGTGCACGGTGTGACCCGCCGCCCGCAGCCTGTCCGCGAACGCGACGACGCCGGGGGTGAGGCCCTGGATGTGGTGGAAGAGGAGTACGTCTGCCATGGCCAAGACGCTAGCCGCGGTTCCGGACGCCCTGCGTCCGCTTTGCTCCAGTTTCACCGGCCGGCCGGTGAAACTGGACCGCGGGTAGGTTCGAGCCATGGCCGCCAGGACGCTCCCTCCGTTCCGAGCCGACCACGTGGGCAGCCTGCTCCGCCCACCCGAGCTGCTCCAGGCCCGCGAGCGCCACCGCGCCGGCGAGCTCGACGCCGACGGCCTGCGCGAGGTCGAGGACGCGGCGATCGCCGACGCGGTCCGCCTCCAGCGCGACGCCGGGCTGACCACGGCCACCGACGGCGAGTTCCGGCGCACGTCGTGGCACATGGACTTCATCTACCAGCTCGAGGGCGTCGACCCGACCGACGAGAAGCTGGCCGTGCACTTCCGCAACTCCGGCGGCGACCTCGACTTCGAGTCGGCCGCGCTGAGCGTGCACGACAGGGTGAGCCTGGGCCACACGATCTTCGGCGACGCGTTCTCGTTCCTGCAGAGCCAGGTGAGCGAGGACCAGGTCGCCAAGCTGACCATCCCGAGCCCCAACATGGTCCACTACCGCGGCGGCCGGGCGGCGATCGACGAGAGCGTCTACCCCGAGCTCGAGCCGTTCTGGGCCGACCTCACCGCGGCGTACGCCGAGCAGGTCAGGCGCGTGGCCGAGCTCGGCTGCACCTACCTCCAGCTCGACGACACCAGCTTGGCCTACCTCAACGACCCCGAGCAGCGGGCGCTGGTGGCCAGCCAGGGCGGCGACCCGGACCACCTGCACGAGCAGTACGTCAAGAACGTCAACGACGCCATCCGGGACCGCCCCGAGGGGCTGCGGGTCACCACGCACATGTGCCGCGGCAACTTCCGCAGCTCGTGGGCGGCCGAGGGTGGCTACGACTTCGTGGCCGAGGTGCTGTTCAGCCAGCTCGACGTGGACGGCTTCTTCCTGGAGTACGACGACGAGCGCTCCGGCGGCTTCGAGCCGCTGCGCTACGTGCCCGAGGGCAAGCAGGTCGTGCTCGGGCTGGTCACCACCAAGAGCGGTGAGCTGGAGAGCAAGGACGACCTCAAGCGGCGCATCGACGAGGCGTCGCAGTACGTGCCACTGGAGCAGCTCTGCCTGAGCCCGCAGTGCGGGTTCTCCTCGACCGTCGAGGGCAACGAGCTGACCGTGGAGCAGGAGCAAGCCAAGCTGCGGCTCGTCGTCGAGACCGCCGAAGAGGTGTGGGGGTAGTCGTGTCGCTGCTGGACGGAGTGGCCTGGGAGGGCCAGGTCTTCAAGGACGGTCGCTGGACCGAGGGACGCGGCGGCACGTACGCCGTCGTCGAGCCCGCCACCGGCGCCGAGCTCGGGACGATGGGCCACGCGGACGCCGAGGACGTGGCCGAGGCGGCCGCGTCGGCGGCGCAGGCCCAGAAGGAGTGGGCGGCCCTGCCGCACACCGCCCGGGCCGCCGTGCTGCGCAAGGCGGGCGACCTGTGGCAGGAGCACGCCGAGGAGATCCGCGGCTGGAACGTCCGCGAGGTCGGCTCGGTGCCTGGCATGGCCGACTTCGCCATCCACACCGCCGCCGAGGAGTGCTACCAGGCGGCCTCGCTGCCCGGCCTGCCGATCGGCCAGCTGCTGCCCAGCGAGCAGCCGCGGCTCTCGATGGCCCGCCAGCTCCCGGCGGGCGTGGTCGCGGTGATCTCGCCGTTCAACGTGCCGATCATCCTCGGCATCCGCTCGGTCGCGCCGGCCCTCGCGCTCGGCAACGCGGTCCTCCTCAAGCCGGACCCGCGCACCGCGGTCACCGGCGGCACGCTCATGGCCCGCATCTTCGAGGAGGCCGGGCTGCCGGCGGGCGTCCTGCAGATGCTGCCCGGCGGCAAGGACGTCGGCGAGGCGATGGTCACCGACCCGCACGTCCGGGTCATCTCGTTCACCGGCTCGACCTCGGTCGGCCGCAGCATCGGCGAGCTGGCCGGGCGCCACCTCAAGCGCGCCCACCTCGAGCTCGGCGGCAACTCCGCCCTGCTCGTCCTGGACGACGCCGACGTCGAGCAGGCCGTCGGTCTCACCGGCTGGGCGTCGTTCCTCAACCAGGGCCAGATCTGCATGACCACCGGGCGCTACTTCGTGGCCGACGGCCTCTACGACGACTTCGTGGCCGCGCTCAGCGAGAAGGCGAGCCACCTCCCGGTCGGCGACCCAAACACCGAGCAGGTCGCGCTCGGACCGGTCATCGACGAGGGCTCGCGCGACAAGATCCACGGCGTCGTCACGGCCAGCGTCGACCAGGGCGCGCGGCTGGCGGCCGGGGGTGAGTACGACCGGCTGTTCTACCGCCCGACGGTCCTGGCCGACGTACCCCTCGAGGCGCCGGCGTTCACCACCGAGATCTTCGGCCCGGTCGCCCCGGTCACCCGCGTGTCCGGCGTGGAGGAGGCGGTGCGGCTGGCCGCGCAGAGCGAGTACGGCCTCTCCCTCGGCATCGTGACCCGGGACGTGATGCGCGGCCTCGCGGTCGCCGAGCAGATCCCCACCGGCATCGTGCACATCAACGACCAGACCGTGAACGACGAGGCCAACGTGCCCTTCGGCGGCCTCGGCGCCTCGGGCCTGGGCCGGCTCGGGGGAGCGGCGGCCAACATCGAGGCGTTCACCGAGACCCGCTGGATCACGGTGCGGGGGGAGCCGGCCACCTACCCGTTCTGAAGCGCGGCGGCGAGCCCCTCGGGGTTCGACAGCGCCACGAGGTGCCCGCCGGGGACCACGGTCGGCTCGATGCCGAGCCGGTCGCGCAGGTAGGCGCGCTGGAGCGACTCCGGGAACAGCCGGTCGTCGCGCCCGGTGATCGCGGAGGTCGGCACGTCCGGCCAGGCCTCGAGGGGGAACGGCTCGCCGCACGGCTTGTCCGCCTGCTGCGGCTCGCCCCGGGAGTAGAGGTCCTCGGTCACCTCCGCCGGCACGTCGTGGAAGAAGATCCGGCCCTCGTCCCAGTCCGGCTGCTCGGGCACACCGACCGTGCCCCACCACTCGTTGAACGTCTCGCCGGGCCGCGGCACCATCGCGTTGAGCAGCACCAGCCGCCGCACGTCGAGCCGCTCGACCGCCAGCGGCGCCGAGAAGCCGCCCATCGACTGGGCCACCAGCGTGATGCCCGTGGCGTCGCCGGCCGCGGCCACGATCGTGTCGGCGTACGCCGCGAGCCCGGCGCTCTCGTCGGCCGCCGGCAGCGTCACCGGGACCGTGTCCGGCCCCAGGAGTGGGGCGAGACGGTGCCAGTAGTGGCCGTCGCCGCCGGCCCCGGGCACGAGCACGTAGGTCATGGATGCTCCGACCCGGCCACCACGCCGGACTCATCGCTCAGCCCGTCGATCAGCCGGCGACCAGGTCCCGCCAGTCCACCTGCGCCAGCCGGTCGCGGTACTCCGCCACCATCCCCGGCCAGTTGGTGGTGATCTTGCCGCCGTCGGTGTACCAGTTGTCGCACTGCGCCCAGACCCCGCCGGACAGCCGGCCCTGCATCTCGCGGTCGTAGGCGTCGTAGGCCGCCGACCGCACCTCGAAGGTCCGCGCGTCACTGTCCGCGAGGCGCCGCACCACCTGCGCGATCCAGCCCGCCTGCGCCTCGAGCATCACGATGATCGAGCTGCCGCCGAGGTTGGTGTTGGGGCCGTAGACGCAGAACAGGTTGGGGAAGCCCGCCACCCCGATCCCGAGGTACGCCGACGCCCCGTCCGCCCACACGTCGTGCAGTCGCTCGCCCCGGCGCCCGGTCACCTCGATGGTGCGCAGGAAGTCGGTGGCCGCGAACCCCGTGCCCCAGATCAGCACGTCGGCCTCGTGGAAGGTCCCGTCGTCGGTCCGCACCCCGGTCGGCTCCACCCCGGTCACCGCGTGCGTCACCACCGAGACGTGGTCGCGGTCCACGGCGGGGTACCACTCGTTGCTGAACAGGATCCGCTTGCAGCCGATCGGGTAGTCCGGCACCAGCCGCGCCCGCAGCCCCGCGTCCCGCACCTGCCGCCGCAGGTGCGCCCGCCACGCCAGCCGCAGGGCGTTGAGCACCGGCGCCGACAGCACGCTCTCGCCCTCCTGCGCCCGCGTCAGGAGCTCGGTCACGTGGAAGGTCGCGCCCCGCTCACCCCGCATCACGGCCGGGTAGCGCTCGAACAGCGTGTGGTGGAACGGCCGGTACGCCGTGTCCGGCTTCGGCACGACGTACGGCGCCGAGCGCTGGAAGACGGTCATCGCCCCCACCCGGTCCACGATCGCGGGCACGAACTGGATCGCGCTCGCCCCCGTCCCCACCACGCCCACCCGCACCCCCTCGAGCGGCACGTCGTGGCGCCACTGCGCCGAGTGGAACGTCGGCCCCGCGAAGGTCTCGATCCCCGGCAGGGCCGGCACCACCGGGTCCGACAGCTGCCCCACCGCCGGCACCACGACGTCGGCGTCGTACGTCGTCCCGTCGGCCGTCGTCACCCGCCACGTGGACGTCGCGTCGTCGTAGGCCAGCGAGCGGACGTCCTGGCCCGTGCGGACCAGGTCGAGCAGGCCGGCGCCGGAGGCCGCGCCCTTGATGTAGTCCAGGATCTCCGGCTGCGGGGAGTAGCGGTGCGACCAGGTGGGGTTCAGCGACCAGGACCAGGAGTACAGCGGCGACGGCACGTCGCACGCGGCCCCCGGGTAGGTGTTGTCGCGCCACACGCCACCCACGTCCTCGGCGCGCTCCAGGACGGTGATGTCGTCGATGCCCTGCTGCAGCAGGGCGCGGGCCACGCCGAGGCCGCCGAAGCCGGCGCCGATCACCACCACGCGAGGAGCGGTCACGGGACGGCACCTTAGTGGGGTGGGGGTCGGTGGGTCTGGGGGCTGCGGCTCGTGGTGCGGGCTCTCGGGTCCGGCCGCCTGTGGGCTGACCCGGCCTCCGCCGGATCCGGTGTTCACCGCCGAAGGCAACCGACGCCGTGTTGCACGCGACTGCTTCCAGCCCCATTACGTCTCGTGTGCGTGCCCCACGCCGCGGATTCAGCCTTCGACGGCGAACCCCGGCCCGGCGGGGGCCGGGTCAGCCCACAGGCGGCCTGGTCTGGCGGCGGCACCGTCTCGTCTCCGCCTTCACGTGGGTGGGTGGGGTGCGGTTCGGGTTGCCGCGGACGGCGGCGCCGAGCACTTGTAACGCGCAGTTATGGGATCTTCCGACCCGTTGCGGCGGGTCGGAACATCCGACAACTGCGCGTTACAAGTGAGTGGAGGCGGACCGGAGCGTGGCCGCCACAGGCGGCCGCGCGGCCGCACGCAATTGGTCTCGGCACGATGAAGAAGCTCGAGGCGGGCAGGAGCCCAGGACGAAGAGCCCTCACCACGAGCAGGGACGGCCCCCCGATGGGAGACTGCGAGCGTGGACTTCTACTCGGCGTACGCCCACGGGTTCGCGCGTGTGGCTGCTTGCACGTTCCCGATCGCGATCGCCGATCCGGTGGCCAACGCTCGGGCGGTGCTGGAGCAGGTGCGGGCGTGCCACGACGAGGGCGTGGCGGTGGCGGTGTTCCCGGAGTTGTGCCTGAGCGGGTACTCGATCGAGGACCTGTTCCTGCAGGACACGCTGCTCGACGCGGTGCGGGAGGCGCTGGTCGAGCTGGTCGTGGCGACGGCGGACCTCACGCCGGTCGTGGTGGTGGGCGCGCCGCTCGCGCACGGGAACCGGGTGCTGAACACGGCCGTGGTCGTGCACCGGGGGCGGGTGCTGGGGGTGGCGCCGAAGTCGTACCTGCCGACGTACCGGGAGTTCTACGAGCGCCGGTGGTTCCAGCCCGGTGACGACGTGCGGGGGACCATCGAGCTGGGCGGCGAGGAGGTGCCGATCGGGCCGGACCTGGTCTTCGACGCCACCGACGTGCAGGGGCTGAGCCTGCACGTCGAGGTGTGCGAGGACATGTGGGTGCCGGTGCCGCCGAGCGCGCAGGCCGCGCTGGCCGGGGCGACGGTGCTGGCCAACCTGTCGGGCAGCCCGATCACCATCGGGCGAGCCGAGGACCGCCGGCTGCTGGTGCGCAGCGCGTCGTCGCGCTGCCTGGCGGCGTACGTGTACGCCGCCGCGGGGCTGGGGGAGTCGAGCACCGACCTCAGCTGGGACGGGCAGACGATGGTCTACGAGATGGGCGAGCTGCTCGCGGAGGCCGAGCGGTTCCCGGCCGAGGCGCAGCGCGCGGTGGCCGACGTCGACCTGGACCGGCTGCGGCAGGACCGGCTGCGGACCGGGACCTTCGACGACAACGCGCGCACCGTGGCGCCGGCGCTGCGGCGGGTCCCCTTCGAGCTCGAGCCGCCGACCGGTGACGTCGGGCTGCGGAGGCAGGTGCAGCGGTTCCCGTTCGTGCCCGCGGACGCCGAGCGGCTGGCCCAGGACTGCTACGAGGCCTACAACATCCAGGTCAGCGGGCTCGAGCAGCGGCTGCGCTCCATCGGGGACCCGAAGATCGTGGTCGGCATCTCCGGCGGCCTGGACTCCACCCACGCGCTGATCGTGGCGGCCAACGCCATGGACCGCCTGGGCCGGCCGCGCAGCGACATCCTGGCCTTCACGCTGCCGGGGTTCGCGACCACTGAGACCACCAAGGGCAACGCGATCCGGCTCATGGAGGCGCTCGGCACCACCTACGAGACCATCGACATCACGCCCGCCGCGGAGCAGATGCTCAGGGACCTGGGCCACCCGTACTCGCGCGGTGAGGAGGTCTACGACGTCACCTTCGAGAACGTCCAGGCCGGCCTGCGCACCGACTACCTCTTCCGCGCCGCCAACCAGCGCGGCGGCATCGTCCTGGGCACCGGCGACCTGTCCGAGCTCGCGCTGGGCTGGTGCACCTACGGCGTCGGCGACCAGATGAGCCACTACAACGTCAACGCCGGCGTCCCGAAGACGCTCATGCAGCACCTCATCCGCTGGGTCATCACCACCAGCCAGTTCGACGAGGACACCGACGAGGTGCTGCGGGCGATCCTGGACCAGGAGATCTCGCCCGAGCTCGTGCCCGCCCGCGACGACGAGCCCGCCCAGTCCACCGAGGACGCCATCGGGCCCTACAGCCTGCAGGACTTCACGCTCTTCAACGTGCTGCGCTACGGCTTCCGGCCCAGCAAGATCGCGTTCCTGGCCTGGCACGCCTGGCACGACGCCGACGCGGGCGTCTGGCCGCCGGCCTTCCCCGAGCAGCGCCGCGTCGCCTACGACCTGGCCGACATCCGCCGCTGGATGGAGGTCTTCATCAGGCGGTTCTTCGCCAACCAGTTCAAGCGCTCGGCCCTGCCCAACGGACCCAAGGTCAGCGCCGGCGGCACCATGAGCCCGCGCGGTGACTGGCGGATGCCGAGCGACGCGAAGCCGACGGCGTGGCTCAGCGAGCTGGAGAACGTGCCGACCCAGTAGCGCTTAGCCGGGCCTTAGCCCGCCGCTCGCGTGGCCTTGGCGCCGTCCGGTCGAACCTCGTCGGGTCAGTGAGACCAGACGAGGAGGACTCGATGAGGAAGGCAGTGCTGGCCGCGGTAGCGGTCGTGGTGGCGGCGGTCGTGGCGCTCGGTGCCTGGGCGGCGTTCGGCGCCGAGGGCGACCAGGAGCAGACGGCGCGCGAGACGTGCGACGGGCGCTCCACGGAGCTCTCGGTGGAGAGGGACGACGAGGGGACCGAGGTGAGCTTCGAGCTGCAGTCGACCGCGCCGGGGGAGACCTGGCAGGTCGTGCTCCAGCAGGGTGACACCGTGCTGCTCGATGGCCAGCGGCAGACCGACGAGGACGCCGAGCTCGACGTCGACGCGGTCGCGCAGGAGAGCGGGAGCGACGAGTTCACCGCGACCGCGACCCCGGCCGACGGTGGCGCCGCTTGCACGACGAGCGTGACCCGATGAAGGGGTGGACCGCGGCCGGCGCCGCGCTCGCGACGATCCCGCTCACGGTGCTGGCGACCGGTACGCCGGCGCACGCCGACGGGCCGACCGCGCGCGGGGCGTGCGGCACCGGCACCTACGAGCTCGAGGCCGAGCGCGACGACGGCCGGATCGAGGTGAGCGCCGACCTGGACCGGCTGGCGCCCGGGTCGCGCTGGACCGTGGTCGTCAAGCACGACGGCCAGCGCGTGGCCCGCGTGACGAGGACCGCCGACCGCGAGGGCGACATCGACGTCGACCTCGACCGGCCCGACACCCGGGGCGCCGACGTGTTCCGGCTCAAGGCCACGGCGGCGAACGGAACGCGCTGTGTCGCGACGGTGACGGTCCGCTAGGCCGGGCCGAGCGTCACGACCACCCGCGCCCCGCCCAGGGGCGAGGCGTCCAGGGCCAGACCGCCACCGCTCGCGGTGGCGGTCTGGTCGGCGATGGCGAGCCCGAGGCCGGTGGAGCCGGCGCCCGAGGTGCCGCGGCGTACGACGTCCAGCCCGGCGGGCAGCCCCGGACCGCCGTCGTCGACGGTGAGCACGAGCCCGCCGGCGGCGGAGGGCGCGAGCGACACCGCGACGGCCGAGCCCTCGGGGGCGTGGGTGAAGACGTTGTCCAGCAGCGCGTCCACCACGGCCTCGAGGTCGGCGGCCGAGGCGCGGACGGCGACGGGAGCGGAGGCGGTGCTGGTGAAGGCGAAGGACCGGTCCTGCTCCTCGGCCAGCGGCTCCCAGAAGCGCACCCGCTCCGAGAGCACGGCCACCCCGTCGGCGGCAGCAACCAGTCCCTCGCGCTCGGAGCGGCGGGCCTCGCGGACCACGTGGTCGACCAGCGCCTCGAGCTCGTCGAGGTCCGCGCCGAGCCGGTCGCGCTCGGGCCCGGCGGACAGCGCCTCGACCCGCAGCCGCAGCGTGGTGATCGGCGTGCGGAGCCGGTGCGACAGGTCGGCGACGCCGGCGCGCTCCCGCTCCAGGAGCGTCTCGATCCGGCCCACGAGCCGGGTCAGCGCGGCCGAGAGCTCGCGCACCTCGCGCGGTCCCCGAGACGCCACGGGCTCGACCGGCCGGTGCCCCAGCGCCCCGGCGTACGCCGCGAGCGCGCGGATCGGCTGCACGAACGAGCGGCCGAGCCGGTCGGCCAGGGCGAGCGCGCCGGCCAGCAGCACCAGGCCGAGCAGGGCCAGGACCAGCCAGCTGCGCAGGATGCCGGACTCGGTCCAGCCGGGCTCGTGCACGACGACCCGGATCACCGGGGTGGCGTCGGCGCCGGCGGTCGAGCCGCCCAGCGAGACCGGGACCAGGAACTCCGCGCCGCCGGCCACGTCGTCCAACCGCGCGCGCCCGGTGGTGCGCGCGTCGACCACGCGGTGGTCCTCGCCGGGATCCGGCCCGATGTCGGTGTCCGCGTCGTCGCCGGGGAAGAGCACCGTCGTCTCGGTGCCGGTGTCGCGGTTGATCCGGTCGAGGTACGCCGCCACCGCGCCGCGGTCGTCGCCCGCTCCGGAGACCACGGTCTCGGTGGCCTGCACCTCGAGCGCCGCGCGCGAGATCCGGTCCTCCAGCGCGTAGCCGCGCAGCAGCAGCGCCATCGGCACCAGCATGGCCAGCAGCACCATCGCCACGACCGCGGCGACGACGCTGATGAGGCTGCGCCGCACGGGTCAGCCCTCCGGCGCGCTGAGGCGGACGCCGACGCCACGCACGGTGTGCAGGTACCTCGGCTCCGACGCGCTCTCGCCGAGCTTGCGGCGCAGCCAGGACAGGTGCACGTCGACGGTCTTGTCCGAGCCGCCCCAGGCCTGCTGCCAGACCTCGGTGAGCAGCTCCTTCTTGGTCACCACCTCGCCGGGCCGCTCGGCCAGGTGCCGCAGCAGGTCGAACTCCCGCGGGCTCAGCTCCAGCTCGCGTCCGTCCAGCACCGCGCGCCGGCCGGCCACGTCGAGCTCGAGCCCGCCGACCACCAGCGCCTGCCGGGGCTGCCGCCCGCCCGCCGTGCGTCTGAGCACCGCGCGGATCCGGGCCTCGAGCTGGGTCGTGGTGTACGGCTTCACCACGTAGTCGTCGGCGCCGGCGTCCAGGCAGCCCACCAGGGACGGGTCGTCGTCGCGCGCGGTGGCCACGATGACCGGGACGTCGCTGACCGCCCGCAGCATCGAGAGCACCTGGGTGCCGTCCACGTCGGGCAGGCCGAGGTCGAGGATCACCAGGTCGGGGCGGGTGGAGACGGCCCGCTGGAGCCCGGCCATGCCGCTCACGGCCGAGTCGACGGCGTACCCGCGCTGGTCCAGGGAGCGCATCAGCAACGGCCGGATCCGGTCGTCGTCCTCGATGATCAGCACCTGCACCACGCCGTGAACCTAGCCGGACGACGTACGCGGGCGGCGCCGTCAGAGGGCGGCTTAGCGCGGCCTTAGCGAGCGCTTATCCGTGCAGACACCAGGATCAGCGGGTGACCCGTCGTGCCGTCCTGGGCTGGGCCGCGGCCTGGCTGCTGGCCGCCGCGGCCTCGGTCGTGGTCGGCGTCCTCGTGGTCGGCCAGCTGCGCGCGGAGAACCGCGACCGCGGCCCGATCGGCGACAACGAGCTGATCCGGCAGGCCCAGCTCAGCCAGGACCGGGCGACGCCGGACCCGCAGGCGAGGGTCGTGCGGCGCGAGATCACCGAGGAGTTCGGGGTCTTCGTGGTCGAGTGCCAGGGCGTCTACGCCTCCGGCGTCGAGGCCCGCCCGGACGAGGCGGCCGGCTGGCGCACGGTCAGCCTGGAGACCGGCCCCGACGACGACGTCGAGGCGGTCTTCGCCCAGGAGCGCCGCTCGGTGGAGATCGAGGTGTTCTGCAACCGCGGCCGCCCGACCGTCGCGGAGATCGAGCGCAACGAGCTCCCCGACTGACCTCCTCCCGGCGAGCCGTTGTGCGGCCCGTGTCAGGCTGACCGGCATGGAGCAGCGGACCCTCGGCAGGACCGGTCGCGACGTCTCGGTCGTCGGCCTCGGCACGTGGCAGCTCGGCGCGGACTGGGGCGACGTCACCGAGGAGCAGGCCCGTGAGGTGCTGGAGGCCTCGGCCGAGGCTGGGGTCACGTTCTACGACACCGCGGACGTCTACGGCGACGGGCGCAGCGAGCAGCTCGTAGGTGCGTTCGTGGCCGACCACGCCGACGCCGGGTTCACCGTCGCCACCAAGATGGGCCGGCGCGCCGAGCAGGTCCCCGAGAGCTACGTGGCCGACAACTTCCGCGCCTGGGTGGACCGCTCCCGGCGCAACCTCGGCGCCGACCGACTCGACCTGGTCCAGCTGCACTGCCCGCCGTCGGCCGTGATCGACGCCGACGCGACCTACGACGCGTTGGACGCGCTGGTCGAGGACGGCTCGATCGCGGCGTACGGCGTCTCGGTGGAGACCGCCGACCAGGCCCTCTCGGCCATCGCGCGACCGGGCGTGGCGTCGGTGCAGATCATCCTCAACGCGTTCCGGCTCAAGCCGCTCGAGCGGGTCCTGCCCGCGGCGATCGACGCCGGCGTGGGCATCATCGCTCGGGTGCCCCTGGCCTCCGGGCTGCTGTCCGGCAAGTACTCCGCGGACACCACCTTCGCCGAGGACGACCACCGGAACTACAACCGCGACGGCAGCGCCTTCGACGTGGGCGAGACCTTTTCCGGCGTGCCGTGGGAGACCGGGCTGTCGGCGGCGCAGGAGTTCTCGCGCCTGGTCGAGGCGCACGCCGACGGGCTCAGCCCGGCCCAGGCGGCGATCGCCTGGTGCGTCCAGCAGCCCGGCGTCAGCACCGTCATCCCGGGGGCCCGCAACCGGGACCAGGCGCGGTCCAACGCGGCCGCCGGCGGGGCCGGCCCGCTCGACCTGGCGCTGCTCGACGGCGTCCGCGCGCTGTACGACGAGCGGCTGCGCCCGCTGGTCCACGACCGCTGGTGAGCCACGCCTCCCGCATGGGTGCCCGGCCCACGGGGCACCGACGACCCGTGACCAGCACCGCTTCCGCACGACCCGGGGTCGACCCCTGGCCGTGAACTGGCTGCAGTGGTCCTACGTCGCCATGCTCGCGTTCTGCCTGGTCGGCACCCTCCCTCTGACCCACCTCTTCGGCCTGGACGTGCTGCGCCGGCCCGCGCGGCTGGCCGCCACGGTGCTGCTCGCCGGCGGACCGTTCCTGCTCTGGGACCTGTGGGCCACGCACGTCGGGCAGTGGTCCTTCGACGCTGCGCAGACCCTGCCGCCCCGGGTGCTCGGACTGCCGCTGGAGGAGATCGCGTTCTTCGTCGTCATCCCCCTCGTCGGGGTGCTCACCCACGAGGCGGTGCTGGCCGTGCGCGCCGGCGTCCGCCCGCCCTGGTGGCCGGGTCGGCGACACCCCGAGCCCAGCCGCGAGGAGGCCCGATGACCTACACCGCCCTGAGCGTCATCAGCATCGTGGTCGCGGTGGTCGTCGACCGCTGGGTGCTGCGGACCCGGCTGACCAGCACGGCCGGCTGGTGGTCGGCGTACGCCATCGTCGTGTTCTTCCAGCTGCTCACCAACGGCTGGCTGACCGGCCGCGGCATCGTGCGCTACCGCTCCGACGCGATCATCGGCGACTCGCACGCCCAGCTCCTCGGCGACGGCCGCCTGGTCTACGCGCCGGTCGAGGACCTCGGCTTCGGCTTCGGGCTGGTCCTCCTGAGCTGCGCCGTCTGGCGCTGGCTGAGCCGTCGCGACGAGGCGGCCCGGACGGAGACCTCGTGACCCAGACCGCCTGGCGCCGCCTCACCGCCGAGCCCGAGACGCTCGGGCTGCCCGGCCCGACGCCCCTGGACATGGCCAAGGTCCTCCGCTCGGTCCGCGCCGACCCGCTGTCCTACCTGGGCCGGGTCCGTGCGCAGTACGGCGAGCTCGTGCCGTTCCCGGTCCCCGGCGTGCCGGTGCTGCTGGTCAACGAGCCCGACGACGCCCGCCACGTGCTGCAGGGCAACGCGCGCAACTGGACCAAGCGGACCGTGCAGTACTCCGCGCTGGCCCGCGTCACCGGCCCCGGACTGCTGGCCTCGGCCGAGCCGGACTGGATCGCGCACCGGCGGATCGCGGCGCCGGCCTTCCACCACCAGCGGCTCGAGCGGATCGGCGAGCAGGTCCACGCCGCGGCCGACGACGCGGTGTCCTCGCTCGCGACGACCCGCGGCGAGGTCGTCGACGTCGCCCCGGCGGTCCTCCAGGTCGCGCTGGACGCGGTGGGTCGGGCGCTGTTCGCGGCCGACCTGTCCGGCCGCGCCCGCACGATGCTGCACGCCTCGGACGACGCGGCCAGCCTGGTCGTCCGGCTGGGCCGGGCGCTGCTGCCCATCCCGCAGGCCGTCCCCACCCCGCTCAACCTGCGGCTGGCCTCCGCGCGCCGCCGGCTCACCAGGGCCACGGCCGAGCTGCTGGCCGAGCGCCGGCGCGCCGCGACCGGCGGCGACGACCTGCTGGGGCTGCTCGTCGACAGCGGCCTGGACGACGAGGCCATCCGCGACGAGCTGGTCACCATGGTCATCGCCGGCCACGAGACGGTCGCGGCCAGCCTGACCTGGACGCTCATGCTGCTGGCCGAGCACCCGGAGGCCCAGGCCCGGGTGCACGCCGAGCTCGACGCGCTGGCCGACAGGGCAGAGCCGGTCTCCATGCTGCGCCACCGCGCGCAGCTGCCCTGGCTGGCCGCGGTGGTCGACGAGGCGCTGCGGCTCTTCCCGCCGGCCTGGGTCGTCTCGCGGCGCAGCGCCGGCCCGGACGTGATCAGCGGCCACGACGTGCCCGAGGGCACGACGGTGATCATCAGCCCCTGGCTGCTGCACCGGCGCGAGGACCTCTGGCCCGACCCGCTCGCCTTCCGCCCGGAGCGGTTCCTCGACGAGCGCGCCGCGCGCTCGACGTACCTCCCGTTCGGGCTCGGCCCACGGCTGTGCATCGGCCGGGAGTTCGCGCTGGGGGAGATGGCCATCGTGCTGGCCCGGGTGCTGTCGGCCTACGAGCTGCGCACGCCGGCCGGCTGGACCCGGCCCCGGCCGCAGGCCCAGGTCGCAGTGCACCCGCGCGGCGGACTGCGGCTGGCGCTGACTCCTCGGGGCCGCCTGTGAGCCCCGTCTGGTCGGCCGTCCTCGCCCTGGTCCTGCTGGCCGTCGGCACCCTCGCGGTGCGGCGGCTGGTCGCGGGCCTGCGCGTCCTGCCCGCCGGCGGTCCGGCGACGGGGGCAGCGGTCTCGGTCGTCGTCCCGGCCCGCGACGAGGCGGCCAGCCTGCCGACCCTGCTCGCGTCGGTCTCCCGGCTCGACCCGGCGCCGGCCGAGGTCGTGGTGGTCGACGACGGCTCCAGCGACGGCACCGGCGAGCTGGCCCGCGCCGGTGGCGCCCGCGTGGTCACCCTCGCCGGTCCGCCCGCCGGCTGGACCGGCAAGGCCTGGGCCTGCCAGCAGGGCGCCGAGGCCACCTCGGGCGAGCTCCTCCTCTTCCTCGACGCCGACACCGTGCTCGCGCCGGGCGCGCTGGGCGGGCTGCTGGCCGGGCACGGGCGCGGGCTGCTCTCGGTGCAGCCCTTCCACGCGGTCGGTCCCGGCTACGAGCAGCTCTCGGCGTACCCCAACGCCGTCTCCTTCCTGGCCAGTGGCGCCTTCGGCGCCCACCCCGAGCGCCGCCCGATGGCCTTCGGGCCCTGCCTGCTCACCACCCGCGCGGACTACGACCGGGCCGGCCAGCACGCCGCCGCGCGGGCCGACGTCCTCGACGACGTGGCCCTGGCCCGGGCCTACGACCGGGCCGGACTCCCGGTCCGCTGCCTGGCCGGCGGCGACGCGCTGGCCATGCGGATGTACCCCTCCGGCCTCGGCCAGCTCGTCGAGGGCTGGAGCAAGAACGTCGCCTCCGGCGCGAGCGCGGCCGCGCCGGGCGCCTCGGTGGCCGCGACCCTCTGGGTGGCCGCCCACCACGCGGTCGCCGTCGGCGCGGTGCTGTTCGTGGTGCACGCGGCCCGCGGCGACGCGGGGGCGCACGCCTGGGTGGCGGCGGCCCTGTGGGTCCTGGGGTGGCTCGGTGTGGCCCTGTCTCTGCGCGCGCTGCTGCGCCGGCTCGGCGCCTTCGCGTGGTGGACGTGGGCGCTGTTCCCGCTGACCCTGCTCGCCTTCGACCTGGTCTTCCTGCGCTCGGCCCTGCTCACCCTGCGCGGCTCGGTGCGCTGGCGCGGCCGGGCCGTCGCCACCCGGACGCCCGAGGCCGGGACGGAGGACGCCGCGTGCTGAAGCTCGTCATGCCCCAGGCCCTCACCCTCGTCGTCGACGTGGTGGCGTGGGGTGTCTTCCACAGCGTCACCGGGTACGCCGCGCACCGGCTCTCCGACGAGCGGCTGTCCCGCGACGGCTGGCTGCTGCGGCCGCGCCGCTTCGAGGACGGCGGCCGGTGGTACCGCCGCCGCCTGCGCATCCAGCGCTGGAAGGACCGCGTCCCCGAGGCCGGCGCGCTCTTCGCCGGCGGGGTGAGCAAGCGCGCGCTGCCCGCCCGGGACGAGGCCGGGCTCGAGCTGTTCGTCCGCGAGACGCGCCGCGCCGAGCTCGCGCACTGGTGGGCGCTGTGCTGCGGCCCGCTCTTCGTGCTGTGGAACCCGCCGCTCGCGGCCGGGGTCCTGGTGGCCTACGGCGTGCTGGTCAACCTGCCGTTCGTCGCCATCCAGCGCTACAACCGGCTGCGCCTGCTGTCGGTCCTCGCCCGCCGCAGGGCCCGCCCCGGTCCGGTCTCGTAGCCGTGCGCTCGCACGAGGAGCGGACGGTCGCGCCGTCCGGCACTCGACCGGCGTCCCGGCGCGACGACCCGAGCGCCCCCCGGCGCCGGTCCCGCCACGGCCCGGTGGCCCAGCTGCTCATCGCCTGGTCGCCGCTCAGCCTCATCCTCATCGCCTACGCCGTCGCGGGCTGGATCAGTGCGCCACTGGACCCCGACGACCCGGCCGAGCAGGTCAACCGGCTCGGGTTCCGCCTGCACACGCAGGGTCCGGCCACCGTCGACCGCCTGCTGTTCGGCGAGCACCCGTCGGCGTGGCTGCAGGACCGGCTGCTGGGCAGCACACCGCACTGGTACGACGCACTGGCGGCGCTGGTCTACGTCACCCACTTCGTCACCATCCCGGTCCTGACCGCGGTGGCGTGGTTCGCGCTGCGCGAGCGGTTCGCGCGATGGCTGGCCACCGTCGTGGCCTTCACCGTCGTCGGCATCACCGGCTACGTGGTCTACCCGGCCACGCCGCCCTGGCTGACCCGCGACGACGGGGTCCGGGTGGCGCAGCGCAGCTCGGCGTTCGGCTGGGACTACCTCCACCTGCACCCCGTCACCCGGCTGCTCGACCTGGCCCAGGCGGTGAGCAACCCCGTGGCGGCGATGCCGTCGCTGCACGCCGGCAGCGCGCTGCTCGTCGCACTGTTCGCCTGGCCGTCGGTGCGGCCGCGGTGGCGCGCCGTGCTGATGGCCTACGCGCTGCTCATGGCGGCCACGCTGGTCTACACAGGCGAGCACTACGTCGTCGACGTCGTCGCGGGCTGGGCCACGGCGGTCACGGCCCTGACGCTGGGGCGGACCGCGGAGCGCTGGTGGCGGGCTCGTCGCGACCGCGACGAGACCACCGTCCCGGACCCGGACCAGGACGGTGGCCCGACGACCGGACCAGGGACACTCCCCCCGGTCGCCTCCCGGGCCCGATCGTCCACTCTTCAACGATCCCCCCCTCGAGCGGGGTACGCCGTCGGGACGTGACGTGGGTCGCACCGGCGGGTGATGAGTTCTCCGGCTCCCGACCGTCACACCCCACGACACCCTCGAAGGACGGAGACGGACGTGGTGGAGATGGCGCAGGAGACCGACGAGCCGGCGTTCGCCGGGCTGACCGAACGGCACCGGCGGGAGCTGCACGTGCACTGCTACCGGATGCTCGGCTCGTTCGAGGACGCCGAGGACACCGTGCAGGAGACGTTCCTGCGCGCCTGGCGGCGCCGCGAGACGTACGCCGGGCGGGCCAGCGTGCGCGCCTGGCTCTACCGCATCGCCACCAACGCCTGCCTGGACCGGCTGGCCCAGCGCCGGCCCCGGCCGGCCACCGGTGGCGAGGTGCCGTGGCTGCAGCCCTACCCCGACCGCCTGCTCGACGAGCTGCCCGCCGCCGGCGCCGACGACCCCGAGCGGCGCGCGCTGGCCCGCGAGACCGTCGAGCTGGCCTACGTGGTCGCGGTCCAGCACCTGGCCCCGCGTCCGCGCGCGGTCCTGATCCTGCGCGACGTGCTGGGCTGGCCGGCCGCGGACGTGGCCGGGCTGCTCGGCGACTCGGTGAACTCGGTCAACAGCGCGCTCCAGCGGGCCCGGGCCGGCCTGCGCGCCCACCTGCCGGCCGACCGCGAGGACTGGGCCGCCGCGCCGCCCGACGACCCCGCCACCCTGGAGGTCGTGCGTCGCTTCGTCGACGCGACCCTCGCCACCGACACCGCCGCCCTCGCCGGCCTGCTGCGCGAGGACGTGCGCTGCTCGATGCCGCCGACGCCCGGGCTGCACGTCGGCCGGGACGAGGTCCTGCGCGACTGGGTGGCGGACGGCTTCACCGAGCTGGCCGGCCTGCGCGTCGTCCCCACCGCGGTGAACCGGCAGCCCGCCTTCGGCTGCTACCTGTGGTCCGAGGCCGAGGAGGCGTACCTGCCGCTCACCCTCGACGTCCTGCGTGTCGAGGGCGGCCTGGTCACCGAGGTCACGATCTTCCACGCCGACCGGTTCGCCGGTGTCGGGCTGCCCGAGCGGCTGGGCGCGTCGTGAGCGGGCTGCGCCTGCTCGGTCTCGGCGTCCTCGCCGCCGTGGCCGCCGCCGTCGTCACCACGCTCGTCGCCGCCCTCGCCGGCGCCCTCGGCGCCGACCTCGCCGTCCCCGACGGCGAGGAGCGGATCCCCCTGGCCGGCGTCGGCACGATGACCGTCGTCCTCTCGCTGGTCGGGGTGGGCCTCGCCCTGGCGCTCCGGGCCTGGTCCGCCCGGCCGGCGCGGGTCTTCCTGGTGGTGACGGCGGTGCTGACCGCGGTCTCGCTGGTGCCGCCACTCCTCGCCGGCGGCGACGCCGCCACCACCGTCACTCTCGTCGGGCTGCACCTGCTGGCCGCCGCGGTGGTGGTGCCGGTCCTCACCCGCGGGCTGGCCGTCTCACCCTCCTAGGCCCGCCCGGCGCAGGAGCTCGTCGACCACCTCGGCCAACGGCCGGGTGGCGTCGACGGCCACGCCCGCCGGCACGTCCTCGCCGCTCGTGTGCAGCCGCAGCACCAGCTCCCGCTCGGCCGGGGCCGAGCCCCACTCACCGGGCGGCCGGGCGTCGAGGCGGCGCGCCAGCGTCTCGCGGTCGACCTGCAGCACGAACACCTCGTCGAACAGCGCGACGAACCGGGAGACGTTCCGCGAGCCGCCGCAGCAGAACGTCACCGGCACGCTCCTGTCCGCCACCAGCGCCCGCACCCGTTCCACGTCCCACAGGTGGTGCTCGTGGTCCGCGGTGTCCGTCGGCGCACCGGTCACCGGGTCGCCCTGGTAGGCCAGCGTCCGGTCGCCGTGCACCACGTGCAGACCCAGCCGCGTCAGCTCGTCGGCCACCGCGGTCTTCCCGGTGCCGGACACGCCCTCGACCAGGTAGTTCCGCACGCCCACCCGGCCAGTGTCGCGCGGCGGCCGGGGTCACGTCGCCCAGCGCGCACCCCTCTAGGCTGCGGGCATGGGCAAGCAAGAGGACTTCGTGCTGCGCGCACTCGAGGAGCGCGATGTCCGCTTCGTGCGGCTGTGGTTCACCGACGTGCTGGGGTTCCTGAAGTCCGTGGCGGTCGCGCCCGCGGAGCTGGAGGGGGCGTTCGCGGAGGGGATCGGGTTCGACGGCTCGGCCATCGAGGGGTTCGCGCGGGTCTACGAGTCCGACATGCTGGCCAAGCCGGACCCGTCGACGTTCCAGATCCTGCCGTGGCGCGGCGAGGGCCCGAGCACGGCGCGGATGTTCTGCGACATCGTGATGCCGGACGGCTCGCCGTCGTACGCCGATCCGCGGTTCGTGCTCAAGCGGACGCTGGCGACCGCGGCCGAGCAGGGCTTCACCTTCTACACGCACCCCGAGATCGAGTTCTACCTCTTCCGCGACACCCCGGTGCAGGGGGTGGACCCGGTGCCGGTGGACCGCTCGGGCTACTTCGACCACACGGCGCAGTCCAAGGGCGCAGACTTCCGGCGCGAGGCCATCACGATGCTGGAGTCGATGGGCATCTCGGTGGAGTTCAGCCACCACGAGGGCGGCCCGGGTCAGCAGGAGATCGACCTCCGCTACGCCGACGCGCTGAGCACCGCCGACAACATCATGACCTTCCGCACGGTGATCCGGGAGGTGGCGCTGAGCCAGGGCATCTGGGCGACGTTCATGCCCAAGCCGTTCACCACCCACCCGGGCTCGGGGATGCACACCCACGTGTCGCTGTTCGAGGGCGACCAGAACGCCTTCTACGAGGCGGGCGCGGAGTACCAGCTGTCGCGGACCGGCCGGCAGTTCATCGCCGGGGTGCTGGCGCACTCGCAGGAGATCAGCGTCGTCACCAACCAGTGGGTCAACAGCTACAAGCGGATGATGTTCGGCGGCGAGGCGCCGTCGTACGTCTGCTGGGGCCACAACAACCGCTCGGCCATGGTCCGGGTGCCGATGTACAAGCCCAACAAGGGTCAGTCCACGCGCATCGAGATCCGCACCATCGACGCGGCGTGCAACCCCTACCTCGCGTACGCCGTGGTGCTGGCGGCCGGGATGGACGGCATCAAGCAGGGCCTGGAGCTGCCGCGCGAGGCCGAGGACGACGTGTGGACGCTGACCGAGCGTGAGCGCACCAGCCTCGGGATCGAGCCGCTGCCCAAGAACCTCAACGAGGCCATCGTCATCGCCGAGCGCTCCGAGCTGCTGGCCGAGACGCTGGGCGAGCACGTCTTCGACTTCTTCCTGCGCAACAAGCGGGCGGAGTGGGACGACTACCGCGGCCAGGTCTCCGCCTTCGAGCGGGACATGATGCTGCCCGTCCTGTGACGCCGGTCTACAGCCTGGACCGGGTCCGCCGGCTGCGGCTGGTCCTGCTCATCGTGGCCGCGCTGGCCGTGGTGATCGCCGTGCTCGCGGCGTTCATCCTGGCCCGCGGCGACAACCGGTCGGCGGGGGCGGTCGCGGTGGTGGTGGCCGGGCTGCTGCTCGGCGCGACCGGCGCGGCCCTGCGGCTGCTGCCCGACCGGGGCCGGCCCGCCAAGATCGCGACCGTCGTCACCGCGGTCGTGTGCGTGCTGTCCGGGGTGGGGCTGGCCGGCACCTGGCTGGCCTTCCTGCTGCCGCTGCTGGGCCTGGGCCTGCTGTTCCTCGCCCTCATCGCCGACGAGCCGGAGGCCCTCCCGTGAGGATCCTCGTGGTCCAGCCCGAGCTGGAGGACCCGCCGCACCTGTTCGGCCGCTGGCTGGAGGAGGCGGGCGCGGGCCTCGAGGTCGTCCACCCCTACGCCGGCGACCCGCTGCCCACGCTCGACGGGTACGCCGGGCTGCTGGTCCTCGGCGGCGCGATGAGCGCCAACGACGACGACCTCCTCGACTGGATCGGACCGGTCAAGGAGCTCATCCGCGACGCCGTGGCCGAGGGCGTGCCGACCCTCGGCATCTGCCTGGGCCACCAGCTCGTGGGCAGCGCCCTGGGCGGCACCGTCGCCCCCAACCCGCGCGGGCAGCAGAACGGTCTGATCCCCGTCGGCTGGACCGCCGCGGCCAGCGACGACCCGCTCTTCGGCGCCCTGGTCACGCCCCGGCGCGGCGTGCACTGGAACTACGACCTCCTCGTCGAGCTCCCGCCCGGCGCCGAGGTGCTGGCCCAGACCCCGGACGACGAGCCGCAGGTCGTGCGGTTCGGCGAGCGCGCGTGGGGCGTCCAGCTCCACCCGGAGGTGGACGAGACCGTGGTGGCCACGTGGGTCACCGACACCGAGCGCGGCGAGCTGGCCGACCGCGGCCTGGACGCCGACCGGCTGCTGGCCGACATCGCGGCGGCGCGCGAGGAGCTCGACCACGCCTGGGCGCCCCTGGCGGCCGGCTTCGCCGACCTCGCGCTGGGCCCGCCGTGAGCCCGACCGTGAGCCCGGCCGGGAGCCCCACCGGCAGCCGGCCCGCGACCACCCAGGGCCAGCTGACCCGGCTCGGCTTCGACGACCCCGAGCGCGCGCTGGCCGACCTCGCCCTGCTGGGCACGGCGGCCGACCCGCTGGTCGCGCTCATCGCCCAGGCCGCCGACCCCGACCTCGCGCTGACCTCGCTGACCCGGCTCCTCGAGCAGGCCGGGACCGACGAGGGCCGCGCGCTGCTCACCGCCCTGGTCGACGACGAGGGCACCGCCATGCGGCTGCTCTCGGTCCTGGGCGCCAGCGAGGCGCTGGCCGACCACCTGTGCCGCCACCCCGAGCACTGGCGCGAGCTCACCGACCCCACGCTGGGCTCGACCCGACCCCCGGCGTACGCCGTGCGCGAGGAGCTCCTGCGCGTCGTGGGCGCTGACCCCCGCGACGCGCAGCCCACCGCGAGCAGACCGGACGCCGAGGCGGTGGACGCGCTGCGCGTGGAGTACCGCCGCGTCCTGCTCCGCCTCGCCGCCCGCGACCTCACCCATCACCTCGGCGTCGACGACGCCGCCGCCGAGCTGTCGGACCTGGCCGCCGGCACCCTCGACGCCGCGCTCGCGGTGGCCCGCCAGCGGGTCGGCGCCGACGCCGCGCAGGCCCGGCTCGCGGTCATCGCCATGGGCAAGTGCGGCGGCCACGAGCTCAACTACGTCTCCGACGTCGACGTGATCTTCGTGCACGAGCCGGCCGAGGGCGCCGATCCGGACCGCGCGCTCAAGGTGGCCACCCAGCTGGCCGGCCACCTGATGCGCGTCTGCTCCGAGCACACCGGCGAGGGCACGATCTGGCCGGTCGACGCGGCCCTGCGCCCCGAGGGCAAGGCCGGCCCGCTGACCCGGACCCTGGCCAGCCACCAGGGCTACTACGAGCGCTGGGCCAGCACCTGGGAGTTCCAGGCCCTGCTCAAGGCCCGCGCGGTGGCCGGCGACCTCGCGCTCGGGGCGGCGTACGTCGCCATGGTCCAGCCGATGATCTGGAGCGCGGTCGAGCGCGACGGGTTCGTCGAGGACACCCAGGCCATGCGCCGCCGGGTCATCGCGCACATCCCGGCCTCGCAGGCCGAGCGCCAGCTCAAGCTGGGCTCGGGCGGGCTGCGCGACGTGGAATTCGCGGTCCAGCTGCTCCAGCTGGTCCACGGCCGCACCGACGAGTCGATCCGGCCCTCGACCACGCTCAGCGCGCTGGCCCGCCTGACCACGGGCGGGTACGTCGGCCGCGAGGACGGCGAGGCCCTGCACGAGGCCTACGCCTTCCTGCGCACCCTCGAGCACCGCATCCAGCTCTTCCAGCTGCGCCGCACCCACGTCGTGCCCGAGGACGAGCGGTCGCTGCGCCGCCTGGGCCGCAGCATGGGCTACACCAAGGAGCCGGTGGCCACCTTGGACAAGGAGTGGCAGCACCACCGCCGCGAGGTCCGCCGGCTGCACGAGAAGCTCTTCTACCGACCGCTGCTCACCTCGGTCGCGCGCCTGGAGTCCGACGAGGCCCGGCTGACCCCCGAGGCGGCCACGGCCCGGCTCGCCGCGCTCGGCTTCGCCGACCCCAGGGCGGCGCTGCGCCACCTCGAGGCGCTCACGTCCGGGGTGACCCGGACCGCGAACATCCAGCGCCAGCTGCTGCCGGTCATGCTCGACTGGTTCGCCGAGGCGCCCGACCCGGACGCCGGGCTGTTCGGCTTCCGGCGGCTGAGCGAGTCGCTGGGCCGCACGCCGTGGTACCTCAAGACCCTGCGCGACGAGGGCCAGGTCGCCGAGCGGCTGGCCAAGCTGCTGGCCACCTCGCGCTACGTCTCCGCGCTGCTCGAGCAGGAGCCGGCCGGCGTGCGGATGCTGGGGGAGGACCTCACCCCGCTCTCCTCCGAGCAGGTGGTGGAGGAGATGCTCGCCGCGGCCGGTCGGCGCACGGGGGCCGAGGACGCCGTCCGCGCGATCCGGGCCGTGCGCCGCCGCGAGCTGCTCCGCGTGGCCGCCGGCGACGCGCTCGGCCTCACCGACGTGGCCGACGTCGGCGCCGCGCTGTCCCGGCTGACCGACGCCACCCTCGAGGCCACCTTGCGGGTCGTGACCGCCTCGGTCGCGCAGGCCAAGGGCCTGGACCCCGCCCCCGCGCGCATCGCCGTCATCGCCATGGGCCGCTACGGCGGCTTCGAGCTGTCCTACGGCAGCGACGCCGACGTGCTCTTCGTGCACGAGCCGGTCGAGGGCGCCGACCAGCACGCCACCTCGTCGTACGCCGTCGCGGTGGCCAACGAGGTGCGCCGGCTGCTGGCCCTCCCCGGTGGCGACCCGGCGCTGGTGGTGGACGCCGACCTGCGCCCCGAGGGCAAGCAGGGCCCGCTGTCGCGCAGCCTGGACTCGCACGCGGCGTACTACGCGAAGTGGTCGCACGTCTGGGAGGCGCAGGCCCTGCTCCGCGCCGACGCCGTCGTGGGCGACGAGGGGCTGCGCGAGCGGTTCGTGGCCCTCATCGACCCGCTGCGCTACCCGGCGGCCGGACTGAGCGAGGACGACGCGGTCGAGGTGCGCCGGATCAAGGCGCGCGTGGACAAGGAGCGGCTGCCGCGCGGCGCCGACCCGGCCAGCCACCTCAAGCTCGGCCGCGGCGGGCTCGCCGACATCGAGTGGACCGTCCAGCTGCTGCAGATGCAGCACGCCGGCAGCGTCGCGGGTCTGCGCACCCCCCGGACCCTCGACGCCCTGGCCGCCGCCCGCGGGGCCGGGCTGATCGGGGCCGCGGACGCCGAGGCGCTCGCGCACGGCTGGCGCTGGGTCAGCCGGATCCGCAACGCCGTCACCCTCGTGCGCGGCAAGGGCAGCGACACCCTGCCGCACGACATCCGCGAGCGCGCCGCCGTGGCCAACGTGCTCGGCTACCCCGCCGGCGCCACCGACCGGATGGTCAACGACCACCTGCGGACCATGCGGGTCTCGAGCGAGGTCGTCGACCGGGTGTTCTGGGGATGACGCCGCTGCCCGAGGGGATGACCCTGCGGGTGCACCAGCGCGAGGCGCTCGCCGCGCTCGACGCCGCCTGGACCGCCGGGAGCCGCCGCGCCTGGGTCGCCCTCCCGCCCGGGGCCGGCAAGACCCTCGTCGGCCTGCTCACCGTCCGCGACCGGATCGCCGCCGGCGCCGCCGGTCGCGCCGTCGTGCTCGGCCCCAACACCGCCATCCAGGGCCAGTGGGCCGCCCAGGCCGCCGCCCTCGGCCTCGACGTGGGCACCGACCGCAGCCTCGAGCACCAGCTCACCGCCCTGACCTACCAGGCGCTGGCCGTCTTCGACGCCGACGACGAGGTCGACGACGACGGCGTACCCGCCGCCCCCACGGTCCCGGAGCCGCCGCCGGTCGCTTGTAACGCTCAGTTACAGGATCTTCCGACCCGTTCGAACGGGTCGGAAGATCCTGTAACTGAGCGTTACAAGCGGGAGGCGGGGTCGGCGGGGGAGCGGGGACTGCTGGACCGGCTGCACCCGAACGGGCGGGCGTTCGTCGAGGAGCTGCGGGCGGCCGGGCCGCTGCTGCTGGTGCTCGACGAGTGCCACCACCTGCTCGAGGTGTGGGGCCGGCTCATCGGCGAGCTGCTGGACCAGCTGCCCGACGCCCTCGTCCTCGGCCTCACCGCGACGCCGCCCGAGGCGCTCACGGCCGATCAGGCGCAGCTGGTCGACGAGCTGTTCGGCACGCCGCTCTACCGCGTCTCGATCCCGGCTGTGGTCAAGGCCGGCGACCTGGCGCCGTTCGTGGAGCTGGCCTGGCTGACGACGCCCACGGCCAGCGAGGACCAGTGGCTGGCCGAGGAGGCCGAGCGGTTCCAGGAGCTCGTCACCCAGCTGACCGACCCGACCTTCGGTTCGATGGCCTTCCTGCCGTGGCTCGACGCGCGCTTCGTGGCCGGCCGCTCGCCGTGGCTGACCCTGGTCCGCGAGCAGCCCGACCTGTGCCGGGCTGTGCTGCGGCTGCACCACGCGGGGCTCATCGGGCTGCCGTCCGGCGCGCGCCTGCAGGAGGAGCACCGCTCGGCGCCGACCGCCGACGACTGGGTGCTGCTGGTCGACGACTGGCTCACCGGCCGGCTCACCAGGACCGGCCTGCCCGAGGACGAGCAGGTCGTCGAGGCGGTACGCCGGGCGCTGCCGTCGGTCGGCTACCAGTGGACCCGGCGCGGGATCCGTCGCGGCCGCAGCCCGGTCGACCGGGTGCTGGCCCGCAGCGAGTCCAAGACGCAGGCCGTGGTCGAGCTCTGCGTGCACGAGCACCTCGCGCTCGGCGAGCGCCTGCGGATGCTGGTCCTCACCGACCACGAGCGCGCCGGCGCGACGCTGCCGGCCGACCTCACGGGGGTGCTGGACCAGCAGGCCGGCTCGGCCCACGCCGTGCTGGCCGCGCTGGTGGCGGCGCCGGAGACCGCCGGCCTCCGCCCGCTGCTGGTCACCGGCAAGACCGTGGCGGGCGCGGCCGCGACGCTGACGGCGTTCCTGGCGTGGCTCCCGGACCGGGAACTGGCGAGCAGGCTGGGCGTGCAGCCGCTCGACGGCGCCCTGGCCCAGGTCACCGGGCCGTGGGAGGCGCGCACGTGGGTGGGCCACGTGACGGCGTACTTCCAGGACGGCCACGCCCAGGTCCTCGTCGGCACCCGCGCGCTGCTCGGCGAGGGCTGGGACGCGAAGCGGATCACCGGCCTGGCCGACCTCACCGCCGTCACCACGATCACCTCGGTCGTGCAGACCCGCGGTCGGGCGCTCCGCACCGACCCCCTGTGGCCGGACAAGGTCGCGGTCAACTGGTCCCTGGTGTGCGTCTCGGACCGACACCCGAAGGGCGGCAACGACTGGGACCGGCTGGTGCGCAAGCACGCCGGCTACTTCGGCCTGGACCCCGACGGCCAGATCGTGGACGGGGTCGCACACCTCGACCCCGCCTTCTCGCCGTACGTCCCGCCGCCGGTGGCCGAGTTCGGCGCCGCCAACGCCCGCGCCGTGATCCGCGCCGAGCAGCGCGACACCGTCCGCACGCAGTGGCGGGTGGGGGAGCCGTACGCCGACACCGCGGTCTACGGCATCCGGATCAAGGCCCGCGGCACCAGCACCGGTGGCTTCGGGCTCGGCCAGGGTCCGGCGGACGTCGTGCTGCGACCGGACGCCGCCGAGCTGCGCGGCCTGCGCCGGCACCGCACCGCCGACCGCGCGACCTCGCTGCTGGCCGGCGCCGGCGTGCTCGCGGTGCTCGTGGCGGCCGTGGCCGGCGCGCCGCTGGTCCTGGCCGCCGGCGCGCTGGTCGGCGTCGGCGCCGCCGCGCTGCGGGTGCGCAGCCAGCTGCGCCACGGCGCCGAGCTCCTGCACGCCGCCGAGGAGGCGCCGTCGGTCATCCGGATCGCCTCCGCGGTGGCCGACGGGCTGCTCGCGGCCGGCCTGGTCCGCCGGGGCGCCGACGCGGTCGAGGTGGTGCTGGACCGGGACGGCGAGTACCGCTGCGTCCTGCACGCCGACCAGACCGAGGCCCAGACCTTCGCCACCGCGCTGGACGAGGCGGTCTCGCCGATCCTGCTGCCGCGCTACCTGCTGCCGCGCTGGGTCCGCTCGCCCCGGCCCCGCACCTGGTGGCGCGAGCTCCGGGCCGGGCTCGGGCGGGTGCGGCCCGACGGCGTGGTCTGGCACGCCGTGCCCACCGTGCTCGGCGTCAACGCCGAGCGCGCCGCCGCGTACGCCCGGGCCTGGGACCACTGGGTCGGCGGTGGCGACCCCGTCTACACCGGCTCGCCCGAGGGGCAGGGGGTCCTGGCCGCCCAGCAGGGCACCGACCCGTTCGCGGCCTCGACCGTGATGCGCCGCCAGTGGGAATGAACGGCAACGGTTGAGTCTTCAACCAGACATGACTCGCATCAGCATCGTCGGAGGCACCGGGTACGCCGGCGGCCACATCGCCCGGGAGGCCGTGTCCCGCGGCCACGAGGTGACCTCGTGGTCGCGCCACGAGCCCACCGAGCCGCTCGACGGCGTGACCTACCGCACCGGCTCCCTGGCCGACCCCGACGTGCTGGCCGAGGCCGCCCGCGCCGACCAGCTCGTCGTCGCCGTGCACGGAGCCGACGTGGACGGGCGGCCCCTGTCCGCGCTGACCCCGGGCCTCATCGACGCCGCCGTCGCCCAGGGCACCCGGCTGTCCTTCGTCGGCGGCGCCGGCTCGTCGTACGTCGCCGAGGGCGGCCCGCGCCTGGTCGACACCCCGGACTTCCACGAGGAGTGGAAGCCGGAGGCCCTCTCGCACGCCGACGTGCTGGCCGAGCTGCGCGCCGCGCCGGCCGAGCTCCAGTGGTTCTACGTCAGCCCGGCCGCACTGTTCGGCTCCTACGCGCCCGGCGAGGCGACAGGGGAGTACCGCACCGGCGGCGATGTCCTGGTGACCCAGGAGGACGGGAGCTCGGAGATCTCCGGGGCCGACTTCGCGACGGCCTTCGTCGACGAGATCGAGCGGGTCGCGCACCCCAACCAGCGCTTCACCGTCGGGCACTGAGCCTCAGTCGGCGAACCAGGCCAGGCCGCCGGTCGCCCAGACGGCGCCCAGCCCCACGGCGTACGCCGCCACCAGCGTCAGCGTGACCGCGGCCGGCCGGACCGTCTCCGGGCGCCGGAGGGCGCCGAGGCTCGCGCAGCCGGCGAGCCCGGCCGCGACCGGCCCGAGGAGCACGACGGCGTCGGCGGCGACCAGCCACACCGACGGCAGGTGGTCCCAGCCGGCGCCGAGCGGCAGCACGAAGGCCACGAGCCCCAGCAGGCACGCGGCCGCGACCCCGGCGGCGAGCCGGGTGTCCGTGGTGGTCACGGCCACAGGATGGCAGCCGTCGCTGCCGGGCGCCACGATCGGGCACAGTGAGGTCATGACTGCCGACGAGACCACCCGGGCCAAGGGGAGCGAGCTCCTCCGCCTCCACCAGGACCCCACGCTGCTCACCGTCGTCAACGTGTGGGACGTGATCTCCGCGAAGACCGTGGCCCAGGTCGAGGGCACCCGGGCGCTGGCCACGGCCAGCCACTCGATCGCGGCGTCCTTCGGCTACGAGGACGGCGAGAACATCCCCCTCGACCTGCACCTGGAGCAGATCGCGCGCATCGTCGGCGCGACCGACCTGCCGGTGACCGCCGACCTCGAGGGCGGGTACGGCGACGCCCCGGAGACCGTGCGCCGCGCGATCGGGCTCGGCGTGGTCGGGGCCAACATCGAGGACCAGATGAAGCCGCTGGCCGAGGCGGCCCAGCAGGTCGAGGACATCATGCGGGTGGCCGAGCAGGAGGGTGTCGACTTCGTCCTCAACGCCCGCACCGACGCCTTCCACCTGGGCCGCGACAACGACCCGCAGGACAACCTCAAGGCGGCGATCGAGCGCGGCAAGGCCTTCCTCGACGCCGGGGCACCCGTCGTGTTCGTGCCGGCCATCCTGACCGAGGAGATGATCGACGAGCTCGTCGCCGCGTTCGGACCGCAGCGGCTCACGACCATCGGCATCCCCGGCCTCCCGCCGCGCGACTGGCAGCAGGAGCACGGCGTGGCGCGCACGTCGTACGGCCCGCTGAGCCAGAACGTCGCCCTCACGGCCCTGCAGGAGCTGGTCGAGGAGGTCCACCGCGGCGGCGGCGTCCCCGGGAACATGCGCATCCTCAACTGAGGTGTCCGACCTCGCCGAGCGGTTCGTGGCGGCGGCCCGGGCCTGTGACGACACCGTCCTGGGCCACCGCCGTCGCGGCCCGGCCGAGACGCTCCGGACGCTGGCCGACGCGGCCGACGAGCTCGGGATCGACCAGTGGGACCGCTACGGCGACGGCGGCGCGGTCGCGCGCGTCGAGGCCGAGGTGGCCGAGCTGCTCGGCCGGCCCGCGGCGGTCTTCTTCGTCAGCGGGACCATGGCCCAGCAGGCGACGCTGCGCGCGTGGTGCGAGCGGCGCGGCTCGGACCGGGTGGCGATCCCCGACCTGGCCCACCAGCTGCGCCACGAGAGCGACGGGCCGCGGCTGCTCCAGGGGTTCCGCTTCGAGACCCTGACCACCGGCTGGGCCACCGCGACCGCCCCCGACCTGCTCGCGCTGCCGGCCGCGGACCGGCTCGGCGCGGTCCAGCTCGAGCTGCCGCTGCGCGAGGCCGGCTGCCTGCTGCCGGAGTGGGACGAGCTCGTCGACTTCTCCGAGGCCGCCCGCGGTCTCGGGGTGCCCTTCCACGTCGACGGCGCCCGGCTGTGGGAGGCCCAGCCGTTCTGGGACCGCGCGCTGCGCGAGATCACGGCCCTCTTCGACAGCGTCTACGTCTCGTTCTACAAGGGCCTGCGCGGCATGGCGGGCGCGGCCGTCGCCTGCGACGAGGAGCTCGCCCGCGAGCTGCGCACGTGGCGCCAGCGGATGGGCGGGACGCTCTACGGCCTCACGCCGTACGCCGTCGGCGCGCTCGTCGGCCTGCGCGACGAGCTGCCGCGGATCGGTGACGAGGTCGCCTGGGCGCAGGCCCTGGCCGGCGAGCTGGTCGCCCGCGGCTTGCGGGTCCAGCCGGAGCCGCCGCACACCACCACCTTCCTGCTCTTCGCCGAGGCCGACCCCGACGTCGTGACCGAGCGCACGGTGGCGTTCATGGCCGAGCGCGGCACCGTGCCCTGCAACCCCTGGTGGGCCGCCCGCGCACCGGGCACGGCCATGACCGAGGTGACCGTGGCCGGCGCCGCGCTCGACCACGACCCGGCCACCGTCGCCGGCTGGTACGCCGACCTGGTCGCGCCGGGCGACTAGGGTCAGCAGGAGGAGGAGCAGCGATGGCCGACGCGACGGTGGTGCCGGACGACGAGCCGGTCGTGCCCGTCTTCTTCCTCTCCGACAGCACGGGGATCAGCGCGGAGACCATGGGCAACGCCCTGCTCATCCAGTTCCCCGACCTGCGCTTCGAGCGGACCCTGTTCCCGTTCATCACCACCGTCGAGGAGGCCGAGCGCGTCGTCGCGCTGCTGGACGAGGCCATGGACGGCCCGGTCACGCCGCTGGTCTTCACCACCGCCGCCGACGACGTGATCCGCCAGGCACTGGCCCGGACCACGGCGCCGGTCATCGACTTCTTCGACATCCACATGAGCCGGGTCGAGGAGGTCCTCGGCACCCGCGGCCTGCACGAGGCCGCCCGGCTGCACGGCGTCGGCGACGTGCGCAACTACAACAACCGGATGGCCGCGGTCGAGTTCACCATCGAGCACGACGACGGTCAGAGCGTGCGTGGCCTGGACAAGGCCGACGTGGTCCTCATCGCGCCGTCGCGGTGCGGCAAGACGCCGACCAGCATGTACCTCGCCCTGCAGCACGGGCTGTTCGTGGCCAACTACCCGCTCGTCGACGAGGACCTCGACCGCGCGGACCTGCCCGACCTGCTGAGCGACCACCTCGACCGCTGCGTCGGCATCACCACCACCGTGGAGCGGCTCAGCCGGGTCCGCAACGAGCGGCGCCCCGGCTCGTCGTACGCCAGCCAGGAGCAGTGCCGCTGGGAGCTGCGCCGCGCCGGCGAGCTGTACGCCGCGCACCGGATACCGGTCATCGACTCCTCCACCCGGTCGGTGGAGGAGATGTCGACCCTGATCGTGCAGACCCTGACCAAGAACCGGAAGGCGAAGAAGTGAGCGACAACGTGCGGTGGTTCCGTGACCTGGGCATGGGCGACGTCGAGGAGGTGGGCGGCAAGAACGCCTCCCTCGGCGAGATGGTGAGCAACCTGTCCGAGCTCGGCGTGCAGGTCCCGGACGGGTTCGCCACCACGGCGGCGGCGTACCGCTCCTTCATCGGCACTGATGTCGATGGAAGGGGCGGGCTGGCCGAGCGGATCAGCGGCTTGCTCGAGGACCTCGACACCGACGACGTGCGGCGGCTGGCCGAGGTCGGCCGCGAGATCCGCACCGCGGTGGTCGAGCAGCAGTTCCCGGACGACCTCGAGCAGGACATCCGCGACGCCTACGACCAGCTGGTGGAGGAGAGCGGCGAGGAGCCGTCCTTCGCGGTCCGCTCCAGCGCGACGGCCGAGGACCTGCCCGACGCCTCGTTCGCCGGGCAGCAGGAGACCTTCCTCAACGTCCGCGGCATCGAGGCGGTGCTCACCGCGATCCGCGAGGTCTTCGCCTCGCTCTACAACGACCGGGCCATCGCCTACCGCGTCCACCACGGCTTCGAGCACGACGAGGTCGCGCTGTCGGCCGGTGTGCAGCGGATGGTCCGCTCCGACGTCGGGGCCTCCGGAGTCCTGTTCACCATGGACACCGAGTCGGGCTTCCAGGACGCGGTCTTCGTGACCGCGGCCTACGGGCTCGGCGAGGGCGTGGTGCAGGGCGCGGTCAACCCCGACGAGTTCTACGTCTACAAGCCCGCGCTGCGCGAGGGTCGCCCCGCCGTGCTCAAGCGCGGGGTGGGGGACAAGGCGACCAAGATGGTCTACACCGACGACGCGACCGTCGGGAAGACCACCGAGTTCGTCGACGTCGACCCGGCCGAGCGCAAGCGGCTGTCGCTCACCGACGAGGAGGTCGAGGAGCTGGCGCGGCACGCGCTGACCATCGAGGACCACTACGGCCGGCCCATGGACATCGAGTGGGGCAAGGACGGTGTCGACGGCGGGCTGTTCATCCTCCAGGCCCGCCCCGAGACGGTGCAGTCCCGCGCGTCCGGCACCCTCGAGCGGTACTCCATGCCGAAGGCCGCCCGCGCCGACGCGGAGGTCCTCGTCGAGGGGCGCGCGATCGGCCAGAAGATCGGCGCCGGTGCCGCCCGCATCCTCAAGACCGTGGACCAGATGCACGAGTTCGTGGCGGGCGAGGTGCTCGTCGCCGACATGACCGACCCCGACTGGGAGCCGATCATGAAGCGCGCCTCGGCCATCATCACCAATCGCGGCGGCCGCACCTGCCACGCCGCGATCATCGCCCGCGAGCTCGGCATCCCCGCCGTGGTCGGCACCGGCTCGGCGACCAAGGAGCTGGCCGACGGCCGCGAGGTCACCGTCTCCTGCGCCGAGGGCGACACCGGGCTGGTCTACGACGGCATCCTGGACTTCGCCGTCGAGCGGACCGAGCTGTCAGAGATGCCCGACCTGCCGGTCAAGATCATGATGAACGTCGGCACGCCCGACCAGGCCTTCGCCTTCGCCGCGCTGCCGCACCGCGGCATCGGGCTGGCCCGGCTGGAGTTCATCATCAACCGCCAGATCGGCATCCACCCCAAGGCGCTGCTCGACCTCGAGCGCGACCCGTCCTCGCTCGACGACGACCTGCGCCGCGAGATCGAGGACCAGATCGCCGCCTACCCCGGCCCGCGCGAGTTCTTCGTCCAGCGCGTCGCCGAGGGCATCTCGATGCTGGCCGCCGCGTTCGCGCCGTACCCCGTCATCGTGCGGATGAGCGACTTCAAGTCCAACGAGTACGCCAACCTGCTGGCCGGTCCGGCGTACGAGCCGGAGGAGGAGAACCCGATGATCGGCTACCGCGGCGCGTCGCGGTACCTCTCACCCGACTTCGCCGACTGCTTCGCCATGGAGTGCGAGGCGCTGCGCCACGTGCGCGACGACATGGGGCTCACCAACGTGTGGGTGATGATCCCGTTCGTCCGCACCCTGGAGGAGGCCTCGGGTGTCATCGACCTGCTGGCCGAGCACGGCCTGGAGCGCGGGCAGAACGACCTCAAGGTCGTGATGATGTGCGAGGTCCCGTCCAACGCCGTGATCCCCGAGCGGTTCCTCGAGCACTTCGACGGCTTCTCCATCGGCTCCAACGACCTCACCCAGCTCACCCTCGGCATCGACCGCGACTCCTCGCTCGTGGCCGCCGGCTTCGACGAGCGCAACCCGGCCGTGCTCGCGCTGTTGGAGCGGGCGATCAAGGCCTGCAAGGAGCAGGGGAAGTACGTCGGCATCTGCGGCCAGGGTCCCTCGGACCACCCCGACCTCGCCGAGTGGCTGCTCGAGCAGGGCATCGAGTCGATGAGCCTCAACCCCGACACCGTCGTCGACACCTGGCTGCGGCTGGCCGGTCAGAAGGCCTGACCGCCTCCGGACGCACGACGAGGCGGGCGCCCTGGAGGACGCCCGCCTCGCGCGGTGCGGCTAGGCCGTGATGGCCTCGGTCCGGCCCTCGACGGTCTCGGCGCCGCCGATCGAGATCTTGCGCGGCTTGGCCTTCTCCGCCACGGGGACGACGAGCCGGAGCACGCCGTTCTCGTAGGCCGCCTCGATGCGCTCGAGGTCCAGGTTGTCGCCCAGGACCAGCTGGCGGCTGAAGGCGCCGCGCGGGCGCTCGGTGGCCAGCATCTCCCAGTCGCCGTTGCGGCTCACGCGCTCGGCGCGGACGGTCAGCACGTTGCGCTCGACGTCGAGGTCGATGGTCTCCCTGCTGACGCCGGGCAGGTCGAACTCGATGACGAAGCGGTCGCCCTCGCGCCACGCGTCCATCGGCATCACCGCGGGACGGCTCGTGGTGCCGAGCAGCTGCTGGGTCAGGCGGTCGAAGTCGCGGAACGGGTCGGTCGTGCGGAGCAGCATGGTGTCCTCCTGGTTCTGGTCGGGTCGGGGAGCCTGGTGGCCCGTCGATCTGTATTGATAGATACATATTTGTTGTAGCGCGCGGGTCAGGTACTGTCAAGCCCGTGCCGGGCCGTCCCACGGGTGTCTTCGCGATCTCCGTCGCCGCCGAGATGGCGTCGATGGAGATCCAGAACCTGCGCGTCTACGAGCGCCGGGGCCTGGTCGAGCCCGAGCGCACGCCCGGCGGGACGCGGCGCTACAGCGAGGCCGACGTGGACCGGCTGGTCCGCATCGGCGAGCTGCTGGCCGAGGGGCTCAACCTCGCGGGCATCGCGCGGGTGCTGCAGCTCGAGGCGCGGGTGGCGCGGCTCGAGCGCGACAACGCCCGGCTGCGCGAGCGCGACTAGCCCGCCGGCGCGAGGCGTACGCCGGGCGAGCCGGCCAGCAGCGCGCGCGCCGTCTCGAGCTCGACCGGGCGCGACCACAGGTAGCCCTGGCCCAGGGCGCACCCGGCCTCCCGCAGCCAGTCGGCCTGACCGGGGTCCTCGACGCCCTCGGCGACGCTGGTCAGGCGCAGCGCGCGGGACATGGCCAGGATGGCGCTGACCAGGGCGTCGTCGCGGTCGTGCTCGAGGCGGTCGACGAAGGACTTGTCGACCTTGAGCACGTCCACGGGCAGTCGGGCGAGGTGGGACAGCGAGCTGTAGCCGGTGCCGAAGTCGTCGATGGCCACCCGCACGCCCTGGCGGCGCAGGGTGGTCAGCGCGGTGACGCCGGCCTCGACGTCGGAGAGCAGCGCGGTCTCGGTGACCTCGAGGGTCAGCCGGTCCGGCGCCAGCCCGGAGTCGGCCAGCGCGCTGCGCACCAGCGTGACGAAGCCGGGGTGCACGAGCTGGCGCGCCGAGACGTTCACGGCCACCGACGGTCGGTGCGTGGAGCTCTGGAGCGACGCGGCGTCGCGCACGGCCGTGCGCAGCACCCAGGTGCCGAGGCGCACGATCAGCCCGGTCTGCTCGGCCAGCGGGATGAACTCCAGGGGCGGGACCACCCCCCGGGTCGGGTGCGGCCAGCGGACCAGCGCCTCGAACCCGGTGACGGCGCCGGTCGCGAGGTCCACGGTCGGCTGGTAGTGCAGGGCCAGCGCGCCGTCGTCGACGGCGGCCTCGAGCTCGCGACGCAGCGTCAGGGTCTCGAGGGCGCGCTCGTGCGCGGCCGAGTCGTAGACCGCGAGCCCGCCCTTGCCCCGCTCCTTGGCGGCGTACATGGCCACGTCCGCGTGGCGCATGGTGGCGGCGCCGTCCTCCTCGCCGGGCACGGCCTCGGCCAGCCCGACGCTGGCGCGCACGGTGTGGGTGTGGCCGTCGAGGGTGACCGGCTCGGCCACCGCGACGAGCAGCCGGTGCGCGAGCTGCGAGGCGGTGGTGAGGTCGGTGTCCTCGAGCAGCACGGCGAACTCGTCGCCGCCGAGCCGGGCCGCGGTGTCGCCGGGCCGGACCCCGGCGGCGATCCGGGCCGCCACCGCGACCAGCAGCTCGTCGCCGGTCGCGTGGCCCAGGCTGTCGTTGACGTGCTTGAAGTCGTCGAGGTCCACGAACAGCACGGCCAGCGGTCGCGGGGAACCGGAGCGCCGGCTGAGCGCGTGGTCGAGCCGGTCGGTGAACAGCTGTCGGTTGGCCAGGCCGGTGAGCGAGTCGTGGAAGGCCTGCCGGGCCAGGTCCTCCTGCAGGCGCGCCCGCTCGGTCACGTCGCGCACGGTCAGCACCCAGCCCTGGACGGTGGGCTCGTCGCGCAGGTCGGTGAGCGTGCCCTCCGCCACCAGCGCGCGGCCGTCGGCGTGGTCCATCCGCAGCTGGAGCTCCTGCTGCCGCCCGGGCCGCGCGGAGCTCACCACGTGGAGGATCTGTGGGCGGTCCGCGGCGGCCACCAGGTCGAGCAGGCCGCCACCGAGGAGGTCGTCGGCGTCGTGGCCGAGGACGTGGGCCGCGGCCGGGCTGACGTACGACGCGCGCGCGTCCGGGTCGAGGATGGCGACCACGTCGGAGCTGCTCTGCACCAGGGCGTGCAGGCGCCGCTCGCCGGCGTCGGCGGCCTTGCGCTCGGTGAGCTCGCGCTCCACGCCGCGGTGCTTGGCGACCAGGCGCCGGAAGTAGAGCCACCACCCGACCGAGACCACCAGCAGCAGGACCACGAAGATCCCGGTCACCTTGCGGTCCACCGTGCTCTGCTCGTCGGCCACCGCGTCCCCGGCGACGTCGACCTCGTCGCTCAGGCCCTGCAGGTCCTCCGGCGTGCCCGAGGCGCGCCAGGTGTCCAGTCGTGCGGTCAGGGCCTCGGCGTCGGCCACCCCGCTGCCGGCGAGGTCGCGGACCGCCTCGGCCACCGCGGCGTCGTCCGCGCCGGGTCGCCACACCGCGACCGCCACCGCGGCACGGGCCTGCGCGCGGTCGCGGGCGTCCGCGCCGTCGTCGAGGTGGAACAGGGCCTGGAGGAGCACGAACTCGGTGACGATGAAGGCCACCGAGACCAGCACGAAGGCCGCGCTGCGCGTGCGCGAACGCCCCGCCGAGCCCGTCATCCGCCCCGCCCCCCTCTGCGCCGCGCCCAGTCGCGACGAGACTCCATGGTCACCCGATCGGGTGGCTTCGTCGGCGGAACGGCTCGGCCCGCCGGACTGGACTGGTCCGGTGGGCCCGGGTCCTCAGTTCAGGCGGACGTGCGCGGCGTTGAGGGCGGTGGCGAAGCCGGTCCAGGCGACGTACGGCGCCAGCGCGGCGGCCGCCGCCGGGTCGCGGCGGACGGTCTCGCGCAGCAGGGCCAGGTTGAGCGCGTCGAGCACCGCGATGGTGGCCAGCCCGCCGCGCGGCGACCGGGCGGTGAAGAAGGCCCAGCACCAGCCGGCGTTGACGGCGAGGTTCGCGCCGGTGAGCGCGAGGTAGCGCCCGCGGCGCTCCTCCTCGGCCGCGGCCGCGCGACCGGTGCTCCACGCGATCGCGGCGTACAGGGGCGTCCAGACGAGCGGGAAGGCGACCGCGGGCGGCTGCCAGGAGGGCTTGCGCAGCGCGCGGTACCACGCGCTGTCGGGCTTGGTGCCGAGCGTGCCCACCGCGGCGGCGGCGAGCGTGAGCAGACCGGTGGTCAGGCGGGGAGACATGATCCTCAGCCTCCCAGCCCCTCCAAGAGCCGCTCGAACGGCGTGAACTCCTCGACGGCGTGGGGGCGCGGGCGGCGCAGCACCGCTTCGGCCAGCTCGCCGGCGGCGCGGTCGATGCGGACGCTCAGCTCCGGCGAGGCGAAGTCCTCGCTGGCCGCGAACACACCGGTCGGGACCGGCACGGCCCGCAGGTAGGCGAACAACGGGCGCAGCGCGTGCTCGAGGACGAGCGAGTGGCGGGCGGTGCCCGCGGTCGCCGCCATCAGCACCGGCGTGCCGTCGAGCGTGCCCGGGTCGAGCACGTCGAGGAAGGACTTGAACAGCCCGCTGTAGGACGCGCTGAACACCGGCGTCACCGCGATGACCGCGTCGGCGCGCGCCACGGCCTCGACGGCGTCGGCCAACGCCCCGGTCGGGAACCCGGTCAGCAGGTTGTCCGCGATCGGGTGCGCGAGGTCGCGCAGCTCGACGTGGGTGACCTCCGCATCGGGCAGCTGCGCGACCACGGCGGCGGTGAGCCGCTCGGCCAGCAGGGTGGTGGAGGACGGGACGCTCAGTCCCGCCGAGACGACGACGAGGCGGGTCACGCCACGACCTCCTGCTCCTCGTGGACCGGTGCGCCACCGACGGCCGGGTGGACGGGCGGGTCGGACGGCACGTGCGCGGGACGCAGCGCCTCGAACTCCTTGCGCAGCGCCGGCACGACCTCCTCGCCGAGCAGGTCGAGCTGCTCGAGCACGGTCGTGAGGGGCAGCCCGGCGTGGTCGACGAGGAACAGCTGGCGCTGGTAGTCGCCGGCGTACTCGCGGAAGCCGAGGGTGCGCTCGATGACCTCCTGCGGTGAGCCGACGGTCAGCGGGGTCTGGCTGGTGAAGTCCTCGAGCGACGGGCCGTGGCCGTAGACCGGAGCGTTGTCGAAGTAGGGGCGGAACTCGCGGACGGCGTCCTGGCTGTTCTTGCGCATGAAGACCTGTCCGCCGAGGCCGACGATGGCCTGGTCGGCGGTGCCGTGTCCGTAGTGCTCGAAGCGGCGGCGGTAGAGGTCGACCATCCGCGCGGTGTGCGACGGCGGCCAGAAGATGTGGTTGGCGAAGAAGCCGTCGCCGTAGTAGGCGGCTTGCTCGGCGATCTCGGGCGAGCGGATCGAGCCGTGCCACACGAAGGGCGGGACGCCGTCGAGCGGGCGCGGGGTGGCGGTGTAGCCCTGGAGCGGCGTGCGGTGCTTGCCCTCCCAGTCCACGACGTCCTCGCGCCAGAGGCGGTGCAGCAGGGCGTAGTTCTCGACGGCCAGCGAGATGCCGTCGCGGATGTCCTTGCCGAACCACGGGTAGACCGGGCCGGTGTTGCCGCGGCCCATCATCAGGTCGAGGCGGCCGTCGACGAGGTGCTGGACCTTGGCGTAGTCCTCGGCGATGAGCACCGGGTCGGTGGTCGTGATCAGCGTGGTCGAGGTGCTGAGCAGCAGCCGCTCGGTCTGCGCACCGATGTAGGCCAGCGTCGCGGTGGGGTTGGAGGCGATGAACGGCGGGTTGTGGTGCTCGCCGGTGGCGAACACGTCCAGCCCGACCTCCTCGGCCTTCTTGGCGATCGCGACCGTGGCCTTGATCCGCTCGAACTCGCTCGGCGTGCGACCCGTGGTCGGGTCGGTGGTGACGTCGCCGACGGTGAAGATCCCGAACTGCATGGCTGGCTCCTCGGAAAGTAGTGCAAGATGCAACTACTCGAACACGGAGAGGTCCTCGGGCATTCCCGGCGCCTGGTCGGTCCCGTGCACGATGACCGCGTCGGCGCCGGCGCCGGCCAGCTCCCCGACGCGCGCCGAGATCTGCTCGGCGGACGAGTCCGGGGCCAGCGGGGCGAAGGCGTAGACCTGCGCGTCGCCGACCAGCTCGCGCGCGCGGCGTACGACGTCGGGGTCGGTCACGGTGTCGAGCAGCACCCCGTCGGCGACCTCGGCGGCCAGCTCGATGGTCTTGGGGCCGCGGGCGCCGACCAGCAGCCGCGGCGGCTCGGCGGGCGGCCAGTCCAGGGCCACGGCGTCGAGGGAGACGTAGCGGCCCGAGACGGTGACCGTCTCTCCGCGCAGCAGGTCGCGGACCGCGGTGGTGTGCTCGCGCAGCAGGGTCATCGGCGAGTCCACCCCGGCGCCGACCTGGCGCATCCAGTCGAGCACGCCGTGGCCCACGGTGACGGTCAGCCGACCGGGGAACATCCGGGCGAGGGTGGCGATCTCCATCGCGGCCAGCGCCGGGTTGCGCAGCGGCACGGGGAGCAGCCCGATGCCCACGTGCAGCCGCTCGGACCAGGCCAGCGCGCTGGTGGCCGCGGTGAGCCCGCCGTTGCGGAAGCAGTCCTCCCAGAACCACAGCTCGCCCACGCCGGCGGCCTCGGCGCGCTCGACCGCGGCCCGGAGCTCCTCGGGTGGCTGCTCGGGACGGAAGACGACGCCGGTGGTGACCATGGTCCGAGCCTGCCATCCCGGGCCGACAGCGCCGCCCGCGCCGGGCGGGCCGTCCGGGGCGGCGGGCTGGTGCGTTCGGGTGGAGGCCACCAGTGCGCCGGGCGCGCCCGGGTCATGCCGTCGTGGCCCGTCCGGGTGGTTCGCCGGGCTGGTCCTTGGCAGCGCTTCCCGCACCCGTCTACGTTCTGCGAGCGAGGACGCGGAGCCCCCTGGGGAGGGAGCGCGCCGGACGACGGCAGACCCCTGCCGCCGCCCGTCGTGTGGCGAGGCGGACTCACCAGGCGCGTCGCCGCCCCATGCGGCGACGCACACGCGACGGCCCCCCTCCGGATCTGCCCGGAGAGGGGCCGTCGTGCTGGCGAGCGGAGGACTACTCCACCTCGGAGCCCGGCAGCGCGGCGCCGGGGACCTCGTCGGGCAGGTAGATCTCCTCGTCGCCCGGGTAGGGCAGCTCCCAGTGGTGCGCGTCGTACCACGTGAACCGGTTCATCAGCTCCGGGTTCGCGTAGTCCGGCTGCGCCTTCGGTCCGGTCAGGTGCTGCTTGGCCGCCCACTCCTGCCACGCCGTGGCGTAAGAGACGTACGGCGTCGGCGTGGGCGCCGCCTGGACCGCCCGCGCCCCGGTCGGGGCGTCGAGACCGCAGGCCGGGGGCGTCGCGATGTTCTCGGTCAGCGGCACCCGGTTGGGCTTGGCGTCGTAGGCCGTGTAGTCCGGCTTCTTCCTGAAGGCGTCGAACATCGGCGTCGCCGCCGCGACCTTCTGGTTGAGCGGCTCGGCACCGAGGATCTGCTCGATGGTGCGCACCATGTTGATCTGCGAGTAGTAGCGCGACACCGTCTTCCCGTGCACCGCCCACGGGCTGATGACCTGCACCGGCGCGCGGTGCCCGTCGACGTGGTCCGCGCCGTTCTGGCTGTCGTCCTCGACCACGAAGATCGCGGAGTTCTTCCACCACCGGCTGTGGCTGATGGTGTCCACGATCTTGCCGACCGCGAGGTCGCTGCCGGCCACCTCGGCGCGCGCGGAGACCGGGCCGCCGGTGTGGTCGTCGGAGAGCCACATCATCTGGAAGTCCGCCGGTCCCCGCTCGAGGAAGTCCTGCTTCCACACCTGGTAGCGGTAGAGGTCGGGGATCGAGAGGTCGAACGGCGGGGACTGGCGGTAGGTGATGGCGTCCAGCGACGGGATCACCGAGCCGTAGTTGCCGCGCAGCGCCTGGCTGGACAGCTGTGCCGGGTCGCCGCCCTGGTCGACCGAGCGGCTGGCGCAGTAGTACTGCTGCCAGGTCCCGGCCGGCTTGCCCTCGGTGTAGATGAACTCGCCGTAGTTGCGCGCGCTGTTGCCCGCGGCCTGGACGGCGGTCCACAGGAAGCCCGAGCGCTGGTGGCCGAGGACGTCCTCCTCGGTGTCGTAGCTGCGCGTGTACTCACCGGCGCTGGACTCGGTGTACTCCGGGTCGTCGCCCTGCATCAGCCAGTTGTGACCCTCGGCGGAGTTGGTCCCCACGTCGTAGGTGTTGTCGTAGAGGCCGAACTCCCGGGCGAGGGCGTGGGTGTTGGGCGTGACGGTCTCGCCGAACTGCGCGAGGCTCGCGTCGCCGTTGCCCTCGGTCATGTCGCCGTGGATCTGGTCGTAGGTGCGGTTCTCCTTGACCAGCATAAAGACGTGCTTGATCGTCGACGGGTCGCCGATCTTCTTGGGCACCGGCACCGCCTTGGCCTTCTTGCCGCGCGCGTGCTTGACGTCGCTGTCGCCCTGGCCCCACCCGTTCTGCCGGTAGACGGTGGTCGTCCACTGCCGCCGGATGTCGGTGTCGCTGGGCAGGGTGAACCGGGTCAGCGACGCGGTGGTGCCGTGCGTGCCGCGGCCGGTCGCCGGCGTGGTGCCGTAGCCCTCGTTGAAGGTCAGCAGCGGGCCGCGGGCGTCGACGCCGCGCCGGTTGGCCACGACCACCTGACCGCCGACCGGGAAGACGTCCTCGGGGTAGTAGTCGGTCGGCACCAGGCCGACGTAGCTGACCGGGTCGAGGGCGTCCTGGCCGACCCGGTAGACCGCGATCGCGTTGGCGCGCCCGAGGCTCACCAGCAGCCGGCCGTCGACCACCGCGAGCGCGTCGGGGGCGTAGCCCACCTGTGAGCCCTGCCAGGGCTGGGTGTTGATGGTCTGCTTGACGGTGCCCGTGGTGGTGTCCACGACCGAGACGGTGTCGTCGAAGGTGTTGGCGACGTACAGCACGTCGTCGGCCACGAGCAGGTCGGTCGGGTGCAGCCCGACGGGGATGGTGCCGACGGGCGCCGCCGGGTCGGTGGTGTCGATGACGCTGAGGGTGCCGGTCGTCGACGTGCCGCGGACCGGGTCGGCCACGATCGCCGTGCCGTAGGAGTCCTGGGTCTGGTCCCCGCCGCCGGCCGGGCGGCCGCCCTCGTCGCTGACGTAGAGCGTGTCGCCGGCGAACGCCACCTGGCGCGGGGCGTTGCCGACCGGCCACGTGCCCTGGGCGGCGCCGGTCGCGGGGTCGAGGGCCACCACGGTGTTCTGGCCGTTGAGGGCGGCGTACAGGGTGCTGCCGTCGGGGGAGTAGGTCATCCCGGCGGTGAGCGGCTGCTTGCCGTCGACGGTCGGCAGGGTGATCTTGGTGCCGACGCCGGGCTTGCCGTCCGGGCCGATCGGGAAGCGGGTCAGCCCGGTGGCGTTGGGCATCCACAGCACCGTGCCGTCGGGGGAGTAGAGCGGTCCCTCCTGGCCGACGGTGTTGTCGGTGAGCTTCTGGTCCACGCCGGTCGCCGTGCCGCCGCGCCACAGCAGCCGGTAGCTCTGCAGGTCGAAGATCTGCAGCGAGACCGAGCGGTCGTTGGCGGTGGCGGCGAGGTAGCGGCCGTCCGGGCTCACGGTCGAGCCCATGAACTTGCCGTACGGCGTGCTGAGCCGGTCGCCGAGCGGCCGCAGCACCTGGTTGGAGGAGATCTGCAGGCCGTCGGGGTACTCCGTGCCGACCTGGTGCTGGCCGAAGCCGAGCGTGGTTCCGTAGGCGACGGTGCCGGTGACGGCGAGCGTGAGCCCGCCGACGAGCACCGCGAGCGCCGTGCGTGGCAGGCGCCGGCGTGCGGGCCGCACCACGCGGTTGCGCGTGACCTTCATCGAGTTCCTTTCGGGGGGTGTTCAGTTGTCGTGGTCGTCGTCCAGCAGGTCGACGAAGCCGTCGAACTGCCACAACGGGTTCGGGGCGTCGCCGCTGGGGGTGCGCACCTGGAAGAACCCGTTGACCTCCTTGGGGCCGTCGCCGTCGGCGACGTACCGGCCGTCCGCGGCCACGTCGAGCTGGTAGATCGCGGTGCCGGTGGCGGTGGCCCCGGGCAGCGTCCAGGTGACGGTGCAGCGCCAGTCCGCGCCGGGCCCGGAGTCCGCGACGCGCTCGCCGCCCTTGTCGCAGGACGCGGTGGTGCGCAGGTCGCCCTCCTTCACCGCGGGGCGGTTCAGCTCGTCGGTCTGCAGCACGTAGAGGTGGGAGAACGAGGTGGCCAGCTCCCGCTCGAGCTGGGCACGCTCGACGCCGGTGCCGGTCACGCCGCCGGCCGCGGCCACGACCCCCGTGGTCGCGGCGACGAGCGCGGCCAGGGGGACGAGGCCGCCGACGAACAGGCGGCGCCCGGACCCGTCGTGGGCCAGGTCGGTGAAGTCGCGGCGCACGAACAGCCGGTAGGCCAGCGCCGTCGCCACCACGGCCCAGGTCAGGCTGACCGCGAGGCCGACCCAGACCAGGTCCAGCTGGCGCGGCTCGGTGAGCAGGCCGCGGTAGGAGACGAACGCCGTCATCGGCAGGGCCTCGCGCAGGGGGACCGGGACCGGGAGCAGTGCGACGCCCTCGAGGGCGAGGGCGAAGGCCACGGGGGTGAGCAGCCCCAGCGGTGAGCGCCCGAGGGCGACCGAGCCGAGCAGGCCGACGGCGGAGAAGGCGAGCGTGGGCGCGAGCAGGGTCAGCCAGGAGAGCGCGACCGTGCCGGCCAGCTCGCCGGACGACATGAGGTGGCCGTCCAGCCCGGGCAGCGGGTGGTGGCCGACCGAGGCCAGGGCACCCGCGGTCGCGGAGACGACCAGGGCGACGAGCAGGGCCAGGGTCACCGTGAGCGCGGCCAGCGCCTTGGCCGCGAAGACCACGCGCTTGGAGCGGACCGTGACCAGCAGGTGCCGCCAGGTGCCGAGGCGGTCCTCGACCGCGAAGACGTCGCCGGCGACGAGCGAGGTGAGCAGGGGCAGCAGGATCGTGCCCAGGAAGACCAGGACCACCAACGACCCGGCCCAGCCGGACTGGCCCATCCACCGGCCGTAGACCGCGTCGGTGGGCAGCGAGCTCTGCCGGCTCACGATCGCGGTGTAGCCGGCCGGGGCGACCAGGCAGGCCAGGACGATCAGCCGGACCCGCCACTGCGAGAGCAGCTTGACCAGCTCGAAGCGGTACGCGCGGCGCAGCGTGACCGGGCGGATCGTGACGGTCGCGGTGGCGGACGGCTGGAGGGTCGTGGTCACCGGCGCTCCTCGTGCTCGGCGCCGGTCAGGGCGAGGAACGCCGCCTCGAGCGGCGCGACGACGGGGCCGAGCTCACGCAGCGGTACGCCGGCCGCGGCCAGGCGGCGCACCAGCTCGTCCAGGGCCTGCTCCGGGCCGCGGACCACCAGCTCCTCGGTGTCCACGCTGCGCTGGGGGACGAGGCCGAGACCGGGCACGTCCGTGGCGATCCGGCGGGCCGTGGCCGGGTCTGCCGTGCGCAGGCGGTAGTCCAGGTCGCTGCTCTCCGCGGCCAGCTTGGCCACCGGTCCCGAGAAGACGACCCGTCCGGTGGCCAGCAGGGTGACCTCGTCGCACAGCGCGGCCAGGTCGTCCATGCGGTGGCTGGAGAGCACGATGGTGGCGCCGGCGTCGGCCAGGTCGGTGAGGACCCGGTGCACCTGCCGCTTGCCGGCGGGGTCGAGGCCGTTGGCCGGCTCGTCGAGGACGAGCAGCCGGGGGTCGCCGAGCAGGGCGGCGGCCAGCCCGAGCCGCTGGCGCATGCCGAGGGAGAAGCCGCGCACCGGGTCGCCGGCCACGTCCAGCAGGCCGACGCGGTCGAGCAGGGCGTCGACGTCGGTGCTCTCACCGCGGAGGCGGGCGAGTGCGGCGAGGTTCTGGCGCGCGGTGAGGGTGGGGTAGAGCCCGGGGCCGTCGACGAACCCGGCCACGCCCTCGGCGGCCGGGCCGCCGCCGAGCAGCTCCAACGTGCCGCGGTCCGGCGTGGCCAGCCCCAGCAGCAGGCCGAGCAGCGTGGTCTTGCCGGCCCCGTTGGGACCGACGAGCCCGTGGACCTGCCCGGCGGGCACGTCGAGGTCGACCGCGTCGAGGGCGACCACGTCGCCGAAGGTCTTGGTCAGACCGCGCGCCCGGACGGCGGTCGAGGACATGACGCCTCCATCCGGAAGGGCACCCGAGACGGCCCCTCCGTCCGTCGACGCTAGGGACGACGGATGGCCGTCGCGCCCCGCGCGGGCGAACAGCGGGCGAACGGAGCGGGCACGCAGGCTTGCCTGCCCGCGTCCGGGTCAGCCCGGGAAGAGCTCGCCCAGCGCCTCGAGGAGGCGGTCGACGTCGGAGTCGTCGGAGTACGGCGCGAGGCCGACCCGCAGGCCGCCGGCCTCGCCGAGCCCGAGGCGCCGGGCCGGCTCGTAGGCGTAGAAGCTGCCGGCGGGCGCGTTGACGCCGCGGGTGGCCAGGTGGCGCGAGACCTCCTGCGGGTCACGGTCGGCGAAGGTCACCAGCACGGTCGGCGTACGACGGGCGGCGCGGGAGTGCACGGTGGCGCCCGGAAGCGCGCGCAGGCCGTCCTCGATGCGGGTGCGGAGCCGGTCCTCGTGCTCCTCCAGCGCGGCCAGAGAGGCGACCAGCCGCTCGCGGCGGGTGCCGGCCGCGCCCGGCGCGAGGCCGGCCAGGAACTCCACCGCGGCGCCGGCGCCGGCCATCAGCTCGTAGGGCAGCGTGCCGAGCTCGAAGCGCTCCGGCACCCGGTCGGTCGACGGCAGGAGCTTGTCCGGGTGCAGCTGCTCCAGCAGGTCCGGCGCCGCGGCCAGGACGCCGGCGTGCGGCCCGAGGAACTTGTACGTCGAGCAGCCGACCAGGTCCATGCCGTCCTGGGCCAGCGAGACCGCGGCGTGGGCGGTGAGGTGCACCGCGTCGACGTACAGCCAGGCGTCGGTGCGGTGCACCCGGTCGGCGACCGCGCGCAGGTCGGGCCGGGTGCCGATGAGGTTGGAGGCGCCGGTGACCGCGACCAGCCGGGTGCGCTCGGACAGCGCCTCCTCCAGCGAGTCCAGCGAGAGCTCGCCGGACCCGGGGTCGAAGTCGATCCAGCGCACGGTGGCACCGGCGGCCTCGGCCGCGATCACCCACGGGCGCACGTTGCCGTCGTGGTCGAGCCGGCTGACCACGACCTCGTCGCCCGCGCCCCAGCCCTTGGCCAGGGTGCGGCTCAGGTCGAAGGTGAGCTGGGTGAAGCTGCGGCCGAAGACCACGCCCTCCGGCGTCGCGTCGAGCAGGTCGGCCAGGGCGGCGCGGGCCTCGGTGACCGCGCGCTCGGCGTTCTGCTGGGCGAGGGTCAGGTCGCCGCGGTTGGACAGCGGGCCGAGCATCGTCGCGTGCATCGCGTCGGCCACCGGCCGCGGGGTCTGGGAGCCGCCCGGCCCGTCGAAGAACGCCAGCCCGCTCTCGAGGGCGGGGAAGTGGGCGCGGACCTTGGCGACGTCGTACTGCTGCTCAGCCATGGGCTCGAGCCTAGGGCTCCAGCGTGTAGCCCAGCCCGCTGGTGGTCAGCAGGTGTCGGGGGTGCGCCGGGTCGTCCTCGAGCTTGCGGCGCAGCTGGGCGGCGTAGACCCGCAGGTAGTGGTGCTCCCGGGTGTAGCCCGGTCCCCACACCTCGCGCAGCAGCTGCTCGCGCGGGACCAGCTTGCCGACGTTGCGGGCCAGCACCTCGACGAAGGCCCACTCGGTCGGCGTGAGCTGGACGTCCACGCCGGAGCGGCGCACCTTCTTGCGGGCCAGGTCGACGACCAGGTCGCCGGCCACGACCTCGGTGAGCGCGGGGGAGCCGTCGGCGGCGCGGCGCACGGCGGCCCGCAGGCGGGCCATCAGCTCGTTCATGGCGAAGGGCTTGGTGACGTAGTCGTCGGCGCCGAGGTCGAGCGCCTCGACCTTGTCCTCGCCGTCCTGGCGGGCCGACAGCACGACGATGGGCACGGAGGTCCAGCCGCGCAGGCCGGCGATGACCTCGGTGCCGTCCATGTCGGGCAGCCCGAGGTCGAGCACGACGACGTCGGGGTGGGTGGTGGCCGCGGCGTCCAGGGCGCTGCGGCCGTCGGCGGCGGTGACCACCTCCCAGCCGTGCGCGCGCAGGTTGATGGCCAGCGCGCGGGCGAGGGCGGGCTCGTCGTCGACGACGAGGACGCGGCCGGGGGAGTCGGTCACGAGGCCCTCGGCAGGGACAGCACCATGGTCAGCCCGCCGCCCGGGGTCTCCTCGGGCGTGAGCGTGCCGCCGAGGGCCTCGGTGAGCCCGCGAGCGACGGCGAGACCGAGGCCGAGCCCACCCGGGGTGCCGTCGCCCAAGCGCTGGAACGGCTCGAACATCCGGTCCCGGTCCTCGGGCGGTACGCCGACGCCCCGGTCGACCACCATGACCTCGACCGAGTCGGGACGCTCGTGGGCCAGCACCCGCACGGGCGCGCCGCCGGCGTGGCGCACCGCGTTGCCCACCAGGTTGGCCACCACCCGGCCGAGCAGGCCGGCGTCGGTGGAGACCAGCGGGGCGGGCTCCTCGACCTCGAGGTCGACGCCGGGGTGGCCGGCCACGGCGAGGGGCAGCACCTCGTCCAGCGAGCGGGCGGTGAGCACGGGGTGCACCAGCCCGCTCTGCAGGCGGGACAGGTCGAGCAGGTCGTCGATGAGCGACTCGAGCTGGCCGGCCGAGGCGTCGACGGCGGCGACCAGCTCGGTGCGGTCCGCGCCCGAGACGCCCGGCGCGAGCAGCCCGTCGACGGCTGCGCGCATGGTGGCCAGCGGCGTGCGCAGGTCGTGGGAGACGGCGCGCAGCAGCGCGGTCGAGGTGGCCTCGGCACGCTCGCGCTCGCGCAGCCGCCGGTGCTCCAGGACCAGCCCGGCCTGGACCGCGAAGGCCTCGAGCACGCGCTGGTCCTCGGCGCGCAGCGGCTCGCCGCACAGGGCCAGGACGGAGTCGTCGTCGACGCGGACCCGGGTGTCGCCCTCGTCGGGCGTCGCGGCGCAGGGCGCGCCCGAGGAGGCCAGCACCACCCACCCGGAGCCCGCGCGACGGAGCAGGGAGACCGCGTCCTGCCCGAACACCTCGCGCAGCCGGGCCACGACGGCCTCGGCGGTGTCCTCGCCCGAGAGCACCGAGCGCGAGAGGGCGGACATGGTGGCCGCCTCGGTGCGGGCGCGCAGGGCCTCGGCCGCCCGCCGCGAGGCGCGGTCCACGACGGTGGCCACCGCGGCGGCCACCGCCACGAAGACCACGAGGGCCAGGACGTTGCGCGGCTCGGAGACCGTGAACGTGCCGGTCGGGGGCGTGAAGAAGTAGTTGAGGGCGAGGAAGCCGATGACCGCCCCGGCCAGCGCCGGCAGCAGCCCACCCACCAGCGCGACCACCACGGTCGAGGCGAGCAGGGCCAGCGTGGCCAGGGCCAGGTCGTCGGTGTCGTCCACGGCGTGCAGGGCCGCGGCCAGGACCAGCGGCAGGACCACCGCGCCGAGCCAGCCGGCGACCTGGCGGCCGGGGGAGAGCGGCGAGAGCGAGGGGCGGGAGAGGAGCCGGCCGCCGACCTGGTCGTGGGTGACCAGGTGCACGTCGACCGCGCCGGCCAGCGAGGCGATCCGGTCGCCCGTCGTACCGGTGAACAGGCGGCGCAGCCGGCCGTGGCGGGAGACGCCGACGATGATCATGGTGGCGTTGGCGCCGCTGGCGAAGTCGACCACCGCGGCCGAGACGTCCTCGCCCACCACGGAGTGGAAGGTCCCGCCGACCGAGGCGACCAGCTGCTGGGCGCGCTCGAGGCGGCGCTCGTCGGCGGCGTGCAGCCCGTCGGTGGCGATGACGTGCACCGCGAGCAGCTCGGCCCCGGCCGCGCGCTGGGCCAGCCGGGCGCCGCGGCGGATGAGCGTCTCGCTCTCCGGCCCGCCGGTCACGGCCACGACGATGCGCTCCTTGGCCGGCCACGGCTCCTGGATGCGGTGCGCGCGGCGGTAGTCGTCGAGCTGGTCGTCGACCCGGTCGGCCAGCCACAGCAGGGCCAGCTCGCGCAGGGCGGTGAGGTTGCCGACGCGGAAGTACGACGTCAGTGACGCGTCGATCTTGTCGGGCCGGTAGATGTTGCCGTGCGCCATCCGCCGGCGCAGGGCGTCCGGCGGCATGTCGATGAGCTGGATCTGGTCGGCCTCGCGCACGACCCGGTCGGGGACGGTCTCGCGCTGGCGCACACCGGTGATCCGCTCGACCTCGTCGTTGAGCGACTCCAGGTGCTGGATGTTGACGGTGGTGATGACGTCGATGCCCGCGTCGAGCAGGAGCGCCACGTCGTCCGCACGCTTCTCGTGGCGGCTGCCCGGCACGTTGGTGTGCGCGAGCTCGTCGACCAGCACCACGGCCGGTCCGCGGGCCAGCACCGCGTCGACGTCCATCTCGGTGAACGACGCGCCGCGGTGCTCGAGGTGGCGCCGCGGCACGACCTCGAGCCCCTCGGCCTGGGCCTCGGTCTGCTCCCGGCCGTGCGTCTCGACGTACGCCACGACCACGTCGGTGCCCCGGGCGAGGCGGCGGTGCGCCTCGCCCAGGGCCGCGTAGGTCTTCCCGACCCCGGGTGCGGAGCCGAGGTAGACGATCAGCCGCCCTCGGCGCGCGTCCGGCACGTCACCCATCATCCTCTGTCCGGTCGCCCGCGGCCTGGAGCACCGCGATGTCCAGCGTCAGCACGTTGACGTGCGGCTCCCCGAGCACGCCCCAGGTGCGCCCCGAGGTGTGGTCCTCGACCAGCGCGCGCACCCGGTCCTCGGAGAGGCCGGTGGCGGCCGCGACCCGCGGCACCTGCAGCTCGGCGTAGGCCACCGAGATGTCCGGGTCCAGCCCGGACGCGGACGCGGTCAGGGCGTCGGGCGGCACCCGGCTCGGGTCGACGCCCTCGCGCTCGGCCACCTCGGCGCGCCGCTGCTCGATCGCGTCGATCAGGGCGGGCTCCTCGGGACCGAGGTTGGAGCCGTACGTCGAGAGCGTGTCGTAGCCGTCGCCGGCCGCGGACGGTCGCGGCTGGAACAGCCGGTCGTCGTCGACGACCTGGCCGAGGATCGCCGAGCCGACGGCCTTCGACGGGTCCTCGGTGTGCGAGCCGTCGGCGGTCACCAGCGAGCCGCGGGCCTCCCAGGGTGCGGCCACCCGGCCGAAGCCGTAGACCACCGCCGGGTAGGCGAGCCCGAGGAGCAGGGTGGCAGCGATCAGCAGCCTCAGCCCGGCCAGGCTCTGGCGCCACAGGTCGTAGAGGGTCTTCATGGTCATGTCAGGTCACAGTCCAGGGATGAGGGAGACGACGAGGTCGAGCAGCTTGATGCCGACGAACGGCGCGATCAGGCCGCCGACCCCGTAGAGGAGGATGTTGCGGCGCAGCAGGGCGGCCGCCGAGGACGGTCGGTAGCGCACGCCGCGCAGGGCGAGCGGGATCAGCGCCACGATGACGAGGGCGTTGAACACGACCGCGCTCACGATCGCCGACTCCGGCGACGACAGCCGCATCACGTTGAGGACGTCGAGGTCGGGGAAGGCGACGACGAACATCGCCGGCAGGATCGCGAAGTACTTCGCGACGTCGTTGGCCACCGAGAACGTCGTGAGCGCGCCGCGGGTGATGAGCAGCTGCTTGCCGATCTCGACGATGTCGATGAGCTTGGTCGGGTCGGAGTCGAGGTCGACCATGTTGCCGGCCTCCTTGGCCGCGACCGTGCCGGTGTTCATGGCCACGCCGACGTCGGCCTGGGCCAGCGCTGGGGCGTCGTTGGTGCCGTCGCCGCACATCGCGACCAGCCGGCCACCGGTCTGCTGCTCGCGGATGAGCGCGAGCTTGTCCTCCGGGGTGGCCTCGGCCAGGAAGTCGTCGACCCGGGCCTCGCCGGCGATGGCCTTCGCGGTCGTGGCGTTGTCGCCGGTGATCATCACCGTGCGGATGCCCATGGCGCGCAGCTCGTCGAACCGCTCGCGCATGCCGGGCTTGACCACGTCCTTGAGGTGGATGACCCCGAGCAGCCGCCTCTCCTCGCCTCGGGCCTCGGCCACCACCAGCGGGGTGCCGCCGGTGGCGCTGACCTGCTCGACCAGACCGTCGAGCTGCGGGTCGCTGTGGCCCACCCAGGCGGTGACGGCCGAGCCGGCGCCCTTGCGCAGCTGGCGCCCGCCGGTGTCCACGCCGCTCATGCGGGTGGTCGCGCTGAACTCGACCAGCTCGGCGTCGCGGGGCAGGGTCGCCTCGCCGCCCACCAGGGTCACGATGCTGCGGCCCTCGGGGGTCTCGTCGGCCAGCGAGGACAGCAGCGCGGCCTGGGCCAGCTCGTCCGGGTCGACCCCGTCGACGGGGAGCAGCTCGGTGGCGTGCCGGTTGCCGAGGGTGATGGTGCCGGTCTTGTCCAGCAGCAGCACGTCGACGTCGCCCGCGGCCTCGACCGCGCGTCCGGACATGGCCAGCACGTTGCGCCGGACCAGCCGGTCCATCCCCGCGATGCCGATGGCCGACAGGAGTGCGCCGATGGTGGTCGGGATGAGGCAGACCAGGAGCGCGACCAGCACGAGGACCGGCTGGCGGGCGCCGTTGTGGTCGGCGACCGGCCAGAGCGTCGCGCAGACCACGACGAACACGACGGTCAGCGCGCTGAGCAGCACGTTGAGCGCGATCTCGTTGGGCGTGCGCTGCCGCTCCGAGCCCTCGACGAGCGCGATCATCCGGTCCACGAAGGACTGGCCCGGCTCGCTGGTGATCCGCACCGCCACCTGGTCGGAGAGCACCGTCGTGCCGCCGGTCACCGCGCTGCGGTCACCGCCGGACTCCCGGATGACCGGCGCGGACTCGCCGGTCACCGCGGACTCGTCGACCGAGGCGACGCCCTCGATGACCTCGCCGTCGCCGGGGATCCGCTCGCCCGCCGCGACCACGACGACGTCGCCGGAGCGCAGGCTGGTGCTGGGCACCTCCTCGATGCCGCCGCCCGGCGTACGCCGGTTCGCGGTCGTCTCGGTCTGGAGCGCGCGCAGGCTGGCGGCCTGCGCCTTGCCGCGGCCCTCGGCCACGGACTCGGCCAGGGTCGCGAAGAGCACGGTCAGCCACAGCCACACCGTGACCATCCAGCCGAGCACACTCGGGTCGACGACGGACAGGACGGTGGTGACCACGGCGCCGATCTCGACGACGAGCATCACCGGCTCGCGCACGAGCTGGCGCGGGTCGAGCTTGGTCACCGCACCGAGCAGGACCTGGCGGTCGATGTTGAGGTTCACGAGAGGGACTCCACGATCGGCCCGAGGATCAGCACGGGCACGTAGGTGAGGCCGACGACGACGAGCGCGACGCCGGACAGGAGCAGGACGAAGAGCGGCGTGTGGGTCGGCAGGGTGCCGGCGCCGGCGGGCGCCCGCCTGGCCGCGGCGAAGCGGCCGGCGAGCGCGAGCACGAAGACGATCGGCAGGAAGCGGCCGAAGAGCATCAGCAGCCCGAGCAGCGTGTTCCAGAACGGCGTGCCCGAGGTGAGCCCGCCGAAGGCCGAGCCGTTGTTGTTGGCCGCCGACGTGACGGCGTACAGCATCTCGGAGAAGCCGTGCGGCCCGCCGTTGAGGATGCCGGCCGGCCCGTCGTCGACGGACACCGCGACCGCGATGCCGACCAGCAGCAGGAACGGCGTGGTGAGGACGTAGGCCGCCACCAGGACGATCTCGCGCTGGCTGATCTTCTTGCCGAGGTACTCCGGCGTCCGGCCGACCATGAGACCGGCGAGGAACACGGTGACGACGGCCAGCATGAGCATGCCGTACAGGCCCGAGCCCACACCGCCGGGCGCGATCTCGCCGAGCATCATGTTGAACATGGCCACCCCGCCGCCGGGGGCGGTGAGGGAGTCGTGCATGGCGTTGACCGCGCCGGTCGACGTACCGGTGGTGGCGGCGGCGAACAGCGCGGACGCGGCCTCGCCGAAGCGGACCTCCTTGCCCTCCATCGCGCCCCCGGCCAGCTGCGGCGCGGTGCCGGGTCCAGCCATCTCGGCCCAGGTGAGCAGGCCGATCGAGACAGACAGGAGCAGGGCCATCACGCCCCCGACGGCGATCCCCTGGCGGCGGTCGCGCACGATGAGGCCGAACGCGCCGGCCATGGCGAACGGGATGAGCAGCATCAGGTAGATCGAGACCAGGTCGGTGAAGGGCGTCGGGTTCTCGAACGGGTGGGCGGAGTTGACGTTGTAGAAGCCGCCGCCGTTGGTGCCGAGCTGCTTGATGGCCTCCTGGCTGGCCACCGGGCCGCCGGTCAGCGTCTGGTGGCCGCCGGTGAGCGTGGTCATGACCGAGTCGCCGGCGACGTTCTCCACCACGCCGAAGAGCACGAGCACGCAGGCCGTGACCAGGGAGATCGGCAGCAGCACCCGCACGGTGGTGCGCACCAGGTCGGCGAAGAAGTTGCCGACCCGGCCGTCGTGCTCGGTGCGGGCCAGGCCGCGCGCGAACGCCGCGGCGACGGCCATGCCGACTCCCGCGCTGACGAAGTTCTGCACCGTCAGCCCGCTCATCTGGAACAGGTGGCCCACGGCGGCCTCGCCGGAGTACCACTGCCAGTTGGTGTTGGTCACGAAGCTGACCGCGGTGTTCCAGGCCCCGTCCGCGGGCAGCCCGGCGAAGCCGAGCGACAGCGGCAGGTGGGCCTGCACGCGGCCGAGGGTGTAGAGCGCCAGGACGCCGACCAGGCTGAAGCCGAGCACCGACAGCGCGTAGCTGCGCCAGTGCTGGTCGGCGTCCGGGTCGACCCGCAGCACGCGGTACGCCGCGCGCTCGGGCGCCAGGTGGCGCTCGCTGGTGTAGAGGTGGGCGAGGTACCGCGCGAGCAGCGGGACCGTCAGCACGAGGAGCAGGACGAGGGCGCCGATCTGGCCCAGCGCCGGGAGCGTCTCGCTCACCGGTCGAGGACGCTGACCAGCAGCGCGAGCCCGGCGAACGCGAGGAGCGTCACCAGGACGTAGATGAAGTCGTTCACGCCCTCATTGCTACGTCCCGTCCGCCCTGGTCAGGGGTCGTCTTGACGGTTCCCTTACGCCGCCCCGGTGGCCCTTGACGCCTTCTCTGCGGGTGGTCCGTGCTCCACGAGGAACGCCTGCGCCCGGCGTACCGACGGGTGCAGCCCGACGGTCGCGACCACGGCGATGAGCGCGATGACCAGCCACCCGGCCTCGCCCCAGCTCATGGCCAGGAACGTGTAGAGCGCGGGTGCCCAGACCCGGCCGAGGGTGCCGCTGAGCTCGGCGGCGCCTTGGTACTCACCACGGCGACGGGGGTCCATCAGCTCGGCCTCGAAGGACCAGCTGGCCGCGGACAGGTAGAGCTCGGCGCCGGTGACGGTCACGTGACCGAGCCAGACCAGGGCGATGGTCACCCAGCCCACGGTCTCGTGGGTGTAGAGCGTGATGAGGCAGGAGCCCACGAAGAACACCGTCGAGAGCCGGATCGCCCGCAGCGCGGTCGAGATGTCGCGCACGCCTCGGGCCGCGGCCATCGGCAGGAAGATGCACATCACGGTGTTGGTGCCGAACAGGAAGGCGAGCAGCACCCGGGGGGCGTCGGTGCGCTCCACCAGCCACAGCGGGATGACGATGTTGAGCAGGACCTGGTTGGTCCAGAGCACGCCGGTGAAGAAGGTGCCGGCCATCCACCCGGCGTTGCGCAGCGGGCCGGGCCCGGGCAGCCGGACCCGCCGCTCCTCCGGCGTGCGCTCGTCGTGCGGGGCGTTGGGCAGCCGCAGGATCGCCGCGGCGTTGACCAGGAAGGCCGCGGTGACGAACCACGGCAGCGCGTGCAGCACCGTGTTGGAGTCGAAGGCCAGCGCGATGCCGCCCAGCAGCGAGCCGAGGGTGAAGCCCAGGTTGAGCGCGGAGTACATGTAGGCCCGCGACTCCACGCGCTCCTCCGGTGGCAGCACGTCGATGGTGTACGCGCCGTGCGACGCCCCGCCCAGGGACTCGAAGACCGCCATCACCATGGCCATGGCGACGTAGCCCCGGAAGCCGTCGATGAACGGCCACAGCGAGAACAGGGCGGCCTGACCGGCCGCGCTCACCGCCCAGCAGCGCTTGGGTCCGAACCGGTCCACGAGCTTGCCCATCGGCCAGGCCAGCGCGAAGCCGGCCACGCCCGCGATGGTCAGCCCAAGCCCGACCTGCGCCGCGCTCAGGCCGACGATCTGGGTGTAGAAGACCGCCGAGCCGGTCATGAACGTGCCCTCGCCCAGCGCGAACAGCAGCGACTGCCCGGCCAGGCGGCCCGCGAGGGGGGAGGGCGGGCGGAAGCGGGTGCGCAGCGATCCGAGCATCGTGGCGGGAGTCTTCCAGCGCCCGCCGACGGCTGTCGTCCGGTTTTCGGGTGCCTCCGGAAACCTGATGTTCACACGACCCGCACACGGTTGTGACCTCCGGCACACCTCGGCCTGTCACCGTCGGTCGCGACGGCTCAGGCTCAGCTCGGTGACCGGAGGTGCGGCATGGCGCTGGTGGGTTTCCCCGACGACGGGCCGCGGGTCCTGTCGGTCTACGAAGGCTTCTTCTCCGGCGGCGCTCGAGTGCTGCACACCGCGGTGGTGCGCAGCCTGGACGCCACGACCGCGCAACGGCACGCGGTGCTGGGGCTGACCAACCGCTCGGTGCGCGAGGGCACGGTGCAGACCGCCGAGGCCGACCTCAGCCACCAGCGGCTCCGCGCGGCCGGCGTACCGGTGGAGGCGCTGGAGCGGGAGACCCACGAGCCGCTGACGCCGTTCCACCTGGCCGCGGTCGAGCGGGCGGCCGCGCAGGCCGACGTCGTGCTCTCGCTCAAGGAGCAGCCGCTCATCGCCCTGCGTGAGGTCGAGCGGCCGGTGGTCGCCTGCCTGCACCGCTCCGACCCCGAGCACTCCGGCGCCGGCCTCGAGCAGCTGGTCGAGCTCACCGAGCGCGGCGTCGTGGTCGCCGCGGTCTGCTGCGCCCGCTCCACCCAGGCGGCGTACCACGCGGCCACCGGCATCCCGCTCGACCAGCTCCCCGTCATCCCCAACGGCACCGACCTGCGCCGCTTCCGCTCCTCGCCGCAGGACCGCGCCGAGGTGCGCCGCGACCTCGGCGTGGTCGGCGACGCCCCCGTCGTGCTGCTCTCGGCACGCTTCGACCCGATGAAGGACGTCGGACTCTTCGTCCGCTCCGCCGCCACCTTCCTGCGCCGCTACCCCGACGCCCACGCCGTGCTCTGCGGCGCCGGCATGGTGGCCACCAACCCCGCGCTGGCCGACCTCCTGGCCGCCGCCGGCGCCCCCACCGACCGCGTGCACCTGCTCGGCATCCGCGCCGACATGCCGAGGCTCTACAACGGCGCCGACCTGGTGGCCATCACCAGCGCCTACGGCGAGGCCGCGCCCCTCTCCCTGCTCGAGGGCATGGCCTGCGGCGCCGTCCCGGTCACCACCGACGTCGGCGACGCCGCGCTCATGGTGGCCGACCCGCGGCTGGTCATCCCCGACCGCGACCCGGACGCGGTCGCACGCGTGTGGGAGGCCGCCTTCGAGCAGCGCGAGGAGCACACCGAGCGGATCCTGCGCCACCGCCAGCGACTCAGCGACCAGCGCTGCTTCGACGCCTACGCCGCCCTGATCCGCCGCCTCGCAGCGCCGCAGGCGCTGGAGGTCGCGGTCTAGGGCTCCTCGTGCTGGGCTCTCGCTTGCCCGTCGCCGGTTCTTGCTTCTCGGCGTGATCAATTGCGTGCGGCCGCGCGCTTACCAGCCCGACTCCCGCTGTCAAGGACGCTACGCGCCACTTCGTGGCGGACGGCGGCCTTCGGCGAGAGGTCCGTCCTTGACAGCGGGACCCGGTCTGGCTGGTAGGGGCGCGCTAAGGGCGAGGCTGCGCCCCGCCCCACAATGCGCGGCCGCCTTCGGCGACCACGCTGCGGTCCCGATCCACGAATGACCTCGACCGCACCCCACCCGAACCCGTGAAGGCGGAGGCGAGACGGTGCCGCCGCCGACCAGGCCGCCTGTGGGCTGACCCGGCCCCCGCCGGACCGCAGCCCCCTCGCCGAACGCTAGACCCGCGGCGTGGGGCACGCATACGAGACGCAACCACGCTGGGAGCAGTCGCGTGCAACACGGCGTCGGTTGCGTTCGGTGAGGGGGCTGCGGTCAGGCGGAGGCCGGGTCAGTCCACAGGCGGCCGGACCCCGAGAGCCCGCACCACGAGACCCAGCACCCAGCCCCCTCACCCCGTAGGCCCGAACCTCTCGACCCTGATCCCCTCCACCGGCATCCCACAGTCCACCAGCAGCGTCTCGGCGTACGACGCGAACCGCGCCGAGCCGCACACGTAGGCCAGCTCGACGCCCTCGAGCAGCGGCCGGACCTCGTCGGCCGTCGGCGCACCAGCGGCGCGCGTGTCGGCGGAGACCCGCGTGTAGGCCAACGAGGCTCCGGCCTTGGCCAGCTCGGCGCGGTACGGCAAGTGGTCGGGGGAGCGGCCGACGGCCACGACCCGCAGCAGGTCGGTGCGCCCGAGCCGCCGCGCGGTCCGGAGCATGGCCACGGCCGGCACGACGCCGGTGCCGCCGACGAGCACGACGGCGGGGGTCGTGGTGTCCCAGGTGAACCAGCGACCGATCGGGCCGCGGACCTCGAGCTCGTCGCCGACCTCGACCACGTCGTAGAGGTGCGAGGACACCTCGCCGTCGGGGAGGCGCTCGACGAGGAACTCCACGAGGGGGTCGTCGTCGTCGGAGGCGACCGAGTAGGAGCGCTGGGCGGTGTAGTCGTCGGGGGCGCGCAGGCGGATCAGGTAGTGCTGCCCGGGCCGGTGCCGGATCCGGTCCTGCACGTGCACACGCAGCTGCACGAGGTCGTCGGTGGGCTGGGCCTTCTCGATGACGATGCCGGTGGTCCACGCCGTCTCGACGGCCTGGACCTCCTCGATCGGCAGCGGCGCGTCGGTCACCGCTCAGTCACCCTGGTAGCGCTGCTCGGCCCACGGGTCGCCGCGGTCGTGGTAGCCGTTCTGCTCCCAGAACCCCCTGCGGTCGTGCGCCATCAGCTCGAGGCGGGTGACCCACTTGGCGGACTTCCAGAAGTACAGGTGCGGCACCAGCAGCCGGACCGGGCCGCCGTGCTCGCGGGGCAGCGGCTTGCCGCCGTACTCCCAGACGACCCAGGCCTTGCCGTCGGTGACGTCGGCGAGCGGCAGGTTGGTGGTGTAGCCGGTGGTCGAGTGCGCCATGACGTACGCCGCCTCGGGCTGCGGTCCGGCGGCCTCGAGGAGCAGGTCGACGCTGACGCCGCGGAAGGTGACGTCGAACTTCGACCAGGTCGTCACGCAGTGGATGTCCCCGACGTAGGAGGACGGGGGCAGCTCGTGGAGCTGGTCCCAGGTCCAGGTGGTGGGGGAGGAGACCAGGCCGTCGACGGTCATGGTCCAGCGCTGCGGATCCAGGCGCGGGGTGGCCTCGGCGGTCAGGACGGGCCAGCCGCCGCCGACGTCGTACTGCCCCGGCGGCAGGCGGTGCTCCTGCCCGCGCCGCTTGCCCAGGAACCCTCGTGTGACCGCCACGGGGTCAGCCTACTGAGCCGCGGGCTCCGGGGCCTGGGTCCGGCGGTGCGCGCCGGCGAGCTCGGGGACGCCGAGGAGGAAGCCCTGGCCGAGGTGCACGCCGAGGTCGCCGAGGATCTGGAGCTGCTCCTGGGTCTCGATCCCCTCGGCACAGACCTTGGCGCCGCGGCGGGTGGCCCAGGCCAGGACCGTGCCGAGCAGGGCCCGGCTGCGCGCGGAGTCCAGCCCCTGCACCACCGACATGTCGACCTTCACGATCTCCGGCTCGATGAGGTCGAGGCGGGCCATGTCGGAGTAGCCGGTGCCCCAGTCGTCCACGGCGACCAGCGCGCCGCGCTCGCGGTAGTCGGCGAGCACGTCCTGGATCTCGGCCACCCGGCCGGGGTCCGCGGGGCTGTGGGTGTGCTCGGTGACCTCCACGACGACGTACTCGAGGTCGCCGGCCAGCGCGGCGCGCACCTCGGGCGCGGTCAGCGAGGCGATGTCGACGTTGACCGAGAGCAGCATCCGCGGCACCGCGACCATGCGGGCGCTGCCGATGGCGGCCGCCTCGAGCTCGGCGAGCCGGCCGAGGGTGCGCGCCTGCTCGAAGACCTCCATCGGGCCGGTGCCGGCGAAGCGGCTGAGCGCCTCCATGCCGACGGTGGTGCCGGTGGCCAGGTCGACGATCGGCTGCAGGGCGATGCGCGGCTGGGGGAGCAGCAGGTCGGCGGGGACGTACGGCGCGACGCGGACCTGGTTGCGACCGCCGCGCTTGGCGCTGTAGAGCGCCTCGTCGGCGGCGGCGACGGTGACCGCGGAGTCGGTGTCCTGGTGCCAGGTCGCCACCCCGGCGGAGAAGGTCTGACCGGCCGGGGTGTCGACCAGCATCTCCAGCAGCCGCAGGCGGGCCGCCTCGCCGTCGTGGTCGGGGAACAGCACCCCGAACTCCTCGCCGCCCACCCGCGCGAGCACCTCGCCGGTGCGCAGGTGCTGGCCCCAGGCGGCGGTGGCCTCCTTGAGCAACCGGTCGCCGGCGGGGTGGCCGTGGGCGTCGTTGTAGTCCTTGAAGTGGTCCAGGTCGAGCAGCGCGACGCTCAGCGGCCGGCCGCTCTCGCTGGCGCTGCGGCAGGCGCGGGCCAGCTCGAAGTCCCACGTGCGCCGGTTGGGCACGCCGGTGAGCGCGTCGGAGCGCGCGAGGGCGGAGAGCTGCTCGGACTGGAGACGGACCACCCGGAGCAGCCCGGCCACCCGGACCAGGACCAGGACCGAGAGCACGGCCGAGCCCGCGACGACGACCGGCCAGGCCGACAGGTGCCCGTCGAGACCGTCGGCGAGCAGGCTGGCGGGCGGGAGCAGCAGCCCGCCGGTGAGCACGAGCAGCCGACGCGCCGGGTCGACGCCCTCCTCGGCCCTCGGCGCCGGGTCGGACAGCTCACGCAGCGAGCGGTCCCAGGTCGAGGCCGCGAGCACCACGTAGCCGGCGTACCAGACCAGGTCGTTGCCGAGCTGGGTCTCCACGCTGCCGGTGGCCAGGGTGGTGCCGGTGTAGTAGAGGTCGCCGACGAGCACCAGCCCGAGCGCGCTCATGAGCATCCGCAGCGCGAGCGGACGCGAGCCGGGCAGCGCCCAGCAGCGCACCAGGATGCCCAGCAGCAGCACGTCGGCCACGGGGTAGAAGGCGCTGGTCAGCTTGGCCAGCACGCCGAGGCTGCTGTCGGTGGCGATCGGGGCGAGCACGAAGACGCCGGCCACGACCGCGACACCCGTGGCCACCACCGCCGCGTCCAGCAGCGCGGCGAGCTCGGCCGGGCCGCGCCCGCGGCGCACCATGACCGCCAGTCCCACCGTCATCAGCACGTACGCCGCGAGGTAGGCGCCGTCGGCCGGCGCCGGGTAGGCGTCGATGCCCCAGGCGCCCTGGAGCGAGAACAGCGCGTCGCCGACCACCCAGCCGGCGAACCCGGCCAGGACCAGGACCCACCCGGTCACCCGCCGGGGCCGGTGGCGCCGCAGACCGATGGCCGCGACGACCACGCAGACCAGGCCGAGAGCGGCGAAGACCCCGTCGCGGGCCGGTCCCGCGGGCAGGGCGGCGTACCCGCCGCCGGCCAGGGCCAGCGGCGCCACGACGACAGCCGGTCGGCTCAGGCGGCCCACGCCCTGCATCGTCCCCGCAAACGGCCCCGTCGCGCGGGCGTTCGGGGCAATTGCCCCGGGCGCGGACGCCTCCGGCTCGCGCGCGCTCAGGCGAGCGTCACGTCGAGGTCGTCCAGTCCGCGACCCATCTCGTAGCGCACCCGGAGCCGGACCTCGCCGCGGCAGGGCGGCAGCGACAGCACCTTGTCGCCGCTGAAGGAGTTGCAGGCGCCCAGGTCGAGACCGTCGGCGAGGCCGGCGCTCCCGCTCAGCACCAGCGCGTCGGCCTCCTGGCCGTCCGGCACGTGGAAGGTCACCACGGTGTCGACCACCGGGTCGACCCGGCCGGTGCGGAAGTCGACGGCACTGACCTCGACCGCCTCGCTCACCGGCGTCCACCGCAGGTGCTCCCAGGCCTCGGGGTCCTGCGCGTAGTAGGGCCACTCGTGCTTCGGTGCGGCCACCACGAAGCCGTAGAAGCGCTGGTCGGTGCTCGCCAGCCGGAGGCTGGTCGTGTAGGTCTGCGGCACCAGCCGGGTGCGCGGGCCGACCACGCCCCGGGCGTGCAGGCCGTTGAGCACCGCGACCTGCATCTCGTCGAGCAGGCCCGTCTCCACGAGCTCGGCGACGACCACGTCGACCTCGCGCGGCAGGTCCACCGTGAGCGCGTCGCCCTCGACGACCTCGACGATGCCGCCGAAGCCGTTGGCCTCGACGGTCTCGCGCAGGCAGCGGGCGAGCACCGGGTCGATCTCGACGGCGTACACCTTTCCGGCGCCGGCGGCCGCGGCGAACAGGGTCAGGATGCCGGTCCCGGCCCCGACCTCGACCACCACGTCACCGGGCCGGACGACCTGCTCGATGGCCCGGCGGAAGCCGAGCGTGCGCTCGCGGTCGACCAGGCACAGGTAGGGGTAGTCGGTGTTGGACCAGATGATCCCGTCCGCGCTCATTCCAGCCTTCCGCCCGGCGACCCGTCCCGACCTCGCGATCGGCCGGGGTAACACTAGTGCTACGGCTCGGTGCCGGTCCGCGCGTATCGCCGCGCGGCGGGTCAGCGCGGCGGTAGCGTGCCGAGCATGGCGACCACTGCGTCGGTGACGCACGCCCAGCGGCGCTTCCGGCGCACCGCTGTCGTCGTCGCCGCCGTCGCTGCGGTCTTCGTCGTGCTCCTCACCCCGCTGCTCCCGCAGTCCGCGCGCGAGCAGGTGAGCGGTGCCGGCCTGCTCGTCGCCGGCTTCGTCGGGACCGTCCTCGTCTACCGCCGTTCGCGGATCGGGCCGCCGGCGGCCCGGCGACCGTGGCAGGTCCTGGTCACCGCCGGGGTCGTCGCGATCGTGGGCAACATCTGGGTCGCCGCGACGGGGTCCGACCCGTCGACCGACCCGAGCCTGGTCAGCATCACCAGCCTGGCCTACGCGCTCGTCGTCTCGATCATCGCGCTGGCCATCTTCCCCGTCCGGCGCCGGCGCGGGGCCGAGCTCGCGGTCACCCTCCTCGACGGTGTGGTGGCGGGCGGCGCGTTCCTGCTCATCGTCTCGGCCACGGCGTTCTCCGCGCTCCTCGAGTCCGACACCGCCACCACCACCGTCGACCAGGTCACCGGGGTGGCCTTCCCGGTGCTCGACGTCCTTCTGGCCACCGTCGCCGTCCTGCTCGTCGTGCGCGCGGCGCCGCAGGACCGGCTGATGCTCGCCATGGTCGCGGTGGCCTACCTGCTCTACGCCACCTCGGACCTGCAGTACGCCGTGCGCACCAACCGCGGCGACTTCTACTTCGGCACCGTCCTCGACCTCGGCTGGATCCTGGGCTACCTGCTCCTGGGCCTGGCCGCGACCACCCCGCCCCGCGACGAGGCGCCCCGCAGTCGGATCCCGGCCAGCGTCTCCGACGCCCTGGGCACCACGCTGGTCTTCACGGTCCTCGTCGCCGCAACCCTGGTGCAGGTCCTCGTGGGCGGCAGCGGCCAGCTCCTGCGGGCGCAGTCGGTGCTGTGGGTCGTCATCATGGTCGCGGCCGGAGTGCGCCAGGTGCTCCTCACCACCGACAACAACCTGCTGCGCCACGGCCTGGAGCGCCGCGTCGAGGAGCAGACGGCCGACCTGCGCCGGCTCGCGCGCCAGAACGAGGTGCTGGTGACCTCGGTGGGCGACGGCGTGTACGGCGTGGACCACCAGGGCCGCGTCACCTTCGTCAACCCCTCGGGCGCCGCCGCGCTGGGCTACCGGCCCGAGGAGCTCGAGGGCCGCCGCGCCCACGACGTCTTCCACGCGCCGGCCGCCGACGGGACGCCGTATGCCTGGTCGCAGTGCTACGTCTTCGAGGCGATCACCCACGGACTGGTGGCGAGCTCGGAGGAGGACGAGTACGTCCGCGCCGACGGCTCGGTCTTCCCCGTCGAGATCACCGCCTCCCCGCTGGTCGACGGCGACGAGGTCCGCGGTGCGGTGGTGGTCTTCCGCGACGTCACCCAGCGGCGCGAGGTGGACCGGATGAAGGACGAGTTCCTCTCCGTGGTCAGCCACGAGCTGCGCACCCCGCTCACCTCGATCCGCGGCTCGCTCGGGCTGCTGGCCGGCGGCCGGATGGGCGAGCTCCCCGAGCGCGCGGGCAAGCTCATCGACGTCGCGTCGCAGAGCACCGAGCGGCTCACCCGGCTGATCAACGACTTGCTCGACATCGAGCGGATGGAGTCCGGCACGCGACCGATGGAGCTCACCTCGCTCGACGCGCGCCACCTCCTCGACTCCGCGGTGCGCCAGATCGAGGGGATGGGCAGCCAGCTGGGCGTGCGGGTCGAGGTCGCCGACGCCCACGGCCGGGTCCAGGCCGACGAGGACCGGGTCATCCAGACCCTGCTGAACCTGGTCGGCAACGCGCTGAAGTTCTCCGAGCGCGGCGCCGTCGTGCGCCTCGAGGCGGCGGAGGAGGGCGACGAGGTGCACTTCCGGGTCAGCGACGACGGTCGCGGCATCCCGGCGGACAAGCTGGAGTCGGTCTTCGAGCGCTTCCAGCAGGTCGACTCCTCCGACACCCGGCAGAAGGGCGGGACGGGGCTCGGACTGGCCATCAGCAAGGGCATCGTCGAGCGGCACGGCGGCCGGATCTGGATCGAGAGCGAGCTCGGCGTCGGCACCACGGTGCACTTCACGCTGCCCGCGGCCGCCCGGCGCACGGCGGACCCGGTGCCCCCCGGCGGCGGGGGCGACGGGCCGACCGGACCCACCGTCCTGGTCTGCGACGACGACGCCACCGTGGTCGAGCAGTTCGCGGAGATGCTGCGCGAGCACGGCTACCGCCCGGTCGGCGTCACCGACGGCGAGCAGGCCATCGACCTGGCCCGGTCGCAGCGACCCAGCGCGGTGGTGCTGGACCTGATGATGCCGGGCACCACCGGTGCGCAGGTGATGTCCACCCTGCGCAGCTCGCCGCAGACCCGCGACATCCCGATCGTGGTCATCTCGGGCATGGGTCCCGAGGCCGACCGTGACGCCGCCGGCGCGGCCGACGGGTGGCTGGTCAAGCCGGTCAGCGAGGAGCGGCTGGTCACGGCCGTCTCGCTGGTGATGAAGGACCACGTCGGCGAGGGCGTCGTGCTCCTCGTCGAGGACGACGAGCAGCTGGCCCAGGTCGTGAGCACGCTGCTGGCCGACGAGGGCCTGCGCGTCGTGCCGGCGGCCTCGGCCGCCGAGGCGATCGAGCGCGGTGCCCAGGAGCGCCCCGACGTCATCGTGCTCGACATCCGGCTCCCCCGACGGCGACGGCAGCGAGGTCGTCACCGCGTTCAGCCACCGCTGGCCCCTCGCCGACACCCCCGTCGTGGTCTACAGCGCCGCCGACGTGGACCCGGGCGCGCGCGAGGAGCTGCGACTCGGTAGAACTGTCTTCCTCACCAAGGGCCGCACCAGCCCCGAGCAGCTGCGGGACCAGGTGCTCGCGCTGGTCGGGGCGGTCACACGACAGCACGGGGTCACACAGGGAGAGGAAGATGGCGTCTTCACGCACTGAGTCCCTCGCCGCGGCTCCGGTCACCGGGCCGGCGACGACGGCGGACACCGCGGCGACCGCGACGACGGGAGGCGCGGCGGCCAAGGGGCTCACCATCTCGATCCGGACCGGCTCCGGCACCGGGCAGACGCCGCTGTCGGCGTTCGACTCGGCCCTGCTCGACGCCGGCGTCGGGGACTTCAACCTGGTGACCCTCTCCTCGGTCATCCCGCCGGCCAGCCGGATCCGCCACGTGGACGGCCCGCTCGCGGGCACCCACGGGGACCTGCTGTTCTGCGTGCGCGCCGAGGCCTTCGCCGACCAGCCCGGGCACACCGCGTGGGCCGGGCTCGGCTGGGTCACCGACGACACCGGCGGCGGGCTGTTCGTGGAGCACCACGGCACCAGCGAGGCCTCGGTCGTCGAGCAGATCGAGGCCAGCCTCGACGACATGAACCGGGCGCGCGGCGGGCACTACCGCGACCTGCAGATCACCGTGGCCTCGGCCGAGTGCGTCGACGCCCCCGTCTGCGCGCTGGTGCTGGCCGCCTACCGGGTCACCTCCTGGTACGACGGCAGCGAGCCGGCCCCCGCGGCCGTGGCCGCCGACGACGGCCTCGTCGCCACCCCGCCCGCAGCCTCCCCGGCCGCCGGCTCGGGTCCGGGCGGCACGCACACCCAGATCGCCGAGGAGTGGATCGCCGAGGACCACGGCACACCCGCCGGCACACCCCGCGTCTCGTCCAACGGCCACCGACCCGCCGCGGCCCGGCCCGCCCCGGCCCCGGTCTCGTCGGCCCCGGCCCTCGACCCCGACGGCCCGGTCAAGCGGATCAGCGTGGAGAAGGAGGTCGACTTCGCCACGGCGAAGCGCTACTACCAGCTGTACGTCGCGACGTTCGGCCAGCTCGACACCGAGGCCGCCGGGCGCCAGCTGCTCACCGAGGAGGAGTTCCTCGAGGAGATGCTCGACCCGCGGGTGCACAAGTACATCGCCTGGGACGAGGACGACAAGGCCATCGGCATGTCCACACTGGCCACCGACGTCGCGACGCTGCCGTGGGTCAGCCCGACGTACTTCCAGCACCACTGGCCCGAGGAGTTCGCCCGCGGCGCCATCTACTACCTCGGCTTCACCCTCGTGCACCCCGCGCACCGCGGCGCCGGCATCTTCCAGCTGATGATCCGCACCGCGCTGCAGCGGGTCGTCGACGACCGCGGCGTCGCGGCTTGGGACAGCTGCCAGGCCAACGACGAGCGCGGGATGAACGCCACCGCGGTCCGGCTGGTCGAGGAGGTCAGCGGGGTGACCCCGACGATCGTGGACCGGCAGACCTACTACGCCGGCCTGCTGGTCGGTGGCCTTCGCGAAACAGCCGCGCCCGACGCCTAGGGTCCCTACTCTGGGAGGTGACCCCGAACCGCGAGAGGCCGGCCATGCCCACACCGACCGTCCTGGTCGTCGACGACGACGAGAACATCCGTGACCTCACGCAGCTGGCGCTCGAGAGCGTCAGCGGGTGGACCGTGCTCACGGCCGACGGTGGGTACGCCGCGATCGACATGTGCCGCGAGCACCGTCCCGACGCCGTGCTGCTGGACATGATGATGCCCGACATCGACGGGCTCACGACGTTCCAGCAGCTCCAGGCCGACGAGCGCACCCGCGACATCCCGGTCATCCTCTTCACCGCCAAGGGCCGGCCCGGCGAGCGGCAGCCGTGGGAGGACACCGGCATCCGCGGCATGATCGCCAAGCCCTACAACCCGATGACGCTGGGGGACCGGGTCAGCGAGCTGCTGCACTGGAGCCTGCCCGAGGCGGGCTGAGCCCACCGCTCGCGTCGCCCGGCTAGGCGTGGTTGCCGGTCGTGGCCAGCGTCGCGCCCAGACCGATCATCATCAGCCCGCCGGTGGCGCCCAGCCGGTCGAGCCGCTCGGGCTTGCGCGCGAACCACCGCTTGGCGCGGGCCGAGGCCAGCGCCCAGCACGAGTCGGACACCGTGGCCATGAGGCAGAACAGCAGCCCGAGCAGCAGCAGCTGCGGCGCCGCCGGCCGGCTGTCGTCGACGAACTGCGGCAGGAACGCCGCGAAGAACACGATGGTCTTGGGGTTGGTCAGGCCGACCACCACCCCGATCCGCACCGACGTCCAGCCGCGCGACCGCGGCGCGGCGGCTGGGTCGTCCAGCGCGCGGCGCGCGTCGCCGCGGTGCCGGATCGCCTGCACGCCCAGGTGGACGACGTACGCCGCGCCGACCAGCTTGAGCACCGTGAAGGCGTTCGCGCTGGCGGCCACGACCGCGCCCAGCCCCACCGCGAGGAGCGCGATCTGCACCAGCAGGCCCAGCGCGTTGCCGACCACCGACAGCAGGGCGTCGGAGCGGCCCACGGTCAGCGCGCGGCCGATGGTGAACAGCAGGCTCGGCCCCGGCACCTGGATGAACAGTAGCGAGGCGATGACGAAGGCGAGCAGCGAGTGACCCACGGCGCGACGCTAGCGGCGCCGCGGGTCCTGGGGCGAGCGGGTTCTGCCGACCGGTGGGATCAGGCAGCGCCGGGGTTGAACGGCTTGACCTGGTCGGCCGGCGGCGCCTCGACCGAGACGTCGGCGCCCCAGTCGGAGAGTCCGAGCTTGATCGGCGCGCCCGCGATGTCCATCGTGAACTGGCGGATGCGGCCCTCGTCGTCGAACCACCACTCCTGGGTCAGGGTGTCGGGCAGGCCGGCCGCGCCGCCCGCCGCCTGCGGCATCTGCGAGACGAGCTTGGCGGTGTCGACGGTCGTCGTGTACTTGTCGAGCGTCTCGCCGTCGACCTCGTCGTCGCCGTCGTGGGTCGCCTCGGTCACCGCGGCGGCGTAGGTCTCGAACTGCTTGGCCGGGTCGAGCTGGTTGCCCAGGTCGCCCAGGGGGCTGCTCTTGTCGCCGGCCTCGATCGAGACCCACGAGTCACCGAACTGCGCACCCTTGAGGTAGATGGTCCCGTCGACCTGGCGGACCTCGAGGTCGCCCCCGAGCGCCGGCATGCTCAGCTTCACCGCGGTCGCGGGCGGGTCCTGGGTGTAGTCGGCGGCGCCGGTGCCCGAGCCCAGCTGGCCGAGGTCCATGGTCAGGTTGGCCGTCGTCGCCTCGTCCAGGGCGTTCTGCAGCACGTCGGTGAACTCCGCGGCCGTGACCGACTCGCCCGAGCCGCTCCCGGCGTCCTCGGTCGCGTCGTCGGTGGCGTCCGCGCTCGCGCTGGTGTCGTCGGACGCGCCGGTGCTGGCCGAGGCGCTGCTCGAGCTGCCGGTGTCGTCGGAGGCCTTGGACCCGCCGGAGTCGTCCCCGCCGCACCCGGCGAGCGCGAGCAGGGCGGCCGTGGCCGCCGCGGCGGCCAGCGTCCGGCGTACGGGACGGCGGGAGTGGCGGGGGAGCGAGCGCATGGCTACGACTGTACGGAGCCGCGCCCAGTCAGGGAGCGGAACGTCTGGAGCGTCACCACCGCGCTGCCGGCCGCCACGTCGTGCAGTCCCCGGCCGTCGGGGCGGTAGACCAGCGGCGGGATCACCACCGCGATCAGGACCTGGCGCACCAGCGCGAGGTGGAGCGGCAGCGGCCGCGGGTCGCCGTTCTCCCGCACCACCCGCAGCCGGGTGGCCACCTGCCCGAACGACCCGCCGCTCAGCGCGGTGAACAGCGTCGACTCGACGACGAAGACGCCCAGGACGTAGAACCCGGCCTCCTGGTCACCCGCCCAGTTCTCGTACCCGCCCACCGCGAACAGCACCACCAGGGTCGAGGCGAACCAGTCGACGGCCAGTGCGCCGATGCGCCGTGCCCACGTCGCGGTCTCCACGCCACCAGCCTCTCAGGCCGCTGGCGCGTCCCTCGAGTCCGGTGGCCGGGAGACCGCGACCTGAGCCCTGCGCATCGGCGCGCTGTTGGCCGGTGGTGTCTGGCGTACGGGCTGTTCACGGGGCCGGGACACCTGTTACACGGCCGAAACAATCGCGATACGGTCGAGAAACTGCCCCTGCATACGTTGCGCTGGACCTCAACAGCGTCAGGAGAGACTGCATGTTCCAGAACAGCGACGAGCTGCTCAAGTTCGTCAAGGACGAGGGCGTCGAGTTCGTCGACGTCCGCTTCGTCGACCTGCCCGGCATCGAGCAGCACTTCACCGTGCCGGTGTCCTCCTTCGACCAGAGCGTCTTCGACGACGGCCTGGCCTTCGACGGCTCCTCGATCCGCGGGTTCCAGGCCATCAACGAGTCGGACATGGCGCTGTTCCCGGACCCGACCACGGCGTACGTCGACCCGTTCCGCGTGGCCAAGACGCTCAACCTGAGCTTCTTCATCCACGACCCGATCACGGGCGAGGCCTACTCCCGCGACCCCCGCAACATCGCGCGCAAGGCGCTGACCTACCTCGGCACCACCGGGATCGCGGACACGGCGTACTTCGCGCCGGAGGCCGAGTTCTACATCTTCGACTCGGTGCGCTACTCCACCGACGCCAACGAGGGCTACTACCACATCGACTCGGTCGAGGGCTGGTGGAACTCGGGCCAGGAGGGCGACAACCGGGGCTACAAGACCCGCTTCAAGGGCGGCTACTTCCCGGTCGCGCCGTACGACCACTACGGCGACCTGCGCGACGCCATGGTCAAGAACCTCGAGAACTGCGGGCTGCTCGTCGAGCGGGCGCACCACGAGGTCGGCACCGCGGGTCAGGCGGAGATCAACTACCGCTTCGACACGCTGCTCAAGGCCGCCGACGACGTGATGAAGTTCAAGTACCTCATCAAGAACACCGCCTGGGAGGCCGGCAAGTCGGTCACCTTCATGCCCAAGCCGATCTTCGGCGACAACGGCTCCGGCATGCACGTCCACCAGTCCCTGTGGCGCGACGGCGACCCGCTGTTCTACGACGAGACCGGGTACGGCGGGCTGTCCGACACCGCCCGCTGGTACATCGGCGGCATCCTGCAGCACGCGCCCTCGCTGCTGGCCTTCACCAACCCGTCGGTGAACTCCTACCACCGCCTGGTGCCGGGCTTCGAGGCCCCGATCTCGCTCGTCTACTCCAGCCGCAACCGCTCGGCCAGCGTCCGGATCCCGATCACGGGCTCCAACCCCAAGGCCAAGCGCGTGGAGTGCCGGTTCCCCGACCCGTCGGCGAACCCCTACCTCGCGTTTTCCGCTCTCATGCTGGCCGGCGTCGACGGCATCAAGAACAAGACCGAGCCCCCGGCGCCCATCGACAAGGACATCTACGAGCTCCCGCCGGACGAGATGGCCGAGATCGACCAGGTCCCGACCTCGCTCGGTGCCGTCCTCGACTCCCTCGAGGCGGACCACGAGTTCCTGACCGTCGGCAACGTCTTCACGCCCGACCTGATCGAGACCTGGATCGACTACAAGCGCCAGAACGAGATCGCCCCCGTGCAGCTGCGCCCGCACCCGCACGAGTTCGAGCTGTACTACGACATCTGAGTCTTCCAGCGGACCGCCCGTGACCTGCTCATCAGGTCACGGGCGGTTCGTCGTCTCGGGGTCAGGCGTCCCGGCGCTGCAGCACGACCGCGGAGGCCACGAGACCGCCGAGGACCCAGGCGACCATGACGGCGAGCCCGACCCAGGGGGAGAGGGCGTGCGGCTGCGCCAGGGTGGTCGAGAAGCTCTGGCCGGCTCCGGTGGGCAGGTAGGCGGCGATGTAGGTGCCCCAGCTGGGGAAGACCAGCTCGAAGAGGATCGGCAGCACGAGGATCACGGCCAGGGTGGCGACGAGCGCTCCGGGGGTGCTGCGGACCAGCCAGCCGAAGACGCTGCCGATCAACCCGACGAGGGTGAGGTAGACACCGGTGCCGACCACGACCCGCAGCGTGCTGCCGTCGGACAGGCTGTACGTCGGGCGGTAGCCGGACAGGACCGACTGGGCGAGCAGGAACGCGACCACCGAGGCGACGACCATGGCCACGCCGACGACGACGGTGAAGACCACGGCCTTCGCCACCAGCACCGGCACGCGTCGCGGTACGGCGGCCAGGGTCGCCCGGATCATGCCGGAGCTGTACTCGCCGCTGACCACTAGGACGCCGAGCGCACCCATGAGCAGCTGGCCCAGGTAGTAGCCCTGCAGCGGCCCGGAGGCGACCAGATCCTCCGGGTCGACCCCCGCGGGGTGGCGGGTGTTGTAGGCGATGATCGCGCCGAAGGCGACCATGCCGACGACGGCGGCGGCCAGCACCAGCAGAGTCGAGCGGAGGCTGCGGAACTTGAGCCACTCCGAGGCGATGACGCCTCCCGCGGTGACCCGCCCGTCGACCCGGCCCTCGACGTGGGTGGCGCGGGCGACGGGTGCGGAGTCGTCGGCCGGGCGTGCGTGGGTGGAGGTGGTCACGAGGCGAGCTCCTGGCTGGGGTCGTCGGCGCGGTCCTGGTAGTCCAGGGACTCGCGGGTGAGGGCGAGGTAGGCGTCCTCGAGGGAGCCGGCGCTCGGGGTCAGCTCCCACAGGGTGATGCCCGCCTCGGCGGCGAGGGTGCCGACCTCACGGGCGGTGGTGCCGGCGACGGTCAGCGCCGGCTCGGTGGAGTCCTGGTCGGTGGTCACCGTCGCGCCGGACCGCTCGAGCGCCTGGGCCAGCCGCTCGCGGTCGGGAGTGACGACGCGGATCGAGTCCACGTCGGCCTCGCGGATGAAGTCGGCCATCGGCTGGTCGCGCAGCAGCCGGCCCTGGCCGATGACGATGACGTGGTCGGCGGTGACCGCCATCTCGCTCATCAGGTGCGAGGACAGGAACACCGTGCGGCCCTCGTCCGCCAGCCGGCGCAGCAGCGCCCGGATCCACCGGATGCCGTCGAGGTCGAGGCCGTTGACCGGCTCGTCGAGGATCAGCGTGTGCGGGTCGCCGAGCAGGGCGGCGGCCACCCCGAGGCGCTGGCCCATGCCGAGCGAGAAGGAGCCGACGCGCTGCCCGGCGACCGAGGTCAGCCCCACCATGTCCAGCACCTGGTCGACCCGGCCGCGGCTGATGCCGCTGGTCAGCGCGAGGGCGCGCAGGTGGTTGCGGGCGCTCCGGCCCGGGTGGATGCCGCGGGCCTCGAGCAGGGCGCCGACCTCGTGCAGCGGGGCGGCGTGCTCGGCGTACGGCCTGCCGTTGATCGAGACCGAGCCCGACGACGGGCGGTCCAGGCCGATCATCATCCGCATCGTCGTGGACTTGCCGGCACCGTTCGGACCGAGGAAACCGGTGACCACGCCCGGCCGGACGGTGAAGGAGAGGTCGTCGACCGCGAGCTTCGCGTCGTACCTCTTGGTGAGCGCTTGCGCTTCGATCATGACGACCTCTCGTGGTTTCCTCCCACGGTAGGCCGGACCACCTGCCGACAACCTGACTGCGCGTCCACGCCGGTCGCAGTCAGGTGTGTGACAGGTTGCGGGCGTCACCGTGCTGCCATGACCCAACGCACCGCCGTCGCTCCCGACGTACGACAGATGCTCAACAAGGTCCCCGAGGTGACCATCTGGTTCTGGGTGATCAAGATCCTGTGCACCACGGTGGGCGAGAGCTTCGCCGACTGGATCAACATGACCCTCGGGGTCGGCCTGGTGAAGACCGCCGTCCTGTTCACGGTCATCTTCGCCGTGGTCCTGGCCGTCCAGATGCGGCTGCGACGCTACGTGCCCGCGGCGTACTGGCTCACGGTCGTGGTGGTCAGCGTGACCGGCACCCTGTACACCGACATCCTCACCGACCAGCTCGGCGTGCCGCTGTGGATCAGCACCACCGTCTTCGCGGTGCTGCTCGCGGCGACCTTCTCGGTCTGGTACGCCCGCGAGCGGACCCTGTCCATCCACAGCATCGTCACGACCCCGCGGGAGAGCTTCTACTGGTTCGCCATCCTGGTCACCTTCGCCCTCGGCACGGCGACCGGCGACTGGTCGCTGGAGCTGACCGGCTGGGGTCCGGGCAAGTCGGTGCTGCTGCCGCTCGCCCTCATCGCCATCGTCACCGCGCTGTGGCGCTTCGGCGCCGACGCCGTGCTGACCTTCTGGGTCGCCTACATCCTCACCCGGCCGCTGGGCGCCAACATCGGTGACTGGTTCGGGCTGCCCAAGAGCGAGCAGGGGCTCGGGATCGGGGTGTTCGGGACCAGCCTGATCTTCCTCGGCGCGATCCTGGCCACCGTGGTCTACCTGTCGGTGACCCGGGCCGACGTGATCGAGGACGAGGACGCGCCGCGCACAGCGGCGCCGGAGTCGACCCCGCAGCGACGGCGCATCTCGCTCGTGGCCCTCGCCGCCACGGCCCTCGGCACCGTGGCCCTGCTGACCTGGGCCAACGCCCAGCCGCACGCCAGCGCGCTCGGCGAGGAGGGCCCCGCGCCCTCGTGCGGCAGCGGCTCCCCGTTGAGCCAGAGCCAGGCCACCGCAGCAGTGGGCAAGAAGTTCCCGTCCTCCTCAGTCGCGAACTACCGCACCATCGTGACCGACACTCAAGGGCTCGTGGACTCGGGAGACCAGAGGGGCGCACAGTCGCGCATCACCGATCTGGAGACCGCCTGGGACGACGACCAGGACACCTTGCAGCCGAAGGACTGCCAGGCCTGGACCTACGTCGACACCCAGATCGACGACGTGCTCTCCTCGATCCGCGACCAGAACCCCGACCAGGCGACGGAGGACAAGGCCATGCAGGCCCTGCTGACCACCCTCGGCTGACCCGCGTCCGCGACCGCGGCCAGTAGCGTCGGCCCGTGGCCACCGTCCAGGACTACGTGTGGTTCGGGGCCGGGCTGCTCGTCCTCGTGGCCGCGACCTGCCTGGTCGGGTGGCGGTCCGGGGTCGGTCTGGGCTGGTCACCGCTCACCTCCCTGGCCCGGGCGGTCCTCCAGCTGAGCGTGGTCGCCGTCCTGCTCCGGGGGATCCTCTCGGTGCCGGGGACGGTGGTCGCGTTCCTGGCCCTGATGCTGGCCACCGCGTCGTGGACGGCGTCCGGGCGGTTGCGCGAGCTGTGGCACGGCCGGCGCGCGGCGGTCGCCGGCGTCGCGGCCGGCGCAGCGGTCGCCCTCACGTCGATCTTCCTGTTGCGGCTGGTCGACCTCGAGGTGCGCTACCTGGTCGCCGTGGCGGGGATCATCATCGGCAGCGCGATGAGCGCCGCCACCCTGGCGGGCCGCAACTTCCTGCGCGGCTGCCGACACCGGCGCGACGAGATCGAGGCGTGGCTGTCCCTCGGGGCGACGCCGGCTCGGGCGCACCTGGACATCGGCCAGGAGGCCGTGCGGGAGTCGCTGCTGGCCAACCTCGACCAGACCAGGTCGACCGGGCTGGTGACCTTGCCCGGTGCGTTCGTCGGCGCGCTGTTCGGTGGCGCCAGTCCGGCGGAGGCGGCCCGGTTCCAGTTGGTCGTGCTGGCGGGGATCGCCCTGTCGATGACGGTGTGCGGGGTCCTGGTCACGCGGCTGCTCGGGCGCTCGCCGTACGTCCTCGGCGCGACCGCGGACGAGCGGTGAGGAGCACGGCGTACGTCGCGGACGCGAGCAGGGCGCCGAGCAGCAGCCCGCCGGCCACGTCGCTGAGGTAGTGCACGCCGAGGAAGACCCGGCTGGCCGCCACCAGCAGCGCGACCCCTCCGGCGCACCACCTCACCGCCGCGCGGCGCACGACGAAGGCGAGGGCGACCGCAGTGGTGGCCGCCGCCGTGGCGTGGCCGGACGGGTAGGACGCCGACCCCAGCACCGTGATGGGGTCGGCCCAGGACGGGCGTGCCCGGTCCAGCAGCAGCTTGGACGCCGGCGCCACGACCGCCTCGAGCAGGGTCAGCGCCAACAGCCAGACGGCCAGGTCCGCCCGCCGTCGGGCCTGCGCGACGGCGGCGGCGAGCAGCAGCACCACCCGCATGGGGTTCGGTGAGCCCCAGTCCGTGACGAATCGCCAGGCCGCCGTGCGACCTCCGTGGCCGTACGTCGCGTCGAATGCGCTCCGCGTGACGGCGTGGTCGAGCCGCAGCAGCGGCCCCCACGAGGTGGCGACCGCAACCGTGACGACGGCGACGCAGGCGGCCAGCACCGCGACCACTCGCCAGAGCCGTCCCGTCGCCTCGTCGTGGTGGGCCATGTGTGTCCGGTTACCCCGCGGACCGGTCCGCGCGACGGGCGTCGCCAGATCGGCAGGTTCTCGGCAGGCGCCGTCGGCACGCGGTCAGGTCGCGGTCAGGGTCCAGGCCGCAGCCTGGGCGCATGCTCCGGGACCGGGCTCGACAGGAACGCGCGCTCTTCCTCGGGATGCTGGTGTGCGCGGGGCTCGTCTTCGGCTGGGACCTCGACGTCTCCGGGTACGCCAACAGCTACTACTCGGCCGCCGCCCAAGCCGGAGCCGAGTCGTGGAAGGCGATGCTCTTCGGCTCCCTCGACCAGGCCAACGCGATCACCGTCGACAAGCCGCCGCTCGCGCTCTGGCCGATGTCCCTGTCGGTGCGGGCCTTCGGGATGTCGTCGTGGAGTCTGCTGGTACCGCAGGCGCTCGAGGGCGTCGGGTCCGTCGCGCTGCTCTACGCCTGCGTGCGACGGGCGACCGGAGCGGCGGCGCCCGCGCTCCTCGCCGGGCTCGTCTTCACGGTGACACCGGTCGCCGCGCTGGTCTTCCGCTACAACAACCCCGACGCGCTGCTCACCTTGCTGCTGGTGGGTGCCGCCTGGGCCGTCCTGCGTGCGGTGGACAGCCCACGGGCGACGTGGTGGCTGCTCCTGGCGGGGGCGCTCTGCGGACTCGGCTTCCTGACCAAGATGCTCGAGGCCTTCGTGGTCCTCCCGGCGCTGACGCTCACCTACCTGCGCCACGGTGCCGGCACCGTCGGAGCGCGCCTGTGGCGGCTGACCGGCGCCGGCGCCGCGGTGCTGGTCTCGGCGGGCTGGTGGGTCGCGCTCGTCGAGCTGTGGCCGACCGGCCGACGGCCGTTCGTCGGCGGGTCGCCCACCAACTCCGTCCTCGAGCTCGCGCTGGGCTACAACGGGCTGGGTCGGCTGACCGGCAGCACCACCAACACCGAGAGCTCGGCGACCGGCGGCGGGCTCGCTGCCACGAACCTGGCCCGGATCGGCCGCACCGACCTGGGTGGGGAGGTGATGTGGCTGGTGCCGGCCGCGATCATCCTCGGCGCGCTCGCCTGGAAGGTGAGCCGTCGCGAGCCGGCCCTGCGGGGAATCCGCCCGGGTCTGCTGCTCTGGACGTCCTGGGCGGCCGTCGGCACAACCACGTTCGCCGCGATGGCGGGCATCTTCCACTCCTACTACACCGTGGTGCTCGCCCCGGCCCTGGCCGCGGTGCTCGGCACCGGCACCTGGCTGGCCTGGCAGCGCCGCGACGATGTCCTGGTCCGGCGCCGTCTGTGCTGGTCGGTGCTGGCGACGGCACTGCTCGCCGCCGGGACCCTCGCCGTGGTCGGCGCCGACCTGGCCTGGGTGGCCCTCCCAGTGGTCGCCGTCGGTGTCGTGGTCGCCACGCTGCTCCACCCGGCGTCGGGTGCGGTGCGGGTCACCTCGCCACTGGCGGCCGCCGCTCTGGTCTCTGCGCTCGCCGGACCGGTCCTGTTCACCGAGGAGACGGTGCGGCTCCCGCACGTGGGGTCCGGGCCCATGGCCGGCCCGGGCCGGGCCGCGCCCACCACCGCGCTCCTGGCCGCGGGCGCCTCGCCGTTCCCCGGCCTGACCGGCTACCAGCCCCTCGCGCCCGGGGTCGTCGCGACCGTGGCGCGGGACTCGGACCGGTTCACCTGGGCGGCCGCGGCGATGGGAGCCAGGTCCGCGGCGGCCTACGAGTTGGCCCTCGACGAACCCGTCCTGGCCATCGGCGGCTACAAGGGGAGCGACCCGCTGCCGACACTGCACCGCTTCCAGGCGCTTGTGGCGGCCGGACAGGTCCACTGGCTCATCCCGGGCGGTACGGCGGGAGCGGCCGCGGAGGAGATCCAGCGCTGGGTCGCGGCCCGCTTCGCTCCGGTGGTGGTCGACGGGAGGCTGCTGTACGACGTGGCCGCCGGCCAGATCGCCGGTCAGGGTGCCTGACGGGTTCAGGTCGCTGACAGGTTCGGGCTCCTACCGTGCCGACATGGGCACCAGGACCGCGCCGCCTCCGCCGTCGATCGGGGCGCCGCGTCCTCGTTCGCGGTACGCCGAGGTCTGGGGCGCCGCCCTGCTGCTCACCTGCGCGGGCCTCGGGGTCTCCGCCGTGCTCCAGTCCCCGTTGCGGCCGCTCCTCGCGCTGGTCGTCACGATGGCGGTGTGGGGTGCGCTCGTGGGTGCTCTGGACCCGCAGAGAGCGAGCCGGCGAGGGGGGCCGTCCACGCCGCTGCGGGTGTCGGGCGGTGCGCTGGTCGGGGCGTGCGGGGTGCTCGTCCTGGTCGGCGTCGGCCACGACCCGGCCGCGGGCATGGCGAGCCTCGGGCTCCTCGCGGGAGTGAGCCCCTGGACCCTCAGGTGGATCGCCGGTCGGTGACGACCCGTCCACCCCGCGCCACCAGGGACACGACGTACAGGGGACGGTCCTGCGCCTCGACGTAGACCCGGCCGAGGTAGCTGCCGATCACGCCCATCATGACGAGCTGCAGACCGCTCAGCAGGAACATGCCCACACCCAGGAAGGCCCATCCGGGCACGGCCTGGTCGGGGTCGAGCACCCGGACCCCGAAGACGTAGGCGGCCAGCCCGACGCTGATGAGCGAGACGAGGAGGCCGGCCCGGCTGATCAGCCGCAAGGGAGTGGTGGAGAAGCCGAGGAGGCCGCTGGCCGCGAGCCGCGCCATGGCTCGGAGCGGGTAGCCGGACGTGCCGGTGGTGCGCGCGGCCCGGTCGTAGAGGACGGCCTCCTGCCGGAACCCGATGTGGGCGACGATGCCGCGCAGGAACCGGTCGTGCTCGCGGTAGCGGGCCAGCTCGGCCACGACCCGGCGGTCCATGAGCCTGAAGTCGCCGACGTCGCGCGGGATGGGCACGTCGGAGACCTTGTCCAGCGTCCAGTAGAAGGCCGAGGCGGTGGCGCGCTTGAAGACGCCGTCCTGCCGGCTGAGTCGTTGCGCGTACACGACGTCGACCCCGTGCTCCCACAGCGCCAGCAGCCGCAGGCTGACCGCCGGCGGGTCCTGACCGTCGGTGTCCATGACCACGACGGCATCCGCGTGTGCGCACAGGTCGATCCCTGCGGTGACGGCGACCTGGTGGCCGTGGTTGCGCGACAGCGAGACGACGGTGACGCGGTCGTCGTGCGCGCGGAGCGCCAGCAGCCGCTCCAACGAGGCGTCCCGGCTGCCGTCGTCGATGTAGACGAACTCGAAGGCGAGGTCCGGCCGGCACGAGGTGGCGTCGACGAGGTCGCGGTGGAAGGCGTCGATGCCGTCGGCCTCGTCGAAGACCGGTAGGACGTAGGCAACTGTCCGGGGGAGGTGCTCAGCCATCGAGGGCGCCGCCCCGGAGGCGCAGGCTCGCGAACACGTCGTCGAGCGGGGCGGCTCCGGGCGCCCGGCCCACCTCACGGAACCACTCGGTGCCCAGCACCCGGCGCCGGACCGGCGCCGGCAGTCGCAGGAGCAGGGCGAGGGTCCGGACGCCGTCGTCGCTGGCGACCTGGCTCGCGTGCGCCTCGAGGGCGTCGAGCTTGGCGTCGAGGTGCGGACGTACGTCGACGCGGTGGGTGAGCTCGGCGCGGGGGGTGAAGGACGTCTGGAAGTCGGGCAGGTCGGGCAGCGGGAAGAGGACGGCGCTCAGGCGCAGGAGCCGGCCGACGCGTTCGAGGAGGTCGCGGTCGACGGTCGCCTCGAGCACCACCGGGGTGCGGGCCATGCGGGCGGCGAGGAGCCCGGCCTGGTGGACCTGGACGTGGTCGGGGTGGCCGTACCCACCGGCCGCGTCGTAGGTGGTGAGCACGTCGGCGCGCTCCTCCAGCAGCACCTGGGCCAGCTCCAGGGCGACGTCGTGGGCGTCGAGCTCGGCGAAGGGCACCCGTCCGTCGTCGACCCGCTGACCGGCGACGAGCCCGGAGTCCGGGTGGCCGAGCGACACGACCCGGGCGGCGCCGATGGAGGCGGCGGCGGCGCGGAGCTCGGCCTCGCGGCGGCGGCCGAGCTCGGCCGCGTCGGGGTGTCCCGCCGCGAGGCCGGCCTCGCCGCTGGTGGCGACGACGAGGACGACGCGGTGTCCGTCGGCGACGGCGCGGGCGAGGGTGCCCGCGGTGAGCAGGGCCTCGTCGTCGGGGTGGGCGTGGAAGGAGACGATGGTGAAGCTCATCCGGCGAGCGCCTCCGTGCTGGCCGCGGTGACCCTGGCCGCCGCGTAGAGCTCCTCGTGCCGGGCCAGCGCCTCGGGCCAGCCGAAGGCGGGGCGCACCCGCCGGTTGTGGGCGGCCAGGCGGTCGCGCAGGTCGTGGTCCACGAGGAGGCGGACGAGCTGGGCGGCCAGGTCGTGGTCGTCGCGGGCGAGCAGCCCCTCGCGGCCGTGCCGGATGAAGGTGCCGACGCCGGAGTGGGCGCTGGCCAGGACCGGTACGCCGCTGGCCCGGGCCTCGAGCGCGGCGATGCCGAACGACTCGCGGTGCGCCGGGGCGAGGAAGACGCTCGCCGTCGCCAGCTCGCGCCGGATGGCCGCCCGGTCGAGGGTCCCGGTCAGCCGGACGCGGTCGCCGAGGCGGTGCCGGCGCAGGTGTCGCTCCATGGCGGCACGCTGTGGACCGTCACCGATCACCGTGGCGGAGAAGTCGGTTCGCGCCGCGGCGCCGCGCAGGATGTCCAGCAGCGGCAGCGCTCGCTTGACCCCGGTGAGCCTCATCACGCTCACGACGTGCGGTGGTCCGGGGTGTGGCTGCTCCGGCGCCGGGATCCACTCGTCCAGGTCGACCGCGTTGGGGACCACGTGCACCGGGACGTCCAGCAGCGCCCGCACCGGCGTGGCGGCCCGGTCGCTCACCGCGGCCCACGTCACCGGCCAGCGGCGCATCCCCCACAGCTCGCAGGCCAGCTCGGGCAGTGGCCCGACGTGGGTCCACAGCGAGTGGACCGTGGCGACGGTGGGGACGCCGGCTCGGGAGGCGCGCCGCGCCGAGCCCAGGGCGAACGGCGAGATGATCGAGACGTGCGCCTGCACGACGTCAGGGCAGAGCGAGCGGAGCCAGGCGTCGCCGGGAGCGGCCCGCCACAGCCCCGGTGCGGACTCGCCCGGTGTGGACGTCACGACCGTGACCTCGTGTCCCTGGGCTCGCTGCCGGGCGGCCAGGTCGCGCACGTGCAGCTCGATGCCGCCCAGCCGCGGCAGGTAGCAGTCGGTGACGTGGATGATCCTCACGCCGCCACCGGCCCCGCTGCCCGCTGCCGCCAGGTCCACCCGGCGAGCAGCACGCCGCCGACCGGGATCTCGAGGCCGAAGGTCAGCGCGCGGTAGACGAGCACGCCCGCGGCCACCCCGGCCGGGTCGGCCCCGGGCGCGAGGAGCAGCGCTCCGGCCAACCCGACCTCCACCAGCCCGAGGCCGCCGGGGGTGAGGCCGACGAGGGTGGCCAGCCGCTCGGCGCAGAAGGCGAGCAGGACGACCTCCCACGGGACGCCGGCGCGGGTGACGTACAGGCAGGACTCCAGCAGGGTGAACAGGAGCAGCGTGTACGCCGCCATCCCGAGGCTGAGCCGACCCCAGGCGCCGACGACGACGGCGGCCGCGACCCGGCGCACCTGCTCCACCCTGCGGCCGAGCCGGGCGGTCCAGCGCGGCCGACTGAGGAGCAGGCCGGCGAGCGCCGCCACGACGGGCAGCGCCACCGCGGCGGTCAGGACCACGTGCTCCAGACCGGGGGACACGGGCAGCCCCGTCAGGACGAGCGGCACCAGCAGTGCGGGGAGGACCAGCTTGGCCAGGACGTCCCACAGGTTGCTCACGACGGTGAAGGACGCGAAGCCGGCCGGGCTGAAACCCCACCGTCGGGTCATCTTGTAGTTGAGCGCGATGCCGGCGGCGCCGCCGAGGGGCAGGACGTTGGCCACCGCGCTGCCGGTCAGGCTGAGGAGCAGCGCCCGACGGTGGGTGAGCCCCGGCAGCGCGGCCGTGAGGGCCACGGTGTGCACGGCGAGCCCGGCGGCCCAGAGCACGACCAGCGCCGCGAGGGCACCTGCGGGCACCGAGGACACGGCGGCCGCCACGGCTCGCCACGGCGCCCCGGACACCCGGGGCAGCACGAGGACGAGACACGCAGCGCCGAGGACGACACCGGCGGCGTGCAGGAGGAGCCGCGCGGGGTGGGTGCGTCCGGTCCGCCGCCTCGGGCTGCTCACGCAGGCAGGATGGTCCGCCCCGCCTGCACGCCACCTGACCGCGACAGGCCAGCTCTGGTCAGGTCGTGTGCAGGTCGCCGGCCCGAGGCTGAGGCGTGGCCCTCGCGCGCATCTGGACCGTGACGGCGGCGTTCGTCGCGGTGACGCTCATCCGCTCCGCGGTCGTCGGGATCCCCGTCAAGGACCCGGGCGGGGCGTTCTTCGTGAGTCGGGTGGCTCTGACCGCAGCCCTCTTCGCGGCCTTCGCGCTCCTCGAGGGCTGGCTCCGGTCGCCCCGCGGACGGCGTACGCCGCGCGCCGTGTGGCAGACGGTCCGCAGCCGGTGGCCGCGGCGCCGGCTCGCGGTCGCGTGGTCTGCGCTGCTGGCCTACCACGTGGTCTACCTGAGCTACCACAACCTCAAGAGCTGGGACGTCCTCAACCGGCCTCGTGACGCCCAGCTGTCCGCGGTGGACCGGTGGCTGTTCCGTGGCCACTCGCCGGCCGTGCTCCTGCACGACGTGCTCGGCGAGGGTGTGGCTGCGCACCTCCTGCTCGGGGTGTACGAGGCGTTCCCCACCCTGGTCGTGCTCGTCGTGGCCGGCAGCGTGTTCACGCCGCGCCTCCGGTCGGGGCTGACCGTGCTCGCCTCGCTGATCTGGGTGTGGGTGCTCGGGGTCGCGACGTACTACCTGGTCCCCTCGCTCGGCCCGTTCCACGACCGCCCGCAGGACTTCGCGGGCCTGCCCGAGACCCTCGCGAGTCGGACGCAGGCGCTCTACCTGGCCCAGCGCGCGCACCTGCTGGCCCACCCGCATGCGCACGACGCCTTCGCCCAGGTCTCCGCCTTCGCGAGCCTCCACGTCGGCGTGACGACGGTGATCACGCTGATGGCCGGCCACCTCGGCCTGCGCCGGGTCCACCGGGTGCTGGTGGTCTTCCTGGCGTTGACCAGCGTGGCGACGGTCTACCTCGGCTGGCACTTCGCGGTGGACGTGCCGGCCGGTCTGGCCATCGGCTGGTTCGCGGTGCAGCTGGGCCGGTGGACCTCAGGCGGCGAGAGCGCCGACGGCCAGGGCCACGACGACGACCACGGCGAGCGCCAACCGGTAGCCGATGAAGGCGGAGAACGAGTGCCGCGCCACGAACCGCAGCAGCCACGCGATGCTCGCCAGTGACACCGCGAAGGCGACGGCGATGCCGAGGAGGAGCGGCCCGGCGGCACCCGCACCGGCCGCGTCCTTGAGCTCGTACAGCCCGGCGCCGGTCAGGGCCGGAACGGAGAACAGGAAGGACAGCCTCGTGGCGCGGACCCGGTCGAGCCCGAGCAGCAGTCCGGTGGAGATGCTCGCACCGGACCGCGAGAACCCCGGGAGGAGCAGCGCCAGGATCTGGCTGCTCCCGATGAGCAGGGCGTCGCGGACGCCCACGTCATCGCGTCGGGGAGCGCGCGCGGCGCGCCGGTCGGCCGCCGCCATGTAGAGCGAGCCCAGCACCAGGGAGGCCGCCACCACCCACAGGGAGGCCAACGGTCCCTCGATGAGCGGCTTGGCCAGGATCCCGACGGCGGCGAGCGGGATCGTCGCCAGCACGATCCACCAGGCGAGCCTGAACTCCTCCGTGCTGCGGGTCGGGGCGTGCACCAGGCCGCGGAGGCCGGCGACGGTGAGCGTGGCCAGGTCGCGGACGAAGTACACGAGGACCGCGGCGATCGCCCCGGTCTGGATGAGCGCGGTGTACGCCACGACCGCGTCGTCGCCGACGGGCAGGCCCAGCAGTGACTCGGTCAGCTTCAGGTGCGCCGTGGAGGAGACCGGCAGGAACTCGGTCAGCCCCTCGACCGTTCCGAGCAGGACCGCCTGCCACGTGTCGATGCTGGTCACGGCTGGGCTCCCCGGAGGTGGTCGACGACGGCAGGGCGGACCCGCTCCAGCCGAGTTGTGTGGAGCAGGCCCGCCAGCCGGAGCGTGTCACGCTCAACCTGCCGACAACCTGACCGGCACTCAGCGTCGCGGCAGCGTGACCTCGAACCTCGCGCCGGTGCTGCTGGGGGCGAGTGTGATGTCGCCGCCGAAGGAGCGTGCCACCCGTCGGGCGATTCCGAGACCCAGCCCCGCACCGCCGGCGCCGTGGGTGACGCCGGGCTCGAAGAGGTGCTCGCGCACGTCTGGGGAGACGCCCTCGCCGTCGTCGGCCACCGCGAGCAGGACGTGGTCGGGGTGGTCGACCGCGTCGAGGACGACCCGTCCGCGCGCGTGGCGCACCGCGTTGTCGACGACCGGCGACACCGCACGCACCACGAGCGCAGCCGGGGCGGCGATGCGCGCCGAGGAAGCCGCGGTCCGGTCCTCGACGACCGCGCGTCCGCCGACCGCCGCCTGCAGCGCGGGCGCGACCTCCGCCACCAGGCAGGTCTGGTCCCGGCCAGCGGCGGTGCCGTCGCGAGCGATGTCCAGCAGGGTCGCGATGACCCCCGCCATCTCGCGCGCGGAGGCCGAGATCTGCTCGAACTCCTGGCGCGCGTCCTCGTCGTCGACCCCGCGGAGCAGGGCCAGGTCCGCCGAGCCCTGGATGGCGGTCAACGGCGTGCGCAGCTCGTGGGCCAGCTCGGAGGTCAGCCGCTGCTCGGACAAGATGGCGGAGGCGACCCGGTCCAGCAGCAGGTCGAGCGTTGCGCCCAGCTCGCCGAGCTCGTCGTGCGGAGGGCCGAGGGCGAAGCGGTGGGTGAGGTCGTGCTCGCTCCACTCCGAGGCGCGCTGCGCCATCTGGGTGACCGGCCGGAGCGCCTGCTTGGTGACCCGCAGCGCGATGACTGCGGCGCCCGCGGTGACGAGCACGCCGAGCACGATGGTGGCCAGCAGGGCGTAGAACTCCGAGCGCTCGTACGGCGCCGTCTCCTGGCTGACGACGAGGACACCGTCCTCGCCGCTCGGGGTGGTGAACGGCGTGCCGAGGAGCCGCTCCTCGTCCGAGGGCCCGTCGACCGTGCGGGGTAAGTCGGTCGTGGCGAGGTCCCGGGCGGTGTCGCGCACGTCGTGCTCCACCGAGCCGGCCACGAGCCGGCCGTCGGCGTCGAAGACCTGCATCCCCGGCTCGAGGGTGTCCGGAGGAATGATGAGCCGGTCGCCCGAGGCCTGCTGGATGACCTTCACCGTGGCCTCGGAGCGGTCCGCCAGCACTTGGCGGATGTCGCGCTGCGCAGTCCAGGCCAGGACCAGCTGCAGGCCGAAGCCGGCGACGAGCATCGCAGCAGCCATCAGCGCGACCGTCGTCAGCACGATCTTGCCGCGGAAGGAGCGGGGCGCGAGACGACGCAGTCCCGTCGCCACTCGCCCGCCCCCGTCCTCGACGTCCATCACCGCAGTGTGTAGCCCACTCCACGCACCGTGGCGAGCTCCAGCGGCGAGTCGACCTCGCGCAGCTTGACGCGGATCCGACGGATGTAGGAGTCGACGGTGTTGTCGCTGACCATGCCGCCGTTGGGCCAAGCCGCCGCGACCACCGCCCGTCGTCGTACGACCTCGCCGGGGCGCGAGGTGATCGCGGCGAGCATCCGGAACTCGGTGGGGGTGAGCAGCGACTCCTTGTGGTTGCAGGCGACCGAGTGCCGCGCGGGATCGAGGACGAGATCGGTCGGCGCCTCGGCGACGACGAGTCGGCCCCGCTTCGCCAGGGCCTCGACGCGGGCGATGAGCTCCAGCACGTCGAAGGGCTTGGACAGGTAGTCGTCCGCCCCGGCGCTGAAGCCGGCGAGCCGCTCGTGCACGGCGCCGAGGGCGGTCAGGAACAGCACCGGGGCGGGCTGCCCGGCCGACCGGAGCGCCTGGCAGACGTCGCGGCCGTCGGCGTCGGGCAGCCCGATGTCCAGGATGATCACGTCGAGGGCGTCGTCGTCGGTGAAGAGCCGGAGCGCCTCGCCGCCGTCGTGGGCGTTGACCACCTCGTGGCCCGCGATCCGCATCGCGTCGTTCACCACGCGGCGGATGGCGAACTCGTCCTCGCACAGTCCCACACGTGCCATGTCGTCCCTCGTTCCGGTCGAGCGGGTCGTCACCGTCACGGTGCCGCGCCGAACCTGTCAGCAACCTGACTGGAGCCCGTCCCCGAGTCTGCCTCGTGGTCAGGTGTGGTGCAGGTGGGCCGCCGGATCCTGCAGAGCGTGAACACCGGAGGGGTCTTCGTCGTGTCGGGCAGCTACGGGGCCGGCCACGACGCTGCCGCCGACGCCCTGACCCAGCGGTTGCGCTCAGCCGGTCACCGCGTACGCCGTCTCGACGTGGCCGAGGAGCTGCCGTGGCGGATCGGCGCGCTGCTGCGCTGGCTCTACTTCATCCAGCTGCGGCTCCTGCCGGGCAGCTGGGGCTCCACCCTGCGCTTCCTGCAGCGCGACGGGTGGCCGCTCCGCCTGGTCCGCTGTCTGCTGGGGCTGCTCGGCCGTGGGCTGGCCGCGCAGGTCGCCGACGCGACGCTGGTGGTCTCGACCCACCCGTTCGCGAGCCAGGCTCTCGGGGAGGCCCGGGCGCGAGGTGCGCTCGACGTCCCGGTCGTCACCTACCTCACCGACGCCTCGGTGCACCGGCTCTGGGTGCACGGAGCGGTGGACCTGCACCTGGCCATCCACGAACTGACCGCCGGTCAGGCCCGCGCCCTGGGCGGCCGGACGGCCGTCGTCCGGCCGGTCGTGGCCGCAGTCGGCGTCCCGAGCCCTCTCGACTGGCTCGCCCCCTGGCCGGTCGACCGCCCGGCTGCCCTGGTCGTCGGCGGCTCCTGCGGCGTCGGAGACCTCCACCAGACCGCGGAGGACCTGCTGGCCACCGGGCTGGTCACACCCGTCGTCGCCTGCGGCAGCAACGACCGGCTCCGTGCGCAGCTCCGGGACGTGCCGGGCATCGTCGCCCTGGGGTGGCGCGACGACATGGCCGCTCTCGTCGCCGCTGCGTCGTGCGTGGTGCAGAACGCCGGCGGCATGACGTCGCTCGAGGCGCTGGCCGCGGGCACCCCGACGATCACCTACCGGCCGATCCCGGGTCACGGCACGACCAACGCGGAGGTCCTGCACCGTGCCGGGCTGGTGCCGTGGGCCTCGGACCCTGCCGACCTCCCGGGGGTGGTGGCCCGCGCACTCCTCCGATCGGCGCCGTCCGGGCTGCCGGCCGGCGCGCCCGACGTGCTGGAGACCCTCGAGCGCCACGCCCTGGTCGCGCCTACCCCGGCCCTGGTGGCGGCATGACCGGCCGACTCTCGGGCGTCTCGGAGCTCGCGCACGTCGCGCTGACCTACGACGACGGACCCGACCCGAGGTCGACGCCGGCGTTCCTGGCCCTGCTCGACCGGTACGCCGTGCGCGCGACCTTCTTCGTGCTCGGCCGGCACCTGGGTGACCTGACGCTCCTGAGGGACATGGCGGCGACCGGTCACGAGATCGGTGTCCACGGGTGGGACCACCGCCCGGCCGCCCTCCACGGGCCGGTCGCGCTGCGCGACGGACTGGTGCGCACCCGCGACCTCGTCGAGGACGCGACCGGCCACGCCGTGAGGTGGTACCGCCCGCCGTACGGCGTGACGACCGGCTCGCGCTGGGCGGCCAGCAGGGCCGGGCTGCAGACGGTGCGCTGGTCGGCCTGGGGCCGGGACTGGGAGCGCCGCGCCACCGCGGCGTCGGTCACCCGGCTGGTGACCGCGCAGCTGCGGCCCGGCGGCTGCGTCCTGCTGCACGACTCCGACCGCACGTCGGCACCCGGCTCGTGGCGGGCCACCCTGGGCGCCACCGAACGGCTGCTGCCCCACTGGCTCGCGTCCGGTCTCCGCGTCGGTCCACTCGCCGAGCACTGGTCGTGACCGCGCGCCTGTCCTGGCTCGCCGCGGCGGCGGCCGCCCTCGCCTGGCTGCCGTTCGTCACCAAGCCGCTCAGCCCCGACGAGGGCGGCTTCCTGCTCGTCGCCTCTCAGTGGCACCCGGGCCGGTCCCTCTACGGCCCGTACTGGGTCGATCGGCCACCCCTGCTGCTCACCGTCTTCGACCTCGCCGCTCACCTCGGAGGAGCAGTCGCGCTCCGGCTGATCGGCGTGCTCGCTGTCGTCGCCTCGGTCCTGCTGGCCGACCTGCTCGGCCGCAGGGCCGCGCCGCGCCGCTCGCTCACGCCCGCTGTCGTCGCTGCCGCATTCCTGTCCACACCGCTGTTCGGGACGACGATGGTCAACGGCGAGCTGCTCGCCGTGCCGCTGGTCCTGAGCGGGCTCGTCGCGCTCGTGCGGTCATGGACCGCCACGGGAGCGTCCGCCCTGGGCTGGGGTGCGGTAGCGGGCGTGACCGCAGCCGCCGCCGCACTGGTCAAGCAGAACGTCGTCGACGTGTTCGTCGTGGCCGCGGCCCTGGCCGTCCAGGCGCTGTGGGCACGGCAGGGCCGCCGGGCGGGTGCGCTCGTGGCGGGTGTGGTGCTGGGCGCGGCGGCCGCTCTCGTGGCGTGCCTGCTCTGGGCCGAAGTCCGCGGCACCGAGCCGGTCCGGCTGTGGGACGCCGTCGTCACCTTCCGGACCCAGGCGGACGCGGTCATCCGCCGTTCCGCCAACGGCGCCACCTCCGGACGGTTCCGCGAGCTCCTCGGGGCGGCCGCGCTGAGCGGAGCCCCGCTGGTCCTGGTCGTGCTGGCCCTCCGTGTGCGGCGGCCTCCGGAAGCCGCCGGGCGGCCGGACCTCCGCGTCCCGGCGGCCGTCCTGATCGGGTGGGAGCTGATCGGCATCGCCGGGGGTGGCAGCTACTGGCTGCACTACCTCATCGGCCTGGTGCCTGGGCTCGTGCTCCTGGCCGCGGCTGCTGCGCAGCGTCCCCCGGACCTGCGCCGCACCACCGCGGTCGCGGTCGCGCTCGCGGTCGCGTCCGCTTCCGTGGCCACCGTCACCTTCGCGGCCACCGAGCCGACGTACTCCACCGACCTCGCGGTCGCGACGTACCTGCGGGACCACAGCCGGCCCCGCGACACGGTCGTGGTCGGCTTCGGCCACCCCGACATCGTCTACGACTCGGGGCTGCGCAGCCCCTACGAGGAGCTGTGGAGCCTGCCCGTGCGTGTGCGCGACCCGCGCCTGACCGAGCTCACCCACGTGCTCGATGGTCGTCGGGCGCCGACGTGGGTGGTCGTCGACGGAACCTCGCTGGCGACCTGGGGTGTGGACGCCTCCACCGCGCAGACCGTGCTGGACACCCGCTACGCGCCGGCCACCACCATCGGGTCCTACGTCGTCTGGCGGCTCCACGCAGTCAGGTGAGCGGCAGGTCTCGACTCCTAGCGTCGCCAGCATGATCGACGTCTCGGGCACCCTCAGCGGGCTGGGTGGCCCTCTCAGCCTCCTCGTGATCGTGGTGATCGTCTTCGCCGAGACCGGGCTCCTGGCCGGCTTCTTCCTGCCCGGGGACTCGCTGCTCTTCACCGCCGGCGTGCTGCTCGCCGGAGGCGTCCTGCACCTGCCGTTCGCGCTGGTCGCGCTCGGCGTGGTGGTGGCGGCCTTCGCCGGGGACCAGGTCGGCTACCTCATCGGCCGCACGGCCGGCCCCCGTCTGTTCGCTCGACCGGACTCCCGGCTCTTCTCGCGCCGGCACGCCCTCCGGGCGCACGACTTCTTCCTGCGCCACGGACCCAAGGCGGTGGTGCTGGCCCGGTTCGTGCCCATCGTGCGGACCTTCACCCCCACCGTCGCGGGGGTCGGGGCCATGCCGTACCGCCGCTTCACGGCGTACAACGCCCTCGGTGCGGCGCTGTGGGGAGTCGGCATGCTCACCGCTGGCCACCTGCTCGGCGGGGTCCCGTTCGTGGCCGCGCACGTGGAGGTCATGACCCTGGCGGTCGTCGCGCTCTCCCTGGTCCCCGCTGCCGCCTCGGTGCTCCGGGCCCGGCGGACGCAGGTGCCGCAGGACGACGACGCCCCGGCCAGCGAGCTGTCCGGGGCGCCGAAGCCTTGAGTGGGAGGGGCTACTGCGAGCCTTCCGACCCCTCCGTGTCCGAAGCGTCCTGGTGGCCCGGCTCGTTCGGGTTCGCGTCGGGTCCGGTGTCGGTCGCGTCGTCGTTGGTCTCGCCGTCGGCCTGGTCGTCGCCGGGGTCCTCGGCCCCCTCGTTGGCCTCGTTCGACTCGTTCTCCTGCGCGTCGGGGACCTCGCCGTCGCCGTCGGACTTCTCCGTCGTCTGGCTCGACCCGTGGCGTCCGCTCGAGCCGCCGTCGGCGTGGGCACTGACCACGCCGCCGATCCCGAGCGCTCCGACGATCGAGGCAGCCGCGATCACGGCCGCGTTGCGGCGCAACCGGCTGGTCACGTTGAGCTTCATGGAACCTCCTGTGGTGGTGGTGGAACGTGTCCACGGTGACGCGAGAAGGCTGTGGTCCCGCTGAGACCGGCTGAGAGCACTCACAGGCGTGACTCGGGGGCGACGTCCTGATGCGGGTGCTGCTGGTGGAGGACGTCGAGGCGATGGCGCAGGCGGTCAAGCGGGGGCTGGAAGCCGAGGGGATGCTGACCGACGTGGTCGGTGACGGCCGCGCTGGGCTCGACCACGCGCTGACGGGTGACTACGACGCGGTGGTCCTCGACATCATGCTGCCGGGGATGAACGGCTACGACGTGTGCCGTGAGATGCGGGCGGCCGGTCGGTGGACGCCGGTGCTCGTGCTCAGCGCCAAGGACGGGGAGTACGACCAGCTCGACGCCTTCGACCTCGGCGCGGACGACTACCTGGTCAAGCCGTTCTCGTTCCCCCTGCTCGTGGCCAGGCTGCGAGCTCTCATCCGACGCGGCGGTGTGCCCCGGCCGGCCACCCTCACGGCGGGAGACCTCACCCTCGACCCCGCGACCCGCGAGGTCCGTCGCGGCAGCGTGCCCATCGAGCTCACCCCGCGCGAGTACGGGCTGCTCCACCACCTCATGCGCCACCGCGGGATGGTCGTCTCGAAGCTCGACATCCTCCAGAACGTCTGGGACTCCCAGCACGACGGGACCGACGCGGGCGAGAACGCGGTCGAGGTCTACATCGGCTACCTGCGCCGCAAGGTCGACGTGCCCTTCGACCGCACCGCGATCCAGACCGTCCGCGGAGCCGGCTACCGGCTCGCGGCGGACGGGGGCTGAGGGGTGCGGAGGGGCTGGTCGGTGCGAGCCCGGGCGACCGCGGCTGCGACCGTGGTGCTGGCCCCCGTGCTCGCCGCGGCCGGGGTCGGCGGCGTCTGGATCCAGCGCGAGGACGTGACCACCGGTGTCGCGTCCCTCACCGAGGATCGCGCCCGCACCCTGGCCGCCGACCTGCCCGACCAGGGAGCCCCGGCGGACCTGGCCGGTACGGAGGAGGTCGTCCAGATCATCTCCTCGACGACGGGTGAGGTCCTGGTCGCGACGTCGGAGGCCGGTGCCGAGCCGCTGCTGCCGGCGCCGACGGGCGCGGAACCCGTGCACCGGGTGATCTCGGGCGGGGTCGGAGGGGAGCCGGACCGGTACGCAGCGGTCGCTCTCCGCGCGGGCCGGGGCTCGACGTACGTCGTGGTGGCGCGGAGTCTGGAGTCGGTCGACGCGGCGACCGCGTCGACGACCGGCATCCTCCTGGTTGGTGGCCTGCTGGTGCTGGTCACCGCGGCCGGGTTGGTGTGGCTGGCGACCGGGAGGGCGCTGTCGCCCGTCGAGGCGATGCGCCGCCGGGCCGCGTCGCTGTCCGCCGACGACCTCGGCGCGCGGCTGCCCGTTCCCGTCGGAGGGGACGAGGTGGCCCGACTGGCCTCGACCCTGAACGAGCTGCTCGACCGCGTCGAGGACTCGACCCGCAGCCGGCGCCGGTTCGTGGCCGACGCCTCGCACGAGCTGCGCAGCCCCGTCGCCACGATCCGTGCCCTCCTCGAGTCCGACCGGGTGGCCGCCCACCCCGGCGGGCCGGCCGGGCTCTCGACGGAGGTGCTGGAGGAGACCGCGCGCCTCGCCGCCCTCATCGACGACCTCCTGCTCCTCGCGCGAGGAGACGCGAGTCGGCCCAGGGACCACGGGCCCGTCGACCTCAGCCGCCTCGTCACCAGCGAGGCCCGGCGCGCCCGCACCGTCCCGTTCGAGACCGACGTCGAGCCGGGGCTCCGGGTCGTGGGCGACCCGGCCCTGCTGCGAGCCGTCGTCCGGAACCTCCTGGACAACGCCGAGCGCTTCGCCACGGCCGGCGTTGTGGTGGCGGCCCACCGCCAGGGGGCGGAGGTGGTGGTCGAGGTGGTGGACGACGGACCCGGCGTACCCCCGGCCGACCGCGACCGCATCTTCGAGCGGTTCGTGCGCCTCGACGACAGCCGGAGCAGAGCGGCTGGGGGCACGGGCTTGGGGCTGGCGATCGTCCGCCAGGTCGTGTCCGACCACGGCGGCACGGTGACGGTGGGGCCCGCTGCCACCGCCGGCGCCCGCTTCGTGGTGCGGCTCCCCGTCGCCCCGCCCGTGGGCACGGACGCCGCGCAGCCGTGACGGGACTCCGACCCGCGGTCCTCGGCGGTCGCCGGGCTCAGTCGGACCCGGCCTCGACGGTGAACACCGACGAGACGCCCTCGCCCGCCATCCCCGGCTTGCACGACGCCGTGTAGGTGCCCTCCTCGAGCGCGACGACGAGGTCGCGGGACAGACCGGGGCCGACGTTCTCCACCTCGCCCAGGACCTGGCCCCCCGTCTCGTCCAGCACGTAGAACTCGGTGACCTCGGCGCCCTCGTTGCTGACGGTGAAGGTGAGCGTCCCGGCCGGGGCGCTGTCGGCGGACAGGTCGCAGCCGTCCTCGGTCGAGGTCACCGCGACCGCACGAGGGGCGGCGCCGCCGGCCGACGGACCCGGGTCGCTCTGCGTGCAGCCACCGGCCGCGAGGACCAGCCCGACCACGGTGACGGCCGTGCCCACCCACCTCATCGCACGGCGGCGGCGGGGGCCGCCGCGATCTGGCGGCGCCGGACGCCCCGCACGAACAGCACGACCACCGGCGCGGCGTACAGGATCCAGGTGGCGGCCTCGAGTCGGGTCGTGGCGGGGGAGAAGTTCAGGACGCCCTTGAGGACCGTGGCGTACCAGGTGCCGGGAACGACGGTGTCCGACACGTCGAACGCCATGCTCGTGAGCCCCGGGAGGAACCCGCCCTCCTGGAGGTCGTGGACGCCGTAGGACAAGACGCCGGCCGCGACGATGATCAGGAACCCGCCGGTCCAGGCGAAGAACGTGCTGAGGTTGATGCGGACCGCACCCCGGTAGAGCAGCCAGCCGAGGACCACGGCCGTGGCGAGGCCGAGCGCTGCTCCGACGAGCGGTTGCCACGTCGGTGCCGCCAGGCCGCTCGCCTCCCTGGTCCCCGCCTGGGTGGCCGCCCACAGGAACAGCGCGGTCTCGAGGCCCTCCCGGCCCACCGCGAGGACGCCCACGAGCACCAGCGACCAGGCGCTCCCTCCGGCGGCGTCGTCGATCTTGCCGCGGAGGTCGGCCCCGAGCCCTCGAGCGGCGCGCGCCATCCAGAAGATCATCCACGTGACGAACCCGACCGCGACGATGGACAGGACGCCGCCGATCAGCTCCTGGGCCTCGAAGGTCAGCCCCCGGGGGCCGAAGGTCAGGGCGGCCCCGAAGGCGAGGCTGATCGCGACGGCGACGGCCACGCCGCTCCAGATCCGGGGGAGCAGCTCGCGCCGGCCCGTCTTGACCAGGTAGGCGACGAGGATCGTCACGACCAGGGCGCACTCGAGCCCCTCGCGCAGTCCGATCAGGTAGTTCGCGAGCACGGTGGAGCCTTTCCAGGTGAGGTGAGCCTCACCTTGCTCGATCACCGGGAGCGAGATCAACCGGGCCCGCGAACTGTGCAGGTGGCGTGCAGGAACGGTGCAGGTGGTGCGAGGCGGTCAGGTGGTGTGCAGGCGGCGCGGTGCACCGTCGACGTCGTGGACCTCATCGTCATCCCGACCTACAACGAGGCGGAGAACGTCGTCGATCTCGTGGACCAGCTCCTGGGAGAGCTGCCCCGGGGAACAGCGCACGTGCTGGTGGTCGACGACAGCAGCCCCGACGGCACGGGGGAGCTGATCACCGCCCATCCGTTCTACGGCGACACGCTCCACCTCGAGACCCGCGAGGTGAAGGACGGGCTCGGCAACGCCTACCGGCACGGGTTCCGGTGGGCGCACGAGCGCGGCTACGACCGCGTCGTCCAGATGGACGCGGACGGCTCGCACGACCCCACGTCGGTGCGCCGCCTCCTCGCCGCGCTCGACGAGGCCGACATCGCGGTCGGCTCGAGGTACGTCGCGGGTGGCGTGACCAGGGACTGGCCCTGGTACCGGGAGCTGATCTCACGCGGCGGCAACCTCTACGTGCGGGCGCTCCTCGGGCTGCCCGTCCGCGATGCGACGTCCGGCTTCCGCGCCTACCGCTCGGCCGCCCTCGCCTCCCTCGTCACCTCCGGCGGGCAGGCGAACGGCTACAGCTCCCAGGTCGAGTCCACCTGGCGCGCCGTGGGCGCGGGGTTCGCAGTCCGCGAGGTGCCGATCACCTTCACCGAGCGACGGAGAGGGAGGTCGAAGATGGGCGTCGGCATCGTCGTGGAGGCGATGTGGCGGGTGCTGCGCTGGCGCTTCTCCGACCGCCTGGAGCGCCCGCTGGTCGAGTCCACGTGACACCTCGCCAGCCCGCCGGAGCTCGGCGACCTTGGGCTCACGGGCCCGGAGGACGTTCAGCGGGCGTTCAGCGGCCGTGCTCCAGGGTGGGCTCGACGCGGCGGTCGACGAGCGGGGGGTGCAGTGCGGCGCGACACCGGCAGCGATCGTGTCGATCAGTCGACCGTGCCCGACCTGCGTGACCGAGGACGGCCGGCGTCGATGCGTGACCCGGTGCTGCTGTTGACGGCCGCAAGCGCCGGCGATCCCGAGGCCTGGGAGGAGCTGTACGCCCGCCACGCCGGCCGCCTGGTGCTGTTCCTGAGCTGGCTCCCCACCGCGGACCGGTCGCTCTCCCCGCAGGATCTGGCCGCGCGGGCCTGGTTGATGGCCGCCTCCGAGCTCCCGAGGTCCCGGTCGGCCACTCGCGATTTCGAGGGCTGGCTGTTCGGCCTGGCCCGCCGTCAGGCAGTGGGACGTGGTCGGACGAGCATCGACGGCCGTCGCCCGCGGATCGAGGTGGATGCCGACCGGTCGAGGGGCCGGACAGGTTCGCCGACGGGGTCTCCGGCAGGCCACGCGAGAGTCGACCAGCTCCAGCGGGCCCTGGATGACCTGGACGCCCGCCACGCTGAGGTCGTGACCTGTGTGGACGTCGTAGGGCTCAGCACGCGGTCGACCGCGACGGCCCTCGGCATGACCCGGGTGGGGGTCCGTCTCGTCCGCCGACGGGCGCTGCGTCGTCTGAGCACGTTGCTCGACGAGTCGCTGCAGCGGACGGGGAACTGAGGACGACTCGACGCCGGTAGCGACTCGACGACGACCTCTCCTCGACCGCTTGCTGCATCAGCGACACATCGGGGCCCCTCCAGGCGCCTCTCCACGGCTGAGGTGGGCCCGTCCCGTCTCTGTGAGGACGAGCGTTCCGCGTCATCGACGGCAGCGTGCCGTGCTCACGAGCTAGCCAGTGATCGCGAAAGGTTGCGGCGCTCGTGCCTTGGCCGACGGCGGGTTCTCGGGGTGAGCCGGCGCAGACTCACAGGGCTCTGATCGCGGTGCCGAAGTCGGCCAGCGCTGCCCGGTAGAACCGGGGTCCGTAGGAGACGCGGGCTACACCCATGTCTCTCAGGGTCGCGAGGCTGAGGTGCGGGTTGCTGTTGCCGTTGATGGGGCTGTCGATGCCGGCGATGAGCTGCGCCAGGACGGTGGGGTCGCCGACACCGATGGGGTAGATGCAGTCGGCGCCTGCGTCGCGGTACAGCCGGCCGCGGCGGATGGCTTCGGCGACGCGCTCGTCATCTGGGACCGGACTGTTCGGGAAGAAGACGTCGACTCGGGCGTTGATGACCAGCGGTACGCCGGATGCGTCCGCCGCGGAGCGGACGTCGGCCAGCCAGCGTGCTTGCTCGTCGGCGTCCTTGAGTCCTCCGACGACGTGGTCGCTGTCTTCGAGGTTGCACCCGACGACGTCGATCTCGAGGAGCCGGCGAACCAGGTCGGCTGGCGCGATCCCGTAGCCGGCCTCGGCGTCCATGGTGACCGGTACGGAGACCGCCTTGGCGATGCGTCGGTTCGCAGCGAACATCTCTTCCCAGGGAGCTGCTTCCCCGTCTGGGTAGCCGAGCATGGCCGATACGGCTGCGCTGGCGGTTGCGACGGCTGCGAACCCTGCTTCTTCGACGACCTGGGCGCTGGCGGCGTCCCATGCGTTGGGGAGGACGAGCATGTCGCCGGTGTGGAGGCGTCTGAGGGTCTCGGCGAGCCCGGCGAGCCTGTCGATGTCGTTGTTGTTGATGGTCATTCGCCTGGTCCTGTCAGGTTGTGGGTGCGCGCTTGCCCGGCTCCCGGTTGGCCGGCCCGAGGGGGTGGTCCTGAGCCGGCAGTTCACCGCAGCGTCGACAGAGGACAGGGCGATGCGCAACCGTGGCCGCCCCAGGGGCTGAGGCAGTCGCCAGGGCGACCCGGTGGTGCTCGGTTTCTGGGGGATGCGGACGGTCACGCCTAGTCTTCGGCGGACTTGACCTCGACCAGAACGACGTTGACGTCGCCGGCGAGGAGCTCCCAGGAGTGGTCGAACGAGGTGTCCTGCCACACGACGGCCCCCGGGTTGAGGTCGACGAGCGAGGTGGTGCCGTCGGGCCAGGTGACCTTCTGGCGCCCGGAGCCGAGGTTGACGACGACCATCGGGGCGTGTGAGTGCATGTCGTTCTTCCAGCCCTGGGAGGCGCGTGCCTGGATGACGCGTACGTGCTCGTTCTCGAAGAGGATCTCGTGGCAGTCGGGGTCGACGATCGTGGCGTGCTGTGCCTGAGCGGTGTTCGTCATGGGTTCCGGCTCCTTCTCGTGGCGCCCGGGTGGGCGCGGTCGGTAGGCGCAACCACGGGTGTGGCGACGCTCGTGAGGTGGCGATCTCAGGTCGTGCGGTTGCGTTGGATCGCTTCCGCGATCTTCGCGATGCGCTGGAGTCGCGCGTCCCAGGTCTTGCCAACGGCATCGAGTTGGGCGACGGCACGGGCCAGTTGGGCTTGGTCGACCTCGTAGCGGCGTTCTCGACCAACAGTGGTCATGCGCACCAGGCCGACTCGATCCAGGACGTTCAGGTGCTTGGTGACGGCCTGGCGGGTGATGGGAAGCTCGTCGCTCAGCGATGTCGCTGTGCCGTCGCCCGCGAGCAGCAGGTCGACCATGCGCCTGCGGGTGGGGTCGCCGATCGCCGACCAGAGGTCATCGTCGACGACGGGACTCACGCGCTGGCCCCGACCCGGGCCGTGTAGGTGACCAGACGGGAAAGGAAGAGGTCCCATCCCGTCGTGTGAGCGCTGTACGTCTCGTCCCGGACCGATGCGTCCCAAGCCTTGTCCGCGAAGCCCGACTCGGAGAACCGCAGCAGGGTGCCGTCGCCCGCAGGGACGAGGTCGAACGTCACCAGGAGGGACCTCGGCGAGGTCCCCGGCTGGCCTGCGTCCTGGATCCACCGGAACGAGAAGCGGTTCGGGGGGTCCTCGTCGATGACGGTGAGGGTCTCGGACTTGCTCTCGTCGGCGCCGAACGTGATGCGGATCGTGCCGGCCTGGTCTGACGCGTCGGCTCCGTCCGACCACCACTCCCGCATGTGCTCGGGGGTGCTCACGACCTCGTAGACGACGTCGGGCGTCGCATCGATCCGTACTTCGCGTGCAATGGTGTCCCGCTCCATGTCGGTCCTCCTCGAGGTTGCAACCTTTGGTTGCACATGACCGTACGGCGCAGAGGGGCGAAATGCAACCTTCGGTTGCGTCACTCCGAATCCGAGCACTCAGTGATGACGGCCAGCGAGGTGGTGGTGGTGGCCGAGTCGGCCCTCGGCCCGCCGCGGCAGCTTCGCAGAAGAGCGACGACCATGCCGCCTTGCGGGCTGGACGGACCAGGCGCCGACAGTCGGCCTAGCCGGCCGTGGGCGGCTCCTGGCCACGAGGACTGTCACCACTGGGAGTGTGCAGTTCCACGCTCAGCACCGGGGCTGGACGTCACCCGCCCATGGGAGGAGTGACCACCGACCCGAGCCCCCACCAGTGAGCAGATCAGGACGCTGAACGCCCCCCAAGCGGTCTCTCGGACCCGAGACGTCCGCGTTCCGGCTGTTCAGCGCCCTGATGACTCCGACCCTAGGGGCGGCCACGTGACACACCGTTGCTCCAGAAGTGTGAATCGGCTGGACCCATGATGAGTCCGTGTGCGCCGAACCCGCCTTCCACACCGTGCTCGCCGCCGCCATCCAGACCCGCGGCACCACCCTCGCGGCCCTGCGGGTCCGACTCGCCGAACGGGGCAACCCGGTCAGCCCCGCCACGCTGAGCTACTGGCGCTCGGGTCGCCGCCGCCCCGAGGGCGCCGCATCGCTGGCTGCCGTTGAGGATCTCGAGCAGTTGTTGGACCTGCCTCGCGGGCACCTGACCTCTCGCCTCGGCCCATCCCGCCGACCGGGACCACCCGGCCGACGGGCTGACGTCCACGAGGTCGTCGCCGACCAGGCCGCGCTGGTGGAACAGGCCCTCAGCGACCTCGACCTGTCGGGACCGCTGGACCTCAGCGACGAGGCGCTGCACATCGTGGTCGAGGTCGACGCGAAGCGCTGCGTCAGGCACATCACCATCCGTGGCGTCTGGCGTTCCCTCAGGGAGGGAGCGCAACGCCTACCGCTGCTCTACGTCAACGACGGTCCCATCGTCGCGATGCCCGAGATCACCGTCGCGGGAGGGCGTCTTGGCCGCGACCTCTCGCGCCCCGAACTCGGGCTGGTCGCGATCGAGTTCATCTTGGACCGACCGCTCCCGGTCGGTCAGGAGACGATCGCGGAGCAACGCACCCGGTTCCTCGACGACCTCACCGACACCCACTACGAGCACTACCTCCGCAAGAAGCTCGCTGACCTCACGCTCTGGGTCCGGTTCGACCCGGAACAGCTCCCGACCACGGTCACGAGCTACACCGTCATCGACGACATCGAGACCGCAGAGCAGCTCAGCCTCGACGGCACCACCAACGCATCACGGTTCTTGCGCCCTTTCGGACCAGGACGCGCCGGCATCCGGTGGACCTGGGACTAGTTCCGCTGTGCGTGAGTGCCGGCGCGACGGTGCCGTCGTCAGCCCCGGTCGTGCGGGTCCTCGGCGCCGAGCCACGTCGCGTGGCCGTCGAGGACGCGGGCGACCGCGCCGTTGGGCACCGGGACCCACGAGGGCGTGCGGGACGTGGCCACCCCGAGGTCGTCGAGCGCGGCCCGGATGGCGTCGCCATGGCTGACCAGGACGGTGCCGTCGCGGACTCCGCCCACCGCCTCGGCCATGCGGGTGCGGAGCTGGTACGGCGACTCGCCGCCGGCCACGGGCAGGTGGGGGTCGGACCAGTTATGGGTCTCGGCCGCGGCCCACGTCTCGGCGTACGGCCGCCCCTCGAGGTCGCCGAGGTGCTGCTCGCGCAGGCGCTCGTCGAGGACGGGCTCGCCGTCGAACACCCCGCCGAGGACGTCGGCCAGGATCTTGGCGGTCTCGCGGGCGCGGACCAGGTCGCTGGTGCGGATCTGCGCCACCCGTTCGCCTGGGGCGAGGTCGGCGCGGATCAGCTCCCCGGCGGCCCGCGCCTGCGCCCGGCCGAGGTCGGTCAGGCGCGGGGCCACGGTCTGGCCCTGGGTGAGCTCGAGGAGGTTCCACTCGGACTGGCCGTGCCGCACGAGGTAGTACGGGCGGCGGGGCACGCGCGGGATCATGCCGGAGCCGCATCTTGGTAGCCTCAGCGGGCCAGCGACCTCGACCGAGGTCAGGGAACCCGGTGAGAATCCGGGACTGACGCGCAGCGGTGTGGGTGACGGGCGGGACACGACCGGGCATGCCCGGTCAGCCACTGGGTCCGCGAGGACCTGGGAAGGCGTGCCGACCCGGTTGATCCCGAGTCCGAAGACCTGCTGGCCCTGGTGGCGCGGTGCCGCCAGGAGGCTCCGGGCGACGCGCAGCAGCCCCTGACGACGGAGCTGCTGATGGCTCACGCGATGACGGTGCGGGACCGCACCGACCTGTGCCCGGGCGTCTTCCGCCCGTGGCCCGCCGAGGACGGGGGGCTGGTGCGGCTGCGGCCGACCGGCGGCCTGCTGCCCAGTCGGGCGCTGGTCGACCTGGTCGGGGTGGCCGAGGCGTACGGCGACGGGCGGGTCCACCTGACCAGCCGCGCCAACGTGCAGCTGCGGGCGCTGCCGCTCGAGGACGGCGCGGTCCCCGGGGAGGTCGTCGACGCGATCGAGGCGACCGGCCTGCTGCCCTCGCGCTCGCACGAGCTGGTCCGCAACATCATGGTGTCCCCGCAGAGCGGCTTCTGGGCGGGCAGGGTCGACCTGCGGCCGCTGGCCGACGAGCTGGACCGGCTGCTGTGCGCGGACCCGAGGCTGGCCGGGCTGCCGGGCCGGTTCCTGTTCGTGCTCGACGACGGGCGCGGCGACCTGCTGGACCGGACCCTGGACCTGGGCGTCGTCGGGGTCTCGCCCGCCGCCGTACAGCTGCGGCTCGGTTCCGAGCACTGGGGCGCGATGGTGCCGGTGGCCCGGGCGGCAGCGGAGCTGGTCGCGCTGGCGCACGTGTTCCTGGACGCCCGCGGTGAGGGCCCCGAGGCCCCGTGGCACGTCGACGAGCTGGGCGCGCCGCTCGAGCCGCCGTGCGAGCGGTACTGGGGGATCGGCGCCGAGCAGCCGCCGCTGCCCGACGGGGAGGTCCCGGGCGGCGTGCACCACGTCGTGGCCGACGGGGCCGTCGACCGGGCGCTGGCCGAGACCGTCGCGGCGGCCAAGGACGTCGTGGTCGTGACCCCGTGGCGCGGACTCTTCGTGCCGGACCGGGTGCGGCAGTGAGCGCGCTGCAGCCGCCGCCGCGGCGCTACGCCTACCAGACCGACGGGCCGTCGATCTACGTCGAGTCCTTCGCCACCATCCGGCGTGAGGCCCAGCTCGCGGCCGTCCCGTCGTCGGCCGAGCAGCTGGCGGTGCGGATGGTCCACGGCAGCGGCCAGGTCGACCTGGTCGACGACCTCGTCGTCCACCCCGACGTCGTCCCGCGGGCGCGCGCCGCCCTCGCCCTCGGGGCGCCGATCCTGTGCGACGCCCGGATGGTGGCGGTCGGCATCACGGCCGGGCGCCTGCCGGCCGACAACGCGGTGCACTGCTTCCTCGGCGACGAGCGGGTGCCGGAGCTGGCCAGGTCCTGGGGCACCACGCGCACCGCGGCCGCGGTGTCGCTGTGGGAGCCGCTGCTCGACGGCGCGGTGGTGGCCATCGGCAACGCGCCCACCGCCCTGTTCCACCTGCTCGAGATGCTGGTCGCGGGCGCGCCCCGGCCGGCCGCGATCATCGGGTGTCCCGTCGGCTTCGTGGGGGCGGTGGAGTCCAAGGACGCGCTGGCGTCGTTCGCCGCGGACCACGGCATCGACGTGCCGTTCGTGACCGTGCGGGGCCGGCGCGGTGGCAGCGCCATCACGTCGTCCGCGGTCAACGCGCTGGCCTCGGAGGTGGAGTGATGACGGCGTCGTCGGCCGGTCGCTTCTCGATCGTGGGTGTCGGCCCGGGCGACCCGGAGCTGGTCACGCTCAAGGCGGCCCGCCTCATCGGCGAGGCGGACGTCGTCGCCTTCCACGCAGGGGTGCGCAAGTCCTCCCACGCCCGCCGGATCGCCGGCGACCTGGTCCGCCCGGGCACGGTGGAGGAGGAGCTGCGCTATCCCGTCACCACGGGGACGACCGAGCACCCCGGCGGGTACGACGGCGCCATGGCCGACTTCTACGCCGCGTGCGCCGACCGGCTCGCCGCCCACCTCGAGGCCGGGCGGCACGTCGTGCTGCTGGCCGAGGGCGACCCGCTGTTCTACGGCTCCCCGATGGCCATGCACGACCGGCTGGCCGAGAGGTTCGAGACCCAGGTCGTCCCGGGCGTGCCGGCCTTCGCCGCGGCCACGGCGACCGCGCACACGCCGCTGGTCCGCCACACCGATGTGCTGACCGTCCTGCCCGGCACGCTGCCCGAGCCGGAGCTCGCGCGACGCCTGGCCGACACCCAGGGCGCGGTGGTCATGAAGCTCGGCCGCACCTTCCCCGCCGTGCGCCGCGCGCTCGAGGCCGCCGGCCGGCTGGAGGGTGCGGTGTACGTCGAGCGCGCCTCGATGGCCGACGAGCGCCGGCTGCCGGTCGCCGACGTGGACCCGGACACGGTGCCGTACTTCTCGCTGGTCGTGGTGCCCGGCGACACCGCCCACCGCGCCCCTGCCCCCGCACCGACCGCGGCCGCGGAGCCGGCCGCGGAGCTGCTGGTGGTCGGGCTCGGCCCGGGGCCGGACGGCTGGCTCACGCCCGAGGCGGCCGAGGCGCTGGCCGAGGTCTCGCACGTGGTCGGCTACGCGCCGTACGTCGACCGCGTGCCGCAGCGGCCCGGCCTGCAGCGGCACGCGTCGGGCAACACCGTCGAGCTCGACCGCGCCCGGTTCGCCCTCGACCTGGCCCTGCGCGGCGAGCGGATCGCGGTCGTCTCGGGCGGCGACGCGGGCGTGTTCGGGATGGCGGCCGCGGTCTTCGAGGCCGCCGAGGACCCGGCCTACGCCGGCGTCGCCGTGCGGGTGCTGCCGGGCGTGAGCGCCGTGCAGGCGGTCGCGGCCCGGGCCGGCGCGCCGGTCGGCGGCGACTTCGCGGTGGTGAGCCTCTCGGACCGGCTCAAGCCGTGGCCGGTCATCGAGCGGCGCCTGCGCGCGATCGCCGAGGCCGACCTGGTCCTCGCGGTCTACAACCCGGCCTCGCGGTCGCGCCGCGACCAGCTGGTCGCGGCCCAGAAGACGCTGCTCGAGGTGCTGCCCGCGGAGCGTCCCGTCGTGGTCGGCCGCGCGGTCGGGCGCGCCGAGGAGTCGCTCACGGTCACCACGCTCGGGGAGCTGGACGCCGACACCGTCGACATGTCGTCGCTGCTGATCGTGGGCTCGTCGGGGACGAGCGTCAGTCGGTCCGGACGCGTGTGGACGAGTAGAGGTGTGACTCCACCGCGCTGACGTCGTCGCGGGCCAGGGCCCGCCCGACCAGGATGACGGCGGCCTGGCGCAGGCCGGCCGCCTCGACCTGGTCGGCGATGTCGGCCAGGGTGCCGTGCAGGACCCGCTCGCCGGGCTGGGAGGCGCGGAAGACGACGACGACCGGGCAGTCCGCGCCGTGGTGCTCGACCAGCTCGGCGGCGAGCTCACGGACGCGGGTGATCGCCAAGTGCAGCACCAGGGTGGCGCGGGTCGCCGCGAAGGCGGCCAGCGACTCGGTCTGCGGCATCGCGGTCGACTGCGCCTGCGTCCTGGTGAGGACCACGGACTGGGCGACCTCGGGGACGGTCAGCTCCCGGCCGACGAGAGCGGCCGCGGCGGCGTACGCCGGCACGCCGGGCGTCACGTCCCACGGCACGCCGGCCGCGTCGAGGCGCCGGGTCTGCTCGGCCACCGCGGAGTAGAGCGACGGGTCGCCCGAGGTCAGGCGGACCACGTCGCGGCCCGCCGCGTGTGCGGCTACCAGGTGCGCGACGATCGCGTCCAGGTCGAGGCCCTGGGTGTCGACGCGCTCGGCGTCCGCGCGGCAGTGGCCGAGGACCTCGGCGTCGAGGTAGGTGCCCGGGTAGAGCACCACGTCGGCCCGGGCCAGCATCGCCGCGGCGCGCAGCGTGAGCAGGTCGGCGGCCCCGGGCCCGGCCCCCACGAAGTGGACGGTCACGGCCTGCTCCACGCCCACTGGACCACGGGCCGCGCCGGCGTCCAGCCCGTGAACCCGGCCAGCGGCTCGGCGCGCTCGACCGACAGCCGGGTCAGCTCGCCCCCGTGCTCGGCGTACTGCTCGAGCAGCAGGCGCTCGGTCTCCAGGGTCACGCCGTGCACCACGACCCGACCGCCCGGCCGCAGTCGCTCGCGGCAGGTGTCCAGGACGCCGGGTGCCGTCGCGCCGCCGCCGACGAAGACGGCGTCCGGGTCCGGCAGGTCCTCGAGGGCCTCGGGCGCCCGGCCGGTCACGACCTCCAGCCCCGGCACGCCCAGCGTGGCCGCGTTGCGCCCGATCCGCTGCGCGCGCGTCGCGTCGGCCTCCACGGCGACCGCCCGGGCCAGGGGGTGGCTGCGCAACCACTCGATGCCGACCGAGCCGGCCCCGGCGCCGACGTCCCACAGCAGTGCGCCCGGGTACGGCGCGAGGCGGGCCAGCGCCGAGGCCCGCAGATCGCGCTTGGTCAGCTGACCGTCGTGCTCGTAGGCCTCGTCGGGCAGCCCCGCGGTCCACTGGCCGGTGGCCGGACCGCGCAGCTCCAGGGCCAGCACGTGCAGCCGCGGGGCGATCGGACCGCCCTCGGCCGCGGTGGCGGCGTTGCGCGTCTCCAGGTCGGTGCCGAGGTCGCCCAGGGCGGTCATCACCGTGGCGCCGTAGTCGGCCTCCACCAGCAGCCGGGCCACGGCCTGCGGCGTGTGCTCGTCGGAGGACAGCACCAGCACCCGGTGCCCGGGCGCCAGGTGGCGCAGCACGGCCTCGAGCCGGCGGCCGACCACAGTCACGACCTCCGCGTCGTCCCAGTGCATCCGCGCGCGGGCCAGCGACACCGACGACACCGTCGGCACCACCGTGAGGCGGTCGGGTCCGAGCGTGCGCAGCAGGGTGGAGGCGATGCCCGAGACGTAGGGGTCGCCGGAGGCCAGCACGACGAGCTCGCGGTCGGCGTACGCCTCCAGCGGCGCGAGCGAGAACGGGCTCGGCCACGCCACCCGCTCCTGACCGGCCACGTCCGGGAGCAGTCCGAGCTGGCGGGTCGAGCCGAGCACGACCGACGCGTGCGAGACGAGCTCGCGCGCGGGGTCGCCCAGCCCGGGCCAGCCGTCGGCGGGCACCCCGACGACCGTCACGCGAGAGGGCAGGGCGGCGACCACGGGGCGTGACGCTATCGTGGCGCGCAGCTCCGAGGTGCCCCGAGGCTTGGGGAGAATCTGGGAAGCCGGTGAGAGTCCGGCACAGGCCCGCTGCGGTGACCAGGCGACGCACGACCCGACCTGGAAGTCCGAAGACCGGCCTCGGGGCGGTTCACCCCCAAGGCGAGCGAGCGGGAGCCTCACGTGCCGAAGCAGTACCCCTTCTCTGCGGTGGTCGGGTCCGAGGACATGGCCCTCGCCCTGGTGCTGACCACGATCTCGCCGGACGTCGGCGGCGTGCTCGTCCGCGGCGAGAAGGGCACCGCGAAGTCCACCATCGTGCGCGCCCTCGCCTCGGTGCTGCCGCCCATCGAGGTGGTCGCCGGCGACCGGTTCTCCTCCGATCCCCGCGACCCGGCGCCGCTGTCGCCGGACGGGCCCTTCGCCGCCGACGCCGCCACCGAGTCGCGCCCGGTCCGCCTGGTCGAGCTCCCCGTCGGCGCCACCGAGGACCGGGTGCTCGGCTCGCTGCACCTGGAGCGCGCGCTGTCGGAGGGCAGGGCGGAGTACGAGCCCGGGCTCCTCGCCCGCGCCCACCGCGGGATCCTGTACGTCGACGAGGTCAACCTCCTCCACGACCACCTCGTCGACCTGCTCCTCGACGCCGCCGCCATGGGCCGCTCGACGGTGGAGCGCGACGGCGTCTCGGTCGAGCACGCCGCCCACTTCGTCCTCGTCGGCACCATGAACCCGGAGGAGGGGGAGCTCCGACCGCAGCTGCTGGACCGCTTCGGGCTCACCGTCGAGGTCGCCGCCCCCCGCGACCCCGCCGCCCGGGTCGAGGTGGTCCGCCGCCGGATGGCCTTCGACCGCGACCCCGACGCGTTCGCCGCGTCGTACGCCGACGCCGAGCGCACTCTCACCGACCGCATCCAGGCCGCCCAGGCCCTGGTCGGCGACGTGGTCCTCTCCGACGCCGCGCTGCTGAAGATCGCCGAGGTCTGCGCGGCCTTCGACGTCGACGGCATGCGCGCCGACCTGGTCATCGCCCGCACCGCCGCCGCCCACGCGGCCTGGCACGGCCGCACCGCGGTGACCCGCGAGGACATCCGGGCCGCGGCCCGGCTGGCCCTGCCGCACCGCCGGCGCCGCAACCCCTTCGACGCCCCCGGGCTGGACGAGGAGCTGCTCGACCAGGTGCTCGGCGACCCCGAACCCGACCCCGAGCCCGAGCCGCCGACGCCCGACCGCGAGCCCGGCGCGGATGCCGAGGACGCCGGGGCCGCCGACGGCTCCGGTCCGGAGCCCTCGGCGTCCGGGAGCGACCCGACCGAGCCCGCCGACGGGCCCGCCGACGGCGCCGCCGATCCCCAGGCGGCACCCGCCCAGGACCCGTCGACCGAGCAGCCCGAGCAGCCCACGCCGCCCGCGCCGCCCGCGCCCGCCCCGCTCGGCGCCGGGGACGACGCCACGACGACGGTGGCCGCCGGCGCGCCGTACCGCACCCGGCTCTTCGCCGTCCGCGGCGTCGGCTCGGGGGAGTCCGGACGCCGCAGCCGAGCCGTCACCGAGACCGGGCGGCGGATCGGCGCGCGCCCCGGCACCCGCGGCCCGGTGCACGTCACCGAGACCGTGCGCACCGCGGCGCCGCACCAGCTCGCCCGTGGTCGGACCGGCGGCCCGCTCCGCTTCCTGCCGCAGGACCTGCGGGTCGCCGACCGGGAGGGTCACGAGTCCAACCTGGTGCTCTTCTGCGTCGACGCCTCCGGCTCGATGGCCGCCCGGCGGCGGATGGAGCAGGTCAAGACGGCCATCCTCAGCCTGCTGCTCGACGCCTACCAGCGGCGCGACAAGGTCGGCCTCGTGACCTTCCGCGGGCAGGAGGCCGAACTGGTCCTCCCGCCCACGCGCTCGGTGGACATCGCCGCCCGCCGCCTCGACGCACTGCCCGCCGGCGGCCGCACGCCCCTCGCGGAGGGGCTCCTCGAGGCCGCCCGGGTCGTCGAGCTCGAGCGCGTCCGCGACCCGCGCCGCCGCCCGCTGCTCGTCCTGGTCACCGACGGCCGCGCCACCGCTGGCGCCGACCCGGTCGGCCGCTCCCGCGCGGTCGCCGAGGGGCTGGCCCGCGCCGGTCTCGCCACGCTCGTCGTCGACTGCGAGAACGGCCCCTTCCGCCTCGGCCTGGCCCGCGTGCTCGCCGACCACCTGCGCGCCGACCACGTCCCCGTCGCGGAGGTCACCGCCTCGGTCCTGACCGCCGCCGTGAACGAGAGGGTGGCCTGAGGTGCCGCAGGGACAACCCGTCGCCGTGCCGGATGACGGCCTCACCACGGCCCAGCGCCGCCAGCTGCCGCTGCTCATGGTCCACACCGGCGACGGCAAGGGGAAGTCGACCGCCGCCTTCGGGCTGGCCATCCGCGCCTGGAACCAGGGCTGGGACATCGGCGTGTTCCAGTTCGTGAAGTCCGCCAAGTGGCGCATCGGCGAGCAGACCGTCCTCGAGCGCCTCGGCGAGCTGCACCGCGAGACCGGCGAGGGCGGCCCGGTCGAGTGGCACAAGATGGGCGCCGGCTGGTCGTGGTCGCGCAAGGCCGGCGAGGAGGCCGACCACGCCACCGAGGCCGCCGAGGGCTGGGCCGAGGTCAAGCGCCGGCTCGCCGCCGAGGCCCACGACCTCTACGTGCTCGACGAGTTCACCTACCCCATGGCCTGGGGCTGGGTGGACGTCGACGACGTCGTGGAGACGCTCGCGCACCGCCCCGGTCGCCAGTACGTCGTGGTCACCGGGCGCCGCGCCGACCCACGGCTCGTCGACGTCGCCGACCTCGTCACCGAGATGACCAAGGTCAAGCACCAGATGGACCGCGGCCAGAAGGGTCAGCGAGGCATCGAGTGGTAGCGCCGTGGTGAGCCTGCCGCGCCTGGTCGTCGCCGCACCCGGGACCGGGCAGGGCAAGACCACGGTCGCCACCGGACTGATGGCGGCGCTGCGCCGCCGCGGCACCGTGGTCAGCGGCCACAAGGTCGGGCCGGACTACATCGACCCCGGCTACCACGCGGTCGCCACCGGGCGACCGGGCCGCAACCTCGACCCGCACCTGGTGGGGGAGGAGCGGCTGGTGCCGCTGCTCCTGCACGGCGCGCGCCGCGCGGACCTCGCGGTCGTCGAGGGTGTCATGGGCCTCTACGACGGGCGCGTCGGCCACGCCGGCTTCGCCTCCACCGCGCACGTCGCGCGGGCGACGTCGAGCCCGGTGGTGCTGGTCGTCGACATCTCCCGCGCCTCGCGCACCATCGGCGCCGTCGTGCACGGGCTCGCGACCTACGAGGCCGGGGTCGACGTCGTCGGCGTCGTCCTCAACAACGCGGGCTCACCCCGGCACGCGGCCGAGGTCGCCGAGTCGGTCCGGCTCCCGGTCCTGGGCGTCGTCCCGCGCGCCGCCGCGCTGGCCACCCCGTCGCGGCACCTGGGGCTGGTGCCGGCGGCGGAGCGGGACGGCGCGGTCGAGGTCGTCGAGGCCTGGGCCGACGCGGTGGGCGAGCACGTCGACCTGGACGCCGTCCTCGCGGTGGCGAGCACGGCGCCGGACCTCGACGGCACCGCGTGGGACCCGCGGGCCGAGGTTGAGCCGGTGGCCGGGCGACCCGTGGTCGCGGTGGCCGGCGGCAGGGCGTTCACGTTCCGGTACGCCGAGACGGAGGAGCTGCTCCGGGCGGCCGGGTGCGAGGTGGCGACGTTCGACCCGATGGTCGACGCGCACCTGCCCGACGGCACCGCGGCGATCTACCTCGGAGGTGGCTTCCCCGAGGTGCACGCGCGCGAGCTCACCGACAACGTGGTGCTCCGGCGCGAGCTCGCGGCGGCGCTCGCGGACGGCGTCCCGACCGTGGCCGAGTGCGCCGGGTTGCTGTACTTGTGCGGGTCACTGGACTCCTCTCCCATGGTGGGCTCGATCGAGGCGACGGCGGCCATGACCGAGCGGCTGACGCTGAGATATCCGACGATGACCGCGGCCACCGACAACCTGCTGTCCCGGAAGGGTGAGTTGTCCACAGGCCACGAGTTCCACCGCACCCACACGGCCCCGGAGCGCGGCGCCCACGCGGCTTGGACGGTCGAGGGACGCGACGTCGGCTTCGCCGGACCGACCCTGCACGCGTCGTACCTCCACACCCACTGGGCCGGCCACCCGGTCATGGCCCAGCGGTTCGCCGAGGCCGCCGCCGGCCGTGGTTGACCTCCACCACCACGGCGACCGCGAGGTCGGCGCCGGCCTCCTCGACCTAGCGGTCAACGTGCACGACGGCCCGCGGCCGGCCTGGCTCGACGACGCGCTGCGCCGCAGCCTGGACGACGCGAGCGCCTACCCCGACCCCACCGGGGCCGAGGCCGCGCTGGCTCGACACCACGACCGGGAGCCGGCCGAGGTGCTGGCCACCGCCGGCGCCGCCGAGGCCTTCACGCTCGTCGCGCGGTGGCGGCGGTGGCGGCGCCCGGTCGTGGTGCACCCGCAGTTCACCGAACCGCACGCGGCCCTGGTCGCGGCCGGCCACGAGGTCACCGAGGTGATCCTCGAGGCGCCGTTCGCGCTCGACCCCGACCGCGTGCCGGACGACGCGGACCTCGTGGTCGTCGGCAACCCGACCAACCCCACCGGCGTGCTCCACGCGAGGGAGACGCTCGAGCGGCTGCGGCGGCCCGGCCGGGTGGTTGTCGTCGACGAGGCGTTCATGGACGCCGTCCCCGACGAGCCCGCGACCCTCGCGACCGCGACGACGCCGGGGCTGGTGGTGCTGCGCAGCCTCACCAAGCACTGGGGCATCCCGGGCGTCCGCGCCGGCTACCTGCTCGCCGAGGCCGCAGCCGTGGCCGAGCTGCGCCGCCAGCAGACGCCGTGGTCGGTCTCCAGCGCCGCCATCGCGGCGATGCGGGCCTGCTCCACGCCGGAGGCGTCGACGGAGAGCACCCGCCGCGCCCACGAGCTCCAGCGGTGGCGCGCCCACCTGCAGCGACGGCTGACCGAGCACGGCGTCGAGCACGTCGGCTCGCGCGCGCCGTTCGTCCTGGCCCGCGTCGGCGCGGGCGTGCACGCCGCGCTGCGCGAGCGCGGCATCGCCGTACGACGGGCCGACACCTTCCCCGGTCTGGACGCCAGCTGGGTGCGGATCGCGGTGCGCAGACCCGAGGTGGCCGACCACCTGGTGAGCGCTCTGTCGACGGTGACCGCGAGGGGCTAGAGTGCCCGTGCGGGCACGAGGAAGCCGGTGGGAATCCGGCGCAGTCGCGCTACTGTGACACCGCCTCCGGGCGGTGGAGCCAGACCCGAGTGTCCGCCACACCCCATCGAGCAGGGACGCAGAATCCCTGAGGAGGACACATGGCTCAGTCCACGCCCGTCGCCGTTCCGGTCGCGGTTCCCACCATCCCGTTCCGCGAGCTCCTGCCCTGGGCGCTCTTCTTCGGGTTGCTCGGGCTCGTCGTCATCTTCTTCGTCAGCGCCGACCAGGGCGCGGTCTCCATCCCGGCCGGCAACGCCATCCACGAGTGGGTGCACGACGGTCGGCACGTGCTGGGCTACCCCTGCCACTGAGCCCGCCGGCGCCCTCGCGCTGATCGCGTCCGTGGCCGAGCCGCGCGGCGCCTGCTGACCCACACCTCCACCCGACGGCGTCGCGACGCGTCGGGCCACTCGAACGGATCGTCATGACCGCACGCGCCTTCCTGGTGCGAGGACTCCTCATGGGCCTCCTCGCCGGCATCGCCACCTTCGTCGTCGGCTACTACGTCGCCGAGCCCCACATCGAGACCGCCATCAACCTCGAGGAGTCCGCGCCCGCCGCCGACGGCCACTCCCACGACGAGGCCACCGGTGGGCACACCCACGAGGAGGGCGGCACCGTCGTCTCCCGCCACGACCAGCGCACCTGGGGGCTGCTCACCGGCACCCTGAGCATGAGCGTGGTGTTCGGCGGCCTGCTGGCCCTCGTGGCGGCCGGGGTGGTCGGCCGGATCGGCACGCTGAGCGCCGGGCAGTCCACGGCCCTGGTGACCCTCATCGGCTGGGCGGCGGTGGTCCTGGTGCCGTTCCTGAAGTACCCCGCCTCCCCACCCGCCGTCGGCAACGCCGACACCATCGGCAGCCGCACGGGCTGGTACTTCCTGCTCCTCGCCCTCTCGCTGGTCGCCGCCGTCGCCTGCACCGTGCTGGCCCAGCGGCTCTGGGAGCGCGCGGGCGCCTACCCGGCGGTCGTGGCCGGCGTCGCGGCGTACGTCGTGGCGATGGTCGTCGTCGGACAGGTGCTGCCGACCGTCAACGAGCTGGGCGACTTCCCGGCGGACACGCTGTGGTACTTCCGCCGCTCCTCGCTCATCGTCACCGGCTCGATGTGGGCCGTCCTCGGCGTCCTCCTCACGGGCGCGGTGCGGCAGCTGGCCGACCGGGCGACGGCGGCCCGGGCGCGCCGCGAGCTGGCCCACAGCCTGTGAGGTCGCCGGACGCCGAGGTGCGCCGGGCCGCCGAGGAACGGCTGGCCGGGCTGGCCACACCGGCCGGCGCGCTGGGTCGCCTCGGCGACCTCGCGCTCTGGTGGGCGGCCTGCCAGGGTCAGGTGCCTCCGCGCCCGCCGGCCGACGTCCGGCTGGCGATCTTCGCCGGCGACCACGGGGTCGCCGCGCACGGCGTGAGCGCGTACCCCGCCGCGATCACCCAGGCGATGGTCGGCACGTTCGAGGCCGGGCGGGCCGGCGTCAACGCGCTGGCCCGAGCACACGACGTGAGCGTCCGGGTCGTCGACGTGTCCGTCGACAGCGAGAGCACCGGGCCGCACAAGGTGCGACGCGGCTCGGGCGCGATCCACCTCGAGGACGCGCTGAGCCCTGGCGAGACCGAGCGCGCGCTGGCGGTCGGGGAGCAGGTCGCGCGGGAGGAGCTGGCCGCGGGCGCGGACCTGCTGCTCAGCGGCGACATGGGCATCGGCAACACCACGCCGGCCGCCGCGCTGGTGGCCGCGCACCTCGGGCTGCCGGCCTCCGAGGTCGTGGGCCGCGGCACCGGCGTCGACGCCGCCGGGCTGGCCCGCAAGACCGAGGTGGTCGACGCGGCACTGCGGCGCGCGGGCGACCGCGTCGAGGACCCGGTCGAGGCCCTGACCGCGCTCGGCTCGGCCGACCTGGCCGCGGCGACGGCGTACGTCCTCACCGCCGCGCGCGCCGGCGTGCCCGTCCTGCTCGACGGGCTGATGGCCGTCGCATGCGCGCTGACCGCCGACCGCATCGAGCCGGGCGTCGCGGCCTGGTGCGCCGCGGGTCACCGGTCGACCGAGCCGGCCCAGTCGATCGCCCTCGACAAGCTCGGCCTCGAGCCGCTGCTCGACCTGGGGCTGCGGCTCGGTGAGGGCTCGGGTGCGGTGGCGGCCGTGCCGCTCGTGCGCAGCGCGGCCGCGCTGCTCAGCGACGTGGCCCTGCTCTCGGAGCTGCTCCCGGGTGGGTGACGGCTGGCGGCTCGCCGTCGGGACGCTCACCGCGCTGCCGGTCCGCTCGCCGGTGGCGCTGCGACCACGCGCGGCGCTGCTGCTCGCGCCGGTGGCCGTCCTGCCGCTGGCGGTCCCCGCCGCCCTGGTGCTGTGGCTGCTCCCGGTGCCGCCCCTGGTCGCCGGGCTGCTCGTCGTGGGCGTCCTCGCGCTCGGCACCCGGGCCCTGCACTGGGACGGGCTGTCCGACGTCGCCGACGGGCTGACGGCCTCCTACGACGCGGAGCGCTCACTCGCGGTGATGAAGACCGGGACCAGCGGACCGGCCGGCACCCTGGCGGTGGTCCTGGTCGCCGGTCTCCAGGCCGCGGCCCTCGCGGAGTACGCCGGCGCGTGGGCCGGTGCGCTCGCCGCGGGCGCGCTGATCTGCCTGTCGCGCTGTGCCCTGTGGATCGTGTGCGCCGCCGGTGTGCCGGCCGCGCGCCCGGACGGGCTCGGCGCCGTGTTCGCCGGGGTGGTCCCGCGACCGCTGTCGGTGGTCGGTGCTGTGCTGCTGTCCGTCATCGGAGGACTGGTGGTGCTCGGGTTGGTGGGGCGGGCCCGGGCCCGGATGGGAGGTGTGACAGGAGACGTGATGGGGGCGGCCGTCGAGGTCGCCCTGGCCACGACGCTGGTGGTGTGGGCGTGGGCGTTCTAGGGCGCGTCCTAGAGCACGAGCACGCGGCCGGCCACGACGAGGTGCACCTCGTCGCAGGCGGCGGCGAAGCGCTGGTTGACGGTGCCCAGCAGGTCGCGGAACAGGCGGCCCGAGCGGTGCTCGGGCACCACGCCGAGCCCGACCTCGTTGGTCACCAGGACGACGTCGTCGCCGAGCGCGGCGACGGCGGCGTCGCTGAGCGTCGTGACGTGGTCGAGCACGGTGGGGGCTGGGGCGTCCCACAGGCCGGCCTCGTCCACGACGGCGGTCAGCCAGGTGCCGAGGCAGTCGACGAGCACGGGTGCGTCGGTGGTCAGCGCGGCGGCGAGGTCGTGGGTCTCGACGGTGGTCCAGTGCGCCGGGCGGCGGGCCTGGTGGGCCGCGATGCGGGCGGCCCAGTCGGCGTCGTCGCGCGCCGGACCGGGCGCGACGTACCGCACCGCGGGCCGGTCGGCCAGCAGCGCCTCGGCGTGCGTGGACTTGCCGGAGCGGACCCCGCCCGTCACCAGGATGCGCATTGAGCGACCTCGCTCTCGGCTACGTCGCGGACCGGCTGGTCGGCGACCCTCGACGGTGGCACCCGGTGGCCGGCTTCGGGCGGCTGGCCGGCGCGCTCGAGCGGCTGACGTACGCCGACCGGCGGGCGCCCGGGGTCGGGCACCTGGCGGTGCTCGTCGGGGGTGCGGCGCTGGTCGGGCGTCGGGTGCCCGTGGCGCTGGCCACCTGGGTGGTGCTCGGCGGCACCAGCCTGGACCGCGAGGCGGCCGCGGTCGAGCGGCTGCTCGCGGCCGGTGACCTCGAGGCCGCGCGCCGCCAGGTCGGCCGGCTGGTGGGTCGGGACACGAGCGTCCTCGACGCGCACGGGGTGGCCCGGGCGGCGCTGGAGTCGGTCGCGGAGAACACCTCCGACGCCGTGGTCGCGCCGCTGGTGTGGGGTGCGCTCCTCGGGTCGCCGGGGCTGCTGGCCTACCGCGCGGCCAACACCCTCGACGCGATGGTGGGGCACCGCAGCGCGCGCTACGAGCGCTTCGGGTGGGCCGCAGCGCGCCTGGACGACGTGCTCAACCTGCCCGGCGCACGGCTCACCGCGCTGCTGGCCACGCTGCTCGGCGACGACCCCGCCGGCGCCTGGCGTGCCTGGCGCCGCGACGCGCGGCACCACCCCAGCCCCAACGCGGGTCCAGTCGAGGCGGCCTTCGCCGGGGCGTTGGGCGTCCGGCTCGGCGGCGTGAACGTCTACGCCGGACGCGCCGAGGACCGGCACGTGCTCGGCGACGGCCGCGCGCCTACCCACGAGGACCTGGCCCGGGGCCGGCGGCTGGCGAGCCGGGTGGGCTGGGCAGCGCTCGCAGCCTGCTCAGCCACGCGACTGCTCCGGCGACGTCGCTGACCTGCTCGACGCCCGGCGGGGGCGCCGGCCGGCGGACGACGACGACCGGCACGCCGAGCTCCGCGGCGGCGTCGAGCTTGGGGTGGGTGTGGTCGCCGCCGGAGTCCTTGGTCACCAGCACGTCGACGTCGTGCTCGACCATGAGCGCGCGCTCGCCGTCCAGGGTGTACGGCCCCCGGCTCAGCAGCAGCGTCCACCGCGCGGGCACCTCGGCCTCGTCGACCATCCGGGCCACCGCGACCGGCAGCCGCGCCGCGAAGGGCGCCAGCGACTGGCGGCCGACGGTGAGGAACGGCCTCGCGTACGCCGCCGCCCGCTCGGCGGCCTCCTCGTGCGAGTCGACCCAGACGTGGTCGCCGGACCAGCCCGGGCGCTGCAGGCGCAGGAGCGGTACGTCGGTGCACGCGGCCGCGGCGTGGGCGGAGATCCGCTGGGAGAAGGGGTGGGTCGCGTCGACCACCGCGTCGTGGTCGCGCGCGGCCACGCGCAGCCCCTCCACACCCCCGAAGCCGCCGATGCGCACCGCGCCGACCGGCAGCCGGGGGCGGGCCACCCGCCCGGCCAGGGACGTGGTGACGTCGTACCCGTCGGCCACGAGCGCCGCGGCGAGCTCGCGCGCCTCGCCCGTGCCGCCCAGCAGCAGGACCCTCATCGGATGCCCTCCCGCGCCAGCCGCAGCAGGCCGTCGACGTCGAGGTGCTCCTCGACCAGGTCGCCGAGCAGGTCGAGCCGCCGCTCGCGCGCGGCCGGGAACGACGCCCGGCTGGTGACGCCGAGCGCGTCGGCCAGGAAGCGCGCGCGGTACGCGTCGTCCTCCAGCGACCCGTGCACCATCGTCCCGACGACGGGGCCGTCGACCAGCGGGCCGGAGACCCGTCCGTGGTGGATCTCGTAGCCGGCGGGCTGGTGAGTGCGCAGCACCTTCTCCGCGCCGAACGTGGTGGTCAGCGCGAGCAGCCCCAGGCCCTCGGCCGTGGTCGGCGGCCCCTCGATGCCGTCCGGGTCGGCGATGGTCGTGCCGAGCATCTGGCAGCCGCCGCAGATCCCGAGCACCGGCCGCCCCGCCGCGGCGTGCGCGAGCACGGCCCGGTCGAGGCCACGCTCGCGCAGCCAGGCCAGGTCGGAGAGGGTGGCGCGGGTGCCGGGCAGCACCACGAGGTCGGCGTCGGCCAGCGCGCGCGGCGTCGAGGCGAACACGACGTCGAGGTCCGGCTCGAGGCCGAGCGCGTCGACGTCGGTGAAGTTGCTGATCCGCGGCAGCCGGACCACCGCGACGCGCGCGGTGCCCCCGGAGGAGCGGCGGCCCTCGAGGTCGAGCGCGTCCTCGCTGTCCAGCCAGACGTCGGGGTGCCAGGGCAGCACGCCGTACGTCGGCCGCCCGGTCCGCGCGGTCAGCTCGTCCAGGCCGGGCTGGAGCAGCGACCGCGCGCCGCGGAACTTGTTGACCACCCAGCCGGCGAGCAGCCGGGCGTCGTCCTCGTCGAGCAGCGCGAGGGTGCCGACGAAGGCCGCGAACACCCCGCCGCGGTCGATGTCGCCGACCACCACGACCGGCAGGTCGGCGTGCCGGGCCAGCCCCATGTTCACGTAGTCACCGCGGCGCAGGTTGATCTCCGCCGGGCTGCCGGCGCCCTCGGCCACGACCACCTCGAAGCGCGAGGCCAGGTCGTCGTACGCCGCGTGCGCGGCCCGCGCGAGGTGGGCGCGCCCGGCCTCCCAGTCCGTGGACGAGACCTCGCCCGCGGGGTGTCCCATCACCACGACGTGGCTGCGCTGGTCGCTGCCCGGCTTGAGCAGGACCGGGTTCATCGCGGCTTCGGGTTCTGCTCGCGCGGCCAGGGCCTGGACCCACTGCGCGCGGCCGATCTCGTCGCCGGCGCGGGTGACCATGGAGTTGTTGGACATGTTCTGGGCCTTGTAGGGCGCGACGTGCACGCCGCGTCGCGCGAAGGCCCGGCACAGCCCGGTCGTCACCACGGACTTGCCGGCGTCCGAGGTCGTGCCCGCGACCAGCAGCCCGCTCACCCGCCCAGCCGCCAGGTGTGCAGGACCCGGCAGTCGTGGTTGGCCCACCACTGCAGCTGGACGACCTCGGCCTTGGCCTCGACCGGCAGCGCCAGCTCGGCGCGCAGCCCGGCGAGGGTCGCGCCGGTCTCGGTGTGGTCGAGGGTGAGGTGGGGCAGCGGGTCGAAGGCGCCGGCGTACGGCGGCGTCTGCGGGAACGCCGCCACCAGTGCGGCGGTCAGCCGCGCGAAGGGTGCGGCCGGCTCCGGGGCGAGCATGAGCAGCCCGAGCGGCGTCTGCTCGAGCCGCTCGAGGGCGTAGGCGAAGGCCGGCTCCGAGGACACCACCTCGCCGACGACGGCCAGGTCCGCCGCGGTGGGAGCGCCGAGCCACGGCGAGAGCAGCGTGACATGGGCGTGCCCGAAGTCCGGCTCGGTCGAGACGAAGGACGCGTCGTACCGCTCGGTGCGCTCGCGCACGAACGGGTCGAGCTCCGGGACGGGCACGGCCAGCACCGTGTGCCCGCTCACCGCGGCGCCCGCAGCAGGAACACGTCCATCACCCAGTCGGCCTCGGCCCGGGCCGCCGCCCGCGCGTCGGCCAGCGCCGGCCGGACGTCGCCGACCCGACCGGCCACCAGCCGCTCCGAGGCGGCGCCGAGGTTCGCGCCCCACCAGATCGACCAGTCGTCCAGGCCGTCGAGCGACGCCCCCGAGGTGAGCATGACCACGACGTTGGTCTGACCCGCGGCGACGTCCTCGGCCAGCCGCCGCTCCGTCGTCACGTGGACCGGCGCGCCGACCTCGTGCAGCACGATCCCGTGCCGGGCGGCCAGCAGCTGCGGCGCCGAGATGCCGGCCACCACCTCGTAGGCCAGCCCGGTCGCCGTCACCACCCGGATCGTGGAGTCGTAGAGCGCCGGGTCGCCCCACACCAGGAAGGCCGGGTCGCCCGCGCGCGCGGCGATGGCCGAGCTCCAAGCCGCGGCCCGCGCGGCGTGCCAGTCGCGCACCGCGCCGCCGTAGTCCACCGGGTCCCGGTCCCGCGTGGGGTCGTCGACCTCGACGACCTCGAGACCGTGGGCCGCCGCCACCTCCCGGCGCACGGCGAGCAGCGGGTCGTCGGCCCCCTTGCGCGCCGCCACGACGTACGCCGACGCCCGCAGCGCCGCCGAGGCCTCGGGCGTGACGTGCTGAGGACCGCAGCCGATCCCGACGATCCGGACCACGGGAGCCGTCACTGCCGGTCCTCGAGGTCCCCCTCGAGCTCCAGGTAGACCTGCTGCATCTGGGCGACGACGTCCGCGTCGGGCTCGGCCCACAGGCCCCGGTCGATGGCCTCGTGCAGCTTCTCCACGATGCCGCGCAGCGCCCAGGGGTTCGACGTGCGCATGAACGCCTGGTTGGTCTCGTCGAGGACGTACTCCTGGGCCAGTGCCTGGTACATCCAGTCGTGCACCACGCCCGCCGTGGCGTCGAAGCCGAAGAGGTAGTCGACGGTCGCGGCGAGCTCGAAGGCGCCCTTGTAGCCGTGACGCTGCATCGCGCCGATCCAGCGCGGGTTGACGACGCGGGCGCGGAACACGCGGGTCGTCTCCTCCTGCAGGGTCCGGGTGCGCACGGCGTCCGGCGTGGTCGAGTCGCCGACGTAGGCCTTGGGGTCGGCCCCGGTCAGCGCGCGGACCGTCGCCACCATGCCGCCGTGGTACTGGAAGTAGTCGTCGCTGTCGGCGATGTCGTGCTCGCGGGTGTCGATGTTCTTGGCCGCGACCTTGATGCGCCGGTAGTTGGCGCGCATGTCGTCGGAGGCGGCGACCCCGTCGAGACCGCGGCCGTAGGCGAACCCGCCCCACGCGGTGTAGACCTCGGCCAGGTCCTGGTCGTCGCGCCAGGTCCCGGACTCGATGACCTGGAGGATGCCGGCGCCGTAGGACCCCGGCTTGGAGCCGAAGATCCGCGTGGTCGCGCGCCGCTCGTCGCCGTGCTCGGCCAGGTCGGCCCGGGCGTGCGCGCGCACGAAGTTCTGCTCCAGCGGCTCCTCGAGGGCCGCGACCAGCTGCACGGCGTCGTCGAGCATGGCCACGACGTGCGGGAACGCGTCGCGGAAGAAGCCGGAGATGCGCACCGTCACGTCGATGCGCGGCCGGCCCAGCTCCTCCAGGGAGATGACCTGCAGGTCGCGCACCCGCCGCGAGGCCTCGTCCCACTCCGGTCGTACGCCGAGCAGGGCGAGCACCTCGGCGACGTCGTCGCCGGAGGTGCGCATCGCGCTCGTGCCCCACACCGACAGCCCGACCGACTCGGGGTAGCCGCCGGTCTCCTCGCGGTACTTCTCGACCAGCGAGTCCGCCATCGCGAGGCCGGTCTGCCACGCGAGCCGGGACGGTACGGCGCGCGGGTCGACGGTGTAGAAGTTGCGGCCCGTCGGCAGCACGTTCACCAGCCCGCGCAGCGGCGAGCCCGAGGGACCGGCCGGGACGAAGCCGCCGTCCAGGGCGTGCACGAGGGCGTCGAGCTCGTCCGTTGTGCGCGCGAGCCGGGGCACGACCTGGGTGGCGGCGAAGGCCAGCACCTCCTGGACCTCGGGGGCGTCGTGCAGGGTGAGGGCGGCGGCCGGGTCCCAGCCGGCGTCCTCCATCCGCTGGACCAGGTCGTGGGCCTGCGCCTCGATCTCGTCCACGACGCCCAGGGCCTCGTGCCCCTCCTTGAGGCCGAGCGCGGCACGCAGCCCCGGGACGGCGTGGGACCGCCCGCCCCAGACCTGGGCGGCGCGCAGGATCGAGAGCACCAGGTTGACCCGGGCCTCGCCCTCGGGAGCGCCGCCGAGGACGTGCAGCCCGTCGCGGATCTGGGCGTCCTTGATCTCGCACAGCCAGCCGTCGACGTGCAGGACGAAGTCGTCGAAGGTCTCGTCGTCGGGCTGCTCCTCCAGCCCCAGGTCGCGGTGCATCTCGGCGGCGTGCATGAGCTGCCAGATCTCGCCGCGGATGGCCGGCACCTTGGCCGGGTCCATCGCGGAGATGTTGGCGTACTCGTCCAGCAGCTGCTCGAGCCGCGCGATGTCGCCGTACGACTCCGCCCGCGCCATCGGCGGGATGAGGTGGTCGACGATCACCGCGTGGGCGCGGCGCTTGGCCTGCGCACCCTCGCCGGGGTCGTTGACCAGGAACGGGTAGACCAGCGGCAGGTTGCCGAGCACCGCGTCGGTCGCGCACTGCGACGACAGTGCGGCGTTCTTGCCGGGCAGCCACTCCATCGAGCCGTGCTTGCCGAGGTGGACCACGGCGTGCGCGCCGAAGCCCCCGTCCGCCTCCTGGGCCTCCAGCCACCGGTACGCCGCCAGGTAGTGGTGGCTCGGCGCCATGTCCGGGTCGTGGTAGATCGCGACCGGGTTCTCACCGAAGCCGCGTGGCGGCTGGATGAGCAGCACGACGTGGCCGGCCCGGATGGTCGCGATCACGATCTCGTCGGCGTCGTTGACGAACAGCGAGCCCGGCGCCGCGCCCCAGGTCTCCACGATGCCGTCCATGAGCCCAGCCGGGACGTCGGCGGTCCAGCGCCGGTAGTCCGCGGCCGCGATCCGCACGTGCGCATCGGTGAGCTGGGCGCTGGTCAGCCACTCCTCGTCCTGCCCGCCGGCCGCGATGAGGGCGTGGATGAGCGCGTCGCCCGCCTCGGTGTCGTCCGCGAGGTCCAGCCCAGGCACGTCGCCCGGCTCGCCCAGGTCGTAGCCCTCGTCGCGCAACCGGCGCAGCAGCCGGATGGTCGAGACCGGGGTGTCCAGGCCGACGGCGTTGCCGACGCGGGCGTGCTTGGTGGGGTACGCCGACAGCACCAGCGCGAGCCTCCGCTCGGCCGGGGGCGTGCGCCGCAGCCGGGCGTGGTTGACCGCGATCCGCGCGACCCGCCGGCAGCGCTCGTCGTCGGCGACGTAGCGGGGCAGGCCGTCCTCGTCGATCTCCTTGAACGAGAACGGCGCGGTGATGATCCGCCCGTCGAACTCGGGGATCGCGATCTGGGTCGCCGAGTCCAGCGGCGTCACCCCGTCGACGGAGGCCTCCCACTCGGCGCGGCTGGTGGTCAGGCACAGCCCCTGCAGCACGGGGATGTCGAGGGCGGCCATCCGCTCGACGTCCCAGGCCTCGTCCTCCTCGCCGGCGCTCGCGGCCGCCGGCGTGCTGCCGCCGGCGGCGAGCACGGTGACGACCAGGGCGTCGAGCGTGCCGAGCGCGGCGTACAGCTCGTCGGGCGCGGACCGCAGCGAGCCGGCGAAGACCGGTACGCCGACCGCGTCGCCGGTCGCGTCGACCGCCTCGGCCAGCGCGTGCGCGAAGGCCTGGTTCCCGCTGGCCTCGTGGGCGCGGTAGTAGAGGACGCCGACACGGGGGAGGTCGGTGGCCCGGTCGGCCCGCTCGGCCATGCCCCAGGTGGGGATCGCGCGCGGCGGCTCGAACCCCTCGCCGGTCAGCAGCACCGTGTCGGAGAGGAAGGCGTGCAGCTGGGCGAGGTTCTCCGGTCCGCCCTCGGCCAGGTAGCGGTGGGCGTCGGCCGCCACCCCGATCGGCACCGACGAGAGCTCCATCAGCTCGGCGTTCGGCTCCTGCTCGCCGCCCAGGACGACGACCGGCATCCCGGTCGCCCGGATCCGCGTGAAGCCCGAGCAGAGGTCCTGCGGGGAGCCGAGGATCCGGCCCACGACCAGGTCGCAGCCCTCGATGACCTCGGCCATCGACTGGTGGCCCGGCCGCGCCGGGTTGGCGTAGACGTAGTCCGCGCCGGACGCTCGCGCCGAGAGCAGGTCGGTGTCGGACGTGGACAGCAACGCGATGCGCATGGTTTCTCCCGGGGTTCTCGCCCCTGTCGGCGGAGGTCCCGTGGCCAGTGTCTGGCTGTGCCGCGCGCTGACTGCTCGTGCGACTCACAGTGGCGGAACCGCCCCGGACTCGCACCGGGTTCCTGCTCCACGAGACGTGAGCCGTCAGCCTAGTCGGCCCGGGCGCCGGGGGAGCGGCCGCTCGGCGTGCGGACGACCGGGGCGCAGCTGCGACCGGCGACCGGGACCCGGGTCTACCTTCTGGTGGACCCGATGCTGACCACCGACGCGTGCACGCTGCCGACCTCCGAGCGGCCGCTGCGGCTGGCCGAGTTCGACGCACTCTTCGCCGACCACCTGGTCGGGCTCAGCGCCGAGGCCGAGGGCACCCGGATCCGGCTGCGCGGCGACCACGGTCTGGTCGACCGGGTCCGGGACCTGACCGCCCGCGAGTCCGCGTGCTGCTCGTTCTTCACCTTCGCCGCCCGCGGCACCACCACCGGCCCCACCACCGAGGTCGACCTCCTCGTGTCGGTGCCACCCGGGCGGCAGGAGCTCCTGGAGGCGCTCACCGCCCGCGCCGAGCGCGTCCAGAGCGCCTAGGGCGCCTAGGGCGCCTGGTCGCGCCGGGTCCGGGGGAGCCGCCGCTCGGCGTACGCACGGCCGGCCACGAGGTGCTCGGCGGTGATGGCCCGGGCGGCATCCGCGTCGACGCCGCCGTACCAGACGTCGTCGGGCTGCACGCTGACCACGGGCGCGTGGTTGCACGGCAGCTGGCAGCCGGTGTGGGTGATGAGGACGTCGTCGTCACCGAGGTCGTGCGCCATGCACGCCAGCACGAAGGCCTCGGCGGTCGCGTCGGAGCCGAGGGCGGTGCAGCGCGGTCCTCGGCACACGAGCAGCTGGTGCCGGTGGCGGGTGACGTCCTCCCAGGCCGCCGAGCGCAGCCCGGCCTCGTCGCCGTGCACCGGCCGGGTCTCCGCGAGCACCGCGCGAAGGTCGGCACGGTCCTGGACCAGCCGGGTCGCCACCGCCACCCGGGGTCGCGGCTCGGGCCGCTCGCGCCACCAGTGCGCGACGACCCGGCGCAGCCAGGACGCGGCGGGGGCGAGGGAGCCCAGGCTGACCCCGACCACGGTGACCTCCTCGAGGCCGGCGTCGGCGAGGCGGGTGAGCTCGTCGCGCAGCGTCGGGTCGCCTAGCTGGAGGTGCGCGACCGTGCCGCCCGCGTCGAGGGCGATCGCGGTGAGCTCGTCCTCGGCGACCACCTCACGCACCGACATCGCCACCACGAGCACCGCGGTCACGGGTCCACCTCCTCGAGCCGGTGGGACACCGGACGCCCAGCCCGCAGGAGGCTACTGCCCGTCCGGCGCGGTCAGGTCGGGCGGGGACTGCTCCCGCTCGCGCAGGCACAGGGCGACGACCACGGTGTCGTCGAGCCCGCTCTGGCTCAGCGGCCGGTCGGTGGGGATGAGCTCGCGGAGCACGTGGTCGACGAAGCCCTCGAGCCGGTCGGGGGCGCGGGAGACCACCTCGAGCAGCCGGTCCATGCCGGCGTCGAGGGTCTCGCCGGAGCGCTCGATCAGCCCGTCGGTGTAGAGCAGCAGGACCGAGCCCGCGGGCAGCGCGAACGTGGCGTCGTGGCGCCGGCGGGAGTCGCCGCCCACCCCGAGCAGCGGACCGCGGGCGTGGGGCGGGTCGAGGAAGGTCAGCTGCCCGTCGGGCAGGCGGACCAGCGGCGGCAGGTGGCCGGCCGACGACAGGGTCAGGGTCCAGGCCGCCTGGGTCGCCGGAGCGCTGCCCGGGCCGCCCGCGGCCGCGCGCGACGGCCAGTCGCCGGTGCGGCCCGACTGGAGCTCCTCGCGCTGGGAGTACGGCGTGGGCGGGCGCGGGGTGGGCGGCTCCAGGTGCAGGAACAGCGTCGAGGCCAGCCGACGCGACTCGTGGTCGGCGTCGGTGCGGACGGGCTCGGCGGAGCCGGGCAGCTGGAGCAGCTGGTCGACCTGCTCCAGCACGGCGGCGGGCAGCAGCCGGTGGGTCAGGGCGGTGGCGCGGAACAGGCCCTTCAGCTGTCCCATCGCCGCGGCGGCGTGGATGTCGTGGCCCTCGACGTCGCCGACGGCCACGCCGATGCTGTGGTCGTCGTGCTGGAAGAAGTCGAGGAAGTCCCCGCCGACCTCGGCGTCGCCGGCGCCCGGCAGGTAGCGGGCGTCGACCTCGAGCCACGGCAGCTCGGGCACCGCCGACAGCAGGCTGCTCTGCAGGGTGCGGGCGATCCGCTCCTTGCTGGCGTAGAGCCGGAGGTTCTCCAGGATCAGGCCGCTGCGGCGGCCCAGGTCGAGCCCGAGCAGCGCGTCGTCCTCGGTGAACGCCGGACGCTCGGGCGCGCGCGCCAGGACCAGCACGTCGCGCACGTGGTGGCGACCGGGCAGGGCGATGACCAGCGCCGAGGCCATCCGCAGCGAGGCGCCGACGCCGTCGCCCTGGCCCGGCTCGATCAGGTAGCCGAAGTCCTCGCCGGTGCCGGCCAGCGCCCCGGTGTCCGCGACGAGCCGGTACGGCGCGCCGTCGAGCAGCGAGCGCACGAGCCCGGTCGGAGGGACCTGCTCACGCACCTGGGCGGCGTACTGCTGGGCCGTGTCGCTCAGCGCCGGGTCCCGGTGGCGGGCCTGGTGGTCCACGACGCTGCCGGTCGCGTCGCAGTGGAAGATCATCGCGGTGTCGGCCAGCGCCGGCGCGAGCAGCCGGAGCATCCGGGCTCGCGCCTCGGCCTCGTCGAGCTGGCCGCTCAGCACCTCGGTGGCCTCGGCCAGCAGCGCCAGCCGGGCCTGGGCCTGCTCGGCCTCGCGCCGGGCGGCGTCGGCGACGGCCAGCGCACGGTCGCGCTCGCGGTCGGCCTCGACCCGCCCGCTCACGTCGGACTGCACGCCGACGAAGTGGGTGACCTGCCCCTCGGCGTCGAGGATCGGGGTGATGATCACCTGGTTCCAGAACGCCAGGCCGTCGCGGGTGTAGTTGAGCAGCGTGGTGACGATGCCCTCGCCGGCCTGCAGCGCCTCGCGGACGCGGGCCACGCTCTCCGGGTCGGTGCCCGGGCCCTGGAGGAAGCGGCAGTTGCGACCGACCGCCTCGTCGAAGCCGTAGCCCGTCGTCGTGGTGAACGCCTGGTTGACCCAGACCAGCGGCAGGTGGGGGTCGCGGGCGTCGGCGACGGTGAAGGACAACCCGGTGGCCAGCACGGCGCGGTCGCGCAGCGTCGCCTCCCGCTGGGCCAGCGCCTCGACGGCCGCGGTCGCCTCCTGCTCGTGCACTGCGAGGAACACCACCAGCGCGAACTCGTCCATCCCCGGAGCGCCGGTCATGGGTACGCCGACCACCCACAGCGGCTCGCGCTCCGCGCCCATCTCGCTGCGGCGCTGGGCGGTCACGGCCTGGCCCGGCACCGGCTCGGAGCGCAGCAGGCGGCTCAGCGGGTGCTCGGTCTCCGAGAGCACCTCGCCGCCCGGGTCGCGCAGGCCGGCGGCCTCGGACCAGGCGTCGATGCGCAGGGGGAGGCTGGTCCCGGGGGCCAGCTGCTGGGCCACGTCGTTGGCGTGGACCACCTCGCCCGCCGCCAGGTTGACCAGCAGTACGGCGGCCGGCGCGTCGCCGATCACCACGCGCAGCTCCGTCGCTGCCGACGTCATCGCCCCTCCATGGTCGTCCTCGTCCCGAGCCGAGTGGTGCGCGCAGCACCTCGACACCGCGTGCAAGTTTACGGGGCCGGACCTGGGCACCGTGCCGGGCCGGCTCGGTCCTTGGGCCACCCGACGTACCCTCGGTGCGGCGACCCGCCCCGGACCCGGGGGTCGGGCGCCTCGTCGAGGGAGTCCCGTGTCCACACCCGCGCCGCTCGTGGTGAGCCGGCACACGAGCCGCGGCGCCGACGTCCTCGCCGTGAGCGGCGAGCTGGACATCGCGACCGCGGCCGCGTTCCGCGCCGAGTTCGCCACGGTCCGCGACACCCTCCTGCCCACCCTGGTCGTCGACCTCAACGAGGTCAGCTTCATGGACTCCACCGGCGTCGGGATGCTGGTCGCGGTGCGCCGCTGGCTCCTGGCGCACGGCCGCGATCTCGTGCTGGCGTGCGCCGGAGGACAGCCCGTGAAGATCCTCCGGCTGGTCGGCCTGGACCAGGTCTGCACGATCGTGGACAGCGCCGAGGACCGGGACTGGGCCGCCGCGGGGGATTGAGACCCCTCCTCGCTGGGCAACGAGTGGGAGAGCTGGGCTCGACTTCACGCCAACACGGGTGGAATCGTCCACCCGCCCTGGGTGAAACGCTGGCTCTCGACGCCCCCGGCCGTGACTGTCGGCCGGGGGCGTCTCCCTGTCTCCAGGTGGCCACGTCCGACGCTAGCGGCGCCCACCGACAGCCACGGTGGCTCCGCACGCGGCACCGCCCGCCACCTGCCGTGCGGGTGACGGGCGGGTGACGGGCGGCGTGCTCCCTCGCGGGCGGTCAGACGCTGAGCAGCGCTACCAGGAAGGCGAGCACGGGCACGAGCCACAGCAGCGCCATGGCGATCGTGGAGCCGTGCGTCTCGATGCCCTCGCAGAACCGGTCGAGGCCGGGCCGCGAGGCGACGGCGGGTCCGGAGTGGGTGCTCATCGGCTCAGATCTCGGTGCGGCGCTCGCTGACGGACTGGGTGCCGTCGCTGTGCGTGGTGGTCGCGACGCTGTGGGCGCCGCGGGTGCGGTTGAGGCTGATCGCGGTCAGCGCCAGGATGACGACGCCGACCAGGGTCATGATCCAGCCGACCATGGTGAGGTCGACGCCGCTGATGCTGTCGGTGACGGCCAGCGCGAGGACGAGCCCCACGACGACCAGGAAGCCGCCGAAGCCGTAGCCCATGGTTGTGCTCCTTGTCTCGGTGACGGGCCTCGGGAGCCCGTCCGCTCCACAGGGCGTACCCGGCCTCCGGCGGCCGAACCCCGGGTGTGACCTGCGTCGGGGGTGCGGTCTAGAGCGATCTGGCCACTTCCTCGTCGGGTGTAACGCACGGGCCGCCCGGTGACAGGAAAAGGGACCGGTCAGGTGTCGAGCGCCCACAGCCCGAGGAGCACCTGCCGGACCTCCGCCGAACGGACCGGCCCCTCGGCCAGCGGTCGCGGCTCGCGGACCTGCGCGGCGCGGAAGCTGGCCGTGGCCATCCCGATCGGCACGGGGCGCAGGTCGGGCCGGGTGCGCAGCAGCTGCAGCCGCGTCCCGCGCCCGCCGCGCACCGGTCGCGGCGCGGTCAGGACCGTGGCCGGCGGGTGGACCCAGACCCGGCCGTCGTCGTCCTCGATCAGCTGGACCAGCTCGTCCCCGAGCGGCCAGCCGTGCGGCGCTGCGACGAGCAGCGCCTCGACGTCGCGGGGCGCGGCGCGGCCCAGCTCGGCGCGCACCAGGGCCTCGGCGGAGGCGCTCAGCCCGGTCCAGGCGGCCGAGGTGACGTGCAGGCGCTCAGCGACCACGCAGGTTGCCGCGCATCCCCTTCATGCTGGTCGGCACCGGGCCCTTGGGCAGCGGGATGGCCGAGCGCTGGGCGTCGAGCGCCTTGAGCCGGTTGAGGATGTCGGTCATCTCGGCCGGCTTGACCTCGCGGCCGAGCTTCTGCACGTGGCGCACCAGCTTGGGCAGCGGCACCTCGCCGGGGCCGTTGCCGCTGATGAGCTCGTGGATGGGGGTGTCGGCGACGACGCGCTCGTGCTTGCGTCGCTCGGTGGACATCAGCTGGCGCAGCCGGTTGGGGTTGCCCTCACCGATGAGCACGATGCCGGGCGGGCCGACGACGCGGTGCACGACGTCCTGCTGGCGGTTGAAGGCCACCGCTGGCTCGGTCTTCCACCCGCGACGCAGCATCCGCAACGCGGCCGCGGCGGCACCCGGCTGACCCTCCATCTGGGTGTACGCCGAGCGCTGGGCGCGCCGGCCGAAGACGATGAGCGCGGCCAGCGAGCCGAAGAGGAGCGCGCCGACGATGGCCAGGACGAGCCCGATCACGCCGCCGCTGGGCAGCAGGAAGTAGAAGACGACGAAGCCGAGCGCACCGACGAGCAGGAACGCGCCCAGGATCCACAGACCGATCCGGGGATCGGTCTTCTTCGACAGGCGGTAGGTGTCGCGGAACTGCTGGATCCGGCCGGTCTTCTCCGGCTCGGCCTTGGGGTTCGACATCGGGCTCTCTCTGGAACGGCTCGGGCTGCGGCTCAGCGCTCAGGCGGGGACGCCCTGGCGGGCGTCCACGGCCTGACGGTACAGCCGACCGGCGCGGTAGGACGAACGCACCAGGGGACCCGACATGACCCCCGAGAACCCGATCTCCTCGGCCTCGGCGGCCAGCTCGACGAACTCCTCGGGCTTGACCCAGCGCTCGACCGGGTGGTGGCGCAGCGACGGGCGGAGGTACTGCGTGATGGTGATCAGCTCGCAGCCCGCGTCGTGCAGGTCGCGCAGTGCCTGCGAGACCTCCTCGCGGGTCTCGCCCATGCCCAGGATGAGGTTGGACTTGGTGACCAGGCCGAAGTCGCGGGCCTGGGTGATCACGTCCAACGAGCGCTCGTAGCGGAACGCCGGGCGGATCCGCTTGAAGATCCGCGGCACGGTCTCGACGTTGTGGGCCAGCACCTCGGGGCGGGACTCGAAGACCTCACGCAGGAGCTCGGGCTTGCCGTTGAAGTCGGGGATGAGGTTCTCCACGCCCGTCTCCGGGTTGAGCTCGTGGATCGCACGCACCGTCTCGGCGTACAGCCAGGCGCCGCCGTCCTCGAGGTCGTCGCGCGCGACGCCGGTGATGGTGGCGTACTTCAGCCCCATCGTCTGCACCGACTCGGCCACGCGCCGCGGCTCGTCGCGGTCCAGCGGCTGCGGCTTGCCGGTGTCGATCTGGCAGAAGTCGCAGCGCCGGGTGCACTGGTCGCCGCCGATGAGGAACGTCGCCTCGCGGTCCTCCCAGCACTCGAAGATGTTGGGACAGCCGGCCTCCTGGCACACCGTGTGCAGGCCCTCGGACTTCACCAGGGAGTGGAGCTCGGAGTAGGCCGGGCCCATCTTGGCCCGGGTCTTGATCCACTCCGGCTTCCGCTCGATCGGGGTCTCGGCGTTGCGGACCTCGAGGCGGAGGAGCTTGCGTCCTTCGGGAGCCACCTGCGTCACGGGTAGAGCCTACGCTTGCCCCCAACGGTAACCGTATGGTTACCTGTTGTCGTGGACGTCTTCGGAGCGCTGGCCGACGGCACCCGCCGCTCGCTGCTCTCCGAGCTGGCCGGCGGACCGCGCCGGGTGGTCGACCTGGCCGCCCGTCACGACATCAGCCGGCCCGCGGTGAGCAAGCACCTGCGGCTGCTGCTCGAGGCCGGGGTCGTCTCGGTCGAGGACCGCGGCCGGGAGCGGTACTACGCGCTCGAGCCCGCGGCCCTGGGCCCCGTGGCGGCGTACGTCGCGGGGCTGACCGCAGGCCCGCTGCCGGAGCACGCCCTGGACGCCCTGGAGACCGAGGTCCGACGGACCACCCGAGAACGAGAGCAGAGGAGCACCCGTGACCAGCACACCGACCGGTCGGATCGAACGGCATGAGGGCCGACACGTGCTCGTGCAGACCCGGACCTTCCGCGCCCCCGTCGAGGACGTCTGGGCCGCGCTCACCGAGCCCGAGCGGCTGGCCCGCTGGATCGGCACCTGGACCGGCGACCCCACCACCGGCTCGGTCGACTTCCGGATGCTCTTCGAGGGCGACGACGAGGCCGCCGACGCCATGGCGATCCGGGTCTGCGAGCCCCCGCACCGGCTGCACCTGACCAGCCAGGTGGGCGACGAGCAGTGGCTGCTCGAGCTCGACCTCACCCACGCCGACGGCGTGACCACCCTGACCTTCCGCCAGCCCGGGATCGAGCCCGCGCAGGTCGGCGAGGTCGCGCCCGGCTGGGACTACTACCTCGACCGGCTCGTCGACGCCGTGTCCGGCGCCGACCCGGCGCAGCGGCGGTGGGACGACTACGCGGCCACCGGGGCGCACTACACCGAGCAGTGCTGAGTCCGGGTCACGCCTAGGGGCGGACGAGCTCGATCCGCGGTTGCTTGGCCGGGTCGGGCCTGGGCTCGTAGTCCGGCGTGGCGGCGTACGGCTGCCAGGCGAGGAGCTCGCTCAGCCGGGCCTGGAGGACCGGGAGCACCTCGGGAACGCCGACGCGGCGGCCCGTCTCGAGGCTCAGCGTGGTGACGCCGGCGTCGGCGATGCCGCAGGGGACGAAGCGGTCGTACCAGCCGAGGTCCACGTCGCAGTTGAGCGCGATGCCGTGCATGGTCACGCCCTGGGAGACGCGCAGGCCGATGGCACCGACCTTGCGCTCGGGGCGCACCTCGTCGGCGCGGAGCCAGACGCCGCTGCGGCCCGGGACGCGCGCGGTCGCCACGCCGAGGTCGCGGCAGGTGGCGATCATCGCCTCCTCGAGGCGGCGCACGAAGTCCACCACCAGCACGTGCTCGGGCAGCCGCACGATGGGGTAGGCCACCAGCTGGCCGGGGCCGTGGAAGGTGATCTTGCCGCCGCGGTCGACCTCGACCACCGGGGCACCGCCGCTGTCGGCCGGACGCTCGTGCGGCTCGGTGCGCTTGCCGGCGGTGTAGGTGGGCGGGTGCTCGAGCAGCAGCACGGTGTCACCGCGGGTGCCGGCCACGACCTCGGCGTGCACGCGGCGCTGCAGCTCCCACGCCTCGAGGTAGTCGACCGCCTCGTCGCCGAGCCCGACGACCTCGAAGACGGAACCTTCCACGTGTGCGAGCGTACGCCGACCCGGTAGGCACGGGCCGATGACCTTCCTCTCGGGAACCCCGCTCCGCGCACTGCTCCTCGCGGTGCTCGCCGTCCTCACCCCGCTCGCGCTGGCCGCCCCCGCCGGCGCGGTCTCGCAGTCCTCGGCCGCTGCGCAGCTCAGCGCGGCCGGCATCACGTGGACCTCCTCCGGCGGCTGCACCGATCCGGGCACCTCGACGTGCACCTCGTTCGAGGGCCTGCGCCAGGCCACCGTCGACGGCGCGGTCACCCTCGACGGCGCCAGCGGCTGCGCCCTCACCATCACCGGCGGCACCGAGACCGGGCACGCCGGCGGCACCTACAGCCACGCGGCCGGCTACAAGCTGGACTTCTCCCGGACCACCTGCCTGACCTCGTGGATCCACAGCGCCTACCGCTACACCGGCCTGCGTTCGGACGGTGCGGCGATGTACGAGGCCTCGTCGGGCAACGTCTACGCCGACGAGGGCAACCACTGGGACGTCACCTTCTACACCTGCGGCTGCTGATCCTCGCGCGCCCTCCCAGCCCCTGTGGATGAGCTCGGCACGACCCCCGCCGGTCGGGGTAGACCTGTCCCGTGCCCCTCCACCCGCCCCAGGATCCCGCCCCGCGCCGCCGCGCCCGGGCCGGGCTGCGGGGCGCGCTGCTCGGTGCGCTGGCCGCGCTGGTCACCGCGGCGGTGATCGGGGCCGGCGTGCTGCTGGGCGGGGCGCAGCGCGGCCCGATGGCGGCTGCGCCGCCGGCGACGCGGGCTCCGGCGGCCGTTCTCGGGGCCGCCGGAGCCGACGCCGCGCCACCCGAGGTCGCCGTGCTCCGGGCCTGGGACGCCGCCCGGGCCGACGCCTGGGCGCGCGGCGACCCCGCGCTCCTGCGGCCGCTCTACACGCCCGGCTCCGCCGCCGGCCGCCGCGACCGCGCCATGCTCCGCGCCTGGGCCGACCGCGGCCTGGTCGTCCGCGACCTGGCCACTCGGCTGCTCGCCGTCCGCACCCTCCAGCGCTCCGCGGACCGCTGGACGCTCCAGGTCACCGACCGCGTCACCGGTGCCGCGGCCGCGCGCGACGGCACCGCCCTCGGCCCGCTGCCGCGCGACGGCCCCACCACGCGCACCGTCCACCTGCGCCTGCTCGATGGGCGCTGGCGGGTGAGCGCCGTCCGGCCGGCCTGACCGCGCCCGGACGAACGAGCCTGGCGCGCCTAGCCGTTGCGCGGGCGCCGTGCTCCACGCCGATGTCGCACGACGGCCCCCGGGGGACGCCGCGCGTGCCGGGGCTGCCGCACGTGGACGAGCTGCGGGTCTGCGGCGGGGCGGTCACCGACCGCGTCACCTGCACCGCCGCCGCGCGCGACTGCACCGCTCTCGGCCCCCTGCCGCGCGACAGCCCCACCACGCGCGCCGTCCACCTGCGTCTGCTCGACGGGCGCTGGCGGGTGAGCGCCGTCCGGCCGGCCCGACCGCGCCCGACGTCTACCTGGGCTGCGGCACGTGGAGGAGCTGCGGGTCTGCGGCGGGCCGCCAGGAAGGCCTCAGTCCTCCGCGGCGAGCCCCGCGCGCACCACGGCGGTCACGTCGGGGTCCCGGAAGGAGTAACCCGACGCCTGGAGCGCGGCCGGCACGACGTTGAGCGAGCCGAGCAGCTCGGGCGCCATCTTGCCGGCGCCAACGTTCAGCGCGAACGACGGCACGCGCGCGAACGACGGCCGGTGGAGCTGGCGGGCGAGCTCGGCGGTGAACTCGGCGTTGGTCGGCGTCGTCACGCAGCACAGGTTGAACGGCCCCGAGGCGTCGGCGTGCTCGGCCAGGTGGACGGTGGCGCCGACCCAGTCGTGCAGCGAGATCATCGCCATGTGCTGGCGGCCGTCGCCGAGCTTGCCGCCGAGGCCGGCGAGGTAGAGCAGCCGCAGCTGCTTCAGCGGTGGGCTGCGGCGGTCCATGACGGGCGCGGTGCGCAGGACGCAGACCCGTGCCCCGGCCTCGGCCGCGGGGGAGGCCGCAGCCTCCCACTCCCGCGTCACCGAGGTGAGCAGGGCCTCGCCGCGGGAGTCGGCGTCCTCGGCGAGGACCTGGTCGCCGTGGTCGCCGTAGTAGGAGATGCCGTTGCCGGCCAGGAACGCCGGGCGCGACGTCGACGCGGCGATGGCCTCGGCCAGCACGCGGGTGGTCGTCACCCGGCTCTCGCGCAGCTCGCGGGCCCACTTCTCCGAGTGCGGGTTGCCGGCGGTGGGAGCACCGGCCAGGTTGACCACGACGTCGGCGGCCTCGACGGCCGCGGGGTCGAGGCGGCCGGCGTACGGGTCCCACGACGACTCGTGGGGACCCGACGCCGTGCCGCGCGTCAGCTTGGTGACCGTGTGCCCGCGCCCGAGCAGGGCCGAGCGCAGGTGCGTGCCGAGGAAGCCGGACCCGCCGGCGAGGAGAACGTGGACCACGATGGCCCGGTACCCCTCAGACCTCGAACGCGCCCGCCTCCAGCCGCCGCTTCACGTCCTGCAGGAACCGCCCGGCGTCCGCACCGTCGACCAGCCGGTGGTCGTAGGTCAGTGCGAGGTAGACCATGTAGCGCACCGCGATCGTCTCGCCGAGGTTCGGGTCGTCGATCACGACCGGCCGCTTCACGACCGAGCCGGGCCCGAGGATCGCCACCTGCGGCTTGTTGATGATCGGGGTGTCCCACAGGGCGCCCACGCTGCCGAGGTTGGTGATCGTGAACGTGCCGCCGGACAGCTCGTCCGGACCGATCTTGTTGGTGCGTGTCCGCTCGGCCACGTCGGCGATCTTCTTGGCCAGCCCGGAGATCGACAGGTCACCGGCGTCGCGCACGACCGGGGTGATGAGCCCCTTCTCGGTGTCCACCGCGAACGCGAGGTTCTCGCGGTCGTAGTAGGTGATCTCCCCGGCCTCGGTGTCGATCGTCGCGTTGAGCTTGGGGTGCTCCTTGAGCGCGTCGACCGTCGCCTTGGCGAAGAACGGGAGGTACGACAGCTTCACACCTTCGCGGGCCAGGAAGTCGGCCTTCACCGACTCCCGCAGCCGGGCGATCTTGGTGACGTCGACCTCGACGACCTGCGTGAGCTGTGCCGACGTCTGCAGCGAGTCGATCATCCGCTCGGCGATGATCTTGCGCAGCCGGCTGATCTTCTCGGTGGTCCCGCGGCGCGAGTCCGGCGTGACCGACGGGGGTACGGCGGCCGCCGGGGCGGCACCCGCACCAGCCCCGCCGCTCGGCGCGGCGGCCGCGGCCGGCTGGGCGGCGGCGCTCTGCTGGGCGCTCTGCTGGGCGGCCTGCTCGGCCTGGCGTGCCGCCTCGAGGACGTCCTGCTTGCGGATGCGACCGCCGACGCCGGACCCGGTGACCGTGGACAGGTCCACGCCGTGCTGGGCGGCGAGCTTGCGGACCAGGGGAGTGACGTACCCGGCGCCGTCGCCCGCGTCACCCGAGCCGTTGGAGGCGCCGGAGTCGCTCGACGACGAGGGCGCGGTCTGGGTGGGCGCGTCGGACTCCGTGGCCTTCGTGGGCGCCGGCTCCTCCGACCTGCTCTGGGTCGTGGACCCGCTCGTGTCGTCGGGCTGCGAGCTGCCCTCGGATCCGCCGGAGCCTGCGGACTCGGAGGACCCGGCGGACTCGGACGCGCCGCCCGAACCCTCGCCGGAGGCGTCGCGCGACTCGGCCTGCTCGGCCTGGGCGGCCTGCTCCTCGGCGCGCTCCTGCGCCTTGTCCTCGCCACCGCCGCCGGTGTCGTCGCTGGTGTCCTCGGCGCTGGTGTCCTCGGCGCTGGCGTCGCTCTGGCCGGCGCCCTCGCTGGAGCCGCCGTCGCTCGAGCTGGAGCCGGAGCCGCCCGTGGGCTGACCCGAGCCGACCAGGGCGAGCTCGGCGCCGACCTCGACGGTCTCGTCCTCGGCGACCTTGATCTCCAGCAGCGTGCCGGCGACGGGGAGGGGATCTCGGTGTCGACCTTGTCGGTGGACACCTCGAGCAGGGGCTCGTCGACGGCGACGTCGTCGCCGACCTGCTTGAGCCAGCGGGTGACGGTGCCCTCGGTCACGGACTCGCCCAGCGCGGGCAGGGTGACGGCGGTGGCGTCGCCGCCACCGGACCCGCCCGAGCCGCCGGAGCCGGACCCCGACCCGGACCCTGAGCCGGACTCAGGAGCGGAGGAGCCGGAGTCGGACCCCGCGTCGGAGTCGGACTTCTCGGCCTCGGGCGTCTCGTCGCCGGGCGGGAGTTCACCGGTCTCGTCGGCGATCTCCTCCTCCTGCTCGGCCTTCTTCTCGGCGTTCTCCTCGTCCTTGGGCTGAGCCTCGGGCGTGGCCGAGTCATCGGCCGACGCGTCGGAGTCCGAGCCGGAGCCGGAGGAGATGGAGCTCTCGTCCTTGTCGCCGATGACGCCGAGCACGGCGCCGACCTCGACGGTGTCGTCCTCGTCGGCCTTGATCTCCAGCAGCGTGCCGGCGACGGGCGAGGGGATCTCGGTGTCGACCTTGTCGGTGGAGACCTCGAGCAGGGGCTCGTCGACCGCGACCTCGTCCCCGACCTGCTTGAGCCAGCGGGTGACGGTGCCCTCGGTGACGGACTCGCCCAGCGCCGGGAGGTTGACTTCGGTGGCCATGTGTTTCCTTCGCTCTCGGGGCGGGTGGTCAAGCAGGGTGGTCAGGAGTGCGCGTGCAGGGGCTTGCCGGCCAGGGCCAGGTGCGCCTCGCCGAGCGCTTCGTTCTGGGTGGGGTGGGCGTGGACGAGGGGCGCCACGTCATCGGGGTACCCCTCCCAGTTGTAGATCAGCTGGGCCTCGCCGATGAGCTCGCCGACCCGGTCGCCGACCAGGTGGACGCCGACGACGGGGCCGTCGTTGCGGCGCACCAGCTTGACGAAGCCCTGGGTCTTGAGGATCTGGCTCTTGCCGTTGCCGCCGAGGTCGTAGGTGAGCGCGGTGATCGCGTCGGCGCCGTACTGCTCGGCGGCCTGCGCCTCGGTCAGTCCCACCGAGGCGACCTCGGGATGGGAGTAGGTGACCCGAGGGATGCCGGTCTCGTCGATGGGGGTCGGGTCGAGTCCGGCGATGGACTCGGCCACGAAGATGCCCTGCTGGAAGCCGCGGTGGGCGAGTTGGAGGCCGGGGACGATGTCGCCGACGGCCCAGACGTTGTCCAGGTTGGTCCGGCAGTGCTCGTCGGTGAGGACGAAGCCGCGGTCCGTGCTGACGCCCTGCTCGTCGTACCCCAGCCCGTCGGTGGCCGGCCCGCGCCCGACGGCGACGAGGAGGAGCTCGGCCTCGATGACGTCGCCGCCCTCGACGGTGACCGCGACGCCGTCGTCGGTGGTCTTCACGCTCTGGAACGGCGTGCCGGTGCGGAACACGATCCCGCGCTTGCGGAACGCGCGCTCCAGTGCCTTGGACGAGGCCTCGTCCTCGAGCGGGACCAGCCGGGGCAGCGCCTCGACGATGGTCACCTCGGCGCCGAACGAGCGCCACACGCTGGCGAACTCGCACCCGATGACGCCGCCGCCCAGCACGACGACCGAGGCCGGGACGCGGTCCAGCCGCAACGCCTCCTCGGAGGTCAGGACGTGGGTGCCGTCGACCTCGATGCCGAGGGTCTTGGGGTAGGAGCCGCTGGCCAGGACGACGTGCTCGCCGGTGTAGCGCCGCCCGGCCACCGTGACCTCGCGCGGGCCGGTGAGCCGGCCCTCGCCCTCGATGACGGTGATGCCGCGGCCCCTGATCAGCCCGGTGAGGCCCTTGAACAGCCGCTGGACGACGCCGTCCTTGTAGGAGTTCACGCCGGCCATGTCGACGCCCTCGAGCGTGGCGCGCACGCCGAACTGCTCGGAGTCGCGGGCCTGGTCAGCGACCTCTGCGGCATGCAGCAGGGCCTTGGTCGGGATGCAGCCGATGTGCAGGCAGGTGCCGCCCAGGTCGCCCTTCTCCACCAGGCCGACGCGCAGCCCGAGCTGGGCGGCGCGGAGGGCGCAGGAGTACCCACCCGACCCGGCTCCGAGGACCAGTACGTCGAACGCGTCGTCGAGCTCGGCCACGCCTTCATCTTTGCACCTGCGTCGCGTGTGTCCACACCGGCCTGAGGGCGGCCAGGGCACACTGGTCCCCATGTCATGGCTCGACCGGTTCCGTGGTGGCGGCCGGACGCGGATGAAGGCGCCGGCGCGCGACGGCTTCCGCACCGGCTCGACGCGCGTGCGCGCATCCGACGGCGTGGACCAGGACCACCTCAACGAGTTCGTGCAGAACCACCGCGGCGTCGAGGGCTTCGTGGAGCCCCGCACCGCGGTCAGCGACGTGACGCTGCTGCTCGTGGCCCACGACGGCGAGTGGACGCGCCGCCGGGTGCCGTCGGTGGACTGGGCGCACAAGTTCTGCAACCGCCACCAGGTGCCGTCCTACGACGCCGCCGTGGTCGGGATCCCGCAGCGGATGCGCGACTACAACCGCCGCAAGAAGCTCGAGGGCAACTAGCTCCGCGAGGAGGCCCGCGAGGCGGTCAGCCGGCCAGCGCCCGCGCGTAGTCGACCAGCGTCGTCACCGCGAAGCCGGTCCCGCCCGAGGTCACGTGGCCGTAGGGCCCGCCGGAGTTGTAGCCCGGCCCGGCGATGTCCAGGTGCGCCCAGGGCAGTCCGCCGGTGAACTCGCGCAGGAACGCCGCCGCGAACAGCCCGCCGCCCCACCGCACCCAGTCGTGCTGGGCCAGGTCGGCGACCCGGCTGCTGTGGATCCGCTCGTCCATGGCCTCGGGGATCGGCATCGGCCACTGCTCCTCGCCGGCCGTCCCGGCTGCGGCGAGCACCGCGTCGACGACGTCCTGCGAGCCCATCACGCCGGCCACCTTGTCGCCCAGCGCGACCACCATGTGCCCGGTCAGCGTGGCCACGTCGAGGATGACGTCGGGCTGCCGCTCGGTGGCCATGACCAGCGCGTCGCCCAGGACCAGGCGGCCCTCGGCGTCGGTGTTGGTGACCTCGACCGTCGTGCCGCCGTACATCGTCAGCACGTCGCCGGGTCGCATCGAGTCGCCGGAGACCATGTTCTCGGCCATCGGCGCGAACGCCGTGACCCGGATCGGGAGCCCGAGGCGGGCGATGGCCAGCGTGGCCTGCACGACCGCGGCGGCGCCGGCCATGTCGGACTTCATGTCGTTCATCGAGGCGGCCGGCTTGATGGTCAGGCCGCCGGAGTCGAAGGTGATGCCCTTGCCGACCAGCGCGAGGTGGGTCTTCGCCCCGCGCGGCGCGTAGCCGATCTCGACCAGCCGCGGCGGCGCGGCCGAGCCGCCACCGACGCCGAGGATGCCGCCACAGCCCAGTTCGGCCAGGGCCCGCTCGTCGCGGACCGTGACCGTCAGCTTCGGCGCGCCGCGGCCCTTGGACGCGTCCTTGACCGCCGCCTCGACCGCGGCGGCGAAGCTCGGCGGGGTGAGGTCACCGGGCGGGGTGTTGACCCAGTCGCGCGTGGTCGCCACGTGCTCGGCCACGAGCTGGGCGTCCTCGAAGGCCTGGACGTGCTCCTTCTTGCGCGCCGACGGGCTCAGCACGACCACCTCGCCGGGGCTCCTCGGCTTGTCGTCGTCGGCCTTCTTCTTGTAGGCCGTGTAGGTGTAGCCGCCGAGCACGAACCCCTCGGTCACGGCCCGGACCAGCTCGGGGGTGTCGGCCGGCAGCGCCAGCGCGACCGAGGCGGCGTTGCTCACCGACCGGGCCGCCACGCCCGCCGCGCGGCGCACGACGCGCGGGTCGAGCACGCCGTCCTCGCCCACCTTGCCGAGCCCGATCACCACCAGCAGCGGCGAGGTCAGCTGCTTGGCCGTCGGGATCTTCGCGACCTCGCCGACCTTGCCGGTGAAGCCGAGCGAGGCGAGCAGCGGACGGAAGGTGCGGCCGTAGGCGTGGGCCACCTCCTCGCCGCCCAGGGCGACCAGGGGACCGCCCTTGGCACCCTTGCCGCCCTGGACCACCCCGACGACCACCGCGTCGCAGCGGGTCTTCGCGGGGCTGGCGTTGCGCAGCGTGTAGGTGCTCATCGCCACAACATAGTCACGGTAGGTTCGCGGCATGGACGGCCCTCAGCCCGCGCCCGGTGGTGGCGCACCGCTGACCTCCCCACTGCACGAGCGGCACGTCGCCCTCGGCGCCAAGTTCGCCGACTTCGCCGGCTGGTCGATGCCGCTGGAGTACCCCTCCGGCGTGGTCAAGGAGCACACCGCCGTCCGCGAGGCCGTCGGCCTCTTCGACGTCAGCCACCTCGGCAAGCTCACCGTCACCGGGCCCGGCGCCGCGGCGTACGTCAACCGGACGCTCAGCAACGACCTCGGCCGGATCGCGCACGGCCAGGCGCAGTACACACTCTGCTGCGACGACGCCACCGGCGGCATCGTCGACGACCTGATCGCCTACCTGCACACCGACGAGCGCGTGCTGCTGGTGCCCAACGCCGCCAACACCGCCGAGGTCGCCCGCCGGCTCGGCGAGTCCGCTCCCGAGGGCGTGACGGTGCACGACCTGCACCGCGAGTACGCCGTCCTGGCCGTCCAGGGCCCCCAGTCCGACGAGGTCCTCACCGCGGTCGGCCTCCCCGCCGGCCACGACTACATGTCCTTCGTCGAGGCGCCCGTGCCCGGCGAGCAGACCGGCGACGAGGGCGTCGTGGTGTGCCGGACCGGCTACACGGGCGAGCGGGGCTACGAGCTGATCGCCTCCAACGCGGTCGCCGTACAGCTCTGGGACGCGCTGGTCGCCGCCGGTGAGCGGTTCGGCATGCTGCCCTGCGGGCTCGGCGCCCGCGACACCCTGCGCACCGAGATGGGCTACCCGCTCCACGGTCAGGACATCTCGCTGTCGACCACCCCCAACGAGGGCCGGCTCGGCTGGGCCGTCGGCTGGCAGAAGCCGGAGTTCTGGGGCCGCGACGTGCTGACCACGGAGAAGGAGGAGGGCCCGCGACGGGTGCTGCGCGGCATCCTCTCCACCGGCCGCGCCATTCCGCGGCCGGGGATGCGCGTCACGCTCACCGCAGACGTCGCCCTCGGCGAGGTCACCTCCGGCACCTTCTCGCCCACGCTGAAGAAGGGCATCGGTCTGGCCCTCATCTCGACCGTCGCCGCCCCCGACGCCGAGGTCGGCGTCGACGTGCGCGGGCGCCGCGAGATCTTCCAGCTCACCAAGCCGCCGTTCGTCCAGCCCTCGGTCCGCGAGTCGTGATGCTCCCCGACCAGCCCCCGACCTTCCGCCCGCCCACGCCCGCCGAGCGGCCCTGGAGCTGGCGACTGCTCGACGCCTCCGGCGCCGAGGTCGACGTCCCGGGCGACATGGCGGACCGCCGCTTCGCCTCCCAGGCCGACGCCGAGTCCTGGGTCGGCGAGATCTGGGCCGACCTCGCCGACGCCGGCGTCGATGCCGTCACGCTGCTCGAGGCCGACCGCGAGGTCTACGGGCCGATGTCGCTGCATCCCTGACCTAGGCCTGCGATCTCGCGCCGGGTCGGTCTCCGCCTGCTCTGGCTCGCCCCTGCTCGACTCTCGGAGCGGGGCGGGGGCCGCCGTCCGGTGCTCGTGGACTCGCGCCTGACGGTCCGGGCGCTCGCGCAGGCCCCCGTGCCGGCGGTCCTGCGCCGGACTGGGGGGCTCGCGCCGGGTGCCGGGGTGCCCGTTCCGCCGGGCGGCTCCAGCGGCCGCGCCCAGCGTCGTACGGCGGCCTGCGCGGATCGGGCAGCAGACCTCGGCCGGGCTGCGGCCCGGGCCGTCCAAGCTCCAGCGCCAGCCGTACCCGGTCAGCCCGTGCGCCGACGCGGCAGACCGCTGCTCCCGAGCCGCGGAGGCGCGGTCACCCGTTGCTCCCCTCGTGGCGATGGCGGGCCGCCGCGATCCGGCGCCCATGGTCGGCCGAACGGGCTCGCGGCCGGTGCTGGCCGGCGCACGGCCCGCTGCCGCTCAAGGGCCGCATGGGCGTGAGCCACGCGGCGGCTCATCGGGCGCCGGCGCCGGTCGCGGTGGCGAGAGCCCGGGCGGCTGGCGCGGTCGAGGCTCGTGGGACGCGGAGACGCATTCACCCGGTGGTCCTCCGGCGCCGGCGCCCGGCCGCCGCGGCCCAGCGCCGACGGCCGGCGCAAGAGCTCTGCGCCGACGCCCGGCCGCCGCGGCCCAGCGCCGACGGCCGGCCGCACGAGCTCTGCGCCCGTGCGGCCGGTGCGGGCCCGCGGTCCTCCCAGGCCGCGGAGCGGGCCCCGCCCGGTGGCTCTTCCCGTGGCGAGGACCGGGCCGCCGCGACCCGGTGCCGGCGGCCGGTCGCGGTGCGAAGGCTCCTGCGGCGGCCGGGCGCAGTGGCCAGGGCCCGTGCGCCGGCGCGGGGCCCGGCGCACGCCTCAGGCCGCGGAGGCGCGGCCGCCCGACTGCTCCTCGGGTGCCGGCGGCCGGCCGCGGCAAGAAGGCCCGTGTGGCGGCCGGCCGCAGTGGCTGGGGCCCGTGCGCCGGCGCAGGGCCGGTCGAGCTCCCCGTCCGCGGAGACACGGTCACCCGAGGGCCGGCTCCGCTGGCGGGCCGCCGCGGCGGGGGACCTGCCAGCCGGCGCGGGCACCCCGCCAGCCCTAGGCCGCGGAGGCGCGATCACCTGAGGGCTCCTCGGGTGCGGAAAGCCGGGGTGCGGCGGCGAGGGCGAGCGCGGCCGGCGCGGGGTGGGCTGCTGGAGCGCCGGCGGTCGCGGTGACGTCGCGGGTGCCGGTGTGGTCGCGCAGGAAGACGTAGCCGTGGGGGCTGGTCCACAGGTAGGTGCCGGGGTCGACGACGCGGTAGCGCCAGCGGCCGTGGGTCTTGTGGCGGTGGTGGCGGCGGCACAGGGGAGCGACGTTGCAGGAGCAGGTGGCGCCGCCCTCGGCCTCGGGCACGACGTGGTCGCGGTCGCAGCGGTCGGCGTGGTGGGTGCACCAGGGGAACACGCAGGTCACGTCGCGCAGGCCGGTCAGGTGGCGCAGCCGGTCGGAGACCTCGTAGGCGTCGACGGAGACGTGCTGGTCGGCGTCGACGACCGGGCGCACCAGCACGCGGGCGTCCGGGCGACCGCACCACTCGCGGACCTGGGCCGCGGAGACGAAGCCGGGCACGCCGTCGACGCGGGCCAGCTCCCCGGGGGCGGCGTCGGCCGCCAGGGCCGAGGCCGCGACGTGCACGGTGAGCACCAGGTCGAGCGGGGTGTCGCCGCGGGCGATCTGGCCGGCGGCCATCGAGCGGCGCACGGCAAGGGGGGCCATGCAGCCGAGGGCGGCCAGCGCCTGCGCCTCGCGCCGCACGGCGTGCTCGAGGTCGAGTGCGTCGGCCAGGTCGAGGACGCCCTCGACGGCGACCGTGCCGTCGGCCCGGACGTCGTGGACGCCGATGTCGAGGTGGCGTGCGCCCAGCCGGGCCTGACGGAGCTCCTCGGCGGCCTCGGGGTCGTGGCGCACGCGGGCCTCGTCGACCAGCCGCCCGAGCTGGGCCGGGCCGACCCGGTGGGCGACCGCCTCCACGTGCTGGTCGACGTACGCCGCGCCGTCGGGCGGGAGCGGCACCGTCTGCTGGGCGACCCGGCGCGCCCGCCAGGCCGGGAGGTCGCCGGCCTGGAGGCGCTCCCAGACCCGCGGCAGCCGGTGGGAGAGCTCGACGGCGTCGCCGAGCAGGAGGCGCCCGGCCCGGGCGGTCAGCCCGAGCGCGCAGGCCAGCTCGGCCACGCAGAACTCGGCCACCTCGGGCGCACCCTCGCCGGCGACCGGGAGCCCGCCCTCCCAGGAGCCGGGGTCGTCGGGGGGGCAGGGCGTGGGCGTCGGCCCAGGCCGCCGCCGCGGCGAGGATCCGGCGCTGCGCGGCCTCGGCGGCCTCGCGGTCGGCGCGCACGGTGGCGAGCAGGCTGCGGGCGATCGTGAGCTGGTCCGGGGTGGCGGTGGTGGAGGTCATGGGGTGAGTCCAGTGGTGGGCGCCGACGGCGGGGGGTGGTGGCGTCCGGGGGCTGTGCACAACTGGCCGGTGGGGGTGGGCTGTGGAAAGCAGGTGGCGGTCGGGTCCGCGCCCTAGGCTCGCGACATGCGCGCGGACGCGGACTTCATGGTCTTCGTCGCGGCGCGCTGGCCGGTGCTGGTCAGGACCGCGGTCACCCTCGGGATCCGGCCCGAGGAGGCGGCCGACGCGACGGCGGAGGCGCTGTCGCGGTGCCGTCGGCCGTGGGCCGACGTGGGTGGGGGTGCGGGGGGCGACGGACTGGTGCACGACGAGCTCGTGCGCGAGGCGGCCCGGCGCCAGCGCCTGCCCGAGGGCGAGCGCGCCGCCGCGGCCGAGCGGACCACGGTGCTGGCGCCGCCGACCCTGGAGGAGCTGCGCGACCGCGAGGCCGCCCGTCGGCGCGCCCAGCGGTGGCTGGCCCTCAAGGTCGCCGTGCCGCTCGTGCTCGTCGTCGCTCTGGTCACCGTCTTCCTGGCGGTCACGGGAGGCGAGGAGGACCACGAGCCCGGGAAGAAGGACGAGGGGGGCGTCGGTCCGGCCGAGGTCGAGCGGCAGGAGAACCCCGCTCCCGGCGTGGTCTGGTACGCCGACGGTGGGCTCCACCTCGCCCACGCGGTCCTGGAGGTCGACGGGCTGCGGGACATGACGGTGGTCGGCGACGGGGTGGTCTACGGCGACGACGAGGGCCGGGTCGTCTACGCGGGCGAGGACGGCGGCCGCGAGGTCCTCGGCCACAAGGCGCCCGGCGTACCGGTGGCCGCGACCGACGAGACGGGGCTGGCCGCGTGGTACGACCCGTCGACGAAGGAGGTCAGCATCGTCGACGCGGTGAGCGGCGACGTCCGGGTCCGCACGGAGGTCGACGACAACCCCGACGTGGTCTCCGTCGACGGCGACGTCGTCTACCTGGTGGGCACCGACGGCGCCCGGGCGCTGCTGCCCACCGGCCCGACGTCCCAGCTGCCGGTGAGCCCGGTCGCGCTGCTCGACGTCCGCTCCCGCATCCGGGTGTTCCAGCTGCCCCGCGACCGGATCCAGGTCGTGCAGTCGGCGTTCAACACCACCTTCCGGCTGCCCGGGCACGGCGCGCGCCTGGCCCCGGACGGCAACACCGTCGCCACGGCCGACCCGCTGACCGGCGCACCCGTGCTCTACGACACCCGCAGCGGCCAGCAGCTCGACCCCGGGGTGTCGCGGGACGAGCAGGTGCTGGCCGTCGAGCCGGGCGTCCGCAGCAGCGTCACGTACGTCGTGCGCAGCGGCGAGCGCCGGGTCCTGCGCACCTGCCAGCTCGGCACCGAGTCGACGTGCGAGGACGTCACCGAGCTGGAGGGCGAGGGAGCGGACCGGAGCGTGGTGCTGGCACGCTGACCGCATGCCCCACGCGTTCCGTCAGGTCGACGTCTTCGGCTCCCGGCCGCTGAGCGGCAACCCGGTCGCGGTCGTGCACGGCGCCGACGACCTCGACGACGAGCAGATGCAGCTCTTCGCGCAGTGGACCAACCTGAGCGAGACGACGTTCCTGCTCGAGCCGACCGGTCCCGCGGCCGACTACCGGCTGCGGATCTTCACCCCGGCCCGCGAGCTGCCGTTCGCCGGCCACCCGACCCTCGGCAGCGCCCACGCCTGGCTCGAGGCGGGCGGTGTCCCGCGCGGCGACGCGGTGGTCCAGGAGTGCGCCGCCGGCCTGGTCACCCTCGAGCGGGGCGAGCGGCTGGCCTTCCAGGCGCCGCCGTTGATCAAGGACGGTCCGGTCGAGGACGACGTCCTGGCCCGGGTGACCAGCGCGCTCGGCATCACCGCCAGCGACGTCGTGGACAGCAAGTGGTGCGACAACGGCCCGGGCTGGGTCGGCGTACTCCTCGAGGACGCGCACGCCGTCCTCGCCCTCCGCCCGGACCGTGACGCGCTCGAGGGGCTCGACGTGGGCGTGGCCGGGCCCTGGCGCGACCGTGGGGACGACGGGGCCGGCGACGCCGACGTCGAGGTCCGTGCCTTCGACAACCTCAACGAGGATCCCGTGACCGGCAGCCTCAACGCGAGCCTGGGCCAGTGGCTGGCCGGGACCGTCCTGCCCGAGGAGTACGTCGCGGCGCAGGGCACGGCCATCGGCCGGCGCGGTCGGGTGCACGTGAGGCGCGTGGGGGAGACGGTGTGGGTGGGAGGGGACACCCGCACGACGGTGCAGGGCGAGGTCCGCCTCAACGACTAGGTTGGAAGCGTGCAGCAGTACCTCGACCTCCTCCGCCGGGTCCTCGACGAGGGCGTCGAGAAGTCCGACCGCACCGGCACCGGGACCCGCAGCGTCTTCGGCCACCAGATGCGCTTCGACCTGAGCGAGGGCTTCCCGCTCGTCACCACCAAGAAGGTGCACACGCGCTCGGTCTTCGCCGAGCTGCTGTGGTTCCTGCGCGGCGACACCAACGTCAAGTGGCTGCAGGACCGCGGCGTGACGATCTGGGACGAGTGGGCCGACGCCGACGGTGACCTCGGGCCGGTCTACGGCTACCAGTGGCGCTCGTGGCCCACGCCGGACGGCCACCACGTCGACCAGATCGCCCAGGTCGTCGAGCAGATCCGGAGCGACCCCGACTCGCGCCGCCACCTCGTCAGCGCCTGGAACGTCGCCGACATCCCGGCCATGGCCCTCGCGCCGTGCCACACGATGTTCCAGTTCTACGTCGCCCCCCAGGACGACGGACCCGGCCGGCTCAGCTGCCAGCTCTACCAGCGCAGCGGCGACGTCTTCCTCGGCGTGCCGTTCAACATCGCCTCCTACGCCCTGCTGACCCACATGGTCGCGCAGGTCACCGGGCTCGAGGTGGGCGACTTCGTGCACACCCTCGGCGACGCACACCTCTACCTCAACCACCTCGAGCAGGCCGAGCTGCAGCTGACCCGCGAGCCCCGGCCGCTGCCCACGCTGCGCTTGGACCCGACCGTCACCGCGCTCGACGCCTTCGACCTCGAGCACGTCGCGCTCGAGGGCTACGACCCGCACCCCGGGATCAAGGCGCCCATCGCCGTATGACCAAGCGCGTCGTCCTCGTCGCCGCGGTCGCCCGCAACGGCGTCATCGGCCGCGGCTCGCAGATCCCGTGGAAGCTGCCCGGCGAGCAGCGGCTGTTCAAGGAGCTCACCATGGGCGACGTCCTGGTCATGGGCCGGGCCACCTACGAGTCCATCGGCCGCCCGCTGCCAGGGCGCACCACGATCGTGCTGACCCGTGACCCCGACTGGGGCGCCGAGGGCGTGCGGGTCGCGCACAGCCTCGACGACGCCCTGGTCCAGGCCGCGACCCTGCCCGGGGACATCGCGGTGGTCGGCGGCGCCGAGGTGTACGCCGCGGCGATGCCGCTCGCGACCGAGCAGGTCCTGAGCGAGGTCGACCTCGAGCCCGAGGGCGACGTCTTCTACCCGCCCTTCGACCGCCGTGCGTGGGTCGAGGCCGCGCGCGAGCACCACGAGGGGTACGACCGGGTCTTCCTGGTCCGCGCCTGACAGGCTGGGGCCATGGAGCTGCGCATCTTCACCGAACCCCAGCAGGGCGCGACGTACGACGACCTCCTCGCGGTCGCGCTCAAGGCCGAGGAGCTCGGCTTCGGAGCCTTCTTCCGCTCCGACCACTACCTGGCGATGGGCGGCGACGGCGGCCCCGGGCCGAGCGACGCGTGGACCACGCTGGCCGGGCTCGCGCGCGACACGAGCACCATCCGGCTCGGCACCATGGTGACCAGCGCGACCTTCCGGCTGCCGGGGCCGCTGGCCATCCAGGTGGCCGGCGTCGACGCGATGAGCGGCGGCCGCGTCGAGCTCGGCATCGGCGCTGGGTGGTTCGAGGCCGAGCACACGGCGTACGGCATCCCCTTCCCGCCCACCGGCGAGCGCTTCGACCGGCTCGAGGAGCAGCTCGCCGTCATCACCGGGCTCTGGTCGGCCGACGCGGCGTTCAGCCACACGGGGTCGCACTACACGCTCACCGACAGCCCGGCGCTGCCCAAGCCGGTGCAGCGCGACGGGTACGCCGGCGGGCCGCCGGTCATCATCGGCGGTCACGGCAAGAAGCGGACGCCCGCCCTCGCCGCGGCGTACGCCGACGAGTTCAACGTGCCCTTCACCGACGTCGAGAGCGGCCGCACGCAGTTCGGGCGGGTGCGCGAGGCCGCGCAGGGCCGCGAGCTGGTGTACTCCGCCGCCACCATCCTGTGCGTCGGTCGGGACGAGGCGGAGTTCCGCCGCCGGGCCGAGGCCATCGACCGCGACCCCGACGAGCTGCGCGCGACGTACGCCGGCGGCACGGTCGACGAGGTCGTCCGGCGGGTGGGGGAGTGGGCCGACGCCGGTGCGAGCCGGCTCTACCTCCAGGTCCTCGACCTGCAGGACCTCGAGCACCTCGAGCTGGTCGCCGCGGAGGTCGCACGCCAGGTCTGAGGCCGTGCCTTAGGTTCGTCCCGTGGACACCAGCAGCACGACCGTGACCGTCCCGACCGCCGACGGCGACATGCCGGCCCGGCTCTGGCTGCCCGAGTCGGGGAGCGGGCCGGGGGTCCTGCTGCTGCAGGAGATCTTCGGGGTCAGCGCCTACATCCAGCGCCGCGGCGCCGACCTGGCCGCGGCCGGGTACGTCGTGCTCGCGCCCGAGCTCTACTGGCGCCTGGACGAGCCGCCCCTGGACGAGACGGCCCCGGACGTCGTCGACGCCGCCATGGCCCGAGCCGGGCGCCTGGACCCGGACACGACGGTCGCCGACGCCGTCGCCGCCCTGGGCGCGCTGCGGGCCCGGTCCGAGGTGACCGGCCCCGTCGGCGCCCTCGGCTTCTGCTTCGGCGGTGGCCTGGCCTTCAACGTCGCGGCGGTCGCGCCGGTCGACTTCCTCGTGAGCTACTACGGCTCCGGTCTGCCCGGCCTGCTCGACCTGGCTCCGCAGGTCACCGTGCCGAGCCTGCACCACTTCGGGACGGCCGACGACTACATCGACGCCGAGAGCGTCGAGCGGGTGCGCGCGGCGGTGACCGCCCACGCGGACGTGTCGTTCGAGCTCTACGAGGGCGCCAACCACGCCTTCGACAACGACGACTTCTACTTCTTCCACCCCGAGGCCTCGGCCCTGGCCTGGGACCGGACCCTCGCCTTCCTGGCCGAGCACGCCTCGCGCTGACCGGTCGGGGCGAGCGCGGCCGATACCCTGACCCCATGAGCGACTCTCCGTCTGCCCCGTTCGGCCGCGTGCTGACCGCGATGGCGACGGCGTTCAAGCCGGATGGCTCGGTCGACGTCGACGGCACCGCCCGGATCGCCACCCACCTGGTCGACCACGGCCACGACGGCGTCGTCGTCTCCGGCACGACGGGAGAGTCGCCGACGACCACCGTCGCCGAGGACGGCGAGATCCTCGCCGCGGTCAAGGACGCCGTCGGCGACCGGGCCAGCGTCGTGGCCGGCGTCGGCACCAACTCCACCGCGCACTCGCTCGAGCTGGCCCAGCAGGCCGAGAAGATCGGCGCCGACGGCCTGCTCCTCGTCACGCCGTACTACAACAAGCCCGGCCAGGCCGGCGTCCTGCACCACTTCCGCACCGTCGCCGAGGCCACCGGCGTGCCGGTGATGCTCTACGACGTGCCGGGCCGCACCGCCACCCAGATCGCGCTGGAGACCTACGCCGCGGCCAAGCAGATCGAGACCGTCGTCGCGGTCAAGGACGCCGTCGGCGACTTCGCGCGCGGCGTGCGCCTGCGCGAGATGGGGTACGCCGTCTACTCCGGCGACGACGTCAGCAACCTCGGCTGGCTCGCCCACGGCGCCGCCGGCTTCGTCTCGGTGGTCGGCCACGTCGCCGGCGACCAGCTGCGCGCCATGGTCGACGCCTGGGACGCCGGCGACCACGCCGAGGCGCTGGCCGTGTTCACCCGCCTGCTCCCGGCCATCGGCGCGGTCATGGGCGTGCCCAACTACGGCGCGACCACCGCCAAGGCCGGCCTCCAGCTGCTCGGCGTGCTCGACAACCGCACGGTGCGCGGCCCGCTCGTCGAGCTCACCGACGACGAGGTCGCCGACCTGCGCGCCTCGCTCGAGGCCGCCGGCCTGCTCTAGGTCCACGCCCGGCGTCAGCGGCCCGAACGGGCCGTGACCGACACGCACTCCTGTGGTGGGTGTGACTGGAGTGACGAACGCCTAGGGTGGTGACGTGGCGACCCGTACGTCTTCCCCGCCGGGTTCGCGCACCAAGGGGTCGTCCTCGGACCGACCCACGACGGCGCGAGCACGGAGTACCCGCAACCAGAGCAGGACCTCGTCGAAGAAGAAGCCGGCGAGGCGTCCAGCCGCGCGCGGGGGAGCCGCGGCCAAGAAGGGCGCGGCGAGCCGCACCCGTCCGGCTCCGCGCGCCGTCCGCACCGGCCGCGGGCCGATCGCGCGCCTGTTCGACCTGGTCCTCAAGGCCGTGGCCCGCGTCTGGCTGGCCGTCGCGCACGGGGTGGGGGCGGTGGCCCGCGGCATCGGGCACGGCGCCCGCGACCTCGAGCCCGAGCACCGGCGCGACGGGGTGGGCCTGTTCGTCCTCGCGCTGGCCGTGGTGTCGGCGGCGGCGGTGTGGTTCCAGCTCGGCGGTCCGGTGATGAGCGGCGTGCGCGTCGCGGTCACGGGCTGCGTGGGCAAGGTCGGCTGGCTGGTCCCGCTGATGCTGCTGGTCGTGGGCTGGCGCAACCTGCGCGACCCGATCCACAACGGCCCGGCCGGTCGCCAGGTCGTCGGGTGGAGCGCGCTGGGCCTCGGTCTGCTCGGCGTGGTGCACATCGCCGAGGGCGACCCGCAGCCGGTCGCCGGCGACGCCGGTCCGCTGCGCGAGGGCGGTGGGGCCGTCGGGTACGTCGTGTCCTCGCTCCTGCTCGACCTGCTCCGCACGCCGTACGTCGTGGTGCCGCTGCTGCTCCTGCTGGCCTTCTTCGGCGTCCTGGTCATCACGGCCACCCCGCTCTACCAGGTCCCGGCCCGGCTGGCCGAGGCCCGCGACCGCGCGCTCGGCCGCCACCACGAGGACGAGGACGACGAGGTCGCCCCGACCCGCCGCGGCCGTCGTACGGACCTCGACCTGACCGACGAGATCGACCCGCTGATGGGCGACCCGGCGTACGACAGCCCGGTCCTCGAGGAGCGCGAGACCCGCAAGCGCCGCCGCAAGAAGCCGGAGCCGGTCGAGGACCCCGAGGCGACCCAGGAGCACCAGGTGCTGGCCCCGGCCGTCGAGGTGCCCGAGGAGGACACCAACGCCGAGCTCGAGCCGCCGCCGCACACCCCGCTGCCCGAGCGGGTCGAGCAGCTCGCGCTGTCCGGCGACGTGGTCTACCACCTGCCGGGCAACGACGTGCTCAAGCCCGGGTCGCCGCACAAGGCTCGGTCCAAGGCCAGCGACGAGATCGTGAGCCGGCTGACCCAGGTGCTGGAGGAGTTCGGCATCGACGCGCAGGTCACGGGCTACACCCGCGGCCCGACGGTGACGCGCTACGAGGTCGAGCTGGGCTCGGCGGTGAAGGTCGAGAAGGTCACCGCTCTGTCGAAGAACATCTCCTACGCCGTGGCCTCGGCCGACGTCCGCATCCTCAGCCCGATCCCCGGCAAGTCCGCGATCGGCATCGAGATCCCGAACCTGGACAAGGAGATCGTCTCCCTCGGCGACGTGCTGCGCTCGGGCACGGCCCGCAGCGACCACCACCCGATGGTGGCCGGGCTGGGCAAGGACGTGGAGGGCGGCTTCGTGGTCGCCAACCTCGCCAAGATGCCGCACCTGCTGGTCGCCGGCGCCACCGGCTCCGGCAAGTCGAGCTTCATCAACTCGATGATCACCTCGGTGCTGATGCGGGCCACGCCCGATGAGGTCCGGATGATCATGGTCGACCCCAAGCGGGTCGAGCTGAACGCCTACGAGGGCGTCCCGCACCTGATCACGCCGATCATCACCAACCCCAAGAAGGCCGCAGAGGCGCTGGCCTGGGTCGTGCGCGAGATGGACATGCGCTACGACGACCTGGCCAACTTCGGCTTCCGCCACATCGACGACTTCAACAAGGCGGTGCGGGCCGGCAAGGTGCAGGTCCCGCCGGGCAGCGAGCGCGAGCTCACGCCGTACCCCTACCTGCTGGTCATCGTCGACGAGCTCGCCGACCTGATGATGGTCGCCCCGCGCGACGTCGAGGACGCCGTCGTGCGCATCACGCAGCTGGCCCGCGCGGCCGGCATCCACCTGGTGCTCGCGACCCAGCGCCCCTCGGTCGACGTGGTCACCGGCCTGATCAAGGCGAACGTGCCCTCGCGACTGGCCTTCGCGACGTCCTCGCTGGCCGACAGCCGGGTCATCCTCGATCAGCCGGGCGCGGAGAAGCTGGTCGGCCAGGGCGACGGGCTGTTCCTGCCCATGGGCGCATCGAAGCCGGTCCGCGTGCAGGGCTCGTGGGTCACCGAGGCCGAGATCGCCACGGTGGTCAAGCACTGCAAGGCGCAGCTCGAGGCGACCTACCGTGACGACGTCACCGCGCCGGCCGCCAGCAAGCGCGAGCTCGACGACGACATCGGCGACGACCTCGAGCTGGTCATCCAGGCCGTCGAGCTGGTGGTGTCGACCCAGTTCGGCTCGACCTCGATGCTCCAGCGCAAGCTGCGGGTCGGCTTCGCCAAGGCCGGTCGCCTCATGGACATCATGGAGAGCCGTGGCGTCGTCGGGCCCAGCGAGGGCTCCAAGGCCCGCGACGTCCTCATCAAGCCCGACGAGCTCGACTCCGTGATCGCCACGCTGCAAGGGGAGCTGTGATGACCGACCTCATCCCGCGCGAGACCACCGACGCCGACCTGGTCAGCACGGGAGAGCATGTCCACCCGGACTGGGCGAACGTCCCCGACGAGCCCGAGGCCGACGAGGTCGTCGTACGCCGCAACGGCCGCGTGTCCGTCGTCCTGGCGGCGATCACCGCGCTGCTCGCGGCGGCGTACTTCGCGCGGGCGGTGACGGACTACCGGGTGCTCGACTGGGCGCTCTGCGTCGGGCTCACGGCCATCACGTGGGCCTACGTCTTCTCGTTCCTGGACTCGCGCATGCCGCTGCTCGTGGCCGACAGCCACGGCGTGCGGATCCGGCTGGGGCGGACCTGGCGCGGCATGGCCTGGTCGGACCTGGAGGAGGTCGAGCACACGCCGCGCGGCCGCGTGGTCCGTGACGGCCGGCTCGTGCTGTTCCCTCGCGACGTCGACGCCGAGCTCGACCTGCTCGGCCCGGCCGGTCGCCGGCACGCGCGCTTCACCGAGCGCATGCACGGCGCGCCGTTCGCGATGCCGCTCGGCCTGACGACACGGGTGCTCGGCGCGCACGGCGACCTCACTGCGGCGTTGGCGACGCTGGCCGACGGCCGCTGCGCGGTCGTCGAGGTCGTGCCCGAGGCGGCCGAAGAGGCGGCAGACGAGACGGTCGACGGGCTGGGCGACGGGCTGGACGACCACTACGAGGACCCGGACGCCAGCGTCGACACCGACACCGAGGCCACCGGCGAGATCCCCGTGGACCTCGACGCGGTCGCCCCCGACGCGGTCGCCCCCGACGTGGACGAGCCGCAGGCCGCGGCCGCCGTGGTGGCCAGCCCGACCCCCTCTCCACTGCGCGACGTCCGCCCGGCCGTGCGCGCCGACGTGGCCCGCGACCGCGAGTGGGACGTCGACACCGCCGCCGAGGAGCTGCCCGCAATCGCGTCGGCGACCTCGACGTTCGTGATCGAGGACCTGGCCGCCGTACCCACCGTCGACCCAGTCATCGGCCCCGAGCTCGCCGCCGCCCGCCGGCGGCTGCGGCTCAGCGTCGACCAGCTCTCCGAGCGCACCCGCATCCGGCCGCACGTGGTCGAGGCCATCGAGATCGACGACTTCGCGCCGTGCGGCGGCGACTTCTACGCCCGCGGCCACCTGCGCACGCTCGCGCGGGTCCTCGGCGTCGACGTGGCGCCGCTGCTCGCGACGTACGACGACACGTACGCCGACGCCCCCATCGACCCGCGCCGCGTCTTCGAGGCCGAGCTCGCCACCGGTCGCCACGGCTCGATCCGCGGTGTCAAGGGCGGTCCGAACTGGTCGGTGATCGTCGCCGCCGTGATGACCGTCGTGCTGGCCTGGTCGGTCGCGCGCCTGGTCATGGACCAGCCGCACAGCGTCACGCCGGCCTCGCCCTCGCTCGCTGACGGCTCCGCCGGGCTGACCAGTGGCGGCCAGTCCGCCGCCACCCCCGTGCCCGTGGTCGTGAGCGCCGCCGGTGGCGGCGCCCGGGTCGTCGTGCGCGACGGCACCGGCAAGGTCGTGTTCAGCGGCTCGCTCGCCTTCGGCCAGTCCCGCACCGTCCAGGTGGCCCCGCCGGTCCGCATCCAGACCACCGACGGCTCCCTCGAGGTCACCGTCGACGGCCGCAGCCACGGCGCGATGGGCAAGACCGGCGAGCCCGCCCAGGACGTCTACACGGATCGCTGATTGGATCGGCAACCACCGGGGCGGCAGAATCGGCGGGTGAGCCAGTCGTTGAGCGTCGCCCTCGTGACCCTCGGCTGCGCGCGCAACGAGGTGGACTCCGAGGAGCTCGCCGGCCGGCTGGCCGCGGACGGGTTCACGCTCGTCGAGGACCCGGCCGCCGCGGACACCGTCGTGGTGAACACCTGCGGCTTCGTCGAGCAGGCCAAGAAGGACAGCGTCGACGCGCTGCTCGAGGCGGCCGACCTCAAGGGTGACGGTCACGGCCCGCAGTCGGTGGTCGCGGTCGGCTGCATGGCCGAGCGGTACGGCGCGGAGCTGGCCGACTCGCTGCCCGAGGCCGACGCGGTGCTCGGCTTCGACGACTACCCCGACATCGCCGCCCGGCTTCGCTCGATCGTGGCGGGGGAGCAGCACGTCCCGCACGTGCCCAGCGACCGGCGCCGGCTGCTGCCGATCAGCCCGGCCGACCGGCCCAGCGGCACCGTCACCGTGCGCTCGCGGCTGACCACCGGCCCGACCGCGAACCTCAAGCTGGCCGAGGGCTGCGACCGGCGCTGCACGTTCTGCGCCATCCCCGCCTTCCGCGGCCGCTTCACCAGCCGCCGCCCGCACGACGTCCTCGACGAGGCGCGCTGGCTGGCCTCGGACGGCGTGCGCGAGCTGTTCCTGGTGAGCGAGAACTCCACGTCGTACGGCAAGGACCTCGGCGACCTGCGCCTGCTCGAGGCGCTGCTCCCGGAGCTCGCGGCCATCGACGGCGTGGAGCGGGTGCGCGTGTCCTACCTCCAGCCCGCGGAGCTCCGCCCGGGGCTGCTCGAGGCGATCGCGGGGACGCCCGGCGTCGCGCCGTACTTCGACCTGTCCTTCCAGCACGCCAGCGCCGACGTGCTCCGGCGGATGCGGCGCTTCGGCGACCCGGAGAGCTTCCTCGGGCTCCTCGACCGCGTGCGCGCCATCGCCCCGCACGCCGGTGTGCGCTCCAACGTCATCGTCGGCTTCCCGGGCGAGACCGAGCAGGACCTCGAGACGCTGTGCGACTTCCTGGTCGCCGGCCGCCTCGACGTGGTCGGCGTCTTCGGCTACTCCGACGAGGACTGCACCGAGGCCGCGACGTACGCCGACAAGCTCGACGAGGACGAGGTGCGCGCCCGCACCGCCCACGTCTCCCAGCTGGTCGAGGAGCTCACCGCCCAGCGCGCCGAGGAGCGCGCCGGCGAGGAGGTCACGGTGCTGGTCGAGGACGTCGAGGACGGGCCCGTCGGTCGCACCGACTTCCAGGGTCCCGACGTCGACGGCACCACCTCGCTCGTCGGCGCCGACGCCCGGGTCGGTGACCTGGTCCGCGCCGTCGTGGTGGACAGTGACGGGGTGGACCTGGTCGCGAGGGCGGTGTGAGCCGGTGACGCAGCCCCAGGTCGAGAGGCCGAGCAACCTCAACCTCCCGAACGTCCTGACCTGCATCCGGATCCTGCTCGTGCCGTTCTTCGGCGCCGCCCTCCTGGTCGACGACGGCCACTCCGTCGGCTGGCGCCTCATCGCCTGGGCGATCTTCGTGGTCGCCATGATCACCGACAAGATCGACGGCGACATCGCCCGCAAACGCGGCCTGGTCACCGACTTCGGCAAGATCGCCGACCCCATCGCCGACAAGGCCATGACCGGGATGGCGTTCGTCGGTATCGCGATCATCTTCGACAGCCCCTGGTGGTGGGTCATCACCATCGTGGTGCTCGTGCGCGAGTGGAGCGTCACCCTGCTCCGGCTCTCGGTCCTCAAGCGCGTCGTGATCGCCGCCGACCAGCTCGGCAAGCTCAAGACCACCGTCCAGGTCATCGGCCTCGGCGGCCTGGTCCTGCCGTTCCGCGACCCCGACCTGCCGGACTGGATGCACACGCCCGGCGACGTCCTCTACTGGCTCGCCGTCGTCCTGACCGGCGTCGCGGTGGTGCTGACCGTGGTGTCCGGTGCGCAGTTCTTCCTCGGCGTCTGGCGCCAGCGGCACGCCCTGCGGGGGCGCTGAGACCGCCGGGCCCTTGACGGACCGCCGAACGTCATCAAGAGTTCACGAGTCGCACCGTCTCGGGTCCGGTGGCGCCGCGTAGGTTCTCCGTGCCCGGGACCCCCCGGCACCCCTCGTCACACCTGCGTCGACCTCGTCGAGCCCCGGCTCGGCGGGGCCGCCCACCAGTCTCGGAGATCTCGCATGCCTTCATCCCGGCCGCGCCGTCGCGCCCGCCTGTCAGCGCTCGTCACGGGGGCCCTGGCCCTGGGTGGCGCCCCTCTCCTGCTCGCTCCCGGTTCCGCCGAGGCGGTCAGCGCCACGGTCCTCATCAACGAGGTCTACGTCAACGGCGGCTCCGCCGGCGCGACGTACACGAACAAGTACGTCGAGCTGCGCAACCTCACGGGTGAGGACATCGCCCTGAGCGGCATGTCGATCCAGTACCGCGCTCCCGGCACCACGGGCGCGTCCGGCATCATCACCCAGCTCACCGGATCCATCCCCGCCCACGGCTACTACGTCGTGGTCGGAGGCAGCAACGGTGCGAACGGTGCCGCGGTGCCGACGACGACCGGGGCGTCGCAGTCGGCGACCGGGTCCTTCAACCCTGGCGGCGGCGGCGGCACGGTCGCGCTGATCAACGGCTCGACCTCGGTCGACCTGGCGACCCTCTCGAACTCGGTCGACAAGCTCGGCTACGGCACCAGCAACGCCCCGGAGGGCGGCGCGTCCGGCGCCGGCCCGACCGGCAACTCGGTGACCATGTCGATCGGTCGCACGAGCGCGACGGACACCGACGTCAACACCGACGACTTCGCGGCGCAGACCCCGACCCCGAACGCCGACAACCCCACCGCCTCGGCGACGGTCGCCCTGACCAACCCCGGTCCACAGTCGGGCTACGTCGGCTACCCGATCGCTCCGCTCCAGCTGGTCGCGTCCGGCGGGGACGGCACCAGGAGCTACACCGCCACCGGCCTGCCGGCAGGTCTCTCGCTCGACCCGGCCACCGGTGTCGTCACCGGGACGCCCACCACGGCCGAGGCCCCGACGGTGACGGTGGGCGTGACCGACACCTCCGGCACCGACAGCGAGCAGTTCACCTGGACCATCTCCGCCGCCCCCGCCAGCTCGGCCATCGCGACGATCCAGGGCACGGGCTCGGCCTCGGCCCAGGTCGGCCAGCGGGTCGCGACGCAAGGGGTGGTGACGGCGCGCTACCCGACCGGCGGTCTCAACGGCTTCTTCGTCCAGACCCCGGGTCCGGACACCGCGAACGCCTCGGACGCGATCTTCGTCCAGGGGTCCGGCACCTACCCGGACGTCGGTACGTCGGTCGACGTGGTCGGGACGGTCAGCGAGAGCTTCGACCTGACCCGTCTCACGGGCGCGGTCTGGCGCGCACACACCCCGTCGCTCGGCGCGGTCCAGTACAAGACCGTCATCCCCGGGACCGACTGCCCCCTGCCCGGCGACACCTGCCTCAGCGGCGCGACGCTCGACACGGCTCGGGAGGTCGTCGAGGGTGAGGCCTTCCAGCCGGCTGCGTCGAACCCCTGGACCCTCACCGACGTCTACGACGGCCGCCCGTACTACGGCACCGGCGACGAGGGCGGCAGCTCCAACTTCGGCGAGCTCGGCGTGGCCGCCGAGAGCGACCAGGCCCTGGTGGCTCCGACGGAGCTCTTCGACGCCCAGACCCAGGCCGTCCAGGTGACGAACCGGACCAGGTGGAACGACGCCCACCGGATCGTCCTCGACGACGGGACGAGCACGAACTACTCGACCGTGAGCGGCTCCGCGCTGCCCTGGATGTCGAAGGACTACGTCCCGCGTGTGGGAGCATCGGTGACGTTCCCGGGCCCGGTGGTCCTCTACAAGGACTTCGGCGTGTGGCGGGTCGAGCCGTCCACCCCCGTCGCCGGTGTCCCGTCCTCGACGCAGCCCCAGCTCGAGCAGACCCGGGCGGCCGAGGCGGCACCGGCCCCCGTCGGCGGCGACGTCCGGCTGGCGACGTTCAACGTCCTGAACTTCTTCCCCACCACCGGCGAGGAGTACGTCGGCAACGGCCTGGGCGTCTGCACCTACTACGACGACCGCCAGGCCCACCACATCACCACCCGCAACTGCGGCAACCCGAGCACCGACTCCGGCAACGGGCCACGAGGCGCTGCGAACGCCGACAACCTGGCCCGCCAGCAGACCAAGATCGTCTCGGCCATCACGACCGCAGACGCCGACATCGTGTCGCTCGAGGAGCTGGAGAACTCGGCCAAGTTCGGCAAGAGCCGCGACTTCGCGATCGGCCAGCTCGTCGACGCCCTCAACCAGGCGTCGGCCCCGGGCACCTGGGCCTACGCCCCCTCGCCGACCGGGGCAGACCTGCCGCCGATCGGCGACGAGGACGTGATCCGGACCGGCTTCATCTACCAGCCGGCCGCGGTCTCACTGGTCGGGAGCTCGAGGATCCTCGTGGGCAGCGCGGCGTTCGCCAATGCCCGTGAGCCGCTGGCCCAGGCGTTCAAGAAGACCGGCGCGCCCGACTCGGCGGCGTTCACGGTCATCGTGAACCACTTCAAGTCCAAGGGCTCGGGCGCCGACGACGGCACCGGGCAGGGCAACTCCAACCCGGACCGCGTCGCGCAGGCCAACGCGCTCGTGGGCTTCGCGAACCAGTTCAAGGCCGACCGCGGCACCGACCGGGTCTTCCTGGTCGGCGACTTCAACGCCTACTCCCACGAGGACCCGGTGCAGGTCCTGGAGACCGCCGGCTACGCGGCCGTCGACTCGACCACCGACCCCGGTGAGGAGACCTACAACTTCGACGGTCAGATCGGCTCGCTCGACCACGTCTTCGCCAACGCCCCCGCGAAGGCCAGCGTGACCGGTGCCGACGTGTGGCCGATCAACGGGTACGAGTCGGTCCTCTACGAGTACAGCCGCTACAACGCCAACATCACCGACCTCTACGACGCCGGGCCGTTCCGGTCCTCCGACCACAGCCCGGAGATCGTCGGCATCACCGCCACCACCCCCGTGGCCCAGGCCACGGTCCAGTCGCCGCCGGCGGTGTCCGTGACCTACGGCCAGCCCACCGTCATCCCGGTCCAGGTGTCCGCCGCCGGCGCCGCCCCGACCGGCACGGTGACGGTCTCCCTCGGAGCGGCGACCCTGGGCACGGGCACCCTGACGGGCGGCCGCACCACGGTCACCATCCCGCCCAGCTCGCTCGCCCCCGGCACCTACTCCCTCACGGTGCGCTACTCCGGGGACGGCGCAGTGCAGCCAGCGAGCACCACGACGACGCTGAGCGTCGCCAAGGCCGCGTCGTCGGTCGAGGCGGACACCAAGCAGGACAAGCCGACCGTGGGCGACAAGATCAAGGTGGTCGTCGACGTCCAGGGAGCCGGCGGACTGCCGGCGACCGGGCAGGTGACCGTGGTCGTCAAGGGAGGCCGCGACGTCACGGCCACCCTGGTCAACGGCAGCGTGGTGGTCAAGGCCGGCCGGTACACCAAGCCCGGCAAGCGGACCGTCGTCATCACCTACCTGGGCAGCTCCACGCTCGAGGCGAGCACGACGACGCTCAAGGTCAAGGTCAAGCCGAAGACCAAGGGGGGCGGGCGGGGCTAGCCCGCCGTCCTACGCTCGGGGTCGTGGAGGTCGTCGCCGCGCGGGTGCTGCAGCTGCTGGTGGAGCGCGGCGCGACGGTCGCGACCGCCGAGTCCTTGACCGGCGGTCAGCTCGCGGCGGCGCTGACGGCGGTGCCGGGGGCGTCGCGGGCCTACCTCGGCGGTGTGGTCAGCTACGCGACGTCGGTGAAGGAGCGGGTGCTCGGCGTACCCGAGGAGCTGGTCGCGCGGTACGGCGTCATCTCGCCCGAGTGCGCGCTGGCCATGGCGCGGGGGGCGGCCCTGATCACCGGCGCCGACTGGGCGCTGGCCACGACGGGTGTGGCCGGGCCGGACCGGCAGGAGGGTCACCCGCCGGGCACGGTGCACGTCGGGCTGGTCGGGCCGGGGGTGGCCACGGCACTGGCGCTGGAGCTGGTCGGGGACCGGGCGGCGATCCAGGCGCGGACGTGCGCGGAGGCGCTGTCGGCGCTGGCGGGCATGCTGGACGGCGCCACGGCGGGGCGAGATGAGCCGCGGGAAGATCGGGGCCTCGGGTAGCGTTGACCACCCGTAGCCCCGCGAGGGACGAGAGGAGACCCGCATGGTGCTGTTCCGTCGGCTGCTCGGCGACGTGCTCCGCGCCCAGCGGATGCGCCGCGGCATGACGCTGCGCGAGGTCTCCGCCGAGGCCCGGGTCAGCCTGGGCTACATCTCCGAGATCGAGCGCGGTCAGAAGGAAGCCTCCTCCGAGCTGCTGTCCTCGCTGTGCTCGGCCCTCGACCTGCCGCTCTCGGTGGTCCTGCGTGAGGTCTCCGACCTCGTGGCCCTCGAGGAGTCCCTGGTCGACGCGCCCGCGTCGTCCGACGTCGTCGCCAGCGCCGCCTGAGCCGTACCCTCGAGCCGTGCTGAGGGCGCGTCGCACGGCCGCGGTCCTGACCGCACTGCTGTGCGCGCCTCTGGTGGCGCTCACCCCCATCGCCTCCGCCTCCAGCTCGGGGGCGGCCAATCCGCCGCCAGCGCCAGGGTTCTTCACGCCGTCGGTCGGTGACGACGAGACGTTCCGGGCCGATCTCGAGGGGTTGCGCACCCAGCTCGCCGGCGACGGAGCGCACGAGGTGTCGATCCCGACGCCGTCGGGTCAGGAGCAGATCTTCCTCGTCTCCGAGGACTCGGTGCTGGCGCCGGCGCTGCAGGCCGCCCACCCCGAGATCCGCACCTACGCCGGCCACGGCGCCGACGGCAGCAGCATCCGGCTCGACATCACGCCGCTGGGCATGCACGCCATGGTGCGCACACCCGGTGGGTCGGCGTGGTACGTCGACCCGGTGCGGACCGCCCCCGGCGAGAGCCGAGTGCGTGCTCGCGCCGGGGACGCCGTGTCCGCACCACCCGTCCGGAGAGAGGCCGAGGCGGCCGAGCGGTCTGCGCCGACGGCAGCCGATCCGTCCTCCGACCCCGGCGGGCTGGTGTCGACCCGGACCTACCGCCTGGCCCTGGTCAGCACCAAGAGCCTCGCGGACCAGGTCGGCACCGAGAACGTCACCGCGGCGAAGGCCACCTGGGTCAACCGTCTCGACCTCGTGTTCGGTGACGAGCTCGCCATCCGGTTCGAGATGGTCGACGGCACCGATGCGCTGAACCTCGACACCACGGCGAAGCAGACCGGGACGAACGGACCCTGCGCGCCGTCCGCCTGCTTCACGGCCACGTCGCTGGCGACCTGCGGCCCGGCCACGCTCACCCGGATGCCCTTCGCGCTCGAGCGGTTGATCGGGTCTGCGAACTACGACATCGGCCACCTCGTCTTCGGCGTCTCGGCGGGCTTCTCGAGTCGCGGGGTCGTGGGCGGCCCGGACAAGGCCGGCGGGTGCAGCGGGTCGGCGGACCCGACCGACGACGGCTACGTCCTCGACTACCTCGCGCACGAGATCGGTCACCAGATGGGGGCCGAGAGCACCTTCAACGGCGTCGACGGCCAGTGCACCGGAGGACCCAGCACGCGCGTCGAGCCCGGGTCCGGCTCGTCGATCATGGGCTACGCCGGCAGCTGCGGCAGCGACGATCTGCAAGCGCACGCCGACCCGTCGTTCTCGTTCGCGAGCGCGGACCAGATCGAAGCGGCGACCTCGACGCCCACCACGGCGAGCGAACGTCAGGTGGTGAACCTCAGCGGGTTCGTCACCGGGAACTCCTTCACCCTGAGCTGCGACGGGTGCCCCACGTCGGCGCCGGTCACTCGCGGGTCGGACTACGTCGCCTCGACGCTCGCCCAGCGGGTCCAGGAGGCGACGGGTGAGGCGGCCCGTGTCTCGGCCGTCACCGGCGCGGCGTTCACCGTCGACTGGGAGAGCACCGACGACGTGCCGACGCTGACCGTGCAACCGGTGGTCGGCGACTTCACCTCCTCCACGGGGACCATCTTCGACGGTGGGCCGACCGACCCGGGCGGCACCGTCACGGAGTCCACGAACCACGCCCCGGTGGTGGTCGCGCCGGCCGACCGCAACATCCCGACCGGCACGCCGTTCACCCTGACCGGCGACGGCAGCGACGAGGACGGAGACGAGCTGACCTACGTCTGGGAGCAGACCGATGCGGGCACCGCTCCCGGCACCGCGCTGCTGGACAACGCCAAGGAGGACGGGCCGCTGTTCCGGTCCCCGAGCAGCGAGGAGCGGACCGAGAGCGGCGACCTCCCGACGCGGACCTTCCCCGACCTCGACCAGGTCCTCAACGGCCCGACGAACGCGGCCACGGGCGAGTGCCCCGACCTGCCGGACAGCGGACCGGTGCCCCCGGGGACCGTGGACTGCTTCTCCGAGTTCCTGCCCACCAGCGACTGGCGCGGCGACGGGTCGCGGGTCCTGCACTTCCGGCTCACCGCCAGCGATGCCTCCCCGCCGGACGCCGGTCCGGACCACGCCGCCGGCCGCGGATCCGACGACGTCGCGCTCACGGTCGACCCCACGGCGGGGCCGTTCCTGGTCACCTCGCGGGCCACCGCGGGCACCCCCGGTGCGGGACCGGAGATCGTGACGTGGTCGGTCGCCGGCACCGACCGGGCGGCGCTCGCCCCGCTGGTGCGCGTCAGCCTGTCGATCGACGGAGGGCAGACCTTCCCGATCGAGCTGGCCTCGTCCACCCCGAACGACGGCTCAGAGCTCGTGGTGCTGCCCGAGGTGACCACCAGCCACGCGCGGATCAAGGTCGAAGCGGTCGGGAACTACTTCTTCGACGTCAACGACGCGGACTTCGCCATCGAGCCGACGGGTGGCAACGCGGCGCCCGTCGTGGACGCGGGGCCAGACGGGGTGGTGACGGTCGGCGCGGTGTTCACCTCCGCCGGTACCTTCGCCGACGACCGGCTGACCGGTGAGCAGCTGAGCGTCGACTACGGCGGCGGGGCCGGCCCGCAGCCGCTGGCCTTCTCCGGCGCGTCGTTCGCGCTGCAGCACACCTACACCTCGCCGGGCGTCAAGACGGTCACGGTCCGCGCCACCGACTACGCCGGACTGACCGCGACCGACACCGCCACCGTCACCGTGCGGACGACGTCGAGCACCACCGGCAAGGCCAAGCCGCGCAGGGTCCACCGCGGTCGAGGGTTCCGGGTCAAGGTCTCGGTCGCGTCGAGCGTCGCGCCGGCCGGAGAGGTCGAGCTGCGGCTCGGGACCAAGCTGCTCGGGGTGGCGACCCTGCGCGAGGCGCGCGCCACCGTGCGGGTCGGGGCCAAGCGGGCCGAGCAGCTGCGGGCCGGGCGCAACGAGCTCACCCTCGTCTACCTCGGCTCGCCGATCGTGGTGGGCAGCCAGACCCCGGTGAGCGTGCGGATGGTGCGGCCGAAGCGTTAGTCAGGTCTCGGGCTGGCAGCTCGGGCACCAGTACGACGCGCGCTCGCGTCCGACCGGGCCGCGCTTGCGCATGGCGACGGCGATGGGCGTGCCGCAGCGGCGGCAGGCGGACTTGTCGCGGCGGTAGACCCACAGGCGCTCGCGCTCGCGCAGGTCGCCGGTGGTCGTCTGCACCGGGCGCTCCTTGTTGAGGTCGAGCATCTGGCGGGCGCGGCGGACCAGGCGGGGGAGGCCGTCGACCTGGGCGACGGGGGTCTCGGGGTGGAGGCCGGCGACGAAGCAGAGCTCGGCGGCGTACATGTTGCCGATGCCGGCCAGGTTGCGCTGGTCGAGGAGGGCCTCGTGGAGGGGGCGGCCGGGGTCGGCGCGGAGGTTGGCCAGGGCATGCTCCTCGTCCCAGTCCGGGCCGAGGAGGTCGGGGCCGAGGTGGCCGACCACGTCGGGCTCGAGGTGGCGGGGGAGCAGCTCGACGATGCCGAGGGAGAAGCCGATGGCGACCGCGCGCTGGGTGGTGAGCACCACGCGGGCGTTGCTGGCCGCGCGGGGCCAGCGCTGGCCGGGGCGGACGACCTTCCAGCTGCCCTCCATCTTGAGGTGGGTGTGCAGCGTCCAGTCGCCGTCGCCGTGGGAGATGCGGGTGAGCAGGTGCTTGCCGCGCGAGACGGTCTCGAGCACGGTGCCGCCGCTGAGGTCGGCGGTGGCGTGCTGCGGCACCCGGAAGTCGGTCACGGTCAGCACCTGGCCGCTCAGCGAGCGGTCGAGCAGCCGGCCGGCGCGGTAGACGGTGTCGCCCTCGGGCACGCCGCCGCCTAGGCCGCGCGGAGCCGGAGCCCGCGCGGCGTGGTGACGAACCCGGCCGCGTCGAGCGCCTCGCGCAGCGGGGTGGAGCCGCCGCCCAGCAGCGCCTCGCCGTCGGCCCGCTCGACGGTGAGCCGGCCGAGCGAGCCGCGTCGAGCCGCCTCGGCCAGGGCCGCGGCGCCGGGGTCGAGCCGCTCGCGGTCCTCGCTCCAGGTGAGCAGGGTCTTGCCGCCGCGCTCGACGTACAGCGTCAGCTCGCCGTCGACCAGGACCACGAGGGCGCCCGCCTTGCGTCCGGGGCGGTGGCCGCCCTCGCTCTCGGGCCAGGGCAGGGCCGCGCCGTAGGGGTTGGCGGGGTCGGTGGCCGCCAGGCAGACCGCGACCGGCTTGGCCCCGTCGCCACCGTCGTCGACCTCGGAGAAGGTGCGCAGCCGGTCGATGGCACCGGCCGTGCCGAACTGGGCGGCGCCGAGGCCCTCGACGAAGTACCCCCGCCGGCAGCGACCGGAGTCCTCGAAGGCCGACAGGACCTTGTAGACCGCGGCGAATCCGCCCGGCTGCCGCTCGCTCATGACCGCGCCGCGGATGACCACGCCGTGCCGGTCGAGCAGGCGCTCGGCGGCGGCGTGGGCCCGGCGGGTCGGGTCCGTGTCGAGCTCGGGCAGCAGGGCCCAGCGACCGGCGGTCTCGGGCGGGCCGCTGCGCAGGGCCATCCCGCCGCGGCCGGTGGTGCTGGCCATGCGCGGGCGGGCGGGCGCGCGCTTGGTCCGGTGGGCCGCCCCACCGGCACGGGTGAGCGCACGCAGTGGGGTGAGGGTGTCGTTGCTGATCCGGCCGGCCCAGACGAGGTCCCACAGCGCGGCGCTCAGGGCCTTGTCGTCGCGGGCGCCGACCTGGGTGGCGAGCTGGCGGAAGAAGTACGCCCCGCCGCCGGCCAGCGCGTCGAGCACGGACTGGTGGAGCTCGCTGTGCTCGAACGGCTCGTGCTCCGGCAGCGTGAGCGGCGCCTGGTCGGCGAGGTGGAGGCTCACCCAGCCGTCGGAGCCGGGCAGCGAGCCGTGGCCGGCCCAGAGGACCTCGCCGGAGGCGGTGAGCTCGTCGAGGTACGACGACTCGAAGTCGCGCACCCGTGCGCTCAGCACCAGCGGCTCGAGCGCGCTGGCCGGCACCGGGGCGCCGGCCAGCTGGTCGATGACGCTCAGCACGCCGTCGACACCGCGCAGCCCGCCCCGGTTGCCCGTCGACGTGACGTGCTGCCAGGCGCTGAGGAACCGTCCGAGCGCGGCCGGCGGGACCGGCTCGACCTCCTTGCGCAGCCGGGCCAGGCTGCGCCGGCGCAGCGAGCGCAGCACCTCGGCGTCGCACCACTCCAGCCCGGAGGCGCCCGGTCGGAACTCGCCGTCGAGCACCCGACCCTGACCGCCGAGCCGCTGCAGCGTGAGGCGCACGACGGCGGCACCGAGCCCGAGCCGGGTGGCGACGTCCTCGGTGGTGAAGGGACCGTGGGTGCGGGCGTAGCGCGAGACCAGGTCGGCCAGCGGGTCGTCGACGGGGTCGGTGAAGGCGTCGGGAGTGCCCGGTGGCACGGCGACCCCGAGCCCGTCGCGCAGCCGGCCGATGTCCTCGATGGCGACCCAGCGCGGCTCGCCGGCCACCCGCACCTCGGCCACCCGCCGGGTGGCGGCCAGGGTGGCCAGGGCCTCCGGGGCGTCGACGCCCTCGGCCGTGCGGGCCGCGATCTCCTCGGCGGACAGCGGGCCGAGCAGGCGGAGCAGGTCGGCCACGCCCTCGGCGCCCCGGGCCCTGCGCTCCGGGGTGAGCCGTTGCAGCTCGTCCTCGACCTCGGTGAGCACCTGGGGGTCGAGCAGCTCGCGCAGCTCGGCGCGCCCGAGCAGCTCGGCCAGGAGGCCCTGGTCGAGCGAGAGGGCCGCGGCCCGGCGCTCGGCTATGGGGGAGTCGCCCTCGTAGACGAACTGCGCGACGTACCCGAAGAGCAGGCTGCGCGCGAACGGGCTCGGGGACGCGGTGGCCACGTCGGTGACCTGGACGCTGCGTTGCTCGACCGCACGCATCAGCTGGACCAGCGCGGGCAGGTCGTAGACGTCCTGGAGGCACTCGCGGACGGCCTCGAGGACGATGGGGAAGGAGGGGTACTTCGAGGCGACCTCGAGCAGGGCCGCGCTTCGTTGGCGCTGCTGCCACAGCGGGCTGCGGCGGCCGGGGTCGCGGCGCGGGAGCAGCAGGGCGCGGGCGGCGCACTCGCGGAACCGGGACGCGAACAGCGCCGAGCCGCCGACCTCCTGGGTGACGACGTCCTCGATCTCGTCGGGCGCGAAGACCACGATCTCGCCGCTGGGTGGCTCGGCGTCGGTGTCGGGGATGCGGATGACGATGCCGTCGTCGGAGGCGACGGCCTGGCCGTCGATGCCGAAGCGCTCACGCAGCCGGGCGTTGATGGCCAGCGCCCAGGGCGCGTGCACCGGCGTGCCGTACGGCGAGTGCAGGACCAGGCGCCAGTCGCCGAGCTCGTCGCGGAACCGCTCGACCAGCAGGGTCTGGTCGCTGGGCAGGACCTGGGTCGCCTCGAGCTGCTCGTGGAGGTAGGTCACGAGGTTGCCGGCGGCGTAGTCGTCGAGCCCCTCGGCCTTGGCGCGCTGCTCGGCCTTCTTCTTGGGCAGGCTGGCCAGCTCGCGGGTGAACGCGCCGACGGCGGCCCCGAGCTCGGCCGGCCGGCCGAGCGCGTCGCCCTTCCAGAACGGCAGCCGCCCGGGCACGCCCGGCGCGGGCGTGACCAGGACGCGGTCGTGGGTGATGTCCTCGATCCGCCAGCTGGTGGCGCCGAGGGCGAAGACGTCGCCGACGCGTGACTCGTAGACCATCTCCTCGTCGAGCTCGCCGACCCGCTTGCCCGGGCCCTCGCCGCCGACCAGGAAGACGCCGAACAGACCGCGGTCGGGGATGGTGCCGCCGCTGGTCACGGCCAGCCGCTGGGCGCCCGGACGGCCGGTGAGGGTGCCGGTGACCCGGTCCCAGACGATGCGGGGGCGCAGCTCGGCGAACTCGTCGCTCGGGTAGCGGCCGGACAGCAGGTCCAGCACCGCGTCGTACGCCGAGCGGGGGAGCTTGTCGAAGCTGGCCGTCCGCTTGACCAGGGCGTAGAGGTCGTCGACGCCCCAGGCCTCCATCGCGGTCGCCGCCACGATCTGCTGGGCCAGCACGTCGAGCGGGTTGGCGGGTACGCCGAGGCTCTCGATGGCACCGCTGCGCATCCGCTGGACCGCGACCGCGGTCTGGGCCAGGTCGCCGCGGTGCTTGGGGAACAGCACGCCCCGGCTGACCTCGCCGACCTGGTGACCGGCGCGACCCACGCGCTGGAGCGCGCTGGCCACGCTGGGCGGGCTCTCGATCTGGACGACGAGGTCGACCGCGCCCATGTCGATGCCGAGCTCGAGGCTGCTGGTGGCCACCACGGCGGGGAGCCGGCCGCGCTTGAGGTCGTCCTCGATGAGCGCGCGCTGCTCCTTGGACACCGAGCCGTGGTGGGCCTTGGCGATGACCGTCTCGGCCGCGCTGCTCGCCCCGGACTGGGCCATCACCTGCGCCGGGCTCTGGCCGGGCAGCAGCTTCTCGCCGCTGGCCCGCTCGAAGGCGATCTCGTTGAGGCGGGCCGTGAGCCGCTCGGAGAGGCGCCGGCTGTTGGCGAAGACGATGGTCGAGCGGTGCTGCTCGATGAGGTCGACGACGTGCTCCTCGACGTGCGGCCAGATCGACTGGGCCCGGCTGGGCTCCTCCTCGCCGGAGTCGTCGTACGCCTCCGGCGCGGTCATGTCCTCGACCGGCACGACGACCTTGAGGTCCCACTCCTTGGCGCTCGGCGGGGCCACGATCTCGACCGGCGCCGCACCGCCGAGGAAGCGCGCCACCTCCTCCAGCGGTCGCACGGTCGCGCTCAGCCCGACCCGCTGGGCCGGCCGCTCGAGCAGCGCGTCGAGCCGCTCCAGCGTGACCGCGAAGTGGGCGCCGCGCTTGGTGCCGGCCACCGCGTGCACCTCGTCGAGGATCACGGTCTCGACCCCGCGCAGGCTCTCGCGCGCCTGGCTGGTGAGCATGAGGAACAGCGACTCGGGCGTGGTGATGAGGATGTCCGGCGGCGCGGAGACGAGCTTGCGGCGATCGGCCGCCGCGGTGTCGCCGCTGCGCACGCCCACGGTCACCTCGGGCACCGGCTGGCCGAGCCGGTCGCCGGTGTGGCGGATGCCGGTCAGCGGGCTGCGCAGGTTGCGCTCGACGTCGACCGCCAGGGCCTTGAGCGGGCTGACGTAGAGCACCCGCGTGCGCTTGGTCTTGTCGGTCGGCCGCTCGCTGCTCAGCAGCCGGTCCAGGCTCCACAGGAACGCCGACAGCGTCTTGCCGGAGCCGGTCGGCGCCACCACCAGCGCGTGCCGGCCGGCCCCGATCGCCTCCCACGCGCCCACCTGCGCCGGCGTCGGCTCCGCGAAGGCCGCCGAGAACCACGCGCGCGTGGGCTCGCTGAAGCGGCCCAGGGCGGGGTGGGGCGCGGGGTCGGCGGACGACATGTCGACAAGTCTTGCTCAGACCACCGACAGTCGGCCGGTACCAGGTCCAGCCGGACGCCCGTGCCGGTCTGCGCGGTGGTCGACCTCCGGACGACCGGGCTCGATCCTCGTCGGTGGAGCCGGACCCGGTAACGCCGTAGACCACGGCCCTCGCCGCCGTCTGCGGGCCGGTCGCGGGCGGGTCCCTCGCCCCCTGCTGGCTCACCGAGGAGGCCGTCCTGCAGGTGCTCGGTGAGACCCGCGCCGACCGCTGAGTAGGTTGACGACCATGAGCGAGACGCCCGAGGAGCAGACCGAGCGGGAGCGGATCGATCGCCGGGCGGAGCTGCTGCCCGAGGAGGAGGCGGCGGGGAGCGACGACCCGGAGGCGCAGGCCGCGGCGATCCTGGCCGAGTCCGACGAGCGCGTCGCGGACTCCTCGGGCACGCGTGCGGAGTCGGTGCAGACGCCCGGCGAGGACGACGCCCACGACTGAGGCCCCCTGCGGCCACCGGGACCCGGACGTCCTGCGGGCCAAGCTGGCCCGGGTGCACGAGCCGCACGTGGGCGCGGTCAACCGGTTCGTCGAGGCGCTGGCGACGGAGCGCGGCGCGCCGGTGCCGTACGTCGACCCGGACTCCGGCGGCGTGGGAGCCCGGGTGCTCATGGTCCTGGAGACGCCGTCGCGGCGCGGCGCGCTGCGCAGCGGCATGGTGTCGGTGGACAACGACGACGCCACCGCGCGCAACCTGTGGCTGGCGCTCCGCGACACCGGCACGCCGCGCTCGCTCGGGCTGCTGTGGAACGCCGTGCCGTGGTACGTCGGGACCGAGCGCCGCAACGCCGCGGTGACGCGGGCCGACGAGGGTGCCGGCGCCGAGGTGCTGCTCCGGCTGCTGGCGCTGCTGCCCGAGGTGCGGGTGGTGCTGCCGTTCGGGCGGCCGGCGGGACGGTGCGTGGCCGTCGTCGGGGCGGAGCTGGCCGGGCGGGGGATCGCGGTCGTGGCGTCGATCCACCCGAGCCCGAACAACTACGCCGCCCGGCCGCACGCCCGCGTGGAGGTCGAGGGCGCGCTGGTCCGGACGCGGGGGCTGGCCGGTGGATGATGGCGCCATGAGCGACCTCGCCGACCGGCTGACCCGGGAGCTCGACGAGCGGCTCGCGGGCGCCGATGCGGCGCTGGCCAGGGACTACCCCGGCGAGCGGCCGGGCCGGCAGCCGGTGCACACGGTCTACGTGCCGGCCGACCGGTACGACGCGGGGCTGGTCCCGGCGTACGGCGCGGCCGCGCTCCGGGCCCTCGACGACCACGCGCGGGCCTTCGCGGACCTCGTCGGCGACGACGAGCTGGTGCAGCGGGTGCGGGCCAAGCTCGCGAGCGAGCCGGTGGAGGACCTGCGGGTCGACTTCGAGGACGGCTACGTCGGGCGCACCGACGAGGACGAGAGCGCGGACGCGGAGCGGGCCGCGAACGCGCTGGCCGAGAGCCAGCGCAACGGCGAGGCCGCGCCGTTCGGCGGCATCCGGGTCAAGTGCTTCGAGGCCGCCACCAGGGGGAGGGCGCTGCGCACGCTCACGGCGTACGTCGAGACCGTGCGCGAGGCGGGTGGCAGCACCGAGGGCTGGGTGGTGACGCTGCCCAAGGTGACCAGCGTCGACCAGGTCGAGGCGATGGTGCACGTGGCCGACACCCTGGACGTGTCCTTCGAGGTCCAGGTCGAGACGCCGCAGTCGATCCTCGGCCCGGACGGCACCGCGCTGGTCGCGCGGATGGTGCACGCGGGCGGGGAGCGGCTGACCGGGCTCCACTACGGCACCTACGACTACAGCGCGTTCGTCGGCATCGTGGCCGGCCAGCAGTCCCTGGAGCACCCGGTCGCCGACCACGCCAAGCTGGTCATGCAGGCGGCGGCCGCGGGGACCGGCGTGCGCCTGTCCGACGGCTCGACCAACGTCCTGCCGGTGGGCGACCCGGATCACGTCGAGGCGGCCTGGGCCAACCACCTGAGGCTGGTGCGCAGGAGCCTGGAGCGCGGCTACTACCAGGGCTGGGACCTGCACCCCGCCCAGCTGCCCACGCGGTACGCCGCGACGTACGCCTTCTACCGCAAGGGCCTGGCCGCCGCGCTGGACCGCCTCGAGGCCTACCAGCAGCGCGTGGAGGGCGGCATCGCCGACGAGCCGGCCACCGCCCGCGCGCTCGCCCGCTACCTGCTGCGCGGGCTGGACTGCGGTGCGGTCGACCCGGCGGAGATGCGGAACATCGACGCAACGCGGTTCCTCTAGGGTGCCGCCCATGGCGATCCAGCTCGGGGCGAACCAGTACGGCAAGGCCGAGAACCGCGTCGTCCGCATCGTCCGCGACACCCCGGTCCACGAGATCAAGGACCTCAACGTCTCCACCAGCCTGCGCGGGGACTTCGCCGACGCCCACACCCACGGCGACCAGGCCGCGGTGCTGCCCACCGACACCCAGAAGAACACCGCCTTCGCCTACGCCAAGCTCCACGGCGTCGACTCCGTCGAGGACTACGCGCTGGCCCTGGGGCGCCGGCTCCTGGACGCCGCGCGCGCCGCGCACGAGGCGGAGATCCGGGTCGAGGAGTACGCCTGGGACCGCCTCGGCCCCCACTCTTTCGTCCGCCGCGGCGGCGCCGTCCGCACCTGCACCGTGACCGTGACCCGCGGCGGTGCGAGGGTCGAGTCGGGCGTCGGGGAGCTGACCGTCCTCAACTCCACCGACTCGGAGTTCAAGGGCTTCCTGAAGGACGAGTTCACGACCCTGGCCGAGACCGACGACCGGATCCTGGCCACCTCGCTGGTCGCCACCTGGCGGCACGCGAGCGCCGAGCGCCAGGACTGGAACGCCTCCTACGACAAGGCCCTCGACACGATCCTCACCACCTTCGCCGGCACCTACTCGCGCGCGCTCCAGGAGACGCTCTACGCCATGGGCCGCGCGGTCCTCGAAGGCGACGACGGGCTGACGGACATCCACTTCCGGGCGCCCAACAAGCACCACTTCCTGGTCGACTTCAGCGGCTTCCGGGTCGACGGCCTGACCAACGACGGCGAGGTCTTCCACGCCGCCGACCGGCCCTACGGGCTCATCGAGGCCACGGTGGTCCGCACCCCCGAGGTCAGCCGCGAGCAGCTGCTGGCCTGCCTGGCCGTGCCGCGCTGGGCCGACGAGGTGCTGGCCGGAGGTCCGTACGCCGACCGCGAGGCCCTCCTCGGCCGGGCCGACGAGGCCGCCCGGCAGCTCAGCGACGCGGAGCTCGAGCAGGCCCTGGCCGGCCACCCGCGCATCGGCGAGCGCGGGGGAGCGCAGTCCCAGAGCGAGCAGTCCGGGGTCAGCCCGAGCGACCGGCTCGCGCAGGCCAACGCGGCGTACGAGCAGCGCTTCGACCGGGTCTTCCTCATCCGCGCCGCCGGCCGCGACGCCGAGGAGATCCTGGCCGAGCTCGAGCGGCGGATGCAGAACGACGACGCCGCCGAGCGCGCCGAGACCGTCGACAACCTCCGCCAGATCGCCCTCCTGCGCCTGGAGCAGTCCCTGTGAGCACGCTCTCGACCCACGTCCTCGACACCGCACTCGGGCACCCGGCCGAGGGGATCGCGGTGCGGCTGGAGACCCGCCAGGGCGAGCTGCTGGCCGAGGGCGAGACCGACGCCGACGGCCGGATCGGCTCGCTCGGCCCGGAGCTCGAGCGCGGGGCCTACGTCCTGCGCTTCGACACCGGTCTCTACGTCGACGGCTTCTACCCCGAGGTCGTCGTGGTCTTCACCGTCGCCGATCCCGACCAGCACCACCACGTCCCGCTGCTGCTCAGCCCCTTCGGCTACTCCACCTACCGTGGCAGCTGAGCTCGTCCTGCGGGCGCGCCGCGCGGTGCTCGGCGCCACCGAGCAGCCCGTCAGCGTCGTCGTGAGCGGCGGGAGGATCACCGACCTCGCGCCGTACGACGCGCCGCCGGCCGCCGCGCAGACCGTCACCCTCGACGACGACGAGGTGCTCCTGCCCGGCCTGGTCGACACCCACGTGCACGTCAACGAGCCCGGCCGCACGGAGTGGGAGGGCTTCGCCTCCGCCACGCGAGCGGCGGCGGCCGGCGGCGTGACCACGATCCTGGACATGCCGCTCAACTCCGTCCCGCCCACCACCACGGTGGCGAACCTCGAGGCCAAGCAGCGCGCCGCCGAGGGCCAGCTGCACGTCGACACGGGCTTCTGGGGCGGCGCGGTCCCGGAGAACCTCGCCGACCTCGCGCCGCTGCACGCGGCCGGTGTCTTCGGCTTCAAGTGCTTCCTGCTCGACAGCGGGGTGCCCGAGTTCGGCCACCTCGAGCCCGACGCCTTCGGGGCCGCCATGGCCGAGACCGCCCGACTCGGAGCGCTGATGATCGTGCACGCCGAGGACGGCCGCCTGCTCGACGAGGCCGCACTGGACGGCGGGCACTACGCCGGCTTCCTGGCCTCGCGGCCACCGGCCGCCGAGGAGGCCGCGATCGCGCTGGTCCTGGCCCAGGCCGAGGCCACCGGCGCGAAGGCGCACGTCGTCCACCTCAGCGCCGCCGCCGCGGTGCCGGAGCTCCGGGCGGCCCGGGCCCGCGGCGTCGACGTCAGCGTGGAGACCTGCCCGCACTACCTCACCTTCGCCGCCGAGCACGTCCCCGACGGCGCGACCGAGCTGAAGTGCTGCCCGCCGATCCGCGAGGCGGCCAACCGCGAGGCGCTCTGGGCGGCGCTCGACGATGTCGTCGACCTCGTGGTCAGCGACCACTCGCCCTGCACGCCGGAGCTCAAGGAGCAGGGCGGCGGCGACTTCGGCCGGGCGTGGGGCGGCATCGCCAGCGTCCAGCTCGGCCTCTCGACCGTGTGGACCGGCGCTGGCGAGCGCGGCCACGACCTCACCGACGTGGTCCGCTGGATGGCCCAGGCGCCGGCCGACCGGGTCGGACTGGCCCACAAGGGCCGGATCGCCGTCGGTGCCGACGCCGACCTGGTCCGCTTCGCGCCCGACGAGACGTTCACCGTCGACGTCACCCGGCTGCACCACCGCAACCCGGTCTCGGCGTACGCCGGCCGCACCCTGGCCGGCGTGGTCCGCGAGACCTGGCTGCGCGGCGTACCCGTGACCGGCGCCGAGCCGCACGGCCGGATGCTCAGGAGGAGCGCATGACCTACCACGTCCCCCGCGGCGGCCTGCCGCCCCAGACCGCGCTCACCACCGACCGAGCGCGGTTCACCGAGGCCTACGCCGTGGTCCCGGCCCGCACCCAGAGCGACATCACCGCGTCCTACCTGCCCGGCTGGACCGGGATGCGGATGTGGGTGCTGGCCCGGCCGCTGAGCGGGTTCGCCGAGACCTTCAGCCAGTACGTCGTCGAGGTCGCCCCCGGCGGCGGCTCCGACGACCCGGAGGCCGACGCCGGCGCCGAGGCGGTGCTGTTCGTGGTCGACGGCGCGCTCGAGCTCACCGTCGCCGAGGAGCGGCACACGCTGGAGCCGGGCGGCTACGCCTACCTGCCGCCCGCCGTCGCCTGGACGCTGCACAACCGGTCCGAGGCGACCGCGACGTTCCACTGGGTCCGCAAGGCCTACCAGCGGGTGCCGGGGCTCGACGCCCCCGAGCCGTTCGTGACCCGCGAGCAGGACGTCGCGCCGATCGAGATGCCCGGCACCGACGGTGCCTGGTCGACCACCCGCTTCGTCGACACCGCGGACCTGCGCCACGACATGCACGTCAACATCGTGAACTTCGCGCCCGGTGGTGCCATCCCGTTCCCGGAGACGCACGTGATGGAGCACGGGCTCTACGTGCTCGAGGGCAAGGCGGTCTACCTGCTCAACACCGACTGGGTCGAGGTCGAGGCCGGGGACTTCATGTGGCTGCGCGCGTTCTGCCCTCAGGCCTGCTACGCCGGTGGTCCAGGGCCGTTCCGCTACCTGCTCTACAAGGACGTCAACCGGCACGTCGGGCTGAGCCTGTGACCTCGCGACGTAGCCTGATCCGATCCGAGAGGAGGTGCGGATGGCCGAGGTGACCGTGAACGGCGAGCCGCGCGCCCTGGACGGCGTGCCGCTGCACACCAACCTCCTGGACTTCGTCCGCGGCTGCGGGCTGACCGGGGCCAAGGAGGGCTGCGCCGAGGGCGAGTGTGGCGCCTGCTCGTTGCTGGTCGCGCGCCCGGCTCCGGACGGCTCCGAGGGCACCGAGTGGACCGCGCTCAACTCCTGCCTGGTCCCCGCCGCGGCCTTCGACGGCCAGGAGGTCGTCACCGCCGAGGGGCTCGGCTCTCCGGACGCGCTGCACCCGGTCCAGCACGAGATGGCCGTCCGCGGCGGCTCGCAGTGCGGCTACTGCACGCCCGGCTTCATCTGCTCGATGGCCGCGGAGTTCTACCGCGACGGCCGCGACGACGGCTTCGACCTGCACGCGATCAGCGGCAACCTGTGCCGCTGCACCGGCTACCGGCCGATCCGTGACGCCGCCCACGCCCTCGGCACGCCTGAGGCCGACGACCCGCTGGCCACGCGTCGTACGGTGAGCGCGCCGGCGCCGGTGGCCAGCCGGCTGCACGACGGCGAGGCGGCCTACGTCCGGCCGGCCACGCTCGACGAGGCGCTGCAGCTGGTGCGCGACCACGAGGACGCCACGGTCGTGGCCGGCAGCACCGACTGGGGCGTCGAGGTCAACCTGCGCGGTCGCAGGGCCCACCTGGTGCTGGCCGTCGACCGGCTGGAGGAGCTGCGCGGGCTCACCGTGACCGACGACGAGGTCCGCATCGGCGCCGCGCTCACCCTCACCGAGCTCGGGCGCCGGCTCGAGGGCCGGCTGCCGCTGGTCGACGCGCTGCTGCCGCAGTTCGCCTCGCCGCTCATCCGCAACGGCGCCACCCTCGGCGGCAACCTCGGCACCGGCTCGCCCATCGGCGACACCACGCCGGTGCTGCTCGCGCTCGAGGCCTCGCTGGTGCTGGCGTCGAGCGAGGGCACGCGGACGGTGCCGCTGGCCGACTACTTCACCGGCTACCGGCGGTCGGTGCGCCGCCGCGACGAGCTCATCGCCGAGGTCGTGGTCCCGCTGCCGGCGGCCGGGCTGACGGCGTTCCACAAGATCGCCAAGCGGCGCTTCGACGACATCTCGTCGGTGGCCGTGGCCTTCGCGCTCGACCTCCGTGACGGGGTCGTCAGCAAGGCCCGGATCGGGCTCGGCGGCGTGGCGGCCACGCCCGTGCGCGCGCTGGCCACGGAGGCCGCGCTCGAGGGCCGGCCGTGGTCCGAGACGACCGTCGACGCCGCCGCGGAGGTGCTCCGCTCCGAGGGCACGCCGATCGACGACCAGCGGGCCAGCGCGGCCTACCGTTCGGCCGTCCTGGGTGACGCGCTGCGCAAGCTGTGGGTCGAGTCGTGACGCTCCTGAGCAGCCGCCCGGACCTCGCCGTGGTCGGCGAGGCGCTCCCGCACGAGGCGGCGGCGCTGCACGTCACCGGCCACGCGCTCTACACCGACGACCTGGTGGGCCGGACCAGCCGGGTGCTGCACGCCCACCCGGTCCAGGCGCCGCACACCCACGCCCGGGTCACCCGGCTCGACCCGGCGCCGGCGTACGACGTGCCGGGCGTGGTCCGCGTCCTCACCGCGGCCGACGTGCCGGGGATCAACGACGCGGGGATCAAGCACGACGAGCCGCTGTTCCCGAGCGAGGTGATGTACCACGGCCACGCGGTGGCCTGGGTCCTCGGCGAGAGCCTCGAGGCCGCGCGCCGCGGCGCGCTGGCGGTGCAGGCCGACTACGAGCCGCTGCCCAGCGTCCTCACCGTGGAGGAGGCCATCGCGGCGGAGAGCTTCCAGGGCGCGCGGCCGACCGTGACCCGCGGCGACTCCGCGGCCGGGATGGAGCGGGCCGCGCACGTCTTCGAGGGCGTGACGTCCTTCGCCGGTCAGGAGCACTTCTACCTCGAGACCCACTGCGCGCTGGCCCTGGTCGACGAGGCCGGCCAGGTCTTCGTGCAGTCCTCGACGCAGCACCCGACCGAGACCCAGGAGATCACCGCGCACGTGCTCGGCGTCCCGAGCCACGCGGTGACCGTGCAGTGCCTGCGGATGGGCGGCGGCTTCGGCGGCAAGGAGATGCAGCCGCACGGGCTGGCCGCGGTGGCCGCGCTCGGTGCCACGCTGACCGGTCGCCCGGTCCGGCTGCGCCTGACCCGGCAGCAGGACATGACGATGACCGGCAAGCGGCACGGCTTCCACGCCACCTGGCGCGCCGGCTTCTCCGCCGACGGCCGGATCGAGGCGCTCGAGGCCACGCTGACCTCCGACGGCGGCTGGAGCCTGGACCTCTCCGAGCCGGTGCTCTCGCGGGCGCTGTGCCACGTCGAGAACGCCTACTGGATCCCCGACATCACCGTCCACGGCCGGATCGCGCGGACCCACAAGACCTCCCAGACCGCGTTCCGCGGCTTCGGCGGCCCGCAGGGGATGCTGGTCATCGAGGACGTCCTCGGCCGCGCCGCCCCCGTGCTCGGCATCCCGCCCGCCGAGCTCCGGCGGCGCAACTTCTACGCCGAGGGCCAGGCCACGCCGTACGGCCAGCCCGTCCGGCACGCCGAGCGCATGCACGGCTGCTGGGACCAGGTGCTCGCCTCCTCGTCGTACGCCGCGCGGCGTGAGGAGGTCGACGCCTTCAACGCCGCCTCGCCGCACACCAAGCGCGGGCTGGCGGTCACGCCGGTGAAGTTCGGGATCTCGTTCAACTTCACCACGTTCAACCAGGGCGGCGCGCTGGTGCACGTCTACAAGGACGGCTCGGTCCTCATCAACCACGGCGGCACCGAGATGGGCCAGGGGCTGCACACCAAGATGCTCCAGGTCGCGGCCACCGCCCTCGGCGTGCCGCTGGGCCGGGTCCGGCTCGCGCCGACCCGCACCGACAAGGTGCCCAACACCTCGGCCACCGCCGCCTCGGCGGGCGCCGACCTCAACGGCGGCGCGGTCAAGAACGCCTGCGAGCAGATCCTGGAACGCCTCACGGCGGTCCGGGCCGAGCACCCCGACGCCTCGTGGGACGAGCTGGTCGCCGCGGCGTACCACGCGCGCGTGCAGCTCTGGGCGGCCGGCTTCTACAAGACCGAGGGCCTGTCGTGGGACGTGACCACGATGACCGGGACGCCGTTCAAGTACTTCACCTACGGCGCCGCCGTGGCCGAGGTCGAGGTGGACGGGTTCACCGGCGCCTCCACCACGCGCCGCGTCGACATCGTCCAGGACGTCGGCGACTCGCTCTCCCCGCTGGTCGACCTGGGCCAGGTCGAGGGCGGCTTCGTGCAGGGCGCCGGCTGGCTGACCCTGGAGGACCTGCGCTGGGACACCAGCGACGGTGAGGGTCGGGGGCGACTGACCACGCAGGCGGCATCGACCTACAAGCTGCCGTCGTTCTCCGAGCTGCCCGAGGTCTTCAACGTCGAGCTCCTCGAGCGGGCGCACGAGGAGGGCGTGGTCTACGGCTCCAAGGCCGTGGGCGAGCCGCCGCTCATGCTGGCCTTCTCGGTGCGCGAGGCGCTGCGCGACGCGTGCGCGGCGTACGGACCGCCCGGTCGGCCCTGCGAGCTGGCCTCGCCGGCCACGCCCGAGGCGGTCTACTGGGCGCTGAACGCCGCGCGGTCGGCGTCGTGACGACCTGGTTCGAGGCGGTGGCCTCGCTGAGGTCCGCGCGCGAGCCCGGCGTGCTCGTCACCGTCACCGACGTGCGCGGCCACGCTCCACGCGAGGCCGGCGCCAAGATGGTCGTCTCCGCCGCTCAGACCTGGGCGTCCATCGGCGGCGGGAACCTGGAGGAGGAGGCGGTACGCCGCGCGCGGGCGCTGCTGTCTTCGCCCGGTGGCCCCGAGTCGTTCACCGCCTCGCTCTCGGACAAGGCGCCGTTCCAGCACGGCGTGCAGTGCTGTGGGGGAGAGGTGACGGTCCTGCTCGACCCGCTGCCCGTCGTGCCCTCCGCCGCCGTCTTCGGCGTCGGCCACGTCGGCCTCGAGCTGGCCCGGATCCTGGCCCGCCACGACCTCGAGCTGCACCTGGTCGACTCGCGCCCGCTCCCCGACCTCGCGCCGCTGGCCGACGCGGTCGCGGCGGTGCACGCCCACGAGGTGCCGGTCATCCCCGAGCTGGTGCTCGCCGAGCTGCCGCGGGGCACGCACGTGCTGGTGCTGACCCACGACCACGCCGAGGACCTCGCCATCGTCGACGCGGCCCTGCGCTGCGACCACCTCGGACCGGTCGGGCTGATCGGGTCCTCGGCCAAGTGGGCGCGGTTCCGGCGCACGCTGCTGGAGTCCCACGCGCCCGACGTCGTGGACCGCGTGCAGACGCCGATCGGGTTGCCGGGGGTGACGACGTCCAAGGAGCCGGCCGCCATCGCGGTCGCCGTGGCGGCGGGGCTGCTGGCCGCGTTCGAGCGCGAGGGCGCCCGGGCATGACGACCTTCCGGGGCACGTTCCTGGACACCCCCGTCAGCCCGTTCCACGGCGGCACGCTGCGGGCCGAGGCCGACCTCGCGGTCACCGTCGAGGACGGCGTGATCACCGCCCGTGAGCCGTACTCCGCGGACCGGCACCCCGACGCCGTGGACCTCTCGGACGGCCTCGTGCTCCCCGGCTTCGTGGACACCCACGTGCACTTCCCGCAGGTCCGGGCCATCGGCGGGCTCGGCATGCCGCTGCTGGACTGGCTCGAGCAGTGCGCGCTGCCCGAGGAGGCGCGGCTGGCCGACGCGGCGTACGCCGCCTCGGTCGCGACCGACTTCGTCTCCGGACTGGTCTCGGCCGGGACCACCACCGCGCTGGTCTTCGGATCGCACTTCGCCGGCGCGGTCGACGCGCTGTTCACGGAGGCCACCCGCGTCGGGCTGCGGGTCACCTCCGGGCTGGTGCTGTCCGACCGGATCCTGCGCGAGGACCTCTTCACCACCCCCGAGCGCGCCTTCGCCGAGGGGCTCGAGCTGGCCAAGCGCTGGCACGGTGCCGGCCGGACCCGCTACGCCGTGACCCCGCGCTTCTCGCTGTCCTGTTCCGAGGCGCTGCTGGAGTCCGCCGGCGCGCTGCTGGCCGAGCAGCCCGACCTGTGGTTCACCTCCCACCTCAACGAGAACCTCGAGGAGATCGAGGGCGTCCAGCAGCTCTTCGGCTGCGACTACACGACCTCCTACGAGCGCGCCGGCCTCCTCGGTCCGCGCTCGGTGCTGGCCCACAACGTGCACCCGTCGCTGACCGAGCTGATGACGCTGGGCCGCCACGGCGCCGCCGTCGCGCACTGCCCGACGTCCAACGCCGCCCTCGGCTCGGGGCTGTTCCCGCTCGGCTCGCACCTGGCTCTCGGCGTCCGCGTCGGCCTCGGCAGCGACGTCGGCGCCGGCACCGGCTTCTGCCTGTTCAAGGAGGGGCTGCAGGCCTACTTCGCCCAGCAGCTCCTCGGCCGCGACGGCCACCGGCTCGCCGCCCGGCACCTGCTCCACCTGGCCACCAGCGCGGGCGCGGACGTGCTCGGCCTGGCCGACACGGTCGGCGACCTCGAGGTCGGCAAGGAGTTCGACGCGCTCTGGCTGCGCCCCGACCCCGACTGCACGCTCGCCGTCGCGCTCACCCACGCCACGTCGTACGACGACGCGCTGGCCAAGGTCTTCGCCCTCGCGGGACCCGCCGACATCGCCGGCACCTGGGTGGCGGGGGAGCGGCTCACGCCCTGAGCCGCCGGCGGGCCCGCTCGAGCACACCGGGCACGGCGGCCCGGTGCACCGGGCTGAGCGTGGTCCACGCGACCGCACCGGCGGCGTTGCGGGAGGTGACGTGGGTGGTCACCTCGACCCCGTCGGCGTACGCCGCCCACGTGAGCCAGGCGCGCAGGTGCCAGGACTCGGCGGCGACGACCAGCCGCTGGGGCGTGCGCTCCTCGACCCGCCAGCCGGCGATCCGGTCGGCGGCGGAACGCAGCCGGAGCTGCAGCACGCCGCGCCACAGGGCCTGGGCGCCCGCGCTGCCGTCGAAGGCCGCGTGCATCCACGCGTCGGCGTGGTGGCGGCCGCCGCCGTCGACCGCGAAGGTGTCCTGGTAGTCCACGCCGCCCAGCAGACCAGCGCGGCCGGGGGCGGCGCGTCCGCCGGCGGTCGCAAAGTCGGGTGAGCACTGTCCGACCCTCGTCGTAGGGTCACGACTCGTGAGCGACGCGATGATCTCGGCGCGCGGGCTGCGCAAGTCCTTCGGAGACTTCGAAGCGGTCAAGGGCATCGACGTCGAGGTGCGTCGGGGCGAGGCGTTCGGGTTCCTCGGGCCCAACGGCGCCGGCAAGTCCAGCACCATGCGGATGATCGCGGCGGTGAGCCCGGTCAGCGGGGGTGAGCTGCGGATCCTGGGTCTCGACCCGGCCACCGACGGCCAGGCCATCCGCGGGCGCCTGGGGGTGTGCCCGCAGGAGGACACGCTCGACACCGAGCTCAACGTGCGCGACAACCTGTTCATCTACGGCCGCTACTTCGGCCTGTCCAAGGCCGAGGTCAACGAGCGGGCCGACGAGCTGCTGGAGTTCGTGCAGCTCACCGAGAAGGCCAAGGCCAAGGTCGACGACCTCAGCGGTGGCATGAAGCGGCGCCTGACCATCGCCCGGAGCCTCATCAACCGGCCCGACCTGCTGCTGCTCGACGAGCCGACGACGGGCCTCGACCCGCAGGCGCGGCACGTGCTGTGGGACCGGCTGTTCCGGCTCAAGCAGGCCGGGGTCACCCTGGTCATCACCACGCACTACATGGACGAGGCCGAGCAGCTCTGCGACCGGCTCGTGGTGATGGACAAGGGGCTGATCGTGGCCGAGGGCTCACCGGCCGACCTGATCCGCGAGCACTCCACCCGCGAGGTGGCCGAGCTCCGCTTCGGCGTCGGCGAGCACGAGGCGCTGGCCGGCAAGATCGAGGACCTCGGCGACCGGGTCGAGGTGCTGCCCGACCGGCTCCTTGTCTACACCGACGACGGCGAGCGGGTGCTGAGCCAGGTCCACGAGCGCGGCCTGCAGCCGGTGGCCACGCTCGTGCGGCGCAGCACGCTCGAGGACGTGTTCCTGCGGCTCACCGGCCGGACCCTGGTCGACTGATGGCGACGACGACCGCGCTCACCCTCGGCGAGGGCATCCGCCGCCAGGCCGACTACTGGCGCGTGGTCTACCAGCGCACCTGGCGCGGGACGGTCATCAGCTCGTTCCTGGCCCCGCTGTTCTACGTGCTGGCCATGGGCGTCCTGCTCGGCGGCTTCATCGACGGCGACCCCGACGTGCTCGAGGGCGCGACGTCCTACTTCGACTTCGTGGTCCCCGGGCTCATCGCCGCGCACGCCATGCAGACCGCCGTGGGCGAGACGACGTACCCGGTCATGAGCATGATCAAGTGGCAGCGCGTCTACGACTCGATGCTGGCCACGCCGCTGACCTGCCGTGACCTGGTCGCGGCACACCTGACGTTCATCGCCTTCCGGCTGGCCACCACGTGCGCCGTCTACGACCTGGTGCTGGCGCCGTTCGGGGTGTTCGCGACCTGGTGGGGCGCGCTGCTGGCCTTCCTCGCGCAGGTCCTGGTGGGGATGGTCTTCGCGGTCTGGGTCTTCGGGTTCAGCGCGCGGCTGCACTCCGAGGAGGGGTACGGCGTGCTCTTCCGGCTCGGGATCTTCCCGCTGTTCCTGTTCTCCGGAGCGTTCTTCCCGGTCAGCAACCTCGGCGCCGCGGGCGCCTGGCTGGCCCGCGTCACGCCGCTGTGGCAGGGCGTGAACCTCTCGCGGATGCTCACCCTCGACCACGTCACCTGGTGGGTGGCCGGGGTCAACGCCGGGGTCCTGCTCGTGCTGCTGGCCGCGGGCTGGGTGTGGGCGGTCTCCGGGTTGCAGAAGCGGCTGGTCTGGTGAGCACCGCGCAGCCGCTCGGCGCGGTCCGGGCCACGGCGTTGCTGGTCGAGCGCAACTACATCGTCTACCGCAAGGCGTGGAAGCTGTTCCTCAGCGGCTTCTTCGAGCCGTTCTTCTACCTGCTCTCGATCGGCATCGGCGTCGGCGCGCTGATCGACACCTTCGAGTTCAACGGCCGCGAGATCCCGTACGCCGAGTTCGTGGCGCCCGGCATGCTCGCCGCCTCCGCGCTCAACGGCGCGCTCATCGACGCCACCTTCAACACCTTCTTCAAGCTGAGGTTCGTCAAGCTCTACGACCAGATGCTCGCCACCCCGCTGACCACGCGCGACGTGGCCCGCGGCGAGATCGCGTGGAGCCAGCTGCGCGGCTCGACGTACGCCGCCGCCTTCCTCGTCATCATGGCCGCGATGGGGCTGGTGCACTCGTGGTGGGCGGTGCTGGCCTTCCCGGCCACGCTGCTCATCGGGTTCGCCTCCAGCGCGGTCTGCATGGCGCTCACGACCTACATGCGCAGCTGGCAGGACTTCGACCTCATCACCCTGGCCCAGGTGCCGCTGTTCCTGTTCTCGGCGACGTTCTTCCCGATCACCGCCTACCCCGACCCGGTGCGGTGGGTGGTCGAGGGCACGCCGCTCTACCGCGGGGTCGTGCTGTGCCGCGAGCTCACCACAGGCTCACTGACGTGGGCCTCGGCGGTGTCCGTGGTCTACCTGCTCGCCCTGGGGCTGGCCGGGCTGTTCGTGGTCCGGCGCCGGCTCGACGCACTCTTGTTGACGTGACCACGTTCGCGATGCCCCGGCCGCACCCGGTGCTCCGTCCGCTGCTGGCGGTGGCCGGCGCGGGCGGCGCCGGGCTCGACCTGACCGACGACACCCTCACGGTCCGCCTCGGGCCCACCTGGCGCGCGACGATCCCGCGCGGCTCCATCACCTCCGCCGAGCGGGACCCGCGCCACACCATCAGCGTCGGAGCCCACGGCTGGCGCGGCGAGTGGCTGGTCAACACCAGCCCGCGCGGCCTGGTCGTGCTCCACCTCGACCCGCCCGCGGCCGCCCGCTGCCTCGGCGTACCCCTGCGCGTGCACACCCTGCGAGTCAGCCTGGACGACCCGGAGGCGTTCCTCGGCGCGCTGGGTCGAGGCTGAGGGCCCAGAGGGCGGTGTCGATCCAGCGCTCGAACTTCCACCCGACCTCGGGCAGCACCCCGACCCGCTCGAACCCGCACCCGCGGTGCAGCGCCTCGCTCGCCTCGTTGGGCAGCGCGATGACCGCCAGCACGGTGCGGACGCCTTCGGCGCGCAGCCGCGCCAGCAGCTCGGCGTACAGCAGCCGGCTGAGGCCGCGCCCGCGCGCCGCCTCGTCGAGGTAGACCGACACCTCCCGCGTGCGGTCGTACGCCGGGCGCGGGCGGTACGTCGACGAGTAGGCGAAGCCCAGCACCCCGTCGTCCTGCGCCACGAGGAAGTGGTCGCCCGGCCTGGTGCTCCCGACTTTCGCGGCCCACTGGTCGACGGGCGGTGGCACGAGGTCGAAGGTGGAGATCGCCGTGCGCACCTGCTCGTCGTAGATGGCGGCGATCCGAGGAAGGTCGGCAGGATCTGCGTCGCGCACCAGCACGGGCCCCATCATGCTGGGTGCGTGGCTGCTGAGATCGTCCCGGACACCAAGGACTGGACCTGGGTGCTGCGCGAGCCGTGCCCGGAGTGCGGCTTCGTGGCCGCCGACCTGGACCGCGACCGGATCGGGGCGCTGCTGCGCGACGACGCCGTGGGCTGGTCGGTCGTGCTCGCCCAGCCGGGCGCCACCGAGCGGCCGGACCCCCAGACCTGGTCCCCGCTGGAGTACGCCTGCCACGTGCGCGACGTGCACCGGGTCTTCGGCGAGCGCCTGGACCTGATGCTCGAGCAGGACGAGCCGACCTTCGCGAACTGGGACCAGGACGAGACGGCCGTGGCCGAGCGCTACGACCTCCAGGACCCCGCCGACGTCGCGCCCGCGCTGGTGGCGGCGGCCGAGGCCGTGGCTCGGCGCTACGACGCGCTGTGCGACGCCCCCGAGGCGACCTGGGCGCGCCGCGGGCTCCGCTCCAACGGCAGCGAGTTCACCGTCGACACCATCGCCCGCTACCACCTGCACGACGTGCTCCACCACAGGCACGACGTCCGGGCCTTCGCCGCCCGGGCCACCGCGGCGGCGTACGACGGGGGCGCGGAGGCCTTCAGCGCCGCCGTCGCCGAGCTCACCGACGAGGTGCGCGAGAGCCTCGACGCCTTCGCCGCGGCCGTCCAGGGAGCGGGCGCCGGGGGAGCGGTGCTCGAGGTCGGCAGCGGCGGCGGCCGCGACGCCGCGGCGCTGGAGGAGCGGGGGCTCACCGTCCGGCGCACCGACGTGTCGCGGGGCTTCGTCGACCGGTTGCGAGCCCTGGGCCACGAGGCGGACGTCCTCGACCCGCTGGGCGACGACCTCGGCGGTCCCTACGACGGGGTCTGGGCCAACGCCAGCCTGCTGCACGTCGCCCGCGCCGACCTGCCGACCGTGCTGGCCCGGCTCGCCTCGGCCACCCGCGCCGGCGGCGTGCTCGGCCTGTCGCTCAAGGAGGGCGACGGCGAGGCGTGGTCGACGCACGGGCACGTGCCGGCCCCGCGGCGCTTCACCTACTGGCGCGAGGGGCCGCTGCGTGCGGCGCTCGAGGGCGCCGGGTGGCGGGTCGACCACCTCGCCCGGCGTACCGGTGGCGGGGAGCAGGCCTGGCTCGCCGTCCGGGCTGTCCGAGGTGCCACCTAGGCTGATCGGGTGAGGCACACCGAGTTCTGGTCCCGGTTGGAGGACGCGCTCGGGCCGGGCTACTACCGGTCCTGGGCCGGTCAGTTCGTCATGGCCGAGCTCGGCGGGCGGACCGCGCAGGAGGCGCTCGACGCCGGCGTGTCGCCCAAGCAGGTGTGGGCCGCCGTCTGGCGCGCGCTCGACCTCCCGGCGGCCGTGAAGTGAGCGTCGCGGACGTCGCCGTGATCGGCGGCACCGGCTTCTACTCCTTCCTCGAGGACGCCGAGGAGCACGCCGTCACCACGCCGTACGGCGACCCCTCGGCGCCTGTCGCCGTCGGCACCGTCGCCGGCCGGCGGGTGGCCTTCCTGCCGCGGCACGGCAAGGAGCACCAGTTCCCGCCGCAGTCCATCCCCTACCGCGCCAACCTCTGGGCCCTGCGCTCGCTCGGCGTCCGCCAGGTCCTCGCGCCGTGCGCCGTGGGCGGCCTCGCGGCCTCGGTCGCGCCCGGCGACCTCGTCGTGCCCGACCAGCTCGTCGACCGCACCACCGCTCGCGTCGGCTCCTACGTCGAGCACGGCGCCACCCACGTGCCGTTCGCCGATCCCTACTGCCCCCGCGTCTCCTCCGCGCTCGCAGCGGCCGCGCCCGACGTCCAGCGCGGCGGCACGATGGTGGTCATCGAGGGACCGCGCTTCTCCACCCGCGCCGAGTCGCGCTGGTACGCCGCCCAGGGCGGCACCCTCATCAACATGACCGGCGCCCCCGAGGCGGCCCTGGCCCGCGAGATGCAGCTCTGCTACGCCACGCTGGCCCTGGTCACCGACATGGACGCCGGCGCCGAGGGCGACGACGGTGTCGGCCAGGCCGAGGTGTTCGCGCTGTTCAAGCAGAACCTCGAGCGCCTCACCGGCCTGCTCACCGCGGCCGTCGAGGCGCTGCCCGACCCGGACGGCTGCACCTGCGCGACCTGGGCCGAGGGCATCGAGCTCACCTACGACCTTCCCTGATCGGCCGGATCCTCCTAGGTTGCGGGCCATCCCGTTCCGCAACCCCGGAGGTCCCCCATGAAGCTCCGCCCCACCCCCGCGCTGGTCGTCGCCGTGCTGGCGCTGGTCGTCGCGCTCGGCGGCACGTCGTACGCCGCCGCCAAGATCGGCTCGGCCCAGATCAAGAACAACTCCGTCAAGGGCAAAGACGTCAAGGACGGCTCGCTGACCGGCAAGGACGTCAAGGACGGCTCGCTGACCGGCGCTGACGTGGCGGACGGCTCGCTGAGCCCGGCCGACCTGGCCGCCCGCACCTGTGCGGCCAGCGACGTGCTGGTCCTCGGCTCGTGCATCGACAAGGCGGCGACCGGGCCCTCCAGCTTCGCGGCCGCGCTCACCGACTGCAACGCCAAGGGCGGCCGGCTGATGTCGTGGCCGGAGTACCGCGTCCTGCGCGACCAGGCCGGCATCACCTGGGCCAACGGCAACCTCAGCCAGTACGAGTTCATCGACCTCCAGACCGTCAACGGTGCCATCGTCTATCCCAGCGCCGTGGACTTCGGGGGCGCGTTGGTCGGCGACGCCAGCGCCCAGATCTTCTGGCACCGCTGCGTCACGCCCCTCTGAGCCGACTGCCCGGAGCGCGGCCCCGCGTGTCGCACCCGTGTCGAACACCTGTTCGGCTACGTTCTGTCCACAGGTGCGACGCCGGGGCCGCTTCTCCACAGCCCGACGACCGGTAGGACCGGATGTCGGTGGCCATCCCTAGCGTCGGAGATGCACCTCACCACCCACCGACCCTGGAAGGCACGACCATGGCACAAGACCGGGAGAAGGCGCTCGACGTCGCTCTGGCCAACATCGAGAAGCAGTTCGGCAAGGGCTCGGTGATGCGGCTGGGCGACGAGACCCGCGCGCCGCTCGAGGTGATCCCCACCGGCTCCATCGCGCTCGACGTCGCGCTCGGCATCGGCGGCCTGCCGCGCGGGCGGGTCGTGGAGATCTACGGGCCGGAGTCCTCCGGCAAGACGACGGTCGCCCTGCACGCGGTGGCCAACGCCCAGCGCGCCGGCGGCATCGTCGGCTTCATCGACGCCGAGCACGCGCTCGACCCGGAGTACGCCAAGTCCCTCGGCGTCGACACCGACGCCCTGCTGGTCTCCCAGCCCGACTCCGGTGAGCAGGCGCTCGAGATCGCCGACATGCTGATCCGCTCCGGCGCCCTCGACCTGATCGTCATCGACTCCGTGGCCGCGCTGGTGCCGCGCGCCGAGATCGAGGGCGAGATGGGCGACAGCCACGTCGGCCTCCAGGCCCGGCTGATGAGCCAGGCGCTGCGCAAGATGACCGGTGCCCTCAACAACTCCGGCACGACCGCGATCTTCATCAACCAGCTGCGCGAGAAGATCGGCGTCATGTTCGGCTCGCCGGAGACCACGACCGGTGGCCGCGCGCTGAAGTTCTACTCCTCGGTCCGCCTCGACGTGCGTCGCATCGAGACGCTCAAGGACGGCACCGACATGGTCGGCAACCGGACCCGCGTCAAGGTCGTGAAGAACAAGGTCGCCCCGCCGTTCAAGCAGGCCGAGTTCGACATCATGTACGGCAAGGGCATCTCCCGCGAGGGTGGCCTCATCGACGTCGGCGTCGAGGCGGGCATCGTCCGCAAGGCCGGCGCCTGGTACACCTACGACGGCGACCAGCTCGGCCAAGGCAAGGAGAACTCCCGAGGGTTCCTGCGCGACAACCCCGACCTGGCCAACGAGATCGAGAAGAAGATCCTCGAGAAGCTCGGCGTCGTGCCCTCGGTGGCCGACGAGGCCGCGCCGGCCGAGCCCGTGGGCGTCGACGACTTCTGAGCCGACCCGGTCCCGACCGCCGCACACGGCGGCGGTCGGGGCGCCGGACCACGGCGACACGAGGAGGGCACGCGTGCACGACGAGACGAGACCGGCGCCCGACTGGCTCGGTGACGTGAGCGAGGGCGTCGACGCCTGGACGCGCCGTACGCCGGGCGAGCGGCCGGCCACCCCCGGCGAGGACGCCGGGGGCCGCGGGCCGGCGGCGCGCACCAGCTGGGGCACCCGGTCCGAGGAGCCTGCGGGCGGGGGCCAGCGTCGGCGCCCGGCCCGCGGCCGCAGCTCGGCCCGCCGCGGCCGGCGCGACCGCGAGGAGCAGCGACCCGACGCCCACCTGCCGCGCGACCCGGCCCGCGAGGCGCCGGCGGCCGATCCCGAGTCGGTGGCGCGCACCATCCTGCTCGACCAGCTCACCGGCCGGGCCCGCAGTCGCAAGGAGCTGGGCGACAAGCTCGCGGCCAAGGACGTCCCGGCCGAGGTGGCCGACGGCGTGCTCGACCGGTTCGAGGAGGTCGGGCTGGTCGACGACGGCGCCTTCGCCCGGACCTGGGTCAGCCAGCGGCAGCCGGCCTCGGGCGGCGGCAAGGGGCTGGCCCGCCGGGCCCTGGCCCAGGAGCTGCGCCGCAAGGGCATCGACGACGAGACCGCCCGCGAGGCCCTGGACGAGCTCGACCCGGCGGCGGAGGAGGAGGCGGCCCGCGAGCTGGTGCGGCGCAAGCTGCGCTCGCTGAGCCGGGTCGACGACGCCACCGCGACTCGGCGACTGGTCGGCATGCTGGGCCGCAAGGGCTACTCCAGCGGTCTGGCCTTCAGCGTGGTCAAGGACGAGCTGCGCGACGCCGGGCGCGAGGAGCCCCAGGAGCCGCACTCGGTCTGACGAGCACCGCAGCCGGCGCGAGCCAGGCGAGAGCCCGCCGGCGCCTGGGTGGAGCATGGGGGCGATGTCCGCCTACTTCCACCGCACCGGTGAGCACACGTTCGCCCCGACCGAGCACGTCAGCGGCGCCTGGGACCTCGACCAGCAGCACGTCGGGCCCTCGCTGGGCCTGCTCACCCACGCGGTCGAACAGAGGGCCGGCGACAAGGTGGCGACCCGCCTCGGCTTCGACATCCTCGGCGTGCTGCCGATGGAGGAGGTCGAGGTGCGCACGAGCGTGCTGCGCGCGGGGCGGACCGTCGAGCTGGTCGAGGCGGTGCTCAGCCACGCCGGTCGACCGGCGGTGAGCCTGCGGGCGTGGCTCATGGACGTCCGCGACACGAGCGCCGTCCGGGGCAGCGCGGAGGCGGAGCTGGCCGGGCCCGGGGAGCTCGCGCCCTGGGACCCGACCACGGTCTGGGGCGGCGGCTACCTCGCCTCGGCGCAGGTGCGCCGGGACGAGCGGGAGCCCGGGCGCGCGCAGTACTGGGTGCGCACCGACACCGTGCTGCTGGCGGACGAGCCCACCAGCCGGCTGAGCCGGGCGGCGGCGCTGTTCGACATCGCCAACGGCATGACCGTGCGCGAGTCACCCGAGCGGGTGCGCTTCCCCAACGTCGACCTCACCGCGCACCTGGTCCGACGCCCGGCCGAGGGCTGGCTGGGCTTCGACACCACGGTCACCTTCGGTCCGGAGGGCCACGGGCTGACCCGCAGCGTCCTCCACGACGAGCACGGTCCGCTCGGGGCCGTGGCGCAGACCCTGACGGTGCGGCCGCAGTGACTCCGGGATGAGGCCACAATGGGCTCGTGTCCGTCCCCGTCGTCGTGGTCGACCGCGATCGCGAGCTCCACGGTGTGGCGCGTCCGGGGGAGTCCTGGGCCGCGGCCGCGCGGCGCACGTGCGCCAGCCTGCACGCCGACCCCGAGCCGGTCGACCTGTCCGGTGAGGTCAAGCGCTTCGTCGTCGACCACGACACCCGGGTCACCACCCGGGCGATGACGCGAGGCGATCTCGACGACGTGGTCGCGTGGCGGCGCAGCGAGGCGGTCGAGCGCTGGTGGTCCCAGGGCGAGCTGGCCGACGCCGACATCGCCGAGAAGTACGCCGAGCGCGTCGACGGTCGCAGCCCCACCCGGATGTGGGTGATCGAGGTCAACGGCCGCTCGGTCGGGTTCGTGCAGGACTACCGGATCGGCGACTACCCGGAGTACGCCGTCCTCGGCCCGGATCCCGACGCCATCGGCGTGGACTACGCGATCGGCGCCGACCAGTGGCGCGGTCGTGGGCTCGGCCCGCGCGTGCTGTGGGCCTGGATGCAGCGGGCGCGGAGCCGTTTCCCGGAGGCGACGACCTACTTCGCGGCGCCCGACCACCGCAACGCCGCCAGCCTGCGGGTGCTGGCCAAGGCGGGCTTCGCGGAGGGGCTGTGGTTCGACGAGCCGCAGGCGGGCGGGGGCGTCACCACGGTGGTCGGCTGCACGCTCGACGTGCCGACGGTCATAGGTTGAGCCCGTGACGACGCTGACCGCCGCGGACCTGCGGCTCCCACCCGGCCCGGTCGACCTCAGCGCGCTGGACAGCGGGGCGACCCCGGGCTTCGACGGCGACAAGAAGGCCGGCAAGGGCGCGCTCATGGCGCTCGGCGACGAGCTGTCGGACCTCCAGGAGCGGCTGTACGCCGAAGGCGTGGCCGACGTCGGCCACGGCCGCGCCCTGCTGCTGGTGCTGCAGGGCATGGACACCTCCGGCAAGGGCGGGGTGCTGCGCCACACCGTCGGGCTGGTCGACCCCCAGGGCGTCTCGATCCACTCCTTCAAGCGGCCGACGGAGGAGGAGCTGCAGCACGACTTCCTGTGGCGCATCCGCAAGGCGCTGCCCGACAAGGGCCGCATCGGCGTCTTCGACCGCTCGCACTACGAGGACGTGCTCATCGGCCGGGTGCGTGAGCTGGCGCCGAAGAAGGAGATCGAGGAGCGCTACGACGCCATCAACGCCTTCGAGACCGAGGCCCTCGGCGCCGGGATCACGATCATCAAGTGCATGCTGCACATCTCGGCCGAGACCCAGCGCGAGCGCCTCCTGGCCCGCCTGGACGACCCGCAGAAGCACTGGAAGTTCAACCCCGCCGACGTCGACGAGCGCGCGCTGTGGCCGAAGTACCAGGAGGCCTACGAGATCGCGCTCGAGCGCACCAACACCGAGGTCGCGCCCTGGTACGTCGTGCCGAGCGACCACAAGTGGTACCGCAACCTGGCCATCGGCCAGCTGCTCCACGAGACCCTGCTGGCCATGAACCCGCAGTGGCCGGCCGCCGACTTCGACGTGGAGGAGCAGCGCCAACGCCTGCTCACCGAGGTCCCCCTGCAGTGATCCCGACCGTCGGCGTCACCCGCTACGTCACGCCGCTGCGCGAGGGCGGGGAGCCTGCCCGGCCTCGTCGAGGCCGACGACCTGGGCACCTACGTGTGCAAGTTCCGCGGCGCCGGCCAGGGACTGCGCGTGCTGGTCGCCGAGGTCGTGGTGGCCGGCCTGGCCGAGCGGATCGGGCTGCGCACCCCGCGGATCGTCGCGCTCGACCTCGACCCGCAGATCGCGCGGTACGAGGCCGACGAGGAGGTCCAGGACCTGCTCAACGCCAGTGCCGGGCTCAACCTCGGCACCGACTTCCTGCCCGGCTCGTTCGGCTTCGACGGCCACGTGCCCGCCGGCAGCACCGACCCTGCGCGGGTGCTGTGGCTCGACGCGTTCGTGGCCAACGTGGACCGGTCCTGGCGCAACCCCAACCTGCTGCTGTGGCACGGCAACCTCTGGGTCATCGACCACGGGGCCAGCCTCTACTTCCACCACGCCTGGGGCGGGGGTGTCACCGACCCGGCGCGGTTCGCCGCCCAGCCGTGGAGCGTGGACGACCACGTCTTCCGCGACCACGTGTCCGACCTCCCGGGGGTTGACGCCGAGCTGGGCGCGCTGCTGGGGGAGCAGGTCTTCGTCAACGTGCTGGCCGAGGTCCCCGACGAGTGGCTGGAGCCGGTGCCCGGCGCCGACGACGCCGAGGCCGTGCGCGCGGCGTACGTCGCCTTCCTCAGCGCCCGGCTGGGCACCCGCCAGTGGCTCCCGGGAGCGGCGGCGTGAGCGGGAGGCTGGCCTACGAGTACGTCGTGCTCCGGTGCGTGCCGCGCGTGGACCGCGAGGAGTTCCTCAACGTCGGGGTCGTCCTGCACTGCCAGATGGCGGACTTCCTCGACCTCGCCTGGCACGTCGACGCCGACCGGCTGCGCGCCCTGGATCCCCGCGTGGACGTCGCGCAGGTCGAGGAGTCGCTCGCCTTCGCGCACGCCGTCTGCGCCGGCCACCCCACCTCCGGCGCGGCCGGCGCGGAGCCGTTGCGCCAGCGGTTCGGCTTCCTCAAGGCGCCGCGGAGCACCGTCCTGCAGCCCGGGCCGGTGCACGGCGGCGTCACCACCGACCCGGCCCGTCAGCTCGAGCGCCTCCTGGAGCAGCTCGTCGGCTAGTGGTGGTGCTTCTTCTTGTAGGAGCAGCTCAGGACGCCGGCCAGGGTGACCGCGCTCGTCGCGCCCTCGTTCCACATCGCGGGGCCGAAGCCGACGCCCATCAGCTTGCCCTTGCGCGCGAAGGTGACCTGGCCGAAGCCGGGCACGGGGAAGGGCGGCACGTCGAGCGAGCTCCAGACCGGACCGTTGGGGTCGGAGCTGCGGAAGACGATCGTGGGGTTGCCCGGCGCGTAGTCCGCGAGCGGCACGTCGTAGTCCCGGTCGAACCCGGCGAATGCGGGCACGACCACGATGAGCCGCCACGCCTTGTCCGTCGACGTGGCGACGGCGGAGAACCGCTTGCGGCGCGACTGCTGGTAGCACTTCGCCTTGGTGAACGTCGCGAGCTCGGCGCTGCTGTCCGGACCGAGGACCGTCACCTCGTGCTGGGCCCCCGCGCGGTCGTGGTCAGGACCGGCCAGCGCCGACCCACCCGGAGCGAGGGCGAGCGTCATCGCGAGGAGTGCAGGGAGGAGTGCGGTGCGCAGAGCAGTGCCGAGAGCGGCGGTGCGGACGCGGGTCATGCCGCGAACCTAGACCGGGTCGGCCCCGGCGCGGATGACCTGTTCAGGCCATACCGCGACCGACCCCGTGCTGCTGGGGCCTCAGACGGGGACGAGCTCGACGGCGCCGACGGCGTACCGCGCAAGGACCGCCCGGGCCAGGTTCGGGTGCGCGCCCAGCGGCTCGGAGACCGCCACCGCACCGGCCTCGACCGCGAGCTCCGCGGCCCGGTCCGGCAGGAAGCCGGGAGCCAGGAACAGCGAGGCGACGGCGATGTGTCGGCGCCCCTCGGCGCGGAAGGCCCGCACGGCCTCGCCGGTGGCCGGCGGCGCGGAGGAGGCGAAGGCCGCGGTGACCGGCAGCCTGTGGTGGGTGCCCCACAGGCGACCGAGGCGGGCCACGGACTGGTTGGCCAGCGGGTCGCTGGACCCGGCCGCGGCCAGGACCAGGGCGTCGAGCTCGCGGACCCGGGCGTCGGCCAGCGCGGCGCGCAGCCGCTCGTCGAGCACCTCGAGGAACGACGCCTCGAGGCCGAGGATCGACGAGGCCTGGATGCGCACGTGCGGGTGGCGCTCGGAGGCGGCCGCGATGGAGGCGGGCACGTCGACCTTGGCATGATAGGCCTCGGTGAGCAGCAGCGGGACCACGACGATCTCCTCGTGGCCGGCCTTGACCAGCCGGTCCACGACGGTGTGGAAGTCCGGCTTGGAGAGCTCGAGGAAGGCGGCCTCGACCTTGAGGTCCGGGCGCAGGGCGCGGACCTCGTCGACCAGGGCCTTCACCGTGGCGGCGGAACGGCGGTCGCGGCTCCCGTGAGCCAGCGCGACCAGGGCAGGAGCGGCCATGTCAGGCCTCCCTTCTTTCCAGGAGCGTCCGGGTGCGGTTCATGAGTGGATGCCGCACTCGGTCTTGCCGGTGCCGGCCCACCGTCCGCTGCGGGCGTCTTCGCCCGGGGCGACGCGGCGGGTGCACGGAGCGCAGCCGATCGACGGGTAGCCGTCGTAGACGAGCGGGTTGACCAGCACCCCGTTCTCGGCGATGTAGCGCTCGACCTGCTCGTCGCTCCAGCGCGCGAGCGGGGAGACCTTGACCTTGCCCTTCTTGGCGTCCCAGCCGACGACCGGCGCGATGACCCGGTTGTGGGTCTCGGCGCGGCGCAGGCCGGTGGCCCAGGCGTCGTACGACGCGAGCGCGTCGGCGAGCGGCTTGACCTTGCGCAGCGCGCAGCACAGGTCCGGATCGGTCTTGTAGAGGTCCTTGCCGTACTCGGCGTCCTGCTCGGCCACGCTCTGCACGGGCGTGATGGTGAGCAGCGTGACGTCGAGGGTGGAGGCGACCGCGTCGCGGGTGCCGATGGTCTCCACGAAGTGGTAGCCGGTGTCCAGGAAGACCACGTCGATCCCGGGCACCACCTTGGAGGCGATGTGGGCCAGGACGGCGTCGCCCATCGAGGAGGTGACGCAGAACCGCTCGCCGAAGGTCGCGGCCGCCCACTCGATGATGGTCTCGGCCGGCGCGAGCTCCAGCTCGGCGCCCCAGTGCGACACCAGGTCGCGCAGCTCCTCGGGGGAGCGGCCCTCGGTCTGGATGCCGCGCGAGGCGCGGGCCAGCTCGGTCGACGCCGCACTCATGACGCGCTCCCGGTCGGACGCACCAGGCCGAGCATCTTGAGCGAGAACGCCCGCAGGCACGAGCGGCACTCCCACTGGCCGTGGCCCGGGCCGTCGGAGGCCTCGTGCGGCCACAGGTCGGTGTCCCCGCAGTAGGGGCAGTGGAAGGGGATGCCGCGCTCGCTCATGCGCTCGCTCCCGTCAGGCTCTTGTCGCCGCGGAGCAGCTCCTCGTCGGCCCGGGCCACCCACGCGGCGAAGGACTCGCCCGCGGTCCGGCCGGTCAGGTAGTTGCCGACGACCACGCCGACGTACTCGCCGAGCCCCTCGCTGGTCACCTTGTGCGCGCGCAGCTTGCGGCCGAAGTTGGCCTCCAGCCCCGTCGCGCCGCCGAGGTGGACCTGGAAGCCACCGACCTGCTGGCCCTCGTGCATGACCAGCTGGCCCTTGAGCCCGATGTCGGCGACCTGGGTGCGGGCGCAGGCGTTGGGGCAGCCGTTGACGTTGACCGTGATCGGCACGTCCAGCTCGGGGAAGCGCTGCTCGAGCTCCTCGACGAGGTCCGCCGCGCGCGCCTTGGTCTCGACGATGGCCAGCTTGCAGAACTCGATGCCGGTGCAGGCCATGGTGTTCTGCCGCCAGTTCGACGGCCGGGCCGGGAGCCCGATGGCGTCGAGGTCGGCCAGCAGCGCGTCGAGGCGGTCGGGGGCGACGCCGATGAGCACGATCTTCTGGTACGGCGTGAGCCGGGCGCCGGCCGCGCCGTGCTTCTCGATCAGGTCGGCCAGGGCGACCAGCTTGGTGCCCGAGACCCGGCCCGCGATCGGGGCCACGCCGACGTAGAAGTCGCCGTCCTGCTGCTCGTGCACGCCGACGTGGTCGCGGTGACCGACGGGCGAGGCCGGGGACTCGCAGGAGACCAGCTCGCGGCCGAGGTACTCCTTCTCCAGCACCTCGCGGAACTTCTCGATGCCCCAGTCGGCGACCAGGAACTTCAGCCGGGCCCGCGAGCGCAGTCGCCGGTAGCCGTAGTCGCGGAAGATCGAGGCCACGCCGGCCCACACGTCCGCGACCTCGTCGGTGGGGATCCAGACGCCGGCCTTCTGGGCGAGCATCGGGTTGGTGGACAGCCCGCCGCCGACCCACAGGTCGAAGCCCGGGCCGTGGACCGGGTGCACGGTGCCGACGAAGGCCACGTCGTTGGTCTCGGGGGAGACGTCGTGGCTCGGGTGGCCGGTCAGCGCGGTCTTGAACTTGCGCGGGAGGTTCGAGAACGCCGGGTCGCCGATGTAGCGGCGCTTGATCTCGGCCAGGGCCTCGGAGCCGTCGATGATCTCGTCCTTGGCCACGCCGGCGACCGGCGAGCCCAGGAACGGCCGCGGGGAGTCGCCGCACGCCTCGGTCGAGTCGAGCCCGGCCGCGTCCAGCCTGTCCCAGATGGCGGGGACGTCCTCGATGCGGATCCAGTGGTACTGGATGTTCTCGCGGTCGGTGACGTCGGCGGTGTCGCGGGCGTACTCCACGCCGATCTCGCCCAGCGCGCGCACCGCGGAGGCGTCCAGCAGCCGGCCGTCGGAGCGGACCCGGAGCATGAAGTACTCGTCGTCGAGCTCCTCCTCCTCGAGCATGGCGGTCTTGCCGCCGTCGAAGCCCGGGGCGCGCTGGGTGTAGAGCCCCATCCACCGGAACCGGCCGCGCAGGTCGGCGGGGTCGATGGAGGCGAAGCCGCGCTTGGAGTAGGTGTGCAGGATCCGGTCCCGCACGTGGAGCGGGTCGTCGTCCTTCTTGGACTGCTCGTTCTTGTTCAGCGGCTCGGTGTAGCCGAGCGCCCACTGACCCTCACCGCGCTTGGGGCGCGGGATCTGGGTGTGCTCGGCCTTCTTGGCGCTGAACCGGGGATCGGACATGCGGTGTCGGAGTCCTTCGCTGGGGGTGCCGCGCGCTTCGTCGAGCGCGACCGGGTTGACTGGTTCCGGCAGGGTCAGCGAGACCGACAGATCATGCTGCGCGTGCGCCCGAAGTCCACGTGGCGGCGTACCACGAGGTGCGTGTGGGTCACAGCGCTGATCACGTCCACCAGTCTCAGGTCGTGGACCCCCGACCCACAAACGGCTATCTCGTGATGCGAGACGCGTGACCGCGATGTGAGACGGGCCGGCGTCGTCCAGGCGGGGGATTGCGTCGGACGTGTCCTGGCTCACTAGGCTCCGACCATGGCCGACGTCGACGCCCTCATCAGCTCCGCCTACCAGCAGATCCTCGAGGTCATCGGCTCGGTCGAGCCGCGCATCGCGGACGCGACCCGCCAGGAGCTGGTCGACCAGCGCGCCTCGCTCAAGCTGATCGCCAGCGAGAACTACGCCTCGCCGGCCGTGCTGCTGACCATGGGCACCTGGTTCAGCGACAAGTACGCCGAGGGCACGGTCGGGCACCGCTTCTACGCCGGCTGCCAGAACGTCGACACCGTCGAGTCCCTCGCCGCCGAGCACGCCCGCGAGCTGTTCGGCGCACCGTACGCCTACGCCCAGCCGCACTCCGGCATCGACGCCAACCTGGTGGCTTTCTGGTCGATCCTCGCGCACCGCGTGGAGGGGCCGTGGCTGGAGAAGGCCGGCGCGAAGAACGTCAACGACCTCACCGACGAGGACTGGGAGACGCTGCGCCACGAGCTCGGCAACCAGCGGCTGCTCGGGATGAGCCTGGACGCGGGCGGCCACCTCACGCACGGCTTCCGGCCCAACATCAGCGGCAAGATGTTCCACCAGCAGCAGTACGGCACCGACCCCGCCACCGGCCTGCTCGACTACGACCAGGTCGCGGCCAAGGCGCGCGAGTTCAAGCCGCTGATCCTGGTGGCCGGCTACTCGGCGTACCCGCGCCGGGTGGACTTCGCCAAGATGCGCGAGATCGCCGACGAGGTCGGCGCCACCCTCATGGTCGACATGGCCCACTTCGCCGGTCTGGTGGCCGGCAAGGTCTTCACCGGCGACGAGGACCCGGTCCCGCACGCGCACGTCGTCACCACGACCACCCACAAGTCGCTGCGCGGGCCACGCGGCGGCCTGGTGCTGGCCCAGGAGGAGTTCGCCTCCTCGGTCGACCGCGGCTGCCCCATGGTCCTCGGCGGCCCGCTCTCGCACATGATGGCGGCCAAGGCCGTCGCCCTGGCCGAGGCCCGGCAGGACTCGTTCCGGACCTACGCGCAGAACATCGCCAACAACGCCCAGTCGCTGGCCGAGGGCTTCCTCAAGCGCGGCGCCACCCTGGTCACCGGCGGCACCGACAACCACCTGGTGCTCCTCGACGTCTCGTCGTTCGGCCTGACCGGCCGCCAGGCGGAGTCCGCGCTGCTGGACGCCGGCGTGGTGACCAACCGCAACTCGGTCCCGGCCGACCCGAACGGCGCGTGGTACACCTCCGGCATCCGGCTCGGGACCCCGGCGCTGACCACGCGCGGCTTCGGCCACGACGAGTTCGACACCGTGGCCCAGCTCATCGTCCAGGTCCTGCAGAACACCCAGCCCGGCACGACCAAGGACGGCGCCGCCTCCAAGGCCTCCTACGTCCTCGCCGACGGGGTGGCCGACAAGGTCAAGGACGCCTCCTCGGAGCTGCTGGACAAGCACCCGCTGTACCCCGGCCTGACCCTCGACTGAGCGTCCGGCCCGCGTCCGATGTGACGCAGGCCACCCGTTGGGGTACTCGCACGGCATGAGCGAGGCCACCAGCACGGACGAGACGGACCGGACCGCACCGCCGCGGGACCGCACGCACTTCCTCTACATCGCCGTGATCGCGGCGGTGCTCCTCGGCATCCTGCTCGGCCTGGTCTTCCCGGACTTCGCCGTGAAGCTGAAGCCGCTCGGCACCGGGTTCGTCTCGCTGATCACGATGATGATCCAGCCGGTCATCTTCTGCACGATCGTGATCGGCGTCGGGTCGGTGGCCAGCGCCGCCCGCGTCGGCAAGGTCGGCGGGCTCGCGCTCGGCTACTTCCTGGTCATGTCGACGGTCGCACTGGCCATCGGCCTGGTGGTCGGCAACATCATCAAGCCCGGCGACGGCCTGTCCATCACCGACGCCACCGCCAGCGCCGGCCAGGCGCAGGCCGAGGCGGGCCACGGCAGCACGACCGACTTCCTGCTCGGCATCATCCCGGACTCGCTGTTCTCCTCGCTGACCAGCGGTGAGGTGCTCCAGACCCTGCTCGTGGCCCTGCTCATCGGCTTCGCGCTGCAGCGGATGGGCGAGGCCGGTCGGCCGATCCTCAAAGTCATCGAGGTGCTGCAGCGACTCGTCTTCCGGGTGCTGGCCATGATCATGTGGGCCGCCCCGATCGGTGCGTTCGGCGCCATCGCCGCCGTCGTGGGCGAGACCGGCGTGGACGCGCTCAAGGGGCTCGCGCTGCTGATGGTCGCGTTCTACCTCACCTGCGCGCTCTTCGTCTTCGTCGTGCTCGGGACCATCCTGCGGCTCTTCGCCGGGGTGAACCTGTTCGCGCTGCTGAAGTACCTCGGCCGCGAGTTCCTCCTCATCCTCTCGACGTCCTCCTCGGAGTCCGCGCTCCCGCGCCTCATCGCCAAGATGGAGCACGCCGGCGTGGACAAGGCCACGGTCGGCGTCGTGGTGCCGACCGGCTACTCCTTCAACCTCGACGGCACCGCGATCTACCTGACCATGGCCTCGCTGTTCATCGCCGAGGCCCTGGGCGACCCGCTGTCCATCGGCGAGCAGATCTCGCTGCTCGTCTTCATGGTCATCGCCTCCAAGGGCGCCGCGGGCGTGACCGGCGCCGGCCTGGCCACCCTGGCCGGCGGCCTGAGCTCGCACCGCCCCGAGCTGGTCGACGGCGTCGGCGTGATCGTCGGCATCGACCGCTTCATGTCCGAGGCCCGCGCCCTCACCAACTTCGCGGGCAACTCCGTGGCCACCGTGCTCGTCGGTCACTGGACCGGAGGCCTGGACCGCGAGCGGCTGGACCGGGTGCTCTCCGGCGAGCTGCGCTTCGACGAGCGCGACTACATCGACGACGACCGCGAGCCCGCGGAGCCGGCCGAGCCGGTCGGGGTCGGTGCGCCGAGCGGTACGCCGGGGCGCGATCAGACCTGAGCCCCGTCCACTCCGGGCGGTCTCAGGCCACGGTCGGCGTGGTCCGCTCCACGACCGCCCGGAGCGCCGAGCGGCCGACGTCCAGCGCGCCGAACGTGCCGTCGTACGACGGGCCGAGCCGCGACGCGCAGAACACGTCGGCCACCTCGGCGGGGGAGAAGCGCACCAGCAGCGAGCCCTGCAGCACCGCCGCCATCCGGCCGGCCAGCCGCCGGGCGCCGCGCTCGAGGGCCTCCGCGTCGGTCATCAGCTCGCCGAGCAGGGCCAGGGTCTGGTCGATGGCCGCGTCCAGGCGGGTGTCGGCGCCGCGGGCCTGGCCGACCTCGGTGATCCAGGCGTCCAGCGCCTCCGGCTCGCGGCCCAGGGCGCGCAGGACGTCGAGGGCGTTGACGTTGCCCGAGCCCTCCCACACCGAGTTGAGCGGCGCCTCGCGGTAGAGCAGCGGCATCAGCGAGTCCTCGACGTACCCGTTGCCGCCCAGGCACTCCAGCGCCTCCGCGGTCATCGCCGGCGTCCGCTTGCAGACCCAGAACTTGGCCAGCGGCAGCGCGATCCGGCGCAGCGCCGCCTCGTGCGGGTCCACGAGGTCGTCGACCGCCGAGGCCAGGCGCAGCGCCAGCACCGTGGCGGCCTCGGACTCCACGGCCAGGTCGGCGACGACGTTCTGCATCAGCGGCTTGTCGGCCAGCAGCGAGCCGAACGCCGAGCGGTGGGCGACGTGCCACGACGCCTCCGAGACGGCCCGGCGCATCAGCCCGGCCGAGCCCAGCACGCAGTCCAGGCGCGTGGCCGCCACCATCTCGATGATGGTGCGCACCCCGCGGCCCTCGTCGCCCAGGCGCAGGGCGAACGTGCCGTCGAACTCCAGCTCCGAGCTCGCGTTGGACCGGTTGCCCAGCTTGTCCTTGAGGCGCACGACGTCGATCGGGTTGAGCGAGGCGTCCGGCAGCACCCGCGGGACCACGAAGCAGGTGACGCCGCCCTCGGCCTGAGCGAGCACGAGGAAGACGTCGTTCATCGGCGCCGAGGTGAACCACTTGTGCCCGTGCAGCGTGTAGGTGCCGTCGGCCTGCGGCACCGCCCGGGTCACGTTGGCCCGCACGTCCGAGCCGCCCTGCTTCTCGGTCATGCCCATGCCGCACAGGGCGCCGAGCTTCTCGCTCACCGGTCGCAGCCCGGGGTCGTAGGCGGTCGAGGCCAGCAGCGGCGTCCACTCCTTGGCCAGCGCGTCGTCCACGCGCAGCGCCGGCACCGCGGCGTACGTCATCGAGACCGGGCAACCGTGCCCCGGCTCGGTGTGCGACCAGGCCAGGAACCCGGCCGCCCGGCGCAGGTGGGCATCGGGGTCGCCGTCGGCCTGACGCTCCCACGGCGTCGCGCCGAGCCCGTGGCCCACGGCCCGGGTCATCAGCCAGTGCCAGGACGGGTGGAACTCGACCTCGTCGATGCGGTGGCCGTAGCGGTCGTAGGTCGTCAGCTCCGGGTGGTGCACGTTGGCCAGCCGGCCCTGCTCGCGCGCCTCCTCGCTCCCGGCCTCGGCCCCGAGCGGCAGCAGGTCGTCCAGCACCGCGCCCGAACCGTGCCGGACCACGGCCTCGGTGAGGGCCGCGTCGGCCGCGACGACGTTGTGACCGACCAGCGGCGGAACCTGGTTGGTGGCCGCCCGCAGGGCTGCACGATCAGGAGACCCCATGCCCCTACGGTAGAGGCCATGGTGGCCGAGCCCGTGCGGCCCGCCACCGCGGAGGACGAGGCGGGCGGCAGGGCCGACAGGAGCGGCGGGCCGCAGCCGGCCGTCGCCCCGTGGTGGCGTGGGCCGCTCGACACGCTGTGGCGGCTGGTCGTCTCCACGGTCAGCTCGTGCCTGCGCTACCGGGTCACCGGGCTGGCGGCCGAGGCGGCGTTCTTCGCGGTCCTGTCCGTCCCACCGCTGGCCTTCGGCCTGGCCGGCGGCATCGGCTACGTCACCAACCAGTTCGACCCCGGTCAGGTCGAGGAGATGCGCCGGGCCGTCCTGGACTTCTCCGGTCGGCTGCTCACCGAGCGCGCGGTCGACAAGGTCATCGAGCCGACCCTGAACGACGTGCTGCGCGGCGGCCGCTTCGACATCATCTCGCTCGGCTTCGTGCTCGCCCTGTGGTCGGGCAGCCGCGCCCTGAACGTCTTCATCGACACCATCACCGTGATGCACGGCCTGGGCGGGCACCGCGGCATCGTCCGGACCCGGGCGCTGGCCTTCCTGCTCTACGTGCTCGCGCTCGTCACCGGCATCGCCGCGATCCCGCTGATGCTCGCCGGGCCGCGCCTGGTCCGCGACACGCTGCCGGACCGGTTCGGCTTCCTCCTGTCGTTCTACTGGCCCGTGATCGGCGTGGTCTGCATCTGCTTCCTGGCCACGCTCTACCACCTGTCGGTGCCGGTGCGGACCCGGTGGCGCTTCAACCTCCCGGGTGCGGTGTTCTCGCTGGTGGCGTGGATCGTCGGCAGCTACCTGCTCCGGTGGGTGCTCACCGTGACCGCCGCCGACTCCCGGTCCATCTACGGACCCCTGGCCGCGCCGATCGCCGTCCTGCTGTGGCTCTACCTCGTGGCGATCGCCGTCCTCATCGGGGCCGCGGTCAACGCGGCCTTCGACAAGATCTTCGTCGGCGAGCGGTAGCGTCACGGCCGTGTCGGACAGCAGCGCGGACCCCTGGGCGCAGGGGTCGAGCGGTCGCGGCACCGTCTCGCTCCCCGAGCGCGCGGTCTCCCCGTGGTGGGCGCTGACCCGGCGGCTGCTGGCCGCGCTCGCGATCATGACCGGCACGGTGCTGCTGGTCTACTTCGATGCCGAGGGCTACCGCGACAACAACGCGCCCGAGAACGGCATCACCCTCATCGACGCGATCTACTACACGACCGTCACCCTGAGCACGACCGGCTACGGCGACATCGCGCCCGTCGCGCCGCACGCCCGGCTCATCAACGCCTTCGTCATCACCCCCGCCCGCATCGCGTTCCTGGTCCTGCTGATCGGGACGACCCTGGAGGTCCTGGCCTCCCAGGGTCGCGAGCTGATCCGCATCTCCCGCTGGAGGAAAGCCATGGGCCACCACGTCGTCGTCATCGGCTACGGCACCAAGGGCCGCAGCGCGGTCGAGACGCTGCTGAGCAGTGGGCTGGAGCGTGAGGCGATCGTCGTCGTCGACCCCGGCCAGGCCGCTCTCTCCGACGCGCACGCCGACGGGCTCGCCGTCGTCACCGGCGACGCCACCCGACGCGAGGTGCTGCGCCGCGCCGGCGTCGCGGACGCCGACCAGGTCATCATCACCACCAACCGCGACGACTCCAACGTGCTGGCCATCCTCACCGTGCGCCAGCTCAACCCCGAGGTCTACATCGTGTCCTCGGCCCGCGAGCACGAGAACGCGCCGCTCATGAAGCAGTCCGGCGCGAACTCCGTCATCACCTCCTCCGACGCCGTCGGCCGCCTCCTCGGCGTCTCGTCGCTCTCGCCCACCCTGGGCTCGGTCATGGAGGACCTGCTGACCTACGGGGAGGGGCTCGAGGTGGCCGAGCGCGACCTGCTGGTGACCGAGGTGGGCTGCCAGCCGCAGTCGCTGCCCGACCAGGTGATCGCCGTGGTCCGCGACGAGAAGGTCTACCGCTACTTCGACCCGGTGGTGACCCAGCTGGCCCGCGGCGACCGGCTCGTCGTCGTGCGGCCGGCCAAGGAGCTGCCGTGGGCCCCCCGCCCGGGCACCCACAACGAGGAGCTCTCCACCGACGACGAGTGAGCCTCGCCGGCATCCTCAGCGTCGCGTCATTCGAACACATGTTCGAAGTATATGCGACGCTACCGACATGGCGGGAGGGATGGGCGGGGGCTGGGGAAAACGGGGGGAGCGGCGTACCCCTGGCCGACCGGGTCCGCGCCGACCGCCCGCCGGTGCGGCAGGAGCCCGACCCCTGCCCGGCCCGGCACTGCTGGGTCTCCGGCGCCGTGGACGCCGAGGGCATCAAGCGCCCCGGGCTGCTCGTCGAGTGGCGCCAGGCCCACGGACGCTGGGAGGGCCGCGTGGTGTACGTCGCGCGGCTGCGACCGCTCGAGGCCGGCGGCGGCTGGATCACCGTGGAGGAGTGGCTCCCGGCCGAGCTGCTGAGCCCGCTCTAGGCCGGGGACGAGAAGGCCGCTAAATGAGTCGAACCGCTGGAGTCTCGGGTCACCAGCGGTTCGACGAGTGGAACGTTAGACCACGCGTGGGCCGGAGAGAAGGCGCAACGGCCGCGTCGGGCACAAACCCCCCGATCGGACTACGCGAACCACCCGAGTGACCCAAGTGCGGAGGGCTCTCAGTGCCCGGTCGGGCCACCGAAGCGGCCCAGGCGGCCCTCCTGGCGCTGCCGCTGACGGGCCTGCCGCTGCCGGCGCAGCCGCTTGACGAGCAACGGGTCGTGAGCGAGGGCGCCGGGGAGGTCGATGATCTCGGAGAGCGCCCGGTAGTAGGTCTCGGGCGTCAGGCCGAGCCGCTCGCGGATGGCGGCGTCCTTGGCGTCGGCGTACTTCCACCACTCGCGCTCGACGGTGAGGAGCTCGCGGTCGCGAGGGCTCAGGTCGACCATGCGCAGATCCTCTCAGGTGCCCTCCGACCGGTCAGAATCGGGGCGTTCTGGTGACCCAGGTCGCACTGCGGTGGTAAAGCGCGGGTGACAGTGGCCCGTCGCGGCAACGATTGCCCCACAGTCGGACCCCCTCCTGGACCCCAGTAACTGGGCTCTGACCTGCGAGGACGCCGTTCCTGTTACCCACCTGTGGAGGTTGGGAAGGACACCCCCGAGGGCATAGGTTCTCTCATGCAGCCGGTCTTTGGGGGGTCGGCTTCGACATGGGGGTTCAACTCGGCATGACGTTCTTCGGCACTCCGGCACGGAACACGAAGGATCCGCTGGTCAGCATCGTGGTCCCGGCGCTCAACGAGGCGCTGAACCTCTCGGTGGTCCTCCCGCAGCTTCCGCAGGTCCACGAGGTCATCCTCGTCGACGGCGGCTCGGTCGACGGCACCGTGATGGCCGCGCGCCGCGCGCTGCCCGGCATCATCACCGTGCTGCAGGGCCGCAAGGGCAAGGGCAACGCGCTGGCGGCCGGCTTCGCCCGGGTCACCGGCGACATCGTGGTCATGTTCGACGCCGACGGCTCGGCCGACCCGGCCGAGATCAGCCGGTTCGTCGACGCGCTCAAGCAGGGCGCGGACTTCGCCAAGGGCTCGCGGTACGTCGCGGGCGGCGGCTCGGCCGACATCACCCGCATCCGCAGCCTGGGCAACCGCTTCCTCAACGGTCTGTTCAACATCGGCTGGCGCTCGCGCTACTCCGACCTGTGCTACGGCTACAACGCCTTCTGGGCCGACCTGATCCCGCTGCTCGACCTGCCGGACCACAAGGCGCCCGCGCCCGCCAACGGCAAGATGCTGTGGGGCGACGGGTTCGAGATCGAGACCGTCATCAACTGCCGGTTCGCCGCGGCCGGCGTCTCCATCACCGAGGTGCCCTCGGTGGAGAAGCTGCGCATGTTCGGCGAGTCCAACCTGCGTGCCGTCTCCGACGGCATCCGGGTCCTCAAGACGCTGGTCACCGAGTGGCGCCGGGCCCGCCAGATCCGCCGGATGGAGCGCAAGCTCACCCAGCCGGCCCTGGCGCGGTCCGCCTCTGCCTCGGAGTCCCTGGCGGCCTGACGCGAGCGGTCCGGGCCCCGGCCCCGCCTCGGCGGGACCGGGGCCTCGTCCGCGCTCTGGCCCACCCTTGCGGGCTGATCCCCCCACGGGCATCCTTGGGGCGGGAGGCACGGGCGTGGGGGCCCGTGCCGTGGGGAGCACGGATCAAGGTGGGGGCCTTGTTGTTGGGGGGCAAGACGCGTGCGGAGCTCGCCGCGTCCAAGGAGCAGGCGTCGGACGAGGCGTCGGACCGGTCGTCGGACCGGTCCCCGGTGCGCGCCGAGGACCCGCCGCCGGAGGGCGTGCGGCCCCCTGAGCCGCTGACCAGCGCCGCGGGCTGAGCGCCCCCGGGCCGCCACCCGATCGGGTGCGTCCGCTCGGACGGTCTTCTCTGGTCGTCCGGGCCACGGGACACCCCCGGGAGCATGCTCCGAGGGTCCCAGCCCTACCCCACGGGGAGCTCCCATGCTCACGAAGATCCTGGGGGTCGCGCTCGCCGCGTCCCTCACGCTCGCTCTGCCCGCACCCTCACCAGCCGACACCTACATCGGGGACCCGGTCGCCCAGGACTTCACGACCAGCGCCGGCGGCTGGACCGCCGCGACGACGTACGAGGGGCTCTGCATCCCCCAGCTGCTCTGCCCCGGCGTCGACGAGCAGTACGCCGCCACCGGCGGCCCGGACGGCGACGGCTACCTGAGCACCCGGTTCAGCAGCGTCGCCTCGACCACCGCCGGCACCTCGACAGCGACGTGGCAGAGCCCGTCGTTCGTCTACCACGGCTTCGCCGGGGAGCGGCCGGCCTCGGTGACGTTCTCGATGAGCCTGCTGCGTGAGCTCGGTTCGCTGCTCGGCCTCGACGTGCAGAACACGTCGTCGTACCAGGTCGAGCTGGTCGACCAGACCAACGGCAACGCGGTCTCGGTCATCCCCGCCACCAGCATCGCCGCGGCGAGCGCGGGCTGGACCACCGTGAGCGCCTCGGTGAACCCGGCGCTGCTCAAGGTCGAGCGCAGCTACCGGATCCGGATCTCGTCGCGGTTCAACTCCCTGGCCGCCGTCGTGGGCACCGGGCAGGTGGGCTACGACAACGTCCGGCTCGTCACCGCCGACGAGAAGGGCGACACCGGACCCACGGTCCCGAACGGCGGCAGCGGCATCACCACCCGCACCCAGCTGCGCAGCCTGACCAAGACCTACATCCTGCCGGGCACCGCGCGGCTGCAGGGCGACAGGCTCAACATGAGGCTGCGCTGCCCGGCGCTGGCCGCGCCGTTGCCCTGCAAGGTCCAGGTGACCGGGCTGTCCGGCGGCAAGTTCTCCAAGCCCGCCACCGCCCGCAAGGTCATCAGCATCAGGGCCGGCGCGACCCGGACGGTGCGGATCCGCGTGAAGCCGAGGTTCGTCGCGACGTACCGCGGGGCGGTCAGGGCCCACCGCAAGATCTGGCTGAAGTCGACCGTCCGCGTCGGCACGGTCCGCGTCACCGTGCGCAAGCACGTGAAGCTCCGCTGACTCTCGGGACCCACGAGACCGGCCCCTCGCCCGCGCTGCGGGCGAGGGGTCGGGTGCGTGCGGCACACTGCTGCCCATGAGCCAGCCCGAGGCGCCTCCTCCTCTGTCGCCGCCTCCGTCGGTGCCCTACGGGCCGGGTGCGAGCGAGCCGGTCCCGGTCGCCTCCTCGTCGCCGAGCGCCGCCTCGACCGCCGGGCGCACCGCGGTCCGGTGGGGGATCCGCATCCTCCTGCCGTTCGTGCTGCGCGCCGTCTTCCGCGCGCTCTCGCGGCGCTGAGGAGCGCTGGTCAGGACAGCAGCAGCGCGCCGACCACCGAGACGACCAGGAAGGTGACGAGCGCGCCCGCCCACCCGGCGACCGGCCAGCCCAGGACCGCGCCCGCGAGCACCCCCAGGCCCAGCGCGATCCACACGCCGATCCCCGGGCCCTCCTCGTTCACCGGCACGCCGCGATCGTGGCACAGCCGAGTCACTCGGCGGACCACGCGAGGTGCCGGCGCGCCCGACTCGCTCGTGGAGCCGTCGCCCGCGTCTGCGTGTCCCCGATTCTGGGGCTGACCGGTAGGTTCCAGGACTCCTACGTTCGTGGCCGAGAACCTTTCGTCGTCTCGCGTCCACCACGGGAGCAGCCATGAAGAGAAGCCTGATCGCGGCTGTCGTCGTCGCACTGGCCACCACGCCGGTCGTCGTCAGCACAGCGGCGTCCGCGCAGGCAGCGGAGCCCTGTACGCCGTCCATCGCCATGGGCAAGCCGTTCCAGGACCCGGGCGGGTTCATCGTCTTCCCGGCGACCTACACCACCTGCGAAACCACCCGCGTCACCGTCAAGTTCCGCGACCGCGACGTGACTCCCAGCGGCTGGGCAGGCTCTGCAGGGACCGGTCCGGCCGGCTCGGGGACGACGTACGCCGGCACGTGCGCGCCCGACGGCAAGGCTCACCGCTGGGTCGGGTACGCCACGCTCAAGACCCCTACCGGCACCCTCATCGCGCAGACGCCGAAGGTCTACTTCAAGTCCGCACCGGTCGTGCGGAACTGCGCCCTTTGGTCGCCTCCGGCCACCTAGGAGACGGTCGTCACCACCCTGCTCACGCCACGGTGGATCTCCGTCACCCGGAGTGGCCGCGGCACCGCCTGGGGGATCGAAGCGGTGACGCGGCCTGATCTCGACACTACGTCGAGGTTGAATCCATGCTCGCTCGCCGCTGCGCGAGCGAGGCTCGTCCGACGAGGTGGGTGGCGGCAGACACCGCCGTGTCATCCTTTGCCACGAGGGCCGGTGGGGCGGCCTGGGGGTCGGCTGATCGGGGGATCGAGCCGAGTTCCGGTGCTCCGCCGGCCCCTCGTCACCGCCGGCCGACCCGGCCGCGCCGCGGCCGGTTGCGGACGCCCTGTACGCGCAGCCGCCCACCGGTCGGCGAGGTGGTAGACGCACCCCTCCCGCCCCACGAAGAACCCCCCGGGGCCGACACCCGGAGGGGCGCGTCCTGGCCACCGTAGGACGCGTCGTGGGGTGGGCTGGGACGCCCGGTTGCGGTTTCCCCAGGATCAGGGAGGTCGGTCGGGATGGGCGCGCGGCCCGCAGTTCGACAAGGGCGACCGGCCGAGTAGCCGTGGGACGTCGTCGCCGCTCGGCTGGGTGGCCGGGGGGCGTCGAGTCGGGAGGCGCCGCCGGCCCGCCGACGGCCCACCGGATGGCGCAGCCGCGTCCGGTGTTCTGGACGACGATCGGGTCGACGGCGGTCGGACTGCCCGGGACTCGCCCGGCAAGCGTGCAGGTCCTCCAGGACGAGAGCCGGGGGTGAAACGCTCCTGACCTGCGGTTCAGAGCTGGTCAGTGCTCCGGGCGTACGCAGGGCGTGTGTCGGCGCGACGACCGTTGCGTGGTGGTCATGTTCGTGGCCGCTGGCGCCGGCTGCCGACAGCCGGCCCGTCATCGACGGGGCTGGGAGGTCACCCGAGGTCGGCGGAAGCGACCACCCCTGACGAGCAACCACGCCACGGCCCGGGGTCCGTGCGTGCTCGGGCGCTCGCCTCACTGAACGGGCGGCCGCGCCGCCGCCTGGGGGATCGAAGCGGCGACACGACCTCAACCTCGACGCTACGTCCGGGTTCGCTCGATCGTCGCTCACCACGCTGTCGCCAACCTCACCCCGTGAGATGTACGGAACGTGAACACACCGTGGGACACTTTCCGCTCTGGGGCCGGCGGGGCGGCCTTGGGATCGGCTGATCGGGGGATCGGGTCGAACCCACGTGCCGCTCCGTCGGCGACAGCCACGGGCGCTCGACGCTGGTCTCGACGCAAGGTCGTCGGTCGGTGCATACCGGATCTAGGAGATGACGCGCGTCAAGACCGCGTTGCAGGGTTGTTCTCCACCGAGCTACCGGGGAGATCACATGGCGCGTCGCACAGCGCTGACGTCCGTGTCCGCCACCGCGGCGGTCATCGGAGCCGCACTCGTCGCTCTCAGCGCACCCGCCACGGCCGCAGCGACCGCGGACACCACGCCCCCGGCGCTCACCGCGCCCGCCCGCGGCGCGTTCGTGCCCAAGTCTCAGATCAGCGCCACCGAGCTCGACCGGTACGGCGACCCGACCAGCACCGAGCTCACCATGCTGGCGCAGTGGTCGGCCAGCGACCCCTCGCGCATCTGCGGCTACAGCACACGCGAGGTGTTCGAGGAGTACGCCACCGACTGGACTCCGTGGAGTCGTCAGACACGCCTGACGCGAGACGTGAGCGACTACGACGACCAAGAGGGCGGAGGGTCACTCAAGTTCAACGGCATCGACGTCCGGGCCCGCGACTGTGCCGGCAACATCTCCACCGCCTACATCGACCTCCAGCCGGTCGTCTTCCAACAGGACGGCCGCTCCTACGGCTACGGCAACCTCACCCCGCCCACCACCACTGGCGCCTGGTCGACCTCGAGCTGCGCATGCTGGTCGGCCGGCACCACCCTCAAGTCCAGCGCCAAGGGCGCCCGCCTGGACTTCCACCTCCCCGCCGGCCTCACCCCGGAGAAACCGGCCACGACCACCCCGCTCGCACTGGTCATGGAGCGGGCACCGGACCGTGGGAAGGCCCGCATCCTCGTCGACGGAGTCCAGGTGGCCTTCATCGACACCGGGTCGTCGACCAAGTTGCACCGCAGCGTCACGTGGACCGGCAGCGTCACCGCGGCCGTGCCGCACACCATCTCAGTGGTCAACGTCGCTACCTCTGGCCGGTCGCGCCTCGACGTCGATGCGTTGCTGACCAACGGCATCGCCTCGATGGGCCAGCCCTTGTGGTCCAGTTCCTCGGCGGGGTAGCTGACGAGGTGCCGTCACCTGAGGCAGACGGCGCCAGGCTCGGCACTGACTCGTGTCGGCTGGGATCGTCTGCACTGGCGCCTGTGCCACCTCTACCCGTCGCGTCGGGTCTCGACGACGTCTCGGGTGCGGCCCGAGCCTGTGGTCAGCGGTACTCAGGGTGTGTCGTCGCTCGCCTCAGCCTGTGTCGGGGACACGCCGGGCGTACCGACCTTCCGAGCGACAGAAGGCCCCGCCTCCGCGGAGAGCGGAAGCGAGGCCTGACCTGCGGGAAACAGCTGGTGGGCGATACTGGGTTTGAACCAGTGACCTCTTCCGTGTCAAGGAAGCGCGCTACCACTGCGCCAATCGCCCGGGATGGAGTTGTCGTGCGAGGTGGGTACGGGATTTGAACCCGTGTAGACGGATTTGCAGTCCGTTGCCTCGCCTCTCGGCCAACCCACCATCTTGGATGGGTCTGCCGAGACCCTCTCCGAGCGGACGACGAGGCTCGAACTCGCGACCTCAACCTTGGCAAGGTTGCGCTCTACCAACTGAGCTACGTCCGCCTGCTTCCGAGTCCGGTTGCCCGTCCTCGAGTGCGTGAGAACAGTAGCCGATGGTGTCGGGCAGACAAACTTCGCGGGGTCCTGGCGTGCCACGATGCGGTGGTGCGGGTGTGGGTGGGCGGCTCGGTGGTGGCGGATCCGACGGGGCCGGCGGTGGCGGTGAGCGACCACGGGTTCACGGTCGGGGACGGCGTGTTCGAGGCGGTCAAGGCGGTCGGCGGGCGGCCGTTCGCGCTGGGCCTGCACCTCGAGCGGCTGGCGCGCTCGGCCGTCGGGCTGGGCCTGCCGGAGCCGGACCTGGACGTGGTGCGCCGGGCGGTGGCGGCGGTGCTGGAGCCGGGGGAGGCGCTCAGCCGGATCCGGATCACCTACACGGCGGGTCCGGCACCGCTGGGCTCCGGGCGGGGCGACGGGGAGCCGACGCTGGTGGTCGTGGCGGCGCCCCTGCCGCCCGCGGCGGAGCGGGTGCGGGTGGCGACGGCCCCGTGGCCGCGCAACGAGCGGGGGGCGCTGGCCGGGCTCAAGACCACGTCGTACGCCGAGAACGTCGTCATGCTCGCCCACGCCCAGGAGCAGGGCGCGGAGGAGGCGGTGATGGCCAACCTCGCGGGCGACCTGTGCGAGGGGACGGGGTCCAACGTCTTCTACGTGCTCGACGGCGAGCTGCGGACGCCGTCCCTGGCCAGCGGGTGCCTGGCCGGGGTGACGCGGGCCCTGCTGCTCGAGTGGTACGGCGGGGGCGAGGTCGACGAGCCGCTCGCGCGGATCCAGCGCGAGGCGAGCGAGGTCTTCCTCGTCAGCACCACGCGAGACGTGCAGCCGGTGAGCCACTGGGACGGCCGCGCGCTGCCGGTGCCGGGCCCGGTCACCCAGGCCGCGGCGCGGGCCTGGGCCGAGCGCGAGGCGGCGATGCTGGAGCACCTCGGGTGATGCACTAGAGTCGCTCGTCGCCGGGGCGATTGGCGCAGTGGTAGCGCGCTTCGTTCACACCGAAGAGGTCACTGGTTCGAACCCAGTATCGCCCACCAGCAAGACCAGCAAGACCAGCAGCATCAGACAGCCACCCACTCGGGTGGCTTTCTGCATTTCCCGCGACGAGCACGGCGACGACCGTGTTTCGCTGGGCGAGCACGAAGCGGGGCACGGGGCTCGCGCGCGGAGCCCTGGGGGGCGTCCTCGGACCGGAATCCCAACCCCACAAGGACAACTCCACCATGCGACGTTCCCTCCCCCTCGCCGTCGCGTGCGCCCTCACGACGGCCTGGCTGCTGCCCGGCCAGTCGGCGTCGGCGGCGCCCGCGGCTCCTCCCTCCCAGGGCTACACCGCCAGTGCTCACGGCGACCTGCTCGACCTCGCGAAGGTCCAGGTCCTGCCGAGCCTGCTGCCCAACGCCGGCACGCTGACGACCCTCAGGGTCGGGCACGCGCAGGCGACCGCCGACGGCGCCAGCGCGACCCGCGCGACGGCGCAGTCGGCCAACCTCGACCTCGACCTGCTCGGCAACCGGTTGCCGGTCGACTCGGTGCAGACCGCGGCGCCGCCGACGTCGGGTCCGCTGAGCCGCGAGCTGGTCGACGTACCACTGGGCCCGCTGGCTGATGTGGGGTTGACCAGTGGCTCGGTGGTCGCGGCGGACGGTACGCCGTGCGTACCGTCCGTCGGCGGCCGCCGACTCGTCTCCAGGAGCACCACGACCCTGGCCACGGCGGCCGTCGGCGACGGCCTGCCGGGGGTGCCGTACCTGGCCCACGTCGGCGCCTCGGCGACCACCGCGACGACCGAGCTGGTGGACCGCCAGGACGGTCGCAGCGACGTGGTCTCGACCGCGACGACGACCGTCGGCGACCTCCGGCTGCTCGGCGGCCAGGTGCAGGTGCACGTCTCGGACCCGGTCACGCTGCGGGCGACCTCGAACGGCACGACGGGCACCGTGCAGCTGGTCGACCCGCCGACGATCACCGCGGTGGTCGGACCCCAGACGGTGCCGATCCCGCTCAACGGCCAGCCGGTCACGGTCCCGGTCGTGCTGCCCAGCAACCCGCTGCTCGACATCAGCCTGAGGATCACCGCCTTCACGCCGACCAACGCCTCCCAGGGCGCGCTCGGCCAGGCCACGCTGGACGACCTGCTGCGCGTCGAGCTGCGGGTCGGCCCGAGCGCGCTGCCGCTGGCCACGGTCAGCCTCGGCACGGCGCCGATGGCGGTCTCGGCCCAGGCGCCCGCGGGCGGCGTGGACTGCTCGGTCCCCACCAGCGACGACCCGGACGGCGACGGCCTGACCAACGCCGAGGAGCAGGCGGCCGGGACCAACCCCAACAACCCCGACACCGACGGCGACGGCGTCAAGGACGGCGCCGAGGTGCACACCTACGGCACCGACCCGAAGAAGGCCGACACCGACGGCGACGGGCTGTCCGACGGGGTCGAGATCGGCACGTCGCACACCGACCCGAAGGTCGCGGACACCGACGGCGACGGCCTGACGGACGGCAACGAGGTCAACGTGCGGCACACCGACCCCCTCAAGGCCGACACCGACGGTGACGGCCTCGACGACGGCGACGAGGTCACCCGTGGCACCGACCCGCTGGACACCGACACCGACAACGGCGGCGTGGGCGACGGCGCCGAGGTCCTCAACGGGACCGACCCGCTGAACCCGGCCGACGACGTCGCCGGCCTGGCCGACGCCGACCAGGACGGCCTCACCGACGGCGAGGAGGCCACGCTCGGCACCGACCCGCACGACGCGGACACCGACGACGACGGGCTGCTCGACGGCGCCGAGGTGCACGCCTACGGCACCGACCCGAAGAAGGCGGACACCGACGGCGGCGGCGTGCCCGACGGCACCGAGGTGGGCCGGCACTCCGACCCGCTCGACGCGGCCGACGACCTGCCGTCGGTCCCCGGCGGCCCAGGTGGTCCCGGTACGCCGGGCGACCCGGACGGCGACGGCCTGTCCACCACGCGCGAGCAGCAGCTGGGCACGGACCCGGCCAAGGCGGACACCGACGGCGACGGGCTCAGCGACGGCCAGGAGGTCCTCGGCCTGGCCGGCACGACGTGCCGGACCGACCCGCTGAGCCCGGACACCGACCACGACAGGCTGCTCGACGCCACGGAGTGGAACGGCTTCCGGATCAACCGCCGGGTCAAGCTGCGCCACCACCAGACCCAGGTCATCGGCGTCGTGCGGACCAACCCGTGCGGCAAGGACACCGACGGCGACGGGCTCGCGGACGGCAAGGAGGTCAAGGGCAAGCGGATCCACCAGCAGGTGCGCACCACGAAGGGCGTCGTGACCCTGCGGCGGCTGTTCAGCAACCCGGCGGTCAAGGACTCCGACCACGACGGCCTCACCGACCGCGAGGAGATCAAGGGCTCGCGCAACAAGGCCTACGACCGGCACCGCACCGACCCGCTGAACTACGACACCGACGGCGGTGGCGTGAGCGACGGTCGCGAGGTCCGGCTCGGCGCCGACCCCGCGGACTCGCGCAGCGCGCCGAGGCGGTAGCCCGGCCGGACGTGAGCGCCGCGCCCCGGGGAAACCGGGGCGCGGCGCCCGCGGGCCCGTCGTTACGATCGCCCCATGTCCGAGCTGAAGATCGCCCTCGTCCACGCAGGTCAGCGTGAGGAGCGGCAGGTCACGACGGGCACCAAGGCCTGGGAGCCGTTCCAGGACCAGCCGGACGTCATCGCCGCCCGCGTCAACGGCGCGCTCAAGGACCTCGCCTACGAGCTCCAGGACGGCGACGAGGTCGAGGGCGTGGCGATCGACAGCGCCGACGGCCACGACATCCTGCGCCACTCGGCCGCCCACGTGATGGCCCAGGCGGTCCAGGACCTCTTCCCGGAGGCCAAGCTCGGCATCGGCCCGCCGGTGCGCGACGGCTTCTACTACGACTTCGACGTGCCGACCCCGTTCGTGCCCGAGGACCTCGAGAAGATCGAGACCCGGATGCGCAAGATCATCAAGGAGGGCCAGCGGTTCTCCCGGCGCGTCACCACCGACGCCGACGCGCTGGACGAGCTGAAGGACGAGCCCTACAAGATCGAGCTCATCGGCCTCAAGGGCTCGGGCAAGAGCGACGACGCGGCCGAGGGCGCGAGCGTCGAGGTCGGCGCCGGCGAGCTCACCATCTACGACAACGTCCGTCGCGACGGCGAGGTCGCGTGGAGCGACCTGTGCCGCGGCCCGCACCTGCCGACCACCAAGCGGATCCCCGCGTTCAGGCTGATGCGCACCGCGGCGGCGTACTGGCGCGGCGACGAGAAGAACAAGCAGCTGCAGCGCATCTACGGCACCGCGTGGGAGTCCAAGGAGGCGCTGGAGGAGCACCTGCACCGGCTCGAGGAGGCCGAGAAGCGCGACCACCGCAAGCTCGGCCGCGACCTCGACCTCTACTCCTTCCCCGACGAGCTCGGCTCCGGCCTCGCGGTCTTCCACCCCAAGGGCGGGGTCATCAAGCGGGAGATGGAGGACTACGTCCGCCGCCGGCACATCGAGGAGGGGTTCCAGTACGTCGGGACCCCGCACATCAGCAAGGAGGGGACCTTCCACCTCTCCGGGCACCTGCCGTACTACGCCGACGGGATGTTCCCGCCCATGGAGCTCGAGGGCGCGAACTACTACCTCAAGGCCATGAACTGCCCCATGCACAACCTGATCTTCCGCTCGCGCGGACGGTCCTACCGCGAGCTGCCGCTGCGGCTGTTCGAGTTCGGCGGCGTCTACCGCTACGAGAAGTCCGGCGTGGTCCACGGCCTGACCCGGGTGCGCGGCATGACCCAGGACGACTCGCACTCCTACATCACCCCGGAGCAGGCCGACGCCGAGATCAAGCACCTGCTGGACTTCTGCCTCAGCCTGCTGCGCGACTTCGGGATCGACGACTTCTACCTCGAGCTCTCCACCCGCGACGACTCCAAGCCGGACAAGTTCGTCGGCACCGACGAGGACTGGGCCACCGCCACCGCGGTGCTCCAGCAGGCGGCCGAGGAGTCCGGGCTCGAGCTGGTCGCCGACCCCGGTGGGGCGGCGTTCTACGGCCCCAAGATCTCGGTGCAGGCGCGCGACGCGATCGGCCGGACCTGGCAGCTCTCGACCATCCAGTACGACTTCAACCAGCCCAAGGGCTTCGACCTGGAGTACCAGGCCGCCGACGGCACCCGCCAGCAGCCGGTGATGATCCACTCCGCGAAGTTCGGCTCCATCGAGCGGTTCCTGGGTGTCCTGGTCGAGCACTACGCCGGAGCGTTCCCGCCCTGGCTGGCGCCGGTGCAGGTCCAGGGCATCCCGATCGCCGAGCGGCACGTTGACTACCTGTACGACGTCGCGCGGCAACTGCAGAAGGCCGGGATCCGCGTCGAGGTCGACGAGTCCGACGACCGGATGCAGAAGAAGATCCGCAACGCCCAGCTCCAGAAGGTGCCGTTCATGATGATCGCGGGAGACGACGACGTGGCCGCCGGTGCGGTCTCGTTCCGCTACCGCGACGGCCACCAGGACAACGGCGTGTCGGTGGAGGACGCGATCGCGCGCGTCGTCGCCGCGGTGGAGTCGCGCGAGCAGGTGTGAGCTGAGCGAGCGTTGAGCGACCTGGCCAACCACTTCGGGGAGCGC